>CANSPP010000009.1 GCA_947648905.1 uncultured Clostridium sp. | reverse complement strand
ACCATTTTGATGCCGAAGGTAATAGTGATGGAAATGAATTTGTATGGATACCAGTGCCAACAGCTATATCAGACACAGAAGCAAATGGAAATACAAATAAGGCAATGGCGGTAAACTTGGGAACAGAAGAAAATCCACAATATAGAGGATTGTTATATAATTTTACTGATACAAACTCAACTGTACAAAGTGGATGTACAACAACTACAAATAGTTATAGAGAACCAGATATAGTAAGCACTTATGATAATGATACAAAAACATATTTAAGTGGTATAGGATTAACACAAGCAAGTTTCCAAACAGAGATGCAACAAGCATATAATGATATGATAAAAAGTGTAGATAAAAATCATGGGTTTTATGTATCAAGATATGAGATGAGTTTAGACACAGACAAAAATGCACAATCAAAGAAAAATCAACCTTCAGCAACAGCAGATTCAACATCAGCGGATATGTGGTATGGGTTGTATAATAAAGCAAAGAATTTTGCATTGAAAACAGATGAAAGTAAAAGTGTAGTAAGTAGTATGATATGGGGAAGCCAATATGACGCAATGATGAACTGGATGCATAAAGATAGTAATGTAAATGTTAATTCGCATTATCCAATGACTGGTGCCATTGCGAATACTGATGACCAAAGAAGGACGGGATTCGTTGAAACTGATAAGATAAAAAATATATATGATTTATTAGGGAATAGTCATGAATGGACGTTAGAGGGAGTACGTAGCGACTGTAGGGTTTTCCGTTCTGATTGTACGAAGACGAACCATTACGGGGTTGCGGGGCGATGGCTTGTCGATCCAGAAGGTTATGACGGGGAGTTTCACTATATTTGGTCCGAGGACTATTCTTCACGTCTTTCGCTTTATGTAAAACAAAACTAATATATATGAAAACCTTAGCAAAAATAAAAGCGCTTCACATTAGAGTGGAGCGCTTTAAACTATTTCACAACAATATTATAAATTCTATTTTTAACATAAATTTCTTTTACAATTGTCTTACCATCTAACTTATCAGCAATAGCCGCGTGAACCTTTTCTTTAATAGAAGCCTCATCTTCATCTAGAGCAATTTGAATTATAGCTTTTAACTTACCATTAAATTGGATAGGCAAAGTGATTGTATCTTCAATTGTTTTAGCTTCATCATACTCAGGCCATTTTTCATAAGCAATAGTGCCAGCATGACCCAACATATTCCACAATTCTTCAGTAATATGTGGAGCAATTGGATTAAGCAATTTAACAAAACCTTCTGCATATTCTTTTGGGAATACTTTTTCTTTATTTACAGCATTTACAAAAATCATCATTTGAGAAATTGCAGTATTAAAGTTCATAGTTTCGTAGTCATTAGTTACTTTTTTTACTGTATAATGATAAATTCTTTCCAAGTTTTTATTTTCTTCATCTTTAATTAAATCAGATGTATATAATCTCCAAACACGGTCTAAAAATCTCTTAGAACCTTCAATTCCATTAGGGTCCCATGGTTTAGCAGATTCAAGTGGACCCATAAACATTTCATAAATTCTTAAAGAGTCTGCACCGTAATTTTTTACCATATCATCTGGATTGATTACATTTCCTTTAGACTTACTCATTTTTTCGCCATTTGTTCCTAAAATCATACCTTGATGACGTAGTTTTGCAAATGGTTCTTTTACTGGAACATATCCTTTGTTATATAGATAGTTATTCCAAAATCTTGAATATAATAAGTGCCCAACTGCGTGTTCTGGACCACCAACATATAAGTCTACTGGCATCCAATATTCTAATAATTTCTTATTAGCCAATTCATCTTGGTTATTAGGGTCAATATAACGTAGGAAATACCAACTAGACCCTGCACTACCAGGCATTGTACTTGTTTCTCTTTTTGCAGGTTTACCTTCAAATGTAGTATTTACCCAATTTTCTGCTTTATCAAGTGGTGAAGCACCAGATTTTGATGGTGCATAGTCTTCAAGTTCTGGTAAAACTAAAGGTAATTCACTATCTGCTAAAGCTTTCATTTCATCATCTAAGTAAACAACTGGAATTGGTTCTCCCCAATAGCGTTGTCTTGCAAAAATCCATTCACGTAATTTATAATTTACCTTTTTAGTTCCAATTTTCTTATCTTCTAGCCATTCAATCATTTTTGCAATTCCGTCTTCTTTATTCAATCCGTTTAAGAAATCAGAATTAATATGTAGACCGTCTCCTGTAAAGGCTTCTTTTGAAACATCTCCACCTTCTAAAACTGGAATAATTTCAAGACCAAATTTGCTAGCAAAAGCATAATCTCTTTCGTCGTGTGCAGGAACGGCCATAATAGCACCAGTTCCATAAGTTGCTAAAACATAGTCAGAAATCCAAATTGGAATTTTCTTTCCATTTACAGGGTTTATAGCATAGCTACCAGTAAATATACCAGTTTTATCTTTATTTAATTCAGTTCTTTCTAAATCTGATTTTGAAGCTGCTTGCTTTTTATAATCTTCAACAGCTTGTTTTTGTTCAGTAGTTGTAATCTCATTTACTAAATCTAGTTCAGGAGCAAGAACACAATATGTTGCACCAAATAAAGTATCAGGTCTTGTAGTAAATACAGTAAATTCTAAATCTTCAGAACCTGCAATTTTAAAATTAACTTCAGCACCTTCAGATTTACCAATCCAATTTCTTTGAATTTCCTTAGTAGACTCTGGCCAATCAATATCATCTAAGCCATCTAACAAAATATCAGCATACTTTGGAATATCCAAAACCCATTGTTTCATATTCTTACGAACAACAGGGAAATCTCCTCTTTCACTTCTACCATTAATAACTTCATCATTAGATAAAACACACCCTAAACCTTCACACCAGTTAACAGGCATCTCAACTAATTTTGCCAAACCATCATTATATAATTGTTTAAAAATCCATTGAGTCCATTTATAAAAATTAGGGTCACAAGTAGAAATCTCTTTATCCCAGTCAAAAGAAAGACCTAACATCTTTAATTGAGTTTTAAAAGTCTCAATATTTTTATAAGTAAACTCAGCTGGGTGGTTACCTGTCTTTATAGCATATTGCTCTGCTGGAAGACCAAAAGCGTCCCATCCCATTGGATGCAAAACATTATATCCTTGCATTCTCTTCATTCTAGACATAATATCTGTTGCAGTATATCCCTCTGGGTGACCAACATGAAGCCCTTGACCAGATGGATATGGGAACATATCTAGGGCATAAAATTTTGGTTTTGAAAAGTCCCAAACATCTGTGAAAAATGTTTTGTTTTTTTCCCAATATTCTTGCCATTTCTTTTCAATTTCATTAAAATTGTATTCCATTTAAAAAAGCTCCTCTCAACGTTCTTTGTTAACTTTTTGCATTATACAACAAATTGACAAAAAATTCAAGTGTCCAATTGGGGACGTTTCCTTTTGGACATTTTGTCCATTTTGGGACATATCTGTATTCTTCTGACTGTCCAAAAAAGTCTAAAAAAATTACTTTGTTCGCTAGACAACAAAGTAGAAATATACTATACTAATAAACATAGGAAATGAATATAAAGCAGATGTGTGTTGCCACTAAACTTCATAGTTTCTAGCTATGAGAAAGTGAGGTGGTGTTTATGGAATTTATATTATTTTTGATATATACATTGGGTTTTTCCCTAACTATAAACGTAGCCTTATTGACAGTTATATACATAATTTGGACAAATAAGGAATAAATAAAGACACTACATTATGCTTTGGCAGGCAATGTAGTGTCTTAACTTAAATATATGTGACAACACATTTCTGTGTTTCATTTCCTATATATTTATTATATACAAATAAATATAATTTGTCAAATAAGAAGGTGAAAAAAGTGACAGACATAAAAAAAGCACAAGAAAATTTTATAAACTTTACAAAAAACTATGATTTAACAAACAAAAATATAAAAATGAAGCAAGCACACAGTATAAGAGTAATGAACATAATGAAAAAACTTGCAGAAGGTATAGGATTAGATAAAGAAGACACAGAACTAGCAAAATTGATAGGATTATTGCACGATGTTGGCAGGTTTGATCAATACAAACAATATAAAACATACAAAGACTATTTAAGTGTTGACCATGCAGACTTAGGAGTAGACATTTTATTTAACCAAAATCAAATAAAAGAGTACACAGAAGATGAAAAAGATTACGAAATAATAAAAAAATCAATAGCAAACCATAACAAATATGAACTAAATACTAACGAATTATCTGAAAGAGAAGCACTTTTTTGCAAATTAATAAAAGATGCAGACAAAATAGATATAATGTATGAAGGTGTAGAGATTTTTTGGTTAGGAAGAGAAACAGAGCTTGAAAAACAAAAGATATCTGATGAAGTATATGAAAGTTTTTTAAATAAAAAATTAATAAAAAATGAAATAAAGAAAAACGAATTAGATAAAATGGTTGGAATGATATCTTTTATATACGATTTCAATTTTGAACAAAGCTATAAATACATAAAAGAAAAGAACTTTATAGAAAAAACATTAAACAGATTTAACTTTAAAAATGAAGAAACAAAAAATAGATTTAATAAAATTCAAGAACTAGCTAAAAAGTATATAGAACAAAAAATAAAATAAAGGATGATAAAATTGGGCAAAAAGCTACTAATAACAGAAAAGCCATCTGTGGCAATGGAATTTGCAAAAGCACTAAAAATAACAACAAATAGAAAAAATGGATATCTCGAATCAGACAAATGGATAATAACTTGGTGTGTAGGGCACTTAGTAACAATGAGTTATCCAGAAAAATATGATGAAAAATTAAAATTTTGGAGACTAGATACATTACCATTTATACCAGAAGAATGGAAGTACGAGATAATACCACAAGTTGAAAATCAATTTAATATAGTAAAAGGATTAATGCAAAGAGAAGACATAGAAGAAATCTATAATGCAGGTGACTCTGGGCGAGAGGGAGAGTATATACAAAGGCTAGTTTTTATGATGGCACATCCCAATGAAAAAGCTAAAATAAAAAGAGTTTGGATAGATTCTCAAACAGAAGAGGAAATATTACGTGGAATTAAAGAAGCAAAAGATCAATCTGAATATGATAGCTTATCAGATAGTGCATATTTAAGGGCGAAAGAAGATTATTTGATTGGAATAAATTTTTCAAGATTATTATCAATTATATATGGAAGAAGTCTAGCAAGTAAAATAAATGAAGACAAAGCTTCAATTTCAGTAGGAAGAGTTATGACTTGTGTACTTCGGAATGATAGTTTCAAGAGAAAGAGAAATTAGAAATTTTGTGAAAACAAAATATTATAAAGTAATTCGGAGAATTTGGAGAAGAAAATTCTACATTTAAAGCAGAATGGAAAGCAAATGAAAACTCAAAAATGTTTGAATCTCCAAAATTATATAACGAATCTGGTTTTAAAAAGGAAGATGATGCAAAACAGTTTATAGCAAGCTTACAAGGAAAAAAAGCTAAGATAACAGAATTAAAAAAATCAAAGCAAAAGGAAAATGCACCACTTTTATTTAACTTGGCAGAAATACAAAACCAATGTACAAAAAGATTTAAAATAAAACCAGATCAAACACTAGAAATAATACAAAATTTGTATGAGAAAAAACTAGTAACATACCCAAGAACTGATGCAAGAGTACTTTCAACTGCTGTTGCAAAAGAAATAACCAAAAATTTAAATGGAATAACAAGAGGCTATAAAGATGAAGAAGTGCAAGGGTATATAAAAAAGATGGTAGATGAAAAATACTCTACTAATTTAATAAAAACAAAATATGTAAATGACAGCAAAATAACAGACCACTATGCAATTATTCCAACAGGACAAGGATATGAAAATTTCAATTCATTACCCGACTTACAAAAGCAAGTATATAAAGTAATTGTAACAAGATTTCTAGCAATATTTTATCCACCAGCAGAGTTTAATAAAATACAAGTAACAGTAGAAATCGAAGAAGAAAAAACAAAAGAAACATTTAATGCAAGTGGAAAGGTTTGTATAAATCAAGGTTATTTAGAAGTGTTAAAACCACAAACAAAATCCACAGCAAGTGAAAAAACTGTGGAAAGTTTGGAACAAAACAACGAGAACAATGAAAAACAGACAGATTTAGAAATATTAAAAACATTAAAAAAAGGACAAGAATTAGAAGTACAAAACTTTGAATTAAAAGAAGCAGAAACATCACCACCATCAAGATACAACTCAGGAAACATTATATTAGCAATGGAAAATGCAGGAAAACTTATCGAGGAAGAAGAACTACGTGAACAGATAAAAGGTGCTGGAATTGGTACAGCAGCAACTAGAGGAGAAATTATTAAAAAGCTTGAAAGAATTAAATATATGGAAATAAACAGCAAGACTCAAATAATTACTCCAACACTAAAAGGTGAAACTATTTATGATATTGTTTATAATTCTATGCCAGATATGTTAAATCCAAAGCTTACAGCTAGTTGGGAAAAGGGGCTAGATATGGTGGCAAAAAAAGAAATTGAGCCTAAAGTTTTTATGGGAAAATTAGAAAAGTATATTCACTCTAAATTTGACAAATTAGTTGTAAAAATGTAAAAAAATTCATTGACAAAAATTGAACAATTTGATATAACGAAAATATACAAAAGAAAGGAGAAATTATATGAACGAAAAATGGTACAAATCAGTAGTAGTATTATTAGGAACAATAATGATAATAATACAAGCAATAACAATAATATTTATGGTAGGGATCTACCCAGAAACATACACACAAATGCAAAAATTAGTACAATCATTTATAGCAATAGCAATGGCAGGATTATCAATAATATTTATGTTATTGTCACTAAAAAAGAAAAAAACAGGTCCAATATTAGGAATGATAGTGGGGCTAGAGTATACTTTTAGCTACACTATAATTAATCTATTAGTAGGAGTAGCATTATTTGCATTCTGCCTTGGATTACTTGTAGAATTAACTAAAGAAGACGTAAGAACAGAAAAGAAAGAAAAAGTGGAAAAAGAAGCATAAATAAAAAATATAGTAGTAATTAAAGAAAAATTGTGATATAATATAACTTATGAGAAAACTTAGGAGACAAAAATGAACACAATTTTAGGAGAATTAGGGAAAAATTCCAAATTTATAGAATTACTAAAAAATATAGAACAAAAACAAAGTCCGGTAGCAATATCGGGCTTAAATGACGTTGGAATGGTGCAAATAGGAACAGCAATAAATGAATTTGGGAAAAAGCCAATATGTATATTAACATACAATGAAATACAAGCAAAAAAAATATATGAAAATATAAAATACTTTACAGACAAAGTAGTATTATTTCCTAAAAAAGAAATAGTAACATATGACTATGTAGCAGAAAGCAAAGATATACCATACCAAAGGATAGAAGCACTAAACGAGATAAACTCAAAAAAGAATTTAATAGTAGCAACAACAATAGAAGCAGTAATGCAAAAACTACCAGCAAAAAAATCATTATACAAAAATGAGCTAAAATTTAAAATAGGCGAAACATATGACTTAGAAGATATAAAGCAAAAATTAGTACATTTAGGGTATACAAGATGTGACTTAATAGAAGGAAGAGGGCAATTTAGTGTAAGAGGTGGAATTGTAGATGTTGCAATAAATGAAAAAACAGGAATAAGAATTGAGTTTTGGGGAGACGAAATAGATTCAATTCGTGATTTTAATATAACTAGTCAAAGGTCAATAAACACAAAGGAAACAGCTATAATATACCCTGCACATGAATATATTTTAGAAAGAAAAATAGAAGAAATATGCAATCAAATTGATAATGAAGAAGATATAGAACAAATTAGGGCAGGAAACTATATAAGCAAAATAGATAAATATTTCAACAGTTTTTATCAAGAACAATCAACAATATTAGATTATCTAAGTTCTACATATTGTATTATTCTAGACGAAATAGGAAAAATAAAAACAAGAGCAAAAAATATAAAAACAGACAATCACAATTTACAAAAAGCACTAAAAGAAAAAGGAAAATTCACACCAGAAGCAATAGTAAATATGCTTGGAATGGACGAAATAGAAGAACTACTAGAAAAAAAACAACTGATATATGCCGAAAAACAAGATACAGAAAGCAAAATAAATGGACCAAAATACAAATTTAATTATAGAGAAATCAATTATTTTAAAAGTGAAATTGAAAACTTATTTGAAGATTTAGAAAAAGCAATTAATGAAAATAAAAAAGTATATATATTACTAGAAAACAAAGAAAAAGCAAAGAAATTAAAGAAATTACTAGATGAAAGAGAAATAATAAACAGGCTAGAAGAAAAACTAGATAAAACAATAATTGTAACATCCAAAGAAAGCACAGTAACAATAACAATAGGAAAACTATCATCAGGATTTGAAAACTACGAAACAAATCAAATTGTAATACAAGCAGATGAGATAGTAAACAGCGAAAAAAGAAAGAAAAGACTGGTATCATCAGCATTTAAGGAAGCGGAGAAAGTTGTATATGCAGACCTAAGTGTAGGCGATTATGTAGTACACAGAAAATATGGAATAGGAATTTACATAGGTGTAAATACGATAAAAGCGGACAACACAATAAAGGACTACATTAAAATAAAATATAAAAATGATGATATTTTATATGTTCCAACAAGTGATTTAGATGCAGTTAGAAAATATGTAGGTGGAGATAGTTTACAACCTAAAATCAATAGGCTAGGCTCAAAAGAGTGGGAAACAACAAAAGCAAAAGTAAAGAAAAATTTAAGAGAAGTAGCAAAAGAATTAATAGAACTATATGCAAAAAGAGAGAAAGCACAAGGATATAGCTTTAGTAAAGACACACCGTGGCAAAACGAATTTGAAGGAAAATTTCCATATCAAGAAACAGACGACCAACTAAGATGCATAGAAGAAGTAAAAAAAGATATGGAAAACGCAAAACCTATGGACAGACTACTTTGTGGGGACGTTGGATATGGTAAAACAGAAGTTGCAATTAGAGCAGCCTTTAAAGCTGCAATGGATGGAAAGCAAGTTGCATATTTAGCTCCAACAACAGTTTTAGCAGAACAACAATACAAAGAATTCAAAGAAAGAATGAAGGATTATCCTATAACAGTAGAAATATTAAACAGATTTAAAACAAAAAAATATCAAGATGAAGTAGTAAGAAAGCTAAAATTAGGAGAAGTAGACATAGTAATTGGAACACATAGAATTCTTAGTAAAGACGTAGAATTCAAGGACCTAGGACTATTAATAATAGATGAAGAACATCGCTTTGGAGTAAAAGCAAAAGAAAAAATAAAACAATTAAAAATGAGTGTAGATGTATTAACAATGACAGCAACACCAATACCAAGAACCCTACATATGTCAATAGTAGGAGTACGAGATATGTCTGTAATTTACGAACCACCATACAACAGAAAGCCAGTTCAAACTTATGTATTAGAATATGACGAAGAAGTTGTAAAAGAAGCAATAACAAAAGAACTAGAAAGAGATGGTCAAGTATTTTACTTATTTAACAATGTAGAAGGAATAGCAAGAAAAGCAGAACAAATATCTGAATTAGTACCAGAAGCAAATGTTGTATATGCACACGGACAAATGCCAGGAAAACAAATTGAAGAAATTATGCAAGATTTTATTGACAAAAACACAAATGTATTAGTATGTACCACGATTCTAGAATCAGGAATAGACATTCCAAATGCAAATACAATAATTGTAGAAAATGCAGATAGAATGGGATTAGCAGCCCTATATCAAATTCGTGGAAGAGTTGGAAGAGCAGATAAGCAAGCATATGCATATATTACATACAAAAAAGACAAACTACTATCAGAAGTAGCAGACAAAAGACTAAAAGCAATAAAAGAATTCACAGAATTCGGATCAGGCTTCAAAATAGCAATGAGAGACTTAGAAATCCGTGGAGCAGGAAGTATGCTAGGAGAAATTCAATCAGGACACTTAGAACAAGTCGGATATGACACATATTGCAACTTACTAGATGAAGTTGTAAAAGAAATGAAAGGAATAGAAGTAAGACCAGATGCAGACCTACAAATAGACTTAAATGTAACAAGCTATATTCCAGACGAATATATTAGTGACTCTAACCAAAAAATTGAAATATATCAAAATATCGCTTTATGCAAAAATGAAGAAGACATACAAAATGTAATTGATGAAATAATTGATAGATTTGGTAATATGCCAGCAGAATTGGAAAATTTAATAGATATTGCAAGAATAAAATATCTAGCAAAACCATTAAAAATAGAAAAAATTGCAAGCAGAAAGACAGCTGTTGTCTTTACCTTTGCACCAACTGGAAGCAAAGAAGAACTTGGAATAGATGTAGTTGAACTAATTAAGCAATATGGTACTAAAATTAAGTTCTCTAGTGGTATAAAACCTATGATTACACTAGAAATTGGCTCATCAAATGAAAGACAAATCTTGAATGATGTTACGGAGTTTTTGAAAAGATGTTTTTAGGGACAGACCTAAAAAACATCAACAAATATAATATAAGCATAAAAGCAAGAAAGGGCTGAAATAAAATGCAAATAATATCAAGTAAAGACAATGAACTTGTAAAACACATAAAAAAACTAAAAGACAAAAAATACAGAGACCAAAACAACGAATATATAATAGAAGGAATAAAACTAGTAAAAGAAGCAATACAAGAAAAAGCAAAAATAAAACAAATAATAATATGTGAAGACTGCGAAAAAGCAGAAAACATAAGCAAAGAGTTAACGTATGAAATAGCAAAACACGAATGCATATATGTAACAAACAAAGTATTCAAAACAATATCAGAAGTACAAGCACCACAAGGAATACTAGCAGTTATCGAAAAAAACAACGAAGATAAAAAAATCAATTACGAAGAAGAAATAATAGTGGCATTAGACGATGTACAAGACCCAGGAAACTTAGGAACAATACTAAGAACAGTAGATAGCATAGGAGTAACACAAATACTAGTATCAAAAGGAACAGCAGACGCATACAACCCAAAAGTAGTACGTTCAACAATGGGAGCAATATTTAGAATAAAAATAATAGAATGTGAAAATCTAGCAGAAACGCTAAAAGAAGTAAAAGAAAATGGCTTTAAAATAGTTGTATCATCATTACAAACAGAAAATAGTGTATATGATATTAAGTATAATAAAAAGGCAGTGGTAATTGGGAATGAAGCAAATGGTGTAGAGCCACATATTCAAAAAATGGCAGACGAAAAAATCAAAATACCAATGCTTGGAAAAACAGAAAGTTTGAACGCATCAGTTGCAACTGGAATTATTCTTTATGAATATGTAAGACAAAAAATGTCCATATAGGGACGTTTCCCAATTGGACATTTGGAAAGAAGGATTAGAAATGAAAATAAACATAGTAATGGTCGAACCAGAGATACCACAAAACACAGGAAACATAGCAAGAACATGTGCAATAACAGGAGCTAAGTTACATCTTGTACATCCATTAGGGTTTAAAATAGACGAAAAATCATTAAAAAGAGCAGGATTAGATTATTGGGACAAGCTAGATATTGAAGAACATAGATCATTAGAAGACTTTTTAAATAAATATAATCCAGAGGAAAACAATATGTTTTTTGCTACAACAAAGGGAAAGACAGCATATACAGATGTAGATTATTCAAAAATGGAAGAAATATTTGTATTATATGGAAAAGAAACAAAAGGATTACCAGAATGGCTTTTGGAGAAATATTTAAACAAAAAAACAATAAGAATACCTATGTTACCTACATTAAGGTCACTAAATTTATCTAATTCAGTTGCTATAATTACTTATGAAATATTAAGACAAAAGAATTTTGAAAATTTAGAAGAAACAAGTAAATACTTTGATTAGATGGAACAAAGGACAAAAAAGAAACGTCCCCAAATGTCCCAATGTCGAATAGTGTCGAATTTTGCGATGAAAAGTTGAAAAAATGGAAGAAATTTATTGAATTTTCTTCCGTTTTGTGTTTTAATAAGAAAGATATTTTATTAATAAAATTTTAATTCAAATCTAGATTTAATTCGAAATTTAATTCGAAAATAAAAAATTCCAAACAAAAAATAATTAAATAAGGAGGAACATTTTGAAGGTCTTTACATACAAAGATTATATTGATTGCATTCATAAACTAAGATTAAATGCAATATTTCAGCTTGCAGAAGAAAAGGCTAGTTATAATTTAGGAGAAAAACAAAAGAGAATATCATTAATAAAGAAAATACTAGAAGATAAACAAGAAGCAGTACATCTTATTAACAAATATTTAGATATAAAGGAAAAAGTAAAAAAGGAAGATTTAGAATTATATACAAATAATTATATGGCAAAAAAATATAATTCTAGCGATTTACCATTAATCTATAGGCAAAAAAACAAAGAAACTTTTTTTCTAATTGAACATTTAGATACCATAGAAAGCAACATAGAATACAAAATTTTAAATTATTGTATAGACATTATATATGAATGGAGCAAACGAAGAAAATTTATTTCAAAATCCAATTATCCAAAAGTTGTACCAATTATAATTTATACAGGAAAGGAAAAATGGAGAAAACCAACTAATTATAAAGAAAAAACAATAGGTACAAATGTACTTGAAAATTACGAAATTGATATGCAATTAAATGTAATTGAAACAGATGTGCCACAAGATTTAATATAGTTTTAGATTCGAAAACAATAATCAAAATTCAAAATAATAGAACTTCTTCCGAATGTTTTACATAAAATACTATAGGATAAATGACAAGGAGGAAAACAATGGAAAAAGTATTAGAAGTAAAAAACATCAGCAAAAAATACCAAAACAAAGAAGGCGAAGTGATTGCACTAAAAGGAATAAATTTTAGAATAAACCAAGGGGAATTTGTCAGTATCATAGGACCAAGTGGATGTGGAAAATCAACATTACTTTCCATTATTGCAGGATTGGAAGAAAAAACAACAGGCGAAATCTACATAGATGGCGAAAAAGTAGAGGGTCCATCTTCTAAAATTGGATATATGTTGCAAAGAGATTGCTTACTAGAATGGCGAAATATTTTAAGCAACACAATGTTTGGATTAGAAGTAAAAGGAAAAAAAGACAAAGAAAGTAGAGAATATGTAGAAAGTTTACTAAAAAAATATAATTTATATGAATTTAAAGACAAATACCCATCTGAACTATCAGGAGGAATGAGACAAAGAGTAGCCTTAATAAGAACACTTGCTGTAAAACCAAAACTATTACTATTAGACGAAGCATTTTCAGCCTTAGATTATCAAACAAGAATAATGGTAACAAATGATATCTATTCAATACTAAGAAAAGAAAAGATAACAGCTCTAATTGTAACACACGATATATCAGAAGCAATCAGTATGTCTGATAGAGTATTAGTTTTAAGCAAAAGACCAGGAACGATAAAAGATATTTGCAAAATTGATTTTGAAACAGAAAACAGAACACCAATTAACACAAGAGAAAATCCCAAATTTAGTAAGTATTTTAATACTTTGTGGAAGGAGTTGGGAGTAGATGAATAAGTTAATTGTTTCAAAAGAAAGGAAAGAATACTTAAAAAGCATAAGAAGTAAAAAATACTTAGTACTATTTACGCAAATATTAATATTAGTAGCTTTTCTAGCAATATGGGAAATTGCAGCAAATAAAGGAATGATAGACAGTTTTATTACAAGTCAGCCAAGCAGAATATTGCAAACATTTATGAACTTGCAATCAAATGATTTAATTATGCATATAGGGGTTACTGTTTATGAAACTATAGTAGGATTTTTGTTAGGAACGCTAATTGGAATACTAATAGCAATTATTTTATGGTGGTCAGAATTTCTTTCAGATGTTGCAGAACCATACTTAGTTATTTTAAATAGTTTGCCTAAAGTAGCATTACGGGCCAATTATCATAATTTGGGTAGGCGCAGGAACGCCTGCAATAATTGTAATGGCAATTGCAATATCTTTAATAGTAACTATATTAGAAAACTTAAATGGATTTTTAAAAACAGATAAAGAAGTTATAAAAATGGCAAAAACATTTAAGGCGAGCAAATTTCAAATTTTAAGAAAAATTATTATACCAGCAAATTTATCAACATTTATAAATTCATTAAAAGTAAATATAGGGCTTTCACTAGTAGGTGTTATATCAGGAGAGTTTTTAGTATCAAAAGCAGGTCTTCGGATATTTAATTGTATATGGTGGGCAGGTATTCAAACTAGACTTAGTTATGACAAGTGTAATTATATTAGGAATTGTAGCAGGCCTAATGTATTTAGCAGTATTACTACTTGAAAAATTTATCCTAAAATCAAAAAAATACAAATAAACTTAAAGTCCAAGTAGAACGCTTGGTAAATAAAAGGAGGAAATATTTTGAAAAAGAAAATAATTATAAGTGTAATTACAATTATTGTAATAGCCTTAGTTGTAATAGGTATAATTAGTATAAAAACAAACAAAAGTGAAACAGCCACAGAAGAAGCTAAACTAATAAAAGTAAACGAGGTAACTCGTTCAGTATTTTATGCTCCACAATATGTAGCAATAAACCAAGGATTTTTTAAAGAAAACGGAATAGACATAGAATTATCAACAGGTCAAGGAGCAGACGCAGTTATGACAGCAGTTTTAAGTAATCAATGTGATATTGGATTTGCAGGACCAGAAGCTTCAATATATGTATATAACGAAGGAAAAGAAGACTATTGTCAAGTATTTGCTCAAATGACTAAAAAAGATGGTTCTTTCCTAGTTGCAAGAAATGATACAGATAATTTCAGTTGGCAAGACCTAAAAGGAAAAACAGTAATACCAGGAAGAAAAGGCGGAGTGCCATATATGACATTTGAATATGTACTAAGAAAAAACGGAATAGATCCAAGTTCAGATTTAGTACTAGATGATAGCATTAAATTTGACCTAATGGCAGGAGCATTTTCAAGTGGAAACGCAGACTATGTAACACTATTTGAGCCAACAGCATCAGAAACAGAAAAACAAGGAAAAGGCTATGTGGTAGCATCTGTAGGAGAAGCTTCAGGAGAAATTCCATATACAGCATATTTTGCTAAAAAAAGCTATATAGCAAACAATGAAGATACAATACAAAAATTTACAGACGCAATATATAAAGGACAAAAATGGGTGAAAGAACATTCAAGCAAAGAAATAGCTGAGGCAATACAAAGCTTTTTCCCAAGTACAGATGTAGAACAACTAGCAAGAGCTGTACAAAGCTATATGGATATAGATGCTTGGAACGAAACACCAGTACTAAAAAAAGAAGCATTTGATAGATTACAAGAAGTAATGACACAAGCTGGAGAACTACAACAAAGCGCTCCATATGACAAAATAGTAAATAACAAATATGCAGAACAAGTAAAATAAAAAATGAAAAAGATAGAATAAAAGAAAAATAACGAGCAATGCAAAGGATTATGAAATAAATATTAACATATAAGGAAAAAATGCTTTTGACTTCAATTTCCTTATATGTTAAATTTTATTTAACAATAAAACGAACGCATAAATATAAAGAGAAGGGAATGATAAAAATGACAGAGGAAACAGACGAATCAAGACTAGATTTCGGCATAATAGGAGAAAGAATTAAGCAAAAAAGAAGAGAAAAAGGAATAACTCAAGAAATGTTAGCAGAAAAAATGGATTTATCAATTGCATATTTAAGTAGAGTAGAAAGAGGAGAAGCAAATATCAACTTAAAAAGACTAGTACAAATATCAGAATTACTTGATATAAATGTATCTGAATTAATAACAGGGACAACCACTGGAACAGAAATATATTTAGACAGAGAAATGAAAAATGTTTTATCAGGTTGTACACCAGAAAAACAAAAATTGATATACAACATTGCGAAAATAATAGCAGGAATAGATTTTAAAAAATAAACTTTACAAAAGCCCAAAAATAGTATAAACTAGGTGAGAGAACAAAACGTAAAGGTGATAATAAATGTATTTAAAAAGACTAGAATTACAAGGATTCAAATCATTTGCAGATAAAACTGTATTAGAATTTATGCCAGGAATAACAAGCGTAATAGGACCAAACGGTTCAGGAAAGAGCAATATATCAGATAGTATAAGATGGGTACTTGGAGAGCAAAGTATGAAATCTCTAAGAGGAACAAAATCACTAGATATAATATTTGCAGGAACACAAAGCAGAAAGTCACTAGGGTTTGCAGAAGCATCACTAGTATTTGATAATAGCGATGGAGCTCTACCAATAGAATATACAGAGGTAACAGTAACAAGAAAAATATATAGAAGCGGAGAAACAGGATATTTCATAAATAAAGTACCTTGCAGATTAAAAGATGTACTAGAATTATTTATGGATACAGGAATAGGAAAAGATGGCTATTCAATAATAGGGCAAGGGAAAATAGACGAAATTTTAAGTAACAAATCAGAAGACAGAAGAAACATATTTGAAGAAGCAGCAGGAATAGTAAAATACAGAACAAGAAAACAAGAATCAGAGAAAAAACTAGAAAGAACAAAACTAAATTTACTTAGAATAAATGATATCCTATCAGAAATAGAAACAAACATAGACCCACTAAAAATTCAAGCAGAAAAAGCAAAGAAATATTTAAATTTAAGAGAAGAACTAAAAAGTATTGAAATAGGACTATTTATATACAATATAGAAAAATACAAAGAAAGTTTAACAGAAATAGTAAAAGATGAAGAAATTTACCAAAATCAATGCAATGAAGAAGAAGGCAGGCTAGAAAGAATAAAACAATTAAAAGAAGAACTAAAAACACAAATAGACGAAATAACAATAAAAATAGAAGAGATGTCAAACGTAGGGTTTGAAAGTCAAAAAGAAATAGAAATGTTAAACTCAGACATAAACGTAGCAAACACAAGAATAGCAAACAACAAAGAAAATAGCCAAAGATATGAAAAAGAAATAGAAGAAGCAAAACAAAAATTAGAAGAACTAAAACAAGAAATTGAACAAAAACAAGAAAAGAAAGAAAACCTAAAACAAAACAGAGAAAAATTTGCAAAAGAACTAGAAGAAAAAGAAACTGAGTTAGCAAAAATAATGGACAAGTTATCAGCAAAAGAGTTAGAAATAGAAGCTAACAAAGCACAAGTAGAAAAGAACATAGACAAAAAATATGAACTACAAACAGATATGAACACACAAGACATCAACTTTGAAAACTATGAAAAAAGACAAAAACAGATAAAAACAGAAATAGCTACAAATATCTTAGAGCTAGACGCAACAAGACTTACAAAAGACGAGATAGCAAAAGGATTTTACGAAATAGACAGTAAAAGAAACAAAGTTGTTGCAAATTTAGAAGAAATAAGCAAAAAAAGAGAAGAATCAGATAAAAAAATAAAAACATATGAAACAACAATAAATACATATCAAAGTGATATGAGAATAAAAGAATCAAAATTAAAATTCTTAATAGAAACAGAAAAAGAAAAAGAAGGATATGTAAAAAGCGTAAAATCACTTTTAAAAGACTGTGAAAACATAAAAGACCTAGGAAAAGGAATGCACGGAGTACTTGCAAACATAATAGAAGTACCAGAAGAATATCAAACAGCAATAGAAATGTGCCTAGGAGCAAGCTTGCAAAACATAGTTACAGAAACAGAAGAAGATGCAAAAAAACTAGTAGAACATTTAAGAAAAAACAACTTAGGTAGAGCATCATTTTTACCAATCACATCAGTAAAAGGTAAAAAAATTGACAGAATAAAAGGCAATGAAAAAGGTGTAATTGGAATTGCATCAGACCTAATAAAATATAGCAAAAAATATGAACAAATAATAACAAATTTATTAGGAAGAACTGTAATAGTAGATAATATGGAAACAGCAATAAAAGTTGCAAAACAAAATGGATATACATTTAGAATAATCACAATAGAAGGAGATGTAATAAATCCATCAGGAGCAATAACAGGTGGTTCAGTTGCTAAAAAAACAGTAAACATTCTAGGACGTGGAAGAGAAATAGAAAAACTAGAAAAAGAAATAAAAGCAATAAAAGAAAAAATTGCAAAACTAGAAAAGGAAAAAGAAGACTACGAAAATAGTATAGAAGATATTTTAGAAGGTGCAACTAGCCTAGAAAGAGAACTACAAGAAATAGACATTACATATGCAACAGAAAAACAAAAACTAGTATCAGTTGAAGAAAATATATCAAAAATAGAACAAAGACTAGAAAAATTAAGAAAAGAAAATCAAAGTTTAGAAGAGCAAAAGAAGCAAACAATAGAAAACAAAATAAAAATAGAAGAAGAAATAAGAACATTAACAGAAGAAACTGAAAAACTAACAAAAATAATAAACGAATTTGCAGAACTAAACAAAGATAACCAAAAATATGTAGACGACTTAAACTTTGACATAACAAACCTAAAAATATCAGTATCATCATTTGACGAAAGCGAAACATCAATAGAAGAGATACAAGAAAGAATAAACCTAGACATAGAAAATACAAATAAAAGCATACAAAACAAAAACTTGCAAATAGAACAAATAAGCCAAGAAAACTTCAACTTAGAAAAATCAATAGAGGAAATACAAGAAAAAATAGAAAATATAAAAGAAGAAGTTAAAAACAGTGGCACAAAAGTGGAAAATTTAAAACAAGAAAGAATAGACAAAAACGAAAAATTAGCAAAACAAGAAGACGAAATAACAGAAAAATTTAAAATAATAGAAGACTTAAAAGCACAAATAGTAAAAGTAGATGTAAAGAAAACAAAATTAGAAGAAGACATACAAGCAATAATCAACAAAATGTGGGAAGAATACGAACTAACACCAAACAACGTAGGAGAAGAATACAAAAAGCCAGAAAACATAGCATTAACGCAAAAGAAAGTAAACAGCTTAAGAAAAGAACTAAGAGAATTAGGAAGTGTAAATGTAGACTCAATAGAAGAATACAAAAACTTAAAAGAAAGATACGACTTTATGTGTGAACAAAGAGTAGACCTAGAAGACACAATGGCAAAACTAAGAAAAATAATATCAGATATGACTGTAACAATGAAAGAACAATTCAAAACACAATTTGAAATAATAAACAAAAACTTCGCAGAAGTATTCAAAGAACTATTCGGTGGAGGAAATGCATCACTAAAACTAGAAGATGAAGAAAACATATTAGAATGTGGAATAGACATAAACGTACAACCACCAGGAAAAAAACTACAAAATATGATGTTATTATCAGGAGGAGAAAAAGCATTTACAGCGATAGCATTACTATTTGCAATACTAAAAATAAACCCAGCACCATTCTGCGTATTAGACGAAATTGAAGCAGCACTAGACGATGTAAACGTATATCGTTTTGCAGAATATTTAAAGAAATTTTCAGAAAACACACAATTCTTAGTAATTACACATAGAAAAGGAACAATGGAAGCAGCAGACACAGTATATGGTGTAACAATGGAAGAAAACGGAATATCAAAATTACTATCAATGAAGTTGAAATAGTAAAATAAAATCTGCCAAAGGGGACGGACCTTTTTGGCAGATTTTTTATATAAAATTAAAACATCAACTTCAAAACACCAATAAACATCAAAAGAACGCCTGATATAATAGACCAAACATTATTTGGCAAACGACTTAAATTATTAAGCTTTCTACCCAAATAATTTCCAAAGCATAAAAAACACATCTGGAAAATAGAAACTAGAAAAGGAAAAATAGAATAACTAATTCCTATAATACCGCCACCAACTCCGATACAAAAGCTATCAATCGAAAGAGCAAAGCCCAAGAACAACGCTTCTTTATAATCAATAGAATTAGAATTATCAAAATCGGCAGAAACACTATCATCTCTTAAACCTTGGATAAAAATGAAAACACCCATAAAAAATAAAATCGCAAATCCAAATAATTTGGTCAAGAAATCAGAGAAGATATCCTTTATACTATTACCAAATAATAAAGCTATGAAAGTTATAAAATACGAAATGACAAATAAAATAATTCTACCAAATTTAGAAATAGAAGTATTTTTAATCCCATATGTAATACCAATTCCTAAAGAATCAATACTACTAGAAATAGCTAAAACAATTTGATAAATAAACATAATTTGATACCTCCTAAAACATAATATGACAAAATTTGTCAAAAAGTGAAAGTAAAGGAAATAGAGTTATATTATTTTTTAATTATATATAATTAGGAATAAATAAGGACAACCCGCATAAGATTTAAAAGATAATATACAAAGGAGAGATTTTTATGTGGGAAACATTGAGAAAAGAAGAGGCGATGAAAACGCTTAAGACAAACAGAAAAGCAGGGTTGACAAAAGAAGAGGTTGTCTTTAGACAACAAAAGTATGGCAAGAATAAGTTGAAGGACAAACCTAAGGAAACTTTACTAGTAAAGTTCATAAAACAGTTTAATGATTTTATGATAATAATATTGATAGTAGCATCAATTGTGTCTGCTGGAATTTCTTATATACAGGGAGAAAATGACTATGTGGATTCAATTATAATAATTGCGATAGTTATATTAAATGCAATAATGGGAGTAGTACAAGAGGCAAAGGCTGAGAAGTCTATAGAGGCACTAAAACAGATGACTCCTCCAAAAGCAAAAACATTAAGGGATGATGTCATATCAGAGATAAATGCAGAGGAGTTAGTTCCAGGAGATATTATCATACTAGAGGCTGGTTGCTACGTACCAGCAGATTGCAGGTTGATTGAAAGTCATAATTTAAAGGTGGAGGAGTCAAGCCTAACAGGAGAAACAGAGCCAGTTACAAAAGATGCTGATATGATTTGTAAAGCTCCACTTGAGAATATAAATGGAAAAGTACAATCTTCTAGAGTGACAATTGGGGACAGGTTCAATATGGCGTTTATGGCAAGTATTGTGGTAAATGGACATGCAAAAGCAGTTATAACAGATACAGGAATGAATACAGAAGTAGGAAAAATCGCAAATATGATAATAGAAGATGAAGCGCCAGAAACACCAATTCAAAAGAAGTTAAGTCAGGTAGGAAAGATATTAGGAATTGTATGTTTAGCAATATGTGTAATAATTTTTATGATAGGACTAATAAAAAACATAGAACCAATGGAAATGTTTATGACATCAGTAGGATTAGCAGTAGCAGCAATACCAGAAGGACTACCCGCAATAGTTACAATTATGCTCTCAATTGGTGTAACTAAAATGGCAAAAAATAATAGCATAATTAGAAAGTTACCAGCAGTAGAAACACTTGGAAGTAGTAAAGTAATATGTTCAGATAAAACAGGAACATTAACACAAAATAAAATGACAGTAGTTGAAATAATTGCAAACAACAAAGCATTTGCAACAGAATTAAGTACGATGTGCACAGATTGCGAAATAAGCTACACACAAGGAAAAAACAAAGTAAATGGAGAACCAACTGAAATTGCACTAGTAGAAAATGGATTGAAAAACAGTATAAACAAAGTACAATTGGAACAAGAAATGCCAAGAGTAAATGAGATACCATTTGACTCTAATAGAAAAATGATGACAACAATTCATAAAATAGATGGCAAATATAGAATTATAACAAAAGGAGCTCCTGATGTATTATTAGATAGATGCAAAATATCTAACATAGAAAAAGAAAGAATAAAAGAAAACAACTTAAAAATGGCTCAAAAGGCATTAAGAGTAATGGCAGTAGCATATAAAGAAGTAGACAAACTGCCAGAGAAAATAGACAGTCAAAACATAGAAAAAGATTTAAACTTTGTACGGACTAATTGGAATGATAGACCCACCAAGAGAAGGAGTAAAAGAGGCGGTAAAAACTTGTAGAAAAGCAGGAATAAAAACAGTAATGATAACAGGAGACCACATAGCAACAGCAAAAGCAATAGCAAAAGACCTAAACATATTAGGAGCAAGAGACAAAGCAATAACAGGAAAAGAATTAGACCAAATACCACAAGAAAAATTAGAAAAAGAAATAAGCGAATACTCTGTATTTGCAAGAGTAACACCAGAACACAAAGTAAGAATAGTAAAAGCTTGGCAAAGCACAGGAGCAGTAGTAGCGATGACAGGAGATGGAGTAAATGACAGTCCAGCACTAAAAAGTGCAGACATAGGAATAGCAATGGGAAAAAACGGAACAGAAGTAGCAAAAAATGCATCAGATATGATACTAACAGATGATAACTTTGTAACAATAGTAAAAGCAGTAAAACAAGGAAGGAACATCTATGACAACATAAAAAAAGCAATACACTTCCTTATTGCAACAAACATAGGAGAAATAGTAACAATCTTTATGGGGCTAGTGCTAGGACTAAAATCGCCATTACTTGCAATACAACTATTATGGATAAACTTAGTAACAGACTCATTACCAGCGATAGCAATAGGGCTAGAGCCACCAGATAAAGACATAATGAACAGAAAACCGCAAGACAGCAGAAAAAGTATATTTGCAGATGGACTATGGAACAAAATAATAGTAGAAGGAATAATGATAGGAATGCTAACACTAGTAGCATTTAGCATTGGTAATAAATACTTCGGAGTAGAAGTAGGAAGAACAATGGCATTTGTAGCAATGGGACTACTAGAACTTGTCCACAGTTTCAACATAAAAAGTGAACAATCTATCTTCAAAGTAGGGATTTTTGAAAATAAATTCTTAATAGGAAGCTTTATATTAGGACTATTTGTTCAAACAATAGTAGTTATAATTCCAACATTTGCAGAAGTATTTAAACTAGTACCATTAAATCAAGCTCAATGGATTATTGCTCTAAGTATTTCAATACTTCCAATTCCAATTATTGAGTTACAGAAAAAGGTTAATGAATGGAAATTTGGAAAAGTGGTTTATAACCAAAAATGTGAAACTCAAAGCAATACTATCTATCAAAAACGTGAAAGTTAAGCGAAAAACATCTATCAAAAACGTGAAACAAACAGAAATAAAATCGTAAAACATCTTGACTTAATTCGTAATTATTTATAAAATATTTA
>CANSPP010000008.1 GCA_947648905.1 uncultured Clostridium sp. | reverse complement strand
ACCATTTTGATGCCGAAGGTAATAGTGATGGAAATGAATTTGTATGGATACCAGTACCAACTGCTATATCAGACACAGAAGCAAATGGAAATACAAATAAAGCAATGGCAGTAAACTTGGGAACAGAAGCAAATCCACAATATAGGGGATTATTATATGATTTTACTGATACAGCCTCAACTGTAAAAAGTGGATGTACAACAACTGAGGGTGGTACAGCTCCATATTATAGAGAACCAAGTATCGTAAGCACTTGCGATAATGATGTGGAATTGAATAGTATAGGATTAACACAAGCAAGTTTTCAAACAGAAATGCAACAAGCATATAATGATATGATAAAAAGTGTAAATAGAAATAAGGGATTTTATGTAGCAAGATATGAAATGAGTTTAGATGCAAGTAAAAATGCACAATCAAAGAAAAATGTAACATCAACAGATGCTTCACAGGCTGATACAAATAAGTGGTATGGATTATATAATAAAGCAAAGAATTTTGCATTGAAAACAGATACAAGTAAAAGTGTAGTAAGTAGTATGATATGGGGAAGTCAATATGATGCCATGATGAATTGGATGCATCAAGATAGTAATGTGAATGTTAACTCTACAACTCCAGTAGCTGGAGCAGTTAGAAATCAAGATGAACAAAAAAGGACGGGATTTGTAGAAACGGATAAGATAAAGAATGTATATGATTTATTAGGAAATAATTATGAGTGGACATTAGAGGTTAGAGATTTCGACGCTCGAGTTGATCGTGGTGGCTATTCTTACACCAGCTATTCACCAGCAGAGCGTAGCCTCAGTCTCCCAAACTACGGTGCCAACAGCGAGTATTCAGACTTTGTTTACCTAAACTATAGTAGCACCAGACTCACACTTTATATAAAGTAGAACTGAGCTATGTGAAAAACCAAATTTAATACGTCACTTGAAAGTGGCGTATTTTTTCAATTGACACTATTTATGAGTGCGAAATAAAATCGTAAAACATCTTGACTTAATTCGTAATTATTTATAAAATATTTATGAATTAAGTCTATTTTTGTAAATAGTAAAAAGAACCTTGAAAATTTAATATCTTTGTTAGAAAAGTGAATAGGTAGGAATACTATTTGCAAAAGTGAAAATAATTTAAATAAATAAAATAGCGTATTAGTTATTTACGTAATATAAATATATGTAATAAAATAAAAAGCAGTAAAGCAAAAGAAAAAACAAAACAAAAGAAAGGGGAAATTTTTTATGCAAATAAAAAATAAAAAAACAAATAACAAAGGTATTACATTAATCGCGCTAGTAATAACAATAATTGTACTTCTAATACTTGCGGGAGTAGCAATTAGTACATTAACAGGTGACAATGGGATATTAACAAAAGCAGTAACAGCAAAGAAAGATACAGAAAATGCAAGTGCAAAAGAAAGAATACAAATAGAAGTAATGGGAAGCTATGGAGAAGATGGAACATTAGATTTGGATACATTAAAATCTAATATATCAGCACATATTCCAGAAGCAAGTGTAGAAGGAGATACATTCCCAATAACAGTAACATTAGACGGACAAACAGTTATAATAGATGGAAATGGAAATGTTGAGATACAAGATGAAACCAAAGATAAAGAATTAATAGAAGCAAAAGATATAGCTACAGATCCTGACATATTTAAAAGAGTAACAGAAGGAAAAGTATTAAATTATGGAGATACATTAAAAGTAACAGATGCAGAAGGAAACCAAGCTGATTTAGATGTAGAATGGAAAATATTTTATGCAGAAGAAAATGATATATACTTAATAGCAAGTGATTATGTGCCAGTAAGTAAATTAGCAAGTCAAAAAACAAGTTTAGGATTTACAGACATTGGAAATTATAATATTTATTGGAATAGTAGTAGTGACTTTAAAGTAACAAGTATAGATACAGCAATAGCAAACAGGTTCATGCTAAACCAACTATCAGCGTTTACAACAAGCAATAGCAATTATAAGATAACAGCGTCTTTATTAGATGTTACAAAATGGAATTCATTTAGAGATTCAAGATGGACTGAAGAAAACAATGTAATTGGAGGACCTACATTAGAAATGTGGATAGCAAGTTGGAATAAGAAATATACAACTGAAACAAGTATAGAAGATAAGTTGTATTGTAATCAAACAAATTCTAATGGATATTATGTAGGAACAAGAAGTCGGCCAAGGGGTGTATTTTATATCTTCTTCTGAAATGAGTGCAAAACAAGGATATCAGGATAAATTATATTATCCACATAGCACGGTTTTCGATGGATGCAATGGGTATTACTTATCTTCGCCTTCAGCTGATTCTGGATCTACAGGATCTGGATATGCCCCTAAATTTATGATTGGTATTAATTACAAGGGTGATGTGGGAACGATGGCTGGTTTAGGAAATAATACATCATGGTTTAGCTCGTATGGTTATGGTCTTCGCCCGCTAGTTCATCTAAAATCTGGAGTCAAAGTTAAGCCACAAGGTACAGACTTTGTGCTAGTATCAGAATAAAAAGATAAAAAATGAGAGTGTAAGAAATTTTGTGTAAAATGAAAAATACCTTTTATGATATAATAAAAATATATCAAGGAGGTATTTTTTCAATGGAAGAAAAATAAAGAAATGTAGCAGAAGAAGC
Organism: uncultured Clostridium sp.; assembly: GCA_947648905.1. Lineage (GTDB taxonomy): Bacteria > Bacillota > Clostridia > TANB77 > CAG-508 > CAG-269. Next base: position 44,543 of record CANSPP010000008.1, on the reverse strand, counting down.
AATGAGCAAATTAGTAAAAGAAATCTTGAAGAATAGAGACGTAAAAACAGCGTTTGACATAGAGAGCAAACTAAAAAATCGTTTGGAAAAGTGATACAAACAATGTTAGAAGCTTAAATAGAGCCAGAAGTGTATAACCAACAAAAGAAGCATTAATGAAAGTATTATATTTGTTAACAAAGAAGGTAACAAAAAATACGTCACTAAAAAACAAGAGTTGCATATTTTTTTGCACACAATATTTTACTAGACAATAAAACTTGACATATAAAACAAAATAATATATAAAAGAATAAAAAAGCAAAAAAACAAACACACTAAAGAAAAAAGAATAGGAGAATAAAAAATGGAAGATTTAAAAAATAAAATAAACGAAAAGTTAAATAAAATAAAAGAAATGATAACAAAAGGAGAAAGAAGAAATAAAATAGAACAAGAAAGAAAAGAACTAGACAAGCTACTAAAAGAATATTTAAAAGAAATATAGAAATAAAATATGGCAGAATACGAAAACACTTCGTTTAAGCAAAAGAAAAAATCTGATAAGATAAGCAAAAAAGCAAAATAGGTGGTAAAATAATGAGAAAAACAAGTACAATAAAGATAGGAAAAAACCTACAACAAATCAGAAAAAGCAATGGATACACACAAGAAAGGCTGGCAGAAGAAATAGAAGTATCTGTAAGATATGTAAGTGACATAGAACAAGATAGATCAAAACCATCATATGAAGTACTAATACGAATATGTAATTTATTCAAAGTATCATTAGACCAAATTTTTAGCGAGCATTTAAAAATCAAAGAAAACAAAAGCCTAGAATATTCTATAGCGGGATATGAACATTTAAGCAAAGAAGATAAAGAAACGATAGAACACTTAATAACATATTTCAATAAAAAGTAAAATTTTGTAAAACACTTGCAAAAGTTGAATAAATATGGTAAAATAGCTATGTTTTGAAAAAAGCACAGCTATTTTTTGTGCAATTTCAAATCTCTACTTACAGAAAATGTAGGTTAAAAATCCAAAGGGAGGTGAAAATAATGAACAAATACGAAAGTATAATCATTGTTAGCCCAAATGTAGATGAAGCAGGATTAAAAGCAATAGAAGAAAAATTTACAGGGTTAATCAACGAAAACGGAAAAGTAGAATCAGTAGAAAATATGGGTAAAAAGAAATTAGCATATGAAATAAAAAAATTCAGCGAAGCAACATACCTACTATTCAACTTCGAAGCAAATCCAGCTTCAATAGCAGAACTTGAAAGAGTTTACAGAATTACAGACGATATAATCAAATACATCGTAGTAAGAAAAGAAGACTAATAAAAAATTAGCAAAGAAAAACAAAATTAAATAAAGAAAATAGGGACCTTTATTTAGAGTAAGAAAGGTGATAGAAAATGAACAAAGTAATATTAATGGGAAGACTAACAAGAGACCCAGAAGTAAGATATACTCAAACAAACAATACACTAGTAGCATCATTTAGCCTAGCAGTAAATAGAAGATTTGCAAGACAAGGTGAAGAAAGACAAGCAGACTTCATAAACATAGTAGCATGGAGCAAACTTGGAGAATTTTGTAGCAAATACTTTAAGAAAGGTCAACAAGTAGGAGTTATAGGAAGAATACAAACAAGAACTTGGGATGATGACCAAGGAACAAAACACTACATAACAGAAGTAGTTGCAGAAGAAGCTTACTTTGCAGACAGCAAAAGAGAAGGCGACAGTAGCAACGCATTTGAGAACACATTTGGAAGTACAGCACCAGGAAATATGGGAGCAGACTTCGAAGTATCTTCAAGTGACGACCTACCATTCTAAAACAAAGAGGGGTGAAATAAAATGGCAGATAAAAAACAAAATAGAAAAAATAAAAACTATGACGAGGATTACAATCCAAGATTTAGAAAACAAAGAAAAAAAGTATGTGTACTATGTAGCGATAAAAACTTTGAATTAGATTACAAAAATCCAGAACAATTAAAGAAATTCGTAAACGATAAAGGGAAAATCTTACCAAGAAGAACAACTGGAGCATGTGCTAAACATCAAAGAGATATCACAACAGCAGTAAAAAGAGCAAGACATATTGCAGTTTTACCATATGCACAAAACTAATTTTAATATAGAAACAAACAAAACCGTTGAGCAATCAACGGTTTTAAAATTTTTATATCAAAACATTTACAATTAAAAAAGCATATGATATAATTTTAACGAAAAAACAAAAGAGGTGAAAGCTTTGAATCAAATATTAAGTGTAGAAAACACAAAAAAAGAAAAAAGAAGAAAGATCTCAAACGCTCCAATAGAAATACAAAAAATAGTAACAATATTTGCTATAATAATGATAATATTTGGAGTAGCCCTAATAGGAAGTGGCTCATATGCAATGTATAAAGGAAAATCATCAACACCAAAATCAGCAACAAGACCAATAATAGTAGTAACTCAAACAGCAGGAACACAAGTAACAATACAAATAACACATGACAAACCACTATCAAAAGTCACATACAAATGGAATGATGAAGAAGCAATAGAAATAGAAACAAACTCAAAAAGCGAAATATCACAAATAATAGAAATACCATCAGGAAATAACAACAAACTAAGCATATTTGTAGAAGATATAAATGAGCAAACAGCAACAAACGAAAGTATGTATACAGCTCAAAGAAACATAGATGTACAACTAGAAGCAAATGGAACAGACCTAAAAGTAAGCATAGAATCAGAAAAAGAACTAGCATATATGACATACCGTTGGGATGACGAAGAAGAACAAGAAGTAGAACTAAGTGGAAATCAAGCAGAAGAAACAATAGAAATACCAAAAGGATTACACACATTAACACTAATAGTAGTAGATATAGAAAATAATACACAAACAGAAGAACAAGAAATAAAAGCAGTAACTAAACCAAAACTAAACATAACAGTAGACCAAGCAGGAGAAAACTTTATAATAAAAGCATCAGACGAAGAGGGAGTAAAAAGAATAGAATTCACAATAAACGCAGACAGCGAAAATGCAGAAAGAAATAGCTTAGACCTAGATAAAGTATTCCCAATAGAAGAAAGAAAAGAATTTGAATATGCATATCCACTACGTGAAGGAGATAACAAATTAATAATAAGAGCATATAACGAAAGTGGAGTATATGAAGAAGCAAGAGTTATGTTCAGAAAATAAAAACCAATACACCTCCTACAATACTAACGTGGGAGGTTGTTAAAAATGAAAGGGAAACAATGATATTTGAAATACTAACATACTTTATAATATATTCATTTTTAGGATGGATAATGGAATCAGTAGTAAGATCTGTAATTGAAAGAAAATTAATAAACACAGGATTTTTAATAGGGCCATTTTGTCCAATATATGGAATAGGTGCATGTATAATGTTCCTATTCTTAAGCGGATTAAAAGACCACATACTATTACTATTTACAATTTCATTACTTTCAATGTCAATATGGGAATACCTTGTTGGTGTACTTTTAGAAAAACTATTTAATACAAAATATTGGGATTATTCAGACCATAAATTCAATATACAAGGAAGAGTATGCTTAACAAATTCAATATGTTGGGGAGTTATAGGAGTATTATTTATACACTTTATACATCCATTTATTCAACAAATAATTGGAAATATTGATATAACAATATTACACTATGTAATATCCATAGTAACACTAGTATTTATAGTAGACACAATAGTAAGTATAGTAAAATTAAAAACTATAAAGGGAACACTAGAAAATATTGAAAAATTGAACAAGGAAATCAAAGAAAAACTAAAAGAAATAAAAGCACTATCAAAAGAAAAAGACGAAGACAAAAAAACAGCAACTCAAAATATTCAAGAATTAGTAGAAAAGCTAAACAAAAAGAAAAACAGAACAATATTACATTTATACAGAAATGTGTACAGACTAAAAAGGGCATTTCCTGCTATCAACAATAAAGAAATAACAGAAGTACTAAACAAAAAAATAGAACTTAGAAAAAACAAACAAAAAAAGAAAAAAGACTTGAAACATTAGAATAATTTTGGATATAATAAAACAAAAGTAAAAATAAAGGAGAAAAACTATGATACAAGAAATCTATATAATTGATGATGACGACTCTTCTATATTAATATTTAGAGAGCTATTTAAAAACGACCCAGAATTTAAATTTATAAGTGTAAAAACAGAACAAATAGACATAGCACTAAAAAACATACCATCGCTAATAGTAATAAATGAAGACGCGATAGACAGAGACGTAATAGAATTATGTAGCAAAATAAGAAAAGACGAAGACAACACAATAACACCAGTAATAATAGTATCATCAAAAAGTGATAGAGACCATAGAATAAAAATACTACAACAATCAGTAGAATTCTTTATAAAAAAACCAGTAGACGAAAAATACCTATATTATACAGTAAAGAACTTAAATAGACTACTAGCAAGTAATAGAACAGTAAGTCCACTAACAGGCTTGCCAGGAAATGTACAAATACACGCAGAATTGAAAAAAAGGCTACTAAGAAAAGAAGCGTTTTCAGTACTATATTTAGACTTAGATAACTTCAAGGCATATAACGATGTATATGGATTCTTAAAGGGAGACCAAATAATAGAATTCACAGCAGAAACAATAGTTAATTTAGTACACAGTGATGAGCTAGAAAATACATTTGTAGGTCATATTGGTGGGGACGACTTTGTAGCAATTGTGCCAGGAACAAATTGTGAAAAATTATGCCAAAATATATTAGCATATTTCGATAGGCACGTTGGAAAATTCTTTACAGAAGAAGATTTAAAAAATGGATATGTAGAAGTAGAAAATAGAAAAGGAATAATAGAAAAATTCCCACTAACATCATTATCAATAGGTGTAGTTGTAGCAGACGAAGGTAGATTTAACAATATATTAGAAATTGGAGAAGTTGGAGCCCAAGTAAAACACGCAGCAAAATCTGTTATGGGAAGCAGTTATGCAATTGATAGAAGAAAATAGTAATAAAATCATAAACTTTTAATATAAATAATATTAATATTATTTATGTTAGGAGTTTTTTTATGTTAGTAATAAATAAAAAAAGAATAAAAATAATAACAGCAGGGGTGCTAATAGCACTATTTGCCTTTACATTTCAAGTGGGGATGAAAAATAAGAACATAATAAATACAAATGTAGTAAACCCAAATACAGAGGGTACAAACAATGTAAGTGTAGAAACAACAGCAACACCAGTATCAGGAAAAACAGTAGTATTAGACGCAGGACACGGAGTACCAGATGAAGGAGCGCAAAGTAGCAATGGAACAACAGAAGCACAAACAAATTTAAAAATAACACTAAAAGTACAAAATTTGCTGGAGCAAAGTGGATGTAATGTAATACTAACTCGTTCAGATGAAAATGCAATTTATGATTTGGATGCAAACACACTAAAAGAGAAAAAAATATCAGACATACATAACAGAGTAAAAATAGGAAATGAAAGTTCAGCAGACATATTTGTATCAATACATCTAAATAAAATTCCACAACCACAATATTATGGTTGGCAATGCTTTTTTAAATCTGGGAATGAAGAAAGTACAAAGTTAGCGAAAAAGATACAAGAAAACTTGAATAAATCAATTCAAAAAGAAAACACTAGAGTGGCAATGAAATTAGATACTGTATATATTATGAAACACGTAGAAATTCCAATATCAATTGTTGAATGTGGATTTTTATCTAATCCAGAAGAAGAACAACAATTGTTAGATGACAATTATCAAAATAAACTGGCCTGGGGAATTTACAATGGAATTACTTCATATTTTTATGAAAAATAAAAAGATTATTTTGGAAAAACTTGCAATTATCTACATAATGTGTTATAATAAAACCATACCCCAAGAATGGGAAGAAGGAGACTAATATGTCTTATATTTGGAAAGAACCTAAAGTATTCTGCGAAACTGATGAAAATGGCAAAAAGAAATACGGCTTCACAAACCAGAACGGAAAAGTAGTTCCTGCTATCTTTGATAGTATTGGTACATTTGTAGCTGGATACGCAACCGCAACTAAAGATGGTGAACGTTTCACCATTGACTCAGAAGGCGAACGTAGAAAAGCAAGCCACTAACATCAGAAAGACATAAAAGTGTCAAAAGTAGGTTTCTATATTTGAAACCTACTTTCTTTTTTTGCATTTTATTACAAAAAATGGTATAATATAAATGTATAAGGAAAAACAAAAGAGATAGGGGGAATAAAAATGAGTAATAGTTTTAAAGAAAAATATAAAGTAGAACTAGACTGCCCAACAAGGAACTATACAAGAAAAGAACAAAGAACATTAGACGTAATGCAATTAAGAAATCAACCAAAAAAGGAAGTACATAAAATTCAAAAAAGTAAAAGGAAAGTAAATCATAAACGACTAGCAACACTAGGGTTAGGAACATTACTTGCAACAGGAGCTGCATTTGGTGGAATTAGCCATTGGCAGAATAGCAAGCAAGTAACATTAGAAGAGGCAAAAGAAATAGGAAAAACAGTAGAGCAATTAAAAATAACACCAGAACAAGAAAATCAATATGAAGAAATAAAGCAAATATTAGATAACGAAAGTGCAACAGATTATGAATTACTAGCAAGTTTGGAAAATTTGGAGCAACTTAATATGGATATGCAAAAAACAAAAATTGCAAATTCTATGAATACAAGTAAGGAAAACATTACATTATTTACAGGAGTAAGTACAACAGAAAAAGGGAAAACAGAGGAAATTATTACAGTAGATGAAGTAGAATATAGAAATGATGCTATGTCAAATGAAATGGCTAACTCAATAAAAGATTTAGCAGGACTAATGATGTATAATGACCAAATAAGCAAAAAAATGGTAGTCAGAAATGAAGTAGTAAAATACGGAAAAAAATATTTAGATAAAACAAGTAAAATGGCTGCATCAGAAGTAGAATATAATAATGGAAAAATTGAATTAAAACCAACAACAGTAAAAGAAGTAAAACAAGCACAAAAAGAAGTTAAACAACAAGAAGAAGACTTTGAAAGATAAAAAAATATAAATGTATAAAATTACCACTCTTTGCAAACAATATGTGTAAAACATATTTAGCAAGGAGTGAATTTTTTTGAACACAAACAAAATATTAAAAATAAGTGGAACAACACTAGACAAAAATCAACTAGAACAACACTTACAAAAAATAGCATCAGGACATAACCTAGTAAACAAATCAAGCAAAGAAACATACCCAGTGCCACAAATGGTAGAAAACTACAAAGTAATTCGGAGAAGTATATGATTTATTAAATGAACACTTAAAACTAGGAATAAGTATTCACCCAGCAGGAGAATGGTTATTAGACAATTTTTATATAATAGAAGAAACAGTAAAACAAATTCAAAAAGAATTGCCATTAAAAAAATATAAAAACTTTTTAGGAATAGCAAATGGACCATACAAAGGATTTGCAAGGATATATGTGTTAGCATCAGAAATAGTTGCATACACAGATAACAAAATAGAAAGAAAAGACTTAGAAGATTACCTAGCAAGTTACCAAACAAAGAAAAATCTAAGTATGGAAGAGATATGGAATATAGGCACATTTTTGCAAATAGCAATAATTGAAAATATAAGAGAAATTTGCGAAAAGATATATACATCTCAAATGCAAAAGTATAGGGCAGAGAACATAGTAGAAAGACTAGTAGAAAATAAACCAAAAGCAGAGCTAACATTTAAAAATAGCAGCAAAAAAACATTTGAAAAAGATATTTTAGAAGATATGCAATATTCTTTTGTTGAATATATGTCTTACATTTTAAAAAGATATGGCAAAAAAGGCTATAGCTATTTAACGGCATTAGAAGAAACAGTTGAATTAACAGGAACAACTGTATCTGAAGCAATCAAAAAAGAGCATTTTGATATAGCTGTACGAAAAGTATCAATTGGAAATAGCATAATAAGTATCAAAAAAATACAAAGAATAAACTTTTTAGAGATATTTGAAAAAATAAATGGAGTAGAAGAATTATTAAAGCAAGACCCTAGCAATACTTACGAGAAGATGGATAACAAGACAAAAGAATTCTACAGAAATAAAATAAAAGAAATATCAAAAAAGACAAAAATATCAGAAATTTATATAACTAAAAAAGTCTTGGAGATAGCACGAACAAAGCCTGAAGCAAGTAAAGAAGCACATATTGGATATTATTTAATTGATAAAGGGGAAAATGAGCTATATAAAAGCCTAAACTTCAAAAACGCAAATCAGATGACATCAAAAGAAAAAACAAAATTATACATTTTTGCAGTTGGCATATTTAGCATAATTATTTCAGCAGTAGCAAGTTTAGCAATAATCAAGCCAAGCGAAAATATTTGGATTTGGCTTGTTTCAACAATTCTATTATTAATTCCGTCATCTGAAATTGTAATTCAAATTATACAATATATTTTAAACAAAACAGTAAAACCAAAATTAATACCAAAACTAGATTTACAAAATGGAATTCCCAAAGAAAGTAGCACAATGGTAGTAATACCAACAATCGTAAAGACAAGAGAAAAAGTACAAGAACTAACTAGAAAATTAGAGGTTTTTTATTTGGCAAATAAGTCAGAAAATCTATATTTTACTTTACTTGGAGATTGTGCAGAAAGCTTAAATAGAGAAGAGGAATATGATAAAGAAGTAATAGAAGAAGGAAAAAAGCAAATAGAACAACTAAATAAAAAGTATGGAAACATTTTTAATTTTATTTATAGAAAAAGAGTATTAAACAAAAGTGAAGGTACTTACTTAGGCTGGGAAAGAAAAAGGGGAATGCTAAATCAGCTTGATGAATACCTTTTAGGAAATATAAGAAATCCATTTAGAGAAAATACAATAGAGCAAAATCCGCAATTAATAAAAAATATAAAGTATATAATTACGTTAGATGCAGACACAGATTTAATATTAAACTCAGCATTTGAGCTAATTGGAGCAATGGAACACATTTTGAATAAGCCAGAAATTGACCAAGCAAAAAATATTGTAGTTGATGGATATGGAATAATGCAGCCAAGAGTGGGAATTAATTTAGATATTAGCTACAAAACCGTATTTACTAAAATATTTGCAGGAGCTGGTGGAATTGATTCATACACAAATGCGATATCAGATATTTATCAAGATAATTTCAAAGAGGGGATTTTTACAGGTAAAGGAATTTACAATTTAAAAGTATTTTCAAAAGTATTAAAAAATAGAATTCCAGAAAATACAGTATTAAGTCACGACTTACTAGAAGGGAGCTACCTTCGTTGTGGATTAGTTTCTGATATTTTGCTTATGGATGGATATCCAACTAAATACAACAGCTTCATAACAAGACTTGCTAGATGGATAAGAGGAGACTGGCAAATAACTTCTTGGCTAAAAAGAAGTAGCCCATTAAATTTACTTTCTAAATACAAGATTTTTGACAATTTGAGAAGAAGTTTATTAGAAATTAGTATAATTATAGCAAGTATTTTTGCAATATGTGTAGGATTTTTAAACGCAAAAAAAATAAGTGGAATAGTTATATATTTTTTATTAATTAGCGTTCTGCCATTTATACTAGAATTTTTGAATATACTAATTTTCAAAAAAGAAGGAGAGCAAAAACAGAAAAACTTTACACCTAAAATTTCGGGAGTAAAGGGAGTTTTTCTAAGAGCAGTTATAACATTAGGATGTTTACCATATAAGGCATATATTTCAGCTAAAGCAATTGCAAAAACTTTATATAGAAAGTATATATCAAAAAAACATTTACTAGAATGGCTGACATCAGAAGAGGCAGAAAAACAAGCAAAATCAAATATAGCATCATATTATAACCAAATGGCAGTAAATGTTTTAGTAGGGTTAATTTCAATTGGATTAGGAATAGCAAAACACAGCATATTAGCTGTGATTATAGGATTTTGGTGGGCTTTTGTGCCATTTACAATGTGGTATATTAGTAAAGAGAAAAATAAAAATTTAGCAATAGATAAATTAAGTGATGAAGATAAAAAATATGTAAGAGAAATAGGTAAAAAAACTTGGGACTTTTTTGAAACTTATTTAACAAAAGAAAATAATTTTTTAATACCAGACAACTATCAAGAAGACAGAAAAGAAAAAGTAGTTCCAAGAACATCTTCTACAAATATTGGTTTATCAATGCTTGCTGTAATATCAGCATATGACTTGCAATATATTAAAAAAGAAAAGGCAATAGAACTACTAAAAGAGATAATCTATTCAGTAGATAGTCTGCCAAAGTGGAATGGCCATTTATATAATTGGTATGAAATTAGAACAAAAGAGCCATTAATACCTAGATATATTTCAACAGTTGATAGTGGAAATTTTGTGGGATATTTATATGTTGTAAAAACCTTTTTAGAAGAAGCAGGAGAAAATGAATTAGTAGAAATAGTTGAGAGATTAATCAAAAATACAGATTTTTCTGTGTTATATAGTTATGAACAACAAATATTTTCAATTGGATTTAATATAGAAGAAAATAAATTAACAGACTCATATTATGATTTATTGGCATCTGAAGCAAGACAAGCAAGTTTAGTTGCAATAGCAAAAAAGGATGTGCCAGTAAAACATTGGAATCATTTAAGTAGAACATTAACTACACTTGGAAAATACAAAGGACTAATTTCGTGGTCAGGTACAGCTTTCGAATATTTAATGCCAAATATCAATATTCCAAAATATGAAGGAAGCTTATTAGACGAGTCTTGTAAATTTATGATAATGAGCCAAAAAGAATATGCCAAAAAGTTAAATATCCCTTGGGGAATATCAGAAGCGGCATTTAATGTAAAAGACTTAAAATCAAATTATCAATATAAAGCATTCGGAATACCTTGGCTAGGCTTAAAAAGAGGTTTAGCAGATGAACTTGTAGTATCAAGTTATGGAGGGATTTTAGCAATTTCTGATTTCCCAGAAGATGAAATAGAAAACTTGAAAATATTAGAAAAAGAAGGAATGTATGATAAATTTGGATTTTACGAATCAATTGACTATACGCCTGAAAGAGTAGAAAAAGGGAAAACATCAAGTGTAGTAAAAACTTATATGGCACACCATCAAGGGCTTATATTGTTATCAATAAACAATTTATTTAACAATCAAATTTTGCAAAAAAGATTTGTCCAAAATCCAGAAATGGAAGCAGTAAGCATTTTATTACAAGAAACAATGCCAGAGTCTTCTATTATAACAAAGGAAAATAAGGAGAAAGTAGAAAAACTAAAATATACAGATTATGAAAATTATATACAAACAACCTATACAAATATTGATGAAAGGTTAGTTACAGGAAATGTAATTTCAAACGAAAATTATATAGTTGCACAAGACCAAAAAGGAAGAGGATTTAGTAAATATAAAGATATTTATATAAATAGATTTAAGCCAACAGATGATTACTCACAAGGTATTTTCTTTGCAATTAAAAATATAAAAACTAAACAAATTTGGAGTTCAAATTATTCTTTAAATGAGAAAAAAGAAAATAATTATCAAATAAGTTTTATGCCAGATAAAATTGAACAAGAAATAGTAGAAGGAAATATCAAAACAAAAATAAAAACAACAGTAAGTTCAAATGAGCCAGTAGAGCTAAGAAGAGTGATTTTAGAAAACCACGGAAATGAAGAAGAAATACTAGAAATAACATCATATTTTGAGCCAGTATTGTCTAAAAAAGAACAAGATTATGCACATCCAGTTTTTAATAATTTATTTTTAATAACAAATTTTGATGAGGAAACAGGAAGTTTAATAGTAAAAAGAAAACAAAGAGAAGCAAACTGTCAAGAAGTCTATTTATCAGCAAGTTTATCCACAAATAGTGAGACAATTGGGGATTTAGAGTACGAAATTAATGAAGATAAGTTTATAGGAAGAGGAAACTTAGGAATACCTATAATGGTAAAGAATTCAATTCCGCTATCTAGAAAAATTGGACTTGTTACAGAGCCAATTGTAGCACTAAAAAGAACAATAAAAATAAAGCCGAAAGAAGAAATTGTAGTTGATTTAGTTTTAAGTGTTGGAGAAGAATTAGATAAAGTAAAAGAAAATAGCAAAAAATATCAATCTTCTGAAAATGTAAAAACAGAGTTTGAACTTTCAAAAGCTAGAGTTGAAGCAGAAAGTAGATATTTGAGAGTAAAAGGTAGAGAAATAGAGATATATCAAAAAATGCTATCATATATGCTTTTTGATAACCCAGTAAAAAGTGCATATATGAAGAAAAATGCCAAGCAAGAATATCATCAAAATGAACTTTGGAAATATGGAATATCAGGTGATGTACCAATCATTTTAGTTAAGATAAAAGATGTAAATGAGAGCTATGTAGTAAAAGAAGTTTTGAAAGCTTATGAATATTTTAGAACTAAAAATATAGAAACAGAATTGGTAATTTTAGACGAAGAAAAACACAGCTACGAGAACTATGTAAAAGAGGAAATTGAAAGTTCAATTTTAAACAATCATTTAGCATATTTAAAAAATGCAAAAGGTGGAATATTTAGTTTATCAAAAGGAGAAATAGCAAAAAAAGATATTGAATTACTTGAATTTGTATCAGCAATTGTTATAGAAGGAAGCAAAGGCGGTCTTAAAAACGCAATTTGCGATTTAGAAGAAGGATATTTAGAAAAATACAAAGATATTGGAGAAGATGAAAATAGAGTTACTTTAGTAGAAGAAGACGAAGATATAAATATTTTAGAAAATAAAGAAAACTTAAAATATTATAATGAATATGGTGGATTCTCCGAAGATGGTAAAGAATATCTAATAAAAATAAACAAGCAAGAGCGTTTACCAACCGTATGGAGCCATATTTTGGCAAATGAAAAGTTTGGTAGTGTAGTTACAGAAAATATGGGTGGATATACTTGGTATAAAAATAGTAGATTAAATAGGGTATCAAGTTGGGAAAACAATCCAAGTTATGACATACCAAGTGAAATAATTTACTTGAAAGATACTGAAAATAAAAAGGCGTGGTCACTAGGTTTAAACCCAATGCCTGATAATCAAAATTATAATGTTGTTTATGGTTTTGGATATTGCAAATATATTCATAAAAGTGATGGAATTGAACAGGAGCTGGAAGTATTTGTACCAAAAGAAGATAGCTGTAAAATAAATATTTTAACTTTGAAAAATACAACTCCTAATAGAAAAAAATTGAAGCTATATTATTATATAAAACCGGTTTTAGGTGAAGACGAAATAAAAACAAATCAATATATAGCAGTAAATTTGGATGCAAACAATAATATCACTTATGCAAAATGCCTGTATAATGGAGAAAGCTTAGGAAATATGGTTTATATATCTTGTAGCGAAAAAATTAATTCATATACAGGAGACAAAAACTTCTTTTTAGGAAATGGGGGTATTTCTAACCCACAAGGAGTAAGAAAGGTAAGACTAAATAATGATAATGGATTAGGTAAAAAAACTTGTATTGCATATGAAGTGGAAGTTGAACTAGAAAGCTTTGCAACTCAAGAAATTTCACTTGTTCTAGGAGCAGAAGAAAGTTTAATGGATTGCAAAAACACAGCATATAAATTTAGTAAAATTACAAATTGTAAACAAGAATTAACAAAATGTAAAAATTGGTGGAAAGACATTTTGCGGAAAATTACAAGTTTATACTCCACTAGAATCTACAAATATACTTTTAAACGGATGGGTAAGCTATCAAACATTGGCAAGTAGATTATATGGAAGAAGCGGATATTATCAATCTGGTGGAGCATATGGATTTAGAGACCAATTACAAGACACTTTAGGACTAAAATATTTGGACAGTAATTTTATGAAAAATCAAATAATAAAACACAGCGAGCATCAATTTAAAGAAGGAGACGTAGAGCATTGGTGGCACGATGAAAATGGAAGGGGAATTAGAACTAGATTTTCAGATGACTTGCTATGGCTTGCATATGTAACACTAGAATATATTGAATTTACTGGAGATAAAAGCATTTTAGAAATAGAAAGACCATACTTGCAAGGAGCAGAACTACAAGAAAATCAAGATGAAAGATATGACAAATATGAGCAAACAACTTATACAGAAAGCATTTACAATCATTGCATAAAAGCAATAGATAGAAGCTTAAACTTTGGAGAAAATGGCTTACCAAAAATAGGTTCAGGAGACTGGAATGACGGATTTAGTACAGTTGGAAATAAAGGAAAAGGCGAAAGTGTATGGCTAGGATTTTTCCTATATATTATTTTAGAAAAATTCATACCAATTTGTGAAGAAAAGCAAGATACAGAAAGGGCTAAACGATATGAAGAAATTAAAATAGGACTAAAAAAAGCATTAAATACAAAAGCTTGGGATGGTAGATGGTATAAAAGAGCATTTATGGATGACGGCAACATCTTAGGAAGTATGGAAAATGATGAATGTAGAATAGACAGCATTGCCCAAAGTTGGAGCATAATTTCAGGTGCAGGAGATAATGACAAAAAATACATTTCAATGGAAAGCTTAGAAAATCACTTAGTCGACAAAGAAAATGGAATAATCAAACTACTAGACCCACCATTTGAAAAAGGAAAACTAGAACCAGGATATATCAAAGCATATTTGCCAGGAGTTAGAGAAAATGGAGGACAATACACACACGCAGCAGTCTGGGCAATTATGGCAATGAGTATGCTTGGCTTTGGAGACAAAGCACTAGAACTATACAGAATGATAAGCCCAATAGAACACAGCAGAACCAAAGAAGCAAGCAAAAAATACAAAGTAGAGCCATACTCAATTGCAGCAGACATCTATGGAGCAAGCAACCTAGGCGGACGAGGCGGTTGGACATGGTACACAGGTTCTAGTAGCTGGTATTACAAAACCGGTATAGAAAATATATTGGGACTAAAAATTGAAAAAGGATATATGAAAATAGAACCTTGTATTCCAAAAGAATGGAAAGAATATCAAATTCAATACAAATGGCAAGATAGCATTTACAATATTAGAGTAGAAAATCCAGAAGGTAAAAATACTGGTGTAAGAAGTGTTATGATTGATGGAGTTGAAGTCGAAAATTGTATTAAGCTTGATGGCGGTAGAAATGTTTATAATATAAAAGTTGTAATGTAAAAAAATCTGCCAAAGGGGTCGGACCTCTTTGGCAGATTTTCTATTCATCATATTTTGCAGAATTTGCTTCTTTTTCAGTAATGTATCCATATTCAACCATTTTATTTAAAACGTGAGATTGTCTTTTTTTAGCTAACTTCATATTAACAGTTGGTGCATAAACAGAAGGAGCATTAGGAACACCTGCAAGCATTGAAGCTTCGGCTAAAGTTAAATCTTTTGGCTCTTTGTTGTAATAGCCCATACTTGCATCGTAAATGCAGTAATATCCATCTCCAAAATAAGAAGAATTTACATATAATGCAAGAATTTCTTGTTTAGAATAATTTTTTTCTAAATCAAAAGCACCAAAGACTTCTCCAACTTTTCTTATTAAAGTTTTATCTTGATTAAAAATAACATTTTTAGCAACTTGTTGGGTAATTGTACTTCCACCTTCGTCAAATTCACCATCACGAAGATTTGTATACATAGCTCTTCCAATTCCTATTAAGTCAATAGGTCCATGGCTATAATATCTATGGTCTTCAACTGCAACTACTGCATTGATGTAATCTTTTGGTAGTTCATCATAAGGTGTGAAGTGTTCTTTGCTTGTTACACTTTCTACTCTTTCTGTTAAAGGTTTTTCTTTTAACACACTAGAATAATAGCCAAAACCAATTAGAAATGTAAATGTTCCAGCGAGTAGCAATAATATTAATATTATAAGTAATAATTTTTTTATTATCTTCATAAATATCTCCTGCTTTTTTATATATTATATACTAAAATTTCAAATTTGCAAATGTTAAAACAAAAGCAAATGTTTGTTTTATAAAACCCTTGACTTTTTAAAAAGAACTAGATATAATGAGCAAGTAAAAATAAAAATAGAATAGGTGATATAAATGAAAGAACAATTTTTAGAAATATTAAGAAAAGTAAAAAGAGAAGGAATAGAAGATTTAATACAATTCTTAGAAAAATCAGACTTTTTCATAGCGCCAGCCAGCACAAGATTCCACGGAAACGTAGAAGGTGGGCTAGTAGCACACAGCATAAAAGTATACGAAATACTAAAACACAAAGTAGAAAACTCCATAATGGACATAGACATACCAGAAGAATCAATAATACTAATAGGACTACTACACGATATATGCAAAACAAACTTCTACAAAGTAGACTACAGAAACGCCAAAAACGCACTAGGAGTATGGGAAAAAGTACCATATTACACAGTAGATGACACAATACCATATGGACATGGAGAAAAATCAGTAATGATGATAACAGAATATATGAAACTAACGCCAGAAGAAAAATACTCAATCCGTTGGCATATGGGATATACAGAACCAAAAGAAAACTACAACGCAATAGGAGCAAGTTATACAAAATACCCAATAGCCTTACTTACACACGAAGCAGACTTAGAAGCAACATACTTCTATAACACATAATGTCCAATTGGGGACGTTTCCTTTTTGGACATTTTAGGACAGGTCAAAAAAGGAAAAAGTATAAAAAGGAGAGAATAAAATGTTAGCATATATAAAAGGAACACTAGAAATGAAAATGACAGAATATGTAGTAATAGACGTAGGAGGTTTAGGTTACAAAGTATTTATGTCAGAAGTGGGAATAGAAAGATTAGGCAACATAGGTGAAAACGTAAAAGTACATACATATTACAGGGTAAGAGAAGACGACATTAGCATATATGGATTTAACACATTAGAAGAACTAAAAATGTTTGAATTATTACTTGGAGTAAGCGGAGTTGGAGCAAAAACAGCACTAGCAATGCTTGCAGTATGTGAGCCATCTGAATTTGCACTAGCAGTAATATCAGAAGATGTAAAAACACTAACTGGAATACCAGGAATAGGACCAAAATCAGCTAAAAGAATAATTTTAGAATTGAAAGACAAAATGAAAAAAGAACAACAAGTAGAGGCAATAAAAAATCAGATAGAAAATAAAGAGCCTACAAAATTACAAAAGGCAATAGAAAATAACGACAAAATAGAAGAGGCAACAGCAGCGTTACAAGTATTAGGATATAATAAAAAGGAAATAGAAAAGGCATTTGAAAAAATAGAAACACAAGAAAAGACAACAGAAGAATTAATTAAATTAGCATTAAAATTATTAGGAAGATAAAAAAGAGGGATAGATATGAACTCAAATGAACCATTAGCCTTTCGTGTACGACCAAAAACATTAGAAGAATATGTTGGACAAGAACACGTATTAGGAAAAGACAAAATATTATATAGAACCATAAAAGCAGATAGACTATCTAGCATAATACTATTTGGACCACCAGGGTGTGGAAAAACATCATTAGCAAGAGTAATAAGTGAAGCAACAAAATACAAATTTTACAAAATAAATGCAGTAACATCAGGAGTTGCGGACATAAAAAAAGTAGTAGAAGAAACAAAAAACTTTATGCTAAATCCAGCAGGAAAAAGCATATTATTTATAGACGAAATTCATAGATTTAACAAATTACAACAAGACGCATTACTTCCATTTGTAGAAAATGGAACAGTAATACTAATAGGAGCAACAACTGAAAATCCATATTTTGAAGTAAATAAAGCTTTAATATCTAGGTCAATGGTAATAAAACTAGAACCACTAACAGACGAAAACATTTATCAAATACTAAAAAATGCACTAGAAAGAAAAGACGGACTACGGAGAATACAACATAAAAATAGAAGAAAGCACATTAAGAAAGTTAGCTGGAATATCAAATGGAGACGTAAGAACTGCATTAAACGGATTAGAAGTTGCAACACTAACAACAGCAATGAGTGAAGACGGTTATATACATATAACAGACGAAGTAATAAAAAATAGTATACAAACAAGAAAAGCAATATTTGATAAAAACGGAGAAGTACACTATGACAACATAAGTGCATTTATAAAATCGATGCGTGGTTCAGATCCAGACGCAACGGTATTTTACTTAGCAAGAGCATTAAATGGAGGAGAAGACCCAATGTTCTTAGCAAGAAGAATAGCAATATGTGCAGCAGAAGATGTAGGAATGGCAAATCCAAATGCATTAGTAGTAGCCAATAGCGCAATGCAAGCAATACACATGATAGGAATGCCAGAAGCTAGAATAATATTGTCAGAAGCAGCACTATATGTAGCAACATCAAAAAAATCAAATGCAGCATATTTAGCAATAGATGCAGCATTAGAAGACGTAAAAAATAAGGACACTGGAGAAATACCAATGCACATAAGAAACGCACCAGTAGAAAAAATGAGAGAATTAGGCTACAACGAGGGCTACCTATATCCACACAACTTCCCAGGTCACTATGTAGAACAACAATACTTACCAGATAAAATGCTGGGAACAAAATACTATAACTTTGATTAGGGGCATTTGGGGACGTTTCCTTTTTGTCCTAACATTAAAAAACATTAATTAAAATTAAAATTGGATAAAAAATAAAAAAATGGAAAACCTACTAATAGAAAGTAGGTTTTTTTAATGATAAAAAAAGCAACAATAGGAGTTTTAGCTGGAATTATATGTGGGCTATTTTCAACAGGTGGTGGAATGATACTAGTTCCTGCTATGGTATATTTATTAAAAGAAGATGAAAGCAAAGCAAGGGGAACATCAGTATTTTGCATATTACCGATGGTAATTACTAGTAGTTTTTTTTACTATAAAGGAAATTACATAGACTGGAAAGTGTCAATTTTATGCGCCATAGGAGGTGCAATTGGTGGATATATAGGAGCAAAATTATTAAAGAAATTACCAAAAAAGGTATTAAAAATTGCATTCACAGTTTTTCTATTTTATGTATCATTTAAAATGATAACAAGATAAAGAACATAGATGTGTTCTCAAATGTCCAAAAAGGAAACGTCCCCAATTGGACAAAATGTCCAAGAAAGAAACGTCCCCAATTGGACACAAGGAGGAAAGCATGGAAGTTTTAATTGGAGTTATATCAGGAATTGTAAGTGGAACGGGTATGGGTGGCGGAACTATACTTATATTTTTTCTTACTTTTTTTATGGGGATTGAGCAACATATGGCACAGGCAACAAATTTGATTTTTTTTATTCCAACTTCGATTGTAGCAATTCTTGTTAATATAAAAAATAAGAATATTAATTTAAAATTGGCTATTATTATATCAATTTTTGGGATATTGGGAGCGATTATTGGAGCAGAAATTTCTGTTCATATTGATGTTAGTATCTTAAGAAAATGCTTTGGTGTTTTTTTAGCATTGGTTGGTTTGAATGAAATATATTCCATTACAAAAGAGTATAAAAATAGTAAAAATTATAAATAATAAATAAAAAGAGAGGTGATTGTTATGAAATTTGTTAAAGGTGTTGTAATTGGTGGTTTAATAACAACAGGTGTTGTTATGCTATGCGCAGAGAGTGGTATGGTTAATAAAAGAGCCTTAACTAAAAAAGGAAGACAAATGGCAAGAAAAATGGGAATTATATAAGTATAGATAAAAAAGCAGGTAATGAGCTTAAAAGGTTAAGTTTCATTACCTACTTTTTTAGTTATAAAACTAATATATTCAAATTAAAATCTTAAGGGAGGATGAAGTTATTAAACTTCAGCTTCTACAAAATCTTCTTCTGATAAAGGTCTCATATCTTTGTCACATTTGTCGCATTTGTCATGGCATTTATCGTGACATTTGTCATGGTCTTTATCATGGCAGTTATCGTTACAATCTAAGAAACAATCACATTTGTCATGTTTGTCACCTTTTAAGCATTTACCTTCATGATGACATTTTGCACATATTTTGATTTTTTTAGTGTCATTTACCCAAATTTGAAGAGCATATTCTTTACCTGGGCATAATGGTCCAAATACAAATTCCCCTTCTTTATCTGTGAAAGTATGACCGATTGGTCTTCTTTCTTCTTTTCCATGTTCACAAACGACTTCTATTAATTTAACAACAGCATTGTCAACTGGCTCTTTAAAGCAGTTTTTTACAACTCCATAAATTACATCACGGTTATCTTCTGGTAAAGTGATGTCTAAGTCAAATTGTTTTCCTCCTGATATTACTCCGTCTATATCAAGAATTGGGCAATAACCTTTTTTATTATCCATTTCCATAATTTTTTCATTCCTTTCTTTTTTACAACATTTAAATGTTGTTTATATATAATATGAAGAGTAGAATAAAAAGTTGAATAGTTTCAAAATAAACTTTTTTGGTCTGTTCCAAAAAGTTCAAGAATATATCTCCAATCGCAAGCATAAAATTAAACTAGCTTGAACTTGGAGGTATTTTTATGTTCATAATATTCAATAAACAAAAAATATACACATACATAGTATCAGTACTAACAGTAGTAACTCTATTTGGAGTAGCAAGCACAATAAAACTAAATGAAAATAATACAGTAGAAACAGCATCAACAAACAATCAAAAACTACTACCAATCTACAATGTACAAACAGAAGAAAAAAAGGTAGCATTCACAATGAACTGTGCGTGGAACGCAGACGACATAGACCAGATACTAGAAGTATTAAAAAACAACAATACAAAGATAACATTTTTTATGGTAGGAGACTGGATAGACAAATTTCCAGAAGCGGTTAAAAAGATATATGAAGCAGGGCACGAAATAGCAAGCCACAGTAACACTCATCCACACGTAAATAATTTAAGTTATGAAGAAAATGTGAAAGAAATAAGAGAGGCAAATGAAAAAATCAAAAATATAACAGGGAGCGAAAATAAAATATATCGTGCACCATATGGAGAATACAATAATACAGTTGTAAAAGCTGTGCAAGATGAAGGAAACTACTGTATACAATGGAACTTAGACACATTAGATTACACAGGGCTAAAAGGGGATGAAATGTGGAATAGACTAAAAAATAAAATAAAAGAGGGAGATATCATCCTTAGTCACAACGGAACAAAACACACAGCAGAGAGTTTAGATATGTTAATAAAAAACATAAAAGCAAAGGGATTAGAAGTGGTAACAATTTCGGATTTAATATATAAAGAGAATTATACAATAAATGCTAATGGTACACAGATAAAAAATTAGATGTATAAAAATGGTAAACAAGGAAATAATAGAAATATAAAAACATTTAAGGGGATAGTAAATGATTTTTGTTGGAATAATGTCAGATTGTAAAAGTTATGAAAACATAAAAGAAAAACTGAAAAATGAAGATATTAATTTGATTCATATAAATAAAAAAAGCATAGAAAATATTAAGAACATAAAATTTGAAACAATAATAATAGATACTAACTTACAAGATTTCAATCAAGAAAAATCAATAATCAAACAAATATGTAATAATGCAAAATATCTACTAATAAATACAGATTTGAACTTAAAAAATGAATTAGAATTAAGCCCAAAGGTAAATATCATAACATATGGACTAAATCAAAAAGCAACAGTAACAGTATCAAGCATAAAAGATGGAGGCATATTAATATACTTACAAAGAAACATAAAAAATATTAAAGAAAATATAATAGAAGTAGGAGAAAAGTTAGTAAAAATAAAGGAACAAACTAAGTTAAAAAATTACGAAATACTAATTTTGTACATTATTTTTTTAATATATAATTACCCCATAATGGAGGAAATATAGGAAAAATCTAACTTTTTTAAATAAAATTAACTTTTTATGTAGACAAAACCAAAAAAATGTTGTATAATAGAAAACGTAGGTAAACGTGCGTAAAGAAAAAAATACAAAAAATAAACACATAAAGAAACATCCGATAAATAAAAAATAGGGAGGAAAAGAAATTGGATACAAATTATTTAGAAAACAACTACTTAACATTAGTAGGTAAAGTAACAGGAGAAAAAAAATTCAGTCACGAAATTTATGGAGAAAGTTTTTACGTATTTAACTTGGAAATACCAAGATTAAGTGGAAACAGCGACATAATACCAATAACAGTCTCAGAAAGACTATTACAAGAAGAAACACTACAAGAAGGAAAAAAATTATTAATAAAAGGTCAATTCAGATCATACAACAGCTATGAAAACGAAAAAAATAGACTAATACTAACAGTATTTGCAAAAGACATAGTTGAATTAGAAGAAAATGAAGTTGAAGAAGAAGAAGAAAACGAAATAGTAAAAAAAGAAACAATAACAAACGAAGTAGTACTAGTAGGATATATCTGTAAAAAACCAATATACAGACAAACACCATTTGGTAGAGAAATATCAGACTTATTACTAGCAGTAAATAGAGCATATAACAAATCAGACTACATTCCATGTATTGCTTGGGGAAGAACAGCAAGATTTTGCCAAAACTTAGAAGTAGGTTCACAAGTAAAAGTAGTAGGAAGAGTACAATCAAGAACATACGAGAAGAAACACGAAGACGGAAGTGTAGAAACAAGAATCGCATACGAAGTATCAGTAGGAAGTTTAGAAGTAATAGAAGAAAAAAACGATGAAAACGAAATAGAAACAGAAAATCAAGAAGCTGTATAATATAATAAAAAAGTTTCAAAAGTATAGTCTTTTGAAACTTTTTTTGATATAATCAGAAAAGTAAAAATAAGATACAAAGGAGATAGACAATGAACGAAAAGAAAACAAAAATCAGCTCAAATGTTAAGTTTACAATACTAGCAGTAGTATTAATTGCAATATTTTGTATAGCAATAACACCAGTAAGCTTACAAAACGATACATTTTATACAATAAGAATAGGAGAGCATATAACTCAAAATGGAATTGATATGCAAGACCCATTTTCATGGCACGAAGATTTAGCATACACATATCCACATTGGTTGTATGATTTACTCACATATTTCATATATGATGCGTTTGGATTGCAAGGAATATATATTGTAACTTGCATATTATCAGCAATTTTAGGTATTACAATTTATTTTACTAATACAAAGCTGGCAAAAAACAAACCATTTTCATTTTTAATAACAATAGGAGTTATGTATCTAATAAGAGATTATATAGCAGCAAGAGCGCAATTAGTAACATTTATATTATTTGTATTGACAATTCTCTTAATTGAAAAATTTTTAGAGACAAAGAAAAAGAGATATGCAGTAGGATTAGTTATAATACCAATTTTAATTGCAAATTTACATTTAGCAGTATTTCCGTTCTATTTTGTTCTATATTTACCATATATAGGTGAATATATACTTGCATTACTTGCAGAAATGCTAATATATAAAAAGATTAAAATTGCAATAATAAAATTAAGAATAAAAATGTTATCTAAAAACGATAAAAATAAAGAAAAAATAGAGAAATTACAAAAACAATTAAAGGTACTAGAAGAAAGAGTAGATAAAGTAAAAGTCAAAAGAACAAAAGAATTACAAAATCCATACAAAATAAAATTAAATAAAAACAATAATGTAAAATGGCTAATTCTAGTTATGATAATCTGCATATTTACAGGTTTATTAACACCATTAGGAGATACACCATACACATATTTAGTAAAAACAATGCAAGGGAATACAACACAAAACATAAATGAACATCTTCCAATGACATTAGCAAAAGATATCCCAACAATGTGCACATTAGTATTATTTTTAGCAATACTAATATTTACAAAAGTAAAAATAAGATTAAGTGATTTATTTATGCTAGGCGGACTTTGCTATTTAATGTTAATGACAAAGAGACAATTTACAATGTTTGCATTAATATGTTCTGTTATCTTAAATAAAATGATTGTAGAATTAGTTAAAACATATACAAAAATAGAAATTAATAATATAGTAAAAAGATGTACAACTATAATAGGAATGCTTTCCATAACAATAATAATGTTAATATTTAGCTATTATATGGCAAAAGACAAAGTAAAAGACCAATATATAAATGAAGCAGATTATCCAGTACAAGCTTGTAACTATATAATAGAAAATATTGATTTAAGCCAAGCAAAATTCTATAATGAATATAATTATGGAAGCTATATGCTATATAGAGGAATACCAGTATTTATAGACTCAAGAGCAGATTTATATGCACCAGAATTTAGCGGAAAGAAAGAAGATATATTTAGCGATTTTATAGATACATCAAATATTGGAACATTTTATGAAGATACAATGGAAAAGTATGGAATAACTCATGTTATAAACTATAAAAATTCAAAAATGAATATGATTATAGAAAAAACAAAAGACCCAAGATATAAAGAATTATATAGAGACGACCATTTTGTAATATATGAAAGAGTGAAAGGCGAATAATCAAGCATAGCGAGAAGGGAAGAATATTAAAAATGCAAAAATTTATAGTAGAAAAAGCAGAAGCAGGGAAAAGAATTGATGCATACTTAAGTAATAAAAATGAAGATACATCAAGAGTAACAATACAAAGATTAATAGATGAAGAAAAAGTGCTGGTAAATGGAAAAAAGACAAAACCATCATATAAAGTTCAGGAAAATGACGAAATAACTCAAGAAGAGGAAAAGCCACAAGAAATTAATTTAAAAGCACAAGACATACCAGTAGAAATAATATATGAAGACAAAGACATAATAGTTGTAAACAAACCAAAGGGGCTTGTAGTTCATCCCGCAAATGGAAATCCAGATGGAACACTTGTAAATGCAATAATGGCAATTTGCAAAGATTCGCTATCAGGAATTGGTGGAGAAATAAGACCAGGAATAGTGCATAGATTAGATAAAGATACATCAGGAATTTTGGTTGTTGCTAAAAATGATAAAGCACATATAAATATGAGTGAGCAAATAAAAGAACATCAAGTAAAAAAGACATATATTGCACTTGTTAGAGGAATAGTTAAAGAAAACGAAGCAACAATAAATATGCCAATAGGCAGAAGTACAAAAGACAGAAAGAAAATGGCAGTAACAAAAAACGGAAAAGAAGCAATTACTCATTTTAAAGTATTAAAAAGATATCCAAGCGAAAACTGTACTTTGCTAGAAGTAAGGATAGAAACAGGAAGAACTCATCAAATTAGGGTGCATTTATCTCAAATTGGATATCCAGTAATTGGCGACACAACATATTCATCAGGAAAAAACAAATGGGAAGTACAAGGACAATGTTTACACGCAAAAAGCTTAGAATTTAAGCATCCTATAACTGGAAAAGAGATGTTTTTAGAAGCGGAATTGCCAGAATATCTACAAAAAATAATAAAGGAATTAGATAAGTAAATGGAAGAAGTAAGATTACAAAAATACCTAGCAGAGTGTGGAATAGCATCAAGAAGAAAAGCAGAAGAGTTAATACTTCAAGGAAAAGTTGCTGTAAATGGACAAACAGTAACAGAGCTAGGAACTAAAATAAATCCAAATAAAGATATAGTAACATATCAAGGACAACAGGTAAGAAAAAATAACGAATATATATACATCTTGCTAAACAAGCCAATTGGATATGTAACAACAGCCAAAGACCAATTTAATAGGGATTCAGTTTTAGATTTGGTAAAAACAAATAAAAGACTTGTGCCTGTTGGGAGACTTGATATGTATACATCAGGAGCTTTGATTTTAACAAATGATGGAGATTTTGTGTATAAAGTAACTCATCCAAAGCACGAAATTGACAAAACTTATACAGTTACAATTAAAGGGATAGTAAAAAACGAGGAAGTAGATAAATTAAGACAAGGAGTAGAAATAGAAGATTATATTACTAAGCCAGCAAAAGTGAAGATACTAAAAACTGACGAAGAAAAAGACCAATCAAGATTAGAAATTACGATACATGAAGGAAAAAACAGACAAGTTAGAAAAATGTGTGAAGCAATTGGACACAAAGTTTTAGCACTTCATAGAAGCAAAATAGCTGGAATAGGTGTAAAAGACATCCCACTTGGAAAATGGAGATATTTAAAAAATGAAGAAGTAAAGAAAATATTAAAAGAAAATATTGAAAAATAACTCCATAAAATATATAATAAAACAAACACAAGATAAAAGGAGAAAAAACAAATGATTACAAAGAAGTTCGAACATAAAGAGTTGAACAATAGAAATACAATAGAAGAATTAGAGGTTGGACAAAAAGTAGCAGGAACAGTAAAAAATATAAAGCCATATGGAGCATTTATAGACATTGGAAATGGAAAAGTAGGACTAGTTCATATAAAAGATTTATCAGTGGCAAGAATAAAAACACCATATGAAAGACTAAAAATTGGACAAAAAGTAGATGTTATGGTAAAATATATAGACAAAGAGCACGGAAAAATAGTACTATCATATAAAGAAACATTAGGAACTTGGGAAGAAAACGCCGAAAAATTCACACAAGGTGTTAAAGTAAAAGGAAAAATAAGAGAAACAGAAAAAAACAAAAATGGAATATTTATAGAACTAACACCAAACCTAGTAGGAATGGCAGAATACCAAGACGGATATCAATATGGTCAAGATGTAGATGTATATATTAAAAAAATAGATAAAGAAAAGAAAAAGGTTAAATTATTAATAATATAAAGTTCTGGAAAGGAGAACAAAGATGGTTGAAGATAACAATATAAAAGCACAAGTATCACCTTTTGCAATAAGAGAAGGAGAAATTAAAACATTTGATGGAAAAGATGGATATGTATCAATGAACCAAATTGTACATAAGATAAACATAGGTCATATAAACGAAATTCACTTCGCAATATTAGACCTAGTAAACGAATTTGAATTTATAACATCAAGACAACTATTCCAAATGCTTGAAATAAAAGGAATAGACCCAAAATCACAAGACAAACTAAACAATAAATTAGAACAATTAGTAAAATCAAAAATACTAACAAGATACTACTTTACATCAGAGGAAGGAAAAGGAATTTACAGAATCTACTGTATGGAAAAAATGGGTAAATACCTATTAAACTCAAAAGAAGTAGAATGTAAATGGCAACCATCTGACAACACAAAACCGGTAGCAATGATAAAGAAAAGACTTGCAGGAAATCAAACATTAATAGCATACCTAAGAAAGGTAAAAGCATTTGATAGCTATGTAGTAAAACCAGCACTTACAGCAAAAGTAGCAGGAAAAATATTTAAAGCAACAGGTGGAGAAGTTAAACTTACAAAAAACGGAAAAGCAATTCAATTTGTATTTGAAGTAGTAAGAAGAGAATCAGAATGGGAAAAGAAACTTGTTGACAAAATGAGATTATATAAAGACTTCTACGAAAACTTCGTACAAGGAGACTCAGGATTTTCATCAATGCCACAATTGATATTGATATGTGAAGATGAAAAACATATGAAAGAAACATTTAGAGAAATAATTACAAAACAAGTAGAAATACCACAAATAAAACTATATTTCACAACAGATTTAAGACAAAATGAAGAAACATTAGCTAATACTTTAGTTGAATTTAAACTAGTTGATGGAAAATACAAAATGGAAAATGTAGAATTAAAATTATTAGGAATGTAAAAAAAAGGGTTATAACCCTTTTTTTTACATTCCTAAAATTTCAATTGCTCTATTAATATCTTCATCAGTTGCAGGTCTGTAACCGTGCAAGAGGATACTCTAAGCCAAGTTTTTTCCATTTGAATTCTCCCAAATTGTGATATGGAAGAAATTCAACTTTTTGAACAGTTTTCAAACTATTTACAAAATCTTTCAATTTCAATAAATCATCTTCATTATCAGTAATACCAGGAACAATAACCTGTCTAATCCATATAGGAATATTATTATCACTTAAATAACGTGCAAAATTTAATTCCAATTTATTAGATAATCCAACCAAATCTTTGCACTTTTTATCATCAATGTGTTTAACATCTAATAAAACTAAATCAGTTAAGTTAAGAGCCCTTTTTACATCTTCAGTTAAAGCAACCATCCCAGAAGTATCAATACAAGTATGAATACCTTCTTTCTTTAACTTTTCAAAAAGCTCAGCTATAAATTTAGCTTGCAATAAAGGCTCTCCACCAGTAATTGTCACACCACCACGTGGAGTAATATAATTTTTGCAACGAATAATTTTATCAAAGATATTATCCAAAGACATATAATTACCAGAATTGATATCCCAGGTATCACGATTATGGCAATATTTACATTGTAAATGACATCCCTGTAAAAAAAGTACAAATCTGATACCAGGGCCATCTACAGTGCCAAAAGATTCAACAGAATGAACCTTTGCATAATATTTTAAATCTTTATCTTCCACGTTCTAATACTCCTTTTTGAATAAATGTCCAGGAAAGAAACGTCCCTAATTGGACATTAAATCCTTTCGTGAATTGTTCTGTTGATTACATCTAACTGTTGTTCACGTGTTAATTTTGTAAAGTTAACTGCATAACCAGAAACTCTAATTGTTAATTGTGGATATTTTTCAGGGTGTTCCATTGCGTCTTCTAATAGACTTCTGTCAAATACATTAACATTTATGTGGTGACCTGTTTGTGAGAAATAGCCATCTAGCATACTTACTAGGTTTTGTATTCTATCTTCTTCAGTTTTACCAAGTGTTTTAGGTGTGATTGAGAAGGTATAAGATATACCGTCTTCTGCAGAGTCAAATGGTAATTTTGCAACTGAGTTCATTACTGCTATAGCACCATTTGTGTCTCTTCCGTGTAATGGGTTTGCTCCAGGACCAAATGGTGTTCCTGCTTTTCTTCCATCTGGTGTGTTTCCTGTGGCTTTTCCATATACTACGTTTGATGTTATTGTTAGTATTGATAATGTTGCTGTAGAGTGTCTATATGTTTGTTGTCTTTTTAGCTTTGTTATAAATGTTTTTACAACATCTATTGCTATTTGGTCAACTTGCTCATCATCATTTCCGAATTTAGGGAAGTCACCTTCAACTTCATAATCAACTGCTAATCCAGTTTCGTCTCTAATTACTTTTACTTTTGCATATTTTATTGCAGAAAGCGAGTCCGCAACTACTGATAATCCAGCAATTCCACAAGCCATTGTACGGTAAACGTCTTTATCGTGTAGAGCCATTTCTATTGCTTCATATGAGTATTTATCGTGCATATAATGAATAGCATTTAAAGCTTTTATATATGTTGATGCAACATAATCCATCATTTGATTAAATCTATCCATAACTTCATCATAATTTAGATATTCTGATGTGATTGGTGAAAATTTAGGTGTTATTTGTTTACCAGATATTTCATCTCTACCACCATTGATTGCATATAGTAAAGTTTTTGCTAAGTTTGCTCTTGCTCCAAAAAATTGCATTTGTTTACCAATTTTCATTGGAGAAACACAACAAGCTATACCATAGTCATCTCCTAAAGTAATTCTCATTAAGTCATCATTTTCATATTGAATTGATGATGTTTTTATTGATAAGTCAGCTGTAAATTTCTTAAATCCTTCTGGTAATCTAGTAGACCAAAGAACTGTTAAGTTTGGTTCTGGTGCAGGACCTAAGTTTTGAAGTGTGTGTAAAACTCTAAATGAGTTTTTTGTTATTAATGTTCTTCCGTCAATTCCCATACCACCAATACTTTCAGTTACCCATACAGGGTCTCCACTAAATAATTCATTATATTCAGGAGTTCTTAAGAAACGTACCATTCTTAATTTCATAACAAAATGGTCCATAATTTCTTGTGCTTCTTCTTCTGTTATAGTTCCATTTTTTAAATCTCTTTCAAAATATATATCTAAGAAAGTTGAAGTTCTACCAATGCTCATTGCAGCACCATTTTGTTCTTTTATAGCTGCTAAATATCCAAAATATAACCATTGAACAGCTTCTTTACTATCTTTTGCTGGCTTAGAAATATCAAAACCATATTCTGATGCCATAACTTTTAACTCATTTAAAGCATTTATTTGTTCACTAATCTCCTCACGGTCACGAATAAATTCTTCTGTTAATTCATCAACATCTAGAACCTCTAAATCCTTTTTCTTTTCTTCAATTAAAACATCTACACCATAAAGTGCAACACGTCTATAATCTCCAATTATACGTCCACGACCATATCCATCTGGAAGACCAGTAATTAAGTGAGAACTTCTAGCAAGTCTTACATCAGGTGTGTAAACGCTAAATACACCGTCATTATGAGTTTTTCTGTATTTATGAAATATTTCGCTTACTTCTGGGTCAACTTCCCTTCCATAAGCTTCACAAGACTTTTCTACAATTCTAATACCACCAAATGGCATAATTGCTCTTTTTAAAGGACTGTCTGTTTGTAATCCTACAATATCTTCTAAATCTTTATCGATGTATCCTGCTTTGTATCCTGATATTGTTGAAATTGTTTTTGTGTCTATATCTAATACAGAACCAACAGAATCGTGCTCTTTTTTGTATAATTCTAGAACTTCGTTCCAAAGTTTTTGTGTTTTTTCAGTTGGACCTTTTAGAAAGGAATCGTCTCCTTCGTATGGGGTGTAGTTTTTTTGAATGAAGTCTCTTACATTTATTTCATATTTCCATTCGCCTTCGTTAAAATCTTTCCATTGTTCAAATTTCATTTTACATTCCTCCTATAAAATTATTATTTACAGTTTTTACATATATTATAATATCATACCTATAAAATATTCACAACAAAAAAGCCAATATTAAAAATATTGACTTTTATTAATTATTTATTATTATCTTCATCAGCGATTACTAAAGCAATGTTATAAATAAGTTTTTGTTTTTCTGGTGAACATCTATGAAGTAATTCATAGAACTCTTCTGTTAAATAATTATCAGAAGTGCTAGAAGCACCATTTAAAATATAACCTTCAGAAACATCTAATAATCCACATAATTGATTTAATCTCTTAAGATTAACATGAGAATTACCTCTCTCAACTCTACTTAAAAAAGCAACAGAAATATCAAGTTTTTCTGCTAAATCCTCTTGAGTTAAATTTTTAGAAAGTCTTGCTCTTTTAATTCTTTGACCTATTACGTTATAATCTATAGCCATTTTTATCACTCTCCTATTTAATATCAATGCCAATAATAGCATTTTATAGTTTAAATTTACAGAAACTAAAATGTACGCATAAAACGTATAGGTTAATAAAACCATTT
This sequence comes from uncultured Clostridium sp., assembly GCA_947648905.1. Classification (GTDB taxonomy): domain Bacteria; phylum Bacillota; class Clostridia; order TANB77; family CAG-508; genus CAG-269. The sequence goes on along the minus strand of CANSPP010000008.1, from coordinate 13,220 downwards.
CTCTATGTATTATATTAAAAAAAACAAGAATAATAAAATAATGAAGAAAGAAAAACGAAGAAAAAGAGACAAAAAACAAGGAAAATAAAGAAAAAGGTGGAAAAACTAGAAAAAACAAGCTAATAATTTTGATTAAAATTGACAAATTACCCTAAAATATGTATACATAATTTGATTTTGGAGAGAATATATAGTATAATAAGGAATGGTCGCGTTTAAAAAAGCCACAAATAAAAGGAGAGTGAATATATATTTTAAACAAGAAATTAAAATATTGTACAAAAGAGATTTTAAAATATTTTAACATTATTGTAATAGCACTAGGGTTTATAATCGCGATAATATTAATAAAATATAAACCAGTCTATAAAGTAAGCATATCAGGACAAGAAATAGGATATGCAAAAAGCAAAAATATAGAAGAAGCTATAAAAGAAAATATTTTACAAAACACTTCAAAAAACATAGATGTAATAGATATAAAAGAAACACCAACATATGAACTAAAATTAGTTGACAGAACAACTAAAACAAACGAAGAACCAATAATAGAAAAAGTAGGAGAAAATATAAAAGTAACATACAAATATTATGACATAGCTTTAAGCAATGAGACAATTCAATCAGTAAACACTATAGAAGAAGCAGAAGAAATAATCAATCAAATAAAAGAAAATAATGAAGAAGAATTAAGCTTAAGTATAGTAGAAAAATACACACAAAATGAAGAAGAAGTGGCTACAACAGAAATAGAAGTAGCAAAATCTGAAATACAACAAAAAGTAGAAACAAAAAAAGCAGAAATTGAAGAACAAGCAAGAATAGATGCAATGCCAGATGTAAATGGAATAAAACTAGCAACAAAGCCAGTGACAGGAACAATAACATCAAGATATGGAGAAAATAATACTAGAATAAGAAAATCAGCACATACAGGGTTAGATATAGCTGCAAAAACAGGAACACCAATACAAGTTGTATCAGACGGAACAGTAACATTTGCAGGTAATGGAGGCTCTTATGGAAATCTAGTAAAAATTAGTCACGGAAATGGTGTAGAAACTTGGTATGCACATGCAAGTAAAATTTATGTGAAACAAGGGCAACAAGTAAAAGCAGAAGATGTAATTGCAGCGGTTGGTTCAACTGGAAATTCAACTGGTCCACACTTGCATTTTGAAATAAGAATTAATGGAAATGTGGTAAATCCACAAAATTATTTATATTAAAAATTAAAAAATCAATTATATATTTGTTCGAATATATAATTGATTTTTTTATTTATTTTAAAATTCACAATTTTTTGGTGTTCTTGGGAAAGGTATTACGTCACGTATATTTTGCATTCCTGTTAAATACATAATAGCTCTTTCAAAACCAAGACCGAATCCAGAATGAACACAACTTCCATATTTTCTTAAATCTAAATACCATTCATAGTTTTCTAATGGCATATCTAGTTCTTTCATTCTATTTACTAATGTTTCGTAATTATCTTCTCTTTGGCTAGCACCAATAATTTCTCCAATTCCTGGAACTAGAAGGTCAGTTGCTGCAACTGTTTTTCCATCTGGATTTAATTTCATATAAAAGGCTTTGATGTCTTTTGGATAATCTGTTAAGAATACAGGTTTTTTATAAATCTTTTCACAGATATATCTTTCGTGTTCTGTTTGTAAATCAATACCCCATGAAACTTTAACTTCAAATTCATCATTATGTTTTTCTAATTCTTTTACAGCGTCTGTATAGCTAACTCTAGCAAAATCAGAGTTAATTACATTGTCTAATCTTTCTAATAATCCAGTATCTATAAATTTGTTGAAAAATTCCATTTCTTCTGGGCAGTTATCTAAAACATATTTGAAAATATATTTAACCATATCTTCAGCTAAATCCATGTCATCTTTTAAATCAGCAAAACAGATTTCAGGTTCTATCATCCAAAATTCTGCTGCGTGCTTTACAGTGTTAGAGTTTTCAGCTCTGAATGTTGGGCCAAATGTATAAATATTGCAAAAACTTTGTGCAAAAGTTTCGCCATTTAATTGACCACTAACAGTTAGGTGAGCAGATTTCCCAAAAAAGTCTTTTGAAAAATCAACTTGTCCATCTTCTGTTTTTGGTACATTGTTTAAATCAAAAGAGTTTACATTGAACATTTCTCCAGCACCTTCTGCGTCACTTCCAGTAATTAATGGAGTATTTACATATACAAAGTTTCTTTCTTGGAAGAATTTATGTATTGCATATGCTAAAACACTTCTAACTCTAAATACTGCGTTGAATGTGTTTGTTCTTGGACGTAGATGTGATATTGTTCTTAAATATTCAAAAGAGTGTTTTTTCTTTTGAAGTGGATAGCTGTTATCTGATAAACTTTCAACTTCAATTTCATCTGCTTGAATTTCAAAAGGTTGTTTAGCATTTTGTGTTAAGACAAATGTTCCTGTTACTTTTATTGATGAACTAAGTGTTAGCTTTTTTACTTCGTCAAAATTTTCTAATTTATCTGTAAAAACAATTTGAACGTTTTTGAAAAATGTCCCGTCATTTAATTCTATAAATCCAAATGTTTTTGAATCTCTTACTGTTTTTATCCAACCTTCGATTGTTATTTGCTTGTCTATGTATTTTTCAGTTTCTTTGTATAAACTTCTTACTGTTATATCTTTCATAAAATCCCCCCATTTTGTTAATTATGGAGTTATTATATGCTAAAATTTGGTAAAAGACAAGAGAAACAATAAAAAAGTTGCAAAAAACATAAAGAACCTTTTACGTAAAATACACATAAAATATAGCAAATAAACGTGAAAGGAGACAAAAAAATGGCAGAATACATAATAAAAGGCGGGCAAAAGCTAGAAGGAGAAGTAGAAATATCAGGCTCAAAAAATGCATCACTACCAATAATAGCAGCAACAGTACTAAACGCAGGAAAAACAACACTATACAACGTACCAGACATACACGATACAAAAATGATGTTCGAAATCCTAAAAAAATTAGGTGGAACAGTAACCAAAAAAAATAACAAAATAATAATAGACACAAGCAAAATACACACATACGAAATACCAGAAGACCTAATGAGACAAATGCGTTCATCAGTAATACTAGCAGGCGGACTAATACGGAAGACACAAAAAAGCAACATTTTCATACCCAGGAGGATGTGACATCGGAACAAGGCCAATAGAGCTACATTTAAAATCTTTTGAAAAATTAGGAATAAATATTAGCAAAAACTATGGAAATATAGAATGCATTTGTGATAAAATAGAAAATGCAAAAATAGATTTAGAATTTCCAAGTGTAGGAGCAACCGAAAACATCATACTAGCATCAACATTAGGAGAACGGAATAACAACAATTACAAACGCCGCAAGAGAGCCTGAAATAGTAGACCTGCAAAACTTCCTAAACAAAATGGGAGCAAAAATAAAAGGAGCAGGAACAAGCAAGATAGAAATACAAGGAGTAAAACAACTAAAAGACGTAAGTTATAACATAATGCCAGACAGAATAGAAGCTGGAACATTCCTATGTATGGCAGCAATAAACAGAAGTAATATGATAATAAAAAATTTAGACACTACACAAATAACACCAATAATAGACAAACTAGAAGAAACAGGATGCATTCTAAAAACGCAAAAAAACACAATAGAAATAAAAGCACCAAAAAAACTAAAAGCAGTAGATATAAAAACAATGCCATATCCAGGATTTCCAACAGATATGCAATCAGTATTTGCAAGTATGCTAACAACAGTAAAAGGAACATCAATAATAGTAGAAAATATATTTGAAAACAGATATAAATATACACAAGAACTAGTCAGAATGGGAGCAAAAATATCAATAGAAGGAAAAACAGCAGTAATAAAAGGAGTAAAAAGACTATATGGCGCAAATGTAAAAGCAACAGACCTAAGAGGCGGAGCAGCATTAGTACTAGCAGCAACAGTTGCAAAAGGCACAACAAAAATAGAAAACATAGAATATATACAAAGAGGATACGAAAAGTTCAATAAAAAGTTAGAAAATATAGGAGTGGACATAGTAGTAAATGATTAATAAAAATCTGCCAATAGGGACGGAGGTAAATGGCAGGAATCTGCCAAAAAGGTCCGTCCCAATGGCATGATGGTGAAAATTAATAAAAAGGGGGAAAAGCCTTGAAACGAAAACAAAAGAGAGATAAGAAAGTGAAAAAAATGGAAGAAGCAAATATGAATATGTACTATTTAAATAGTAATGGACAAGCTAATTACAGTTTTGAAGATGAAGAAGTGAAGAAAAAAGAGAGAGAGAAAAGAATAAAAGGAAATAAAAAGAGAGAACAAAAGGATGACTTTGATTTAGATACAGAAACAGTAATTCAAATGACTAACAGAAACAAAATAAAAAAAGAAGAAGAACAAAGAAAAATTCAAAATAAAAAAGCAATAAAAAAGAAGAAAAGAAATAAAAAGATAAAATTCTTTGTGAAATTAATTTTGTTTGTTGGTTTAATATCAGGTGGAATAATATTTGCGCTAGTTTCGCCAATTTTTAATATACAAGAAATAAAGGTAACAAACAATCAAAATGTGTCAAGTGATACAATAATAAGCTTATCAGAGTTAACAACAGAAGAAAACATTTTTAAGTTTTTAAGTGTAAAAGCAATAAACAAAATTAAGGAAAACCCATATATACAAAACGCAAGAATACATAGAAAATTGCCAAATACAATAGAGATAGAAGTAGAAGAAAGAGACCCAAAATACAATATACAAATACTTGAAAGTTATGCTTATATAAGTACACAAGGATATATATTAGAAATATCACAAGACGGAAAGGGAATGCCAATTATAGAAGGAATAGAAACACCAGAAGAAGAAATTACACCAGGCAATAGACTAAATAGTAATGATTTAAATAAATTGGAAGATGTAATAAAAATAATGAATTCAGCACAAAAACAAGAAATAGACGAAAAGGTCACAACTATTGACATTAGCAACAAAAATGACTATATTATATACGTGGCAGAAGAAAACAAAAAAATTCATTTGGGAAATAATACAAACCTAAGTGACAAAATGTTAAATGCAGTAACAATAATGGAGAAAGAAAAAGACAAGTCAGGAGAAATTTTTGTAAATGGAGACTTAAATAATAAGTTCCAACCATATTTTAGAGAACAAGTTTAATAAAGAGGTGAAGATATGTACAATAAAAAAATGGTTAGCTGTGTTCTAGGAGTTATGTGCTTTGCGCTAACACTAGGAATATGTATACAAGTAAGAACAGTAAAAGAGACTAATCAAACAGTAAGCAACAATTATGAAGAAAACAATTTAAGAGCAGAAGTGCTAAGATATAAGGAAAGATATGAGAACAGAACAAAAGATGTAGAAAGGGCAGAAGCAGATTTAGAGAAAGAAAGACAGAATTCAATACAAAACAATAGTGAATTACAAGAAAAAGAAGAGCAAATTCAAAATGGAAATAAAATTATAGGATTAACAGAAGTAAAAGGACCAGGAATAAAAATCACTTTAAAAGACAACAAAAAAGACATAAAAAATGCACTAAATCCAAGTGATTTAGTAGTACATGACCAAGATGTTTTAAGTGTAATAAATGAATTAAAAAATGCAGGAGCAGAAGCAATATCTATAAATGGACAAAGAATAGTGCCAACAACTGGAATAATATGTGGAGGTAACATTATAGAAATAAATAGAGAAAAAGTAGGAGTACCATTTGTAATAGAAGCAATAGGATTACCAGAACAACTAGCAGCATTAGAAAGACCATACGGATATTTAGACATATTAAAAGGATATGGAATAGAAGTTAAAGTAGAAAGGTCAAATGATATTACAATACCAAAATACTCAGGAACACTTACATATAATTATGCAAGTACGATTAAATAAAGGAGGAGGCTTAAATGAAAAAGAACATAAAAAAAGGTAAAATAACAATGACAATTACAATTGGAATTGCTTGTTTTTGCTTAGTATTAGTTATGTTTATGCAATTTAAAATAGTAAATGAAACAGATATAACATCAATTGAAAATATGAAAGAAGCAGAACTAAGAACAGAACTAGCCAATTGGAAATCAAAATACGAAGAAGCGGACCAAGCCTATCAAGAAACACAAACAAAGATACAAGAATATAAACAAACAAAACAATCAAACGAAGAAACAGAAAAAATAGTAGACTCTGAATTAGAGCAAATCAACCTATCACTAGGAACAACAGACGTAGAAGGACAAGGGATAGAAATAACACTAAGAGAAAGTGAAGATGTAGAAAAAATTGAAGCATCAGATTTACTTCTAATAGTAAACTCATTAAAATTATCAGGAGCAGAAGCAATAGCTATAAATGATAACAGAATTATCAACACAAGTGATATAGTAGATATAGGAAATGAATTTATAAAAGTAAATGGAGAAAGAATATTAGCACCATACTTTATAAAAGCAATAGGAGATCCATCATACTTAGAAAGTGGATTAATAGGAAATGGTGGATATGTTGACACAATGAGAAAAATTGGGCAAGACGTTACAATCAACCAATCTAATAAATTAAAAATACCAAAATATAATAATGAAATAAAAACAAAATATATACAATAGCTGCCAACAGGGTCGGACCTTAATGGCAGAAATCTGCCAAAGAGGACCGTCTCCAGTGGCAGGAAGATAAGGAGGAAGAAAAATGATTTTTATAGCAATATTAATAGGGTGTATTTTAGGGGCGTTAATAGGAATGAATGCACCTATGATTTCGTATACATATTCTAGTTATTTAGCAATTGCAGTAATTGCAGCATTAGATTCTGTGTTTGGAGGAATAACATCAGTTATAAACAAAAACTTTGATTTAAAAATATTTGTAACAGGATTTTTCGGAAATGCTATACTTGCAATACTTTTAACAATATTGGGACAAAAGCTAAATGTAGACATTTACCTAGCAGCAATTGTTGTATTTGTTGGAAGAATGTTTGTAAATTTAGCAATAATAAGAAGACACTATGTAGATAAATGGTCAGAAGCTATAAATAAGAAAAAGGATAGTAAAAAAGAGGAAGAAAAAGAAACAAAATAGTTCTTTATTACAACTATATTACAAAAATATTACAAAAATATAACAAATCTATTGACATTTTTTTTAAAATGTAATATATATACAAATAAGAAATTAATACTAAAAAAGATGGAGGAATTAACTTGGCAATAGGAGATATCATAGTGGGGGTTGATATAGGTACAAGTAAAGTTTGCACAGTAGTAGGAGAAGTCAACAATTTTGGACAAATAGAAACAATATCCAACACCTCATATAAATGTACGGGACTAAAGAAAGGGAAAATAATAAACGAAGAAGAAGTTATACTAAGCCTAGCAAAGACAATAAAAGATGCCGAAGACGAAACAAACCTAAAAATAAATTCAGCATATGTAACAATACCAGGTAAATATGTAACAATAGTACAAAATAGTATAACAAAAGAAGCAAAAGACAAATACTCAGGAATATCAGTAAGAGACGTACAAAATGCAATAATGCAAGTAAAAGACATAGAAATTCCGGATACACAAACACTAATCGACATAGTGCCAGATAAAATAACACTAGATAATGGAACAGTAGTAACAGACCCCGTAGGAAATCTAAGTTCAAGCTTTACAATAAGTGCACAAGTAATATTAGCACAAAAAGAATATGTAAGACAATTACATGGCATATTCAAAAAAGCAGGGCTAGAAATTGATGGAATAGTCCCAACAACACTAGCAGAAAGAAATCTAATATTAGATAATAATGAACTACACGACAACATAATGATACTAGACATAGGAGCAGGAAACACAGATATAGGAGTATTTGAGGGCTCAAGCTTTATATATACAAGCTCAATTCCAGTAGGTGGAGACAATATAACAAATGACATAGCATTAGTATTAAATATAGCTGAAGAAGAAGCGGACAAGTTAAAAAGACAATATGGGCTAGCATTAAAATCATTTATTGACAATGATAATGATATAATTTTAAATACTTGTAGAGATACAAATAAAAGTAAAATAATAAAAAGTTCAGAGCTAATAGAAATAATAGAAGCAAGAATAGAAGAAATATTTTCAATAGTAAACAAAGAAATAACAAACCAAGGCTTAAAACCAAAAATCAATAATGTAGTATTAACAGGACAGGGAATAGTAAATATAAATAAGAGTGATGTGGCTGGAAAAATAAACCTAAATATACCAGTAAAAATTTCAACTGGAAGAGCAATAAGCACAGTAAAACCAGCATATAGAACAAGTTACGCATTGGTTAGATACATAGCAGCAAGACCATTTGCAAAAACAGTATCAAGCAGTATAGATACACAAAACAATGAAAGTTTTATAAAAACAATAATAGAAAGAATAAAAGAATTTTTCTATTCATAAGAAGTTATTAATTTTAAATATAAATATAAAAATTTGAGGGAGGAATAACTAAATGATGGACTACAATAATTACAATAATAATGAAGACAATAACCTTAGTATGCTAGACGGAACAGCTACTATAAAAGTTATAGGAGTAGGGGGAGCAGGAAATAACGCAGTAAACAGAATGATTGATGCTGGCATAAAAGGAGTAGATTTTATAGCAGTAAACACAGATAGACAAGCATTACAAACATCAAAAGCAAAAACAAAAATCCAAATAGGAGAAAAAATAACAAGAGGATTAGGAGCAGGAGCAAATCCTGACATCGGAGCACAATCTGCAGAAGAAAATAAAGCAGAAGTAGCAGAAGTACTAAGAGGAGCAGATATGGTATTTGTTACAGCCGGAATGGGTGGAGGAACAGGTACAGGTGCAGCTCCAATAGTTGCAGCAGCTGCAAAAGAAATGGGAATATTAACAATAGGTGTTGTTACAAAACCGTTTACATTTGAAGGAAAGAAAAGATTATCACAAGCAGAACGTGGAATTGAAAGCTTAAAAGGAAAAGTAGATACATTAGTAGTAATACCAAACGACAAATTACTACAAATAATAGATAGAAAAACATCAATAATTGAAGCCTTCAAACAAGCTGATGATATATTAAGACAAGGTGTACAAGGTATATCAGACTTAATTGCAATTCCAGGACTTGTAAACTTAGACTTTGCAGATGTTAAAACAATAATGCTAAATCAAGGAATGGCACATATGGGAGTTGGTAGTGCAACAGGAGAAAACAGAGCAGAAGATGCAGCAAAAGAAGCAATTCAAAGTCCATTATTAGAAACATCAATAGAAGGAGCAAAAGGAGTAATAATCAACATTACAGGTGGAGAAGACTTAGGATTACACGAAGTAAACACAGCAGCAGAACTAGTACAAAGAAGCGTTGACCCAGAAGCTAACATCATCTTTGGTACAGTTACAGACCCAGATATGAAAGAAGAAATTAAAATAACAGTAATAGCAACAGGATTTGAAAAAAATGAACCAATATCAAGCATTGGTGTAGACAACATCGTATCAAAAACTTGGGAAAAGAAAATAAACTCAATACCATCAAACACAGAATCAAATTCATCACAAAATGACTTAGATATACCATCATTTTTAAGAAAAAACAAAAATAAAAATATGTAGTAAAACAATATGAAAGAAATAATCGAAAAAACTCGATTATTTCTTTTTTTCGCTCATAAGAAAAGACAACTTTTTTAAAAGATAAGTAGTACAATAGCTTTGCAGGTGATAATATGACCATATACATAGACGTAGTGTTAATAGAAAACTTAATAATGAACTACATCATACTATTTACAACAGGATTAGTAATGAAAATAAAAACAAAACATATAAGACTAATTTTGGCAAGTTTGTTAGGAGCGATATATTCAGTAGTTGCCTATGCAGGAATACTAAAAGCATATTCAAGTATAATATTAAAATTTATATTATCAATAATAATAGTATTTATAGCATATAATCCACAAAATGTGAAAAAACTGTGTAAAACATTGCTGTTATTTTATTTAACTTCGTTTGTTTTTGGAGGAGCAGCATTTGCACTAATATATATTGTAAAGCCACAAAATATCATAATGAAAAACGGACTATTTTTGGGAACATATCCACTAAAAACAGTTATGCTAGGAGCAATAATAGCATTTATCGTAATAATTACAGCATTCTCGGTCGTCAAAAACAAGATTTCAAAAAAAGCACTATTTTGTGAAATAGAAATAAAAATAAACGAAAGAATAGTAAAAACAAAAGCAATGATTGATACAGGAAATATGCTAAAAGAACCAATTACCAACACACCTGTTGTGGTAGTTGAAAGTGCACTTTTATATGAATGCATACCAAAAGAAATTTTATATAGTTTAGAAGATATAATAGGAGGTGATTTTGGAAAAGTTCCAGATGATATAAAAGAACAATATATTTCCAGATTAAAGTTAATACCATTTTCATCATTAGGAAAACAAAATGGAATGTTATTAGGAATAAAAGCGGAGTATATAAAAATAAAAACAGAAGAGCAAGAAACTAAAAAAACAAATGTAATAATAGGAATATATGATAAATCGTTAACCAAAAGGGGAGAGTATCAAGCTTTAATTGGAATAGAATTACTGTAAGGGAGTGAGAAAAAATGAAACTATTTGATTTTATGAAAAATAGTATAGGCTCAATATGTGCCAAATATATAAATGAGGAAAACGAAATAGAATACTTGCCTATTTTTTACATAGCAGGAAGCCAAACCTTGCCACCACCACTACCGCCTGAAGAAGAAGAAAAAATGATAGAAAAACTATCAGAAGAAGACAATTTAGAAGCAAGGCAAACGCTAGTAGAAAGAAATTTAAGACTAGTTGTATACATAGCCAAAAAATTTGAAAATACAGGAATAGGAATAGAAGACCTAATATCAATAGGAACAATAGGGCTAATGAAAGGAGTAAACACATTCAACTCAGGGAAAAACATCAAACTAGCAACATATGCATCAAGGTGTATAGAAAACGAAATACTAATGTTCCTAAGAAAAAGCAATAGAATAAAAGGAGAAGTTTCGATAGATGAACCATTAAACAAAGATAGAGACGGAAATGAACTGTTGCTTTCAGATATACTTGGAACAGAACCAGATATAACTTCAAGAAATTTAGAAGATGAAGTTGATAAAGCTTTGTTACGATCTTCAATATCTAAACTAAAGGAACGTGAAAAGGATATAATGGAAATGAGATTTGGATTTAAAAACGGAAAAGAAAAGACACAAAAAGAAGTTGCTGATGAACTTCGGAATCTCTCAAAGTTATATTTCACGTTTAGAAAAAAAGATTATCAATAAAATGAAAAAAGAAATAGCAAGCAAAATTGGATAATCTGCCATTAACCTCCGTCCCTGTTGGCAGATTTAAAAAAGTATAAAAAACCTTATTTTGGAAATACTTAATTTAAGTAAATTCAAAGGAGGTTTTTCTTTTGTTAAACAACAAAGTAGAAATATGTGGAGTAAACACATCAAAATTGCCATTGCTTAGCAAAAAAGAAAAAGAAGAATTATTCATAAAAATAAAAGAAGGAGATAACGAAGCAAGAAAAACATTTATAAATGGAAATTTAAGATTAGTGTTAAGTGTAATACAAAGATTCTATGGAAGAGGGGAAGCGGCAGATGACTTATTTCAAGTGGGATGTGTGGGACTAATAAAAGCGATAGACAATTTTGACTTAAGTCAAAATGTTCAATTTAGCACTTATGCAGTACCTATGATAATAGGAGAAGTTAAAAGATATTTAAGAGACAACAACAGTATAAGAGTAAGTAGGTCAATAAGAGATTTGGCATATAAAGCCATTCAATTTAAAGAAAGATATAACAAAGAACACGGAAAAGAACCAACAATAGACGAAATTGCAAAAGAGCTTGGAGTAGAAAGAGAAGATGTAGTATTTAGTTTTGATGCAATACAAGACCCAGTATCTTTACAAGAACCTATATATAATGATGGAGCAGAAAACATCTATATAATAGACCAAATAAAAGACAGTAAAAATACTGACGAGCAATGGGCAGAAAACATGACAATTTCTAGTGCGCTTCAAAAGCTAAATGAAAAAGAAAGAACAATTGTAACAAAAAGGTTTTTTGATGGAAGAACGCAAATGGAAGTAGCAAATGAAATTGGAATATCTCAAGCTCAAGTTTCCAGACTAGAAAAAAGCGCAATAGAACATATAAAAAGATTTTACAGATAATATCAAATTTGAAAAAATGGGACAATTGGGGACGTTTCTTTTTTGTAAAAATCATATTTAGTGTTTTTAAGAACGAAGCAAAATGTTTCGTTCTTATTACTATTTTTATAATTACTACATATAATTTATATAGATAAAGTTTATAAAGGGAGGAATGTATGATTTATTTTAAATATTAAATACATCATACAAGTTATTTATGGGGGATAAAGGATTAGATTTTAAGCATAAAGAAGTAGTAAATATAAATGATGGAAAACGTCTGGGGTATGTTCAAGATGTTTGCGCGGATTTAGAAACAGGAACTATTACACATATTATTGTTCCTGGCAGTAATAAACTTCTTAATATCTTTTCTCAAAATAATGATATCGTTATACCTTGGAAGGCAGTTAAGTGTATTGGAGAGGATTTAATATTAGTTGAAATTTAATAATATATTAGTTATTGATATAGATGAAAACGGATATATAATAGGCAAAAAAAGGAAATAAAAAAATTTCAAAAAAGTATTGACATAAATAGTTTAAAATGTTATTATAAATATGCACTTGAAAATACCAAAAACACATCAAGAAAACAAGGTGAAAAAAATATTAAAAATTTTTAAAAAAAGTATTGACAATCGAATTTAAAAATGTTAATATAAAGAAGTACCTTGCAACAGACATTAAAAAATAAAAAACGAAAGAATTAGTAATAAATTTCAAGCTACTAGAATAAAATATAAACAGCGATTACTAGTTTTTTATTTTGCCCAAAAACGGCAATAAAAATTTTTTTGAAAAATGTCGAAAAAAGTATTGACAAACAAAAAAAGGTATAGTATAATGCAAAACGTTCCAACAATAAAACGGAACAGAAAGTACATTGAAAAGTAAACAATAAAATCCTTTAGAGAATAAACCGAAGCGGTA
>CANSPP010000007.1 GCA_947648905.1 uncultured Clostridium sp. | reverse complement strand
TAAGCAAAGATGGAAAAAAGATAGTAGCTATATCCAAAAATTTAACAACATATGAGATACCAAGTTCAGTTGAAATTATAGGGACAAATGCATTTTACTATAGAAATAATTTAAAAGAAATAACTTTACCTGCAAATATAAAAAATATTGAAGGCAGTGCATTTGATGCAGCACTAAATTTGCAAAAGGTGACAATACAGTCAAATATAGAAAGTATTAACGCAACAGCATTTAATAGATGTAATAGTTTGAAAGAAATAATAATAGATAAGAAAGAAGGGGAAATATCAGGAGCACCTTGGGGATGCCCATATGGATTAAGAGCAGTATTTTGGAAACAGTAAATGTCGAAATTTGTCAGAAATTGCGATGGAAAGTTAAATAAAATTGAATAGAAATATTGAAAAAGTATATAAAATCTGTTATATTACATATGTGCAGAGAATATATACTTTTTTATAGTATATAAAAACAAATTTAAATTGATGCAAAATATGTATTTGTTTATCCTGAGGAATGAATTTATTCAAATGAATTTTAATCGAAAATTGATATCCAAAATTAAAAATAAAATAAGAAAAAAGGTGATAGAAAAAGAAAATTAAAGAAAGAAATAGAAGGAACAGCATATTTACTAATAAAGAAATATTGACAACAAGATAAATATATATTAAAATAAAGGAGAAGATAAAATAATGATATTATTTACGTACAAAGACTATTTAAATTTAGAAAAAAATTGCTTGAGAGAAGAAAAAGCAAAATATATTTTAGACACGAAACAAGAAGAGAAAACACATCAATATATCGACAAGATATTTAAGGAAATATTAAGTAACAAGAAAGAATTTATAAAATTTTTACAAAAATATTTAGGAGGCAAAGAGTTCGAAAAATTAACTGAAAATGATATAGAGAAATATAACAAGGAATTTATTACATCAAAATTCAGGAAAATAGAATCCGACCTTACATATAAAATAGCAAATCAGAATATGTACATTATAGTAGAACACCAAAGCAAAATAGATTATGATATGCCAGAAAGAATGACAGAATATTGTATGGAATTAATGAGAGAGATAAAAAGAAACAATGACAGCCCCAAGAAAATCAATCCTGTAATATTACCAATAGTTCTATATACAGGGGAACAAAAATGGGACGTGGAAGATAAAACGAAAATAATCAAAAAGTACGAATACAAAATATTTCAATATACAGAATATAATTTAATTAGTATAAATAATTTTACTAAAGAGACATTACTGGAAGAAAATACAGGATTATCAAAAGCATTATTATTCGAGAAAATTAAAACAAAAGAGGAGTTTAAAGGAGTAATAAGCAAAGTAATAAAGAAAAACTTAACGAAAGAAGAAATTCAATATATACAAATGATATTTATGTTTTCTAACAAAGTAAAAAAGTTTATGCCAAAAGGAAGAGAAGAATATATAGAAAAACTAAATAAAGGAGGAAAAGAAGATATGAAGTTTGAAAAATTTTTAATAGAGTGGTTACAAGATGAGAAAAGAGAAGGCGAAAAGATTGGAGAAAAGCGTGGTGAAGAGCGTGGAGAAAAAATAGGACTTGCTAAAGCTATAAAGCAAATGGTAAAAGAAATGTTAAAGAACAATATAACTGATGAACAAATAATGAAGATAGCAAAAATAGACAAAGATGAACTAGAAAAAATAAAAACGGCATAACGTATTAGTTGTTGACGTAATTCCTTTGTAAACGATACAATAACACTAAGAAAAAACTATAGTGAGAAACAAAGGAGAAAGAAAAAATGCGAGCTACTAAAATAAACGGTATTACGTTGATAGCACTGGTAATAACAATAATTGTATTATTAATACTAGCAGGAATAACAATAGCAACACTATCAGGAGATAATGGAATAATAGGAAAAGCAGGAGAAGCAAAATTTAAAACAGAGTTATCAGCAGTAGCAGAAGAATACGATTTATATGTAATAGAAAGAACTTCAAAAGATAGAAACTTTGAGGAAGGAGCATTGTATGCAGGTAAGAACGCATTAATATATGACTCAGTACAAGAAGAAGGAAACATATATACTGTACTAAAAAATTCAGATAAGAAATATGTAGACAATTTCGAAGTAATAAAAGGAGAATTATTTTATTTTGCTCAAAATGAACAAGAGAAAAAATGGGCACAAGAGATAGGGATAAAAGTAAGTCCATATATAATAATAAATGGAGAGTTAATGTCAGCTGATAAAAATCTAGACCTAATGGACGAAGCAACAGGTTCAATAATAATACCACAAAATGTAACAAAAATAGGGGAAGGAGCATTTTCAAATTTAGAAGGATTACGAACAATAGTAATACCAGGGACTGTAAAAGAAATAGGAACTAATGCTTTTATAAATAATAAAACACTTGAAAAAGTAATAATTCAAGACGGAGTCGAAACAATAGGAAATAGTGCTTTTCAATGGTGTAGCAATTTGAAAAGCGTAGATATGCCAGATACAGTAACAAGAATAGGAAGTACTGCATTTTATTATTGTATTAAATTACAGGAAATTAATATTTCAAATAATGTAAAAGCCTTATATTCACAAGTGTTTGATGGTTGTATCCTATTAAAAGAAATAACATTACCAGAAAATTTAGAAACAATACATCAAGGAGCACTAGCTTGTGGTAATTTAACATATTTAAAAATTCCAGCATCTGTAACATATATTCACCAGAATTTTTGCTTAGGAAAAAATAATATAAATGAAATAGATTTAACTGGAAATAAAAAATACAAATTTGAAAATGGCTTTTTATTAACAATGGATAACACAACAATATGTTATATTTCTCCAAACAAGATTAAATCAAGTAGCACATTTGCAATTCCAGAAGGAGTAATAACATATGGATATACTACAAGTGGATATACCAATATAAAAAAACTGATTTTACCATCTTCTCTAAAAGAGATATCGGGATGGAGCTGTCTACCTTCGAGTATAGAAGAGGTAGAAGTAGACCAAGGGAACACATACCTAGTAGCTGATGATGAAAATAAAATTTTATACAATAGAGATAATAGATTGATGCTATGCTATTCAAAAGATATAAACATAAAAATAAAAGATGGAATAATTGGTGTTAAAGGAGAATCGCTAGTAGCAGCAACAAATGCAAAAGAAATAATATTTCCAGATTCAGTGACTGAATTAGAATATAGGTCGTTTTCTAGAATAAATACAGGAGTTAATATTGTATTAGGAAAAAATGTAAATCAAATTTCAGGAGAAATAATAGATAATAACGACTTATATAAAATAGGAAATGTTACAATGAGCGAAGAAAACCAAAGATATACCATAAGAAATAATGTTTTGTATTCAAAAGATAATAAAACAATAGAAAGAGTTTTATATAGAATAACTGGTGAATTTGTAGTTGAACCTAATATAGAAAAAATATCAAGTAGAGCATTTCATGGAGAAGACAAAATGACAAATGTTATTCTATCATCTAACTTAAAAGAAATTGGAAAATATGCTTTTTCCGCTTGTCAAAGTCTTACAAAAATAGAGATACCTTCTACAGTTAATTCAATTGGAAGTGGATGTTTTGAAGGATGCACAAATTTAACAGAAGTGAAGATAAATAAAAAAGAAAATAGTATTACAGGGGCACCATGGGAAAATCCATATGGTTTAAGAGCTATTTTTTGGAAGAATTAGAAACAATAAAATTGTAATAAGAGAAAACTTAGCATTTTATAATATGCTAAGTTTTTTTGTGAAAACTCTATACAAAAAACAAAAAATAATGATATAATAAAAACCAAAGACAAAGAACTAGAAAGAGGAAGAAAAATGGGAAATATAGTATTATTAGATGAACTAACAATAAATAAAATAGCAGCAGGAGAAGTTATAGAAAGACCTGCATCAGTAATAAAAGAAATGGTAGAAAACTCAATAGACGCAGGAGCAACAAACATAACTGTAGAAATAAAAAACGGTGGAATATCATTCATAAAAGTATCAGACAATGGAAAAGGAATAGCACAAGATGATTTAGAAATAGCATTCGAAAGACACGCAACAAGCAAAATTAGGTCAGCAGACGATTTAGATACAGTAACATCTATGGGGTTTAGAGGAGAAGCGTTAGCAAGTATTGCAGCAATAGCAAATGTGGAAA
The DNA here is from genome assembly GCA_947648905.1 of uncultured Clostridium sp. Taxonomy (GTDB): domain Bacteria; phylum Bacillota; class Clostridia; order TANB77; family CAG-508; genus CAG-269. Next base: position 89,546 of record CANSPP010000007.1, on the reverse strand, counting down.
TGGTATCAAAAACAGAAGAACAAGAAATAGGTTATAAAGTAGTAGTAGAAGCAGGAAATGTATTAGAAAAAGAAGAAGCAGGATGTAGAACAGGAACAACAATTACAGTAAGAAATTTATTTTTCAACACACCAGTTAGATACAAATTTTTAAAGAAAGATTATACAGAGTCTGGATATATAGAAGACGCAATAACAAGAATAGCTTTAGTAAATCCACACATAGCTATAAAATTAATAAATACAGGAAAAACAGTAATACAAACAAATGGAAATGGGGACCTAAAAAGCGTTATATACAGTATATATGGAAAAGACATAGCAAATGGAATAATGGAATTATCATATCAATATGAAGATATAAAAGTAACAGGAGTGATAGGAAAGCCAGAAATAGCAAGGTCAAACCGTTCAAACCAATTATTCTTTGTAAATAAAAGATACATAAAAGACAAAACACTAACAGCAGCAACAGAACAAGCATATAAAGGGTTAATTCCAATTGGAAAATTTGGATTTGTAGTATTAAATCTAGAAATGAATCCAGCAAAAGTAGATGTAAATGTTCACCCTGCAAAACTAGAAGTTAGATTTCAAGAAGAAAACAAAGTATTTCAATCAATATATCATTCAATAAAAGACACATTGCTAAAAGGAGAATTAGTTGCAAATACTGAGAAACAACCAGTAGAAGCAAGTGAAGAGAAAAAGCCAGTAGGAGAAACTGTAAGAAGAGATGCTGTAAGTTTTGAAGAAAGACTAAGAATGATAAAAGAAAACAAAAAAGAAGAAACAAGTAATGGAACAGGGCTATTTGGATTTAGAAAGCAAGCTGAAAAACAAATAGAACAATATACAGATGAGGAAAGCAAAATAAAAACAAATATCTTGGAAGATATATATAATAACAAAAATAATGTTGTGCCTACAAATCAACTTAAAGAAGACAACGAAAAATATGAATATAAAGAACCAAAAATAGAAAAAGAAGCAGCAAGCATTAAACCAGAAGGTGAAACAGTAGAAGTGAGCGCACAAGCTGTAGAAGAAAGTAAACCAGAAATAAAAACAGAGTTATTTTCAGAAGAGTTTAACGCAATGTATGCAAAACTATTTGGAACAGCTCCTAAAACATCAGTAGACACAGAAACACAAGAAGAACAAAAGGAAGCAATAAAAGAAGAAAAAGCAAAAGTAGTAGACATAGTAAAAGACAACATATCAATGTTTGAAACACAAGAAGAATTTCAAAAACCTGTATACAAATTTATAGGAATAGCATTTAAAACATACATAATAATAGAAATTGACAACGAAATGTATATATTAGACCAACATGCAGCACATGAAAGAATAATGTACGAAAAAGTCAAAAAGAACTATTATAGTGATAAAGAAAAAGATTCTCAAATGTTGCTATTACCAGACATAATAACATTAACACATAAAGAAATGGATATAGCAAAAGAGAATATGAAAATGTTTGAACAAGCAGGATTTTGCTTAGAAGAATTTGGAGAAAATACAATAAAACTAACAGGAGTTCCAACAATATGTGTTGACTTAGATACAAAAGAACTATTCTTAGAAACATTAGATGAAATAAATACAGTAGCAAGAACAGCAAAACAAGAAAAAGAAGAAAGATTTATAGCAACAGTAGCGTGCAAGTCAGCAGTAAAAGCTAATATGGCATTAACAACTCGGAGAAGTAGAAAATTTAATGGACAGCTTACTAAAATTGCCAAATCCATTTACTTGTCCACATGGAAGACCAACAGCTATAAAAATGACTAAATATGACATTGAAAGAAAATTTGCTAGAAAATAAAGGAGAGCATAATGGTATTTATAATTATAGTAACAATAATATTATATGGTTTATCAATAATATGGGCATGGAATAGCCTAGGAGAAATTGAAAAGCCTAAAAAGGTTGCGATAATTGCAATAGGAATATTAGTAACATATATAATTACATTACTAATATTTGCAATATCAAAAAATGGAATAAACTACCCAAAAGAAATAGTTGAAAATGAAATAAAAAGAATAATATTAGCAATATTTACAGGAGTAAATTTGTTAATATTACTTCCATACATTTCAAAGCAATTAAACAAAATGTATGAAGGGGAAATAGAACAAAAAGATTTTACAAGAAAAATGATTATTTTAGTAGTAATATTTATAATCTGCATATGGATTGAATGTGGATATATGAAAAGCACACAAGCACGGAATATTACAAATATATCAATCAAATACATAATAAAAATAATTACAACTTTGCTATGCTAAAGAAGGGAATGAAATAAAAATGCAAAAAGAAAAAGTAATTGTAATATGTGGACCAACAGCATCAGGTAAAACAGCATTATCAATAGAACTAGCAAAAAAGATAAATGGAGAAATAATTTCAAGTGATTCAATGCAAATTTATAAAGATATGACGATAGGAACAGCAAAACCAACTCCTGAAGAAATGCAAGGAATAAAACATTATTTAATAGATTTTGTATCACCAGACGAAAGATATAGCGTAGCTGACTATAAAAGAGACGCAAAAAAAGCAATAAAAGAAATTATACAAAAAGGGAAAACACCAATAATAGTAGGTGGTACAGGTTTATATGTAGATAGTTTAATTTATGAAATTGAATATCCAAATATAGAATTTGATGAAGAATATAGAAAAAGTTTAGAAAATCAAGTAGAAGAAAATGGATTAGAAGAACTTTACAAAAAAGCACAAGAAATAGACCCAGAAGCGGTAGAAAAAATAAGTAAAAATGACAAAAAAAGGATATTAAGAATTTTAGAAATATATCACGCAACAGGAAAAAACAAAACAGAACAAGAAAAAGAATCTAGAAAAAAAGAAGTTGAATATGATTACACCGTTTATGCTCTAAACTGGGAAAGAGAAAAGCTATATGAAAGAATAAATAAAAGAGTAGACATTATGATAGAACAAGGCTTAATAGAAGAAGTAAAAGAAATATATGAAAAATATGACAAATTCCCAACAGCAATGCAAGGTTTAGGATACAAAGAAGTAGTTCAATATTTAGAAAAAGAAATAACAAAAGAAGAAATGATAGAAAAGATAAAACAAGAAACAAGAAGATATGCAAAAAGACAATTAACGTGGTTTAGAAAGAATAAGCAAACAATATGGTTAAATGCACAAGATGAAATACAAAATAATATACAAATTATTTTGGAGGGTTTAAATTGAAAAAGAAGAAAACAACATCTAATAAAATATCAACAGATGCACAAAACAGTCAAAATATTAGAAAAGAAAAGAAAAAGTTAAATAAAAAAGGAATTACTGCAATAATAATCGGTATTGGCATTTTTATATACTTAATATATACAATATACCTTTTAATAAAACAACCAACAAATGTATTTACAGTAGAAGAAGGAAAGTTGTATCAAGAAGAAATCGCAGTAGGATATGTAATAAGAGACGAAAAGGTAATAAAAGGCGAAAATTACAAAAATGGAATGGAACAAATAATAGCAGAAGGGGAAAAAGCAGGAGTAAATGAAAATGTATTTAGATATTATAGTGCAAATGAAGATAGTCTAAAACAAAAAATTGCAGAGTTAGATACCAAAATACAAGAAGTAATGAAAAGTGATACAAGTGTATTTACATCTGATATGAAGCTATTAGAAAGACAAATAGATGAAAAAATAGAGAATATTAGTAAAATAACAGATGTGAACCAACTTAGTGAGTACAAAAAGGAAATTGATAAATTAGTAACTAAAAAAGCGAAAACAGCAGGAGAAACAAGCCCAAGAGGATCATATTTAAATCAATTAATAGAAACAAGAAAAACATATGAAAACCAATTAAATTCAGGAGCAGAATATGTAAAAGCTCCAATAAGTGGGGTAGTTTCATATAGAGTAGATGGATTAGAAGAGACACTTACTCCAAATAGCTTAGAAACACTTACAAGTGAATATTTAGAAAAACTAGAATTGAAAACTGGGAAAATAGTTGCAACAAACGAAGAATGTGGAAAAGTAATCAATAATTTTGGATGTTATATAGCAACAATATCTGACTCTGAAGAAGCTAAAAATGCAGAAGCTGGAGATAGACTTAAAGTAAGATTAGCAAACAATTCCGAAATATCAGCACAAATAGAAAGTGTAAAGCACGAAGAAAATGGAAAATGTATTATAATTTTAAAAGTGACAGAACAAATAGCAGAACTAATTAATTATAGAAAAACTACATTTGATTTGATTTGGTGGAGTGCTTCTGGACTAAAAGTTCCAAATCAGGCAATTTTGGAAAAAGATGGATTAAATTATGTTGTGAGAAATAGGGCTGGATATTTGAGCGAATTATTGGTAAAAGTGAAAGAAAAGAGCGAAAATTATTCGATTGTAGAGCCTTATTCTAATGAAGAGTTAAAGGAATTAGGGTATTCAAGCAAAGATATTACTTCTTACAAAAAAATTTCACTATATGATGAGATTTTAATAAACCCTAAAACATAATATTACAAAAATATTACAAAAATATTAAAATTCAATAACATTCGTGAAAAATATTGACAATAATGGAAAAAAAGTAGATACTAAAAGCAACCAGAAAACAAAAATAAAGGAAAGTAAATTAGGAGGTTTTTTTATGTCAGGAGCTTTAATGAACAAAGTATGGGATTTATTTGGAATGGATTCAGCAGAGCCTGAAGAATATGATGAAGAAAACATATATGACTATGAAGATGAAATAGAAGAAGAGGAAGATAGAAAAATATTTGGAAGAAAGAACAAAGTAGTGAATATGCCACAAACAAGCGCAAATGCGATAAAAATGGTGATATCACAACCAACAACATTTGAACAATCAGATGAAATATGTTCATTTTTAAAAGAAAAAAAATCAGTAATAGTTAACTTGGAATACGTAAATAAAGACGTAGCAAGAAGAATAGTTGACTTTATTAGTGGTGGAGTATATGCACTAGATGGATATATTCAAAAAGTATCAAATTCAATATTCTTAGTAGCACCATCAAACTATGAAATAACAAATGAAATGGCAAGAGAAGAAATGAAAAGCAAACTTTCTGTATCTTGGCTAAAAAACAATGGAATAAACTAAAAAACATATCCATAAGGAGGAATAAAAAATGATAACACCATTAGATATTGAGAATAAAAAATTCTCAAAACAAATGATGAATGGATATAGTGTAGAAGAAGTAGACGACTTTTTAGACGAACTAACTTTAGACTATGCGCAAAACTACAAAGAGGTTGCAGAATTAAAATCAAAAATAGAAAAAGTAGAAAAAGATTTAGAACATTATAAAATGATAGAATCAACATTACAAAACACATTAGTAATGGCACAAACAGCAGCAGAAGATGTAAAAAATGCAGCTAAACAACAAGCAGACCAAATAGTAAATGAAGCAAGAGGTACAGCACAAAAACAAGCAAGTGATTTAGATAACGAAATAATTACTAAGAAAAAAGCACTAGAAGACATAAAAAAACAATTCGATGTATATAAAGCAAAAATGGAATCTCTATTAATATCACAATTAGAACTAATAAAAGATATAAACAAAGAAGAAGAATAAAAATATTACAAAAGAGGACTATCTAAAACTAGATAGTCTTTTTGTGTCTATAAACAAGGAAAAATATTACAAAATGGAGAAAATGTTACAGAACTGTTAAATATATGTTACATTTCTATTAATACTATTGACCATTAAAAGAAAAAATAATAGAATGTAAATAACTTAAGAAAGGTGATTTATGAGAATAATTGGAGGAAAAGCCAGAGGCACAAAATTATATACACTAGAAGGCGATAACACAAGACCAACACTAGACAGAGTAAAAGAGTCGCTATTCAATATAATACAAAAAGATATACCAGAAAGCACATTTTTAGATTTATTTTCTGGAAGTGGTGCAATAGGACTAGAAGCTGTAAGTAGAGGCGCAAAAAAAGCAATACTATGCGACAATTCAAAAGAAGCAATAAACATTATAAAAAAGAACATAGATAAAACACATTTACAAGAACAAGTTGAATTATATCAATTACCTTTTGAAAGATTGCTAAATGACAAAATAAGAGAAAAAATCGATATTATATATATAGACCCGCCATATAAAACTGATTTTGTCTATAATGCAATTAAAATAATATTAAGCAAAAATTTAATAGACCAAGACTCAATTGTAATTATAGAAACAGATGAAGAAGAAAGAATTATAAAACAAATGGAAACACTAAATATAGAAATAGTAAACCAAAGAAAATATGGTCGAGCACATCTTATTTTTGTTAAAAAAATAGGATAGATAGGAAAGGGGAAACCAATGGAATTATTTACACTATTAGAAACTTTAGAAGATTTATTAGAAAGCAGTAGAAACTTACCATTCTCTTCAAAAAGTGTAGTAGACAAAGAAGAAATGTTAGATATAATAAAAGAGATAAGAATAAAACTTCCTGATGAGCTGAAACAAGCAAAATGGATAAAAGAAGAAAGACAACGTATACTTGTTGAAGCACAAAAAGAAGCAGATGGAATAGTAAAAGAAGCAGAAAACAGAATTATAGCAATGATAGACGAACATGAAATTACAAGAAAGGCATATGACCAAAAAACAGAAATAATAGAAACAGCAAATGAAATGTCAAGAGAAATTTCAAAAGGAACAAAAGAATATGCAGACTCTATTCTTTCAAATACAGAAAATGTACTAAACAGTACTCTAAACAAATTAGGAGAAAATATGACAGAAGCACTAAACTTAATGCAAATTTCTTTAGAAGACACAATAAAAACAATCCAAAATAGTAGAAAAGAATTACAATAAAACAAAAGTCAGATGTCAGAAGTCAATGAAGAGCAGGCTTTTGAACTCTGGCTTTTTAAGTAGAAGGGATGTAAAAATGGCAAAAAAAAGAAGATATAAAAAAAGAGCAAAACAAAAATCAAAATTAGATTTAGTTATAGTAAGCCTAATAGTATTTAGTATACTTTTAGGAGTGCTAATTTACAACAAATCTGGAGTAGTAGGACTAAAATTAAATGAAATACTAGGCGGAATGTTTGGAATAATGCAATACATATTACCTATTGGAATGTTTGCGGTTGCAATAAAATTAGCAGTTGATGGAAAAGAAGAAATAGTTCCAAAATTAGTACAATATGGAGTAGCAGTAGTTAGTATTTCAATTGTATTTAGTGTGTTCCAATTTTCAGCAGGAGAATTACAATCATCAAAAGAACTAACAGAATTAGTAAAAGACGCATATTTTTTAGGTTCTCAGAGTAAAGGTGGAGGAGCAATAGGAGCAGTTGGAGCAGCACCACTTACAAAATTACTAGGAAACATTGGAGCAGTAATATTCTGCGCTGGACTTGCAGTAATACTATTAGTATTTACATTTGGAATAAATTTATCAGAAATAATAAATATGCTATTAGATAAATTAGAAGAAAAAAGAGAAGAAAGACTAGAAAGAAAAGCAGAACTAGCAAAAGAAATTGCCGAAGAAGAAAAAGAAACCAGGGCAGAAAGAAGAAAAAGACAAAAAGAAGAAATGAAGCAAATGAAGGTACAACAAGCTAAACAGCCAATGGACAATCAAATAAAAATCAACTTTGGTGGAAGAATTGTGGATAACGCAGAAGAAAATTCAAAATTAAAGAAATATGACCATTCAAATGATGATTTAGAGCCATTAACAAAACAAAGTAAAAAACAAGTACAACCAGATGTAATAGATAGCAATTTATTTAAAGATGTAGAAGAGCAAAAAGAAGAAAAGAAAAAAGCAGTATTGCAGCTAGAACATAGCCAAACAGTTGAAGATGAGCATTATGAATATCCACCAGTAGAACTATTAAGCAAAGCAAGTAAAAAAGGAATAAAAGGTGGAGCAAAAGCACTAACAGATACAGCAACAAGATTACAAAAAACATTATATAGTTTTGGAGTATCTGCAAAAGTTGAAAATGTTTCAGTAGGTCCTGCAATTACTAGATATGAACTAAAACCAGCAGAAGGTGTAAGGGTAAGTAAAATTGCAAACTTAGCTGATGATATTGCACTTAATTTAGCAGCAGAAACAATAAGAATAGAAGCTCCTATCCCAGGAAAACAAGCAGTAGGAATAGAAGTTCCAAACAAAGAAAAAGAAGTGGTACATTTTAGAGAAATATTAGATAGTGACGAATTTAGAGAAAATAAATCAAAACTAACAGTAGGACTTGGAAAAGATGTAGCAGGTAATGTTCAATTAGCAGATATAGCAAAAATGCCACACGTATTAATTGCAGGTTCAACAGGTTCAGGAAAAAGTGTATGTATAAATACAATTATCACAAGTATTATTTATAATGCAAAACCAAGTGAAGTAAAATTTGTAATGGTAGATCCAAAAGTAGTAGAGTTATCAGTATATAATGGAATACCACATTTATTAATACCAGTTGTAACAGACCCAAGGAAAGCAGCAGGAGCACTTGCGTGGGCAGTACAAGAAATGGATGATAGATACAACAAATTTGCAAGCAAAGGTGTACGTGACCTAAAAGGGTATAATAAGATAATAGAAAAAGAAAGTGAAGAAGGAGCAGGTAAGTTACCACAAATAGTAATAATTATAGATGAGCTTGCTGACCTTATGATGGTTGCAAAAAATGATGTAGAAGACGCAATATGTCGTTTAGCACAAAAGGCTAGAGCAGCTGGAATGCATTTAGTAATTGCAACACAAAGACCATCAGTAGATGTAATTACAGGATTAATAAAAGCAAATGTACCATCAAGAATAGCATTTGCAGTATCATCACAAGTAGATTCAAGAACAATACTAGATAGTGTAGGAGCAGAAAAACTACTTGGAAAAGGTGATATGTTATTCTTCCCATCAGGAGCTCCAAAACCATCAAGAGTACAAGGGGCATTTGTGTCTGATGATGAAGTAGAAAAAATAGTTGATTTCATAAAATCTAATGGAACAGCAACATATAGTGAAGATATATTAGAAAGCATAGAAAATTCAAACAAAACAGACAAAGAGATTGCAGCAGAGGTAGACCCTGATGACGACACAGATCCATTTTTAATGGATGCTATACAAACAGTAGTAGAAACAGGACAAGCATCAACATCATTTATCCAAAGAAGATTTAAAGTTGGATACGCAAGGGCTGGAAGAATTGTAGACCAAATGGAAGAAAGAGGAGTTATTTCTGGATATCAAGGAAGTAAACCAAGAGAAGTTTTAATGACATTGGAAAAATTACAAGAACTAAAAATGGGAAATAAGCAGGAAGTTTAATTCTGTATTAAAGAAATGGTAACAGACAAAAGATAAAAATGAAATTTCAAAAATATTTAATTTTTAAAAGGAGAAATATTTTGCTAAAGAAAAATGAGAACATTTTAGATAAAATTGTGAAGAGAGATTATAACAATGAACTAGAAGCACTACTAGAAAAGAAATATTTTAGCGAAGACACTAAAAGCATTCTGCTTTCAATTTTGTACAAGTTAGAAACATCGTATAAAGACTATAAGCAAGTAAAACAAGATGTAGAAACAAAAGAACAAATAATTGAAACATTAATAAAAAACATAAAAGAGAATTGCAATGAAATAAAACTTGTAAATCCAAATTCAAAGGAAAGTGAAATGCTAAAAGGAAAAAGCTTTTGGGTAGAAAAAAACAGAAAAATAATTTTTTGCTATCCAATAGAAAGAAAAGTTTTATATTGCATCAGTAAAATAAGTCAAAAGGATAGAATAATAAAAGGCAAATATTTTTTGATAGATAAAACTTTATCAGACTTAATAACTGTTGGAAAAAATATTAGTACAGTAGAGCCACTAAGAGATTTTAATGGATATTCGTGGACAACAATATCTAGAGAAATTGAAAGTGTAGACCATAATTTGATTTTTCAAAATTTAGTGCTTTTATTAGGTAACAAATTTATTAATAAATGGCTAATTAATAAAGAAGCAATGCTAGATTATATGGAAATATTTATAAATAAAATGGAAGAAATTTATGGCAAAAAAAATGCAACTGAATTTATAAAGAGACTAAAAGATATATCAGTTTTATTAGAGGTAAAATATGATAAAGAAGCTAGCAAAAAGATAAGAAATATAAAAAAAGAAATAGAAGAAAAATTAGAAGAAATAGAAGACAATAAAGTTTTCTTAGAAGGATTAACAAAAGAAAAAAGAAAACTAACAAGAGAAATTAGAAAAATAGATGAAACAATAAATAACAAAGATATGCTACAAAGCGAATATGAAAAAAGAAACGAGAAACTTCCATTAGAGGAAAAAATCTTTAGCATAAGGATATTATCAAAGTTAATGGAAGAAGAAAGAGCAAAAAAGATAGAACAAATAGAAAAAATAAATGAGTTAATGAACCCACAAAAATTTGTAGAATACAAAAGAGAGTTAGAAAATAAACAAGAAACTTTAAAAATATTGGATACATTTGATATAGAAAAAGACATTGAAGAATTAAAATTACAAATGCAAAAAATCTTTTTAAAATGTTTTAAACATAAAATGCAAACAACAGAAACCAAAAATGATATGTTAAAACTAATTTACGAATTTAGATATTACACATTATTGCCATATAACTACGACAAGTCAATTAGAGAAGTAGAGGAACTGAAAAAAATAATTGAAGATATAGAAAGAGTTTTACTAAAAAAAGCACATGATATGAAAATAATAGAAAAATTTTCAAAACAAGAAGATGTAGATTATGAACTATTAAAATGCATATTTTCTACAAGAAGTATAAATTTAGAAGAAATATATGTTAAACTTACAAAAGAAAAAGAAGAATATTTTATACAAATTTTTGATGGTGAAAGTTTTGAAGATAAAATTGAAATAAAAGAGCCAGAAAAGATAAATAAAAGAGATTTGTATATTAGACTAAACAAAAAGGTAAAAGCATTTTATTAAGTGAAAGGAAGAAAATAACTATGAAAATAACTTTTTTAGGAGCAACAAGAACCGTAACAGGTTCAAACTTTTTAGTAGAAGCAGCAGGAAAAAAATTCTTGGTAGACTGTGGAATGTGGCAAGGAAGAGCAGAATTAGAAGAACAAAATAGGGAAGAATTTCAATTTAATCCAGCAGAAATAGACTTTATGCTATTAACACATGCACACATAGACCATTCAGGAAGAATTCCAAAACTATATAACGAAGGATTTAAAAATAAAATATATGCACATAAAGCAACATGTGACCTATGTGCATTAATGCTACCAGACAGTGGACACATTCAAGAAATGGAAAATCAATGGAAAAACAAAAAGAGAGTAAGAAAAGGTCAAAAAGAAGTAGACCCGCTATACACAGCAGAAGACGCAGCAAGGTCACTAGAAATATTTGAACCAGTACAATATGACGAAATAATAGAAATAACACCAGAAATACACGTAAGATTTAATGATGCAGGACATATGCTAGGTTCTAGTATTATAGAATTATGGGTAAAAGAGGATGGAAAAGAGACAAAAACAGTATTTACAGGAGACTTAGGAAATAATGACATTCCATTACTAGATTCACCAACAATGATAGAAAGTGCAGACTACTTAGTTATGGAATCAACATATGGAAGTAGAATTCATTTAAGAAATGACGAAAAAGCAGAAATATTCTTAAATGTTGTATCAGAAACATTAGACCAAGGTGGAACAGTAGTAGTACCATCATTTGCAGTAGGAAGAACACAAGAAATTTTATATGAAATAAACAAACTAAAAGAAATAAAAGATGATGACGAATTCAGAAGAAAATATAAAACATTAATGAAAGCAAATGTATATGTAGATAGTCCACTTGCAATATCAGCAACAGAAGTATTTAGAGAAAATATGAACTTATTTGAACCAGAAGTTAGAGAAGAAATAATGAAAGGTGATAATCCATTAGAATTTCCAGGACTAGAATTTACAAGAACAGCAGACGAATCAAAAGCATTAAATGAGGACACACGTCCAAGTATAATAATATCAGCAAGCGGAATGTGTGAAGTAGGAAGAATAAAACATCATTTAAAACACAACTTATGGAATCCAAAATCAACAATATTATTTGTTGGATATCAAGCACCAGGAACATTGGGGTATAACATCGTAAATGGAGAAAAAAAGGTAAAAATATTTGGAGAAGAAATAGCAGTAAATGCAAGAATAGAATACATTGAAGGATATTCTGGACACGCAGACCAAGAAGGTCTTATGAACTTCATATACTCATTTATAAATAAACCAAAACAAATCTTCTTAGTACATGGAGAAGAAGAAGCACAAGACATATTTAAAGCAAAAGTTGAAGAAGAAGTAAAAATACCTGTTGTAATACCACAATGGGGAGAAACTTATGAATTTAACAAAGATAGTGAAGAAGTAGAAGTCGTTAATAAAATAGAAAGAAGAGAAGAAAATAACACAATAAGAAGAGAAATAATGCAAAGATTATCAAAACTAAGAGACGAAATACAAGATATGGAAGAATACGTAAAACAAGATGTAAATAACACCAATTTGTCAGACAGAGAAGTATTCTCAATTAACGAAAGAATAAAAGACTTAGAAAAACAGATACTAAATATAATAGAAGGATAAAGAAATGGAAAACAAATATTTAAATGAAGCAATAATTGGAAACAAAAATATGATAGCCACATTTACAGAAAAAGGGAAACTTCAAAGAATGTATTTCCCAAGTAAAGATAATAGACAATATATTAACTTTTTTCATACTGGAGTAAAGATAAATAATTCTGATTTAATATACTTGCACAACGATATAAACAATGTTTATAAACAATATTATGATACAGATACAAATGTTTTAAATACAGAGATAACAAATACATATTTCAATTTAAAAGTAATCCAAACAGATTATGTTTTATTAAAAGAAAATGTTCTTGTTAAAAGATACATTTTTTTAAATAATAGTAAAATAGATTTGAATACTAAATTTTTTATACATTCAGAATTATTATCAGACCAAAACAACTTAGTGGGATGTAAGGTAATTGATGAAGGAATGATGCAATATGCACATGATTTTAATGTTGCGACATTTGCAAAAGGTTCAAAAATTGTAGCACATCAGATAAACGGAAGTAAAGAAACTATTAAAAGAGCAGAAATTTGGGACAAAGATTATATTGGAATGTCAAAAGATTCTAGTATTGCATATGATTTAGGAATAATAAAACCACAAGAAAAAAAGGTTTTAGAAATATGTGTATTAATTGATGAAAACAAAAATGTATCAGCTATGGAAAATGAAGTTGATAGAATTACTAAAATTGATTTACACAAGGAATATAACAATACAAAGGCATATTGGAGAAAGTATGTAAAAACACATAATGGGCTAAATCTAAAAGAACCTCAAAATAGTTATGAAGAAAGAATTTTTGAAATATACAAAAGAAGTATATTACTATTTCCATTGTTAACAAATGCCGAAACAGGTGGAATTATTGCATCACCTGAAGTTGATGAGAATTTTACAAAATGTGGAAGATATGCTTATTGTTGGCCACGTGATGCAGTATTTATAACAAAAGCTATGGATATTTTAAAAATGGAAAAAGAAACAGAAAGATTTTATAAAAATTTCTGTAAAAAGACACAAAGCAAAAATGGAATGTGGGAGCAAAGATTTTACACGGATGGAAAACTAGCACCTTGCTGGGGATATCAAGTTGACGAAACAGCAAGTGTTATTTATGGAGTTTACGAACATTATCAATATACCAAATCAGAGAAATTCTTAAAAGATAATCTACAAATGTGTGAAAAAGCAATAAACTTTTTAAAGAAATATGTAAAAGATTGGCTAGAAATTGATGGCAAAGACGAGAGAGACAGAGATAAGGTTCAAGAAGAAATAGAAAATGAAGTAAATAGACAAGGCCACAAATATCCTGTAAGTTACGATATTTGGGAAGAAATGGATAAAGGAATTCACTTCTATTCAGTAGCTAGCATCTATTCAGCTTTTGAAAAAATGCTTGCTATTTATAGAGTACTTGGAAAAAATGTATCTGAGTTTGAAAACAATAGATTAAAAGAAGAAAAAGTTCAAAAAAATGAAAGAGAAATTGAAAAAATCCAAGTTAAGCTAAAAAGGTATATAGAAGAAAATTTATATGACGAGCAAAAGAAATCTTATGTTAGAAATACAGAAGATAGAAGAATGGACATAAGTTTACTAGGAGCAGTAACACCATTTAACGTGTTTAAGCCAAAAGAACCAAAAGTGAAAAATACAGTAGAAAGTATAAATTTAAATTTAAGAACTTATACTGGTGGATATCAAAGATATGAACAAGATGGATATATGAATGGAAATCCTTGGCCTATTGCAAACCTTTGGATGACTTTATATTATTTAGAAGCAGGAGAAAAGAAACTTGCTAAAGAAACTTTTGATTTTGTTGTTAAAACAGCAGGAAAACATTTTTATTTGGGTGAACAGGTTGATAATTCTACATTAAAGCCTAATTGGGTTATTGGACTTGGTTGGTCTCACGCAATGTTTATTATAGTTTTAGAAAAATTATATGGATAAGATTAAAAAAAGACTTGAAAAGTCTTTTTTTTTGTTATAGAATAGGAATGTCCTAAGAAGGGCAAAATAAAATTAAGGAGGAATTTTTATGTCAATAAAAGTAGGAATTAACGGATTTGGAAGAATTGGAAACTTATCATTCCAAGCAGCACTTGCTAAGGAAGGAGTAGAGGTAGTAGCAATAAATGACCCATTCATTACAGCAGACTATATGGCATATATGACAAAATATGATACTGTACACGGAAAATTTAATGGAACAGTAGAAGAAAAAGATGGAAACCTAGTAGTAAATGGAAAAGAAATAAAAGTATATAATGAAATGGATCCACACAACATACCATGGGGAGAAGTTGGAGTAGAATACGTACTAGAATGTTCAGGAGTATTTACAACATTAGAAAAAGCACAAGCGCACATAGACGCAGGAGCTAAAAAAGTAATAATCAGTGCTCCATCAAAAGATGCACCAATGTTTGTAATGGGAGTAAACAACGAAACATATGACCCAAGCATGAACATAGTATCAAACGCATCTTGTACAACAAACTGTCTAGCACCACTTGCAAAAGTAGTAAATGACAACTTTGGAATTAAAGATGGATTAATGACAACAGTACACGCTACAACAGCAACACAAAAAACAGTTGACGGAGCTTCTAAAAAAGACTGGAGAGGTGGAAGAGCAGCAGCAGCTAACATCATACCTTCATCAACAGGAGCAGCAAAAGCAGTTGGAAAAGTAATACCAACATTAAACGGAAAACTAACAGGTATGTCATTCAGAGTACCAACAGTAGACGTATCAGTTGTTGACTTAACATGTAACTTAGAAAAACCAGCAAAAATGGAAGAAATCTGTGCAGCAATCAAAAAAGCATCTGAAAACGAAATGAAAGGAATTATCGAATATACAGATGAACCAGTAGTTTCATCAGACTTTATAAATGATGCTCACACATCAATATTTGACGCAACAGCTGGTATCCAATTAACAGATACATTTGTAAAATTAGTAGCTTGGTATGACAACGAATGGGGATATTCAAACAAATTAGTAGACTTAGCTTGCTACATTGCTTCAAGAGGATAATTAGAAGAGAATAAGAATAAATATTAAATAATGCTTGAAAGATACAGTTTAAAATAAGAGATTGTATTTTTCAGGCATTTATTGTTAGGATATAACAAAGTACATATGCTAAATATGAATTTTAACTGAATATAAAGAAGTGGCTTATGCAAATAAAGAATGTCGAAAAAGGTCGAATTTTGCGATGAGAAGTTGAAAAAAGCTCAATAAAAGTATTGAAAAAGAAGAAAAATTTTGTTATAGTGTTAAAGTATTTAGTCAAAAGTTTTTAAATCAAAAATTAATTCTAAAAAAATCAAAAATAAGAAAAAAAGCGAAAGGAAAAGAATGTTAGAGAAATAATTAGAAATAGTCTTATATTTACCAATAAAGAAATATTGACAATGAAATAAAGAAAGGATATAATAAAAGGAGAATAGAATATGGTAAGTTTTACAATTGAAAATTATATGAAATATGCACCAAAATTTTTGGAGAAATGGATACTAATGGAAGATAAAGAAGAGTATAACATTTCTCAAAAAGCTACGCATCAATATCAGGATAAAATATTTAAAGAAATATTAGACAATAGAAAAGAGTTATTATATTTTATAAAATATTATTTAGAAAACGATAAATTTAAAAAAGTAGAGGAGGAAGAAATAGAGAATTGCAGACAAAAATTTATAACATCAAATTTAAAAGTCAAAGAAGCTGATATGATATACAAAATAAAAGATAAGAATGTATATATATTAATCGAACATCAATCAAAGGTAGATAAAAATATGCCAATTAGAATGGTAGAATATTGTTTAGAATTAGGAAAAACAGTATGTAAATACAATAAAGGTAAATTCCCTACAATATATCCAATAGTATTATATACAGGCAATAGAAAATGGAATATACCAACAACTATAGAGATTTCAGAACAAGATAGTTACGATTATGGTATTCAGAAATCAAACTATCCAGTTTATAGTTTAATTGATATAAACAATTATAGCAATGAAAGATTGATAAAAGAAAATACAGAATTATCAAAAGCACTATTGTTTGAAAAAGTAAAATCAAAAGACGTAATAAAAATGCTAGAAAAGTTAAATCAAAAAGTTTTGACAATAGAAGAAAGAAAATGTATTACAAAGATACTTAAATATTCAAATAAAATAAGAAAAATATTGCCAAGTAATAGCGAATATTTTGAAAAAATAATGAAGGGAGATGCGAAAGATATGAGATTTGAAGAAACATTTTTACAAGCATTAGAAGATAATTTTAAAAAAGGAATAAAAGAAGGGATAAAAAGTGGAGAAAAACGTGGCGAAAAACGCGGAGAAAAACGTGGAGTTTCTAAGATGATAAAACAAATGATAAAAAATCACATAAGTGATGAACAAATAATGAAAATAGCACAAATAGACGAGGAAAAACTAAAAGAATTAAAAATGGTATAAATTTAATAGTATTAGCAATAGGTTCTGTTAAGGACAATAAAGGAATAATGATGTTGCATATAAAAACAGTAATAGCAACAATAAAGCGATACTAGTAACAGTGTTGAATAAAATAAAAGGAAAAATTGTTGTAGATGATAAAGTAAAAGTAATTAGGGAGAATGATTTCTATGCTCAAACGGAGATGACCGAAATAGAACTAAAATCTGTTGAACAAATTAATTATGGTCCATTTGCTCTTAGGTTATCCTTGGGGAAGTACAATTGGAAATAGACTAGAAATAAAATGGGAAGAATAAAAAATATTAAAGAATACTTGCAAAGTATTCTTTTTTTGTATACAATAAATATATCAAAAGAGAAATAGGAGGCACGCAAATGATAAAAAAAGAAAATGGTATAACTTTAATAGCATTAGCAATAACAATTATAATATTACTAATATTAGCAGGAGTAGCAATAGGTTCTATTACAGGCAATAAAGGAATAATAAAAGAAGCAGAGAATAGTTCGGCAGAGGCTGAAAGAGAAAGCATAATAGAAAAAATAGAAGCGGATTTGTATAATGAAAAAATAAAAACAGGAAAGAGACCAACAAAGTCAGAGCTAAAGAAAATTATTGAAACAAATGGATATAGCGAGACTTTGTCAGAAGATAACTTTACCTCAAAAGACGGTAAATATACAATTAATTATGATGAAATTTTGGGCTGGGAAGGTTATATTGAAGATGGGCTAGTGCTACACTTAGACGCAATAGATAATATTGGAGAAGGAGATAGCAAGCACAGTGATACTAGTAACATATGGAAAGACTTAAGCGGAAATGGAAATGATGCAACATTAACTAATATTAATCAAAGTGATGCTGAAAGTGGTTGGGACGATAATTGTTTAAAACTAGACGGAATAGACGATTATGCAGTTATTAAGGATAGTGCAACTATGAAGCCAAATGACCAAACAATTGAGATTGTGTTTAATAGAACAGGTAGAGCGGTTAACGAAGACAAGAATTATGTAATGGGAAGAGGGATTATATTTGTAAGATGGTATGGTTATACAGTAGAGTTAAATGGTATTAGCAATAATAATCAATTCGATGTATCATATGGAAGAACTCGTACTCTGGGTGCAAATAAATATCTACATTCCAATAAAAGCCTAATGCTAAATCACATATATCATGTAGGAGCAAGTACTGAAAATAATCTAACTAAAATTTACATCAATAGTATATATGACAATGAAAAGGAACAAATAATAGATACATATAACCAAATGAATGAAACAAATATAGGAAGATATAATGACACATATACAAAAGGAAATATATATTCAATAAGAATGTACAATAGAGCATTAACACAAGAAGAAATAAACCATAATTATGAAATAGACAAACATCGTTTTAAATTCTAAAACAAATATAAAAAGAACACTTGAAAAGTGTTCTTTTTTGAGATAAAATAGGAATGTCTTAATAAAATGGAAAAAATGTGTAAATACTAAGACAATAAAGAACAAGGAGGAAACAAAAATGAATAAGAAAACAATAAAAGACATTGAGTTAGAAGGGAAAAAAGTATTAGTAAGATGTGACTTTAACGTACCAATGGACGAAGAAAAAAATATAACAGACAACACAAGAATAGTAGCAGCAATGCCAACAATAAGATACCTAATGGAGAAAAACTGTGCAATAATACTATGTTCACACTTAGGAAGACCAAAAGGAGAATTCAAATCAGAATTTTCACTAGCACCAGTAGCAAAAGAACTATCAAGACTATTAGGGGTAGAAGTAATAATGGCAAAAGACGTAGTAGGAGAAGATGCTAATGCAAAAGCTGAAAGCCTACAACCAGGACAAATAATGCTACTAGAAAACGTAAGATTTCATAGAGAAGAAACAGACAATGACCCAGAATTTGCAAAAAAATTAGCAAATATGGCAGAAATATATGTAAGCGATGCATTTGGAGCAGTACACAGAGCACATGCATCAACAGCAGGAGTAGCACAATACTTACCAGCAGTATCAGGGCTATTAATAGAAAAAGAATTAAAATTCTTAGGAAATGCTGTAACAAACCCAGAAAGACCATTTGTAGCAATACTAGGTGGAGCGAAAGTATCAGATAAAATAGGAGTAATAGACAGCCTATTAGAAAAAGTAGATACATTAATAATAGGTGGAGGAATGGCATATACATTCTTTAAGGCACAAGGATATGAAGTTGGAAATTCACTTTGTGAACTAGACAAATTAGATTTAGCAAAAGAACTAATGGAAAAAGCAAAAGCAAAAGGTGTAAAATTAATTCTTCCAGTAGATACAAAAGTTGGAAAAGAATTTAAACCAGACACAGAAAGCAAAACAGTTCCTTGGACAGAAATACCATCAGACTGGGAGGGATTTGACATTGGAGAAAAATCAATAGAAATGTTTTCAGAAGAAATTAAAAAAGCAAAAACAGTAGTATGGAACGGACCACTAGGATTATCAGAGTTTGAACAATTTGCTATTGGAACAAATACAATTGCAAAAGTATTATCTGAAATGGATGCAACAACAATAATTGGTGGTGGAGACTCAGCAGCTGCAGTAAAAAAAGCAGGGTTAGCTGATAAAATGACACACATATCAACAGGTGGTGGAGCATCACTAGAATTTTTAGAAGGTAAAAAACTACCAGGTATTGAATGTTTACAAGATAAATAAAAAAGGTTAATATGAAGATATGATTATAACACTATCAGGAATAACAGGAACAGGAAAATCATTTTTTAAAAATGTAATTGTTAAAGAATTAGGAGTTAAAAATTTAATAATTGTAACAACAAGAGCAAAAAGAAAAAATGAAATAAAAGGAATTGACAAGGAATTTGTAACAGATGAGCAATTTGAAGAACTAAAAATAAAGAATGAAATATTAGTGGATTTTGAATTTTTAGGTTCAAAATATGCATACAAAAAGAAAGATTTAAATTCTGAAGAAAATCAAGTAACAGAAGTACATTACAGTACAATTTATCAATTCAAAGAAAATGCAAAAGATGTATTTTCAATATATATGCTTCCATCTGATTTTAAAAGAGCAAAATCAGAATTAAAAAAGAGAGGATTACCAAAAGATGTAGAGAAAAAAAGAATACAAGAAATGAAAGAGCATATAGAGAGATTTTCAAAAGATAAAGATTTACAAAATCAATTTGATTATATATTTGTAAACGATTATACAGAAGCATCTCAAAAACAATTAATAAAAGTAGTAAAAGAACGACTAAGAGAATGTATAAATGTATAGTGAAGGTTTAAAAGATAAAAAGGAGAAAGATTAATATGAGAAGAAAAGTAATTGCAGGAAACTGGAAAATGAATATGCTTCCAAATGAAGCAATAAAATTTATAGAAGACTTAACACCATTAGTTAAAGACACAGAAAACGAAGTAATACTATGTGTACCATACACAGACCTATTTTATGCGCTACTTACAGCACAAGGAACAAACATCAAAATAGGAGCGCAAAATATGCACTTTGAAGAAAATGGAGCATACACAGGAGAAGTATCAGCAAAAATGCTAAAATCAATAAACGTAGAATATGTAATAATAGGACATTCAGAAAGAAGACAATATTTTAACGAAACAGACGAAACAGTAAACAAGAAAATAAAAGCAGCATTTGCAAATGAGCTAAAACCAATAGTATGTGTTGGAGAAACATTAGAAGAAAGAGAAGCTGGAAAAACAGCTGAAATTATAACAAAACAAACAGAATTAGCATTAGAAGGCTTGACAAATGAACAAGTAGAGAGTACAATAATTGCTTATGAACCAATATGGGCAATTGGGACAGGAAAAACAGCAACAAGTGAAGACGCTAACAATAGTGTAAAAGAAATTAGAAAGAAAATAGAAGAAATCTATGGACAAGAGACAGCTTCAAGAGTTATAATACAATATGGCGGAAGCGTAAAATCAAGCAACGCTAAAGAACTATTTGAAATGTCTGACATAGACGGTGGCCTAGTTGGTGGAGCTAGTCTTAAGGCAGAAGAATTTAGCAAGATAGTTAATTTTTAGGTGTTTTTTGGGACAGTGCAAAAAAACATCTAGGAATTTAAGAAAAAATAAATAAATATATAAATGACGAAGAAGGTGTTTTTTAGCACTGTCCCAAAAAATACCTTCAAGGGAAAAGGATGGTAGAAATGAAAGATAAACTAACAATGCTAATGATATTAGATGGATTTGGAGACAATAAAAATACAGATGGAAATGCTATTAAATTAGCCAAAACACCTAATATAGATAAACTAATGAAAAAATACAGTACAGTAGATATAAACACAAGTGGATTAGCAGTAGGACTACCAGAAGGACAAATGGGTAATTCAGAAGTAGGACACACAAATATAGGAGCAGGAAGAATAGTATACCAAGAGTTAACAAGAATAACAAAATCAATAGAAGATGGAGACTTTTTTACAAATCCAGAATTTATATCAGCAATTGAAAACTGCAAAAAGAACAATTCAAAATTACACATACTAGGATTAGTATCAGATGGTGGAGTACACAGCCATAACAGACATCTATATGGATTGTTAGAAATGGCAAAAAGAAGAGATTTTGAAGATGTATATGTACACTGCTTCTTAGACGGAAGAGATACACCACCAGCATCAGCTGAAAACTATGTAATGAAACTAGAAGAAAAGATGGCAGAGAAAAAAGTTGGAAAAATAGCATCAATTTCAGGAAGATTTTATGCAATGGATAGAGATAAAAGATGGGAAAGAGTAAAGAAATGCTATGATGCTTTAGTAAAAGGAGAAGGAAATAAAGCAGGAAGTAGTGTAAAAGCAATAGAAGACTCATACCAAAAAGAAGTATTTGATGAATTTATAGAACCAACAATAATTTGCAATGGAAAAGAGCCAATAGCAAAAATAGAAGAAAATGACTCTGTAATATTCTTCAACTTTAGACCAGATAGAGCAAGAGAAATAACAAGAGCATTAGTTGATCCAAACTTTGATGGATTTGAAACTAAGAAAGATTTAAATCTATATTTTGTATGCTTTACAAATTATGATGAAACAATGCCAAATGTTCATATTGCATTCAAAAAAGAACCATTAGCAAATACATTTGGAGAATATATAAGTGGAAAAGGATATACACAACTAAGAATAGCTGAAACAGAAAAATATGCACACGTTACATTCTTCTTTAATGGTGGAGAAGAAAAACAATATGAAGGAGAAGACAGAATATTAGTACCATCACCAAAAGTAGAAACATATGACCAAAAACCAGAAATGAGTGCATATGAAGTAACAGAAAAAGTATTAGAAGCAATAAAATCTGATAAATATGATGCAATAATTTTAAATTATGCAAATACAGATATGGTAGGGCACACAGGAAGTCTAACAGCAGCAATAAAAGCAGTAGAAGCAGTAGACGAATGTGTAGGAAAAGTAGTAGCATTAGTAGAAGAAAAACAAGGAAATATGCTAATTACAGCTGACCACGGAAATGCTGAGCAAATGATAGACTACAAAACAGGAGAGCCACACACAGCACACACAACAAACCCAGTACCATTAATGCTAGTAACAGCTAACACAAAACTAAAACTAAAAGATGGTGGAAAGTTAGCAGACTTAGCACCAACAATGCTTGATTTAATGAATTTAGAACAGCCAGAAGAAATGACAGGAACAAGCTTATTAGATAAGGAATAAAAAATATGTTACATCATACAAAAAAAATAAGAAAAATATATGAAAATATACAAACGAAAATCTATTATATGATTCCAGAAAAATGGAACCAACTGTACCTATATGCTTCAGTCATAGACAAAGAAAATGGAGAACAATCTGGAGAACTATACTTTTATTATATACCAAAAGGAATACTAAAAAAGAAACCAGTAAACGTATATGAAATACCTAATAAATTTAATCTTGATGAAAATGAATATATGCAATTTGTAAAAATCATATATGAGCAAATAAAAAACTTAAGAAATGAATTTAAAGAAACAGGCTTAGACCCATTGTGGTCTAACCTGACTATGTCAATAGAAGATTTAAATTTCAAAGTAGAATACAATTATAATGATTTATTAAGTAGCCCATTTGATAGTTATGAAAGACACATAATATGGAGATATCAATATTTAAATATAGGACCAGAACAAGTAAACAATAAAGATAGACAAATAATAAATAGATATATAGCCCAAGTTCAGGCCAATAAGACCACATCAAAAACAGATATATATGAAGATAAAATTTACATAAGAGATGTTGGAAATATGGTAGCATATAATACAACAGAAGAAAATGAAGCAATGAAAAATGTAGAAAAACAGGAAGTAGTAGAAATTAAAGAAGAAATCAAACCAAAAAAGAAAAAGAAAAATCAAATATTACTATCAGAAGATGAACTTAAAAAAATGAAAGAACAATAAAAATCAGGTGGAAAATAAAACATCCACCCAACAATTATGTTATTAGATTTAGGTCAACCTAGAATTAACCTAAAAGAAAAATAAAAGAACTAAAAACTAAGAAATTGAAAGGAGCAAGAAAAATGATTTATTCAAAAGAATTAGAAGAAATGTGCACAGTTCGTAAAGGAGTAGACCACGGACCAGCACCAATTCCAGAAGAAGGAAAATGGGTAAAAGCAAAAGATGTAAAAGACATATCAGGATTAACACATGGTATAGGATGGTGTGCACCACAACAAGGCGCATGTAAACTAACACTAAACGTAAAAGACGGAATAATCCAAGAAGCATTAATAGAAACAATAGGATGTTCAGGAATGACACATTCAGCTGCAATGGCAGGAGAAATATTAACAGGAAAAACAATATTAGAAGCATTAAACACAGACTTAGTATGTGATGCTATAAACACAGCTATGAGAGAATTATTCTTACAAATAGTATATGGAAGAACACAAACAGCTTTCTCAGAAGGTGGATTACCAGTAGGAGCAGGACTTGAAGACCTAGGAAAAGGACATACAAGCCAAGTTGGTACAATATACTCAAGCACTTTAAAAGGACCTAGATACTTAAATCTAGCAGAAGGATACATAGTAGAAATAGGATTAGATAAAGATGACCAAATTATTGGTTACAAATATGTTCATTTAGGAAAAATGATGGATAACATTAAAGCAGGAATCGAACCAACAGAAGCAATTGAAAAGGCTTCTGGAACATATGGAAGATTTGATGAATCCGTGAAAAGAATAGACCCAAGAAAACAATAAAATTAAAAATAGGAGGAATAAAAAATGGCAGTAACATTTGAAAGTTATGAAAGAAGAATAGACCAAATTAAACCAGTAATGGAAAAATACGGAATAAAAGATTTTGAAGAAGCATTAAAAATATGTACAGATAAAGGTTTTAATCCATACGAAATAGTAAAAGGAGTTCAACCAATTTGTTTTGAAAACGCAGCTTGGGCATATACATTAGGAGCAGCAATCGCTGTTAAAAAAGGTTGTGTAAAAGCAGCAGATGCAGCAAAAGCAATAGGGGAAGGATTACAAGCATTCTGTATCCCAGGTTCTGTTGCAGATGATAGAAAAGTAGGATTAGGACATGGAAACCTAGCATCTATGCTATTATCAGAAGACACAAAATGTTTTGCATTCTTAGCAGGACACGAAAGCTTTGCAGCAGCTGAAGGAGCTATTGGTATAGCAAAATCAGCTAACAAAGTAAGAAAAGAACCATTAAGAGTAATCTTAAATGGACTTGGAAAAGACGCAGCACAAGTTATATCAAGAATAAATGGATTTACATATGTAAAAACAGACTTTGATTTCTTTACAGGAAAAGTAAAAGTAGTTGAAGAAATAGCTTACTCAGATGGAGAAAGATCAAAAGTTAGATGCTATGGAGCAAATGACGTAAGAGAAGGTGTTGCAATAATGTGGATGGAAGATGTTGATGTATCTATTACAGGAAACTCAACAAACCCAACAAGATTCCAACATCCAGTAGCAGGAACATATAAAAAAGAAAGATTAGCAGAAAATAAAAAATACTTCTCAGTTGCATCAGGTGGTGGAACAGGTAGAACACTACACCCAGACAATATGGCAGCTGGACCAGCTTCTTATGGTATGACAGATACAATGGGAAGAATGCATTCAGATGCACAATTTGCAGGTTCTTCATCAGTACCAGCACACGTTGAAATGATGGGATTAATCGGTATGGGTAACAACCCAATGGTTGGAGCATCAGTTGCGGTAGCAGTTGCAGTAGAAGAAGCTATGAAATAATTGATAATACTGGATTTTAAGAAAGTATAATAATAAAAATAATAGAGGTGGACATATACCAAAATACGGTTTTGTCCACCTTTTGTCAACTAAAATATTTTTATATTAGCGTATTACTTATTGACATAAAACCTTTTTGAAAAGTAGAATAATGATAAAACAAAAGATAGAAGGGGCGATGAGAAATGAGAAAAGATTATGGAATAACACTAATAGCGCTAGTAATAACAATAATAATTTTATTAATTTTGGCACGGAGTAACAATAGCAACACTAACAGGAGACAATGGCATAATAGGAAAAGCAGGAGAAGCAAAATTTAAAACAGAGTTATCAGCAGTAGCAGAAGAATATGATTTATATGTAATAGAAAGAACTTCAAAAGATAGAAACTTTGAAGAAGGAGCACTATATGCAGGGAAAAATGCCCTAATATATGACTCGGTTCAAGAAGAAGGAAACATATATACAGTATTAAAAAATTCGGATAAGAAATATGTAGATAGCTTTGAGATAATAAAAGGAGAGTTAATATATTCAAGCCAAAATAGACAAGAGCTAAAGTGGGCACAAGAGATAGGAATAAAAGTAAGTCCATACTTAATAATAGATGGAGAATTAATGTCTGCAGATACAAATTTATACTTAATGGACGAAGAAACAGGAACAATAGTAATTCCAGAGAATGTAACAAAAATTGGAGAAGGAGCTTTTGCCAATGTATCAGGACTTAAAAAAATAGTAATACCAGGAACAGTAAAAGAAATTGCAAGGAATGCATTTTCAAATAATAAAGACATAGAAAAAGTTGAAATAAATAACGGTGTAGAAAGAATAGGGGATAGAGCTTTTTATAGTTGTGAAAACTTACAAGCAATAACATTACCAGATAGCATAATTGATATAGGAATCGAATGTTTTAGATATTGCTATAAATTAGATAATGTAAAATTACCAAAAAATTTAACCACAATCGAAATGCTTACATTTGAAGGTTGTTCGAGCTTAAAACAAATAGAATTATCAAAAGAGCTGAAAACTTTAAAAAGTAGCTCTTTGAGTGCCACATCAATAGTAAATCTCAAACTTCCTAAAAATTTAGAAAATATAGAAGATGCAGCACTAAATATTTATGCACTAAAAGAAATTGATACTTCTGAAAATGATTATTATACTTTCAAAGGTGGTATTTTATATAATAAAAATATGCAGATACTAATAATGGCAATTGCTAGCTGCACAAGTGTAAATATTGAAAATACTGTTACAGCTATAAAAGGAAGCGCTTTTAAAACATGTAGTTTATTAACAGAAATTAATATACCAGCTAATGTTCAACAAATAGGAGACTTGACTTTTGAAAATAATAAATTATCAAAAATAACAGTAGACCCAAACAATATGTATTTTACAACAGATGATAAAAACAATTTATATAGTTATGATGGAAAGGTGTTATATAGAATATTTGACAAAGGAGATGTGATAATAAAAGAGGGTGTCGAAAATATACGAAGAGGAGCATTTTGTGGTAGTGTATATAAAAGTATTACATTACCAGAAAGCTATACTGGAGACGATACAAATAGTTGGGGAATTTTTCCCGAAATTGATTATTTGCTTCTACCAAAGAATGTTAATAGGTTTTTTCAACAGTCATATATAAAAGTGAAAAGCATCGAAGTATCTAGTGAAAATATGACATTTAAATCTATTAATAATGAATATATATTAAGCAAAGACGAAAAGGAACTATACTGGGTAAAACCATCTTTAGCAAATGTTCAGATACCAGAAACAGTAGAAACAATAAAAATGAATTCATTAATGTGTATAGTAGCAGAAAATGTAAAATTACCAGGAAAAGTGAAAAGAATAGACGATGCAATATTATATTTTGCAAAAACCAAAAAGATAGAAATACCATCTACTATACAATTTATTAATGATGGTGCATTTGGTGGTGCGGATAATTTAGCAGAAATTATTATTGATAAGAAAAATGATGGAACTTTAACAGGTGCACCATGGAAATGTACTTATGGATTAAGAGCAATAAAATGGAAAGAATAAAAAGGACGGAGCTATTTTTGCTCCGTCTCAAAAGTTTATTTCTTCTTATCATCTTTTAAAACTTCTTTAATTGCTCCAAGTGAGCTTAAAGCACTAGTTGCTTCAAAAGGGATAAACACTTTATTTGCTTCACCTTTTGCAACTTCTTCTAAAGCTTCTAAAGATTTTAATTGTACTAATTTATCATCAGGTGCTGCGTTTTTCATAGCTTCATAAACCATTTTAATTTCTTTAGCTTTTGCTTCTGCAACAGCTTTGATAGCTTGAGCCTCACCATCAGCTCTTCTTATTTGAGATTCTTTGTCAGCCTCTGCTTCTAAGATAGCTGCTTGTTTTTTACCTTCTGCAATAGTGATAGCAGATTGTCTTTGAGCTTCAGACTCTAGTATCATAGCTCTTTTATTTCTCTCTGCATTCATTTCTTTTTCCATTGCGTCTCTAATGTCAGCAGGTGGTGTAATGTCTTTAATTTCAACTCTATCAATTTTACATCCCCATCTGTCAGTAGCTTCATCTAAAACAACTCTTAATTTGTTGTTAATACCATCTCTAGAACTAAATGTTTCATCTAAGTCCATTTTACCAATGATATCACGAATTGTTGTGATTGCAAGGTATTCAATACCTTTCTTTAAGCTTTGAATTTCATAAACTGCTTTTGCTGGATCTGTTATTTGATAGAAAACAACAGTGTCTATTGTAATTGTAACATTATCTTTAGTAATAACTCCTTGAGGTGGAACGTCCATAGTCTGTTGTTTTAAACTAACAACACTTCTAACGTGATCAAAGAAAGGTATGATAATTGTAAGTCCAGCGTCTGCTACTTTATAGAACTTACCTAATCTTTCAATGATATAAACCTCAGATTGTTTAACGATTTTGATTGATGCTGCTGCTATTATTAAAATAATAACAAGTAATACTAATAAAATCCACATAATAAATCCTCCTTTTATTATATATTAAATTTAGTGGTCATTTAAATAGGTTCAACAGTTGCTTTTACACCCTTTATTTCTACAACTCTTATTTTAGTGTCTTTTGGAATAATTTGATTATCTTGGCTGATTGCAGACCAAACTTCTCCAGAAATTTTGATTTGCCCAATTGCTTTTATAGGGTCAATTTCTTCTGTTACTATTCCATCTTTTCCTATAATAGAGTATACGTTCGTTTTGATAGGATTTTTATTTGTAGCAAATTTTTTTACAAATGGCTTTGTTGCAAAAATCAGTATTGTAGATGATATTACAAATACTGCTGTTTGTATAACAAGATTATCTGTAAAAAGACTTGTAATCATAGCAAGTAGTGAACCAATTGATAGCCAAAAAATTAAAAAACCTACTGTTATAATTTCTACTACTAAAAATATTCCTGCCATAATTAACCAAATGTACCACATATAATTAATCCTCCTTAAATTTACCAACTAATGATATTATAACATATTTTTAAGTAAGTTTCAATATGCCAATAACAGAAACTCTGTAAGAAAAAATGCCTATATATTTAAATAAAACAAGTATAAAAATATAAAAAAGTGTAAATACATATAATATGAAATTAAAAATAAAGAGGTATGATATGGAAAGAAAAGAAGAACATGGGGAAGATGTAACTAAATATGGAGAATTCATCTCAACATACTTTGCTTGGGTACCACCCGAGAAACAAAAAAATGTAGTGGAAAAGTTAGAAAATATGACAAAAAGTGAGAAAAACGAAGAAAAAGAGAGATAAATAAAAAGAAAAAGAACGATAAAGGTCAAAGAAAGTCAAAAAAGCCCTTGAAAAATTTTTTAAGGGTAGTATAATAATATTGTAGGTCAAAGAAAGTCAAAGTCAACTTACAAATGAAGGGAGAAAATAAAATGAGAATGTCAGATTTAATAGAAGAATTCATCAAAGATTTATTTGATGAAGAAAACGAAGCAATAGAAATACGAAGAAACGAATTAGCAGAACAATTTAACTGTGTACCATCACAAATAAACTATGTAATATCAACAAGATTTAAACCATCACAAGGATACTATGTAGAAAGTAGAAGAGGTGGTGGAGGACATATCACAATAAGGAAAGTAAGCAACAGCAAAGAAGAATATATAATGCACATAATAGAAAACATAGAAAATAACCTAACATCAAATGAAGTTGATATATTAATAAGTGATTTTCTATCATACAATTTAATAACAAGCAAAGAAGCAAAGCTTCTAAAAGTTGCAACAAGTGACAACGTACTAAAATTACCAAAAGAGATAAAAGACCAAGTGAGAGCAAGAATATTTAAAAATATGATATTGAATTTAGAATAGGAGGAAAGAGATATGTTATGTGATAATTGTGGAAAAAGAGAAGCAAATGTAAGATATCAAGAAAATATAAACGGAAGAAAAAAGGAATTAAATTTATGTGAAGAATGTAGTCAAAAACTAGGAATAAACAAATTTGACTTCAATATGCCAATTGACTTTCCAAACTTCTTTAGTGGATTTTTTGAAGAATTTGAAAATCAAGAATTTATGCCATTTTTAAATGACGTAAAAACACTAAAATGTGAAAACTGCGGATATACTTTTGATGATATAGTAAAAACAGGAAGATTAGGATGTCAAAATTGCTATACAGTATTTGAAGAACACCTAAATCCAATAATAAAAAGAATTCAAGGAGCAGAGAATCATATAGGAAGAATTGGGAAAGTAATAGACAGTAAAATTGTAGTCCCAGAAGAAAATAAAAAGGAAAACGACAAAAAATCAAAAGAACAAACAGAAATAGAAAAATTAAAAGAAAACTTGAAAAAAGCAATAGAAGAAGAAAGATACGAAGATGCTGCAAAAATAAGAGACGAAATAAAAAAATTAGAAAAATAATCTGCCAACAGGGACGGACCTTAATGGCAGAAATCTGCTAAAAAGGACCGTCCCCCATGGCAGGATTAAAGAAAGGAATTGAAAAAATGAATTGGTATTTATATAGTAACGAAAATTCAGATGTAGTAAAAAGTACGAAAATCAAATTTTCAAGAAATTTAAGTGAATTCAAATTTAACTTAAAAAGCAAAGAAGAAATAGAAAAGTTAGAAAATAAAGTAAAAGAAAACTTGTATGATATTGGATATGGACTAAAATTTTTAAGATTACAAGATATGGATGAAATAACAAAAAAGAGCCTAGTAGAAAAAGAATTAATAAGTTCAAGCTTTTCAATAAAAAGATATGGAAGTATTCTAATAAATGATGAAGAAAATATTTGTATTATGATAGGTGGAGAAGACCATCTAAAAATACAAGTATTTAGTGCTGGGTTAGACCTAGAAAATACACTAAATTTAGCAATAGAATTAGACGAAAAAATAGGGGAATTGTTAGGATATGCAGTAAATAAAAAATATGGATACCTAACAAGTTCACCAAGCAATATAGGAACAGGACTTAAAGCTTCTGTTAGAGTACATTTACCAGCTATTTCTAAAACGAGAAATACAAGAAAAGTATTTGATGCAATTGGAGATTTTGGCATCAACATAAAAGAAGTCTATAAAGGCAAAGGGGACATGTATCAAATCTCAAATAAAAAAACACTAGGAATAAGCGAAAAAGAAATAGTAAAAAACTTAAAAGTAATTGTGCAAACAGTAATTGAGCAAGAAAGACAAGCAAGAAAATTAATAGCACAAGACGAAATAAACCTAAGTGATTTAATATATAGGAGTTTTGGAATATTATCAAATTGCAGAAAAATATCAAGCGAAGAAGAAATAGAACTTTTATCAAATATAAAACTAGGAGTGGACTTAGGAATATTAGACGAGCTTACAGATGTTAAAGTGCAAAAATTATATTTATATAGTAAACCAGCAAATTTACAAAAATATCTAGGGCAAAAATATGATAAAGAAGAACTAGAAATAAAAAGAGCAGAAGTAATTAAGCAAATTATAAAAGAAAATTAAAAATCTGCCATTAATCTCCGTCCCCAATGGCAGGAATTAAGGAGGGAAAATTATGACATATAAATTTACAAATAGAGCTAAAAAGGCTATAGAGCTAGCAAGCAGTTTGGCTATGGAGTTAGGGCATAATTATATAGGTACAGAGCATATTTTATATGGACTTTCTAAAGAAGGAAGTGGAATTGCATATAAAGTTTTGGAAAATCAAGAGATTTCATCAGATATGATTATAGATAAAATTGTGGAATTATTGGGTAATGAAGCCCCAATTGATGGAACTTTTGGATTTACTCCTAGAACAAAAAGAGTTATTGAGAATTCATTTATAGAAGCACGAAAACTTGGATTTAATTATATAGGAACAGAGCATCTTCTAATAGGAATGATAAAAGAAGCGGATAGTATAGCAACAAGAATTTTATTAGAATTAGATGTAAATATACCAAAATTATATAATGAAATAGTAAAAGTAATAAATGAAGGAGAAGAAAGCGCAAAGTCTGAAGATAAAGCCAAAGGAGGAAAGGGAAAAGGAAGTTACAATTCAACACCAACATTAAATCAATTCGGAGAAGACCTTACAAAGAAGGCAGAAGAAGGAAAGCTAGACCCAATAATAGGAAGAAAAGATGAAATAGAAAGGGTAATACAAATATTATCAAGAAGAACAAAAAACAATCCTTGTTTAATAGGTGAACCAGGAGTTGGAAAAACAGCAGCAGTAGAAGGTTTAGCACAAAAAATTGTTGCAGGAGATGTTCCAGAAATATTAAAAGAAAAAAGAGTGGTAACAATGGATATCTCTGGAATGGTTGCAGGAAGTAAATATAGAGGAGATTTTGAAGAAAGAATAAAAAAGGCATTAAATGAAGTGAAAAAAGCAAAAGACATAATTTTATTTATAGACGAAATTCATACAATAGTAGGAGCAGGAGCAGCAGAAGGTGCAATTGATGCAGCAAATATCTTAAAACCACTACTTGCAAGAGGAGAAATTCAGTTAATAGGAGCAACAACTTTAAATGAATACAGAAAATATATAGAAAAAGATGCAGCACTAGAAAGAAGATTTAGCCCAGTAACTGTAAACGAACCAAGCTCAAAAGACACAATAAAAATATTACAAGGAATTAGAGACAAATATGAAGCACATCACGGAGTAAAAATAACAGACGAAGCAATTGAAGCAGCAGTAAAAATGTCAACAAGATATATAAATGATAGATATTTGCCAGACAAAGCAATAGACTTAATAGATGAGGCAGCATCAAAAGCAAAATTGAAATCATATACAGAACCAGACAAACTAAAAAAATTAGAAGAAGAAATAGAAGAAGTAGCAAAAAACAAAGAAGAAGCTGTTAGAATACAAAAGTTTGAAAAAGCAGCTAAGCTACGTGACAAACAAAAAGAATTAAAAGAAACATATGAAGCAGAACTAAAAAAATGGAAAAACAAAAAAACAAAAGCAATTACAAATATAACAGAGGAAAATATTGCAGAAGTAATTGCGAGTTGGACTGGAATACCAGCAAATAAAATAACAGAGGACGAAAACGAAAAATTAAAAAATCTTGAAAAAAACTTACACGAAAGAGTAATTGGACAAGAAGAAGCTGTATCAGCAGTAGCAAAAGCAATAAGAAGAGGAAGAGTGGGACTAAAAGACCCAAACAGACCAATAGGTTCATTCCTATTCTTAGGACCAACAGGGGTAGGAAAAACAGAATTATCAAAAGCATTAGCAGAGGTACTATTTGGAGATGAAAGCTCTATGATAAGAGTAGATATGTCAGAATATATGGAACCACACTCAGTATCAAAATTAATAGGCTCACCTCCAGGATATGTAGGCTTTGACGAAGGTGGTCAACTAACAGAAAAAATAAGAAGAAAACCATATTCAGTAATCTTATTTGACGAAATAGAAAAAGCACATCCAGACGTAATGAATATGTTGCTACAAATACTAGAAGACGGAAGGCTTACAGACTCAAACGGAAGAACAGTCAACTTTAAAAACACAGTAATAATAATGACATCAAACATAGGAGCAAGACTAATAACAGACAAAAAAACATTAGGATTTACAAAAACAGGAGAAACAGAAGATAGTAGCAAAAAAGAATATGAAGAAACAAAAAAACAAGTAATGGAAACATTGAAACGTGAACTACGCCCAGAATTTATTAATCGTATTGACGAAATAATTGTATTCCATAAATTAACTGACAATGAAGTAAATCAAATAATTGATATAATGCTAAAAGAAGTGGTAAATAGACTAGAAGCTCAAAAGATAAAAATAGAGCTAGAACCAGAAGTAAAAAAATTAATTGCAAATAAGGGAATTGATAAAAACTTTGGAGCAAGACCATTACGTAGAACTATTCAAAGTGTACTTGAAGATAGGCTTGCTGAAGAAATTTTAGATGGTAATTTGAAGAAAGATACTCCAGCTAAAATTGGAGTAAAAGATGAAAAAGTAGTAGTATCAAATTAGGAAATGTCCAATTGGGGACGTTTCCTTTTTGGACATCATTATTACTTTTGTTGATAGCATAGCAAGAAGGACCGTATCCACTGGCAAGAAGTGGAGACTTGTTTTTAGCTAGTAAATATGGTATAATCTAAAAGCTAAAAAACAAAAAAGGTGATGAAATATGTTAGAAAAAATAAATTCAGCAGAAGATGTAAAAAGGTTAAATATAGAAGAACAAAAGAAATTAGCAGAAGAAATAAGAAAATACATATTAGAAGTCGTATCAGAAAATGGTGGGCATTTAGCATCAAACTTAGGAGTAGTGGAGTTAACGATTGCATTACATACAGTGTTTGATTTGCCTAAAGATAAGATTGTATGGGACGTAGGTCATCAGACATATGTACACAAAATTATAACTGGAAGAAGAGAAGAACTAAAAAATATAAGAAAGTTAAACGGAATAGCAGGTTTCCCAAAGACGAATGAGTGCGAAGCAGATTGCTTTAATACAGGGCATAGTAGTACTTCAATTTCAGCAGCTTTAGGTATGGCGAGAGCAAGGGATATAAAGAAAGAGGATAATCACGTTTTAGCTGTAATAGGTGATGGTGCTTTAACAGGTGGAATGGCTTTAGAAGCTTTAAATGATGCAGGTTGTAGCAAGGCAAAATTAACAGTAATTTTAAATGATAATGAAATGAGTATTTCTAAAAATATTGGTGGAATAAATATGTTGCTAAGTAAATTGAGAACTAGAAGAACATATACAAAGTCTAATATTTCAGGAAAGAAAATTATAAGTAAAATACCTGTAATTGGAAAGCCAACTGTTAAAATAGTTCAAAGAATGAAGAGAAGTATAAAACAACTAGTAATTCCAAAGATGTTTTTTGAAGATATAGGTTTTAGATATTTAGGACCAGTAGATGGACATAATATAGCAGAATTAGAAAGAATGTTAAAAATAAGCAAAGAGCTAGATGGACCAGTTTTATTACACGTTTTAACTAAAAAGGGAAAAGGATATAAAATAGCAGAAGAAAATCCAGATAAATTCCACGCAACAGGGCCATTTGATATAGAAACAGGTAAACCTAAGAAGGCAAAAGGTGATGACTATTCTAAAATATTTGGAAACAAGCTAGTAGAATTGGCTAAAAAAGATAATAGAATAGTTGCAATAACTGCGTCAATGAAAGATGGAACAGGATTAGGAAAGTTTCAAAAGGAATTTCCAGATAGATTTTTCGATATAGGAATTGCAGAGCAACACGCTTTAGGTTTAGCAGCAGGAATGGCAAAAGATGGAGTTATTCCAGTAGTTCCAATTTACTCATCATTTTATCAAAGAGCATATGACCAAGTAATTCACGACATTGCCCTTCAAAATTTACCAGTTGTTATGTGTGTAGATAGAGCAGGAATAGTAGGTGCAGACGGAGAAACACACCAAGGTCAATTTGATATGTCATTCTTCAGGCTAGTGCCAAACCTAACAATAATGGCACCAAAAAACTTTAAAGAATTAGAAGATATGCTAGAGTTTGCGGTAAATTTAAATAAACCAGTTGTTATAAGATATCCAAGAGGTGGACAAGGTAAAGAAGAAATAGAGTCAAATGAAAAAATAGAATTAGGAAAAGCTGAAATATTAAAACAAGGAAATGATATAACGATTTTAGCAATTGGAAAAACAGTAGAAAGAGCACAAATTATTGCAAAAATGTTAGAAAAAGAAAATGTCAGCACAGAAGTAATAAATGCAAGATTTTTAAAACCATTGGATAAAGAAACAATAAAGACATCAATTGAAAAAACAAGAAGAATAATAACATTAGAAGATGGAACAATAATAAATGGGCTAGGAACAGCTGTAAAAGAATTAATAGTAGATGAAAATCTAGAAAATATTGAAGTTAGAAACTATGCATATCCAGATAATTTTATACAACATGGAACAGTAGATGAACTAGAAAAATTATATGGACAAGATGCAGAAAGTATAGCCAACGACATAGTGAATGCTGATTATATGGTTAAAATATAAATTCAGAAAGGGAAAGGAAATGAACAAACAAGAGCTTTTAAAAGATTATAAAAAGCAAGAGGATAAAATGTGCTTATCACAAGTTTTAGACAAAATAGAATTTTCTAAAACACGTGAGAAAATCGAAAAAACAGAATTTTTAGATATGTATCAAATATCATTAGTACAAAATTTTTTAAGAAAAAACAAGATAGAAAATTACAAATTATATGGTGGATATGAAGATAGCGAAAGAAAAATATTAATCATATATCCAGAAAAATATAATGAAGATATGTTAAAAAAGAACTATAATAAGATGCTAAAAATAATTAGAGTAAAGCTTCCAGAGGAAGACCACGGAAAATATGCACATAGAAATTATTTAGGTGGGATTGTAAAATTAGGACTAAAAAGAGAAAAGGTAGGAGACATATTAGTTCAACCAGATGGGGCAGATATTATTGTAGTTGAGGAATTTGCAGAGATTTTAAGAAATGAGTTAGGTTCTCTTACACGTTTTGAAAAAAGTGAAATAACAATAGAAGAAATAAGTAACTTAAGAAAAAAAGAAGTAAATATGGAACAAGTAAAAATAATTGTACCATCATTAAGACTTGATAATATTGTATCAGACTTAGCTAAAACTTCTAGAAGCAAGGCGGCCCAAATTATTGAGCAAGAAAGAGTTTTTGTTAATGGCCAAAACGAAACAAAATTGTCAAAGGCAATAAAACTAGGAGATATAATTACAATTCGTGGAAAAGGTAGGTTTGTTGTAAAAGAGTTTACAGGTACTACAAGAAGCGGGAGAACAGTGATATTAATTGAAAAATACAATTGATTTATTAAATTTTATATGTTATAATAATAACAGTAGCAAGCAAGTAAGCTTGTGTATGGAGGACTATATGAATCAAAACAAACCAATTGACGTACTTTCTAGCATTGAGAAGATTCGTATTGCTGACAATGTATTTGGTAAAAAAAGCAAAGAAAAGCTTCAAGCAATTGTCGACGAAGAGTATATTCGGGAGCTTTTAGAAGAACACATTCCAAAAGAAGTAATGGAGGAAATCAAAGGCTCATATTTAGAAGATACTTCTAAATATAACAAAGAATCTATTCAGACTGAAATAATTGATAACATTATTTCAGCAATATTGAAAGAAGCTGTAACTAAAGCAATTAGACTCAATATTGAACAACTGACAGATGAGCTAATTGAATCTGTAATTACTTATCAATTAGTTTGGTCAGCAATAAGCGAAGCCAAATACAAAATGACAAGAGTTGCAAGATTCTCAAGGCATGAAAAAAGATTCACAAAGTCATAAAAGGACATCAAATTATTTGATGTCCTTTTAATATAAAATTTTTTATTTGAGAGTAACAACAGTAACTCCAGATTCGCCTTCTCCATAAGTGCCTAATCGATAAGAATCAATATGAGAATTAGTTTTCAAAAATTGATGAATGCTGTTTTTTAATTTGCCAGTACCTTTGCCGTGAACAATGCGAACAGTTTTAAGTTTAGCTAAACTACAGTCATCTAAAAATTTATCAACTACGAAAAGTGCTTCTTCAACATTTAATCCAATAACATTAACCTCAGATTTAACAGTTTTTGATTTATTAAAGCTACCATATCCAGAAGTTTGAACTTTTGGAGTTTTCTTTGCTGAATTTGTTTTTACTAATTCCAAGTCACTTAATTTTATATTTGTTTTAAGCATTCCAATTTGAACTTGAACTTCATTAGATTTAGAAATGTGAGAAACAACAATTCCATTTTTTTCAAAAGATCTAACAAAAACTTCCATATTAAGTTTGATGTCATTTGGTGTAAGAGTTTGAACTCTTTCTTTATCTGAAGAATTGTGATTTTCTTCTATGTTATTAGTATTTTTGATTTTTTCATTTAGCTTATTTCTCATAGAATCTGCAAGTTTTCTATCAGAAGAAGAGAGCGTATTCATCTGCTTTATAATTTCATTTGCTTCGTCTTTGGCGTCTAATAAAATATTTCTGGCTTTAATTTTAGCATTAGAAATCAGTTCTTGTTCTTTATTTTTTAAAGTTTCGTAGTCGCTTTGCAATTTGCTTTCTAAAGTTGAAATGTTTTGTAATTTACTATCAATTTCAGCCTTTTCCTTTTCAATTTCAGCTTTGTTATCGTAGATATTTTTAAGCAATTCTTCTATATTAACTTGGTTAGAAGTCATAAGAGATTTTGCCTCAGAAATAATGTTATCGTCCAATCCAAGATTTTTACTAATTTCAAAAGCATTACTCTTGCCAGGAATACCAACCAATAGCTTATAGGTTGGAGTTAAAGTAGAAACATCAAACTCAACAGAAGCATTTTCAAAACCATCAGTTACAAGTGCATATTGTTTCAACTCTTGATAATGAGTAGTTGCAATTGTTAAAGCTCCAACATTTTTTAAATGAGCCAAAATAGCAATAGCAAGATTTGCACCTTCAATAGGGTCAGTACCAGAGCCCAGTTCATCAACCAAAACAAGAGAATTTTCAGTTACATTTTTTAATATTTCAACAAGATTAATCATATGAGAAGAAAAAGTACTCAAAGAATCTGAAATACTTTGGTCATCTCCAATATCTGAGAAAATATTAGAAAAAACATAAACACTAGACTTCTCATCTGCTGGAATATTAAGACCACTACAAGCCATAGAACAAAGCAGTCCAACAGTTTTTAAAGCGACAGTCTTACCACCAGTATTTGGTCCAGTAATTAAAAGTGTAGAAAAATTAATTCCTAAATTTACGGAAATAGGAACAGCTTTTTCTTTAGCAATTAGAGGATGTCTTGCATTAATTAAATTTATTTCTTTTTTGCTATTAATTTTTGGAGTAATTCCTTTAATCTCTTTAGAATATTTTGCTTTTGCAAAAATAAAGTCTAATCTTCCAATTAAATCAAGAGAAGACTGAAGTTCTTCAACATATGGCGCAAATAAAGAACTAAGTTCTTGCAAAATTTTCTCTATCTCAATTTCCTCTTCAATTTTCAATTTACTTAAATCATTATTCATCTCAAAAACTGCAATAGGCTCAATAAACACAGTAGAACCAGCATTTGAAATATCATGGACAAATCCTTTTATCTGTGAACGGTACTCTTCTTTTACAGGTATAACAAAACGTTCATTACGAATAGTAATAATGTTCTCTTGAATATATTTAGAATAGCTAGAAGAATGAACCATATTATTCAACTTTTCACGAATATCTAATTCTAAATTTCTCTTTTTCTTCCTAATAGATTGCAAAGTGGAAGAAGCCTTATCATCAATTTGTCCAATTGGGGACGTTTCTTTATTGGACACTTCTAATATACAAGAATCAATTTTATCCATAATATTCTTATTAAAATAAAGTTTTTCAAATAAAGAAGACAAAATAGGAAAATCATTTAAATCTAAAAAATCTTTATCAAAATATTCTTTTAAATTAAAAGCTGTTTTGAAAATTTTGTTTAAATTCAAAAGCTCTTTACAAGAAAGAGAAATACCACTTTCAAGTTTCTTTAGTTCTACATCAATTGGATTAATCTCATAAAAACTTGGTATAGAATTTCTATAAATTAAGTTTACAGCTTCCTCAGTTTCACTTAATAAAATTCGTACTGTATCTGTTACATTACTAGGAACTAAGCTGGTTGCCAAGGTCTTTCCTTGAATTGTTATACAGTAGTTTTCTAAATTTTCTAATATCTTATTAAATTCTAATTTATCTAAATATGTGCTCATAATAAAATCTCCTAAATTTATACTGCTACTATTATACAGGAAAAATGGGAAAATGTCCAATTGGGGACGTTTCTTTCTTGGACATACTTTAAAAATGTCCAGAAAGGAAACGTCCCCAATTGGACATCAAATTTATATAGAAAATATTGCAAAAAAAACAAAGTTGTGATATAAAGGAAATGGAAAGAAAAAGAGGTGAATATATGATTAAAGCTTATGCAAAATCAGACATAGGAAAAGTAAGAGAAATAAACCAAGATTCTTTTTACATATCAGATTCCCTATCAGAAGTACAATTGTATATGTTAGCAGACGGAATGGGAGGCTATAATGGTGGAGAGGTAGCAAGTAAACTAGCAATACAAACCGCCAAAAATTACATAGAAAATAATTTTAAAGAAATAGAAAAAGATAGAGATAGCATAATTCAACTAATTGGAAGTAGTATTGAATATGCAAATATGGTAGTATATGAAAAATCAAAAGAAAACAAAGAATTAGAAGGAATGGGTACTACATTAGAAATTTGTTTAATATATAATAATAAAGTATTTATTGGGCATGTAGGAGACAGCAGAATATACAGAATTAGAAAAGAATTTATGAGAAAGCTAACACAAGACCACAGTTATGTACAAAAACTAGTAAAAGATGGCACAATAACACAAGAAGAAGCACAGCACCATCCACAAAAAAATATGTTAATGAAAGCACTGCGGTTGTAATGCATTTGTAGAACCAGATGTTATGGTAAAAGGATTTCTAAAAGATGATATATTAATAATGAACTCAGATGGACTGACAAATTTAGTATCAGTAGAGGAAATCTTTAATGAAGCCAAAAAAGATATAGAACAAGCACCAAAAGAATTGGTGAAAAAAGCAAATGACAACGGCGGTTATGACAATATAACAGTTATAATCATAAAAAACATATAACAATCCACAAATGGACATAAAATAAGGAAAGATAAGGTTGAATAATATACTATTCATTCTGATTTACTCCTTAAAGGAAGGAATGAGATAAATATGAATTTAGAAGGTAAACTACTAGGTAGTCGATATGAGATAATCGAAAAAGTAGGAAATGGTGGAATGGCTACTGTATACAAAGCAATAGACAAAGTACTAAAAAGAAATGTTGCAGTAAAAATATTAAGAGATGAATTTACAACAGACGAAGAATTTATAAGAAGATTTGAAGCAGAAGCACAATCAGCAGCAAGATTAGCACACGCAAACATAGTATCAATTTATGATGTAGGTGTAGATGGAAACTTATATTACATAGTAATGGAGTTAATACAAGGAAAAACACTAAAAGAAATTATAATAAAGGAAAGAGGACCACTACCTTGGAAATGGTCAATAAATGTTGCGATACAAATAGCGTCAGCACTAGAAATGGCACACAGAAATAATATTGTTCATAGAGATATAAAGCCACATAACATAATAATAACAGAAGATGGAGTAGCAAAAGTAACAGATTTTGGAATAGCAAAAGCTGTATCAAATTCAACAATAACAGCATTTGGAAAAACAATAGGTTCAGTACACTACTTCTCGCCAGAACACGCAAGAGGTGGATTTACAGATGCGAAATCTGACTTATATTCTTTAGGTGTAGTAATGTACGAAATGGTAACAGGAAGAGTTCCATTTGATGCAGATACACCAGTTTCAGTTGCATTAAAACATATGCAAGAAGAACCAGAAGAACCAATAGAAGTAAATCCAAATGTACCAATGGCAGTAAATAAAATAATAATGAGAGCTTTACAAAAAGATACAACACTTAGATATCAAACAGCAACAGAAATGTTAGAAGACCTAAAAAAAGCGCTAAAAGACCCAGATGGAGAATTTATTGATGATGTGGAATATGACCCAACAGCAAGAACACAAGTAATAAATACAAATCAATATAGAAATGCGCAAAAAAATAAAGGTAAAAAAGACAACAAATTTGTGGCATTCATAAAAAATCATAAAAAGCTAAGCATAGTAATAGGATTAATACTATTATTTGCACTAAGTTTGGGCGGAACAATGTTAGCATTAAAACTAACAAACCCAGCAGAAGTAAAAGTGCCAGATATAATTGGAATATCACAAGAAGAAGCAAAACAAAAAATTGAAGAAGCAAAATTGGTATATGAAGTAGAAAAAGAAGAATATAACAAAGATGTGCCAGAAGGACACATTATATCACTAAAAACAGAAATAGGAAATCACGTAAAAGATGTAACTAACTTACCAACAGTAAAAGAAGGAAGCAAAATTAGCGTAATTGTAAGTAAAGGACAAGAAAAAACAACAGTGCCAAAAGTAGTAGGATTAGAAAAAGAAGAGGCAGAACAAGCTTTAAAAGATGCTAAACTAGAAGTAGAAATAATTGAAGAAACAAGTAAAAAAGTAGAAGAAGGATATGTAATTAGCCAAGAAACAGACCCAGACACAGAAGCATTTGCTGGTGATACAGTAAAAATTCACGTAAGTATAGGAACAGGAATAAAACAAGTAAATGTAATTAGTGTAGCTGGAAAAACAGAAGAAGATGCTAAAAAATCATTAGAAGCATTAGGACTAAAGGTTAATATAGCTTATGACGAAGATTCTTCAAAAGATAATGGAGTAGTACTAAAACAAAGCATTGAAGCAGGAAAGACAGTAGACGAGGGAACAACAATAACTGTAACGATAAATAAATTGGCAGAGATGAAACAAGGAAAAGTAACAGTAAACTTAAAATCATTACTAAACTATACTCCATCAAAAGATGAAGACGGAGAAGAAGTAATAGAAAAAGGAAAAGTAAAAATAGTAGTGGGAAATGACACTATATACAATGAAACAAAAGAAAAGACATCAACAAACATAACTGCAAACTTTAATGCAAAGGGTAATGTGACTATAAAAGTGTATGTAGATGATA
The DNA here is from genome assembly GCA_947648905.1 of uncultured Clostridium sp. Taxonomy (GTDB): domain Bacteria; phylum Bacillota; class Clostridia; order TANB77; family CAG-508; genus CAG-269. Next base: position 46,736 of record CANSPP010000007.1, on the reverse strand, counting down.
TTTTAAAAGGAACAAAGGAAATTAACTTAAATACAACAACATCTTGTACTTTTGAATAAAAATTAATTAAGGAGGGAGCGATGGATTATTCGTTCCCTTAAAATTTTGACAAAATAAAATAATAATGCTACAATTCAAATATAATAAAAGTAAATAAATGTGTTCAAGAATTGGACAAAAAGGAAACGTCCCCAAATGTCCCAAATTGGATGCAAGGAGAGAGTGAATGCAAGGAATCATAGTAGAGAGTATTTCAAATTTATATAAAATAGCAGTAGAAAAGCCAACAAAGCAAATGTATGAGGCAACAGCAAGAGGAAAATTCAAGAAAGAAGAGATTAGCCCTGTTGTTGGAGATAAAGTAGAGATAGATATTGTTGACGAAGATAAGAAAATAGCTGTAATTGATGAGATAAAGCCAAGAGAGGTGTATGTAAAAAGACCAAAGCTTGCGAATATAACACAGATTGTGTTTGTGGTGTCTAGCAAAGACCCAAAACCAGATTTACTTATGCTTGATAAACAACTTGCTTTTGTAGAGTTTTTAGGGGTTAAGGCTTTAATTGTTTTAAATAAGACTGATTTAGATAAAGATAAGCAATTTAAGAATATAAAAGCTGTATATGAAAAAGTTGGGTATAAAGTTATAGAAACAGAAGCAAAAAGCCAAAAGGGAGTAGAAGACTTGAAGAAGGCTTTAAAAAATAACATTAATGCTTTTTCTGGAAATTCTGGAGTTGGTAAATCTACGTTAATTAATGCAATTTTTAATACAGATGTTACACAAGAAGGTGAAATTAGCAAGAAGAATAAGCGTGGTAAAAATACTACAACAGCAATAAAACTTTATGAAATTGATGATAATACTTTTATAGCAGATACACCTGGATTTTCTACTTTTGATATTTCCGAAATAGAGAGTAAAGACTTAGATAAATATTTTAAGGAGTTTGAGGAAAATATAGAAAATTGCGAATTTGTAGGTTGCACGCATATAAAAGAGGAGAATTGCGGAATTAAAGAGGCGATAAAAAAAGGAATTATAACAGAAGAAAGATATACAAGATTTTGCAAAATTTATGAAGAACTAAAAGAAAAGGAGAGTAGGAAAAAATGGTAAATGAATTTGAAGTATCAACATCAATATTATCACTAAAAAAGGAAGACGAAAATACAGCTTTTTTAGAATTAGAAGCGGGAAAAACAGATTATTTTCACATTGACGTTATGGATGGAAAATTTGTAGAAAAAGACACTTATCAAAAAATGCTAGAATATGCATCATATATAAGAAGAATTTCAAATTTGCCACTAGATGTACATTTAATGGTAGAGGATGTTAAAAGTGCAATTGATGACTTTTTAGCAGTAGAGCCAAACATAATAACATTTCATCTAGAGGCTTGCAAAAGCAAAGAAGAAGTATATGAATTAATTAAATATATCAAAGAAAATAATTGCAAAGTAGGAATTTCTGTAAAGCCAGATACGAAAATAGAAGAAGTATATGAATTTCTACCACATATCCATATGTGCTTAGTTATGACAGTAGAACCAGGCAAAGGTGGTCAAACATTGTTAACAGATATGGTGCAAAAAATATCAACTTTAAGAAAATATATAGACGAAAACAAGATTGAAATTGATATAGAAGCTGATGGCGGGATAAACTTAAATACAGCTGAAAAAGTAAAAGAAGCTGGAGCAAATATTTTAGTTGCAGGAACTGCGATTTTAATGGCAAATGATTATAGTGTAATTATAAAAGAACTAAAGAAATAAAAAAGAGAATTCAATTAAATTTGAATTCTCTTTTTATTATTAATTTCTAAACTTTTAATTATTTAGTTTTATCTGATTTTGCTTCAACAACTTCAGTTTTATCAGCTTTTGCTTTTAAAGGAAGAATGTTATACACAATAATTCCTAAACCAATAATGCAAGCTACTAAGCTTATTATAGAACCAACAATTGGAATTAAAGTAATTAGCCAGTAAACAATAGCTGATATAATTAGAATTCCAAAAGTTTGAATTGTTTTTTCTATTTTTAGTTTAGAGCAAACTAAACCATTTGCAGTGATTACAAAAGCACTTGAGCTAATAGCCATAAGCATAACTAGTAGTGCCAATGATAATAATGCAATATTAGCAGTAATACCTAATAAAATGAATATAACAAATGCAAACGCAAAAACAATTGGTGTTAAAATTCCATATCCAAGGACTGGTAAAACTTTTTTAGATAATATGTTATAAGGGTTTTTAACAAATTTAGGTGCTAACCATAATGCTAATAACCAAATAACAGCAACTGTACATACAAAAGTTCCTAAATCTAAAATGTAATCATTAATTGATTTCATAGAAGTAACATCTACTGATTTCTTAAAATCTACATTACCTTTAACCATATTTTCAGGAATTGTTATTTCTTCAGAAGAAGTATAATTAAAATTGTTACCTATTGTAGCTCCTTGAATAATATTAGAATTTTCATCAGAAGCTGTAAAATTAATTTTATCAGCTTCAACAAAAGCATCTCTTCCAACAATTCCAGTTAAGTTTAATGTTTCAGAACCAGTTCTCATATCTCTATAGATATAACCTGTAACATCAACAGTTTTAGCAGCAGCATATAAATCGCATACTACACCAGAAACTGTAATTTTTTCTGCAAATCCGAATAGACTATTAACTACAAATCCATTTTCTTCAACAGTAACTTCTTTTGCACAAACAAAAACGTTTCCACCAATTTGAGAATTGATTACAACTTTATTTGCAAAAATAAAAGCATTTCCGTCAACTATGTAATCTACAGTAATTGTGTCACCAAATAGATAAGCATCAGAACTTTTTAAACTATTGTCTGTAGTTGTATCTTGGGCTTGCTCTCCTTCTTGGGGATTTTCGTCATCAGAAACATCTGTGGCGGTTGCAGCAGAATTTTCATCAGATGTTGCTTCTACTGCTTCATTTTCAGCATTTACAAAAGGAGTAGTAAGTGCTAAAACGATTAATGTTAATAAAGCAATTATTTTTAATTTGTTTTTTAACATAAAAAATACCTCCTAAAATTTATATTTTAATAAAATGAATATATATCTTAATTTAATAAAAGTCAATAAAATAATTAATTTATTTTTTTGTAGTGTTTACACCAATGATTAATTGAGCAAGCCTCACACTTAGGCTTTCTAGCAATACAAGTATTTCTGCCGTGCCATACAAATAAATGATTAATATCTTTTAAACACTCTTTTGGAAAAATTTTAAGCAAATCTTGTTCAATTTTTTCAGGTTCTTTCTTATTAGATAAACCAACTAAATTTGAAATCCTTTTAGCGTGAGTATCAACAGCAATACCTTGAGCAATTCCAAAAACCTCTAACATAATAACATTAGCACTTTTTCTACCCACACCAGCAAGAGAAGTTAATTCTTCCATAGTATGTGGAACAACACCATTAAAATTTTCTAAAACTTGTTTAGCACATAATTTTATATTTTTAGCTTTATTTTTATAAAATCCACAAGGATGAATAAGATCCTCTAATTCTTTAATATCAATATCTGCAAAATCCTGAATAGTTTTACATCTGTTGAATAGTGCAGGAGTAGTTTTATTTACTCTCTCATCAGTACATTGAGCAGAAAGCATAACAGCTATAACTAATTCAAATGGAGTAGTAAAATCTAAACTACAAGTTGCATCTGGGTATGTCTTTTGTAAAACTTCTACGAATTCTTTTGCTTCACTTTTCTTCATTTTTTTTCACCTCAATTATATTTTACAAAATAAAAAATAATTAGTCAACTGAATGATGCATCATCCCCAAAAACATAAACATAAAAAGGAACAAATAAGAAAAAAACATAATATAATATACAAAGATAGGAGGTAATGAAAATATGAAATGTCTATTTAAAAAGACACTGGCAGTATGTTTAATAGGGCTAGGATTAGGGATATTATTAGTTTTATTACTTCCAATAGCAGGTTGGTTATTTATAATAGGAGTCACAGTTGTCTGCGTTGGATTTATGTGGCTTGCGTGTTAACGAAGAAAGGGAGGGTTTATATGACGATAGTAGTAAAAAAAGTACCCAAATTTTTAAGGGGATTTGTAAAGTTGATTTTTGGAATAAAAGATTAATTACATAATTAAAATACAATAAGACACAAAAAAAGAGCTGTTAATTAAGCTCTTTTTACTTTTCCATCTCTTAAACATTTAGCACATACATTGATTCTTTTAACTTCACCATCTATTTCAGCTTTAACGCTTCTTAAGTTTGGTTTCCAAGTACGTGGTGATCTTTTACTTATATGAGAACGAGTAATGCTAAGTTTATTTCCGTGACTAGCTGTTTTTTCACAAATTTCACATTTTGCCATATCTAAATTGCACCTCCTAATAATCTAAATAAATTGACTGTTATTAAGTTTAACACAAAAAATAAAAAAAAACAAGTATTTTTTTAAAAATATAAAAAATTCCTTGCAAAATGGGAAATTTGTGGTATAATAATTAAGCTATATGAATAAAAGAAAGGATTGAAAACAATGAATTGTAAATTAGAAAAAACAAAAAATGCAAATGAAGTAAAACTAGAAATAGCAGTAGAGGCACAAAAGTTTGAAGAAGCTATAAAAAAAGTATATTTTAAAAGTGCAAAATATTTTAACATCCCAGGATTTAGAAAGGGAAAAGCACCAATGCAAATAGTAGAAAAATATTATGGAAAAGAAATATTCTATGAAGATGCATTCAACGAAGTAGCAGAAGAAGCACTAGAAGAAGCAGTAAAAGAAAACAACCTAGAAGTTGTATCTAGACCAGATATAGATGTAACACAAATAGAAAAAGGAAAAGACTTAATATTCACAGCAACTATGCAAACAAAACCAGAAGCAGAACTTGGAAAATATAAAGGTATAGAAATCAAAAAAATAGAGTATAATGTAACAGACGAAGACATCGAACACGAATTAGGACATATGCAAGAACACAACTCAAGATTAGTATCAATAGACGATAGAGCAGTAGAAAGTGGAGATATCGCAACAATAGACTTCGAAGGATTTGTAGATGGAACAGCATTTGAAGGTGGAAAAGCAGAACACCACGACCTAGAAATAGGAAGCAACACATTTATACCAGGATTTGAAGACCAAGTAATAGGAATGAAAATAGATGAAGAAAAAGACATCGTTGTAACATTCCCAGAAGAATACTTCTCTAAAGAATTAGCAGGAAAAGAAGCAACATTTAAAGTAAAAGTTCACGAAATCAAGAAAAAAGAACTACCAGAATTAGATGACGAATTTGCAAAAGATGTAAGTGAATTTGATACATTAGAAGAATTAAAAGCAGACATCAAAGCAAAAAAAGAAAAACAAAATGAAGAAAGAGTAAAATACGAAACACAAGAAGCAGTAGTTAAAGCTTTATGTGAAGACTTAAAAGTTGAAATACCAACAGGAATGATAGAACTAGAAGTTGAAAATATGTTAAAAGACATCGAACAACGTTTATCATACCAAGGTCTAAAACTAGAACAATACCTTCAAATGATGGGTAAAACAGAAGCAGATATCAAAAAAGAATATGAACCACAAGCAATTGAAGGAATAAAATCAAGACTAGCTTTAGAAGCAGTAATTAAAGCAGAAAAAATAGAAGCAACAGATAGCGAAATAGAAGAAAAAATGAAAGAAATGGCAAAAAATTACGGAAAAGAAAATGACGAAGAATTCCTAAAAAATGAAAATGTTAAAAACTACATAAAACAAGGAATAGCTTCAGAAAAAGCAATCGACTTCTTAGTTAAAAACGCAAAAATAAAATAAATTGAAAACAAAAACCAAGGAGGAAAACAATGTTAGAAAGAAACAGTTTAGTACCATACGTAGTTGAACAAACAAGTAAAGGGGAAAGATCATATGATATATTCTCTAGACTACTAAAAGATAGAATAATATTCTTAGGTGAAGATGTAAATCCAACAACATCAAGTCTAATAATAGCACAATTACTATTCTTAGAATCAGAAGACCCAGACAAAGAAATAAGCTTATACATCAACTCACCAGGTGGTTCAATAACAGACGGAATGGGAATAATAGACACAATGAACTATATAACATGTCCAGTATCAACAATATGTATAGGAATGGCAGCAAGTATGGGAGCAGCTTTACTTGCAGCAGGAGAAAAAGGAAAAAGATTTGCAACTCCAAATGCAGAAATACTAATCCATCAACCATTAATCGGTGGTGGCGGACTATCAGGTCAAGCAACAGAAATAAAAATACACGCAGACCATCTTGTAAAAACAAGAGAAAAATTAAACAAATTTTTAAGCGAAAGAACAGGTCAAACAGTTGAAACAATTCAGAAAGATACTGAAAGAGACAACTATATGACAGCTGAAGAAGCTTTAAAATATGGATTAATAGACGGTATTATGGACAAAAGAAAATAATTATTTGCAAAGGGAGAAAGTGAAATGGCAAGAAATGATACTCCAAAGAGTATAAGATGTTCATTTTGTGGAAAAGCACAAGAGAACGTAAGAAAAATAGTAGCAGGACCAGGGGTATATATATGTGATGAATGTGTAGACCTTTGTACAAGTATAATAGAACAAGAAATGTATGAAGACGAAAAAGCAGGATATACATTAAATGAACTAAACAATGTACCAAGTCCAAAAGAAATAAAACAAATATTAGACGAATATGTAATAGGTCAAGATGATGCAAAAAGAACACTATCAGTAGCTGTTTATAATCATTATAAAAGAATAGCACACGAAGAAAATGCACAAAAAGACGACATAGAAATACAAAAAAGCAATATCTTGCTATTAGGCCCAACAGGATGTGGAAAAACCTTATTGGCAAGAACTTTAGCAAAAATACTAAATGTGCCATTTGCAATAGCAGATGCAACAACACTAACAGAAGCAGGATATGTAGGAGAAGACGTTGAAAATATCCTATTAAAACTAATTCAAGCAGCAGATGGAGATATAGCAAAAGCTGAAAAAGGGATTATATATATCGATGAAATCGATAAAATAACAAGAAAATCAGAAAATCCATCAATAACAAGGGATGTTAGTGGAGAAGGAGTGCAACAAGCTCTACTAAAAATAATAGAAGGAACAATTGCATCAGTACCACCACAAGGTGGAAGAAAACATCCAAACCAAGAATTGCTACAAATAAACACTGAAAATATCTTAATAATATGTGGTGGAGCATTTGAAGGCCTAGAAAACATAATAAAAGATAGAACAGGTGAAAAAGCAATAGGATTTGGAAAACAAGTAAAAACTAAAAAAGATTTAGAACAATTTGAAATATTTAAAGAACTATTACCACAAGACTTACTAAAATTCGGATTAATACCAGAATTTATAGGAAGACTACCAATAATAGCAACTTTAAAAGAATTAGACAAACAAGCATTAATAAAAATTCTAGTAGAACCAAAAAATTCATTAGTAAAACAATATCAAAAATTATTTGAGATAGATGATGTAGAATTAGTATTAGAGCCAGAAGCTCTAGAAGCAATAGTTGACAAAGCAATAGAAAGGAAAACAGGAGCAAGAGGACTTCGCTCAATTATAGAAGAAATAATGAGAGATATAATGTTCGAAATACCATCTAACCCAAATATAGAAAAATGTATTATTACTAGAGAAACAGTGGTAGAAAATAAAGAACCAGAAATTGTCATTAATGAAAATAAACAACCAAAAGTAGTTAATGTGAAGAAAAAAAGACAAACACCAAAAAATTCAGAAAAAGAAACCGCATAGTATAATAAAAATAGAAAAAATCCAGCGATAAAGCTGGATTTTTTGCTAGATTGAAAAGAGTTAGTTAAATCCCTTCAATAATGAAAAACAGTTAAAATGTCGTTCTAGGTAAAGAGTCCCATTTCTTTCTGATTTTATTATCACAAATTGTTTCATCATAAGACAATGGTACAGGAAAATCTCCTAAAACGTATCCTGCTTTAGACAAAGCAGTAAAAACATTCCAGTCCCTTGTTACATAAGTGCTAGCATCAATATAAACGAAAACGATAACATCATTATTGGTATCGTAATGTCCAATTGCTTTTTCAACACTACTGTCAAAGACATCTGTAGTAACAATAGGATAATACGTATTGCAAAGATTTATGCAATTGTATTTAACAGCAATTCCGTCATTAGGTATTCTAAGACACCTATCCAAGTACTTTTTGTCTAATGGATGAATGCGATTCATTTCGCAGAAAGTTAAACAGTCGCTCTGGAACCGTTCCTTTTCGATGTTTTTCATATATATACCTCCAATCATACAACCAATTATACTACAATTTACATAAAAAGTCAAATTTTTAATTTTAGAATAGATTTTTGGGGACAGACCTAAAAAGTTTCAAAAATCTTGAAACTAAAAAATTAATGTGATAGAATAAAAAACAGTCAAAGAGATATGCTAAAATGGGAGGAAAACAATGAAAAAAATGTTTATAATAATAATAATTTTAGCAACAATACTTGTAGGAATGATTATATACCGCAAAACGGCTGTAGGAGCAAAAGACAATATAAATATACAAGAAATAGAAAAAATAGAAGAATATATAACCAAAATATATATGTGGCAAGAAGTAACAAACGAAGCATTACCAACATTTACAAACATAAATGAAGCCCCAGAGATATGGCTATGGGAAGTAATAAACCAAAATCTAGAAAACTACGAAATAACATATAACGAAATAGAAGAAACAGCGAAAAAAATATTTGGACAAGAATTTACAAAACCATTTCCAAAAGAAGGAAGTGAAACAATAAAATATAATGAAGAAACAGAAATGTACTATACAACAGGAATGGGACTAGATGAAGATGCAGATACGTTTTTATTAAGTGATATCAAAAAAACGAAAGATGGATATACAGTAGAAATTGTAGAATACCTAGAAAATTATTCAGAAGAACAAAGTGTAATAATAAAAAATCTTGATAACGAAGAAATAGGCAGAGTAGGAATAAATGACAGCGAAACAAAGATGCAAGAAATAGTAAAAAACAATATAGATAGATTTAGTAAGAAAAAAATATATCTAAATAATAAAGAAGAAACATTAACAGTACAAAAAGTGGAAAAATAAATGAGAAAGGCAAAGAGAATAGATGTTAGAAGAATTAGATAAATGTGCAATATGTCCACACAAATGCAAAATAAACAGAAATGAAAATCAAATAGGTAGATGTAAAGCAAAAGATACAGTGAAAATAGCGTTATACTCAACACATGATTTTGAAGAACCATGTATTAGCGGAGAAAAAGGCTCAGGAACTGTGTTTTTTTCTAATTGTAATTTGAATTGTGTATACTGCCAAAATTACGAAATAAGTCAGCTAGGAAAAGGAAAAGAAATAACAATAGAAGAATTGGCAGACATATTTTTAAAGCAACAAGCAAAAGACGTAGAAAACATCAATTTAGTAACACCAACAAGTTATGTGCCACAAATAATAGAAGCTATAAAAATGGCCAGAGCAAAAGGACTAAAACTTCCAATAGTATACAATACAAATTCATATGAAAATATTGAAACTATAAAAATGCTAGAAGGATATGTAGACATATATTTGCCAGACCTAAAATATGTAGACAATGAACTTGCAAAAAAATACTCTAACATAGAAAATTATTTTGAAATAGCAACACAAGCAATAAAAGAAATGATAAGGCAAGTGGGAGAAACAAAAATAGACGAAAATGGAATGATGCAAAAAGGTGTGCTTATAAGGCATTTGGTCTTACCAAACAATGTAGAAAATAGTAAAAAAGTGCTAAAGTGGATAAGAGAGAATTTGCCTAAAAACACTTATATAAGTGTTATGGCGCAGTATTTTCCAACATATAAAGCTAAAGATATGATAGATTTGAATAGAAAGTTAACTAAAGAAGAATGGGAAGAAATAGAAGATTATATATATGAACTTGAAATAGAGAATGGCTATGTTCAAGAATTGGGTGAACATGAAGAAGAATATGTTCCACAATGGGAATTTGATGATAAAATACTTTGAATTTGGAAATAAATTCAAAGTATTTTTCATTACCCAATAAGTTACAAAAACATTCTTTTTTTGAGAGTGTTTTTGTATGTTTATAAAAGTTAAAATAACAGTTTACAACAAAAAAATGTTATGATATACTTCAAAAGAAAAAATAAAATTAAGGGGGGAATAAAATGACGCAAGCAGACAAACATTTTATAGAAACCTGTAAAGAAATAATAGAGAACGGATACTCATCAGAAGGCACCAATGTAAGAACAAGATGGGAAGACGGAACAGAAGCAAACTACATATCAATAATAGGAGTAACAAACAAATATGACGTAGGAAAAGAATTCCCAATGATAACCCTTCGAAACAACACAGGAACAGTAAAAAGAGCAATAGATGAAGTACTATGGATATGGCAAAAAAAATCTAATAATACAAATGACCTAAACTCACACATATGGGATCAATGGACTGACGAAAAAGGAACAATAGGAAAAGCATATGGATACCAAATGGGTAAAAAATATCAATTCAAAACAAAACAAGGAATCCAAGAAATGGACCAAGTAGACTTTGTATTAAACTTACTAAAAAATGACACATCAAGTAGAAGAATAATGACAAACATATTCAATCACGAAGAATTAAAAGATATGGCATTAGAACCATGTGTATATGGAACACAATGGATAGTAAAAGAAGGAAAATTGCATTTAATCTTAAATCAACGTTCACAAGATATGTTAGCAGCAAATGGATGGAACGTAATGCAATATGCGGCATTACAATATATGTTTGCACAAGTTGTAGGGCTAGAAGTTGGAACTTTAACACACAATATTGGAGACTGTCACATTTATGATAGACACATACCACTTGTAAAAAAACTAATAGAAGCAGAAGCAATGGATGTACATCCAAAATTAGTAATAAAAAATCCAACAAAAAACTTTTATGAATTCAAAGTAGAAGACTTTGAAATTCAAAATTATGATTATAACAAAGAAATAAAATTAGGAAAAATACCAGTAGCAGAATAAAAACATAAAAGAAAGAAGGAGTAAAAGAAAATGTTAAGTATAATAGTAGCAAAAGCAAAAAATAATATAATAGGAAAGGACAATAAGTTAGTATGGCACTTGCCAGAAGACCTAAGACACTTTAAAGAACTAACAACAGGACACAAAATAATAATGGGAAGAAAAACATTTGAATCATTAGGAAGAGTATTACCAAACAGAAAACACATCATATTTAGCCAAAATCCAGACTTTAAAGTAAAAGATGAAAATGTAGAAGTAGTACATTCTTTATTACAAATACAAGAATTAATTGAAGGTGAAGAAGAAGCTTTTGTAATAGGTGGAGCAATGATATACAATTTCTTGATGCCATATGTTAAAAAAATGTATGTAACACAAATAGACCAAGAATTTGATGGAGATGCGTTTTTCCCTGTAATTAGTGAAAATACGTGGAAAGAAGTTTCAAGAGAAAAAGGAACAAAAAATGAAGAAAATAATTTAGACTATGAATTTGTAACATATGAAAGAATTTAAAGGGATATTTTGGGACGTTTCTTTTTTGTCCCAACAAACATTTTTGGTACGGACCTAAAAAATCTAAAAAGTTATGATTAAATTTTCCTCTTTGCCTAAAAGTTTGAAAAAAGACTTGAATTTTATGGCAAAATATAGTAAAATAGATATGTTAAAAAAATAGACCTTATACTTAGCTTAAAGGCAAGCACCTAAACCAAAGCTCGGTTTAAGGCAATAAGAAAAAATAGGAGGTGTAAAAAAATGACAAAGGAAAGAAAACAAGAAGTAATATCAACATATAAAAGAGAAGCAAACGATACTGGTTCACCAGAAGTTCAAATAGCTCTTTTAACAGAAAGAATCAACGAATTAACAGAACACTTAAAAGTACACAAAAAAGATAATCACTCTAGACGTGGACTTTTAAAAATGGTTGGTAAAAGAAGAAATTTACTTAACTACTTAGCTAAAAAAGATGTTAACAGATACAGAGAAATCGTTGAAAAATTAGGATTAAGAAAATAATTGGTAAAAAGCCTATGCTTATTCAGCGTGGGCTTTTATCAAGAAATTTTAAGTAAGAATAGGTCAGTAGCTTGTATAATATATTATCAAAATAGCAAATAATGTATTATAGAGGTTACCATCTAAACTTACTTAAAAACAAAATAGGTGCGAAAAAATAAAAAGGAGAAAAAATAATATGTTTAAAACTTATGAAACAGAACTAGCTGGAAGAAAGCTAGTAATTGAAACAGGAAAAATGGCAGGACTAGCTAATGGAAGTGTACTAGTAAGATATGGAGATACATGTGTATTAGTAAATGTAACAGCTTCAAAAGAACCAAGGGAAGGAATTGATTTCTTTCCATTATCAGTAGATTTTGAAGAAAAATTATATTCAGTAGGAAAAATACCAGGTGGATTTTTAAAAAGAGAAGGTAAACCAAGTGATAAAGCAATACTAACATCAAGAGCAATTGATAGACCTTTAAGACCACTATTCCCAAAAGATTTTAGAAATGATGTAGTTGTTGTTGCAACAGTATTATGTGTTGAACAAGACAATTCGCCAGAAGTAGCAGCAATGATAGGTGCAGCAGCAGCGCTAGCAATATCAGATATACCATTTAATGGACCAACAGCAGCTGTAAATGTTGGACTAGTTGATGGACAAATTGTTATAAACCCAACAGAAGCTCAAAGAGAAAAAACAGATTTAACATTAACAGTAGCAGCAACACCAACAAAAATAACAATGATAGAAGCTGGTGCAAATGAAGTACCAGATGACGTAATGTTAGATGCAATAAAAGCAGCACACGAAGAAATCAAAAAAGTATGTGAATTTATAACAAATATTCAAAATGAAATAGGAAAACCAAAATTTGAATACAAATCATTTGAAGTTGACCACGATGTATATGAATTTGTAGAAACAAATTTTAAAGAAGAAATGAAAGAAAAAGTTCAAGAAGCAGACAAAGAAACAAGAGACAACAACATAGATGAACTAACAGCAAAAATAGAAGAGGCTTATAAAGAAAAATATGGAGAAGAAGCTTACGAAGAACACAAAGCAGACCTAGGAGAAGCAATTTATAAATTAGAGAAAAAATGTGTAAGAGAAATGATTTTCGTTGAACATAAAAGAGTAGACGGAAGAGCATTAGACCAAATTAGACCACTATCTTGTGAAGTCGCTTTACTTCCAAGAGTACATGGAAGCGCATTATTCACAAGAGGACAAACACAAGTAATGTCAATTGCGACATTAGGAATGGTAAGCGAAGAACAAGTATTAGATGGAATAGACACAGAGGCATCTAAAAGATATATGCATCACTACAACTTCCCAAGTTACTCAGTAGGAGAAGCAAGACCATCTCGTGGACCTGGAAGAAGAGAAGTAGGACATGGAGCATTAGCAGAAAAAGCACTAGTCCCAGTAATTCCATCAAAAGAAGAATTCCCATATGCAATAAGAGTTGTATCAGAAGTATTATCTTCAAATGGTTCAACATCACAAGCAAGTATATGTGGAAGCACATTAGCATTAATGGATGCAGGTGTACCAATTAAAAGACCAGTAGCAGGAATTTCAACAGGTTTAGTTACAAACCCAGATAATGACGAAGATTACGTAATGTTATTAGATATCCAAGGATTAGAAGATTTCTTTGGAGATATGGACTTTAAAGTAGGTGGAACAGAAAAAGGAATTACAGCAATTCAAGTTGATATTAAATGTGATGGTTTAACATACGAAATTATAAGCGAAGCATTTGAAAGAACAAGAAATGCAAGAATGCATATATTAGAAAACGTAATGTTACCAGTAATATCAAAACCAAGAGAAGAAGTATCTGAATATGCACCAAGAATAGTAAACACAACAATCAAAACAGAAAAAATTAAAGACGTAATAGGACCTGGTGGAAAAATGATAAACAAAATCATTGACGAAACAGGAGTAAAAATTGATATTGAAGAAGATGGACAAGTATTTATCTACTCAACAGATGGAGAGAAAGCAAAACAAGCATTAGAAATGATAGAAGACATCGTAAGAGAAGTAGAAGTAGGCGAAATCTACTATGGAGAAGTAGTAAGAATAATGAACTTTGGAGCATTTGTAGACTTAGGAATAAATGGAAAAGAAGGATTATTACACATCTCTAAAATATCAAAAGAAAGAGTAAAAAATGTGGAAGATGTACTTCATATTGGAGATAAAGTTACAGTTAAAGTAATAGAAATCGATGACCAAGGAAGAATAAACTTAAGTATGAAAGATTTAGCTGAAAACAAAGTAACATCAGAAGAATAATAACACAAGAGGGCTTGATAAAAAATAAAGGCTCATTTAAACAAAAAAGACTGTGCAAGACCATAAAAATTACACAGTCTTTTAGTTTAGAAATAATACATAGAGGGAGAGAGAAAGTTGAAAGTATCAGAATTTAATTACGAACTACCAGAAGAACTAATAGCACAAACACCATTAGAAAAAAGAGACGAATCAAGACTAATGATACTAAACAGAAAAAACCAAACAATAGAACACAAAAAATTTAAAAACATACTAGAATATCTAAAACCAGGAGATGTATTAGTAAGAAACAATACAAAAGTAATTCCAGCAAGATTATATGGACAAAAAGAAACAGGAGCGAAAGTAGAATTCTTATTATTAAATAACATAGAAGGAGATATTTGGGAAAGCATAGTTAGACCTGGAAACAAATTACATATTGGCACAAAAGTAAATTTTGGTGAAGGAAAATTACAAGCAGAAATTTTAGAGGTAATGCCAGGTGGAACAAGAAAAGTAAAATTCCACTATAATGGAATTTTTAACGAAATACTAGACGAAATAGGACTTATGCCACTACCACCATATATACACGAAACATTAAAAGAAAAAGGAAGATATCAAACAGTATATGCAAAACATAATGGTTCAGCAGCAGCACCAACAGCAGGTCTACACTTTACACCAGAACTTTTAGAACAACTAGAAGAAAAAGGAGTGCAAATAGCAAATGTAACTCTTCACGTAGGAATTGGAACATTTAGACCAGTAAAAGAAGATACTGTAGAAAATCACGAAATGCACTCAGAACATTTTTATATAAAGCAAGAAGATGTAGAAAAAATCAATCTTGCAAAAAAAGAAGGAAGAAGAGTAATTGCTGTTCGGAACAACATCTTGCAGAGTATTAGAAACAATAGCAGATGAAAATGGAATGGTAAAACCTACAGAAGGCGATACACAAATATTTATCTATCCAGGATATAAATTTAAATGTTTAGATGGATTAATAACAAATTTCCATTTACCACAATCAACACTTTTAATGTTGGTATCAGCATTAGCAGGAAAAGACTTTGTTATGAATGCATATGAAGAAGCGGTAAAAGAGAGATATAGATTTTTTAGCTTCGGAGATGCAATGTTTATAAATTAAAGAAAGGAAGAAATTATGAAACCAGCAGTAACATATGAACTACTACACGAATGTAAACAAACAGGAGCAAGAAGAGGAGTAATACACACACCACATGGAGACATACAAACCCCAATATTTATGCCAGTAGGAACACAAGCTACTGTAAAATCCATGACACCAGAAGAACTAAAAGAAGAAGTAAAAGCGCAAATAATACTATCAAATACATATCATCTATACTTAAGACCAGGAAATAAAATTGTAAAAGAAGCAGGAGGACTTCACAATTTTATGAAATGGGATAGACCTATACTTACTGATAGTGGTGGATTTCAAGTATTTAGTTTAGGAGAATTAAGAACAATACAAGAAGAAGGAGTTCAGTTTAAATCACACTTAGACGGAAGCAAGCACTTCTTTTCACCAGAATCAGTAATGGAAATAGAAGAAGACTTAGGAGCAGACATCATTATGGCATTTGACGAATGTTGTCCATATCCATCAACATATGAATATACAAAAAATTCTATGGAAAGAACAACAAGATGGGCAAAAAGATGTAAAGAAGCACATACAACAGTGGATAAACAAGCATTATTCGGAATTATTCAAGGTGGATTTTATAAAGATTTAAGAGAACAAAGCGCAAAAGATTTAATTGATTTAGACTTACCTGGTTATGCAATTGGTGGAATTAGTGTAGGAGAGCCAAAAGAAGAATTTTTGGATATATTGAGATATACAGCACCACTTATGCCAAAAGAAAAACCTAGATATTTGATGGGAGTAGGAACACCAGATTATTTAATAGAAGCGGCAATTGCAGGAATTGATATGTGTGATTGTGTATTACCAACAAGAATAGCAAGAAATGGAACAGCGATGACATCACACGGAAAAGTAGTTGTAAGAAATGCAACATATGAAAGAGATTGGACACCACTAGACCCAGAATGTGATTGCTATACTTGCAAAAATTACACAAGAGGATATATAAGACATTTGATTAAAGCTAATGAAATTTTAGGTGTAAGATTATTGTCAATTCATAACCTAAGGTTCTTGACTAATTTAATGGAAAGAGTTAGAATAGAAATAGAGAATGACAATTTAGGGACTTTTAGAGATGAATTCTATAAAAAGTATGGTTATACTAAATAATTAGGGGGTATAAAAATGAATTTAATTGAAGAAAGCTTCCAAACAAAGGAAGAAAAAAATAAAAAAACAGCAATAAGAATAGTATTAGCAGCAATAATAGTAGTAGTAATAATGATAATTGGAATAGTATCATATATGGCATATATAAAAGGACAAGAACTAAAAGTAAGCCTTGATGGAAATGCAAATAATGATGTAAAGAAAATGCTAGTATTTGAAAATGGAACAGTATATGCACCAATTAAAAGAATTGCAAGCTATTTAGGATATAATAGTTACAATGGAGAATATTTTGAAAAATCAGAAAGTACCAGTAAATGTTATGTAGAAAGTGAAAACGAAGTAGCAAACTTTGAATTAAATTCTAGAAAAATATATAAATTAGACCTAAATGCAAGAGCAGAAAATTATGAATATGTATATTCAAAACAACCAGTAAAAGCAATAGATGGAGAGTTATATGCAACATCAGAAGCAATAGAAAAGGCATTTAATGTAAGATTCAGCTATAATGAAGAAAAAAACACAGTACAAATATTTACACTATCATATTTAGTAAACTTCTATAATCCATATGTACTAAATTGGGGATATGTAGGAATAAGTGAAGTTTTTGCAAATCAAAAAGCAATTTTAAACAATATGTTAGTGGTAACAGATAATAATAAAAGAGTTGGCGTAATAGATACAGACGGAAAATCAATATTAGAAGTTAAATATTCAAATGTTACATACTTACCAAGTGTTGGAGAAGGCGGAGACTTTTTAGTAGAAGATAACGGCAAAGTTGGTGTTATGTCTAAAAACAGAGAAACAAAAATCCAACTAATATATGACTCAATTGAGCTATTAGACTTAGATGCAGGATTATATGTAGCAAGTAAAGACAGAAAATATGGTGTTTTAGACTTAAGAGGAAAAGTAATAATATATATAGAAAATGACGAAATAGGAATAGATACATCAAAATTCAAAGAAAATGGAATTAAAAACAAATATATATTGGCAGAAAATATGATACCAGTAAGAAAAGACAGAGTATGGGGACTATATGATACAAAAGGAAATCTATTAGTAGATTATCAATATGATAGCTTAGGATATACAGCAACAAGCAGTAGAAATGCATTAAGTTTATTAGTAATACCAGATTACAATGTACTTGTTGCATGCAAAGATAGAAAATATACATTGTTAAACAACATTGGAGAAGAATTATTTAGCGGACCAGTAGCAGATGACATCTATATGACAATTGATGGTGGAAAGAAACACTATTATATAACAGCGAATAATCAAACAATGGATGCAGAAGATTATCTAAACCAAATTGATGTAAATCCTAAATCAAATAATCAAAATACACAAACAAACAACAATGAAGAAAACAGACAAGAAGAACAAAATGAGCAAAATAATTACGAAAACAACAATGAACAAAATAATGAACAAGAAAATCAGGAAAATCAAGAATTTCAAGAAGTAGAAAACCAAGAATAACAACAAAAAAGTAAGATTAATAAGATAATCAAATAAAAAATTAGAAAAAAAGTAAATGTTTTTCAAAAAAGCATTTACTTTTTTTAATTTTTTGTATAGAATATATTAAAATGAAAAAATTGTCAAAAAACAAAAGAAAATGTAAAAAAGAGAAAGGAAGTATATCAATGAAAATACTAATGTTAACATGGGAATATCCCCCAAGAGTAGTAGGAGGAATTGCTAGAGTAGTATATGATATATCAAGAACTTTGTTAAAAGACGGACACGATGTAACAGTAATCACATACAAAGATGGAGATGCACCATATTTTGAAGATGATAAAGGAGTAAAAGTATATAGAGTAGACAACTATATGATAAATCCTAATAACTTCATAGACTGGGTAATGCAATTAAACTTTAATTTAGTAGCAAAAGCAAACGAAATAATGGCAGAACAAGGGAATTTTGATGTAATACATGCACACGATTGGCTAGTAGCATATGCAGCAAAAACACTAAAAAATTCATACAACATACCAATAGTAGCAACAATACATGCAACAGAAGCAGGAAGAAACAGCGGAATACACACCGAGCAACAAAGATATATAAACGATACAGAATGGATGCTAACATACGAATCAGCAGAAGTAATAGTAAACAGCAACTACATGAAAGGTGAATTACAGAGACTATTTGGATTACCATATGAAAAAATAAATGTAATACCAAATGGAGTAAACCTAGGATTATTTAATGGAATAGAAAGAGACTATAATTTTAGAAGAAAATATGCAATGGACAACGAAAAAATAATACTATTTATGGGAAGACTAGTATATGAAAAAGGAATACAACACCTAATATCAGCAATGCCTAAAATTTTAAATGGATATCACGATGCTAAACTTGTAATATGTGGAAAAGGTGGAATGCAACAAGAATTGCAGAACCAAGTAAATGCAATGGGAATAAGAGATAAAGTATACTTTGCAGGATATATGAATGGAAAAGATGTACAAAGGATGTACAAGGCAGCAGACATAGCAGTATTCCCAAGTACATACGAACCATTTGGAATAGTTGCACTAGAAGCAATGTTATCAGAAAATCCAATAGTAGTGTCAGACATTGGCGGATTAAACGAAATAGTAGACCACAGAGTAAACGGAATGAAAGCATATTGTGGAAATCCAAATTCAATTGCAGATTCAATACTAGAATTATTATATGACCATAAACTTTGCAGTGAAATTACTAAAAAAGCCAAAAATAAAGTAAGAAATGAATATAATTGGAGCAAAATAGCACAAGACACTCATTTTACTTATCAAAAAGCAATTTGTCAATCAATGGCAGAAAAACAAAAAAGAGAACTTGAACAAGAAAGAGCAAAGAAAACTAAAAAAGCTAAAAATACAGAAAGCGAAATTACAAATTTACTTAGCTTTAAAAAACGTCAAGCATATGCATAATATAAAAATGCAGCCTGCCAAAGGGGACGGACCTTTTTGGCAGGTTTTGATATTCTAAAAAGAAAATTAAATAATTTCGTAAATTCTACAAATTTAGCAAAAAAATGGTGTATAATATAGAAGTATGAAAAATAAAACAAGGAGTAAATATGAAAGAAGCAGAATTTAAATCAGGATTTGTAACACTAATAGGAAGAACAAATGTGGGAAAATCAACATTATTAAATTTATTAGTAGGAGAAAAAGTTGCGGCAATAGCAAATAAAGTTCAAACAACAAGGACAGCGATAAAAGGAATAGTAAATAGACCAAACAGCCAGATAATATTCACAGATACGCCAGGAATTCACAAGCCAAAAACAAAACTAAATGAAACAATGGTAGAAACATCATTCACAAGTATATCAGATGCAGATGTGGTACTATTTCTAATAGAAGCAACAAGTGAAAATATTGGTAGAGGAGACAGTATAATATTAGAAAAAATAAAAGAAGCAAAAAGAAAAACAATTCTAATTATTAATAAAATAGACTTAGTAAAAAGAGAAAAATTGCTAAACTTAATTGATATCTACAGCAAAGAATATAATTTTGAAGCAGTAATTCCTATATCAGCAACAAATTCAAAATATAAAGAAATAATATTAAACGAAATAGAAAAAAACTTAAAGCCAGGTCCAGCATATTATGATGTAGACGAATATACAGATCAAACGTTGAGACAACTAGCAGAAGAAACAATCAGGGAGAAAGCTTTAAAATTATTGCAAGATGAAGTACCACACGGAATTTATGTTGAAGTAGAAAAAATGAAACAAAGAAAAAATAAAAAAGGCGAAGAAATATATGACATAGAAGCAACAATTTATTGCTTAAGAGATTCTCACAAGGGAATAATTATAGGGAAAAATGGAGAAATGCTAAAAAGAATAGGAAGATTATCTAGAATTGATATGGAAGAAAATTTTGGATTAAAAATCAATTTAAAAACTTGGGTAAAAGTAAAACCGGACTGGCAATCAAATGACTCTATTGTTAACAAATTTAAATTAAAATAATATAATTGTATAAAAAACAATAAAAAGGCAAAAGATAAAATTAAAGGTAAAACTTTAAACAAAGGAGAGTAAGCTTATGATTAAAAAAATAGCGTGGGAAACATTTAAAAACACAGGTGACATCAATGCATTTATGGAACTAAGACAAATAGAAAAAATAGAAGAAGGAATAGAAGTTAAAGATGGCGAATACGAAAATAAATGGAATAGTATTATCAGAAAGTAATGTAGGAGACTTTGACAAAATGCTAACAATACTAACTCCTAACTTGCGGAAAAATATCATGTGTTGCCAAAGGAGCACGAAGACCTAAAAGTGCTCTTTTGGCTGGAACACAGATATTTAGCTTTGGGGAATATTTAGTATACAAAGGCTCACAAACATATCATATAAACTCAGTAGAACCAATAGAAGTATTTTATAATCTTAGAATAGACTTAGATAAATTACAATATGCTGTACATATAAATAAAATTGTGCAAGACGTAACACACGAAAATCAAAATTGCTACAGAATATTGCAACTATTGTTAAATACACTATATACCATATCAGAAACTGATAAAAATTTGGATATGGTAATGGGTGTATTTAAATTGCGCCTATTATGTATATTGGGATTTACACCTCAAATACAAGAATGTACAAGTTGCAAAGAAAAAGAAAATTTAACATACTTTAGTATAAAAGAAAATGGATTAAAATGTAAAATATGTGGCAAACAAGATACAAGTACGATTGCAATAAGTGAAAGTACACTAAATGCAATAAAGTATACAGTAACAGCACCACCTAAAAAGCTATACTCATTTAATTTGAAAGATGAAGCTTTAGAAGAATTTAAGTTAGTAACAAAAATTTATTTTAATGAAAAGCTGGAAAAAGAATATTAGAAATTTATTTTGAAAATCTGCCAATGGGGACGGACCTTTTTGGCAGATTTTTAATATTAAAAAAAGAAAATGCGAAGGTCCGTCCCCATTGGCAGATTTTCGAAACAAAAAATAAAAGTTGACAATAGAAAAATTAATGTATATAATAAAAATATAATCTATGTAGAAAAACGAAAAAGAGAGGAGCGATTTTTATGAAAATAAAAATAACAGGAAAGGAACTAAAGATAACAGAAGCAATCAACGATTATGTAGAAAGAAAATTAGACAGAATAGATAAATATTTCGAAGATGCAGAGGCAGAAGTTACTTTAAGAACAGAAAAAAATGAGCAAATAGCAGAAATCTATGTTACAGCAAATGGAGAAAAATACAGAGCAGTAACAGAAGATAAAGATATGTATGCATCTATTGATAAAGATATAGACATATTAGAAGGACAAATAAGAAAAGCAAAAACAAAAAGAGAAAAAATGATGAAAGACGCATCAATAAGAACAATGGAAGTTGCAAATGAACAAACAACTGAAATAAAAGATGAAATAGTAAAAACATCATACTATGAAATAAAACCAATGTTACCAGAAGATGCAGTTTTAAAACTACAAGAAAAACCAACACACAATTTCCTAGCATTTATAAATGTTGAAACAGGAAAAGTAAATGTTGTGCATAGATTAAAAGATGGAAAAAATTATGGTTTAGTAGAACCAGAAGCATAATAAGTAAAAAACAAAAAGAAGGCAGGAAATCAAATCCTGCCTTTATGTATTTCTAAAAATATATAAAAACAAAATTTAACTTCCTGCAAAATGATTTAAAAGTTTAACTATTTCATGTTTCTTTCAGCTTGTTCTATCATTTTTTTAACCATTTGTCCACCGATTTTTCCAGCGTCTCTAGCAGATATATCACCATTATATCCGTCTTTTAGGTTAACACCAACTTCACTAGCTACTTCATATTTGAATTTATCTAAAGCAGTCATAGCTTCTGGAACTAATTTTTTGTTACTTGAGTTTGCCATTGTTTTTTCACCTCCTGTAATATTACATATAGAAAAAACCTTTGCTTTTTCTAATACTATAATCTGCAAAAAAGAGAAAAAATAAACAGGAAATTTTTAGCAAAAATAAATTGCAATTTAAAAAGTTTAAATATATAATAAGAATGTCGAAAAATATCTTAAATATGGCAAATGTCCAAGAGAGAAACGTCCCCAATTGGACACTAAGGAGGAAATGAGAGGATATGTATAAATTTGTAGCAATAGATTTAGATGGAACAATGTTAAATAGTTATGGAGTTGTAACAGAAAACACCAAAAATACAATTAAAAAAATAATAGAACAAGGAGTAGAAGTGATAATAGCATCAGGTAGACCAATAGATTCTATAAAAACTATAGCAAAAGAAATAGGTAGCGAAAAATATTTTATAGCAGGAAATGGTGCTATTACTTATGATATCGAAAAAGACGAAATAATATACAAAAAAAATATGTCAAAACAAAAAGTTTTAGAAGTAATAAAAATATGTGAAGAAAATAGTATAGCATACAATGTATATACAGATAAAACAATACTTGCAACAGCACTAAAACACAATGTTTTGTATTATCATAAAGAAAATCTAAAAAAAGAAGAAAATAAAAAAACTAATATTAGTATTGTTAAAAATATGTATGAATATGTAAAGAATATGCAAGAAGAAAATTTCTTAAAAATTACAATATGTGATGAAAATAAAATAGTATTTAATTCAATAATAAGAAAACTTAAAAAAATAGACAATATAGAAGTTTTAGATGTATCACATATGTCAAGAAAAATGATTAAACAAGGAACAGAAGAAGTTCCAATAGAATACTACTATACAGAAATTTCATTAGCAGATGTTGATAAATGGAATGCCATAGAATTTTTAATAAAAAAATTAGAAATAAAGCCAGAAGAAGTAATAGCAATAGGTGACAATGTTAATGACAAAAAAATGATTGAAAATGCAGGACTAGGAATAGCTATGAGTGGCAGTACAAGTGTAGTTACAGATGTTGCAAACGATATTGCGCCAAGCAATAATGAAGATGGGGTGGCTAAAATATTACAGAAATATTACAATGATATTAACTTTTAATTACACTTGTCGATAATAGTTGATTTCACATACTATTTGTTATAAAATAAAGTAAATGAGTATTTGTTAAAAATATAAAAATAAAATAAAGGGAGGAATTTGTAATGGCAACAAATCCAATGCAAAGAAAAGCAAGAAATTCATTTTTATTAGGAATGCTATTGATGTTAATAATAGCAGGAGTAATTATAGCATTTTTAGCTATGCAACTTATCAATAAAATGAAAGAAGAAAATCAAGAAAAACTAGAAATGGTAAGCGTTTATGTGTTAAAAGAAGACGTGAAATCAGGACAAGTAATTACAAGCGATATGCTAGTAAAAGAGAATGTATATAAAAAATTCGTACCAGCAAATGCTACAAGCAATATGGACGTAATTGAAGCTTGGAAAATGCAAGATAAAGAAGGAAACGAAATATATATAAAAGGAAGCGAAAAAGATGACAACGGTATGTATAAATTATATATAAGACGTGATGGAACAGAATACCAAGTACAACAAGAAGAAGAAACAGAACAATACTATGTTGAAGTAAGAAATGAAAAAGAATATATAGAGTTAAATAGTGTACCATTAGTGGCAAAAGTGGACTTAAACAAAAACACAGTATTAACACAAGACTTAATAACAAGAAGTGATAATTTAGTAAAAGATGATATTAGAAAACAAGAATACAACATAGTTGTATTACCAGTAGATATAGCAACAGGAGACTACATAGATATAAGAGTTATGTTCCCAAACGGACAAGATTTCATAGTAGTATCTAAAAAAGAAGTAGAAATACCAAATATAGCAGGAATGGACTCAATAGATACAATTTGGGCAAACTTATCAGAAGACGAAATATTACATATGAGTTGTGCAATAATAGAAGCTGCAAAAATACCAGGAAGTAAAATATATGCAAACAAATACACAGATCCAGGAATGCAAAAAGCAGCAACACCAACATATATAGTAAACAGCGAAACATTGACACAATTAAGAAATGATCCAAATATAGTTGAAAAAGCTATGACAGAAATAGCAAGAAGATACAGTGGGGAAGGTAATGTGGCAATAAGAGAACAAATTAATGGACAATTAAATAATGAAAATATAGATACACAATCAAACGTACAAACAAAAATAGAAGAAAGTGTAACAAACTCTAAAAACACAAGAAAAGAATACGTAGAATCACTAGCTACACCAACAACAAGTACAACTGCACAATAAAAGAAAGAAGGAGAAAATACATATGAAAAAAATAGGCTTTATAGGTGCTTATGACAAAATAGATTTAATCATATATGTTGCTAAAATATTAACAACTTTAGACAAAAAAGTGTTAGTAATAGATGCAACAACAAATCAAAAAGCAAGATATGTGATACCAGCAATAAATCCTACAATAAAATATGTAACAGAATATGAAGAAATTGATATAGCTGTTGGTTTCTCTAATATGGAAGATATAAAAAGATACCTAGGTCTTACTGAAGGGCAAGACCTAGAGTATGACTTTGTATTTATAGACACTGACAACTCAAAAGGATTTGAAAATTACAGTTTAGAAGAAGCGCAAAGAAATTACTTTGTAACTTCATTTGATGCATACTCACTAAAAAAGGGACTTGAAGTATTTGTAGGACTAAGCAGAGTAATAAGTCTAACAAAAGTGTTATTTTCTAGAACAATGGACAAAGAAGAAGACGACTACCTAAATTTCCTTTCATTAGGGTACAAAGTAGCATGGAATGAACAAAGACTATACTTCCCATTTGAAAATGGAGATTTATCAGTAATACATGAAAATCAAAAAGTAGCAAAAGTAAAGTTTAAAAGACTAAGCGTTGCATACAAAGACGGTTTAGGATACTTAGCTGATGAAATCTTAGGAAATGAAAATTCAAGTGCAACAAGGAGAGCAATAAAAATAATAGAAAGAGGAGTGTAAGATGTCAATTGTAACATTTTGGAGCAATGGAAAAGAACAAACAGGAAAAACATTAGCAGTAGCAGCTATTGGTACACATATGGCAATAGAACACAACTATAAAATACTTATTATTTCAACAGGATATCAAGATAAAACACTAGACAATTGCTTTTGGAAACAAGTCACACGTAAAAAAAATCGTGGGCTATTCGGGCCAAATACTAACATAGGGTTAGAAGACGGTATATCAGGAGTAATAAAAGCAATGAATAGCAACAAACTATCACCAGAAGACATAAAGAATTATACAAAAGTAGTATTAAAAGATAGATTAGAAGTATTACAAAGTTTCAAAGGAAATGCTATGGAGTATGAAACACTAAAAAAAGCATATTCAGAAATAATAACAATAGCTAATTCATATTATGATTTAATATTGGTAGACTTAGATAAAGAACTAGGCAACGACATAGAAGAATTGATATTAAACAAATCAAATGTAATAGTAGCAAACATAGGACAACGACTATCAAGTATCAATGAATTTGCGAAAATAAGAGAAGAAAAGCCAATATTAAAATCACAAAAAACAATAATATCAATAGGAAGATATGACAAATTTTCAAAATACAACACAAAAAACATTTCAAGATATTTAAACGAAAAAAATCAGGTAATAGCAATACCATACAACACACTGTTCTTTGAAGCAGCTGAAGAAGCTGAAGTAGTAGACTTATTCTTCAGAATGAAAAAAGTAACAGATAGTGAAGATAGAAATGTAATATTTCTATCAGAAGTAAAAAGAGCTGATGACAATATAATATACAGGATACAAGACTTAGCAATGAAAATGTAAGGAGGAACCTTTAAATGACAATAATGAACATTGTG
This sequence comes from uncultured Clostridium sp., assembly GCA_947648905.1. Classification (GTDB taxonomy): domain Bacteria; phylum Bacillota; class Clostridia; order TANB77; family CAG-508; genus CAG-269. The sequence goes on along the minus strand of CANSPP010000007.1, from coordinate 20,113 downwards.
CTAATCATCGTGGTATTAGGAATTGCTGCATATGCAGTAACTTATGTCATAAAAAAGAAAAAAACAGCAGAAGTAGAAACACTAATAGAAGTAGATGACAAAACTTATACCATAGAAAAAATGACAGAATTCGTAAAGAAAAGACTAGACGAGATAACAAAAATAAACTTATATGATATAGGTCTTTCAGAAGAAGAATTAAAAAGAAGAAAGAACAAAAAATACGAATTGAAAAAAGCCTTAAAAGGATGTACATATGGAGATGTTAACGATAAAAAATACGTAAAAGAGTTAATATTCGACATACTTCAAAAAGAATATGGAGTAACAGAAAGTAATATATCAAAGGCAATTCCATTTGACATACCATCACTTTTAACAGCACAAGACAAATTCGACATACTAATATATGCATACAAAAAAGAATTTGGATATGAGGCACTAACAGAACTAATAAAAAAATATAACTTAGCAGAACTAAAATATGTCGAAGGTGAAACAAAACCATCTTACGTAATAACAAGCAAAGAAATTGAAGATATTTACGAAAAAGAAAATATAATGTTATCATTTTCAGACAAGCTAAGTGTAATAGTACAAAGAATATATCAACACTACAAAGGTTATAGCAGTATAGATGAAGTAAGAGATATGAACATAGACGGTGTATCTGGTGGTGTATCTGGACTTCCAGAGAGTTTCTTAAGCCAAGTAGCACAAAGCGATGGAGACTACTTAGAACAAATAGCAGAACACAAAGTTCCAAGAGCGTGTGACAGTATATGGATATTCTTCCAAGGTAAATCTATAAGACTAGCATTCTTATCATTTGGAACAGAATCAGAACTAAAAAGAGTATGTCAAAACATATATAAATACAACAACCCAGGACAATTATCAGACACAAATGGATACAAAATCAATGAAATGAAAGATGGTTCACGTGTCGTTGTTGTAAGACCAAGTTTCTCTGAAACATGGGCATTCTTCGTAAGAAAGTTTGACGTAAAACGTTCAACACTTGAACAATGGTTCAAAGGAGAACCAGGTTCATTAGAATCAATTGAATTATTAAAATACTTAGTAAAAGGAGCAAGAATTATATCAATCACTGGTGAGCAAGGTTGTGGTAAAACAACAATGCTTATGGGAATGATTGAAAACATATATGAAACAATGAACATCCGTGTTCAGGAAACAGCATTCGAGCTTCACTTAAGAAAAATATACCCAACAAGAAACATATTAACATTCCGTGAAACAGATACAATTTCTGGACAAGAAGGTCTAGACGTTCAAAAGAAAACTGACGGTTCTGTTAATATAATCCGGAGAGGTTGCAACAGACCCCGTAGCATCTTGGATGATACAAGCAGCCCAAGTAGCATCAAAGTTTACATTATTTACTCACCACGCAAAAACATTTCCAAACTTAGTTACAGCACTTAGAAACTCAATGTTAAGAGCAGGAGTATTTAAAAACGAAAAAACAGCAGAAGAACAAGTTGTACAAGTATTAAACTTTGACATTCATTTAACAAAAGACTTTAGAGGAAAAAGATATGTAGAAAGAATAACAGAATGTATACCAATTGAAGAAAAAAATGAATATACATTTGACCACAGAAAAGAAAAAACACTAGAAGGAAAATTCGATAAATTCTTTGACAATGCAACAAGATATTTTGAAAAAGTAACAGACAGACAATTGTATATGCACAGAAACATATTAGAATATGTTGATGGAGAATATATAATAACAAACCCAATAACAGACAAAAACTTAAGTGAAATGAGACTAAACATGGACGACACAGACCTTGAAGAATTTGACAAATTTGTTAAAAAACATTGGGGAAAAACATATTCACATAAAGAAACAGTAGAAGTATCAGCAACAGCAGAAGAACCAAAAAGAAGAGGAAGAAAAAAGAAAAATGAAATATAATAACAAGACAAAAGGAGGTGCTACTTTTAAGTGAACAACCAAATGTTAGTCTATATAATGGGGGGAGCAGTTGCAGCCCTTGTGGTAATAATACTTGTTTATGTAATATTATCTAAAAAAATGCAAAAATCAGAATACAAAAAAATAAAACAATTACAAGAAGGAACAAAAGATAGAAAATTTTCAGCTGAAGTTTTACTACAAAAATTATACTTAACATATATAAAAATACCATTCTTAAAAAGATATGTATTAAAAATAAGAAGAAGATTAGAAATAATCAATATAGACGATGAATACAACACAAGAAGAGGAACAGCCAAAATCCTTTCAGTTGCACTAGCAATAATAGTACCTCTTATGATTGTAACAATAGCAATAACATCTTCAAACTATTTATTAATGTCAATTCTACTAATATTTGAGCTATTTATGGTAGACACATTTATAGACGGTTCAGTAGATAAAATAGACAATAACATACTAAAACAACAAATAGAATTCTTCTCAGAAATAAGGCACGCATATCATGAATTTAATATGGTAGAAGAAGCAATATACCAAGTATCACAAGATGATGAAAAAGAGGTATCAAGACAAGGTGAAAAGATATATGAAATATTAATATCTGATGACCCTGAAAATGAACTAGAAAAATATTACGATATAGCTCCAAACAGTTATCTAAAAGAATTTGCTGGAGTATCATACTTAACAAAAGAATTTGGTGACAGAAAAGTAGACGGAGCATCACTATACCTAAAAAATATAAACAACATAACACAAGAAATGCAACTAGAAATCTTGAAAAGAGACAAATTAAACTATGTATTTCAAAGTTTATCAGTAATATCAGTAGTACCAGTATTACTACTAGAACCACTAAAAAGCTGGTCAATATCAAACTTCTCATTCACGCAAAGTTGGTATGAAGGAAAACCAGGATTGATAGTTCAAATACTAATAATACTAATTACTGTTATGTGTTACATACTAGTTAGAAAATTAAAAGACAATGGGTCAACAGCAATGAACACAAGAAACACAGAAAACCCATGGCAACAAAAATTATATAGTAAAAAAATAATCAAAAAATTTGTAGACTTATTTATCCCAAAAGAAGGAACAAAAGAATACAAAAAAAATCAACAAATGCTAAAAGACTCTGCATCACACTTAAAAATGGAATGGCTCTATGTAAATAGGCTAACCATATGTATAGTAACATTTATTGCATCAATTATACTGTTTGCACAACTGCACTCAGTTGCAATAAATTACATATATACAGAACCGACCACAGACTATAACATCATAGGTGAACTAACAGATAAAGACAAGAAAAAGGCTATGGAAGTAACAGAAATGGACAACTATTTTCTAGATATGTTTAGAGGAAAACTAGATACTACGACAGCAGATGTAGAAAGAGCATTTAGAAGGTCAAAATACTATGAAGAAGATATGGGTGACGAAGAAATTTCTGTAATAGCAGAAAGAATTGTAGAAGATAAATTAGCTATAATTAATACCGAATACTTACAATGGTTCGAAATTTTACTAGCAATAGCATTTGCATTAATTGGATATATGTCACCAATTGGATTGCTAATGTTCCAAGTAATAATGAGAAAGCTAGAAATGGAAGACGAAGTAATGCAATTCCAAACAATTATATTAATGCTTATGAGAATTGAAAGGGTAAATGTTGAAATTATACTAGATTGGTTGGAAAGATATTCAAACATATTCAGAGCACCAATTACTAAGTGTGTGAACAACTATGAAGCAGGAGCTTGGGAAGCTCTAGAAGCTATGAAAGAAGAAATTTCATATCAACCATTAATCAGAATAGTGGAAAGCTTACAAGCAGCAGTAGAGAAAATACCAATTAGAGATGCTTTTGATGAATTAGACTCAGAAAGAGATTACTATAAAGAAAAACGTAAGGAATCAAATGAAAGATTAATAAAAAGAAAAGGTATGATTGGAAAAGGAATTGGTTTTGCACCAATGGTATCAATGTTCTGTGGATACTTAATTATACCATTAGTATTTATAGGATTAACAAGTATGTCAAACTCATTTGCTACTATGTCAACATTATAGAATAGGAGGAAACTATGGAAAATGCATCAAAAGCCCTGCTTATGGCAGGGGGGATTTTAATAGCATTATTAATATTAGGTGCACTTGTTTTGCTAATGACTAATTTACAAACCTATCAAAATGCTAATAATGATATGACAAAAAATTCTCAAATTGCAGAGTTTAATAATCAGTTTGAGCCTTATAATAAAAATAATCTGACACTAATGGAGCTCAAAAGTGTTTATAATAAGATAGAGAGTAATAATGCTCAACATCCAGAATATACTATTGACCACAACATAAATGCAGAATTATTAAAGACGAAAGCAGGACTAGCAAATAGTGATTATGAAAAATTTTTAACTGCAACAGGTTTTAGAACAATAGACGATGAAAAGAAACAAAATTTAAAATTCAAATGTATAGAAGGCAGTATAGAATATAAAAATTTAGATGGTAGAATTAGCAAAATGTACTTTGATATTAATTAAAATAGTTGAAGTGTCATAGTAGGAGGAAGATATGGAAAATGCATCAAAAGCATTAATTATGGCAGGAGGAGTATTAATAGGAATACTTATTTTATCATTAGCAGTATATCTATTTATAGACTTTGGTGGAAAAGCAGAGCGAATACATGACCAAATAACATCAAATCAATTAACACAATTTAATGCACAATTTAATGTATATGAAACAAGAAAAGATGTTACTATTTATCAAATAATTTCGTTAGTTAATTTAGCAAAGGAAAATAACGATAAGTATAAAGATGACGGAACTTTTGCAGATAGCTATAAAATAGAGATAGTATTAGGTGTTAAAGATTTAGCATCAGATATAGTTACTGAAGAAGAAAAATTAAAATATATCACAGATAACAACGATGTTGAGAAGAAAACAGATGCCAATAACGAAGTGTCAGTGGAGGCAAAAGTAAAATACGAATGTACTAAAGTAGAGTATCATTCAAACGGAAGAGTTTCAAAAGTTGTTTTTAAACAATTATAGTGATAAAAAACACAAATACTTGAAAAAATGACAAAAAAATGCTATAATAAAATAGGAGTTACAATGAAGAAAATAGCGATATTTTTTATTATAATAATAGCAATAATATCTACAGTTGCTTACATATACCTAAACCAGATAGCAACAAATAGACAATTACAAAAAGAAAATGCACAGTTTAATATAAAACAGGATCAAGAAATGACAGGACAAGACTTAGCAACAATACTAAACAGAGTATTAGACACAAACGAAAAAAATAAAATTCTCCAAGACAAAAATGGAAACTATATAGAAAATAGTGAAAACTCAATAAAAATGGACATAACATTTATAGATATTGATGTAACTTACAATATAGAAAGAATAGGACAAGCAGGAATAGCAAATTTTGTTCAAAACTATAGGGGAATTATATTTAAATGTAATGAAGTTCAATACCATAAAGCAACAGGAAAAATAAAATATATGAAATTTGAACAAATTACAGAATAAATTATGTTATTAACATTACTAAATTAAAATTTAGTATAAATTATAAAAAGAATTGTTTACAAATGAAAGGAGAGATGTACTATGGAGAATGCATCAAAAGCGTTAATTATAGCAGGTGCTATATTATTAGCTATATTATTAATATCTTTAGGAATTATGATTTTTGCTCAAGCACAAGACACAGTAAATAATAGTGGAATGAACGAGGCTGCAACAACATCATTTAACAACAAATTTCTAAAATATGAAGGAACTAGAAAAGGTTCAGAAGTAAAAGCATTAGTAAATGAAGCAATAGCAGCAAATGCAGATGATAATAACTCTAGCAACAGCATATCAGTAAAAGTTCTATATAATTCTAAAGATTTAACTTCAGAAGGTAGTTCTGCAATTTCAACTAGCGAAACATATGAGGTTAATTTAAGTAAATATGCAAACGGAAGAGTAAGTGAAATAACAATAACTAAAAAATAGAAATATCAAATAAAGGAGGTATACTATGGAAAATGCAGTAGAAGCACTAAAAATGGCAGGTTCAGTCCTATTATTTGTGATTGCACTTTCCATAGCTATGCTATCTTTTACACAAGCAAGAGAAGCAATAGAAACAGTAATTAAATATTCAGACAGAGAGTATTCTAGCATAGAAAGAAATGAGAGATTTTATTATTTAGCAAATAGTAATGACACACAAAGATATGTTGGAATAGAAACAATAATACCAACAATATATAGAGCATTTAGCGAAAGTTATAAAGTAGTATTTAAGTTTCCTGATTCTCACTATTTATATAAAAACAAAATCGAAGATAGGGAAGTATATAAAATAGACTCAGTCGAAGAAAGCGGGATTTCTGATAAACTAGATTTTTTAAATGGAATAGTATATGGTAAATATGATCCTAGTAAAGGAAATTTTGGACCAAATGATAGAAGACAATTACATTCGCAATCTTTATATGACTATCTTAGTGACAAATTGAGAACTTATAAAATAAAGGAAACACTAGGAACTTATTATATGGAAGACAGAATGGATGCAGAAGAAAATCGTTTGAATATAAGAAAAGATGAGGAAGGCAACCCATCTGAAATTTCAGATGTCAACAAACGTGAACTAAGAGTTATAACATACACATTTGAATCAATATAAAAAATACTTTACATTATAAGTATTAATTGTAAATAAAGGAGGAGATATTATGAGTGATACCTTAATAACAGTAATTGCTATAGCATTAGCAGCAATTTTAATGTTTGTATTTCCACTAATGACAATATCAGATAGAACAGATGACGTATCCCAATTAGCAGTAAAAACAGCTACAACAGAATTTGTTGATACAGCAAGAACAACGGGGAAAATAACACAGGCTAATTACGATAAATTTCTTGAAACAATAACATCTACAGGTAATACTTATGATGTAGAATTAGAAGTAGAAGTAAGAGACACAAATTTGGGAAAGAAAACTTCAATGGTGCAAGCTGATAAAATAGGGGAAAATGCATCATACACAGTATATACTTCACAAATCGAAGACGAAATGAAGAAAAATAATGGAATATATTACTGTAAAGAAGGAGATATCATTTCTGCACGTGTAAAAAATACAAACCAAACAATATCACAACAACTAAAGAATTTCTTTTATACAGTAACAGGAAATGATACATATACAGTTGCTGCAAATCATGCAGGAATTGTAACAGCAAATGGAAGATAATTATAGATAAAGAAAATAGCTTGTAATATAATTAATTACAAGCTATTTGCAAATAAAATAAAAGTTTAAATCAAACTAAAGAGAGGGAAGCTATGAAAATACAAGGATTAGCTGTTTTAGCAATAGTAATAATTTTGCCAATGGCTATAATATTAAATAGCTATTCGGCTAACCAAGTAAAAACATTGGACTTACAAATGAATTATGACTCTAGATTAAAAGTTGCAACATATGATGGAATAAAGGCATTTCAAATGAATATGTCAAATAGTGCAACATCAGACTTTTCTGACTCTAAGATGAGAGATATAAAAGCTGCAATAAAAACATTTTATAATTCATTAGCAAGTCAATTTAATATGTCTGGTTATGGGGAAGATGTATTGCAAGATTATGTGCCAGCAATTGTATATACATTATATGACGGATATTATATATATTCAGATTATAAAAATGATTTAGATGTTCATAATGAAAGCAATAATCCAGATGGTGATAGATTTTATTCAGATGCAACATATAAAGATGGCGAGGATTTGTATGGATTAAAGCCATATATATATTATAGTTGCAGGTATAAAAATTCAAACTATGATATTGTAATAACATATTCATTAGATTCATATGTAACAATACAAGGAACAATTGGTACAGAGACAGTTAATGAATCTGGATATTTATTGAGCGGAGTTAATGTTATTGGAGATAAAGTATACTATAGAGGAATAGAGATACCAGAAGAACAAAATAAAGAAGGGCTAACACAAAAAGTATATATTCCAGGAGAGGAAAATGTAGGTTCAGGTACACCAATTACAATAAACTATAAGACAGATACAACAGAAGAACAAAAAATAGCAGGTGTAATAAAAAAATATCCATATAGAAAACTAAATGGAACTAAATATTATATTGACCAAGATAATGGTGGAGTATTCTCTATGATAAACCATAATGTTATTCGAGCTACATCTGTTGACACAAATTCAATTACAACAAATACAAATGCAAAAGAATTTTACAAAAAAGCTTATGAATTTAAACAAAAATTTCAAGCTGGTGGAAGTTTAGCTGCATTAAGATATTTATCAGTAAATGATGCAATAGATGCACATGGAAATAAATACACTGATGAATCAGTATATTCAGGAGATAGTAATCCATATTCAAATGCAAAGGGAGAAAATATTTTTGATGAATTATTTAATACTACAGGAACATTTATAGAGGACGAAAATTCAAAATTTAATACACATAGAAAAGATGTAATAAGAAACTCAATAGAATCAAATTTAATAGTAGCGATTTCAAACTATAATAATGTATCAACATCTGGAGTTAATTTTGCTATGCCAAAATTAAAAGATGAAGAATGGGAAGAACTAACAACAAACATATCTATGATTACATTCTTACAAGGATTAAACATAGGTGGAAAAGTATATAGTGGATATGCAATAGTACCAAATGACATTAACGAAGACTTTGTATCAGAAGATTCTATATATATTTTATTAAATGGTACATATTATAGAATAACAGATGAAAAGTTAACAGATACCAGCACGAATTTGGATAATGCAATAGGTTTACTTAATACAGACTTTGAAAGAAGAACAGTAGAAACAAGCTACCAAGAAAGTGAGAATGACCCATATAAAGTCAAGAAAAATGTATATTACTATCCAAGAGAAGACGACGGAGCATATAGTTCTATAATAACTTTAAATTCAAACAATAATATAGATTTAAAAAATGTGAACACAGCAGATACAACTAGCAATGTATACAAATTGGCACAATTATACTATACAGCATTAGGAAGAGAAAGATATGGAATGTTTAGAGTAAACAATCCATTTCCAATACAATTAAATTAAAAAAAGAATATAAAAATAAAAAATGTAAATACTAATAATAGTAAAATTTAAGGAGAAAAAATATGAAAAAATTCTTAAAAATACTATTATTAGTATTTTTTCTATTAGTTATATATATTTATACACTAGTAATATCAAATATACCAAGTAAATTAGTAATATTTGAAGGAGAAAGTATAAATATGAGAATACTTGCAGGATTAAACATAAAAAGTAAAGAAAACACAATAGAAACAGCATCAACAAGCGGAAATAAAATAAGTGAACAGGCAGGAAGAAAAACATTAGAATTAAGCTTTTTAAATTCCTTAAAATTAAAAGAGATAGATGTAAATGTATTGCCAAAAACAACAGTAATTCCAGTAGGTAACATTGCAGGAGTAAAACTATATACAAGTGGAGTACTAGTAGTAGGAATGTCAGAAATAGAAGGTAATGACAGTAAAAAGTATAAACCCTATGAAAACACTGGGATAAAAGAAGGAGACACAATTATCAAAATTGATGATAAAGAAATTTCTACAACTGAAGACCTAATAAAAACAGTAAATATGTCTAATGGAGAAGATATAAAAGTAAAATTCATACATCAAGAAGAAACAAAAGAATGCAGTATGACACCTGTAAGAACAAATAACAGTGAATACAAATTAGGACTTTGGGTACGAGATAGTGCTGCAGGAGTAGGAACCGTAACATTTTATGAACCATCAAGCAAAACATTTGGAGCATTAGGACATGGCATAACAGATATAGATACAAATGAGTTAATAAATATATCATCAGGAGAGTTTATAACAACAAGAATATTAAACATTACCAAGGGCGAAGCTGGAGAACCAGGAAAAATACAGGGAACAGTTGAAAATCAACAAAATATAGGAACAATTAGTCAAAATAGTAGATTTGGAATATATGGAAAAGTAAATAATCTAGCAAGCCTTAATATTGACAAATCAAAGGAAGTAGAAGTGGCATTACGAGATGAAATAAAAACAGGAAAGGCAACAATACTATGTAGCTTAGATAATGGACAACCAAAAGAATATGAAATCGAAATAGAAAAAATATATAAGGAAAATAATTATGATAATAAAAGTATGCAAATAAAAGTAACAGACCCAAGGTTAATAGAAAAAACAGGTGGAATAATACAAGGAATGTCTGGTGCACCTATATTGCAAAATGGTAAGTTTATTGGTGCAGTTACACATGTATTGGTAAATAATCCTAAAGAGGGATATGCTGTTTTTGGTGATATTATGTTGAAGCAATCTAAAAATGTTGAATAATATCGAAAAATGTCGAACTAAAAATTAGAATGAAATTTTTATGAAATATGCAAAAAAACTATTGCATATTTCATTTTTTGGTTGTATAATTTAAATCATCTTAATCTAATAGGTACACCTCGAAGAAAAAAACGAACCAAGGAGGTAATAAATATGGAACAACAAATGCTAAAAGAAATTTTACATGCAGTTAAAGAAAATAAACAAGAGATAAAGAATGTGGAGACAAGATTGCAAAAAGAGATAAAAAATCTGAGAGAAGAAATGACTGGAAGAATAGATGATGTAGTAATAGAGATGAATGACGAAATGGACAGAAGATTTACAAAATTTGCAAAAGAAATAGCAATAGAAATCAGAAGTATGGGAGAAATTATCTACAAAAAAATAGAAGAAGAAAGAAGCAAAACAATACTACAAATAAGAGACGAATTCAACCCTGAAATAGACAAAAACCAAAGAAAACATAAAATATATGAAACACAAATACTAGACCTACAAAAAACAACAGAACGTTTAGAAAAGAAATTAGCTTAGGGAAGGTAAAAATGTTAGAAATAAAAACAATATAAAGGTGCTTTTGAATTTATACATCCAAAAGCACCAACAAATACAATATTTTAATCAACTAGCATAGGGCCGATTTTAGTAACAGTCCCAGCTCCAAGAGTTATAACAACATCATTTTCATTAATATGTTCTTTTATGAAATGAACACAGTCATCAAAATCTGGAATATATTTTGCATTTTTTCCAAGTAAATTTATTTTATCAACTAAATCTTTAGAAGAAATTCCAAAAACATTAGTTTCTCTAGCAGCATAAATATCCAAAACAATAACATTATCAAATAAAAGTAAAGCATCTGCAAAGTCATCTAACAAATTTTTAGTTCTACTATATGTATGTGGTTGAAATATAACCCAAGATTGATTATACTTTTTATTCGCAAGGGAATTAGCAGTTGCCCTTATTTCAGTAGGGTGATGAGCATAATCATCATAAACACTAGCTATATTATTAATTTTCCCTTTATATTCAAATCTTCTATGTGCACCTGTAAATTTAGATAAAGCTATTTGTATGTCATTTTTACTTATACCATATTCAGTAGACAAACTTAAACAAGCTAAAGCATTTAAAACATTGTGCATACCTGGTACAGACAAATGTATATTAGTAAAAAATTCATTTTTATAATATACATCAAACATAGCAAATCCATCATTATCAAAAGTAATATTTTTTGCTATAAAGTCAGCATTTTCGTTATGAATGCCATATGTAACAATTTTGGCAGATGTGAAGTTTTTTAAATTCAAACAATTTTCATCATCAGCATTCAAAATTAAAAGCCCATTATTTGGTAAAAGTTTAACATATTTTACAAATGCATTTTTGATATTTTCAAAGGTTTTGAAGTAGTCAAGGTGATCATTATCAATATTTAAAATTATTTCCGCCTTTGGACTAAATTTCAAAAAGCTTTCAACATATTCGCAAGCTTCAATTACAAAATGCTCACTATTTCCAACTTTATAATTACCATCAATTTGTTTTAAATAAGCTCCAACTTGAATGCTAGGGTCTTTTAGACCTTCTAAAAAGCAAAGCGAAACCATTGAAGTTGTTGTTGTTTTTCCGTGTGTTCCAGAAATACAAATTGAATCTTCATAGCAACGTGTTAATTCACCTAAGAAGTCAGCTCTTTCAATTGTTGGTATATTTAATTCCCTTGCTTTTTGCATTTCAGGGTCATCTTGTTTTACAGCAGCAGAATAAACCACAACATCAGATGTGGCAACATCTTCTAAATTATGTCCTATTGTAACTTTTATTCCTAATTGTTTTAATTTAATTAATGTTTCAGAATCGCTTCTATCAGATCCAGTAATATGAAATCCCCAATTTAAAAGAATAGCTGCAATACCGCTCATACTAACTCCGCCAATTCCTATCATATGAATATTTTTATATTTCTTAATATTATTTATATTTGGCATAAATACACTCTCCTCTTATATAACGTGTAAATTATATAATTTTATTAGAAAAAATTCAAGAGTTTCTTGAAAAATATAGTGTAATATATGCAGATAATAATATAAAAGTTACAATTTTATAGAATAGTAAAAAATAATAGAAGATGTACAAAAGAATATCAAATTAACAGGTAGAAAAAGTTTTACAAGATTTTTGTAAAAAAAAGAAGGAAAAACATTTTTTATGAAGAATATTATAATTGTACATAAGATTAAACGGATATGTACAAAATATTATAAAACATAAGGAAGGAAGGTGCACTAAGATGCAAATTACAGACGTACGTTTAAGAAAAGTAAATTCAGAGAACAGAATGAAAGCTGTTGCTTCTGTAACATTCGATAACGAATTCGCAGTTCACGATATCAAAGTTATCGAAAGCCAAAATGGATTATTCATAGCTATGCCTAGCAGAAAAACTCCAAACGGAGAATTCAAAGATATAGCTCATCCAATCAATGCTGAAACAAGAGAGAAAATTCAAAAAGCTATTTTAGAAGCTTATGAAGCTCCAGAAACAGAAGAATCAGCAGAATAATTTATAAATAAAAAAGCGCTTTTTAAGTGCTTTTTTTGTGTATTTAACAAAAAAGCTTGAAAAATAAGCAAAAACATAATAAAATAAATAATAGTGAAAACAAAAAAGAATAGGAGAAAACAATGTATTTAATAATAGGACTTGGAAACCCTGAAGAAGATTATAGTAATACAAGACACAATATGGGATTTGACACAATAAATAAGTTAGCAAAACAATATGAAATCCAGATAAATAAAAAGAAATTTAAAGGACTATATGGAACAGGAACAATAGAAAATAAAAAAGTAATATTACTAAAACCACAAACATATATGAACCTAAGTGGAGAAAGCATAATAGAAGCAATCAACTTTTATAAAATAGAAGAAGAAAAGCTAATAATAATATATGATGACATAGACACAAAAGCAGGAACAATAAAAATAAAAAAAACAGGTGGACCAGGAACACATAACGGAATGAAGTCTGTAGTAGAGCATATAAAGACAAGAAACTTTGCAAGAATAAAAGTTGGAGTAGGAATGCCAGAGAATAAAGAAGACTTAATAAACTATGTAATCGGAGCAATTCCAGAAGAAGAAAGAGAAGTATTAGACAAAGCAACAACACTTGCAAAAGATGCAGTTGTAGAAATTATAAAAAATAGCGTTGATATTGCAATGAACAAATTTAATTAATAGTGTTTTTTGGTATAGACCTAAAAACACCTTAAGAAAAGGAAGGAAAAAATGACAGAATTATTTATACAAAAAAATAAAGTTAATAAACAAATAGCATTAGTAGAAAATGAAAAATTAGTAGAATATTACGAAGACAATGAAAATGCCAATAGACGTGAAGGAAATATCTATATAGGGATAGTAAGAGATATAATAAAAGGAATGCAATCTGCATTTGTAGATATTGGAACAGAAAGAAATAGTTTCATACATTTAAAAGATATATTACCAAAAATAGACGAAACAAAGGAAAAATTAGATGAAAGCATTCAAATTTCAGAAATTATTAAACCAAATCAAAAAATTCTAGTACAAGTAAAAAAAGACAGCAATGAGAAAAAAGGTGCAAGAGTATCAACTCATATTAATTTACCAAGTAAATATATAGTTTTTATGCCAAACACAAATATTATTACAGTATCACAAAAAATAGAAGAAGAAGAGGAACAAAAAAGACTAATTGAATTGGTAAAAAATAATTTAAGTAATGGAAATGGTGCAATAATAAGAACATCAGCAAAAGGTAAAGAAAAAGAAATTATAGATGACATTAAACATATAGAAAATAAATGGAACGAAATTATACAAACAAGTATAAACCCAAAATTAAATAAAGCAAAATTATTATATAGAAGTGAAGATATAGTAGAAAAAATATTGTTAGATTTAAGTGTAAAAGGAATAGATAGAATAGTTGTAAATAATAAGGAAGAACAAGAAAATATAAAGAAAGCTGTAAAAAGTGATATAGAACATCAAGATACAAAAATAGAAATAATGGACAAGTCAGACATTTTCGAAACATATGATTTAAATAAACAAATAGAAAAATCACAAAATAGAAAAGTATGGCTAAAATGTGGTGGATTCATAACAATAGACAAAACAGAAGCATTAACAGCAATTGATGTAAACACAGGTAAATTTACAGGAAGCAAAGATTTACAAGAAACAATATTTAAAGTAAATAAAGAAGCTACAATAGAAATAGCAAAACAACTAAGACTAAGAGATTGTGGCGGAATAATAATAATAGACTATATAGATATGGGAAAACAAGAAGATAAACAAGCAATTGAAAAATTATTAAAAGAAGAACTAAAAAAAGACAGAACAAAAACACAAGTAGAAGGATTTACAAAATTAGACTTAATGGAAATGACAAGAAAACATATATGTAGCCATAAGGAGTAAAAAATGAACGTAGGATTTGTACATTTAGGATGTAGTAAAAATTTAATAGATACAGAAACAGCAATAGGAAAATTTAAAAGTAATAATTACACAATAGTAAATGAAGAAGAAAAAGCAGATATTATAGTAATAAATACATGTGGATTTATAGACTCTGCAAAAGAAGAGGCAATAAATACAATTCTAGAAATGGCAGAATATAAGAAAAAAAGATGCAAATACCTAATAGTAATGGGATGTCTAGTCCAAAGATATTATGAAGATTTAATAAAATTATTGCCAGAAGTAGATTTATTTATCAAACTAGATGAATATGACAAACTATGGGACAAAATAGAAGATTTAATAAAAAGAGATATTGTGCAAAAATCAAAAACAAAAACAAGTAAAAAAATAAGTGAAATTCCAGTAATGCCAATGTTTGAGCAAGAAGAATTTTTAGATAGAACAATAACAACTGGAGCTAACTTTGCATACCTAAAAATAGGAGAAGGATGTAGCAATAAATGTACATATTGTGCAATACCATATATAAGAGGTCCATTTATAAGTAGACCAAAAGAAGACATCATCGAAGAAGCAAAAGAATTAGCTAAAAAAGGAATAACAGAACTAATCATAATTGCACAAGATACTACAAAATATGGAATTGACCTATATGGAGAAAGTAAACTAGCAGAATTACTTAAAGAATTATGCAAAATAGAAGGAATAAAATGGCTACGTTTTTTATATTCATATCCAGAAGGAATAACAGACGAGTTAATAGAAGTGGTAGCAAAAAACGAAAAAATAGCAAAATACTTCGACATACCAATCCAACATATATCTGACAACATATTAAAGAGAATGAATAGAAAAACAAGCAAAAAGAATATAACAGAACTAATAGAAAAAATAAGAAACAAAATACCAGAAGTAACATTAAGGACAAGCCTAATAGTTGGATTCCCAGGAGAAACAAAAAATGAATTTGAAGAACTATTAGAATTTGTAGAGACAACAAAATTTGACAAACTAGGAGTATTCCAATATTCAAAAGAAGAAGGAACACCAGCAGCAAAACTACCAAACCAAATACACGGAAACACAAAAAAATCAAGATACAACAAAATAATGTTAGCACAACAAAAAATATCAAGACAAACACTAGAAAATAAAATTGGCAAACAATGTGAAGTTCTAATAGAAAATATGTCATTTGACAAAAAATACTACATAGGTAGAACAAAACAAGATGTTCCAGACATAGACGGATTAGTATATATCAAAAATCAGGGCGATGAAAAAGAAGACAACATTTTAAATAAATACAAAAAATGCAAAATAACTGACGTGAGCAATTACGACCTAATAGGTATTTTTTAGGTCTGTCCCCCAAAACACCTTGTTTCAAAAGGAAGCGAAAGGAAAAAAGTATGGAAGAAATATTAGATAAGATGAGAGAGCTAAAATTTAATAGGGAAAATGATTTCATAGAAAAAGGACAAGAAAATAAAACCGTACAAAATGTAAGATACCTTGGAACAATTGAATATAATAAGTTGCCAAAACAAATATATTTAATAATTGAGCAAGAAGAAAAGGAAGACGGAAATATAATTGAGATTGAAAGATATTATACTGAAGATGGTGAGTTTTTAGGCGGTAATAATAAGTCAGACCAATATGATTTTATAATTTTAGCTAAAGAGTATCAAGATGATAAAGAACTATTAGAGAGCCTACAAAAGTTAAATAAAGAAGGGGAGCTAGACTTAAATAAATTAGAAGATGATAGATTGGAAGAAATTGCTTTAGCATTAGGAATCAGCAAAGAAGAAATTAAAAGAATGTCTGAAATAGATGCAGATAAACAAATAGAAGATAAAGAAGCGGATAGAGAAGAATTGGAAGAACAAGAAGAAGGCAAAGAGATAATATCAAAAGAGAAAATGGAAAAAGTATCTGCAAAAACAGAGATAAAAACAAACCAAAAAGTAACAGATTATGAAACAATGGCATCATTGCTAAATGTAGAAGATAAAGGATACAAGAAAATTGCTATTATAAATTCAGATAACTTTAAGGATTCTGGAAATACTACAAGATTTTCAATAGTTGGTGTAAAAGAAGATGGAACAGCTGAAAGAATTGATACATTAGAACAAGGATATGGAGCAACACCTACAAAGTCAATCAATTCTTTGAATAGAGACGGTACTGATATAGAACAAGAGCAAGTAAATTCAATATTCAAAATAAAAGGCGAAAAAGAAAAACAAATAGCAGTAAAAATAGGCGCAATGGGAACCATAGAAACAAGTCTAGTCAGAACACCAGCTCAAGACAACCAAGAAGCAATAAGTATACCAATTGAAACATCAAATATAAGATACACGACAAAAGAAACAAGAGAATTAATGAACGAGAAAAGAAATCCTAGAGTAAAAGAAGAAATAGAAAGAATAAATGAACATAAAGAATTAGGATGTAATCCAACAATTAAAGACATTGATGACAACGAGTATAACAATACACATAAGCATATGGAAATAGACAATGAATATTTAAATAAATGTGCTGACAAGATATTGGAAAATGACGAAATTGCAAATATGTATAATAGACAAGATGTTATAGAAAAATTAAAAAAACAATTAGAATTAGATAATAAAGAAATACCAGAAACAGATGAATTAATAGAAAAAGTAGAAGAACAAATGGAACAAGAGGCAAAAAGTGAACACGAAATGCCACGGACATAATAGATAAAATAATTTATATAGGGACAAGAAAAGGGACAAAAAGGAAACGTCCCCAAATGTCCCTATATTTTTGGTTCTACGTGAACCACAGTTTTAGAAACTTTATCTAACTTAGAAACAGTGGTTTCTAAGTTATCTGCTAATTTATGACTATCGAAAGTAGACATATTTCCGTCAACACAAATAGTTATAAAAACTAAAAATTTATCACCAACAGGGGTAGAAACAATGCTTTCTATTTCTTGTATTTCTTTAAATCTATTTGCAATATCTAGTATTAATTCTTTTGTTTTGTCATCAATACTAATATCCATCAAAACGTTATAACTTTCAATAAAAATAGAAATTCCAGTATAACAAATCCAAATGGAAATACCAATACCAACAACACTATCAAACCAATAGATATTAGCTAATGTAAGTAGAACAGAAATTAATGTGAATGTAGTTACAATACAGTCATTTCTATGGTCTTTCATATTAGCTTCTAATAAAATACTATTATGCAATTTATAAGCATGTTTAGTATAAACAAAAAGAAAGATTTTAGTTATAATAGTTGCAATACAAACGGCAACTAAAATCCAAGAAAATTGAAGTTCGCTTCCAAATATTAAAGTTAAAGCAGAGTCATAAAGCAATTTAGCTGATACTAAAATCATAGAGATACTAATAAACATAGAAAAGATATATTCTGCTTTCCCATGACCAAAGTTGTGGTCTTCATCATTTGGTGCACTTGCGATTTTATTCCCAATGAAAGTCATAAGTGAAGCAAAAATATCACCTGCACTATTGATACTGTCTGCAATCATTGCTTGACTATTGCTTATAAATCCAACAGTTGCTTTTATAATTAATAAAAATATATTTCCAAGAATGCCAAGAAATCCAGCTTTTTTAGTTATTGCAAATTTGTCTTCCATATTAAAATTCATTCCTTTCATATAGCAATATAAATATTTTTAACTTGTTACTTTTTTAGTATAACATATTTTTAGAAAAATTTGCAAAAAAAAACAAAAAGTGCTATAATTTAATAGTACGAAAGTTAAATGGGGGAATAATGATGGAAATACTTATGCTAATATATATATTAATATTTATAATTTTTGCATTAGTTGCATATGCAGTACTACAAATAAAATTATTTGGAATGAAAGTAAAAGATTTTTGGAGCTTTATAGAAGCTAACCAAATGTTAGATAAATTATATAGATTTGCGAGACAATATGAAAGAATGTCTCCGCAAGAACAAATAATATATCTATCAGAAGCGGAAAAGATATTTAAAGCTTTTGATAATGTACCAAATGAATTGTGGGAAGAAGAATACGATAAATATAAAGAAGTATTAAGTAAATATAAAGATATAAAAATGCTAAGATGGGCATCAACATCAAATAAAAGTGGATAATAAAATTATCCACTTTTATATTTTTGAAAACATAACACATAAAGACATATAAGCATATCTGAAAGCTTTTTTTGAAAATAATCTATTTTTTAAAACTTCAGCAGACTCTGACATTGCACAATATTTATCAACAAAAGTTAATACAAAACCTTCAAAAGATTTTGGAAATGCAATTGTTACAGGCCACATATGTTTTAAAATGATATCTTTTTCTTTTTCGTTTAAATCAAACAATTTGCAAGCATTATCGCAAGCAGTTTTTCCATGGGTAAAGGCATGAAGTCCTTTTCTATTTGGTTGTCTTACTCGCCAGTCATATAAAAATAAGTCGTGTAACATTGCTGCTCTTGTTGCTGATTTATAGTCTAAATTGTATTTTTTACATATTAAATAACAGTAGTAGGCTGCTTGCAGACAGTGGTCATAACAGCTTGTTTCATAATGTTGTCTGTAGTTTCTCATCTCTTGTACTGTTTTGTTATCTATTATTGGGAGAAGAATGCTTTTGAATTCTTCGTCCTTATCTATTAATTCTTCGATATATTGCTTCATATATATAACCTCTTTTAATTTTATATACTACTCTTTTATTATATCACTATAATATATATATTGCAAATAGCTTTTATAAAATCCATTAAACAAAATTAAAAAGCGAAATAATTTCGTACGATATATTGACTAACTACATAATTATAGATAAAATAATAATTGAAATTAAATCTATTTTTGTAAATAGTTAAAGAAGAACCTTGAAAATTTAATATCTTTGTTAGAAAAGTGAATAGGTAGGAATACTATTTGCAAAAGTGAAAATAATTTAAATAAATAAAATAGCGTATTAGTTATTTACGTAATATAAATATATGTAATAAAATAAAAAGCAGTAGAGCAAAAGAAAAAAACAAACAAAAGAAAGGAGAAGTTTTTTATGAAAATAAAAAATAGAAAAACAAATAACAAAGGTATTACATTAATAGCATTAGTAATAACAATTATAGTGCTACT
>CANSPP010000006.1 GCA_947648905.1 uncultured Clostridium sp. | reverse complement strand
ATGGAACATCATATGCATGGAACAATGTAGAAAATGGAAAAGATACAGGAAATGGAACAAAATCAAGCACAACAGGAAATATATATGGAATATATGATATGGGTGGATGCTTAGCAGAGTATATTTCAGCATATGTAAATGCAGAAGGAGTGTCATATTTAACAACAAATGGTGGAGCATTTGCAAATGGTCAATCAACATACTTGTCAACAGCATATCCATATGAGCCAACAACAGCAGATTATAAAGACTTTAACTCAGCATATCCAGGATTTAGTAAAATATTTGGTGATGCAATGTATGAAGTTTCAAGTGGTGTAGATGGAACTAATACTTGGTTTGGGCAAACACTAGAAAATGACAATGGAGCAGGAGTAGTTTTCTTCCCACGTGGTGGGCATTGGTATAGTACGGGCAATGTCGGGCTAGTGCGGCTTGAATGACGCTAGTGGGACTGCCTATTATTATTGTGGCTTTCGTAGCGTGCTCGTAGCCGAGTAGCACTTTGTAAAACTTTCCTTGTTCTTTGTTTCCTTTAAAAGAACTTAGAACAGGCTGAAAATAAGAATATAAGTAGGGATTAGACTGTAAAAACTGTACCGAATACCACCTTTTAGTTTTCTTCCCACGTGGTGGGAATTGGAATAATACGGGCAATGTCGGGCTAGTGCGGCTTGAATGACAATAATGGGAATGCCAATTATAATTATGGCTTTCGTAGCGTGCTCGTAGCCGAGTAGCACTCTGATACAATGAATAATAAATATTCAAAAACAATCCAGTGGGGCAAAAGTTCAAGGACTTTGCCGAGTGATATTGTATCAAAGAAGTCTAATTCCTGTAACAGGAATAAAATGTTATAAACACATAAACAATAATTTTGTTTTAGTAGTAAAATGGCGAAAATCCAAAATTATGAATGGAGATAAGAAAAAACTTATCTCCATTTTTAAAAGTTTTCTAATAAATTATTTTCTAATTTAGAATATGTTTTATCTGTAAATAAAAAATCACACTTATTTAAAATTTTTTGTTGTAATCGATAAGAATTACAATAAGAAGAATGACCAAGCCATGAATTAATTCTTTGCAAAGTATGGGGGATATTCAAAGTATTACATTTATATTTTTTATTCCATTTTTTCACATTTCTTTTAATTTTTTTCTTAGAAGAATTTCGTAACAATTTATGAGTATGAAAAATTCTGTATCCACAAAAATTAACTCCCATTTTGTTTGGAAAATACCTAGATTTATCATTTAACTCTAAACGAAGCTTTTTAGCCAAAAAATCAGAAATCATATTCATCAATTTAATACAAGAATTCTTATCAGGTAGTAAAATAATAAAATCATCCATATATCGAACATATTCATGAATATGCAAGGTTCGCTTCACATACTGGTCTAACTCATTTAAATAGATATTTGCAAAATATTGACTAGTATAATTTCCGAATGGGGATACCAGTGTAATTATTAAAAGGTCTGTTTTCAAATAAAATTTGATATGTAAATTTAAGCAAAGCCTTGTCAGAAATATATTTTTTCAATATTTCAAATAAAATAAGAGAATCAATACTATTAAAAAATTTTTTAATATCACATTTTAAAATGTAGTAATCAGGATACTTCTTTTTGTATTTTCTCATCATAGATTGTATGGCTAGGGCAGCACTGTGAGTGCCCTTATTTGGCAAACAAGCAAATGAAGTAGAAATGAACTTAGGAAGAATATAGGGTTTAATAAATTCTTCAACATACCATTGATGCACAACTCTGTCTCTATAAGGAAGAGACTGAATAATTCGCTCTTTTGGCTCGTATACTATAAAAGAATGATATTTACTAACTCTATATTTGTTATTTTTAATTGAATTTATAAGTGTAATAATATTGCTTTCTAAATTTAAATCAAAGTTTAAAACTTCA
The DNA here is from genome assembly GCA_947648905.1 of uncultured Clostridium sp. Classification (GTDB taxonomy): domain Bacteria; phylum Bacillota; class Clostridia; order TANB77; family CAG-508; genus CAG-269. Next base: position 96,830 of record CANSPP010000006.1, on the reverse strand, counting down.
TTTTTAAACATCTTGTTTTTCTTTGCACGATTATGAGCTTCGATGAACTTCTGAAAAGTTAAATTTTTATAAAAAACATTCTTTATTTTTTTTGACATGAATTTATCCACCCACCTAACATATTGCAGATATCAGTTATTAAATTACTCCAAGTTGAATAATTTTTATTTGAAATATATTGATATTTGTAGGAAAGACGTACATGCACTTTTAATAAGCTTAAGTAAACATCCAATTCCTTTAAATACTTTAGCTTATCTGGTATAGCATAAGACTTTATTGCATGCATTAACATTCGTAAACCTACATACATCGAATTTTTAATTTCTTCAACTAGCGCAAAACGTTCAGATTTCGGGTATTTTCTAACTATATCGTTTGTGTAGTATATCAAATCCATATATTTTTGATAAATTAATAAATTATTGTTAGTTTTTTGATTCATTTGTGTTCACTTCCTTTAAAATTTTATTTGCAGTATTTTTTATATTAGATATAAAATCATAAGCTTCTTTAATTGATAAGTTATTGTCATCAATGTTAGCGATGGTTTTCAATAGATTAATAGTATTTTTGTTTAATTCAAATTCTTTTAGGGTTAGGGTAGTGTTAGAAGTGTTATCAATTATTTTTACTTTATATTGAGTGCAGTTTAGGATTTTCATATATTTATCTAAAGAATTTGCTGGAAATCCACATTTTACAAAGTTTGAATTTAAGTTTGTAAGTTTTAAAGAAAAGATATTGCTTATTAGTTTGGCATCTTCATCCAAAAAGATATAAAATACCCCTGATTTAAATAGATAAAGTGTTTCTGCGTCTTCTTGTTTTAAGTTTTTGTACATGTCAATTAGTTTGCTCATTATATTTCTCCTTAGTTTATTTTTTACGATTTTGTCTGGTGTTTATTTATTGATATTTGACGATTGATGTCGTAATTTGTTGTGTATATTTATATTTTATATTATTAGTTGAGGGATTTTTGTATTACAATATTTATGTGGTTAAAGAGTTTGCGAAAAAAATGAAAAATATTTTTAAAAAATGTATTGACAATTTTGTAAAAATGATATATACTCTTAATTGTGCTGAACAAGCATAGATGCTCCCTTAGCTCAGTTGGTCAGAGCAACCGGCTCATAACCGGTGGGTCCAAGGTTCGAATCCTTGAGGGAGCACCATTTTAATTTTATACAAGGGTAGGTGGCCGAGTGGCTAAAGGCGGTAGACTGTAAATCTATTCTCATTCGAGTACGAAGGTTCGAATCCTTCCCTGCCCACCATAAAATACAACTTATGTTGTATTTTATTTTTAAAACCTAAGCGAACAAAAATTTGCAAAGTAAAAAGAAGCAGAAAAAGTTTTTTAATACAAATAAAGAAAAATTTTTAGTAAGATATAATAATCAAATCGATACAGAATAATATTATACATATTGGAAATAATATACATATGAACAAATTAAAATTAATAAAAAACTCTGAACTATTTCAGGGAGAAAAATATTTAAATAAAAAGAAAAAATATTTTGAAGGCTGGTATTTTAAACACACCACTCAAAATAAAGGAATTTCATTCATACCAGGAATTAATATTGATGACACAGGAGCTAAAGCATTCATACAAATAATCACTAACAATACATCCTACTATGTAAATTACAACATCAAAGAATTCAAATTTAGCTACAACCCTTTCTGCATACAAATAGGGAGTAGCACCTTCTCAAAAAAAGGAATAAATATCAACATTGAAGACAAATCTCAAAATCTTAAAATATACGGCAATATAAAATATTCAAATAGTAAAAATATTAGCACTAATTTTTTTGCGCCAAATATAATGGGACCATTTTCCTATATTCCATTTATGGAATGCAATCATGCAATTATCAGTATGCAAAACACTATCAATGGACTTATTAAAATAAATAATGAAGAAATTTGTTTTAATAATGACAAAGGCTATATTGAAAAAGACTGGGGATGTTCATTTCCAAAGTCTTATATTTGGTGTCAGGGTAACAATTTTCAAAACACAAATGCTAGTTTTATGTTTTCAGTGGCAGATATACCTTTTAAACTATTTTCATTTAAAGGTCTTATTTGTGTTGTATTAATTGAAAACAAAGAATTTAAGTTTACTACTTATAATAATGCTAGAATATTAGAATGCGAAATTAAAGAAGATTTTTTTAACATAACATTCAAAAAAGATTTATATATTCTGAATATAAAATCAAAATATAATAAAGGACTTAAACTAGCTGCACCTATTAAAGGAAAAATGACAAAAGATATTTTTGAAAGTATTTCTACCACGGTTACTGTAACTTTAAAAAAGGGAAAAGAAATTATTTTTTGCGATACAAGTAATATGTGCGGATTAGAAATTGTTGAAAATCATTTACAAGATATGTAAAATATGCTGTTATTTATAAAGCTTACCCTTGCATGCATATGAAACTTTACATTTACGTAAACTTGTGTTATAATAACACTACAGTCATTTATATAAATAGGAGGAAATAATATGACAAAACGGAAACTACTTGCGACTATTTTCGCCCTCACTATGAGTGTTTCACTATCTGCCTGTTCATCAAAGCAAAGCAAATCCGTATCCGTAGAAGACATACAATTTGAAACAATAGCTAAAGAAAAGCTTGGACAAAAAACATTTTATGTTTTGTATGATGCTGATAATATGGAGATGTACACATTTTTTAAATATAATGGTGATGTAGATGGACAATTAAGTGCAATATATAATGCAGATGGAACACCTATGATTTTTTCTCCGGAGGAAAAATAATCCCTCCGGGGATTTTTTTGAATTATTACAAAGTTATCATTTTTTTAGTAAAGTCTAAATTGCTAAAAGAATTACACTCAAAGCCGAGAGAATAAACATCTGTAGCCCAAATATCTTTGTTAAGCAAAGCAAGAGAATTCTTATTATGAGTAGTATCAGAAAAACGTTTAACAGAAGTAACGATTTCAAGTTTAGGATTAGCTTTAGCAACTTCAGAAATTATAAATTTACCACGTTCATTAAAACCAAGAACTCTAACATATGGAACTACTTTTTTTGATAATTCCATATCTTTTTTAGTAATACCAAGCAAAGAATATAAAAGAATTCTTTGAATGCGAGTAGAGGTATAGCGTTTAGATTTAATATTATCTAAAAGTTCTACAAGGGTATTACAAGAGTTAGCAGAATTTCTAATAGCAAACTCTAAACCTTCAGAAATATCTGGAAGTTGTGCAATTTCACTAATTGTCATTTTTCTTAAATTGTAAATAATTTGTTTTTCAAAAACGGATAAATCTGGAATAATATTTCCTTGTTTTAAATTTCTAATTAAAATATCATAACTAGGTGGAGGAAGTAACTTTTTTAATATGTCAAAACCACCATTTTTAACGATATTTCTAATTGCAGTAGCACTTGCGATATTTCCAGAATAAAAGTTATCGTTATAACCAGCTTCAAATCTAGCAATAGAGATTGGTTGAATTCTACTTTTATATTTCTTCAATGCTTTTATATATTCTATACCTAAAATATTATTAGGAGAAGAAAGGACATTTAAATATTTTTTATTATTTAAGTATGTCAATAAGGCATTTTCACGAGCTTTAGGAAATGATATACCTTTATCTAATTCACCTGATAAAATATTTTTGAATTGTTTTGGCTCAGTATGTAATACATCTGCAATATCAGTTAAAATATCAATATCAGAAGTTTCTGCACCAAAAGAAACATAATCGACAACTTTTAAAGAGTTCAAGATTTTAATTGCACCATCAGCGAAATTTTCTGCACTAGAAGTAGAGTATAAAACAGGCAGTTCTATAACTAAATCAATTCCACATTTTAAAGCGACTTCAGCTCTTGACCATTTGTCGATTAAAGCAGTAGAGCCACGCTCTGTAAAATTACCACTTATAATTGCAACTGTATAATTTGCACCTGTCATTTTTTTTGATTGTTCTAAATGATAGAGATGACCATTATGAAATGGGTTGTATTCACCAATAATTCCCAAAACTTTTCCCATAGAATATAAATCCTTTCTTGTATATTTTAATTTTTATTGCTATAATAGTATCATAAAAAGTGGAAAAAAACAAGAAAGAGAAGGAGTAACTATGGAAAAAGTTGTAATTTATACTGATGGAGCTTGTTCAGGAAATCCAGGCCCAGGAGGGTGGGGAGCTTTGCTAATGTATAAAGGAAATAAAAAAGAGATATCAGGTGGAAAAAAAGATACAACAAATAATGTGATGGAATTAACTGCTGTAATTGAAGGATTAAAGCTTTTGAAGTTCCCTTGTGAAGTTGATTTATATAGTGATAGCGCATATGTTGTAAATGCGTTTTTACAAGGTTGGATTTACAATTGGGTGAAAAATGACTGGAAAACAGCTGGTAAAGAACCTGTGAAAAATAAGGAGATTTGGCAAGAATTATATAATCTTACAAAAACGCATAAAGTTAATTTTATAAAAGTAAAAGGACATAGTGATAATGAATTTAATAATAGATGTGATGAGCTTGCAAGAAATGCGATAAAGCAACTGTAATAAATATTACAATTATGTGACATAGCGAAAAAATATTGAATTATTCTGTCGTTTTTAATATAATAAAATTGTATGAAAATATGTGAAGGAGAAAAAACATGGAATCATTTGCAGAATATATTTTATCAGAAGAAGACCTAGCAGCAAAAATGGAAATAGTATACTATCTAGCAAAAAAGAGGAAAATATTCTTTGATAAATCAGTAATATTTAAAACTGAAATAGCAAGAATGTTTTTAAACTACTCAAAAATAGAAGTGGACACAAATTTAGTATTAACAGCATGTCTTCTATGTAATTGCAAAAAAGTAGACAATGCACAAGACATAGAAACAATACATTCATATGCAAAAAGAGGAGCAGAACAATTATCAGAATTTGGATTTGGAAAAAAGTTTTGCAAAATATGTGAAGAAGTAAATAGATATAGTAATAGTAATCCAAGAGAAAGAGAAAGTGACATTTTAGAATTAGTAGACCAATTTGGTGGAATGTTACTAGACAGACCAGAAAGAATAGGCTTCAAACCAGATGAAGCACTAGTATTGTTAGAACACAGAAATTTAAAAGATAAATACAATCGTTATTTAGATACATTTATGCAATTTGTTGAATTTATGGAAAAAATACATATGAACGAATTAACAGAAATGACAACACTAAAAAGACTAGTAAAATTGTATTACGAAGCAGGAGAAGTACCAAACTTCATAAAAGAAGTTGTATACAACTATGGACCAAAAGTGGATAACTTAATGAAAAAAGAACTAGAACATTTGTCAAAAGAAATGTTTAATAATTTGGATAACCCAAATAGACCACTATTTAGCGAAGAAACAGCACAAAAAATAATGAATCATATAGACGAAAAAACAGTAGAAGTGAAGGGGTAATAAAATAATGTATGAAATATTTGCAGACTTACACGTACACATAGGAAGAAGCGAAAAAGGAAAACCAATAAAAATAACAGCAGCAAAATCACTTAACTTTGCAAACATTGCCAAAGAATGTGCCGAAAGAAAAGGAATAAATGTAGTAGGAATAATAGACTGTGCATCACCATATGTAATAGAAGATATAGATAACTTCTTAAAAACAGGAGAGGCCTACGAACTAGAAGATGGTGGAATTATCTATCAAGATAAAGTATGCATATTATTAGGAAGCGAAGTAGAAACATCAGAAAAGGGAAGAAACGGAAAATGTGGAAGTGCACACAATATATGTTTCTTCCCACATTTAAGCGATATAAAGGCATTTTCAAATGAATTAAGTCATCATTTGAAAAACATAACACTAAGCACACAGAGAACAGATTTATCTGGATATGATTTAATAGACATAGTAGAAAAATACAATGGAATATTAATTCCAGCACACGTATTTACACCACATAAAAGTTACTATGGAAACTGCACAGATAGATTATCAAATATATTTAGAGAAAAATTTGACAAGATATTTGCAATTGAATTAGGACTAAGTTCAGATACATTTTTGGCAGATACAATATCTGAACTAGAAACAAGAACATTTTTAACAAACTCAGATGCACACTCTTTGCCAAAAATTGCAAGAGAATACAACAAAATGGAAGTTGAAGACATATCATTTAAAGAAATAGTAAAAGCATTGAAAAATGAAGATGGAAGAAGAATAGTTGCAAACTATGGATTAGATCCAAAACTTGGTAAATACCATAGAACATATTGTGATGATTGCGAAAAAGCAATAGAAACAAAAGAACCAGTAGAAAATTGCCCAATGTGTGGTGGAAAGAATGTAACATTTGGTGTTTTTGACAGAATAGAACTAATAAAAGACAAAGAAGAAACAAAAAGCCCAGAAAAAAGACCTCCATACATATATCAAGTGCCACTTGGATTTATACCAGGTGTAGGTGGAAAAACAATAACAAAATTATTAGACGCATTTGAAACAGAGATGAACATATTACACAAACTATCAAAAGATGATATAGAAATGGTAGTAGGAGAAAAAGTAGCAAATAACATAGAAAATGCAAGAAATGGAAGCTGCAAAGTAGAAGTTGGCGGTGGCGGTAACTATGGGAAGATTTCAGTAAAGTCTGAATAATACTTAAAATTAATTGTATAGTGAAATTAAAAAATCAGAGTTCTAAAAATCTCTTTATCGAATACACATTATGTATAAACGATAAGGAGATTTTTTATGAAAGACAAAGGAATAAAAATAAAAGATACAATTATGCAACATATAATTAACAATAAGAAAGAATATTGTTTAGTGGCAATGTTGTTTATTATAGGCATATTTTTAGGGGTATTATTTGTAAACAACATACAAGAGCCACAAAAGGTAGAAATAGAGTCATATTTTAACAATTTCATAAACAAAATGAAGGAAACAGAGAAAATAGAAACGCAAACATTGTTACATACTAGTATAATTCAAAATGTACTTGTTGCAAGTATAATTTGGTTCTTTGGAACAACGGTAATACGGAATTCCAGTAGTATTTGGAATAGTGATGTATAGAGGATTTTGCTTGGGGTATACAATATCAGCATGTGTTACAATTATGGGAACAGGAAAAGGAATAATATTTGTATTAAGTAGTATGTTACTGCAAAATTTGATATTTATACCAGCAATATTAGCCTTGGCAGTAAGTGGTTTCAAATTATACAAATCAATTGTAAAAGATAATAGAAAAGAAAATGTTAAGATAGAAATATTGAGACATACTATATTTTCATTAGTAATGCTAGGCGTTTTAATAGTGTCATCATTAGTAGAAATACTAATTTCGACAAACTTATTACAACTTTTTGCAAAATATTTTTAAAAAAATCGAAAAATGTATTTACAATTTGCAAATTGTTTGATATAACATATGTAGTTTATGTAAATAAATTATTTTGAATATAGAGGTAGATAAAAATGGAAAGACAATTAAAATATTTTTTTAACTTTTTAGAAAATGAAAAGAAATTATCAGAAAACACATTACAGTCATACAAAAGAGACTTAAAACAATTTAGAATGTACTTAGAAGCTTGCGGAATTCAATATCATAAAGTAACAGAAGAAGATATAAAAGACTACATAAAAGAACTTGATGAAGAAGGTAAAAAAGCATCAAGTATATCTAGATGTATAGCATCAATAAGATCATTCTATCAATACGCACTAAAACATAAAAGAGTAAAAGTAGACCCAACAGCAAATATAAAATCACCAAAAATAGAAAAAAGAACACCAAGCGTTTTAACATCAAAAGAAGTAGAACTTTTATTAAACCAACCAAAAGACGTAGACCTAAAAGGAACACGTGATAAAGCAATGCTAGAATTCGCATATGCAACAGGAATGAGAGTAACAGAAATAATCTCATTAAATATGGAAGATGTAAACCTAGAAGAAGGATATGTAACATGTAAAAGTGGAAACAAACAAAGAAATATACCACTAGGAAAAATGTCACTAAATGCATTAAAAGAATACATAGAAGAATCAAGAAGTGTATTAATAAAAGATGAAAGCGAAGAAGCATTATTTGTAAATATAAATGGAACAAGACTAACAAGACAAGGATTCTGGAAAATAATAAAATATTATAAAGAACAAGCTCACATAACAAAAGATATAACACCACACGTATTAAGACATTCATTTGCAACACACTTGTTACAAAATGGAGCAGACTTAAAAGCAATCCAAACAATGTTAGGACATTCAGATATATCATCAACACAAATATATATGCAATTTCAAGATGAAGGATTAAAAGACGTATATAGAAAAGCTCATCCAAGAGCATAAATAAAAAATCTGCCAAGGGGGACGGACCTTTTTGGCAGATTTTATTATCTTTTTCCTAGCAATTTTAAAATAAAAAGTCTTATGTGAAAAGCTATTTTTGCTAAAAATGGCATATTTAAAATTACAAAATTTTCTATAAAATAAAGGAAAGTTTCTGTTTTATATAATTTATAAAATATAGACCAACCTTTAAAATTAAAATGTTTCTTTGTTTGTAGCATTTTAAAATAATCTAAAGCTTTTTGATTTAACAACTGCAATTCTTCTGGAAATATATTTGGATTTTGAACGTAAGTTTCAAAAATTCCCAATTTTACATCTATAAATAGGTTTCTAACTTGTTCTAGTTTTTTAAATTTATGAGATATTTTATCAGTACCTACTTGATTATTTCCGTGTTGTCTGTATTTTATATAGGTTTCTTCAAGGTATCCAACTTTACCATTTAAAGAGATAACTAATCCCATCCAATAATCGTGAATCATATATTTTGAATTAGTAGGAAGTGGTAGAATTTTATCTAAAAATTCTTTTTTGGATAAAATTGTGCAACCTGTCATACAGTTATACAAATATTGTAGTTTATTAGTATTTAATTCTCTTTTTATTTTTCTATCTAGTAACATAAATTTTGAAAAAGAATTGTATATCGTATTTAGATTTTCGTCTACGACTTCTAAATCTCCAAAAACTAAGTCAAGATTTTCATTTTGTAATTTCTCTACTGATTTTTCTATCTTTTCTGGCATCCAAAAGTCATCTTGGTCAGAAAGCATATATAGATTATTCTCAACTTGTTTTAACAGAAATTCGAAGTTCTTAACATAGCCTAAGTTTTTTTCTTGATAAAATACAGATATTCTTTCATTTTCTTCATATGTTTTTAAAATTTCTCTTGTTTTATCTGTTGAGCAGTCATCAGATATTATTAGATGTATATTTTGGTATGTTTGATTTAATATACTATCAATTTGTTCTTTTAGATATTTTTCGCCATTATATGTTGCCATTAAGACATCTATTTTTTCATTCATAATTAATTTTAGTCCTTCCTTAGTAAATTATTTATTTCGTTTATAGTATTTTCAATAAAATTAGTATTGTTGCTCGTAAATTTGTTAGGTGAGAAGTTTTTTGCTTGTTCAATAACTTCATTTAATTTTTCGAAATCTGTTAGTGGTAAAATATAGCCACCTTCTGAAAAGTTTTCTAAAAGTTGTTGTTGATGGTCACTAACGTGTTCACCAAATTCTTTTTTTCTTGCAGCAGCAATTACAGTTTTACCAATTTCTAAAGCTTGTATAATTGTTCCAACACCAGAATGTGTAATAATTAAACTGGCATTTTTTAGATATTCATTAAATTCATCAATTGGCATATATTGAATTACTTTCATTTTATCAGATTGGTATTTTGTGCAACCTGATTGAACAATAACTTCTTCTGTAATATTTCCTAATTCTATTTGTCTTTCGACAGCTTTAATTAATCTTTCAAAAGGTTTATCTTGAGTTCCAAGAGTTACAAAAATCATTAGAAAATCCACCCCCAGTATTTTGCTTTTGGGTATAATTCAAGCATTTCTTCCCATTGAACTACAAAAGTATCTGCAATATGATATAAAAGTCTTCCTGTTGCTGTTTTTGAAGTTCTATTTGCAAAAGTTTCTATATAAATAACTTTACTTCTAAAAAGTTTTGCTATACAACACATAGGACCAGCAGTATGAGTTCCTGTAGTGATTATAACTTGTGGCCTTATTTTTAGAAATATAAATAAGCTAATAAAGCAATTTATTAATAGTATGAAGGGATATAATAACTTAGTTTTTCTAGTCCCATATACTAAAAAGTTTATTTTGTTTTTATATTTTTCTTTCAAGTTTTTGTTTGTATCTGTTTTTTCAGTTACAATATGGTAGTTGCATTTATCCATTATTGGCTTTAGTTGCATTAATTCTGCAAAATGACCACCAGTACTTGATATGAAAATGATTTTTGTATTTTCATTAAATGTATTTTTCATTTTTTTCTCCTTGTTTTTATTACAAACAAATTATATCGTAGAATGGCAGTTTTTGCAACAAAATTATGGACATAAAACAAAAAACACGATATAATAGAGAAGTAAAAAAGTAAGAAATACAGTAGAAAATATGGGGAAAGAAAATGCAGCAAAAAATGATAAAAGTAATAACAAAAATAATAAATAGTATAGGATTTGCAATAATTATAGGAATTTTTATCTTGGGAAAAACTATATTATTTTATAATCAAACTGTAGGAGAAGTGGGAATTGAAACAATATTGAATACGATAAGTTTTATAATAGTATTAGTAGCAATATTATGTGCTCTTCCTAACAGAGCAAGAATTGTAGGAACAATAATAGCAGATATCATAATAAGTATATTGCTATTTGCTGACCACACATATTATGTATATTCTAGGACAATCTTGTCAGTAGCACAAATTACAAACTTGCAATATGGAGAAGAAATTGCAAAATCGATTCCGATACTGTTAAACCCAGTTCATATATTATATTTTGTTGATTTTATAATACTAGTTCCACTACATTATATAAAAGAAATAAAAATTGAAGGTTCAAAAAAAGCAAGTAAAAAAACTATAATTGCAAGGAGCTTATCAGGGATAATTGGAGTAACAATTTTTACAGTAGTATGTATACCAATAGCAGAAAAAAGCAGTAATTCGCCATATGTAAAAGATATACAAATAAAAGAAGCAACGATATTTGGATACCACATTTTTGACATAAAAAGTGCATTTATTAAGAATAATCAAACAAAATATAAAGATAAAGAAACTATGATAAAAGACTATGAAGAATTAAAATCAGAATATAATACAAAATATGGACAGGTTCAATATGATTTAGAAGGAACTTTAAAAGGAAAAAATATAATCATAGTCCAACTAGAGTCACTTCAAAATTTTGTGATAAACAAAAAAATTAATGGAAAAGAAATTACGCCAAATCTAAATAAATTTTTTGCTGATAATATAGAATTTACAAATATGTATATGCAAAGCTATACAACAACAGCAGACTCTGAACATTCTACATTGACATCTACATATCCAGTAGAAAATGGAATGGCGTTTAGTAGATATTACACAAATACATATGACGATTTATTCAAAGAATTTAACGCCAATAATTACAATACATCATATATTCATGGAAATGAAGCAAAATTTTGGAACCGTGGAAATGTATATAAAAAGCTACAGGTAGATAATTTAATACTAAAAGAACAACTAGAAGAACAAGAATATATAAACGGATTTTTATCAGATGAAACTGTATACCAACAAAGTGTGGAGAAAATTGCAGAATTTGAGCAACCATTTATATCATTTGTGGTAGCGGCATCATCACACATACCATTTGAACTAGAAGGATTACAAGACAGAAGCAAAGTCAATATTGATGTAGGAAAATACAAAAATACATTTTTTGGAAATTATTTAGAAGCAGCAAACTATGCAGATTATGCATTTGGTGTGTTTGTAGAAGGCTTAAAAGAAAAAGGATTATATGATGATACAGCAATTTTAGTATATGGAGACCACAATGGTTTAAATATGTATGAAGAAGATATGTTAGAGTTTCTAAAAACAGACAGAGAATTGACAGATGTAGATATAAGATTAAATTTTGCAAATGTAGTAGGTGGCTTTAAAATACCAGGTGTGAGTAACTTAAAAATAGAGAAGCCAGTAGGTAAGCTAGATATAAAACCAACACTTGCATATTTATGTGGAATAGAAGATGGTTTCTCTTTAGGAAGTAATATGTTTGGAAGTAAAGATTTTGTATGCTTAAATAATGAGATTATAATAACAGATAAATATTATTATGATGAAGGTTGGTATATTAGAGAAACAGGAGAAACTATTGACATAGAGAGTGCTGATGAAGAACTAAAGAATAAATTAAATACATATTATGAAAATATGAAAATAGAATTAGATATTTCAAATTCTATTGTACATAACAATTTATTAAGTTTAGAAAAATAAATTACCATAATACAAACGAAAGGAACATAATTGATTATGGAAGAAGAAAGAATACTAAGTCCAAGACTTGAAAATATGGGAGAAGAAAGAATAGAAAATTCTTTAAGACCACAAAATTTAAAAGAATATATAGGACAAGACAAAGTAAAAGAAAATATGAAAATCTATATAGAATCAGCAAAAAAAAGAGGAGAACCCTTAGACCATTGCTTGCTATATGGACCACCAGGGCTAGGAAAGACGACGCTATCAAATATAATAGCAAACGAAATGAACTCAAATATAAAAATAACATCAGGGCCAGCAATTGAAAAGCCAGGAGACTTAGCAGCGCTTCTAACAAACCTTTCAGAATTTGATGTTCTATTCATTGACGAAATTCACAGATTAAGCAAAAGTGTAGAAGAAATTTTATATCCAGCATTAGAAGACTATACATTAGATATTGTAATAGGCAAAGGACCAAGTGCTAGGTCAATAAGATTAGACTTGCCAAAATTTACATTAATTGGAGCAACGACAAAAGCAGGCTCACTTACAACACCACTTCGTGACCGTTTTGGAATTGTACATAGGCTAGAATTGTATTCAGAAGAAGACCTAACAACAATAGTTAAAAGGTCAAGCACAATTTTAGAAGTTGAAATAGACGAAGAAGCGGCAAAAGAAATAGCAAGACGTTCAAGAGGAACACCTAGAATTGCGAACAGGCTATTAAAGAGGGTAAGAGACTATGCAATAGTACTAGGAGATGGAAACATCACACTAAAAATTGCAAAACACGCTTTAAATAAGCTAGAAATAGACGAACTAGGATTAGATGAAATAGATAGAAAATTATTAGAAACAATGATAGTACAATATGGTGGAAGGGCAGTAGGAATTGAAGCTTTAGCAGTTACAGTAGGAGAGGAAATAGACACAATAGAAGATGTTTATGAACCATACTTAATCCAAATAGGATTTATAGCAAGAACTCTAAGAGGAAGAAAACCATTACCTGCAGCTTATAAACACTTAGGCTATGAATATTTAGAAAATTAGGAGAAATATAAATGAAATTATTATTACATACTTGTTGTGCACCTTGTAGTGTATATTGCATAGACAGTTTAAGAGAAGAAGGAATTGAACCAACTGTATATTGGTATAATCCAAACATTCATCCATATATGGAATATAAATCTAGAAGAGATTGCTTAAAAGAATATGCAAAATCAATAGACATAGAAGCAATATTTGAAGAAGATTATGGATTAGATGAATTTTGCAAAAATGTTGTGGGAGATTTACAAAATAGATGTAAAAACTATTGTTATAGAGTTCGTTTAGAACAAGCTGCAAAGTATGCTAAAGATAATGGTTATGATGCTTTTTCTACCACTCTTTTAGTTAGTATTTATCAAAATCACGAAGCTATAATTGAGATTGCAAATGAAATGGCTGAGAAATATGGTGTGGAATTTTTGTATAGAGATTTTAGAGTTGGTTTTTGTGAAGGGCAGGCTAAAGCGAGAGAATTAGGGCTTTATATGCAGAAGTATTGTGGTTGTGTGTTTAGTGAAGAAGATAGATATTCTAAGCAAATAAAAAGGGATTTAGAAAAAATAAAAGCATTATAAGAGGAGGAAAAAGTTTGAATAATAAATTATTAGAAAACAATAATGATATTATAATTTATACTTCTGATGATGGACAAGTAGAAATAGAAGTAAGACTTGAAGACGAAAATGTTTGGCTTACACAAAATGCTATGGCAGAACTATTTGATACAACAAAGCAAAATATAAGTTTACATATAAAAAATATATTTGAAGAAAATGAATTGAGTGAAAATTCAGTTGTCAAGGAAAACTTGACAACTGCTTCAGATGGAAAAAATTATAAAACTAAATTTTATAATTTAGATTTAATAATATCGGTTGGATATAGAGTGAAGTCAATTCGAGGAACTCAATTTAGAATATGGGCAAATAAATTAATAAAAGAGTATCTAATTAAAGGATATAATCTTAATGTAAAAAGGTTTAAAAATAATGGTGGTGGAGTATATTTTGAAGAAGTATTAGAAAAAATCAGAGATATTCGTTCATCAGAAAAAGTATTTTGGAGAAAAATTTTAGATATTTATGCAACAAGTGTTGATTATGACGCAAAAGATGAAAAAACAAAAGAATTTTTTAAAACAGTTCAAAACAAGATGCACTATGCAGTTCATGGAAATACTGCAGCAGAAGTGATTTTCAATAGAGTAGATAGCGAAAAAGAAAATATTGGATTAACTAATTTTAAAGGAAATGTTCCTACAAAGTCAGAAACAGAGATTGCAAAAAATTATTTATCAGAGAAAGAATTAGATATGTTAAATAGAATGGTATCTGCATATTTAGATGTTGCTGAAATCAATGCTTTAAATATGCACCCTATGACAATGAAAGATTGGATAAAAGAACTAGACGGATTTTTAACAATGACGCATAAAGAAATATTAGAAGGTGCAGGAACAATATCTCATGAAAAGGCGTTGGAAAAAGCACATCAAGAATATGATAAATATATGAAATCCCATTTAACTCAAGCTGAAAAAGATTACTTAGAAATTATGGGAGAAGATATTAAAAAATTGAAGTAATTTATAGGAGATTATAATTAATAACCACAAAATTAAAAAGCACACTGATATAAAGTGTTTTGCTAATTTTTGAATATTCTTGAAAATAAAGCGATTATAAAGAAAAATTGCTTACAAATACAGAAAAATCAACTATTTTAAGGAGTAATGACAGGACACACAAATTTCAGTAGTTAAATAGGAATAGTTCAGAAGAAGATAGATATTCTAAGCAAATAAAAAGGGATTTAGAAAATAGTAACAAGAATGAAAGAAAGTGAATGAGGAGAAAACAATTGAATAAAAAAACTAACAAATTAGTAAAATTTATATTTATAACAGCAAGTATATTATTTGCCATACCATCAATCATATATTTTATACAGAAAAAAACAGTATTACAATTTGAACCATATTTTCAGTTTTTATATGATGCACAAGTAAGCAGAGCCACACAAACAATATTATATATTGTAATACTAGCAATATTGGCAGTAGCATATTTTGCTATAGTTAAAAGAAGAAAAGAGATATTTAAAAATATAAAAGAAGTGTTTATATTTATAGCGATTATATCACTAATATTTGTAGCAGTATTGCCGTTTACTTCATCTGACATATTTTATTATTTAAGTGTTGGAAGAATAGATAGTAAATATCATCAAAATCCATATTATACAACTATAAAAGAATTTGTAGAACAAGGAGAAAACAGTAAATATCTTCAAACAGACAAAGTGTTAGAACAAGGATATAATAATTATTGGGCAGATACAACTGTAGTATATGGACCAGTTTGGCAATTAGTTTGCAAATTAGTTGCAGGAGTATCCTTTGGAAATATAGATTTTGCTTTATTAATTTTTAAATTGTTAAATGTATTTGTGCATTTATGTAACTGTTATTTAATATATAAAATTTCACATAAAAAAATATTTACATTGCTATATGGGTTAAATCCGCTGGTATTAATAGAAGGAATAGCTTGTGTTCATAATGATATTTTTGTCGTATTATTTATGTTACTAGCATTATATTTTTTAACGCAGAAGAAAAACTTAGTATCAACGGTAGTTTTTTTAGCAATTTCAACTGCAATAAAATATTTTGCAATTATTTTATTACCATTTGTGATTATTTATTATTTTAAAGAAGAAAAACCACTAAAAAGATTTGAAAAATGTATTCAATATGGACTAATATTTTTGATTGTTTTTGCAATTCCATATATATTTTTTGTAAGAGATGCACAAGTATTAAGCGGATTGTTTGTACAGCAAGAAAAATTAGCTAAAAGCTTTTATATTATTTTAAATGAATATTTTAAAGGACCAGATATATCAGCAACAACAGTAAACCATATCTTATTAGGTGCTTTTACTATTATTTATTTCTTTACTTGCATTGTTCTTCTAAATAAAAAAGAAATATTTTTAAGAAATGAGATGAAAAAAGCAAATTATTTTGTTATGGCATTTTTATTTTTACTAATTACAAATTTTCAGCCTTGGTATGTTATTTGGCTATTTCCATTGTTAATGTGGCAAAGTTCAGAAAATATTAAATGGATACCGCAAATAGCAATAATTACAGAATTTGCAAATAGCATTTTTCTAACTTATGGAGAAGGTTGGCAAAATGGAGTGCCATTTACTTTTATCCTTATAGTTGGAAGTTTAGGAATTTGGATTATAAATCAAAAAACTAAAAAACTTAAGATAATATAGACAGATGACGTAAAAATAAAAATGCTAGTAAAATATTGACATAAATAAGTTAGTTAGATATACTAAGGAAAACAATTGATTAAAGGAGGCATAATTATGCGGAAACCTTTTATGGTAGAGTTTATGGGTACACCAGAAGCAGGAAAGACAACTTCTATCGAAAAATTACAAAATGTATTATCTAGCAAAGGATATAAAGTGATGAGATTGCAAGAATCAGCAGAACGGTTACCAGAAGAGATTCCTAAAGGAACTATATATGCTAATTTATGGATGCATTATCAAACACAATCCGAGTGCTTAAGAGCTAAATTTTCAAACTGTGATATAGTATTAGCAGATAGAGGGTTAGTAGATAGTAATTTTTACGGAAAAAAGTTCTTATGGGAAGAGGTTTGGACTGATGAAGAGTATCAAAAATTTAGAATGCAATTTATGGAGGAGTTATTTCCAGACTTAGTAATTGCACTAATAGTATCTCCTGAAATAGCAATAGAAAGAAGGGGCGGAGAGGGACGCTTGGTTACAAAAGAATATATAGAGCAATACAATGAAATGTTTTATAAATTTTACCAAGAAATTGATTTGCCTAAAATCTCAATCGAAACTTCAAAAAAGGAGCAAAATGAGGTATGCGCTCAGCTATTAAAGGTGATAGAGGAACATCTATTGAAGTAAAATTGCAGGGGTCAATACTCCTGCAAAGTTTATGTAATAAATAAAAAACAAGAAAGAAGCGATAGATATGGATATTTTTTATAATAAAATAAAGAAAATATGTGATGAAAATGAAAAAGTAGCAATGTTTATTGATATGGATGGAACAATAGTAGAATATACCATATATGGAGAAAATGAAATTACTACAGATTCAAAAGGATTATTTGCAAATGGAGAACCACTTAACGTAGTAATTGAAAATTTAAGAAAAATTAATGAAATAGAAAATATAGATTTATACATTTTGACACTTTCAAAAAGTGATATTATTGTTGAAGAAAAAAAGGTATGGCTAAAAAAATATGCTAACTTTATAAATGAAAAAAATTGGATAATTATTAATAAAGAAAAAGGAGAGTATACCAAAGAAAATAGAAATTATATAAAAGCATACAAAATGGAAGAAAAGCTACCACAATATGATAAAGTTATCTTTCTAGATGATGACCATAAAATCCTTAAAGAAGCTAAAAAAAGAATGGAAGACAAAATAAATGTATTTCATATATCATCAGCGATTATATAGAAAGAATATTAGGGACAATAGATGATAGAGAAGTTTATATGAAAGGTATTGATGCAAGCTATAATTATGAAGGATATAGTTTGTATAGTATAGAAAACTTAAAATAAAAGGGGGAAAACAGCAAATGAGTTTAGTATTAAAAAATGTATCAAAAACATTTGTAGGAAAAAAAGCAGTAGACAACATATCACTAACCTTAGAAAAGCCAGGAGTATATGGATTGCTTGGAACAAATGGAGCAGGAAAAACAACAACAATAAGGATGTTACTTGGAATAATAAAAAAAGATAGTGGAGAAATCACTTGGAAAGGCAAAGCAGTAGATAGAAAAAACGTTAGATTTGGCTATTTACCAGAAGAAAGAGGAGTATATCCAAAAACAAAAATATTTGACCAATTAATGTATTTTGCAGAATTAAAAGGAATGAAAAAGGAAGAAGCAGAAAAATCAATAAAAAAATGGGCAAAAGAATTAAAAGTTGAGGAATACTTAGAAATGCCAGCAGAAAAGCTATCAAAAGGAAATCAACAAAAAATTCAATTTATGACAGCAATAATACATGACCCAGAATTAGTTGTATTAGACGAGCCATTTAGTGGATTAGACCCAGTAAATACAGAAATATTAAAAAATATTATAATAAATCTAGTAAGAAACGGAAAATACGTAATAATGTCAGCACATCAAATGGCAACAATTGAAGAGTTTTGTAGTGATATTTTAATTTTAAACAAAGGTAAAACTGTATTACAAGGAAACTTAAAAGAAATAAAAGAAACATATCCAGCAAACAGAGTAGAAGTAGACGTAAAGCAAGATATAACAGCTTACATCCAAGAGCTTGGATTAGAAATAGAAAATGAAGCAAACAATAATTATATTATCAAAATATCAGAAGAAGAAAAGGCACATAAGCTTTTAAACAAGCTAATTACAAGCGGAATAGAAGTAGATAAATTTGAAATTAAAAAACCTACTTTAAATGACATATTTATAGAAAAGGTGGGTGAATAACAATGAAAGATATTTTAACAGTAATGAAATTTACAATAAAAGATATGGTAAAAAGAAAATCATTTATAATATCAACTTTAATCATATTAATATTAATTGTAATAGGATTTAACGTACCAAACATAATAAAAAGCATAAAAGGTGAAGAAACATCAAACAGTAAACTATTAATTGTTGATAATGAAAACATATTCGAAGGTGGCTTAGAACTATTGAAACAAGCAGATTTGGGATATGATATAGAAATAGGAAAAGCTACATTTGAAGAAATAAAAACAAAAATTGAAAATGAAGAAATAGAAGATGCAATAATAATAGAAAAGCAAGATAATAATGTGAAAATTAGATATATAGTAGAAAATACAACAATGATGGAAGAAGTTCCAGAAACAATTGTAAATGCAATTAACACATTGTATACAAACATACAAATAAACAAATTAGGACTAAGCCCAGAACAATTACAATCAATAACACCTAATTTTGAATTTAGCTTGGAACAAACTGAAGAACAAAAAGCAAATGGAAACATATTTGCAATGATGTTAATGTCACTAGTATTATTCTATGCAATATATTTCTGTGCATATCAAGTATCAAGCTCAATAACAACAGAAAAAACATCAAAAATAATGGAAACACTAGTAACATCAACAAGCCCAAGAACAATAGTATTAGGAAAAACAATTGGAATAGGATTAGTTGGATTATTGCAAATGATAGTAATTGTAGGCACAGCATTGATTTGTGCGAAATCATTCCTAGACCCAGAATTATTAAATGCAGTATTAGATATGTCAAATATTACACCTTATTTAGGAATAGTTACTATTGTATATTTTATATTAGGATATTTAGCATATGCATTGCTATATGCTCTAACAGGTTCAACTGTAAGCAAACCAGAAGATATACAATCAGCTAATACACCAGTTGCAATTTTAGCAGTAATAGGATTTTATCTATCATATTTTACAATGATGAATCCTACAAGCGAACTTAATCTATTTGCTTCATTATTTCCAGTGTCATCACCATTCTGTATGCCTTTTAGAGTTATGATGGGATTAGCAAGTGGCGTAGATGTTGCAATATCTATTGCAATTTTAGTTGTTACAATATTAGTTATTGCAAAGGTGGCAATTAAGATTTATTCAAATGCAATTTTAAATTATGGTACAAAAATGAGCTTTAAAGATATTGTAAATATGTATAAAGATAAATAGGAATAAAAAGATTAGTTTGAAATATAACTAATCTTTTTTGATGTTTTTAGGGACAGAGCAAAAAAACATCTAAAACTATAAAAATTAACAAATAAAAGAAGACAAACAGGGAAAAATGTGATATAGTATAAAGGCAAAAATAAAAACAAAAATGGAGAAGATATAATGAAAATATTAATTACAGGAACATCAGAAGGAATAGGAAAAGCAATAGCACTTAAATTCTTAGAAAAAGGTCATAATGTAATAGGAATTGACAAAGAGCAAGCAACAATAGAAAACGAACTATACACACATATAAAGAAAAGCATATGCGACAAAGATCTCCCAGAAATAGAAGGAGTGGAAGTTTTAATAAACAATGCAGGAGTACAAGAAAGCGGAAACGATATAGACGTGAATTTAAAAGGAACAATATCAATAACTGAAAAATATGGAATTCAAGACAAAATAAAATCAATAATATTTATAGCATCAGCTAGTGCAAGGACAGGAGCAGAATTCCCAGAATATGTTGCAAGCAAAGGTGGAATGGTTTCATATATGAAAAATGTAGCTTTAAGAATAGCGCAATATGGAGCTACAAGCAACAGCATCTCAGCAGGTGGAGTAACAACCAAACTTAACGAACACATAATAAATGACCCTATTTTATGGCAACAAGTATTGGACGAAACTTTATTAAACAAATGGGCATCAGCAGAGGAAATAGCAGAGTTTGCTTACTTCATAGCAGTTGTAAATAAAAGTATGACAGGTGAAGATATTTTTATTGATAATGGAGAGGCTTTAAAGTCAAATTTTATTTGGTAAAAATGGAGGAAAAATGTTAGGAGCAATAATAGGAGATTTAGCAGGAACAAAATATGAATATCAAGAATTCTTGGATTCAAGAAAAGGTATAATAAACAAAGAACGTAGAAAAGAAATACTTGATAAAAAAACAGAATTAATAACAGATGAAAGTTTTGTAAGTGACGATAGTATACTAACAACAGCAATTGCAGAAGCAATAACTTATAACATAGATTATAGAGAAACTTTAAAAAAATATGGAAAAAAATATGGAAGTGAGCAATTGCAAAGAAAGAACTTTTTCAAAAATGCATTTTCGCCAGTATTTATAAAGTGGGCAAATTCAGAAGAAAATGAAAACGGAAAAAGTTATGGGAATGGTTCAGCAATGAGAGTTTCACCAGTAGCATATTTATTTGACGATTTAGAAAAAGTAGAGCAAGAAGCAAAAAAATCAGCAATGCCATCACACAATAGCGAAGAAGCTATAAAAGGTGCACAAGGACTTGCTTCAACAATATATTTAGCAAGACAAAAAATGCCAAAAGAAGAAATAAAAGAATATATTACTCGGAAGATATGGGTATAATTTAAATTATGATTTAGAAGAATTGCAAGAGACAAATACATTTGATGGAACTTGTGAAAAAACAGTGCCACAAGCAATTTTCGTGTTCCTACAATCAAATGATTTTGAAGATTCTATTAGAAAAGCAATTTCAATAGGCGGAGATACAGACACAATAGCATGTATGGTAGGTTCAATTTCAGAAGCATATTATGGAATACCAAAAGACTTGAGAAATAAGGCTTTAAAATTGATGCCAGAAGAATTAAGAAAAACAATAATATCTGCATATGAAATGAAAAAAGAAAATTCAAAGAAAAAAGAAAATACCAAAGAGCAAGACATGTGTCTATAAAAGAAAGGAAGAAAAAATTGGATAAATTAGTATTAGTTGACGGAAACAGTATAATGAATAGAGCATTTTACGGAATAATGGGAAGTAAGATGTTAACAACAAAAGACGGGAAATACACAAATGCAGTATATGGATTTTTAGCAATACTATTTAAACTATTAGAAGACATAAATCCACAATATTTAGTAGTAGCATTTGACCTAAAGGCTCCAACAGCAAGACACAAGCTATATGAAGGATACAAAGCAAATAGAAAAGGAATGCCAGAAGAACTAGCAGAGCAAATGCCAATCATAAAAGAAATATTAAGAGCGATGAATATAGATATAGTAGAAATGGAAGGTTACGAAGCAGACGACGTACTTCGGAACTTTATCTTGCTATGGAGAAAAACAAGGGTTAGAAGTAACAATTTTATCAGGAGATAGAGACACATTTCAACTTGCAACAGATAAAGTAACAATAAGAATACCCCACACAAAAGCAGGAAAAACAGAAACAGACGAATACAACAGAGAAAGAATAATAGAAAAATATGGACTAGAACCAAAACAATTAATAGACGTAAAAGGCTTGCAAGGGGATTCATCAGACAATATCCCAGGAGTACCAGGAGTTGGAGAAAAAACAGCATTAAGCTTAATACAAAGATATGGCTCAATAGAAAAACTATATGAAGCAGTAGAAAATGGAACAGATGACTTAAAAGGAAAACAAAGAGAAAAAATAGTAGAAAATAAAGAACTAGCAGAAATGTCAAAATTTTTGGGAACAATCAACTTAGAAGTACCAATAGAAGACACATTAGAAAACTTCAAAGTAGAAGAATGGGACAAACCCAAAGTACTAGAACTATTCAAAGAACTAAACTTCAACAGATATATTGACCGTTTTTCATTAAGAGGAGAAGAAGCAGGTGGGCTAAATGCAGAAATTAAAAAAGAAACTTACAAAAGAGTAGATAAACCAGTAGAAGAAATAATAGAATTAATAAGAGCCCAAAAAGAAATGACATTTTATTTAGCAACAGAGCCAGATGACGACGAAAACAAGATAATCAAAGAAAAAATAACAGGAATAAGCATATGTCCAATTGGGGACGTTTCCTTCTTGGACATTCGGAGATGAATTAATACAAATTTTAGAAGATGCAGAAATTAAGAAAATAGGAATTGACTTGAGTAAGGCCTATATTTTGTTAAAGCAAGAAGGTATTTCGTTAAAGGGAATTAATTATGATATAGGAATTGCTGCATATATATTAAATCCGACAAATAATAGGTTGAAGATTGATAATCTAATAGAACAATATTTGGAAATAAATGTAGAAGAAGTAATTGGAATTAGCGATAAAAAGCAAGCAAACAAGCAAATTAACTTATTTGATGCTATGTCAGGAAGTGCAGAGCAAGACGAAGAAGCTAAAAAACAGAAAGAACTGGAAAAAGAAAAATATTGTTTATATGCCTATGCTATTTCAAGAATAAAAGAAGCAACATTAAAAGAATTAGAAGAGATAAATTGCTTAGATTTATTTTACAATATAGATATGCCAACAGTTGAAGTACTATCAGATATGCAATGGAATGGTATGTATGTTGATAAAGAAGAGTTAGAGCAATTTGGAGAAGAATTAAAGGCAAAGCTTGAAACAATAACAAAAATTATATATGAAATGGCAGGAGAAGAGTTCAATATAAACTCAACAAAACAATTAGGAGAAATTCTATTTGAAAAGATGAAATTGCCAGTAATTAAGAAAACAAAAAGTGGATATTCAACAGATGTAGACGTTTTAGAAAAACTAAAAAGAGAAGATCCAATAATTGAACAGATTCTAGATTACAGACAATTAATGAAACTAAATTCAACATATGTAGAAGGATTAAAACCATATATCAACCCAAAAACAAAAAGAATACATTCATTTTTCCATCAAACAATAACAGCAACAGGAAGAATAAGTTCAACAGAACCAAACTTACAAAATATACCAACAAGATTTGAACTAGGAAAAAGAGTAAGAAAAGTATTCAAACCAGAAGAAGGAAAAATATACCTAGACGCAGACTATTCACAAATAGAATTAAGAGTATTAGCCTCAATATCAGAAGACAAACATATGATAGAAGCATTTAATGAAGGGGAAGATATACACAAGCAAGCAGCATCAAAAGTATTTAAAACACCAATAGACGAAGTAACAAAAGAACAAAGAAGTAATGCAAAAGCAGTAAACTTCGGAATAGTTTATGGAATAAGCGACTTTGGACTAGGAGAACAACTTGGAATAGGAAGAAAAAAAGCAAAACAATATATAGACGAATACCTAGAGCAATACTCAGGAATAAAACAATTTATGGAAAATATAACAGAAGAAGCAAAAGAAAAAGGATATGTAGAAACATTATTCCATAGAAGAAGATATATACCAGAACTAAAATCAAGCAACTATATGGTAAGGCAATTTGGCTCAAGAGCAGCTATGAACACACCAATACAAGGAACAGCAGCAGACATAATGAAAATAGCAATGATAAAAGTGTATGAAGAAATACAAAAAAGAAACCTTAAATCAAAGATAGTATTACAAGTACACGACGAAATGATGGTGGAAGCACCACTAGAAGAAAAAGAAGAAATGCAAGAAATAATGAAACAATGTATGGAATCAGCAATAGAGCTAAAAGTACCGCTAATTGCAGAAATATCAACAGCAAGCAACTGGCACGAATGCAAGTGATTGTCCCGGTTGCTAAAAAAGGAGAGAATATATTAATGAACAAAAGATTTTTAACAATTTTTTTGCTTATTTTAATAGCTATAGTTATTTTCATAGGACTATTTAGAAATGAGATTTTAAAAGTTTTCTATCCATTAAAATATGTTGAAAATGTGGAAAACTATGCAAAAAGCTATAATATTGAGGAGAGTCTGATTTTTGCATTGATTAAAGCAGAGAGCAATTTTGATGAAAAGGCGGTTTCGCATAAAGATGCTTTGGGACTTATGCAAATTATGGAAGAGACGGCGATAGATGTTGCAAAAAAATACGATATAAATATTAATATGGATAATGCAAAAAAAGATATTTTGGATACTGACAACAATATTAATATTGGTACAAAATATTTAGCAGTATTGTTAGAAAAATATCATAATGTTGAAGTTGCTGTTGCAGCTTACAATGCAGGAATAGGAACAGTGGATAAATGGATAGAACAAGGCATTATTAAAGCTGATGGAACAGACATTGAAAATATACCATATAAAGAAACTAACAATTATGTTAGAAAAATTTTAGTAAATTATAAAATGTATAAAGAATTATATTATAATTAAAACTAGACAAATGACGAAAAATGAAATAAAATATATAAAAATATAAACAAAGTAGGAGTAAACAAAATGGTCGTAGAACAATTAATATTCACATTCATTTCATTTGCAATATTTGTATATATGTTTTTTAGAATGATAAAAAACAATGATACAGCATATGTAGTAATATTGGTATTAGAAGCAATTGGAATAACATTAAACTTTGCAGAAGTACTATTTAGAGTAAAACTAAATATGTTATTTGTAATAATAAAATATATATTGGCTTGTTTGTTGCCAATAGGAATAGTTATTTTAGAAAAAAGAATTATGCCACTATATGAAATGATAAACTTAAGCAAAGCAAAAATCTATATGATGCTTGGAAACACTAAAAAAGCAAAACAAGCATTATTATATATATTAAATAGAAATCAAGAAAGTTATAAAGCTCATAAAATGTTAGCAGAAGTATATGAAGCAGAAGGCGGAATGAGAAGAGCAATAGACGAATATGTACAAGCAATAGATTTGAACAAAAAAGATTATAATTCTTATTATAAAGTAGCAGAGCTATTAAATGACTTAGATAAGAAACAAGAAGCTGGTCAAATGTTATTTAGTCTACTAGAGAAACAACCACAAATGTATGATGCAAGCATATTATTAGGAGAAATTTTAATAGAAAATGAATCATATAAAGAAGCTGCAAAAGTATATCAAGATGCATTAAGATACAACCCATTAAGTTATGATTTAAACTATAATTTAGGAATTGCATACACAATGTTAAACGATTTCCAAAATGCAAAGATATGTTATGAAAAGGCAGCGCAAATAAATAGCCTTGCATATAATTCAAAGTATTCATTAGCAGAAATAGCTTTAATCTACAAAGATTTAGAAGAAGCAAAGCAAAAATTCTTAGAAGCAATTGAAGAAGAAGAACTTTCAGCAGATGGATATTATGAACTCGCTAAAATAAGTTTATTGCAAGGAGACAAAGACACAGCAATAAAATATGTTAATATTGCAATAGATATAAATAGCAAAAAAATAGTAGCAAAAGTAAAGAAAGACCCAATATTTATACCAATAATTGCAAAAATACCAATGCCATTCAACCTAGAAAACACTTTAGAAGAAAAGGAAGGAAAGCTAGAAGAAAAAGAACTGAAAGCAAAAGCCCACTTGGAAGAAATGGCAGATATAACAAGAAGTTTAAGCTATGCTGATATACAACTATTAAATAAAAGAGAAGAGAAACATAGCAAAACAGTACAAAAAGAACAAGAACAAGAATATGAATATGACGAAGAAAAACAAAGAGATGAAATGCAATAAAAAATGTAATAAATTTAAAGGCAAATAAATAAAAATTAATAATAGAAAATAACGAAAGAAGGAAAACAAAATGATATTAGAAATAATAAAATCTGTCATATTTGGAATTGTAGAAGGAATAACAGAATGGTTACCAATAAGTAGTACAGGACATTTAATATTATTAGAACAATTCCTAAAATTTAAAGAAGTATCTCCAGAGTTTTGGGATATGTTCCAAGTAGTAATACAGTTAGGAGCAATACTAGCAGTAGTTATTTTATACTTTAAGCAAATATGGCCATTTACAAAAAACAAAGAAAAAGCAATAAAAAAACAAGGAATACTATCAATATTAGATAAAGACATAATGATACTATGGGGAAAAATTCTAGTAGCCTGTGTACCAGCAGCAATAATAGGAATATTATTTGATGATGTATTTGAAGCATTATTTTATAATCCATTCTGCATAGCATTAGCACTAATAATATTTGGAATAGCATTTATAATAATAGAAAACTGGAATAAAGGAAGAAAAGCAAAAAAAGAAACGTCAGAACAAATCACATACAAAGATGCAATAATAATTGGAATATTCCAACTATTAGCTGCAATATTCCCAGGAACATCACGTTCAGGAGCAACAATAATAGGAGCACTGTTGATTGGATTATCAAGACCAAATGCAGCAAACTTTACATTTTACTTAGCAATACCAACAATGTTTGGGGCAAGCTTATTAAAACTAGTTAAATTTGGATTTGCATTTACAAGTGTAGAAATGATAGTTTTACTAGTGGGAATGGTTGTATCATTCTTAGTTTCAGTAGTTGTTATTAAATTGCTACTAAATTACATTAGAAAACACGATTTCAAAGTATTTGGATATTATAGAATTGTACTTGGAATTTTAGTACTTGCGTACTTTTTCTTAAGCCATTAATACTATTGAGTGTTTTTGAGGACAGAGAAAAAACGAACCTAATATAAAAAACAAAAATCAAGTTAAGGTTGATAAATGACCAATTGACTTGATTTTATTTTTTAAAATAAAAGTAATGCGCTACCTGTTGACGTAATTTCTTTTTCTACGATAAAATGATAAAAACAGAAGAAAAGGAGAATATCTGAGATGAGAAGAAATGCAAAAGGAATTACATTAATAGCATTAGTAATAACAATAATAATTTTATTAATTTTGGCACGGAGTAACAATAGCAACATTAACAGGGGACAATGGAACAATAGGAAAAGCAGGAGAAGCAAAATTTAAAACAGAGTTATCAGCAGTAGCAGAAGAATATGATTTATATGTAATAGAAAGAACCTCAAAAGATAGAAACTTTGAGGAAGGAGCATTGTATGCAGGTAAGAACGCATTAATATATGACTCGGTACAAGAAGAAGGAAACATATATACAGTGTTAAAAAATTCAGATAAAAAATACGTAGATAATTTTGAAGTTATTAGAGGAGAATTATTTTATTTTGCTCAAAATGAACAAGAGAAAAAATGGGCACAAGAGATAGGGATAAAAGTAAGTCCATATATAATAATAAACGGAGAGTTAATGTCAGCTAATACAAATGTGGGACTAATGGACGAAGCAACAGGATCAATAATAATACCACAAGCAGTAAAAAAGATAGGAGAAGGAGCTTTTTCAAATGTAGAAGGTTTGCGAACAATAGTAATACCTGGGACTGTAGAAGAAATAGGGACTAATGCTTTTAGAAATAATAAAACTCTTGAAAAAATAATTATACAAGAAGGAGTAAAAATAATTGGAAATGAAGCATTTAGAGAATGTGAAAATTTACAAACAATAGAATTGCCTGAAAGTATTACGCAAATTGGTAATGGTGCATTTTATGTATGTCGTAATCTTCAAGAAATAGAAATACCAAGTAAGATAACTAGAATTGGCAGCTTAACATTTGCAATGTGTAATAAATTGTCTAAAGTAACATTCAGAGGAGACCAATTAAAAGAGATTATAGGAGAAGCATTTTATAGTACAGCATTCAGTGAATTTACAATTACAAAAAATGTAGAGACAATTAGTGCTGTGGCATTTGTCCAAAATGTTAATTTAAATAATATAACAATAGATAATGACAGATTTGTTTACGAAAATGGAATGTTAATGCCTAAAAATAAAGAAAACATCATATTTATATCACAAAAATATTATGATGGAAAAACAGAGCTTACTATCCCAGAAGGAGTGACTGTATTTAATACATCGATTAGTAACTTAAACACAGTAAAAAAATTGGTTGTAACAAGCAAGGTAAATAGTATTCCATCAGCAAGATACTTATCACAAAATTTAGAAGAAATAGAAGTAGTGAGTGGAAATGAAACATTTGCAGTGTCTGACAAATGTTTATATACAATAAAAAATCCTAAAAGGCTAGTATACTGTGTTTCTAAAGACACTGAAATAACATTAAATGTAGATGTAGAGATTATAGGTGATTTCTCATTTTGCGGAGCAACAAAAGCGAAAAAAATAACTTTAAATGACAGTGTAAAAGAAATAGAGAACCAAGTATTCTCCAGTAGTATAAAAGAAGTAGTAATTGGAAAACAAGTTAATAATATTAATGGTATGTTTTGTTTTCAAAGATATACTGTAAATGTGACTATAAACAGTGAAAATCCTAATTATATAATGGAAGATGGAGTTTTATATACAAAAGATAAATCAGTATTAAAAACTGTAATACCAGTAATAAAAGGAAAGCTTACTTTAGATGAAAAAGTACAAAAAATCGATAATGGCGCATTTTATGCTCAAGATTCAATGACAGAAATAGACTTGAAAAATGTAAAAGAAATAGGAAATAGTGTATTTTATGGTTGTAGCGGATTAACCAAAATAGAAATTCCAAGTACAATAGAGAGAATTGGAAACGATGCATTTGATAATGCTCAAAATTTAAAAGAAATCATAATAAATAAACCAGAAAACAGCATTTCAGGTGCGCCTTGGAAATCCCCATATGGATTAAGAGCAATAAAATGGCAATCATAAAGCATGCTGTTGGGGATGCCCTTTTTAGCAGGCAAAATAAACTCGAATTATTAGACAAAAAAGTTTAATAATTCGAGTTTATTTTTATGTTATAAAAAAGTTTTTCTTTCCTATAACAACAAATATTATACTAAAAAAGTAAAAGCCAGATATAAGACAAAGAGCAATCTATTGACATAATTCACGCAAAAATATAAGATTTAACCAACTATCGTATTGACTAATTACATAATTATGTGTAAAATGAAAATAGTATTGTAAATAATAACAGAAGATAGAATAAAAACAAAAGAAGGAGTTTTGAAAGATGAAACAAAACAAATCGAAAGGTATTACATTGATATCACTAGTAATAACAATAATTGTGCTTTTAATATTAGCTCGGAGTGACGATTGCCACACTTACAGGAGACAATGGCATAATAGGAAAAGCACGGAGAAGCAAAATTCAAAACAGAGTTATCAGCAGTAGCAGAAGAATACGATTTATATGTAATAGAAAGAACTTCAAAAGATAGAAACTTTGAAGAAGGGGCATTGTATGCGGGAAAAAATGCCCTAATATATGACTCGGTACAAGAAGAAGGAAACATATATACAGTGTTAAAAAATTCAGATAAAAAATACGTAGATAATTTTGAAGTTATTAGAGGAGAATTATTTTATTTTGCTCAAAATGAACAAGAGAAAAAATGGGCACAAGAGATAGGAATAAAAGTAAGTCCATATATAATAATAGATGGAGAATTAATGTCATCTGAAAAAAATTTAGATTTAATGGACGAAGTAACAGGAACAATAGTAATTCCACAAAATGTAACGAAAATTGGAAACGGAGCATTTAGAGATGTAACAGGTTTAAGAAGTATAGTAATACCAGGTACAGTAAAAGAAATAGGAGAGCATGCCTTTTCAGGAAATCCAACCTTAGAAAATGTAGTAATAGAAGAAGGTGTTGAAAGGATAGGAGCATTTGCATTTGAAAGTTGCAGTGCTTTAAAATCAATAAAAATAGCAGATAGCGTATCATATATAGGAGGCACATGCTTTAGCCAATGTACATCATTGGTAGAAATTAACTTTCCAAAGGCATTAAAAACAATACCAGCTAGAATGTTAAGTGCTTGTACTTCATTAACAGAGATAGAAATACCAGAGGGAATAGAAAGAATAGAGAATTTTGCTTTTGAACTTTGTAGAAATTTAACAAAAGTAACGATACCATCAACAGTAACAAGTATAGTAGGTAGCGCATTTGGAGGTGATGAGAAATTAACTAATATAGAAATATCAGAAGGCAACGAGAATTATAGTTTTTCTGATAGTATGATAATGTCAAAAAATGGTGAAAATTTATATTATGTAGTATCAAGTACGTCAGTAATAAATATACCAGAAACAGTAAAGATTATTGAGTATGGAGCTATGTTCAGCTATGAAAGAACGGCAGTATTAAATATTTCGAAAAATGTAAAAGAAATAAAAGATTTATTTTTTACTACTAAAATAACTAAGATAAATGTGGTAGAAGAAAATCAATATTTTAAAAGCGAAAATGGAAACCTATATAGTAAAGATATGACAGTATTGTACAGATATTATCAGAACGAGACATCTTTTATAATGCCAAATACAGTTAAACAAATAATGCAGTATGCATTTGCGGGGGAAAATAAGCTAGAGCAATTAACATTGAGTGACAATTTGGAAGAAATGAGTGGATGGTTATTTGATGGAACAAAAATTAAAAATTTACATTTTGGGGCAAAGGTAAAGAATATTCCGACAACGGTGTTTCCAGGACGAGTTGATATAGATATAACAATATCAGAAGAAAATCCTAATATAAAGGCAGAAGGAGGAACATATATTTTAAGTAAAGATGGAAAAAGATTAATAGGTGTGTCAAAAGATTTAGAAACATATAATATACCTAGTTCAGTTGATACTATTGGCTCATATGTATTTTATAGTAGACAAAATTTAAATGAAATAATTTTACCAATAGGAATAAAAGGAATTGGAGACTCTGCGTTCGATAATTCAGTAAATTTAAAAAAAGTGACAATACAGTCAAATATAGAAGGCATTTCAACGAACGCATTTACTAGATGTAATAGTCTAAAAGAAATAATTATAGATAAAAAAGAAGGAGAAATATCAGGAGCACCTTGGGGATGTCCATATGGATTAAGAGCAGTATTTTGGAAAAATTAAATGTCGAGTTTTGTCGAAAAATGCGATGAAAAGTTGAATAAAATTAAATAGAAATATTGAAAAAGTATATAAAATCTGTTATATTACATATGTGCAGAGGATATATACTTTTTTATAGTATATGATAAAAATGCATTCAATTGATCTTTATATTTAGTCAAAATTTTTAATCAAAACTTAAATCTCAAAAAATCAAGAACAAATAAGAAAAAAGGTGATAGAAAAAGAAATTTAAAGAAAGGAATAGAAGGAATACCATATTTACTAATAAAGAAATATTGACAAATGAATAAATATATATTAAAATAAAGGAGAGAATAAGAGAATGGTAGTATTTACGTACAAGGACTATTTAAGATATGCAAATCTAGAAAAGTTTTGCATAAGAGAAGAAACAGAACGATATATAAAAAAACTAGAAGAAGGAGGAAGAGAAGATATGAGATTTGAAAAGTATTTTATAGAATGGTTACAAGATGAAAAAAGAGAAGGAAGAAAAGAAGGCGAGAAGATTGGAGAAAAAATAGGACTTGCTAAAGCAATAAGACAAATGGTGAAAGAAATGTTAAAAAATAATATAACGGATGAACAAATAATGAAGATAACAAAAATAGACAAAGACGAACTAAAAAAATTAAAAACAACATAGTGTACTAACTGTTGACGTAATTTTTTTGTAAACGATAAATATGATAAAGATTGTTGATAAAATATCATCAATCTTTATTTTTTTGTACTGACCTACCAGTCTAATCACTTTTTGAAAAAAATATGGTATAAATATAATACAAAAAATAAGACGATAGGTGGTAATTTATGAAAGCAAAAGAAAACAAAACCTTAAAAATTACAGACTTAAAAGATATGTTAGAAAAAACAAATAACCTATATGGAGAAAAAACGGCTTATAAAATAAAAATAGAAAAAGGGAAATATATAACATACACACATAGAGAAATAAGAAAAATGATAGATGCATTAGGAACAGCACTAATAAACCTAGGATTAAAAGGAAAGAGGATAGCAGTAATTGGTGAAAACAGATATGAATGGGAAATAGCATATTTATCAATAGTATGTGGAACTGGAATAGTAGTTCCATTAGACAAATCTTTAACAGAGAATGAATTAAAGCGTTTAATAAAAAAATCAGAGGTAGAAGCAATATTTTGTTCTGAAAAATATGTAAACACATTAGAAAAAATAAAAAGTAGTGAAATTGGAAAGTTAAAACACTTAATTTCAATGGACTTAGAAGAAAACACAGATGGAGTATTTTCTCAAAGAGAATTAATTAAAGTTGGAAAAGAATTAATGCAAAATGGAGATAGAAATTTTGTAGATGCAAAAATAGAACCAGAAAAAATGAGTATAATGTTATTCACATCAGGAACTACTTCTGAGCCTAAAATAGTAGCATTATCACACAAAAATATATGTTCAAATTTAATGGATATTGGAAGTGTGCTAGATATAAACTCAGATGACACACTATTATCAATATTACCAATACATCACGTTTTTGAATGTACAGTAGGTTTCTTATTTTCATTATATAATGGTGCGACAACAGTATTTTGTGATGGGATAAGACATATTGTAGAAAATTTAAAAGAGTACAATGTAACAGTAATGGCTTGTGTTCCAGCAATTTATGAAAGAATATTTAAAATTATAAGAAATCAAATAGAACGTAGTGGAAAATTAGAAGAAATACTAGAAAAAGAAGAAAAATATAAAAGCTTACCAATAGAAGAAAGAAAGCAACATTTTAAAGAAATTCACGATATGTTAGGTGGGAAAATTAAATTATTTATAAGTGGAGCAGCAGCATTAGAAAAAACAATTGAAGAAAAATATAGATTATTGGGACTTAACTTAGTTCAAGGATATGGATTAACAGAAACATCACCAGTAGTAGGAATAGGAACAAATAAGTACCATAAAATAGGTTCAATAGGAAAAACTGTGCCAAGTGTGCAAGCTAAAATAATAGATGAAAACAGCGAAGGAATAGGAGAGTTGCTAGTTAAAGGACCTAACATAATGCTTGGATATTTTGAAAATGAAGAAGCGACAAAAGAAGTTATGCAAGATGGATGGTTCAAAACAGGCGATTTAGCAAAAATAGATGATGAAGGATATATATTCATTTGTGGTAGAAAGAAAAGTGTAATCGTACTAAAAAATGGAAAAAATATTTTCCCAGAAGAAATTGAAAATTTAGTAAATCGAATTGAAGGAGTAAACGAATCTTTCATATTTGGAAAACAAATGTCAGAAGATAAGGACGATATCAAAATAAATGTAAAAGTTGTTATAGATAAAGAAAGAATAAAAGAAGCATACAAGGTGGAAACAGAAGAACAAATTAGAGAAGCAATATCAGGAAAGATTAAAGAAATAAATAAGCTTATGCCAAAATACAAGGCAATAAGAGGAATTATTTTAACAGAAGAACCTCTAATAAAAACAACAACAAACAAAATAAAAAGGCAAGAAAATTTAAAATTAATTAATAAATAGAAAATTAGGAGAAGTCAGATGCAATTAACAGGACTTAATACAAAAATATTAGGTAGAAATGCTAGTTACTATCAAGAAATAGACTCCACTCAGAGTGAAATATGGAGACAATATGAAAAAGAAATACCAAATGGAACTTTAATTATGGCAGATAGACAAACTAAAGGGCAAGGCACACACGGCAGAGTGTGGCATACAGACGAACCAAACAATATAGCATTTTCGTTTTTTATTAAAACTAATTGTAAAATAGAAAAAACAGAAGGTCTAACGATAGAAATTGCAAAAAGTATTGTAGAGATTATGAAAGAAAAGTATGGCGTTTTGCTTAATATAAAAGAACCTAATGACATAGTTTATAAAGGTAAAAAAATTGGTGGAATTTTAACGCAAAGTAAATTAATTGGCAATAAAATTATGTGTTTAGTTATTGGAATAGGTATAAATACAATGCAAGAGGAATTTGCAGAAGAAATTAAAGAAATAGCGACGTCAATAAAAAAAGAATTTCAAGTTGAAGTTAATAGCAAAGAATTTATAACAGAATTTTGCAATAGATTTGAAAAAGAGTTATATAAAAGAGAAATTTTAAAGGAGAAAATTATGAAAATTGGATTTTTATTTCCAGGTCAAGGAACTCAGAAAATAGGAATGGGGAAAGATATTTATGAAAAATATGAAGAGGCAAGAAAAATATATGATTTGGCAAAAGAACTAACAGGAGTTGACATAGCACATATTTCTTTTGAAGGAGAAGAAGAAGTTTTAAATGAAACTAAAAATACTCAATCTGCAATATTAACAATGAGTTTAGCAATATTAGAAATCTTGAAAAAGAATAACATAAAAGCTCAAATGTCTGCTGGACTTAGCCTAGGAGAATATGCAGCATTAGTAAGTGGAGGAGCATTAACAAATGAAAATGCAATAAAACTTATCCAAAAAAGAGGAGAATATATGCAAAACTTGTTGCCAGAAGGAAACTGGAAAATGGCTGCGATTTTTGGATTAAGTGAAGAGCAAATATTAGAAGTTTGCGATAAAGTAAAAGGAAAATTTGTAGTCCCTGCAAATTTTAATACAACAGAGCAGATAGTTATTTCAGGGGAAGAAGAAGGAATTATAGAAGCAGAAAAAATAGCAAAAGAAACGGGAGCAAAAAAGGTAAGAATTCTAAACACAGCAGGACCATTTCATACTGAAAAATTACAAAAAAGTTCAGAAGCTTTAAGAACAGAATTAGAAAAAGTGGAATTCAATGCATTTGATTCACAGGTTATAAAGAATTTAGATGGTGAGCCATATTCCGAACAAGATGACATAAAAGAAATTCTAGCGAAACATATAGTAAATCCAGTTAGATTTTCAAAAACAATAGAAACAATGTTAAAAAGTGGAATAGACACATTTGTAGAAATTGGACCAGGAAAAACATTATCAGGATTTGTAAAAAGAGAAAAACAGGATAGAGAAGTTAACATATTGAATATATATGATGTAAAAACATTAGAAGAAACAATTAGTCTTTTAAAAAGCTTATAAAATAAATTATTAAAGGTAAGGAGGAAATAAAATGAGTAAGGTAGCTTTAATAACAGGTGCAACACGTGGAATAGGAAAGCAAATTGCAATAAAACTTGCAAAAGAAGGTTACAATATTGCAATAAATTACAGAAAAGAAAATGAAGAATTAGAAAACACAAAAAGAGAAATAGAAGAACAAAATGTAAAATGTTTAGCAGTACAAGGAGATGTTTCAAATTTTGAAGATACAAAAAGGTTTGTAGATGAAGTAATAAACGAATTTGGAGCAATTGATGTTTTGGTTAACAATGCAGGAATAACTAAAGATATGCTTATTTTGAGAATGCAAAAAGAAGATTTTGAAAGTGTTGTAAATGTAAATTTAACAGGAACTTTTAATGTTACTAAAAATGTAGTTCCATATATGATGAAAAAAAGAAGTGGAAGAATTATAAATATTTCATCAGTAGTAGGAATATCAGGAAATGCAGGGCAAACAAACTATTCAGCATCTAAAGCAGGGATAATTGGTTTTACAAAAAGCTTGGCAAAAGAAGTAGCATCAAGAAATATTTTAGTAAATGCAGTTGCACCAGGTTTTATTGAAACTGATATGACGTCAATTTTAAAGGATGATGTTAAGGCTGAAATTGCTAAAAATATTCCTTTAAAGAGAATGGGGAAAGCAGAAGATGTAGCAAATGTTGTTAAGTTTTTGGCATCTGATGATAGTAGTTATGTTACGGGGCAGGTGCTTCAAGTTGATGGCGGAATGCTAATGTAGGAGGAAAAATAGATGGAAAGAAGAGTTGTAATAACAGGTTTAGGAGCTATAAGTCCAATTGGAAATACAGTTGAAGAAAATTGGGAATCGATTAAAAATAAGAAATGTGGAATTGATAAGATTTCATTGTTTGATACTACAGGTTTTAAAACTAGTTTAGCTGGTGAAGTTAAAAATTATGATGCATTGGAACATTTTGAAGCAAAACAAGCTAAAAGGTTAGATAGATGTTCTCAATTTGCAATTATTGGAGCGAGGGAAGCTTTAAAAGATAGCGGAATTTCAGAAGATAATACAGATTTTAATAGAGTTGGAATTTTTGTAAGTTCAGGAATTGGTGGTTTAATAACGATTCAAGAACAAGCAACAATAAGATGTGAAAAAGGAAATAAAAGGGTTTCACCGATGTTTATTCCAATGGCAATTTCTAATATGCCAGCAGGAAATATTTCAATTGATTTAGGATTAAAGGGTGAGTCAATATCAATAGTAACAGCTTGTGCGTCATCTACACATGCAATTGGTGAAGCTTATAAAACAATAAAATATGGTTCAGAAGATGCAATTATAGCAGGAGGAACAGAGGCAGCTATATGTGAGCTTGGAATTGCAGGCTTTGAAAATATGAAAGCGCTATCTAGTTCAGAAGATAAAACAAGAGCAAGTATCCCATTTGATAAAGAAAGAAATGGATTTGTAATGGGTGAAGGTGCTGCAATGGTTGTATTAGAGGAGTATGAACATGCTAAAAAAAGAAATGCAAAGATTTATGCAGAAGTAATAGGTTTTGGAGCTACAACAGATGCATATCATATAACATCTCCAGATCCAGAAGGAAATGGCGGAGCAAATGCTATGAAAAGAGCTATTGAAGATGCTAATATTAAGCCAGAAGAAATAGATTACATAAATGCTCACGGAACATCAACACATCTAAATGATACTACAGAAACTATGGCTATAAAAAAGGCTTTTGGAGAAGCAAGTAAAAAAGTAAAAGTAAGTTCAACAAAAGGAAATACAGGTCATCTATTGGGTGCAGCAGGAGCAATTGAAGCAATATTTAGTGT
Organism: uncultured Clostridium sp.; assembly: GCA_947648905.1. Lineage (GTDB taxonomy): Bacteria > Bacillota > Clostridia > TANB77 > CAG-508 > CAG-269. The sequence continues at coordinate 59,023 of CANSPP010000006.1, read as the reverse complement.
TAAAGCAATTGAAGAGCAAATTATTCCGCCAACTATAAATTACAAGGTAAAAGACGAAGAATGCGACCTTGACATAACACCAAATGAAATTGTAAAAGCAAAAGTAGAAACAGTAATGTCAAACTCATTGGGATTTGGCGGACATAATGCAAGTATCATATTAAGAAAGATTTAAAAAAGTAAGAAAGGAGAATATGAGTATTTAAACTATTAAATAGCTCATACAACGAAAAAATGGAATATGAAAAAATAAAACAATTAATAGACGATATGGGAAATTCAAAACTATCATCTATAAGCATAGACTTTCCAGATGGTACAAAAATTAGTATGGCAAAAGAAGAAAAAATAGTAGTAACACAAGCTCAAGAAAATATAGTAAAACAAGAAGTAGCACAAGAAGCAAGTAGCGAGTCAAGTCAAGAAAATCACCAACAAGAAAAAGTAAACGAAAACATAAAAACAGTAAAATCACCAATGGTAGGAACATTTTATTCAAAGCCATCACCAACAGCTGACGCTTATGTAGAATTAGGAAAAGAAGTAAAAAAAGGTGACACACTTTGCATAATAGAAGCGATGAAACTAATGAATGAAATAGAATCAGAATATACAGGAAAAATAGTAAAAATACTTATAGAAGATGGAAAAACAGTAGAATATGGAACACCTCTATTTGAAATAGAAATATAAGCGAAAGGAAAAATTTATGTTAGGAAAAGAAGAAATTGAAAAAATAATACCACAAAGAGACCCATTTCTAATGATAGATGAAGTAGAAGAATTCACACCAGGAGAAAGTGCAATAGCTTATAAAAAAGTAAGAGAAGATGAATGGTACTTTAAAGGGCACTTTCCAGGAAATCCAATAATGCCAGGAGTTCTAATTGCAGAAAGTTTAGCTCAAACAGGAGCAGTAGCAATACTATCAATGGAAGAAAACAAAGGAAAAAACGCACTATTCGGAGGAATAGACAAAATGAAATTCAAAAAAATGGTAGTGCCAGGAGATACTTTAAAATTAGAAGTAAGCATAATAAAAAGAAAAGGACCAATAGGTGTAGGTGAGGCAATAGCAACAGTAGACGGAAAAATTGCAGCAAAAGGAGAGCTAACATTTGCACTAGTATAAAATGTCCAATTGGGGACGTTTCTTAATTGGACATTTTGTATAAAAGAGAGATGTTTCCAAATGAATATGTCCAAAAAGGAAACGTCCCCAATTGGACACAAAAGGAGGAAGAAAGCAAAATGAATAAGATTTTAATTGCAAATCGTGGAGAGATTGCTGTAAGGATTATTAGAGCGTGTAAAGAGATGAATATAAAAACAGTTGCTGTTTATTCAGAAGCTGATAAGGATGGTTTGCATACCAGACTTGCTGATGAGGCTGTTTGTATTGGGCCTGCTGTGCCTACAAAGAGTTATTTGAATATGAAAAATATTATTGAGGCAGCGTGTATAACAAAGGCTGATAGTATACATCCAGGTTTTGGATTTTTGTCAGAAAATTCGCAGTTTGCTAAGATTTGTGAAGAGTCTAATATTAAATTTATAGGACCTTCTTCAGATGTTATTGATTTGTTAGGTAATAAGTCTAATGCAAAGGAATTGATGAAGGAAGCTGGTGTTCCAGTAATTCCAGGTTCTGATGGAAGTGTTGAAAATGTGGATGCTGCAATAAAAATTGCAGAGAAAATAGGATATCCTGTAATGCTAAAAGCTGCAGCAGGTGGCGGTGGAAAGGGTATAAGAATTGCAAATAATAAACAAGAGTTAGAAGATAATTATAATATTGTAAAGCAGGAAGCTAAGATATCTTTTAATGATGATGAGATTTACATAGAAAAGTTTGTTAAAAATCCTAGGCATGTTGAGATACAAATTTTAGCAGATGAACACGGAAATGTTATTCATTTAGGCGAAAGAGATTGTTCAATTCAAAGAAATCATCAAAAAATGATAGAAGAAACACCATCAACAGCAGTAGATGATAAGCTTAGAAAGAAGATGGGAGAAGCAGCAGTAAAAGCAGCAAAAGTTGCAAATTATTCAAGCTGTGGAACTGTGGAATTTTTAGTAGATAGTGATAAGAATTTCTACTTTATGGAAATGAACACTAGAATTCAAGTAGAACATCCAATTACGGAAATGCGTACAGGTATTGATATTGTAAAAAGTCAAATTAAAATTGCAGCAGGTGAAGAATTAAAGATAAAACAAAAAGATGTTGAATTTAAAGGACATTCAATAGAATGTAGAATAAATGCAGAAAATCCTAAAAAGAAGTTTATGCCTTGTCCAGGGAAAATCACAGGACTTAATTTGCCTGGTGGAAATGGAATAAGAATTGATTCTGCTATTTATGAAGGTTATACAATTCCACCTAATTATGATTCAATGATAGCTAAAATTATTGTGTTTGGAGCAAATAGAAATGAGGCTGTTAGCAAGATGAAAAGGGCTTTAGAAGAATTAGTTATTGAAGGTGTGGAAACTAATAGAGACTTCTTGTTTGAAATTATAAGAAATCCTGACTTTATTAGAGGAAATTTTGACACATCGTTTATTGAGAAAAAAATGAACAATTAAACTGAGTTTAAGATATGTAATATCATAAGCACGATAGAGAGGTTATAGAAATGATTGTTGATAAAATAAAAAAGAGGAATTTGCCAGAGAAAAACAAGAAAACGAAAATAGACATACCAGTTGGAAAATGGGCAAAATGCGAAAAATGTAAAGAAATAATCTACAAAGAAACATTAAGGGAAAACTTAAGTGTTTGTCCTAACTGTGGACATTATTTTAGAATGCATATAAATAAAAGATTAGAATCAATAATAGACAAAGATACATATAAAAAATTTGACATAAATATAGAAACAAATAATCCACTTGGATTAGAAGATTATCCAAAAAAATTGAAGACGCTAAGAGAAAAAACAGGAATTGAAGAAGCAGTAGCAACAGGAACTGGTAAAATAAATGGAGAAGAAGTTGTAATATGCATAATGGATAGTGGATTTTTAATGGGAAGTATGGGAATTGTTGTTGGAGAAAAAATAACTAATGCAGTTGAAGAAGCAATAAAAAGAAAACTACCATTAATAATATTTGCAGCATCAGGTGGTGCAAGAATGCAAGAAGGAATTATCTCATTAATGCAAATGGCAAAAACAACATCAGCTTTAACAAAACTAGATAAAGCAGGTTTGCTATATATATCAGTATTAACAGACCCAACATATGGTGGCGTAACAGCATCATTTGCAAGCTTGGGAGACATTGTTTTAGCAGAACCAGGTGCAATGATAGGATTTGCAGGACAAAGAGTTATAGAACAAACAATAGGAGAGTCGTTACCAGAAGGCTTTCAAACAGCTGAGTTTTTACTAGAACATGGTTTTATTGACAAAATAGTTGAAAGAAAAGACTTGAAAAATACACTATCAACATTAATCAGCTTTCATAAAGGAGGCGAAAAATAATGGCAAATACAGAAATATCGGCTTGGGAAAGAGTAGAAATTGCAAGAAACCCAAAAAGAAAAACAGCATTAGACTACATAGAAGAAATATTTGACGAATTTATTGAATTACACGGAGATAGAAATTTTAAAGATGATAAGTCAATAGTATGTGGACTAGGAAGAATTGGAAATCAAAACTTTACAATAATAGCAGAGCAGAAAGGAAGAACAACCAAGGAGAATATTGAAAGAAATTTTGGAATGCCAAACCCTGAAAGTTATAGAAAAGCAATAAGATTTATGAAACAAGCTGAAAAATTTAACAGACCAGTAATAACTTTTATAGACACAAAAGGAGCATACCCAGGAATAGGCGCAGAAGAAAGAGGTCAACGGAGAAGCAATTGCTAAATCAATGTTTGAGATGGCAAGATTAGAAGTACCAATAATTGCAATTGTAATAGGAGAAGGTTCATCTGGTGGAGCTTTAGCACTTGGAGTTGGAAATAAAGTATTAATGATAGAAAATGCAATATATTCAATTCTTTCGCCAGAAGGTTATAGCAGTATTTTGTGGAAAGATTCTTCAAGATATAAAGAAGCGGCAGAAAAGATGAAGCTAACTGCAAAAGATTTATATGAACTAAACATAATAGATAAAATTATAAAAGAGCCAACAAGCGAAGGGGCATTTGAAAAAATTGCAAATAGTATGAAAAAAGAAATCAAATCTAGCATTTCTGAAATGCTTAAAATGGATAAAGAACAAATTGTAGAACAAAGATATAATAAATTTAGAAATATGGGAGAATACATAAATCTAGATAGCTAATTTAAATTACATAAAACAAGAAAAATTATAGAATAATTAAATTTGGAGGGATAAAATGATTTTAAAAGATAAAACAATATTAATAATGGGAATAAGAAATAAATGGAGCATTGCATATGGAATAGCAAAATCAGCATATGAAAATGGGGCAAAATTAATATTTACATATGTAGGAGAAGACAATAAAGAGAAAATTGATGAGTTAACAAGTGAATTTGAAGGAAGGAAAACATATGCATTAAACGATGCATCACAAGACGAAATAGTAAAAGAAATATTTACAAAGATAAAAGAAGAAAATGGAAAGCTAGATGGAATAGTTCACGCAATAGCACACGCAAACACAGAAGATCTACATAACGATTTCATTTATACAAGTAAAGAAGGATTTAGTCACGCAAATGATGTAAGTGCATATTCATTTGTATTAGCCGCAAGAACAGCAAAAGAACTAGATATGCTAAATGAAGATGCAAGTTTACTTACATTAACATATCACGGCTCAACAAAAGTGTTAGAAGGTTATAATGTAATGGGAATTGCAAAAGCTGCACTAGAATCAAGTGTTAGATACTTAGCAGAAAACCTTGGAAGAGAAGGAATAAGAGTAAATGCAGTATCAGCAGGACCAATTAAAACTTTATCGGCAAAAGGAATTAAAGACTTCGGTTCAATATTAACAGAAGTTGAAAAAAGAGCTCCTTTACATAGAAATGTAACTACTGTTCAAGTTGGTAATGTTGCTACATTTTTGCTAAGCTCAATGTCAGAAGCAATTACTGGGCAAGTTATTTATGCTGATAGTGGTTATAATATTATGGGTGTATAATTAAGTTGAAATAAAGGACATAATTAAACAATTATGTTCTTTATTTTTTTATTAACATATGGTAGAATAAACTTAAACGATAAATAAAAGTAGGTGGAATAATGAAAAAAATAATAATAACCATAATAATAGTAATAGCAATTATAACAATATTAGTGATAACAATAAATCAATATGTAAAAGCAACAACAAAAAATCAAATTATAGAAAATGGTGATTATAGTAAGTTAAGAGACATTGATTGTATAATTGTATTAGGAGCAGGAATATTTGGAGATAAACCAAGCCATATGTTAGAAGATAGATTGTTACAAGCCATAGAATTATATAAGAACAATGTATCAACAAAAATAATAATGAGTGGGGACCACGGGAGAGAAGATTATGACGAAGTAAATATAATGAAAAAATTTGCAATAGAAAAAGGAGTACCATCAGAAAATATTTTTATGGATCACGCAGGTTTTTCTTCTTATGAAAGTATATACAGAGCAAAAGAAATTTTTGAGGCTAAAAAAATTGTTATAGTTACACAAAAATATCACTTGTACAGAGCATTATATATAGCAAATCAGTTAGGTTTAGAAGCTTATGGCGTTGCTTCTGATCCAAGAAAATATGAGGGAGCTACATATAGAGAAATTAGAGAAATATTGGCAAGAAATAAGGATTTTGTAAAATGTATATTTAAACCAGAACCTACTTTTTTGGGAGATACAATTCCTGTTAATGGTGATGGAAATGCGACTAATGATAAAATAGAAGATTAAATATAAAGGGCTTGAAAAGTAATCAAGCCCTAATTTTTTAATTAACCTTTAACTTGCTAGAAACCAGTAATGCTAATAAAACAGATAAGCTATCTTTAAGTAAAAATGGTATAGAAACTAAGCAAGTAGCATTTATAAAACTCATACCAGTTAAAATGCTATATTGTAAAACACCAAATACGTGTAATAAAATCAAACCAATTAAAGCAAATGAAACTTTAGTCCAAGCAGATTTACAAATTTTAGCCTTTTGGCAAAAATAAACTAGAAAAATAAATCCAATTAAAAATCCACCTGTTAAACCGATTAAGCTAGTAAAGCCGCCTTTACCTTGTGCGAAGACTGGCATACCAATCATTCCTAAAAAAAGATAAGCTATAATTGATTTTAATCCTTTGTTGTTTTTGTATAAGCAACATCCAACTAGTGCAACACTAAAAGTTTGTAGCGTCATAGGTACACCATTAGGTAATGGAATTGATATTTGTGAAGATACTGCAATTACAAAAGATGCAATTAGTAAAGTAAATATCAAAGACCAATTAATGCTTATACTGTTTGCTAATTTTTTTATGTTTTCTGACATTTTAATACGCCTCCTTTTGCCTAATTATATAAATCAAATTACGCAAAATCAATAAACTAGCCGGTCAGGAAAATAAAAATATATTATTCAACTTTTCTATCACGTCCAAGTGACGCTCCACGGTTATCAGAGCCACACATTTTTTCATATTCTTTACATTTAATTTTATAATCCATTTGCATACACAAATAGCGATAATAGCAATAAGCTTGCTCGTATTGCATCATAGGATTAAACATATCATCTTGTGGAGAATTTGGTGGCATTCCATAATCCATAAAAGGTGGCATAAAATTATTAAAATCACGTTCCATAAAACACAATCCTTCCTTATAAATCAAAATTGAAAAATGGTATAACATTTATAAAAATATATGTATAAAAAGCAGCAAATATGCCTTGTAGTAACTTGCCATATAAATAAGGTCTAATTGATAAATCAGTTTTTGATGTAATGCTCCATACTTGTAGTAAAACAGAAATACCTCCAAAACCAAGTAAAAATGCCGAAAATATAATGTTTATTGATAGCTTTTTAGAGGCGATACAAGAAATAGAATTAATACCATTTGTAATTTCCAAAAACCCACTAATAAAAGGAGCAGAAAAAGCACTATCAATGCCGTAGACTTTTAAAGGCAGGAGAGAGCATATTGGCAAAAGTTTTTAAAAGACCACTAGCATTTAAAATTGATATAATGCTAGAAAAAATTACGACAAATCCACCAATTAGTAAAATAGTAGAAATTGCGCTTGTTATGCTTTCAGCTAAAACTTCACCTAAATTAGAAAAAGTAACAAATTTATTATTTTGGTTTTGAGATGTGGATGAAGTATTTTTAAAATCTGAAGAAGTTTTATTTTTTTTCCAAAATCTAAAAATAACTCCAACTGTAATACAAGCTAAAATATGAGTAATAAAAAGTAAAACTCCAATAGTTGTGTTTCTAAACATCAAAATTCCAACAGAGCCAATAATAAATAATGGCCCAGAATTATTGGTAAAACTAAGAAGTCTTTCACATTCCTCTTTACTACAAATATTATTTTTTCTAAAATTACTTGCAATTTTAGCTCCAACAGGATATCCACTAATAATTCCCATAATAAAGGCAAAAGCCCCTTCGCCACGTACATTAAAAATTGGTTTCATATATCGATTAAGCAAAATTCCTAATTGTGAGATAATATTTGTGTGCATTAGTAATTCTGTTGCAACAAAAAATGGAAATAGTGATGGTACAACAGAATTTGCCCAAAGTGCTAAACCTGATTTTACAGCAGGAAGATTTGTTCTAGAGAATATTAGTAATCCAAGTGTAAAACATAGGAACATAATTGCTAAAAAATTTCTTTTTAATTTAATAACATAAAAATTACTTTTTAAAACCATAAGAACTCCTTAAATTAATATATTGACATAATAGTAATATATTAAATAAAATTAAGAAATATGTATAAAATGCAACTTGCTTTTTAACCAAGAATATAGTAGAATAAGGGGGACTAAAAAACATGAAGGAGAGAAACCTTATGAACATAGAAAAAATAATAAAAGAAGCTGGACTAAAAATAGCTTCAGAAAAAATCAAATACAACGAAGAAATGAAAAACTACACAAGCTTCAAAATAGGTGGACCAGCAGATTGTCTAATAAAAATAGACAACACAGAAGATTTAAAAGAAGTACTAAACTTAGCGCAAGAAAAACAAATACCATTAACAATACTAGGAAATGGAAGCAATGTGCTAATATCAGATAAGGGAATAGAAGGAATAACATTAATAATCAAAATAGAAAAACTAGAAATAGAAGAAAACGGAGACAAAATAAAAGTAACAGTAGGTGCAGGAGAGAAAAACGCAAAAATTGCAAGGACATTTTTAAATCAAGATATATCAGGATTTGAAGAAATATCAGGAATACCAGGAACAATAGGCGGAGCAATAAGAATGAACGCTGGAGCACATGGAAAAGAAATGAAAGACATCGTAAAAAAAGTAAAAGCAATATCATATAATGGCGAGCAAAAAGAATTCACAAATGAAGAAATGAAATTTGAATACAGAAGAAGTATGCTAAAAGACGAAAAATACATAGTAACAGAAGTTGAACTAGAATTAACAAAAGGAAAAAAAGAAGAAATACAAGCAAAAATGGAAGAATACAAAACATTCAGAAAAGAAAAGCAACCAATAGAATATCCAAGTGCAGGAAGCACATTCAAAAGAGGAGAAGACTTCATAACAGCAAAATTGATAGATGAAGCAGGACTAAAAGGATATTCAGTAGGTGATGCAGAGGTATCAACAAAACACGCAGGATTTGTAATAAACAAAGGAAATGCAACATCAGAAGATGTATTAAAGTTAGTAAAATACGTACAAGAAAAAGTCTATGAAAAATTCAGCAAAAAAATAGAATTAGAAGTAGAAATAATAGGAAAATAGAAAGGAAAACGGGACAAACAAGAAACGTCCCAGTTGGATATGTCCAAGAAGGAAACGTCCCCAATTGGACACAATTGGACATAGTAAAGGAGTTAGGTAAAAATGAAAGGTTTTATGCAATGGTTTAAGTCAAGTAGCAAAATGAAAAGATGGATTTTCCTTATATTAGTAGGAATTCTACTTGCTTGTTATGGATTAGCAAAAATTTTAGTTATGAAAGAGATTTCTTTTATGGAGGTAGGAGAAGTAGTTGCAGTTTTTGTAGCTGGTTTTGTTGCAATCATAATTGGTTTAATTTGTTTAAATAAAAGAACTTTGGAAGTTTTGATAGAGTCAACTGATGAAAGAATGGAAAATAAGAATAATGTTAATGTTAAGTCTTTAATTTTCAATAAAACAGTATATGATAAAGGACCAAATATTGTTGTTATAGGTGGTGGAACAGGTTTAAATACTGTTCTTTCAGGGTTAAAGCAATATACAAATAATTTAACAGCAATAGTAACAGTTTCAGACTATGGAGAGGAAGTTTCAAATTCAAGAAGAGAGTTAGAAGCTATGCCTTTAAGTGATATCAAAGATAGTATAATTTCTCTAGCTAGCAAAGAAGGACAAATTGATAAATTATTTAATTATGAATTTAGAAATGGAAAATTAAGAGGGCTTAGTTTTGCTGATATTTATTTCTTGGCGATGAAAGGAATAAATGGAAATTTTGAGGATTCTATCATAAAAAGTAATGAAGTTTTAAATATGATAGGAAAAGTTATTCCTGTTACTTTAGATGAAATGAACATAATAGCAGAGTTAGAAAATGGATACATAGTAAAAGAAAAATCTAGAATAGCAGAAGTTGTTTCAGAAAAGATAACAAAGATAAATAGAATTTTATTAAATCCATCAAATTGTAGACCAGCACCAGGAGTAATAGAAACAATAAAAAATGCTGATTGTATTATAATAGGACCAGGAAGTTTATACACAAATGTAATTCCAAATCTTTTAGTAAATGGAGTTACAAAGGCTATAAAAGAAAGTACAGCAATAAAAGTGTATATTAGTAATATTATGACAGAACCAGGTCAAACAGATAATTACAGTGTTGCAGACCATTTAAATGCAATTATTGAACATTGCGGAAATGGGGTTATTGATTACTGTATTTATGATACAGGAGAAATTATTCCAGAATTTGTAAAGAAGTATAATTTACAAGGACAAGATATTGTTGAACAAGATATTGATAAAGTAAAAGGAATTAGATTTTTACAAAGAAACTTATCAATGATAAAAGACGATATGATTAGACATGACCCAAGTTTAGTTGCGTCTTCAATTATTGAATTAATTTGTGATGACTTGAAATATCAAGATAAACAAAGTGACCCACAATATTTAATGTTAAATACTAAATTAAGAGAAGAAAAAAGAATAAACAAGATAAAGAAGGATATGGCTAAAAAGGCTAAAAAACAAGTAAAAACTTCTAAACATGAAAAACAATGGAAAACAAAAAGTAAATTTAGTGATAAATATAGTGACAGAATAGCATCAATAAGAGAAGCAGATAGTAAAGCAAAAGCAAGAAATGAAAATAGAGCAAAAACAAAGAGTACATCTAAAACAAGAACAAGAAATGTAGAAACTAGGTCGTCAAAAACTAGAGAACAAAATAAAAAAATGAATAAAACAAGACAAAAAGAAGAAACAAGAGTAAAGACAAGAGAAAACATGAAGAAAAGTGAGCAAGATGTAAGAGCTCAAATGCTAGAAAAATTAAAAAATAGTAATTTGAAATAAAAGGTTGGAAAAATATATGAAATTTACAAAAGAAACATTAAATTTAGAAAACGGATTAGATAAAGAATGGCTAATTACAAATGGAATAGGTGGATATAGCTCTTCAAGCATAATAGGAGCAAATGTAAGAAAATATGGTGGGTTATTAGTTGCACCACTAACACCACCAGCAAGAAGATTTTTAATACTTTCTAAGATAGATGAAAGTGTTGAAATTAGAGGGAAGAAGTATGATTTATATACAAATATAGGAAAAGAATATATTTCAAAAGGATTTGAATATCAACAAGAATTTGAAAAAGAAATTGTACCAACATTCAAATACAAAGTAGGAACAACACAAATAACAAAAACAATATGTATGGAATATGGAAAAAACACAGTTGGAGTATATTATAAAATAAAAACTGGAGGAGTAAAAGCAAAATTAACTTTAGCTCCAATTGTAAATTTTAGAGATTTCCACACAGTAAATGAAAATCACGAATTTACTGTAAGACAAGAAATACAAAAAAACAAAGTAAAACTTATAGTAGATGGAAATTCTCAAACACCAATATATATGAATTTATCAGAAGGAAATTACATAGAACATCAAAATGATACCTTTAGAAATATGTTTTACATCGAAGAAGAAAAACGTGGATTTTCAGCAGAAGAAAATCACGTAGTTCCTGGTGTATATGAAATAGAAATACCTGCTAAAACAGAAAAAGAAATATCTTTTGTATGTTCATTAGAAGCCAACATAGAAGAAATAAATGTAAAAAATTTAATTGAAAAAGAAACAAAAAGAATGCAAGAAATCTTTGATAACTCAGGACTGATAAATAAACAAGATGAAGAATTAATAAAAGAACTATTAATAGCATCAGACAACTTTATAGTATATAGACCAAACTTTTCATTACATACAATAATTGCAGGATATCCTTGGTTTTTAGACTGGGGAAGAGATAGTTTAATTGCATTTGAAGGCTTGCTATTAGTAACAAAGAGATTTGAAATAGCAAAAGAAGTGCTAAAAACAATGATAAGAGATGTAAAATATGGACTAGTTCCAAATGGATATTCAGGATATGACAATAGACCATTATATAATAGTGTAGATGCGTCATTACTTTTATTTGAACAAGTACAAAAATACATTGACTATACAGGTGATTATGACTTTGTTAAAACACAAATGTATAAAACATTAGAGGATGTAATAGAAAATTACTCAAAAGGTATAGATGTAGATAACAATAACATATATTTAGACACAGATGGCCTAATAGTATCAGGAACAGACGAAACGCAAAATACTTGGATGGATGCAAAATATAATGGTGTAGCAATAACACCTAGAAATGGCAAAGTCGTAGAAGTAAACAGCTTGTGGTACAATGCCAATATGATAATGGCAAAACTAAGCAAAAAAATGGGAGGCTTAGGAGATTCAAGAAAATATGAGAAACTAGCAAAGAAATGTCAAATAGCATTTAATGATAAATTTTATAATAAAGACACAAAATGCTTGGAAGATGTTTTAGGGGATTGTAAAGTAAGACCAAATCAATTATTTGCATTAAGTCTAACATATCCTATCATAGAGCCAAAATCAGAAGAAGCAAAAAGCATAATAGAAGTAGTAGAAAATAAATTACTAAATAACTATGGATTAAAAACACTAGCAAGTGACGAAGAAAAATATGTTGCAATATATGAAGGAAATGGAGAAAAGAGAGACAGTAGTTATCATCAAGGAATTACTTGGCCTTGGCTATTAGGTCTATACTACAACTCATTGAAAAACATATTGAAAGTAACGAAAAACAAAGATGAAAAACAAGAAATAGAAAAGAAACTAGAAAAATTTGTACAAAAAACAAAATCAACATTTGAAAAAGAAATTGACCAAAGAGGCTGTATAGGAAGTATAGCTGAACTATATGATTCCGAAGAGCCACAACTACCAAAAGGAACAATAGCACAAGCTTGGAGTGTATCAGAAATTATTAGAATTATTTTAAAGAAATGAAAAAGTAATAAGGAAGCAAAACTTCATATAAAAAAGCAGAAGCGTCTGGAAATTCTAGACGCTTAAATAAAAAATGTAAAGTAAGGGGCAAAAAAATGATAACAATAGAAAACCTAGAAAAAGAATTAAAAAACCAGAATTTAAAAAGCTTATACTTGCTATATGGAGAAGAATTATTCCTGCTAGAGACAATATTAAAAAAAATAAAAAATCTATTTGGAGAAACAATAAAAGGAATAAATTACATCTTAATTGATGCGGATAATATAAATGAATTAATAGCAAATATCGAAACCCCTGCATTTGGATATGAAAAAAAATTAATAATAGCACGTAATACAGGCATACTAAAAAAAGAAGGAAAAAGAAAAAACGCAGAAACAGCAAAACTAAAAGAAAAAATCAACAACTACATCCAAGAAAACATAAAAATAATAAACGAAAGTGCAGTAATAGTATTTGTAGAAGAAGACGCGGATAAAAAGCAAGAACTGTACACAACAATAGATAAACTAGGAACAGTATGCCAATTCGATTTCCAAAAACCAATACAAATAGAAACAAGAATAAAAGCAATATGCAATGGCTATAAAGTACAAATAGACAATAGCACTTTAAGATACTTCATAGAATGCTGTGGTACAAATATGCAAGACATAATAAACGAAATTAGAAAATTAATTGAATATGTCGGACCAAACGGAACAATAAAAAGAGAAGACATTGATAAATTAACTATAAAAAAACTAGAAAGTGTAATATTTGACTTAACAGACACACTTGGAAAAAAAGATATAGCAAAAGCATTACAAGTTTTACAGAACTTAATTTATGCAAAAGAACCAATACAAAAAATATTAATCACTTTATACAATCACTTTAAAAAATTGTATTTTACAAAATTGTCAGTAAAATATAATAAAGACGTTATAAGTAGCCTGAATTTAAAACCTAATCAAACTTTTTTGGTGAATAAATATAAGACACAGGCTAAGTATTTTAAGGAAAGTGAACTTAAAGGTATTTTGCAAAGTTTAAGAGATTTAGACTTTAATTATAAAAATGGATTAATTGACTTACAAGTTGGACTAGAAGCTATTTTGTGTAGATATTGTTCTTAAAATGTATAAAAAATCACTTAAATGATAAAAATAGGAAAAAGAAAATTTTTATTATAAAGGTGATTTTTATGTTAAAGAACAAAAAAAGAATGATTATAATTTTTATAATTAGCTTAATAAGTATAAGCATCCTAACATTCATAGCAGTATCAGAAAACAGCTCAGTAGAAGCACTATCAAAATATGGCTCAAGGGGTGATGAAGTAAGGCAAATACAGACTAAATTGAAACGTTGGGGATATTACAATGGAAATGTAGATGGAATTTATGGAACTCAGACATTAAATGCAGTAAAATATTTCCAAAGAAAAAATGGATTGACACAAGATGGAATAGCAGGACCAGCGACATTAAAAGCGATGGGAATTTTTAATTCGAGTTCAAGCTCAAGTTCAAGTGGGACTACTAGCAATTCGAGCAATGTGAATTTGCTTGCAAAGTTAATTTATGGAGAGGCAAGAGGAGAATCATATACAGGACAGGTGGCTGTTGGGGCTGTTGTGATGAATAGGGTAAAAAGTAGTTCGTTTCCAAATTCAATATCAGGTGTAATTTATCAACAAGGTGCGTTTGATGTTGTATCAGACGGGCAAATAAACTTGACGCCAGATAGCACTGCTAAAAAGGCAGCACAAGATGCAATTAATGGTTGGGATCCATCATATGGAGCTATATATTACTTTAATCCAGCAACCGCGACAAATAAATGGATATGGTCAAGACCTATGACTGTGACGATTGGTAAACATAGATTTTGTAAATAAAATATAAAGCAAGAACATTTAATTAAATTGTTTAAATAGTAACCTATAAATTAAATGAAAATTCTTGCTTTTTTTTAAATTTATAGTATAATAAAAATGTCAAAATAAAAATTAACAAAGAACAAAAGAAATAAAGGGTGGGTAAAATGAAAAATAGTAAAACATCAGGAATAACATTAATATCACTTGTAATAACAATAATAATATTATTAATATTGGCAGCAATAGCAACATATTCAGGAGTTGAAGTGTTAAAATCATCAAACGTAACAGTATTTACTGTAGAATTGAAAATACTACAAACAAATGTAGATAAGATAAGAAGCCAAAAGGAAAGCTTTGACGAAACAGAAGGAGAAAGCATCCAAGCAGGAACAGCACGTTATAATGAGCTAGTAGAAAGACTTAAACTAGTTAAAGATTATGGGTATAGTGACGATGCTGAAAGTATATCAGGTTATAAATTTTTTACAGAACAGCAACTAAAAGATGATTTATATATAGAAGGTGTAAAACAATCAGTATTTATAAACTTAGAAAAGAGAAAAGTAATAAGCCTAGAAGGTGCAAGATACGAAAATCAAAAAGTATATGTTTTAGAACAATTGCCAACCAATTTATACAATGTAGAATATAAAGGGCAAGAAAGTAGTAGCAAACCAACATTTGATGTAAAAATAAAAGAAACAATAGCGGGTACAAAATGGGAAGTAAATATATTGAATGTTCAATATGAAGGCAATATAGAAAAATGGGATGTTTACTACAAAAAGGCAGATACAGATGATTGAAGAGTTGGACGTCAAGAATATTTTACAATATCAGAAATGGGAGAATATAAAATAAAATTAGTAAATGGAGACATACAATCAGAAGAAATATCAATTAAAGCTACAGCATTAGCCAGTACAAAACTTAAAGCTGGGGACTGTGTGAAATATATAGATGGAACAGATAAAAGTATTGTATTATATGATAAGAAATATAATACAGAAAATGGAACAAATTATGGAATACAAATCATAACACAAAATACCACAACAGCAAAAGTAGAAATAGGAAATGGAACAGGAGCTGCAGCAAACAATTTAGCATATAATAATGCATCAGCTACTGCAACAAAAAATTCATACAATAGTGCAATAAAAAGATTAAATGATGAAGCGCAAAAATATTTAAATACCAAATATGAAAGTAGCATAAGATGTGTAGGCAGTGTTCCAGATAATCCTTATTCAGAAAGTGCGAATATGTATGTGGCAGAAAGTAAATACCCACATATGAGCAACTATAATGGAACAATTAAAGATGGCGATACTAATCGTGAAATAGACTACCAACAAATGAAAAATTTAGTAATAGCAAAATCAGCAAATGATCAAACTTATTGGTTAGCATCACGTGGAGTTTGGGTTCAATATCCAGAAAATTCTACAACTGCCATATACTTTATTGTATACAATGTATGGGAGGACACAGGAGAAATAAATGATAGAAATATATGTTATGTGACATCAAATTCCTTAATAAACACACGTAGCTATTCTTGGGGAATTCGCCCAGTATCTACACTAAAACCAGAAGTAAAAGTATCAGGTGGAAAAGGAACAAGTGAAGAACCATACATTTTAGAAATATAATGCCACATGCGGGAGGTTTCCACTTTTGGCAAATTGGCAAAGCGGAGGAAAAAATGTTTATAAAACCAAGAGCATACTTAGAAAAAGTAGAAGACATAACAATAGAATTTTTACAAAAAAACAATATAAAAGCATTGATATTAGACGTAGACAATACATTAATAGATTATGACCAAAATCTATCAAAAGATGTTGAAATATGGGCAAAAAATCTGCAAGGACAAGGAACAAAATTATATATATTATCAAACTCAAATAATAAAGAAAAAGTAGAAAAAGTATCAAACAAGCTAGGAATACCATATATAAATTTTGCGAAGAAACCGCTAAAATCAGGATTTAAAAAAGTAGAAAAACAACTAAAAGAAAAGCCAGAGAACATAGGTGTTGTTGGAGACCAAATATTTACAGATGTTATTGGTGGAAATAGATGCAAAATGTTTACAATACTGGTAGACCCAATAAAAGAAAAAGACTATTGGTATACAGCATGGAAAAGACCAATAGAAAATCGAATAAAAAGAAAAATATCTAAGTAAAAAATGAGGATGTGTCCCCAATGGACAAAAATGTCCAAAAGGAAACGTCCCCAATTGGACATAGGGAATAAAAAGGAGAAGTAAAAGATGTATTTTAATGATGTGCATATTGCATACTATGTAGTAGCGGCAATAGTTGGACTATTTATGGGAGAGTTTGTAGCATGGTTAAATGTAAGGCTACCAGATTATAAGAAAATATTTTCAAGAGAGTTTTTTACAGAAAGAAAGATGAATTTTAAACCAAATTATATTTTAATGTTAATAACTGCGATTATATATGTTACATTAGTATATAAATTTGGAATACATAACACAATAGTAGGAAATTTAGATTTAGTAAAATACTTAATTTTAACACCAATGCTTTTATCTGCATTTGTAATAGATTATAAACTACAAATTATACCTAATAGACTTAATTTAACAATATTTGAAGTGGGAATAGTTTTTGCATTTTTATATGGATTATCAAATGTAGCAATAACAATTAATATGTTACTTGGAATGTTAGCAGGTGGCGGAATATTCCTATTAATAACCTTAGTTGGTGGATTATTTTATGGGAAAGAAGCTATGGGCTTTGGTGATGTTAAGCTAATGGGAGCATTAGGATTGTTCTTTGGACTTCAAAATATTATAATAATCACATTAGTATCATTCTTAATAGGTGCAATACTTAGTATATTCTTGTTAATATCAAAAATAAAGAAAACAGATGAATACATACCTTTTGGACCTTTTATAGTAATTGCAACATTTATCAGTATGTATGTACCTTTTGAACAAATAAAACTAGTACTAATGCAAATATTTACATTAGGATTGTACAAAGCTTAAAAATAAAGATATGGAATAAAATAAAATTGAGAGGATGGTCTAAATGAATCCTAAATTACAATGGCTAAGGAATACAATGTCAAGCTTAGACTTGCAAGGATTAATAATATCAAACCCAGTAAATATTAAATACTTAACTAATATTGAAGCTGAAGGAGTTCTACTGCTTACTAGAAAAGAAAACATATATATAACAGACGGAAGATATATAGAACATGTGCATAGTACACTAACACTTTATGATGAAATAATTGTAAATGATATAAATAGTGTGTCAAAAGACGATTATGAAAATTTCTTTATGTTTTGCGAGAATGTTGGATTTGAAGAAAATTATGTGACATATGCAGGTTATAAAGAATTAATAAGAAAATATAAAATTAATAATTTGGTAGAGACAGAGCATATAATAGAAAAACAAAGAATGATAAAAGACAAAGAAGAAATAAGCAATATACAAAAAGCTTGTGAAATAACAGATGATTGCTTTAGCTATATTTTGTCATATATAAGACCAGGTATGACAGAAAAACAAATTGCAGAGGAAATAGAAGAATATTATAAAAGAAGAACAGACGGATTGGCATTTGATACAATTGTTGCATCAGGAGAAAATACATCAAAACCACATGCGGTACCAACAGAAAGAAAGATACAAGAACAGGATATAATAACAATAGATATGGGCTGTAAGGTAAATGGGTATTGCTCTGACATGACAAGAACCTTTTTTGTTGGTAGTGTGCCAGAGATGATAAAACCTGTGTATGATTTGGTCTTGAAAAATCAAGTGCAAACTTTGGAAGAGATGAAAGATGGTGCTAGCACTAGAATGCTTACTAAAATGGTGGAAAATGATTTCAAATTAAATGGTCATAGTTTAATCCATAGCTTAGGACATGGACTTGGAATGGAAATACATGAAGCACCTTATGTTAGTTATCGAACAGATGCACAATTGAGAGAGAATATGGTTGTTACAGATGAACCTGGTATTTATGTTCCAGGTAAGTTTGGAGTTCGTATTGAGGATACAGTTCAAATTACAAAATTTGGTTGTATAAGTTTAACTAAATCTGAGAAGAATTATATTATAATCTAGTGAATAGCATAAAGAAAGTTATATATTAAGCTTTTTAGGAGGATACGAGTAGGGATTACTTGGAGGTGCCTAAAAAATTAATATATAACTTTCTAGAAGCAAATATATAATAGTTTTATAGTACTTGATTTTTCTGGAAATATGTAGTAAAATAATTAAAGTGAAAAATAAAAAGAGATAAAAATTGAAAGGAGAAATAAATATGGCATCAGTATACTCAGCAGGAGATTTTAGAAATGGAACAACATTTGAAATGGAGGGAAATGTATATAGAATAGTAGAATTTCAACATGTTAAACCAGGAAAGGGGTCAGCATTTGTAAGAACAAAATTAAAAAATGTTATTACTGGAGCAACATTAGAAAAAACATTCAATCCATCAGATAAATATCCAGCAGCAGAAATCGAAAAGAAAGTAATGCAATACTTATACAATGATGGAGATTTATATTACTTTATGGATAATGAAACATATGACCAAATCCCACTAAATAAAGAACAATTAGGGGATTGCTTAAAATATTTAAAAGAAAATATGGAAGTAACAATATTATCATATAAAGGAAATACATTTGCAGTAGAACCACCTACATTCGTAGAATTAGAAGTTACATATACTGAACCAGGATTTAGTGGAAACACAACAACAACATCAGGAAAACCAGCAAAACTAGAAACAGGTTTAGAAATCCAAGTACCATTATTCGTAAATATCGGTGATATATTAAAAATAGATACAAGAACATGCGAATATATGGAAAGAGTTTAAGAAAGGTGATTGACGAATGGGAAGTATAAAAAACGAATACAAAAGTTTTTTAGATGACATTGAAAAAAATATAAAAAATAAAGAAGATTTGGAATACATCAAAAAAAGACTTTCAAGTTTTGTAGATGTAATCTTAGAAAAAGTAGACGATATAGCAAATTATAGAAAAGAAGAAATAGAACAACTAGAAGAAAGACAAAACGAAATAGAAGAAAAAATGTCAAAAATGCAAGGAATAATAGACAACATCGAAAAAGACATATACGCAGAAGAAGGATTTGACTTTGAAATAGTATGTCCATACTGCGAAAATGAATTCCTAATAGATGTAGACGAAAACAAAACAGAAGTAGAATGTCCAGAATGTAATAATGTAATAGAACTTGATTGGACAGGAAATGTAGATGAAGAACCAGAACATGATGGTTGCAATGGAAGTTGCCATGGATGCCACGGTTGTGGAGAAGATGAAGACGACGATATGTAAATGTCCAATTGGGGACGTTTCCTTTTGGACATTTTGTCCATTTGGAGACACATCTTACTTTTGAATTAAGATTTTGTAATGGTTCAATAAATTAAAAAGTGAAAAAGCGATAAGACTAAAAAGTTTTATCGCTTTTATGCAGTTTGGCAGTTTTCTAATTGAAAAAAATGTATATTTTTGGTATAATTTGTATGTGATAATAAATTTATAAAGGAATGATGCCTAAATGGAAAATGATAAATTGAAAACGATTTCAAATCTTTTTGAAGATAGTGAAATAAGGAGTGTTTGGGATAGCGAAAAGGAAGAATATTATTTTAGCGTTGTTGATGTTGTTGGGGCTTTGACTAATAGTAATATCCCAAGAAACTATTGGAGTGACTTGAAAAGAAAATTAAAACAAGAAGGCAGTCAATTGCACGAAAATATCGTGCAGTTGAAAATGAAGGCTGCTGATGGGAAAATGCGTGAAACGGATACCTTAGATACCAAAGGAATATTAAGATTAATTGAATCAATACCAAGTCCAAAAGCAGAACCATTCAAAATTTGGCTTGCGAAAATGGGAGACGATAGGATAAATGAAGTATTTGACCCAGAATTGGCAGTCAATCGTGTAGTGGATTATTATAGAAGCCGTGGATATGATGATAAATGGATTAAATCAAGGTTGACTGGTGTTGTAGATAGACGTAAATTAACAGATGTATGGAAAGAAAATGGGATAACCAAAGGTTATGAATATGGAATACTTACCAATGAAATATACAAAGAATGGTCTGGAATGAAAGCCTCTCAGTATAAAGAATATAAAGGACTTAGAAAAGAATCTCTAAGGGATAATATGACTGATATAGAAGTTGCTTTGGCAGATTTAGGAGAAATTGCAACAAGAGAGCTTGTAAAGAAACATAAGCCTTATGGATTAAGAGAAAATAAAGAAATAGCTAAACGTGGCGGAAAAATTGCTAAAAATACACGTAATGATTTAGAGAAGGAATTGGGAGAAACAGTAATTACTAGTAAAAATGCATTAGGGTATAAATATTTGGAAGATAATAAAAAGTTGAAGGGCAAGTCTAAAACAGGATTAAAAGAAAATAGTGACATTAAGAAATAATAAGCGTAAATATATGATGAAGAACTAATAAAAAAATACGAGGAGAGATTAATTATATGAGTGGTAGTAAAAATAAGATTGAACAAAAAGCTATTACTAAAGTTAGAAATTTAATAGATGAAATAGAGTTTTTTACATATGAATTCAAGCAAATGGATAAAAATATATCTTGGGATGGAACGATTGAAATGTATAATGGTAATATTGATATAAAAGAAAATTATGATTATACATTAGATGTTCAAGTAAAAGGAAGAACAACAAATAATAAAAAATTCAGTTCAAAATATCGATTTCCATTAGATAAAACGGATTTAGAAAATTACTTGAAGAAAGATGGTACTATATTAATTATATGCGTTTTTAAAAAAGGAGGGAGTGAATATAAGTTATATTATGCAAATTTATTACCGTATAATATTAGAATACTATTAAAACAATACTCATCAAATACAATAAAAATAGATACGAAAGAAATTAAAGATTCAGAACAATTTGAAAGTATATGTAGAAATTTTAAATTAGATAGAGAAATTCAAAAAGGAATAAAAGCAAATGTTTTTGATGAAAATAATCTAAATTCTTCTGATGGCAAAGTCGCAAAATTTTATACATGGAATAAAGATAACAAGAAATTTAATCCTCAAACTTTAGTGGGAACGTGGAAATATATATATACATTAGACAAAAATGGATATACAATAAATGTTAACTATGCAATGCTATGCAACTTAGTAGAAACTATAAATGCTAGCATTTATAATAAAAATAGAGAAGTGGTATTTACTGATGTGAAATTGGAAACTAATGTAGATGGAAAGAGGATTTTATTTGGAAAAGCCTTTGCTATGGATCTTATTAAAGATAAGTTTGATATAAAAATTTGTGGAACTTTGCCCGAAAGAATAAAACAATTACAATTTATAAATAGAATATTTTGGGATAATGTTTTCTATATAAATGATATAGAATTTAATATTAATATGGACAAGCTTGAACAGAATAAATTTAAAAAACTGTTAGATAAATATAATGGGGTACTTAAGTTTTTTGAAAAACACAAAATTGACAAGCAAATTAATTTTGATAGCTGGAGAGATGAGGATTTTAATAGACTTGAATATTGGATTAATGCAATTGAAAATAAAGCATCGATTAATATGAATAGTGAAAATAGTTTATTAGGCTCTATTAATATTAAAGATATTAGATTGTCAATATTTGCTGGCAAAAGAGATGATGGAAAATTTGATATTATTAGTTTATGGAACAATGATGTATCAAATAAATTTTATTTTAGATATGAGAATAATAAGGGGGATTATATAGAAACAAGCAACTTTTATTTAGTTCTTAATTCAGAAGCATATCAATCAGACGATATCAATTTTGAAGAAATGAAAGAATCATTTTATCAAAAGACTTTTTCAGATGGAGAATTTGCATTAATGAATTTGCAATTGTTAGAAGTATTAAAAGCTTATGATATTACAAAAAATATAAAACTTTTGGAATATTCTAAATATTTATCAGATATTTTATTGAAAAGAGATGCCTCTTCTATTAATTATATTAATTATGCTCAAATTTTAAAGAGAGAAAATAATATTACAAATGAAATTTATAGAGAATTAATAAGAATAAGAGATAATAGTGACGAAATAGAAATAAAGATAGGATGTAATCTTATTTTGGAGAATAAAACAGAAGTAAACATATTAATTCAAAAATTAGATATTCAAACTCTTGAAGAGTTTAAGAAATACCCAATAGCAATATATTTGTAAATAGAGTTTGAATAGATAAAAAGTAATTCTAATAAGAACAACTTTGTTATTATCAGTATTGCTTCGGTAAAAGTGACTTTTAAAAGAAGTTTAAAGGGTTTTTATATTTATTATCAATACGAATACCAAAATGCAGATGAGGACCAGTAGTAGCACCATTAGTAGGCAAGCCGTTTTCATCATGATACTGATTACCGTGGCACACCATAAACATATTTAGGGCCAACACATCCAATAATCTGTCCTTGTTTAACCTTAGTACCAACCTCAACAATAAAATTAGGATCACAATGGCAATAAGTAGCTTTAAAATTATCAAAAGAAAGAGTAATAGTATATCCGCCACCACCTAAAAAAGCACAAAAAGTAATCTCGCCATCAGCAACAGCAATAAATTTACTACCAGGTGGGGCAGGAATATCAATGCCAGTATGAGAAGAAGCGGCACCGAGAAGTTGGAGCAACACGTTTTCCAAAAGGAGAACTAATTCTACTATAACCAGGAATTGGCCAAACCAAGCCATTTGGATTAAAACTAATAATTTCAGAATCTAATTGTTCAGAATTTGACAAGTTTCCGTGAACTTAGGGTTGGAATGAAAAATATTGATATAAAAAGTACAAATATAATAATTAAAATGCTTGAGAATTTTAGAAATTTGTTTATAAAATCACCTCCGATAAATTTGTAAAATAAAAAAATGAAGATAAAAGATATAAAAAAACTTGATACAAGTATAGTATCAAGTTTTTATTTTGGCAGGGGTAGAAGGACTCGAACCCTCACAGGCGGTTTTGGAGACCGATGTGCTACCATTGACACTATACCCCTACATAAGTTAAACACAGTTAATATATTAGCACAAAAAAATGAAATTGGCAATAACTTTTTGAAAAAATATTGACTTTTTTAAAATGTGGTAATAAAATATATGCAACAAAATAAATTACTGTGAAAAAGAAAAAGCGCAAAAACTTTATTAATAGAGAGCAAGTGACGGTGGAAAACTTGTAATAAATAAGCGTGGGGAGCTTTGGAGTAATAAAAAAGAAATTAAGGTGCTTAAAATGTGGAAAACATTTTAAGAATTAGGGTGGAAACGCGGAAAAGACTTTCGTCCCTAGCTATTAGGCTAGAGTTGAAAGTCTTTTATGATTTTATGGACGGAATAAAAGAAAAAGCCTAAAGCAATAAAAACAAGAATAAAAAAACGAAAATGATGTTTTTTTGCTCCGTCCCCAAAAACATCAGAAGGAGGAATATTTATGTTAAAATCAATGGATACGCTAGTAGCGTTATGTAAGGGAAGAGGAATCATTTACCCAGGTTCAGAAATATATGGAGGTTTAGCAAATACATGGGATTATGGACCACTAGGAAATGAAATTAAAAATAATGTTAAAAATGCTTGGAGAAAGAAATTTATACAAGAACAAAAAGATATAGTAGGGTTAGATGCAGCAATATTAATGAACCCAGAAACTTGGGTAGCATCAGGACACGTAGGTGGTTTCTCAGATCCGCTAATTGACTGTAAAGAATGTAAAACAAGACATAGAGCAGATAAGCTAATAGAAGAATGGGCACACGAG
The DNA here is from genome assembly GCA_947648905.1 of uncultured Clostridium sp. Lineage (GTDB taxonomy): Bacteria > Bacillota > Clostridia > TANB77 > CAG-508 > CAG-269. Next base: position 34,498 of record CANSPP010000006.1, on the reverse strand, counting down.
CAAGGAAAAGATATGATAGCAGATGGAATGAGTGACGAGCAATTAACAAACTTTATAAATGAAAACAAAATACCTTGCCCAAGCTGTGGAAAAACAAACTTCACAGGAATAAGAAAATTCAACTTAATGTTCAAAACATTCCAAGGAGTAACAGAAGATACAACATCAGAAATATATTTAAGACCAGAAACAGCACAAGGAATATTTGTAGATTTTAAAAATGTAGTAAGAACATCAAGAAAGAAAATGCCAATGGGAATAGCCCAAATAGGAAAAGCATTTAGAAACGAAATAACACCAGGAAACTTTACATTTAGAACACGTGAATTTGAACAAATGGAACTAGAATTTTTCTGCAAACCAGGAACAGACTTAGAATGGTTCAAATACTGGAAAGACTATTGCGAAAAATGGTTATTAGACCTAGGAATGAAAAAAGAAAATATACGTCTAAGGGACCATTCAGCAGACGAATTAGTATTCTACAGCAAAGCAACAACAGACATAGAATTCGCATTCCCATTTGGTTGGGGAGAATTATGGGGAATTGCAGACAGAACAGACTACGACTTAGGACGTCACATGGAGCACTCAAAACAAGACCTATCATACCAAGACCCAGAAACAAACGAAAAATACATACCATATGTAATAGAACCATCACTAGGTGCAGACAGAGTAGTGCTAGCATTTTTATGCAATGCATATGAGGAAGAAGAAATTGCAGAAGGTGACACAAGAACAGTTTTACACTTACACCCAGCATTAGCACCATATAAACTAGCAGTATTACCATTATCTAAAAAACTATCAGACAAAGCAAATGAAGTTTATAGCAAACTATCAAAGAAATTTATGTGTGACTATGACGAAGCAGGTTCAATTGGTAAACGTTATAGAAGAGAAGATGAAATTGGTACACCATATTGCGTTACTGTTGATTTTGATACGTTAGAAGATGAGACTGTTACTATTCGTGATAGAGATACTATGGAACAAGTTAGAGTTAAAATTGATGATATTGAAAAATGGATTGAAGAGAAAATAGAATTTTAATATACTAAAACTTGTTTAAAATATAAAAAATTGAATAAAATAAAAAATAGCAAGGAAATGTAAAAATAGCAACAATTTCCTGCTATTTTTTCGTAAAAAACAATTTGCTGTAAGCTATGATGTGAGCGACATACAAGAATGTATCGACATAATGCAACAAAAAAATGATAAAAAGGTATTGAAAGTTAACGTTAAAATATATATAATACAGGTAGATACATATGAATAATGTAATTTATTTATATTTAGGGGGAACGAAAGTGGAAATCAAAAAAGGGGAATTAGAGTATATTTCTGATGCCAACATTACTATGGGATTAGTGCAACTAAATGATTTGGCTGATAGAAGTAGATTTATTATAAAGCTAGAAAAACTATTAAAGAGAATGATAGACATAGTAGGTAGTTTATTTGGAATGTTGGCGCTAATACCACTAACAATTGGAATTTACATAGCTAATATTATAGTAGGAGATAGAGGTCCTGTATTTTATACACAAGAAAGAATTGGTAAGAATGGAAAAATATTTAAATTATATAAATATCGCTCAATGGTTGTAGGAGCTGACGAGAAATTAGAAAAATATTTAGAAGAAAATGAAGAAGCAAGAAAGGAATATAAGGAATATAAAAAGTTAAAAGATGATCCGAGAATAACAAAAGTGGGGAAATTTATAAGGAAAACAAGTTTAGACGAATTCCCACAATTTATTAATGTTTTTAAAGGTGATATGAGTTTAGTAGGACCAAGACCTTATTTGCCTAGAGAAAAGGAAGATATTAATGGATATTTTAAATACATAACTTCTGTTAAGCCAGGTATTACAGGTCTTTGGCAAACTAGTGGTAGAAGTAAGACTACTTTTGTTAATCGTCTTGAGATGGATATGAAGTATTATTTTAGGCATTCTTTGAGGTTGGATGTTAAGATTTTGAAGAAGACTTTGATGGATGTAGTTAGAAAAGAAGGGGCAGTTTAAAGTGAAAGAAAAAAACGTTTTTATAATAGGCTCAAAAGGGATACCGTCAAACTATGGTGGATACGAAACATTTGTAGAAAATCTGACTTTTTATAAGAAAAGTGAGAATATAAAATATCATATTGCTTGTATTGGAGATAAAGAAGAAATATACGAACATAATAAAGCAAGATGCTTTAAGATAAAAGTACCAAATATAGGACCAGCTAAAGCTATAATATATGATTTGAAAGCAATAAAAAGTTCTATAAAATATATAAGAGAAAATAAGATAGAAGATGCAATAATATATATTTTGGCATGTCGAATAGGACCATTTTTAGGTCATTATAAAAATATATGTAAAAAATATGGAATAAAAATATACATAAATCCAGATGGACATGAATGGTTAAGAGCGAAATGGAGCAAACCAATAAAAAAATATTGGAAGATATCTGAAAAATTAATGGTAAAGAAAGCTGATTTGGTTATATGTGATTCGAAAAATATAGAAAAATATATTAAAGAATCATACAAGAAATATAATCCAAAGACAACTTTTATTGCCTATGGAGCTGATTTGGAAAAAAGTAAATTATCAGATGATGATATAAAACTAAACGAATGGTATAAAGAAAAAAATGTGAAACCAAATAATTATTATTTGATTGTTGGAAGATTTGTACCTGAAAATAATTACAAAACGATGATATCTGAATTTATGAAATCTAAAACAAAAAAGGATTTAGTTATTATTACTAATGTTGAAAAAAATAAATTTTATGAAGATTTAAAAAGAGAAACAGGATTTGAAAAAGATTCAAGAATTAAATTTGTTGGAACTGTTTATGAAAAAGAACTGATTAAAAAGATTAGGGAAAATGCTTATGCATATTTACATGGACATTCGGTAGGTGGAACTAATCCTTCATTAATAGAAGCTTTAGCAACTACAAAATTAAACTTATTATATGATGTTGGTTTTAATAGAGAAGTTGCTGAAGATGGGGCGTTGTATTGGAATTTAGAAGATATGAATTTGGCTAAATTAATTGAACAAAGTGATAACTTGAAGGAGGAAAACGTCGAAGCTTTAAGTCAAATTGGTAAAAGCAGAATAAAAAGAGAATATACTTGGGAAAAAGTAGTTGATATATATGAAAAAGTATTTATAAAGAATATACAATAAAGGAAAAAATATTATGAAAAAAATATTATTTATACATTCTAGTGCGGAATTATATGGTTCAGATAAATCTTTATTAAATATTGTTAATAATATGAATTATGAAGAATTTGAAAGTCATATTATATTACCATGTGAAGGACCACTAGTAAATAAACTGAAAGAAAACAAAAATATAAAAGTAAATGTATATGATGTAGCAATTTTGAGAAGAAAAAATTTATCATTTAAAGGATTAATAAAATATATAAAACAATTTATTAAATCATATAAAAATATAAAAAAATATGTAAAGGAAAATAAGATAGATATAATTTATACTAATACATCAGTTGTTTTTCCAGGAGCAATTGTAGCAAAAAGAATGGGAATAAAAAGTGTATGGCATATTAGAGAAATTATAAAGAATAAATTTGAAAATAGAATTATTTCTTCTATAGTAAATTATTATTCGGACATTGTTATTACTAACAGTAAGGCTACTGCTAATGCAATTATGGTTAACAAGGAAAAAGTAAAAGTTGTATACAATGCCGTAGAAAGAGTAAAAATAGATAAAAGCCAGATTAAAGGAGAAAATGATAAATTTGTTGTTGGAATGGCTGGAAGAATTAATCGTTGGAAAGGGCAAGGTTTATTTATAAATGCAGCAGAAAAGGTATTAGAAAAATGCCCCCATACCTTGTTTGTAATTGCTGGTTCAGCATATACTGGTGAAGAATATTTAGAAGAAGAGCTAAGAAGTATAATTGCTGATAAAAAATTAGAAAAATCTATAAAATTATTAGGGCAAGTAAATAATATGGGAAAATTTTATGAAGGAATAGATTTATTTGTCTTACCATCAATTCAACCAGAGCCATTTGGCTTGGTTGTTATTGAAGCAATGGATGCTGGAATACCAGTAATTGCAACCAATCATGGAGGACCTAAAGAAATAATAAATGACGGAGAAAATGGATATTTAGTTGATTTTAAAGATCCTAATGAGATGGCAGAAAAAATAATATTATTAGAAAGTAATTTAGAACTAAGAAGAAAAATAGCAGAGAATGCTGAAAGAATGAAAAGAGAAAAATTTTCAGTAGAAACTATGGTAAAAAATATTAGAGAAATTTTAATTGAGATATAAGGAGAAATGTAATGAAAATTGTTTTTGTTATCTTACATTATATGGCTGTTGAAGACACGCAAGAATGTATAGAATCAATATTGAATAATGTGGATGCACAAAATATAGATATAAAATTGATAATAGTAGATAATGCTAGCCCGGATGATTCGTATAAAGTGTTAACAGATAAATATAGTAATATGAGAAATATTTACTTTATTCATAGTGATGAAAATCTAGGGTTTGCCAAAGGAAATAATTTGGGATTTGAATATGCTAAAAAACAACTTAATCCTGATTTTATTATAATGATAAATAATGATACAATAATCGAGCAAAGAGATTTTTGTAAACTAATAATTTCAAAATATGATAGTGAAAAATTTGCAATAGCTGGACCTAATATAATATCCTTAAAAGGAAGTATAAATCAAAATCCAATAGCATATAAAAAACCGACATTAAAAGATATTACAAACAGAGTACTAAAATATAAAACATTAAAACTAGCATGCGTATTGAATATGGACAAAGTAATGCATAAATTAAATAAACTAGTAGTTAAAGAGAAAAAAAATATAAGCAAAGACTTTAAATTACATGGGAGTTGCTTGATTTTTTCTAAAGATTATATTAGTAGGTATGATGGATTATATTCGAAAACATTTATGTATGGAGAAGAAGATATATTGAAATGGATATCTATTAGGGATAATTTAAAAATGGCTTATTTGAAAGACATTTTTATTTATCATAAAGAGGATGTATCTACAGATAAGGTATTTAGTAATGAAAAGAAAAAAAGATTATTTTATTACAAATGGAATATTGATTCACTAGAGAAATTAAAAGAATTAATGAAAAGAGGCTATTAATATGAAGATTTTATTTGTGAGCCACGAAAACAACTTGGGAGGAGCAACACGATCAATGCTAGGAATTATTGATGAGTTGATAAAAGATAAAAATAACGAGATTTTAGTATTTGTTCCTAAGTTTAATGAAGAGACAAAACAAGGAAAACTTACAACTGAATTAGAGATAAGAAATATTCCATATATTTATAAAAGAGCATATTGGTGGATGTATCCTAAAGAAAACAAAAAAAGAGTTATGAAGAGAATGGTAGATTATATAAAGGTTTTTCTAACATATTTAACTTCTCTAAAGGCTGCTAAAATTGCGAAAAAAAGAAATATCGAATTAGTTCATTCAAACTCAAGTGTGAGCTTTTTGGGAGCCCTAGTGGCTAGAAGAATTAACTCTAAACATATTTGGCATATTAGAGAATTTGGAAGAGAAGATCATGGTTTAGAATTTGTACTAAACCATAAAAAATCAATAAAGTTAATGAAAAATAATACAGATAAATTTATATGTATTTCTAATTCAATATATATAAAATACTCAAAATTGCTAGGCGAAGATAAATGTGAAATGATATTTAATGGATTGGATATAAAACAAAAAATTAAGGAACCTGTATATAAAGCAGATAAAGCATATAACCTTTTAATTTCAGGAAGAATAAAAGAAAGTAAAGGGCAATTAGAAGCAATAAGTGCAATAAAAATTCTAAGAGATAAGGGATACAATAATTTGACGTTATATATAGCGGGAATATGTGATGATACTTATATTGAAAAATTGAATTTATATATAGAAGATAATAAAATAATAGATAATATAAATTTTTGTGGTTTTGTCAAAGATATGACGAAATTTAGAGAAAAAATTGATATAGAATTGGTCTGCTCAAAAATGGAGGCATTTGGAAGAGTGACAATTGAAGCTATGTTAAATGGCAATCCTGTTATTGGTGCAAATACAGGAGGAACCAAAGAATTAATAAAAAATAGAGCAACAGGTCTATTATATGAACAAGGTAATGTTAATGATTTAGCAAAAAAGATAGAAGAATTAATAAATGATTATGACTTAAGAAAGAATATCGTAGAGAAATCTTATAGTTATGCTAAAAGCAATTTTACATCTAAGATTAATGCTGATAGAATAATAAAGGAATATAGAAAAATATTATATTGAGGGAAACATGAGAAAAAAAGTAAATTTATATAAAATAGTAATTATAATTTATCTAATTTTAGAAACAAGATTTTTTTATTTGTTTACAATAGGTAACTTAGAAAATTTTATTACATACAAGAATAAAATGTTAATTTCATTTTTTATAGTTAGCATTTCAATTATATTAATTCTAATAAGAAAAAAAGTTAGCAAAGCTTCAATAAATAAATGGTGCTTACTCTTTCTTATTTATGTTTTGTTTGAAACTATAAGGAATGGAATTATTTATAATCTAGATATTAATAAAATGTTTTTAGCCTGTCATGGCTACCTTTTATTAATACTATGTTTTTTTATTAATTCGTGTGAAGAGAAAGAAGAGATATATAAATTTATTATTAAAGCGATTACAATTTTTTCAATAATAACTAGCGTTTTATTTATTATGCAAATATTTTTATATAATACTTTAAAGATATCATTTTTGAAAATAAGTGAATATCCACAATTGACAATGGCAGAAAAAAGAGAGTTTGGAATTAGATTAACATTTCCGAGTACCTTAATAATCTTTTCATTTTTGATATCATGTGGGCAATTAAAAGAAAATAAAAAGAATAAATTGCATAAATGTAATCTCGTAATTAGTGCGATATATATTTTTTGTATATGCCAGACTAGAATGACAAGTATAGCTATTTTATGTGCAATTGGTATTATTATCATATTTAATAAAATTTCATATGGATTAAAAAGGGCAATTATTATAATACTTACAATAATTGTGTTGATAGCACCATTGGGATTGGAAAATTTATTTGATAATAAAACGGGAAGTGTGTATGCAAGAATATATTCAATAGAACTTTATACTAAGGAATTTTTAGAAAATCCTGTTTTTGGAATAGGACTATTACCAGATGATGGTTCTAATGTCACCATACAAAAAATTCTACATGGAGACGAAGGATATGCTAATATAACGGATATAGGAATAATAGGATATATAGTTCAATTTGGAATTGTGGGGCTAGTTTTATTGATATATTTAATAAAAATTGCTTATGGAATATTAAATAAATATGGAAAACGTGATGCTAAATATTATAGTTTAATTACGTGTATAATATATATATTGATAACATCAAGTACATTATCGATTTTTGATACACAACGAATTGTTATTATACCGTTTATCTTATTTTTCATATTTGATATGGAATGTTCAAATAAGATTGAATTAAGAAATTCAAATACAATACTGAAAGAGGAATAAAATTATTATGATAAAGAAATATATTACAATGATTAATTTATATCTTAGACCAGATGGAAACAAAAAGGCAAAGTATCTAAAAAAAAATAAAATATTTTATAGAATGGGAGATAATTGTTATTATCATCCAAGAATAATTCCTACAGAGCCATGGCTAGTTTCAATAGGTAATAATGTAGTTATAACAGCTAATGTATCATTTATTACTCATGATATATTAGCACATACTTTTTCTTATTTAGATGATAAAGCGAAGTATAAAACTCATTTTGGTTCAATAAAAATAGAGGACAATGTATTTATTGGAGCCAATAGTACAATAATGTATAATACAATTATAGGGTCTAATGTTATAATTGCGGCAGGTAGTGTAGTACACGGACATATACCATCAGGGGTAGTTGTAGCAGGTAATCCAGCAAGAGTAATAGGAAAGTTTGAAGATGTTATGATGAAGAGAAGAAGCAGTAATATACCTAGTGCTAAAGATGGAAAAAACAAGATAATGAAATATTTTTGGAGTGATGAATATGATAAATAAAATTAGTACGATTTTACAAGAAATTATAGATTTACCAGTAACATTATACTTTAATTTTTATTATTTGCCTCTAAGACAAGCCATAAAACTGCCAATGGCAGTTTCCCATAAAATAAAAATAGCAAAAATGGGGAAAAGAGGAGCTATAAAAGTTGAAAGAAATGAGTTTAGAAGTATAAAAATTGGAAAAAATGGTTCATTTAATTTAGGAGAAAATGAAAAAGTTTATTGGAATATAGGTTCAAATGCTAATATAGAGTTTAAAGGAATAGCAAATATAGGAAAAGCTACAAAAATAATATGTGGAAATCAAGCAAGTATTGTTTTTGGTAATAATTTTTATTGTAATGCAAATTGTATTATTAACTCAAGTGGTAATATAAAATTTGGTGAAGAAGCTTTGATTGGATGGAGAACAGAATTTTTGACATCAGGAGGACATAAAATATACCAATTAAATGAAGAAAAACAAAGAAATTTAGAAAATGAAATTATAATTGGAAATCATGTTTGGATAGCATCTAATGTAACAATATTGGGAGGAGGAACAATAGGAGATTATTCAGTAGTTGCTACCAAAGCATGTATAAATAAATCATTTGAACAACACAATATACTTGTAGGAAATTTTAATAGAATATTAAAAGAGAATATTGATTGGGAAAAATAGAGTTTATAGTGAAAAATATTGTTGATTAGAAAGGAGAAATCATTTTAATAATATATGTAATTAAAATTGATTGTACAAAATATGAAAAAAACTAGCTTGAAAAGAAATTATATATACAATATAATTTATCAAATATCTGTAATTATTATGCCATTAATTACAACTCCATATATTTCAAGAGTACTAGGCGCTAATAATATAGGAATATATAGTTATACACTTTCAATAGTAACATATTTTTCAATGTTTGCAACTTTAGGAGTGTCTACATATGGACAACTAGAAATAGCAACTTATAGAGATAACAAGGAAAAAAGAAGTAAGGTATTTTGGGAAATTGTAATGGCAAGGATGATTACGACTATAACGATAATAGTCATTTATTCAGTTTTTATATTTTTTCAACCCAAGTACAGAATAATATATTTAATTTTATCATTAAATATATTTGGAGGAATGGTGGATATCTCTTGGTATTTCCAAGGGCTTGAAATGTTTAAGTTGACAGCAATGCGAAATACAGTAATAAAAATTGTGGGAACTATTTTGATTTTTATGTTTGTAAAAAATCAAAATGATTTACTTAAATATTGTTTAATACTTCAAGGAATATATTTTATAGGAAATTTATCTTTATGGAAATACTTAAACAAAGAAATAAAAATAGTTCACTTAGAATGGATTAATATAGTAAAGCATTGGAAGAAAAGCATAATATATTTTATACCAACAATGGCAACGTCCGCATATACAGTGTTAGATAAGAGTATGATTGGTTGGATAACAAATTCAGAAATGCAAAATGGTTACTATGAGCAAGCTCATAAAATAGAACAAGTAATAGTGGCTATTGTAACTTCGCTAGGAACTGTAACAATGCCACGAGTTGCATATTTGTTAAAAGAAAAAAAAGAAGATGAGGCTAAAGGTATAATAAACAATGCAATAGAATTTGTTGTTTTTCTATCAGTACCAATGATGTTTCGGATTATTAATAATTTCTAAATATTTAATTCCATGGTTTTTAGGAAGTGAATATATTAATGCTATACCGATATTGCAAATATTTAGTATATTAATGCTTGTTGTAGGCTTAGATAATACTATAGGGAAGCAATGTTTAATGGCAACTAAAAAACAGAAATATTTTAATATAGGTGTAATAACTGGAGCTATTGTAAATTTTATTTTGAATATAATTCTTATTCCTAAATTTAATGCTATTGGAGCAGCTATTGCATCAGTAATATCCGAAATAACAATTTTATTAATTTTTATACTTTATAGTAAAAAAATGCTAGATATAAATAATTTAATTAAGGCAATAATTAAATACACTATATTTTCTATAATTATGTCGATTTTTGCGAATACTGTAGCAAGTGGCTTTGCAAAGACATATTTTCAAGGAGTTATTTTAGAAATTATCATTGCAATACCTATATATGTAGTGTTATTAATAATATCTAAAGATAAAATGCTAATAAAGGGGATAGAAATGATTAGAAAAAGTAAAAATAGATAATTGAAGGAAGGTAATTAAGAATGAAAATCGCAGTTGCAGGAACAGGATATGTAGGGCTATCACTAGCCACATTGCTAGGCCAAAAAAATGAAGTAATAGCACTAGATGTAATACCAGAAAAAGTAGAAAAAATAAATAACAGAATATCACCAATACAAGACAAAGAAATAGAAGAATACTTTAAAACAAAAAAGCTAAACTTAAAAGCAACACTAGACTACAAAGAAGCATTTGAAGGAGCAGAATATATAATAATAAGCACACCAACAAACTATGACGACCAAAAGAACTATTTTGACACATCAAGTGTAGAAGACATAATACAAAAAGTAATAAGTATGAAAATAGACACAACAATGGTAGTAAAATCAACAATACCAGTAGGATTCATAAAATCAATGAAAGAAAAATACAACATAGACAATATAATGTTTAGCCCAGAATTTCTAAGAGAAGGACGAGCTTTATATGACAATCTATATCCATCAAGAATAATAGTAGGAGAAAAATCAAAAAAAGCAGAAGAATTTGCAGAACTATTAAAAGAGGGAGCATTAAAAGAAGATATAGAAGTGAAATTTATGGGGTCAACAGAAGCAGAAGCGGTGAAATTATTTGCCAACACATATTTAGCACTAAGAGTAGCATATTTCAATGAATTAGACACATATGCAGAATTAAAAGGTCTAAATACTAAAGATATAATTGATGGTGTTTGTTTAGACCCAAGAATAGGCTCACATTATAACAATCCATCATTTGGATATGGTGGGTATTGCTTACCAAAAGATACAAAACAATTAAAAGCAAATTACAAAGATGTTCCAGAAAATTTAATAAGTGCAATAGTTGAAAGTAATAGAACAAGAAAAGACCATATTGCAGATGAAATTATAAGCAAACATCCTAAAATTGTTGGTGTATATAGATTAACAATGAAAAGTGGTTCAGATAATTTTAGAGCTAGTGCAATTCAAGGTATTATGAAAAGAATAAAAGCAAAAGGAATTGAAGTTGTTGTTTATGAGCCAACACTTAAAGAGGATAATTTCTTTAATAGTAAAGTTATTAAAGATTTAAATGAATTTAAGCAAATGAGTGATGTTATCGTTGTAAATCGTATTAATGAAGAATTAAGCGATGTTAATGACAAAATATATACTCGTGATTTGTTTGCAAGAGATTAGAAAAAGATATACACAAACAAATAAAAAAGGTAGAATAAAAAATGGCTGAAAAGGCTGAAAAATAGCACGATAGGAGACAGACAAAAATTACCAAAAAATTTAATAAAAAAATAAGAAAAAAGTATTGCATATCAAAAATAATAATGGTATAATCAGGGAAGAATATGCAAAAGAAAGGGAGAATGGAAAATGAAAAAAGTATTAACAATAGCAACATTATGTGTAATGTTAGTAATGGCATTTGCAACAATCGTAAACGCAGCAACATCAGCAGAATTAGCTGACAAACTATATGAAAAAGGAGCAAAATATGGAATGACAGCAGCAGATAAAGTAAGAGTAGAAAGATACTTATCTGAAAACCCAGTAACAGATGCTCAAGCAGATGCAGTATTAGCAAAAGCTGACGAAGCAATAGCTGTAATGGAAAAAGCAGGAGTAACAGATTACACAAAATTAACAACAGCACAAAAAAATGAAATTAAAGCAATTGCGCAAGCAGCAGCAGAACTAATAGATGTTAAATTAGTTTTTAAAGCAGGAACAGTTGAAATATACAACAAAGACGGAAAACTAATAGAAACAGTATCACTAAATGGTGGAAAACTAGCATACACAGGAAACAACGTAAACACAGTTGTAGGTGTTTCTGCAGTAGCAATAATTGCCCTTGCTATCGGTGTAGTAACAAAAAAAAGAATAGCAAATGCAAAATAATAAATTAACACGAGCAGTAAAAGCAACTATTAGTAGTATAATAGTTGCTTTATTTATTACAGGGGCACTAATACTTGTAATATACCTATTTTTAGGGCAAGAAATAGGAGAAATTTTTTCATTAGTAAATAAAGTATCAATAACAATAAACGAAAACAAAGCACAAGAACAAACAACAATAGGAGAAACAAATAAACTAAAAAACTACCCAGAATACGGAACAAAATATGCAACAATAGAAATAGACAAAATAAATGTCAGCCTACCAGTATATTTTGGAGATACACTAGAAGTGTTAAAAAAAGGAGTAGGACATTCAAGTGGTAGTTATTTCCCAGGAGAAGGTGGCTCAATAATCTATATGGGACACAATTCTAAAAATGTGTTTAGAAGATTTTCAGAATTACAAATAGATAATGAAATAAAAGTAACTACAACATACGGAGAGTATACCTATAAAATATACGATATGAAACTAATAAAAGAAACAGACTTGGATAAATTACCAATACAAGACGAAAAAGAAATTTTAATGGTATATACATGTTATCCATTTAACAATATAGGCTATACAACACAAAGATATGTAGTTTATGCAGAATTAGAAAAGTAGAAAGGAAGAAAAATGAAAATTATAACCAATATAGCAAGATTTATATTAATAACAATACTTACAATATGTATAATTGCAATAGGAACAATAGAAATAGTTTCTTCTACAATTCTAGATAAGAACTACATAATTAGCAAGCTAGAAGAAACAAATTTTTATGAGGAAGTATACAATTTAGTAGAATCAAACTTTGAGAATTACATATATCAATCAGGACTAGAAGAGTCTGCATTAGACAATATATGTTCAAAAGAAAAAGTAAAACAAGATATAAACATAATGTTGTCTAACATATATGAAGGAACAAATAAAAAAATAGATACAAGTGAAATAGAAGATAATTTGAATAAAAATATTGATAGCTTAAATGTAAGAAACAAGCAAAATTCAACAGCAATTGACCAATTTGTAAAACATATATGTGAAGAATATGAAAGTACACTAATTCACACAGAATATGAAAGTAAAATTAATAATGTATACAGCAAAGTAATAAATATTCTAGACAAGATGCGCACAGCAACAATAATAGCAATTGCAGTAGATATAATATTATTAGTAATAATAAACATAAAACAAATATCAAAATTTGTACAAGCAATAGGTGTAGCATTATTAAGTAGCTCGTTATTTGAAATAATAGCTTATAATATAGTTGTAACAAAAGTAGATATAGCAGGAATAAAAATATTTAATGATGCTTTTTCAAAAACAATAGTTACAATTATACAAGAAACATTAAATAGAGTGCAAACATTAGGCATAGTAACACTAATAGCTGCAATAGTGCTAGTAATTATATATGCAATAATAGCAGCAATAACAAAGAAAGAAAAGGACATATTAACAAAAGAATAAGGGGGAAAAAATGGAAGAGCTAGATTTAAAAGAACTATTACAAATTTTCTGGGAAAAGAAATTAGAAATAATACTAATAACAGCAATTTTTATAGTAATAGGCGTAATATACACATTAGGATTTGTAACACCAAAATATGAAGGGACAACAAAACTATTATTAGCAACAAATTCATCATCAAATGAAACACAAGGTGGAGAATCAATAACAACAACAGATGTAACAATCAACTCAAAATTGGTATCAACATATAGTGAGTTGGTAAAAAGTAATAAAATTATAAGAAAAGTTATATCAAATTTAAAACTAGATGCAGAAAAAGAAGAAGTAATTAGAAGAAACATAAGTGTAACAGATATAACTGACACAGAAGTAATAAAAATAACAGTAAAAGATGAAGACCCAGCAGTAGCATCAAAAATAGCAAATGAGATAGCAAAGGTGTTTATCGAAACAATAAAAGAATTTTATGGAATAGAAAACGTACATGTTGTGGATGAAGCAGAAATTGCAGAGACACCAAGCAATATAAATCATACAAAAGATGTAATTATATTTGCGGCAGCAGGAGTAGTTGTTGCGTTTATGTATGTATTACTATTAAATATGTTAGATACAACAATAAAATCATCAGAAGATATTGAAAAAGTAACAGGATTAACTGTAATAGCAGCAATACCAGTGTATGATAATGTAGAAGATAAAGCAAAACGTAAAGGAGGCAGAAGATAATGATAAAAAAAGAATTAATAGCACATAGGGATCCGAAATCTCCTGTTTCTGAGACATTTAGAACATTAAGAACAAATATACAATTTATGAATTCAAATAAAAAATTAGAAACATTATTAGTAACTTCAACAATGCCAGGAGAAGGAAAAAGCTGGGTAGCATCAAACTTAGCTGTAACATTTGCACAAGCAGGAAAAAGAGTAATATTAATAGATGCAGATATGAGAAAGGGTAGACAATATAGCATATTTGGAATACTACCAAGACCAGGATTATCAAATTATCTTTCAGGAATGGAAGATGGCGAAAATAAAATGCATTGGTCAGATTACATAAGAACAGTAGAAATTCCAAACTTATGTGTAATGCCAGCAGGTAGTATACCACCAAACCCATCAGAATTGTTAGTAACAACTAGAATGCTTGATTTACTTGAAGATTTGAAAAAGCAATGTGATTTAATAATAATAGATAGTACACCATCAAAACTAGTTACAGACTCTGTAATTTTATCAAGAATAGTAGATTCAACAATTGTTGTTACATCACATAATCAAACTCAAAAAGAAGATTTAGCAAAAGTTGTAAGAGATATAAAAAATGTTGGTGGAAACATTGCTGGAATAGTATATAATAAAATTCCAGTATCAGGTAAGAAGTATAACGATACATATTATTATGCTTCAACAGCAAAAGCTTCAAGAACTAAAGTGGATTACAAACGCGAAGCAAAAATGGATGAACAAGTAAACATGGCAATTGAGATGATAAACAAAGAAAGAGAAATGAAAGAAAAAAATGATACAAAATAATTTAGAGGTGATAAAATATGATAGATTTTCACTCACATATATTGCCTAATATAGACGACGGTTCTAGAAGTTTAAATGAGACAATACATATATTAAAAGAAGCCCAAAAAGCAGGATTTACAAAAATAATATCAACATCACATTATATAGACGGATATTATGAAGCAAATGAAGATCAAAGAGCAAAACTGTTAAATGAAGTTAAAGAAAATTTCCAAGGTATGGAGTTATATCTTGGAAATGAAATCTATATAACAAATCAAATGACAGAATTGTTATCTGAAAAGAAAGCATCAACAATAAATAATTCAAAATATGTATTATTTGAATTGCCAATGAATACAAAGGCAATGGATGTAAAAGAAGTAGTATTTAGGCTAATGGAAAAAGGATATGTACCAATAATTGCACATCCTGAAAGATACAAATATGTTAAAGAAAACATAGAATATGTAAGAGAACTAGCAGATATGGGTGTTTTATTTCAATCAAACTATGGAAGTTCTATTGGAATGTATGGAAAAAAGGCACAAAAAACTCAAAAGAAGCTATTGGAAGAAGGACTAATTCAATTTTTTGGTTCAGATGTACACACAGTAGAACAAGTTTATACTAAAATGCCTAAGATACTTAAAAAACTAAGAAAAATCATATCAGAAGAAGAATTAGAACAATTTTCAACAGTAAATCCGCAAAAGGTGTTAAATAATGAAGATATAGAAATATAAGCAGGGTATTTTCTACCTTGCTTTGTTCTTATAATAAAAATTTATAGTATTGGAGAAAAGAAAATATGAAAATAAATATAATAAGAGCAATACTTATAATATTACTTATTCTAACATTCTTCCAAATATTTAGATTTTCAAATCAAAATGGAGAAAAATCAAGTGGAATAAGTAGAAAAATAACAACAGCAGTAACGAAAAATGTAAAAAAAATTCAAGAATTAGATGAAAATAAGCAAGAAGAAGTTTTGGGAAAAATAGAAAAAGTGATAAGAAAATTGGCCCACTTTTCAATATATATGGTAGTGGGTATGTTAATGATGTTATTAATGAGTACGTATAAAATAAAGCAATTTGATAGAATTGCAATAAGTTTAATAACAGGAATTATATATGCAAGCTCAGACGAGATACATCAACTTTTTATCCCAGGAAGAAGCGCAATGATAACTGATGTTATGATTGACACATTAGGTGTATTGGTAGGAATTCTACTTATTAAAATTGTTATGAAGATGAATTTTGGGACAGAGAAAAAAAGCATCACTATTTAATTTATGATGAATTTTAGGTCTGTCCCAAAAAGTTTTATTTAAAGTACAAATCATTAATGGAAACATTTCGTTCTTCAAAGTTATCAACAAAGCCAACCTTAGCCATTTCGTTAGCCGTGTCGACACTTTGAATCCAAACGCACCTATTATCGCAAAAAACATCACACTTTTCATCATTATTTAAAATAAAGTTAATCTTATCTAAATTCATAAAATACCTCCTAAAAACATATGTTAGTTTAAGTATATCCAAAATGAAAAAGATATATAACCATAAAAATTTGACTTATGTGAAATTTTAATATAAAATAGGAGTACACTGGCAAAATAAAATAAAAACATACTTAAAGGAGGATTTATATGAAAATAAAGTATGAAGATAAAATATTAGAAATAAATAAAAACGAAAAGATAAAGGATGCTTTTAAAGCAGAAATAGAAAAAAGTAAATATCAAGTAATGTTAGCAGTTTACAACAACAGGTATGTAAGCTTAGATAAAGAAATAGATGAAGATGGAGAAATCAAATTAATTGATATAACTACAAAAGAGGGAATTAGAGTATACAAGAGAACATTAATATTTATATTAGCAAAAGTATTAAGAGAGATGTATCCAGACAACGAAACAGCGGTAAATTATCAATTAACAAATGCAATATACTGTGACTTAGGAAAAATAAAAGTAACAGATGAATTGGTAAAACAAATAAACGACAAAATGAAAGATTTAATAAAAAGAAGTGTGCCAATAACAGAAAAAATAATGACAAGAGAAGAAGCAGCAGAATTTTTTGAAAGAGAAAATACTTTAAGAGGAAAAGTACAATATGAGTTAGAAACAAACCAAGAAATTCATATGAATTTTTGCGAAGATTATTTTAACTATTGTTATGGAATACTTGCAACAAACACAAATGCAATAAATTTATTTGAAGTTAGAAAATATAAAGAAGGAATATTATTAAGATATCCAGGAAAAGAAAACCCAAACCATATGCCAGAAGTAATTCAAAATAAAAAAATAAAATGGGCACTTCACGAATATAATGATATACATAGAATATTGCACATTAATACAGTATACAGATTAAATTATGCAGTAGAAGAAGACAAAATAAAAGACATAATAATGTTAGACGAAGCTCTACACGAGAAAAAAATTGCAAATATTGCAGACCAAATAGCAGCAAATAGAAATATAAAAATGATATTAATAGCAGGACCATCATCATCAGGGAAAACAACATTTGCACAAAGATTAGGAATACAATTAAGAATAAACAAAATTAAGCCTGTAACAATATCAGTAGACAACTACTTTGTAGAAAGAAAAGACAATCCAAAAGATGAAAATGGAAATTACAATTTTGAATGTATTGAAGCAATAGATTTAGAGTTATTTAATGACCATTTAACAAGACTTTTAAACGGTGAAGAAGTAGAAATGCCACAATTTGACTTTATCGAAGGAACAAAGAAATACAATGGCAACAAAATAAAACTTCACGATGATGAAGTATTAGTAATAGAAGGAATACATTGTTTAAATGATAGACTAACAAGTAAAATACCAAAAGAACAAAAATTCAAAATATATATAAGTGCACTAAAAGTATTAAATATGGACAGATACACAAAAATATCAGCTGCAGATATCAGACTAATAAGAAGAATTGTAAGAGACTATCAATTTAGAGGATATTCAGCAAAACGCACAATACAAAGCTGGCCAAGTGTAGGAAAAGGAGAAGTGGAAAACATATTCCCATTCCAAGAATCAGCAGATGCAATCTTCAATACATCATTAATTTATGAATTAGGAGTTCTAAAAAATATAGCTAAACCTGTATTAGAAGAAATAACACAAGATGAACCAGAATATGCAGAAGCACAAAGACTTTTAGATATGTTAAAATATATAAAGGAAATACCACCAGAATATGTGCCAACAAACTCATTGTTGAAAGAATTTATGGGTGGAGGTAATTTTAAATATTAAAAATGGAAACTAGAAATTTTACAGAAATAGATGAAGAATTTATATGTGACAACTGCAAAAGAAAAGTACCTAAACTAGAATACTCTTGTAGAAATCATTGTCCACATTGTTTACACTCTAAACACGTTGACAAAAATCCAGGAGATAGACAAGAAGAATGCCACGGAGATTTAGAGCCAGTTAGCTTAGAAATTAATCAGAAAAAAGGATATGTTATTGTTTTTAGATGTAAAAAATGTGGAGCAATTAGAAAAAATAAAGCTGCTAAGGATGATAATATGGATTTAATAATAGATTTGAGTAGTAAACAAATTTAAAAATATATAATAACTAAAAGAAGAAGAATTATAAAATAATATAATTCTTCTTCTTTAATAATTAAATACTTAAATCTCTCTATTCAAATTTCCATTAGTAAAGTCTTTACCTTCAAATCTTTTACCACTCTTAACAGTAGAAATAATATCATTAATCTCATCAACATTTTCATATAAAATATCAATTCTAGCAAAATCGATATTAAAATCTGAAGGAAGAATAGAAGTAGTTTTGCTATTATAAACAGTAGTAACAGTCTGAATGTTATCAGGAAGAATTGGAAACTTCATATTCAATCTATCTTTTAAATAATAGCGGTTATTTGAAGTACATCTAGATTTACAATCAGGATAGCACTTATTTGTTCCACCAAGTAAACAATAATTCATATTAAGTACAGGAGTTTTACCATATACAATTAATTCTTTTTGCAAATATCCAAAATTCCCAAGTTCTTCAATAGTTGATTTATCTAATTCAGGAGATATAGTAAATCTACTCACTCCAAGTTTTTTTAATTCCAATACAGTATGCGAATTAAACACATTAAAAGTATAATTTGTAACAATTTTAAAGTTTTGGTTCAAATCTTCAAATAAATCGTTTAACAATTTTATATTACAAATGTTAGAAATTACAAATCCTTTAATTTGATATTTTTGAATAGCAATTTCAATATTTGCATATAAAAGATTTTTGTAGTTTCCCTTTACAATTGTTGGCATATATACATAAGTATCAAATTTTTGACTAATTGTTTTTAAAATATTATCATATTTCCTATTTGTAAAATATTTTAAAGGTATATAAATATCGTCAATATTTTCTAATTTTGAATAGTCAAAGTCTAAATTCAATAAGTTTAAAAGAACAGTAATTTTGTGATTATTAGACTTGGTTGTAGATGTTTTATAAGCTCGCATTTCATCTAAAAGTTTATTTTTTGTATTTTCACTTTTATACAAATTTTTTGGTAAATTTCTGTGGATTTTAGAAGTTGCATATATTTCTACATTTTCAAGAGCTGTTCTTCTTAATTCGTTTAAAGTGCTTAATTTTGGTAAAAAGACATTTTCTTCTAAGTTTACTATAATATTTTCAAATTCATAAGGTGTAGAAGAGGTTTTTGAAATCTGATTTATTACAGTATCTTTATCTAAAGGTCTATTTTTAGCATCTTCTGGGATAACATCTAAGCTACAACTTATAGACAAGTCTTTATATTCTACATAATTGCAATCAGATGTAATATGTATTGAAATAGGTTTTGCTTTTTCTATAGTTACTTCACAATTTAAAGGGATTTTTTTGTTTTCCTTTCTGTAGCTTTCTTTTGCTAGAGTTGATAATTCTTTAGAAGACATTTTATAGATTTTATCACCAGGGGAGATATTTCCTTTCATTCTACCTATAGTAACAGTTTGACCGACTTTTGTTTCTGAAATATTTTTGTTACCTACCATAAGTTCGGAAATAGTATAGCTTCCAGTTTCATTTTGAAGTGAAACAGTGTCGCCAACGCAAATAGGCTCTTTTAAAGTTAGGGTGATATATCCTTTAGATTTATTGAATTTTGATACAGTTCCTAAATATAATCCCATATTGTTAGGTTTTTCTTTAAAAACTAAATTCTTATTTTCTAAATTATCTAAATGTCCAGTAGAAGATAAGCCACGATTAAATACTTGCATTAATTCTTTTCTATCTTGTTTTTCAACCACATAATCTTTATCAGATAAAGCTAAATCTATATATTTTCTATAAATTCTAGTTACTGTTGCAACATATTCAGGGGACTTCATTCTTCCTTCAATTTTTAAACAAGCAACACCTGCTTTAATAAAGAAAGGAATAAAGTCTAAACTACATAAATCCCTTGTACTAAGCAAATATCCAGAATCTATTTTTTTATCATTCTCAAGTAATTCGTAAGGTAAACGACAAGGACCTGCACATTTACCACGATTTCCAGAACGTCCACCTAGCATACTAGAAAATAGACATTGCCCAGAATAAGATATACATAAAGCGCCATGTGCAAAACATTCTATTTCAATTTCTGAATTTTTAGTTATGTATTCAATTTCATTAGCAGAAAGTTCCCTTGAAAGAACAACTCTTTTAAAGCCAAGCTCTTGTAACTCTAAAGCTCCATTTAAATTATGTACAGTCATCTGCGTACTACCATGAATTGGTAGGTCAGGAAACATTTCTATTAATTTTTTGGCTAATCCTAAATCTTGTACAATTATAGCATCTATACCAAATTCGTAAGCCTTTGTAGCTAAATCAATAGCATCTTCAAATTCGTTATCTTTTATTAACGTATTTAAAGTTAAATTTGTTTTTACACCACGGATTTTTGCATACAAAATTGCCTTTTGTAAATCTTCTAAATCAAAGTTATGAGCAAAAGCCCTGGCACTAAATAAATTAGCTCCAAAATAAACACTATCTGCACCATTTTGCACAGCAGCTTTTAAACTCTCGAAATCTCCAACAGGAGAAAGTAAATCAATCATCTTTTGTCACCCCATTTTTATATTAAGTTTAGTATATCATTTAATAGAAAAAGTGTAAACAAATGTCGAAAAAATATTGACTAAAAAAGCAAAAAATGATATCCTTTTCAAGTGAACAATGTCCAATAGGGGACGTTTCCTTTTGGACATTTTGTCCACTTTGGGACACATCTATGGGAATTTATAGTGAAGGGAAGATTTAAAAAATGAAAATAAATAAATTAGCAATAGCAATATTAACAATAATGATAATAACAATAGGAAATATATCATATGGAGCAAACACAACAAAAAATACAACAAACAATACAAACTCAAAAAACACAACAAATACTAGTAATACAAAAAACGTTCAAGACGAAGAAAAAGAAGATGGACTGGCTAGCTTAAAAATAGAAGGAGCAGAACTTTCACCTGAATTTGATACAAATAAATATGACTACACATTAAAATACATAGGAGAAGATACAAAGTTACAAATAGAAACAACTGCAACTGAATCTTATTATGAAGTAGAAATAATAGGAAACAAAAACTTAAAAGAAGGTGAAAATTTAATAACAATATTAGTTTCAGACTCAGACGGAGAAAATGTTGCAACATATCAATTAACAGTAAATAAAAGCTTGGTAGACGAAGAAGCAATTAAAAAAGAAGAAATGGCCAAAAAACAAGAAAAACAAAAAAATATAGCAATAATTATTAGCGCCATAGCAGGTACAATAGCACTTCTAATTATTATAATAGCAATAATAAAGAAAATGTCCAATTAGGGACGTTTCTCTTTTGGACATTTTGAACTAGATTAATTATAAATATAAAAAGATTGCCAAAAAGGATTATCCTTTCTGGCAATTTTTTTCTTTGCTCTAAAGATTAGCAACCGCAACCTCTGTCGCCACCGCAACAACAGCAAAGTATTAATATAAGGATTATAATCCAGCAGCAGTCACCGCCAAATCCGAATCCACCGCATCCTCTGTTTTCTGGCATAGTCTAGACCCCCTTTCGATTGAAACAATTATGTTTTCTTTTGTTTTTCCTTTGTATGATATATAATATGAGAAATATAAAAATGTGTTACAAAGTTAAAAAAATTTTTGTGTTCGCTTTTTTCTATAAAAAAAATGTGATACAATAGCCAATAACAAAAGGAGAGAAAAACAATGGCTGAAAAAGTAAAAAAAGTAGGAGAAATATTTAGTGATTACAACACAAATTCAAATATAAAACACGCACAAGTAGTAGCACTAAACGTAATCAAAAAAACAAATACACTAGAAGTTATACTAAACTATGACGAATATATAGAAATAAAAGAAATATGGTTTTTCGAAAAATTCTTACAAGAAAGATTTAGATTTAGCAATACAGACATCAAAATAAATTATCACGAGGCAGTAGAAAAAAAGCCAATAAAAGAAGAATGGAAAAACATAATAGCATATATGGCACACAAATATCCACTAACAAAGCCTATGCTACTATTAAAAAGTGATGTAGAAGAAAATCAAAATGAAATAATAATAAAAATGCACATAAAAGGTGCAGACTTTTTAAGAGCCAAAAAGACAGATCAAGAATTAGCAAAAGTATTAAAAAATCTATTTGGGAAAGATTATAAAATAGAACTAATAGAAGAGATAAACAAAGAAGACATAAAAGCAATAAAAGAAAGGCAAAAAAGGGAAGAGGAACAAATAGTAGCCCACATAGAAGAAGAAAACAAAATGCTAAATCAAAATAAGGAAGAAGTGGAAGTGCCAGAGTACAACAATCCAGATTATCAAATGCCACAAGACTTAGACGGATATATACCACCTATGCCAGAAGATGAAATGTACATTCCAGAAATGAGTGAACCACAAGAGTACATTATGGGAAAACCTTCAAAAGCCAAAGAAAAGCACATCAACATAAAAGATATAACAGCAAATGACGGAAGAGTAACATTAGAAGGAAGAGTTATCACAAGTGAAGTTAGAGAAACAAAATCAGGTAAAGGTATGCTTATTTTTGATTTATATGACGGAACTGGAGCAATTACAGTAAAATCATTTGCAAAAGACTTAAAAGAAGGGCAAGAAATAATAGAAAAAATTAAGCAAGCCAAAGCCATAAAAACAATAGGAAAAGCAGGATTAGACACATATGCAGGAGATGTAACAGTAATTGCAAATACAATAATTGAAACAAATGCAGAAATACCAGAGATGCCAGAGGAAGAAGAAGCGCCAGATACACCATTAATACTTGGAACATCAATGAATATAACAGAGAATTTAGTAAAAGTAGAAGATTTAGGAGTAGATGACGGAAAAATAGCATTACAAGGGGAAGTAATCTATTCAGAAGATAGAACCCTAAAATCAGGAAAAACTTTATTTAGTTTTGATTTATATGACGGAACAAGCACAATAACTTGTAAAGCATTTTTAAATAAAGAAACTGCAAAAAAGACAATGAAAAGAATACAAACAGCAAAAGGAATAAAGCTAGCAGGAACAGCAAGTATGGACACATTCTCAAATGAGCTTACAGTAATGGCAAACACAATAGTAGAAACAGAAGGGTTAAAAAGAGAAGAAAGAAAAGATAATAGCGAAGTTAAAAGAGTAGAACTACATATGCATACTCAGATGAGCCAAATGGATGCAATGACATCAGCAAAAGACCTAATAAAAAGAGCGATGAAATGGGGAATGAAATCAATTGCAATAACAGACCATGGAGTTGTACAAGCATTTCCAGAAGCTCATAAAATGCTTGGATATGATAACCCAGATATGAAGATATTATATGGAGTTGAAGCATATTTAGCGCCTGACAAAAATCCAGTAGTCGAAAATGCAAAAAAACAATCAATTGACACAACATATTGTGTACTAGACTTAGAAACAACAGGATTTTCAGCTAAAAACGAAAAGATAACAGAAGTTGGAATTATGAAATTAAAAGACGGAGAAGTAATAGACCAATTTGCTTGTTTTGTAAACCCTGAAAAGCATATACCACAAAGAGTATCAGAAGTAACAAACATAACAGACGATATGGTAAAAGATGCCGAAACGATAGATAAAGTCTTTCCAAAGATATTAGAATTTATTGATGGTTCTGTAATAGTTGCACATAATGCAGGATTTGATGTTGGATTTTTAAAGCAAAATGCCAAAAATCTAGGATATGAATTTGATTATACATATTTAGATACTTTAAGTTTAGCAAAAGATTTATTCCCAGAATATAAAAAATACAAATTAGGAAAAATTGCAGAAAACCTAGGAATTAAAGTAGAAGTAGCACATAGAGCATTAGATGATGTCGATACAACTGTAAAGGTATTTAAAGTAATGCTTGATATGCTAAAAAAACGTGGAGCTAAGAATTTAGAAGATATAGACAAAGTAAGTAGAACAGAAGAAGCAAAAAAAGAAGAATACAAAAAACTAAAAACATATCACGCAATAATAATAGCTAAAAACTATGTAGGTCTAAAAAACCTATATAAACTAGTTTCGTTGTCACACTTACATTATTTTTATAGAAAGCCACGTATTTTGAAAAGCTTACTAGAAAAATATAGAGAAGGACTAATTTTAGGAAGTGCCTGTGAAGCAGGAGAATTGTATCAAGCAATAGAGCTTGGAAAAACAGATGAAGAAATAGAAGAAATTGCGAATTTCTATGATTATTTAGAAATTCAGCCAATAGGAAATAATCAATTTTTAATTAGAAATGAAGTAGTAAAAGACGAAGAAGGCCTAAGAGACATAAACAGAAAAATAGTTGCGTTACGGAGAAAAATTGAACAAGCCAGTGGTTGCAACATGTGATGTTCACTTTATGGATCCACAAGACGAAATTTACAGAAGAATATTAGAAGCGGGACAAGGATATCAAGATGCAGACAACCAAGCACCTTTATACTTAAGAACTACAGAAGAAATGCTAGAAGAATTTAGTTACCTAGGAGAAGAAAAAGCATACGAAGTTGTAGTTACAAACACAAATAAAATATCAGATATGTGTGACCAAATAAGTCCAATATCACCTGAAAAATGCCCACCACATATTCCTGGATGTGAGCAAACAATAAAAGATATAGCATATAACAAGGCACATGAATTGTATGGAGACACTCTGCCAGAAATAGTTCAAGAAAGATTAGACAAAGAGTTGGACTCTATTATAAAAAATGGATTTTCAGTTATGTACATAATTGCTCAAAAATTAGTGTGGAAATCAAATGAAGATGGATATATAGTAGGTTCAAGAGGGTCAGTAGGTTCATCATTTGTAGCAAATATGACAGGAATAACAGAAGTAAACTCACTTCCACCACATTACAGATGTCCAAACTGCAAATACTCAGACTTTACAGACTATGGATACAAAAACGGATTTGACTTACCTGATAAACAATGCCCAAACTGTGGACATCAGCTTGCAAAAGACGGAATGGACATACCATTTGAAACATTCCTAGGATTTAACGGAGACAAAGAGCCTGATATCGATTTAAATTTCTCTGGAGAATATCAAGCAAAAGCGCACAAATATACAGAAGTAATATTCGGAAAAGGAACAACATTTAAAGCTGGAACAATAGGAACAATTGCTGATAAAACAGCATTTGGATATGTAAAAAAATACTACGAAGAAAGAAACATTCCAATAAACAGAGCAGAAACTCAAAGAATAGCAGCAGGTTGTACAGGAATAAAAAGAACAACAGGGCAACATCCAGGTGGAATTATAGTAGTACCAAAAGGAAGAGAAATATACGAATTCTGTCCAGTACAGCATCCAGCAGATGACCCAAACTCTGACATTGTAACAACACACTTTGACTACCACTCAATAGATGCTAACCTATTGAAACTAGACATACTAGGGCACGACGACCCAACAGTAATAAGAATGTTACAAGATATAACAGGCATAGACCCAACAAAAATACAATTAGACGACAAAGAAACAATGTCAATATTCAGTTCAACAAAAGCGCTAGGAGTAACTCCAGAACAAATACATTCAGAAGTAGGAAGCTTTGGAATACCTGAATTTGGAACAAAATTCGTAAGAGGAATGCTAGTAGACACAAGACCAACCACATTTGACGAACTAATACGTATATCAGGACTATCACACGGTACAGACGTGTGGCTAGGAAACGCACAAAGCTTAATAGAAGCAGGAACAGTAACACTTCAAGACGCAATATGTTGTCGTGACGACATAATGATATACCTAATAAAAATGGGCTTACCACCAAACCCTGCATTCAAAATAATGGAAACAGTACGTAAAGGAAAAGCGTTAAAAGACCCAGCAAAATGGGAAGAATATAAAAATATGATGAAAGAACACAACGTACCAGACTGGTACATAAAATCATGTGAAAAAATAAAATACATGTTCCCAAAAGCCCATGCCGCAGCATATGTAACAAACGCATTCAGAATAGCATGGTTCAAAGTACACCAACCACTAGCATATTATGCAGCATACTTCTCAATCAGAGCAGACGAATTTGACAGTGACTGTATGATATTTGGAAAAGAAAAAGTAAAAAACAAAATGAAAGAAATAGATTTACAAGGAAACAACGCAACAGTCAAAGACAAAAATATGTATGCGATACTAGAATTAGTCTTAGAAATGTATGAGAGAGGATTTGAATTCTTACCAATGGACCTATACAAATCACACTCAACAAAGTTCTTAGTAGAAGATGGCAAAATAAGACCACCACTAAACAGTATACCAGGACTTGGAACAGTAGCAGCAGAAGGTATAGAAAAAGCTAGAGAAGAACGGAAAATTTATGTCTATTGACGACTTAAAAATACGTTCAAAGGTAGGAAACTCAGTAACAGACTTACTTAAAAATTATGGTTGCTTAAAAGGAATGAGCCAAAGCAATCAAATGAGTTTGTTTGTTTAGACTTTTTGGGACATTTGGGGACGTTTCCTTTTTGTCCCAATACATTTTTGGGATATTTTAGGGACAGAGCAAAATACATCATTGGGACAGGGCAAAAAAGTTTCAGAAGGGAGAATGTAAATATGCCAGTAAATCAAATAAATTTCGAAGAAATTTTCAGCATCCAAAATATTATAATATATTTTATTGTGATAAATTTAATTGGATTTTTTATAATGTGGCTTGATAAACAAAAAGCAAAAAAAGGAGCATGGAGAATACCAGAAAAAACATTATTTATAATAACTGCATTAGGAAGTGGAATTGGAACAATTGCAGGGATGTATACTTTTAGACATAAGACACAGAAACTTGGGTTTGTAATTGGTTTTCCATTTATCACGATTTTAGAAATAATAACAATTATCTATTTTGTGTTAATTTAGAAGATAAATAGATAAAGAATAGTTTATAATGTATAAATTATATTGTACTAATAAATAATAGTTATAGTCAATTAAATGTATTGCGAAAAAAAGTTCGTGACATATTGACAAAATAATAGAGGTATAATATAATAATATTACAGTTGTATTATAATTATATTACGATTATATTAAAATTATTGACATAATTGAAATAAGAAAGTATATAAATAGTAAGGGGGAATTTGATATGTTTAGTGCTATAGATATTGCAATATGGTTTATTTTAAAGAACAATGCAGAAGTGCTGGAACATGAAGCAACAAATGATGACTATGAAGTATACGAAGGAATAACACATTTAAAATTACAGAAGTTATTATACTATGCTCAAGGTGTATGTTTAGCAATTACGGGAAATACTTTATTTAATGAAGAAATCCAGGCTTGGCAACATGGACCAGTAGTCGCAGAAGTGTATGATAGATTTAAAGAAAACGGAAGAAACAATATAACGATAGAAATAGACGAAAATATTAAGTCTAATATAAGAAATATAGAAAATAATAGAGAAATATCTGAAATATTAAATATGGTATATGATAATTTTGCTATTTATACTGCTTGGCAATTAAGAGAAATGTCGCATGTTAAAAATGGACCTTGGGATAACGCTGTATCACAAGGGAGAAAAGTAATTAGCATAGATGACATTAGAACATATTTCGAAAATGAAATAGTAACAGATGTCTAAAAACAATAAAAGAATCAAAAGTAGCAAAATAAAAATAGAAAAACCATGTACCAACTGTTTTCAACCGCAATATTTTAAATTTAATTTTTCTTTTATAAATTATGAAGAAGATTTTGAAGATAGAGATAAAATACAATTATACCAAAGATTAAAAGAATTATCATCAGAACCATATATTATTGTAAGCAATTGGGGAAAAGAAAAAGGGTTTGAAAATGTTAAAGTAGAAATAAAAAAACAAATAGATCCTAATTTTTTTGACGGACACAGAGAATTTGATGGGAAGTATACAATACTAAGATTATATCCTAATAATAATCCTACTAAAGGAAGGATTATTGGAAAGTTAATAAATAAAATATTTTATATATTTTTTATAGATGCTAAAGGGAAATTATATAGTCATTAATTAAAATAAACATCTTAAACTGCTGAAGATTAAAAAATCTAAATCTTTGGTAGTTTTTTTATGCAATTAAACATTCAAATAGTGCTTTCTAAGTCTGTCTCTAAAAATATTTAGGTGCACATAATTTGATTAAAAATAAAATAAACATAAAAAATATTATTTTAAACAAAAACAACTGTGAACAACTTATGAACGCAAAACGACTATTTAAAGTTATTCACAAAGTTATCCACAGTTTCCACAATGAGTTATCAACAATAAAAAGCGCAAAAAATGAAAAAATACAAATTACATAATGCTAAAAATAATGAAAAAATGTAATGATTTTGAAACAAGATTGAAATAAAAACAAGAAAAATTGAACTAAAAAAATAGAAAAATGTAAAAATAAGTCGAAACCTATTGAAATCAACAAAACAACTTGAAATATTTGTGAAATAATTTAGAAATATTAGTAACTAAAAAGATTATTTTTCATATAATTAGAATAAGGCGAATTTTAAAAGAAAATGTCGAAAGGAGGCTGTGGATATGTGGAAAAAATTTAAAAATGCATTAAGATGTTCAAATCGTTCGATAAATAAGAATGATATTAATATAGAAGAATTGCAAAGGATGAAATCAAGTGGTGCGATAGTAGTAGATGTAAGAAGCCCACAAGAGTATAATGAAGGGCATATCGAAAATGCGATATCAATACCAGAATATGAGCTATATCTTAGAGCTAAAAGACAACTATTGAATAAAGATAGAGTAATAATAGTCTATTGCTCAACTGGTCATAGAAGCAAAAAAGCCCAAAAAGAATTATGCAAAATGGGATATACACAAGTATATAATTTATATAATGGTCTAGAAAACTATTGAGATTTTAAAAATAGTATGTTAAAATAAATTTGGCAAAAATTGAGAGAAAGGCGTTAAGTGAAGAAATATGAATAATAGACAAGAACACATCAGAAACTTTAGTATAATAGCACATATAGACCATGGAAAATCAACATTAGCAGATAGATTAATTGAAATGACAGGCGTATTATCAAAAAGAGAAATGGAAAGCCAAATACTAGACAATATGGATATAGAGAAAGAAAGAGGGATTACAATAAAATCCCAAGCAGTAAGAATGATATACAAAGCAAAAGATGGACAAGAATACATATTGAATTTAATAGACACCCCAGGGCATGTGGACTTTAATTATGAAGTATCAAGAAGCTTAGCTGCATGTGATGGAGCAATATTAGTAGTAGATTCAAGCCAAGGAGTAGAAGCGCAAACACTAGCAAATGTATATCTTGCAATAGATAATAACCTGGAAATATTACCAGTTTTAAATAAAATAGACTTACCAAATGCAAGAGTAGATGAGGTAAAACACGAAATAGAAGATATAATAGGAATACCAGCAGAAGATGCACCTTGTATATCAGCAAAATCAGGACTAAATGTAGAAGAAGTACTAGAAAGAATAGTAACAGATTTACCAGCACCACAAGGAGATGAAAACGCAAAATCTAAATGTCTGATTTTTGACTCATACTATGATAACTACAAAGGAGCAGTAGCATATGTAAGAGTAATGGACGGAACTGTAAAAGTAGGAGACGAAATTACATTGATGGCAACAGGAAGAAATTATACAGTAGCAGAAGTAGGTTACTTCTTGCCAGGAAACTATATGCCAGCAAACGAAATAAAAGCAGGAGAAGTTGGATATATAGCAGCAAGTGTAAAAAATCTATCAGACATACACGTAGGAGACACAATCACACTAAAAAACAACCCAGCAGAGCAACCGCTAAAAGGATATAAAAAAGTGACACCAATGGTATATTGTGGACTATATCCAATAGACGGAAGTCAATATGAAGATTTAAAAGAAGCATTAGAAAAATTGAAACTAAATGATGCAGCACTAGAATTCGAAGCAGAATCTTCAGTTGCATTAGGATTTGGATTTAGATGCGGATTTTTAGGACTACTACACTTAGAAATAATAGAAGAAAGATTAGACAGAGAATTTGACTTAGGACTAATCACAACAGCACCATCAGTTATATACAAAGTGCACAAAACAGATGGACAAGTAATCGAATTGTATAACCCAGAAGACCTACCAAAACAACAAGAAATATCATATATAGAAGAACCATTTGTAACAGCAAACATCTTAACACCAAAAGAATACGTAGGAAACATAATGGAACTATGTCAAAGAAGACGTGGAATATATATCGATATGAAATATTTAGACGAAAACAGAGTAACGCTAATATACGAAATGCCACTAAATGAAATAATATATGACTTTTTTGACAACCTAAAATCAAAAACAAAAGGATATGCCTCACTAGACTACGAATTCAAAGAATACAAAAAATCAAACTTGGTAAAACTAGATATACATATAAATGGAGAACCAGTAGACGCATTAAGCTTTATAGTACACAAAGACAGTGCATATGACAGAGGAAAGAAAATGGTAGAAAAACTAAAAACAGTAATACCAAGAAAACTATTCAAAATACCATTACAAGCAGCAATAGGTGGACAAATAATAGCAAGAGAAACAATATCAGCAATGAGAAAAGACGTACTAGCAAAATGCTATGGTGGAGACATAACAAGAAAGAAAAAGTTATTAGAAAAACAAAAACGTGGTAAAAAGAAAATGCGTGAGATAGGAAATGTAGAAATCCCACAAGAAGCATTTTTATCAGTACTAAAATTAGACGACGAATAAGGAGAAAAGTATGAAACAAGAAAGAAATTTTGATGACCAAGTAGAAGGAAGAAATTCAGTGCTTGAATTACTAGAAAGCGGAAAAGATATCAATAAAATTTTTATTACAAAAGGTGAAAGACATGGCTCAATAAACAAAATAATTGCAGTCGCAAAGGAAAAAAGAGTAATAATAGTAGAAAAAGATAAAAGACAAATGGAAGAAATGGCAAGTACACCAAACTATCAAGGCGTTATTGCGATAGTGCCACCTTTTGAATATTGTGAAATTGAAGATATATTAGACGAAGCAAAAGCAAGAAACGAAGAACCATTTGTATTAATATTAGATGGAATTGAAGACCCACACAATTTGGGTTCAATTATTAGAACAGCTGAAACGGCAGGAGTACATGGAGTGATAATACCAAAAAGAAGAGCGGCAACAGTAAACAGTACAGTAAATAAAGTATCTGCAGGTGCAGTAGAACATATGAAAGTAGCAAGAGTAACTAATATAACTGACGCAATAGACAAATTGAAAAAAGCTGGACTATGGATTTGTGGTACAGATATAAGAACAGATACTTACTATTATAACCAAGATTTAACAGGAGCACTAGGAATTGTAATAGGAAACGAAGGAAATGGAATGAGCGAAAAAGTTAGAAAAAATTGTGACTTTTTAGTAAAGATACCAATGCAAGGAAAAGTAACATCTTTAAATGCTTCTGTATCAACAGGAATCGTAGTATATGAAGCAGTAAAACAAAGATTGAAATAAATGGAGGAAAACATATGATGACCAAAAAAGGAAAAAAGAAAATGATAATTGCTTTAATGGTAATAATATTAGTGCTTATAATTGCTGCATTTGTTGTATTGTATCTAATGACTGATATGTTTAAATCAGATAAAACTCTATTTTTGAAATATTTAGGCAAAAATGCTGAAAATCTAGAAACAGTTATTGAAACCTTTGAAAACCAAGAAGTAATTAATAATAAATGTGAAAAAAACACAGAAATCAAAGTAAATTATATTGAAAATTTGGGAACTACATCTGAAAACACAAGCAATGCGATAAATAATTTGAAGATAGCAATCGACAGTCAAAATGATAAAGAAAACGAGTATAATTACAACAATATAAAACTGTTAAATAATGAAGAACAAATAATGAATATAGAATATATTCAAGATAAAAGTAATTATGGAATAAAATTTTCAGATTTATTTAGCCAATATTTATTAGTAGAACACAATAATATAAAAGAATTTTTAAAAAAGACAGAAATGACTGATGAACAAATAGAAAAAATACCAGATTTACTAGAAAAAGATTTTAATATTTTAAATGGTGTAAAATTTAATAAAGAGGAAACGGAATTATTAAAAAGTAAATATACAAAAGTAATTACCGATAATGTTGGAACAGGAAAATTTACAAAACAAAAAAATCAAAAAATAACAATTAACCAAAAACCAGTATTTGTTAATGAATATACACTAACACTAACAAAAGAACAACTAAACAATTTATATGTAAAAGTGCTAGAAGCTGCAAAAGAAGATGAAATAATACTAAAAAGAATTGAATATTTACAACAATATATAAATGAAATCAATACAATTTTTGATGAGCCAATTAACTTAAAAGATATTTTTATAGCTAATATAGAAAAAAATATTGAAGATATTAATAAAAATAATATTGGAAATGAAGAAACAAAAATTGTAATATATGAAAATGCTAAGCAAACAGTAAGAACATCAATTCAAACACCTGATTATCAAATAGACATGGATGTTTTTCAAGATAATGGGAAATATATAGAATTTAGTAGAAAAGAAAAGGACGATGAGGTTCAAAATATTATAATAAAGAACGATGGAAATGAATTTGCTGTTAATATAGAAAACAAAAAAGAAAAAGAGCCATATACATTAAATATAGAAACTATAAAAGAAACAGGAAATAATATTTCTAAAAATACAACTATAACATATGAAATAAAAGATTATAAAATTGAAGCTAAGATAGCACAAAAAATAAAAAAAGTACAAGAATTTGAAAAACAAGTTACATTAATAGAGAAAAATAGTATTCAACTAGATGCATTACAACAAGAAGAATTAGATTCTATTTTGAATAAGGTTAAAGAAAATCTAGATAAAAAGATAGAAAGTATAAAGGAAGAAATTAAAATAGAAGATATACAAGAGGTTGAAAGAGCTTTGGGAATTAAACAAGATAGAAGTAGATTAGAAGGTTCAGGTATAACTGAAGCTGAAAAGAATAGGTTTAATTCTAAATTTCAATTTTTAAAAGTTGGAGAACTTAGCAATGAAGAAATGCTGAAAACAATTGAGGTATTTCAAGAAAACTTAGTCAGCTTTGAAGCAATTTCTGGTACAGAATTAAAAATTGAAATAGATAAAAATAATAATAATGAAGAATATGTTAAAGTATTAAAAGATTTTGTTGAAAAGGATAACAGAAAAAAATATAATGTAGAAGTACAATATGATGATGAAACAGGATTAGTTAAATATGTTATAATGAAAATTGTGACTTAATATATAGTTATATATTTAAGTGTTTTAAAAATCCAACTTATAATAAGTTGGATTTTTTTTTATATTTTTAATAAAAATATTTTGTCTAAAAAAGGCTTAAAATAGGGCGATTTTTAAGCAGGAAAAAAATACTAAAAAATTTTTTTGAAAAAAATTAAAAAAAGTGTTGACAAAGGAATAAAGTTAATGTATAATAAAAATCGTTCCGCATATCGGAACAGAAAAAGTACATTGAAAAGTAAACAATAAAATCCTTTAGAGAATAAACCGAAGCGGTA
>CANSPP010000005.1 GCA_947648905.1 uncultured Clostridium sp. | reverse complement strand
CAAAGTTTCTATCTTTTGAGGTTCTTTCTATTACATATAAATCATATTCTTCTGCCACTGCTGCTAGTTCTGTCTTGAATTTTGCTTCTCCTGCTTTTCCTATTATCCAATTATCTCCTGTTAGTGTTGCTATTGTTACTCCTGCTAGTATTAATAATACAATTATTGTTATTACTAGTGCTATTAATGTTATTCCTTTTATTTTCTTATCTCGCATTTTTTATTTCTCCTTTGTTTTTTTCTAGTATTATTTTATCGTTCACAAAGGAATTACGTCAACAACTGATACATTAAGTGCAATATTTTTTATTACACTTTGGCAAATCTTTTTACTTTATGCTAAGCAATAGTTTTAAAGATAACAAAAAAATTATCCTAGAATTTACATTTTCTAGAATAATTTTTTCTCTTATTTATTTATATTTAACTTTTCAATTTCTTCTTTTGTTAATCCTGTAACTCTTTCTATTATTTTTTTATCTACTCCTTCTTTTAGCATATTTTTTGCTATTTCTAGTTTTTCTATCTTCGCTCCCTCTTCTATGCCTTCTTTTATACCCTCTTCTCTTGCATCTCTCATACCTGTATTGTAGTCTAAGATTGCTCTATGTCTTGACATATATAGCTCCCACTCTTTTTCGTCCATACTCATTTCGTTTATTATGTCCATAGCTTTCTTTATTTCTTTATTCTCTTTCTTAGCCATTTCTAACTTATCCTCCCTTCCTGCTAATAACCACAGCCATTGCTCTAGCTTGGTTTTAGCTTCTGGATTTTTCTTTTCAAATTTTGGTATTTCTATAAAGTGCATTTCCAAGTCGCTTGTTGCTATTTCTTCCTCTTCTGTATATCCCATATCCACATATTCATTTTCTTTTGTTTTTTCAAATTTCATATGTGCTATATTATGATAGCTATTTCTTTTATAAAATTCAAAGTTTAATAAATTTATTACTATAACGTTTTTTATCTCTCTGTAGTCTTCACCCTTTTTTATTTCATCTGTCTCCAAAGTTGCCATATAATATGTACTTCTTTTGTCTATGTTTTTTAAGTCCTGTACTTGCATCTCGATATCACATATAATGTTTTTGTCTATTCCTACTTTTACATCTAATACTCCTGCTTTGCTGTCATATAAATTTCTTGGTAGTTCTGGGTTTTTGACTACTACTTCTTGTATTGGTTTATCTAGTATGGCTTCTAGTAATGCTTTTAATATGTCTTCGCTTCCTTCTCTTGAAAATGCTCTTTTAAATACTATGTCACTTGTTAGTGGTAATTTTTTTATTGTTTCTTTATTTTTGTTCAATAAGCTTCATTCCTTTCATATTATACACCATATTTTTGCGCTTAGCAATACTTTGGTGTAAATTTTTATTTATTAGTAATGTTGTTGCTGCTTTTATTGCTATTTCATTTTTCAAGTTTGTGTACACATATTTAAATTTTGTTGATTATTTGGGTTTTAATTTCGATTTAGTTTTGATTATTTAGTTTAAAAATAACTTATTTCAAAACTTTTTTGATTTTAGATTTTAATTTTCTAAAAATTGATTTTAATTTATTTGATTAAATTTAAATTTTAAAATTTTATAAGTTATAAATTATAATGCTCTATTCTAATTAGAATTCTATTGCAACATAAGTAGCAATATTATTACAGCACATATAGTAACAAATTTTTCGAACTTTTTCAATGATTTTACAGAAATTTATCCAAAAACTCGTCGCAAAATTCGACATTTTTTGACCTTTGTGTACTACACCTGATTTTTAAGACAAATATTAGATGGAATGAGTTCTATTCAATATAGAACTCACTCCATAGGACAAGTCGCATAATTATTTTGTTCTAAATCTTAGGTTCAGTCCATTATTTTTTCCAAAATACTGCTCTTAGTCCATATGGGCATCCCCAAGGAGCTCCTGATATTTCTCCTTCTTTTTTATCTATAATTATTTCTTTTAAGCTATTACATCTAGAAAACGCATCTGTTGCAATATTTTCTATATTTGACTGTATTGTCACCTTTTGAAAATTTATTGAATAATCGAATGCACCGCTTTCAATATTTTTTATATTTGCAGGTAAATTTATTTCTTTTAAATTATTTTTAGAGTAAAATGCACTTGGGCCTATATTTTCAACTGAACTTGGTATCTCATATGTTGTTAAATCTTTAGATACAGCTAATAATTTTTTTCCATCTTTGCTTAGAATTATTGTTCCATCTTCTGTTTTAAAATTTGGATTGTTTTTTGATATTGTTAAATTAACATTTCTACCACTGAACGACGCAGAATTTAAATTGTTTACATTTTCTCCTAAATCCAACTGTGTTATCTTAGTATAATTTATTATAAAAGTTCCTATACTTTCCAAATTTTCAGGTAATATTAGTTGTGATAAATTATTTTGAGCACACATTGCATTGTTTTTTATTATTTTTACTGTATCTGGAATTGTAAATGAACTTTCATTTTGCGTATATCTAATAAGAGTTGTCATATCTTTAGTATATAAGTTTCCATCTAAACTTTTAAAATATTGATTTTCTTCTACTACATTTATTTGAGTTATAGTATTAGTTTCAAAAACAGTATCAATAGTTTTGACATTTTTTGAAATATTCAACACCGCTTTTTGTGAATATGCAGATAAGGCACCCCATTCAATGCGCTCTACTGTTTCTGGTATATTTATTTCTGCTGTATTTGATATAACATAATATAATTTCTTACCATCCTTAGACATTAATGAACTATTCGAAAAAGTATAGGTATTATTAGCTTCTGATATCTCTATATTAGTTAATTTACCTGTAAATTGAAATGCACTACCTGATATACTTGTTACCGTTGATGGTATCTTTACTCTGGTTAAATTACTGCAGACCTCAAAAGCAAAGGTATCTATTCTTTCTATTCCCTCTGGTATTTCTATCTCTGTTAATGAAGTACAATTACTTAACATTCTATATGGTATTGTCTTTAATGCTTTTGGAAAATTAATTTCTGCTAGTGCTGTACAATTGCCAAAGCATGTGCTACCTATTTCCGATACACTATCTGCTATTTTTATTGATTTTAATGCTGTACACGCTTGAAATGCAAATGCTCCTATTTTCTCAACTCCTTCTTCTATTACTACATTTTCTAAAGTTGGATTCCCTGAAAAAGCATATTCTCCTATTTCTTTTACTGTACCTGGAATTACTATACTTCTTAAACCTGTTACATCTCTAAATGCTCCGTTTCCAATTTTCGTTACATTTTGTGGAATTACTATTGTTCCTGTTACTTTGTCCATTAAATCTAAATTTGTATTAGACGACATTAATTCCCCATCTATTATTATATATGGGCTTACTTTTATTCCTATCTCTTGTGCCCATTTTTTCTCTTGTTCATTTTGAGTAAAATAAAATAATTCTCCTTTTATTACCTCAAAATTGTCTACATATTTCTTATCTGAATTTTTTAATACTGTATATATATTTCCTTCTTCCGTTATAGAATCATAAATCAGT
This sequence comes from uncultured Clostridium sp., assembly GCA_947648905.1. GTDB lineage: Bacteria > Bacillota > Clostridia > TANB77 > CAG-508 > CAG-269. The sequence goes on along the minus strand of CANSPP010000005.1, from coordinate 112,845 downwards.
GCATTTTTTCCGGCATATAGTGCACCTTCTTCAAAGTTTCTATCTTTTGAAGTTCTTTCTATTACATATAAATCGTATTCTTCTGCTACTGCTGACAACTCTGTTTTGAACTTTGCTTCTCCTGCTTTTCCTATTATTCCATTATCTCCTGTTAACATTGCTATTGTCACACCCGCTAGTATTAATAATACAATTATTGTGATTACTAGTGATATCAATGTAATACCTTTTGATTTATTTTGTTTCATTTTTCAAAACTCCTTCTTTTGTTTTTATCCTCTCTTTTGTTATAATTTACAATACTATTTTCATTTTACACATAATTATGTAATTAGTCAATACGATAGTTGCTTAAATTTTATGTTTTTATGTGCATTATGTCAATAGATGATACCTTGTTTTTATATATAAAAATAGCTTAGAGTTTAGTACTCTAAGCTATTAAATTATTTTTTCCAAAATACTGCTCTTAATCCATATGGGCATCCCCAAGGTGCTCCTGATATTTCTCCTTCTTTCTTATCTATTATTATTTCTTTTAAGCTATTACACCTAGAAAATGCATTTGCTGCAATATTTTCTATATTTGATTGAATTGTCACCTTTTGTAAATTTATTGAATAATCAAATGCACTGTTTTCAATATTTTTTATATTTTTAGGTAAAGTTATTTCTTTTAAATTGGTCTTACTATAAAATGCCATCGAACCTATTGTTTCAACTGAACTTGGTATATCATATGTTGTTAAATTTTTGGATATAGCTACTATCTTTTTTCCATCTTTGCTTAGAATTATTGTTCCATCTTCAGTTTTAAAATTTGGATTATCTTCTGATATTGTCACATTAACATTTTCAAATGACGATGTCGATAAATAATTTACTTTTTCTCCTAAATATAATTGTGTAATTCTAGCTCCAGCAAAAGCAAAGCTTTCTATTCTTTCTAAATTTGCAGATAATTTAATTTGAAATATATTTGCCCTATAAGCAAATGCATACGCTCTTATGGTTGTTACTGTATCAGGCATTACAAATGAGTCTTGACTTTGTGTATATTTAATAAGCATTGTCATATCTTTATTATATAAGTTTCCATTATCACTTTTAAAATATAAGTTATCGTTTACAACATTTATTTCAGTTATATTGCTACTAAAAATTGTATTAATAGTTTTTACATTTTTGGAAATATTCAACATTGCTTTTTGTGAATAGGAAGATAAAGCACCATATTCAATGCTCTCTACTGTTTCTGGTATATTTATTTCTGCTGTATTTGATATAACATAATATAATTTCTTACCATCCTTAGACATTAATGAACTATTCGAAAAAGTATAGGTATTATTAGCTTCTGATATCTCTATATTAGTTAATTTACCTGTAAATTGAAATGCACTACCTGATATACTTGTTACCGTTGATGGTATCTTTACTCTGGTTAAATTACTGCAGACCTCAAAAGCAAAGGTATCTATTCTTTCTATTCCCTCTGGTATTTCTATCTCTGTTAATGAAGTACAATTACTTAACATTCTATATGGTATTGTCTTTAATGCTTTTGGAAAATTAATTTCTGCTAGTGCTGTACAATTGCCAAAGCATGTGCTACCTATTTCCGATACACTATCTGCTATTTTTATTGATTTTAATGCTGTACACGCTTGAAATGCAAATGCTCCTATTTTCTCAACTCCTTCTTCTATTACTACATTTTCTAAAGTTGGATTCCCTGAAAAAGCATATTCTCCTATTTCTTTTACTGTACCTGGAATTACTATACTTCTTAAACCTGTTACATCTCTAAATGCTCCGTTTCCAATTTTCGTTACATTTTGTGGAATTACTATTGTTCCTGTTACTTCGTCCATTAAATCTAAATTTTTTTCAGATGACATTAATTCTCCATCTATTATTATATATGGACTTACTTTTATTCCTATCTCTTGTGCCCATTTTTTCTCTTGTTCATTTTGAGCAAAATAAAATAATTCTCCTCTAATAACTTCAAAATTATCTACGTATTTTTTATCTGAATTTTTTAACACTGTATATATGTTTCCTTCTTCTTGTACCGAGTCATATATTAATGCGTTCTTACCTGCATACAATGCTCCTTCCTCAAAGTTTCTATCTTTTGAGGTTCTTTCTATTACATATAAATCATATTCTTCTGCCACTGCTGCTAGTTCTGTCTTGAATTTTGCTTCTCCTGCTTTTCCTATTATCCAATTATCTCCTGTTAGTGTTGCTATTGTTACTCCTGCTAGTATTAATAATACAATTATTGTTATTACTAGTGATATTAGCGTAATTCCCTTTACTTTATTTTGCATTTTTTTATCTCTCCTTCTCTTCCGTTTTAATTATTTTATCGTCCGAAAAGGAATTACGTCAACAGTTAATACAATAGATGTGTTATATTTTCATATAAACTAATATAAATAAAAAAATAAGATAAAGTGCTGAGATATCAACTCTTTATCTTACTTTTTTTGGTGACCCGTACGGGAATCGAACCCATGATTCCACCTTGAGAGGGTGGCGTCTTAGCCGCTTGACCAACGGGCCATATAAATTTAAAGTGCCTAATTATTTCGGCACTTTTATTTATATCATTTTTTTATCTATACGTCAAGACAAATTAATCAAATCAATTAAATATTTTGTCAAAAATTTCTTTTAACCTATCTTCTCTTCCATTCAAATATAAATAACCTATTAAAGCTTCAAATGCAGTAGCATACATATAGTCTTTTACATCACAATTCTTTGGCAAATGGTGATTCTCTGCATTTCTTCCACGTCTAATTATGTCTTTTTCCTCTTCTGTTAAATCTTCCATAATACTTTGCAAGAACTCTGCCTGTGCTTGTGCTTTTACATATTTAATAGATTCTATATGTAATTTGTGCGGTTTTAAGTTTGTTCTATTTATAAGTTCTGTTCTAATAAATAGTTCATATACGCAATCTCCGACATATGCCCATGTAAGTGGAGACATCATATTAACTTCAGTCTCACTCTTTTCTAGGTTTATAAATTTCATCAATTTTAAGTCTCCTTTCTGTCCAATTGGGGACGTTTCCTTTTTGGACATTTTGTCCAATTTGGGACACATCTTTAATTTTTTATTAGTAATATTTTTTGCTCCGTCCCCAAAAACATCACTCTAGTGTGATTTTTCCTAGTTTTCCATTTTTAAATTCATCTAGTATTATCCTTGCTGTTTTTTCTTCGTCTATGTTTCCACCAGAAATTATGCAACCCCTTTTTCTTCCTATTTCTAGCATTATTTCATATATATTGATATTTTCTGCTTGTTCTTGATTTAGTGTTTCTTTTATGTAGTTTTCAGTTAATCCATATCTTTCTATTAATTTTTCTTGGTAATTTTCTAATAGGAATTTTACTAATTGATATGCTATCTCTGTTCTTTGTAGGATGTTTTCTTTTATTGTTCCTGTGAATGCTAGTTTTAGTGCTACATCTTCACTTTCAAATTTTGGCCATAGTACTCCTGGTGTGTCTAATAGTTCTATTTTGTCGTTTATTCGTATCCATTGTTTTTGTTTTGTTACTCCTGGCTTGTTTCCTACTCCTGCTGTTGTTCTTTTTGATATTCTATTTATGAATGATGATTTTCCTACATTTGGTATTCCTAGTATCATTGCTCTTATTTTTCTGCCTATTCTTCCTTTTTGTGCTTGTTTTTGCATTTGTTCTTCCATTATTTTTTCTATTTCTTTTATGCAGTTTTCTATTCCTTTTCCTGTGTTTGAGTCTGTTAGTACTGCTGGTATTCCTTGTTTTTTGAAGTAGCTTATCCATTGATTGTTCTTTTTTTCGTCTGCTAGGTCACATTTGTTTAGGACTATTATTTTTTTCTTTCCTGCTGTTATTCTTGCTATGTCTGGGTTTTGACTTGCTTTTGGTATTCTTGCGTCTAGTAGTTCTATTACTATGTCTATCATTTTTAGGTCTGCTTCTATTTGTCTTCTTGTTTTCGCCATATGCCCTGGGTACCAGTTTATATTCATTTTTGACATCATTTCATTTTCGTTATTCATATTTTTCACCTTCTTTACTTTCAATTTGTTTTACATTATCTATGTATTTATAATCTAAACTATTACTTTTTGATATTGCAGACTTTTTAGTTTCTTTCTCATATAAATCTTTAGCTCCTTTAGCAACTCCGCCACCTCTTTTGGCTACATTTAAATTTTCTTTTAATCCTTGAGGGCGTTCTTCTCTTGCAATATCTCTAGTTGCTATTTCTCCAATATTAGTAAGTGCTACTTCTATATCTGTCATATTGTCTCTTAACGATTCCTTCCTAATGCTTTTAAGCTTTTTGTATTCACTCGCTTTCATTCCAGACCAACCTTTATATATTTCATTTGTTAACATTGCATATTCCATTGGCTTTGTAATTCCGCCCTCTTTCCAAACATCTGTCAGTTTAAATCTATCTACAATACCTGTTAATCTTGCCTTTATCCAGGCATCTGTATATCCTTTGCTACGATAATATTCTACTGCTCTATTAACTGCTATTTCTGGATCAAATACTTCATCTATTCTTTCACTTCCTAAATTAGCAAGCCAAAGTTTAAACGGTTCTGCCTTTGGACTAGGAACAGATTCTATAAGCCTTAAAATCCCTTTTGTATCCAATACATCTCTCAATCTCATTTTCCCATCTGGTGCCAACATTTTCAACTGACTACAAAATGTAGTCACTTCACTGCCTTCTTTTTTTAATCTATTTTTTAATACAGACCAATATTTTCTAGGCTCTTTACTATCTGTTAATGCACTAATTACATCAACAACGCTAAAAAAATATTCTTCTTTTTCACTATCCCATACACTTCTTATTTCTTTATCTTCAAATAAATTTGATATCGTTTCTAATTTATTATCTATAACATTTTCTCCTTTCATTTTATGTTATAATTTAATTCTTTTCAATTCTGCTATAATTTCTTCAACATTTTTAAATCTCAATTTTTTATCTACAGATATACCTTTTTGGATAAAACTTCTTAAATTAATATTTTCATTTTTAGAAACATTTGTCTTTCCTGTTAATACAAAATATATTAATCTTGTTAATGCATATGTTTCATGTTCCATATTATATGTATTAAATCCATCTGTCATTAATTGTGGATCATTAAAATAACCTTTAAACTCTGTATTTATAGTTGTTAAATTACTATCTGGAATTTTTACTAATCCAAAATCTGCCACTTTAATTACTAAAACATCTTCATATTCTTTTATTAATATATTTTTAGGACTAATATCTCTATGTAAATATCCTTTAGAGTGAATATATGAAAAACCTTTTAATAATTGATTAATAATATTTATTCTTTGTATTTTTGTTAAGCAATTATTATTTTTGTTTATATAATCATCTAATGTATAATCCATATATTCCATTATATATTCATTTTTCTTCTCATCATATTTAAATACTTCTACAATATATGGTGATTTTAAATTTTTCATCATATCAAATTCAAGCTTAAATCTAGATAATTCTTTGCCTGTTAAATCTTTTTTTGCTCTCTTTAATGCAAACATTTTATCATAAAATGTATCCTTATATTTGAACACTTGAGCATATGATCCAGCTCCAATTAACTTCATTTCAAAATAATTATCTTCTAATTTATTACTAATTTTTATTGAATTAGAATGTCTAAATATTGGAATAGTATAATACAATTCAATTTTATCCATATGCATAGGAATTTCACTTCCACCATATGTTTCTAAAAATCCCTCTGATTTTTTTAATATTTCTCCATAATATTCATCTACTTCAAAAGCATACATCGTATTTTTTAATACTTGTTTTAAACTTTTTATCATACTAATAGCATCTAATAATGTTCTACTATCTTCAGCCCAATAATGATTAGTATTCTCATTTGTTGGTAATCTACTATTCATTAGCTTATATTTTTCTACTAATATTGAGTGTAACGTTGATAAAATTTCTTTCACTTTTATATTGTCAAAAGATTCATATAAATCTATAAATTCATAATTTAATTTCTCATTTAATTCTCTATATTGTGTTTCAATAAAATTAGATATATTCACATATAACTCCTATTAATTATATTTTTTATTAAAATATGCCAAAACTCTTTTTGAAAAAATGCTTAGTTTTAAGGCTTTTTTAAGAGTTTTCCAAAAATCAGGCTTTACCACGAAATGGAGACTTTATAAAACACATCTTTATCATTACTATTTTCTTTATCTTTTTTTCCATTCTTTTCACCTTCTTTTTTAATTTCTTCTTTAAACAATCTATAATCTATCACTATTTTATAACATTTTGTGCAAATGTAATTAATTCTGTTATTGCCGCACTTACTTCTATTGTAGTAGCAATTTTAGGCAATAAAGACTGTAAAGTATTAATAAAAGATTTAATTCTTCCTTTCTTTATATTTTCCTTTTTTATTTCTTCTTGTATTCCTTCAGCATTGTCTATAATTTCATTTTTTATATCATTATCTTTAATACTATCTATTTTACTTTTAATATTATTAACTAACTTATCTACATTATCATAGTTATTCTGTACAGCATTCAAAATTGAATTATCTGCTGATATATTAACTTGTCCGCCACTCATATTATTAATATAATATTTTGTATCTTCATCTAATCCCATTTCAACACCAATCCTTTCAAAATTTCCATCTATTTCATTAATAAATGGCAAAATAAATTTGTCATTAAATCCTTTTATTTTATCATTATACTTATTTGAAGATGAATATGGATATGTATAACTTCTAAATGATATATTATTATCTGTAATATATTTTAGTATTTGATATGTATATAAAACTTCTTTGTCCTCTTCTATAAAACTATCAAATACATATTGTCCATATCCTTCTGATACCTGTTTAACATCAGATGCTATTTCAAAATTATACTCTTCATTACTACAAGAATCAATAAACATTTTAACAATATAATTATTATCAATATGATATACTAACCTCTTTAAATTATTATCAAAAGTATCATACTCACTTGTTAATACTCTATTAGCAATAGTTCTAAAATTTCTACTTTCATTTTTTAATTCTTTTTTATTAATACTACTACTCATAATTCATACCTCCACATTTTGGACAATAGCTACCACACATTACTGAAATAGGTTTTATTTTAGCAATTGTATTACAGCACTTATAACTTTTTTTCTCAAGATTTTCTATTTTTACCTTTATTGCAGAAATTTCTTCTTTTTGTACTTTATTATTACATTTTACTTTTAAAATTTTATTATTTTTTGTTTGTTTTTCTAAATCTTTAAAAGTATTATATATCAATTCATTTATTTCATTTTTGGCAATTTTCATTCCTGTTTCTATTATCTCTTCTGTTGCATATTGCCTACTATTAAGTCCACAATACGGACACCATATATTTATATTGCTTTCATTTTTTATATCTGATGCTAATAACTTAAAATATTCTCCACAAAAATGACATTGTAACAATATAAATCCATCCTCATCACTTATTATTGTAATATCAGTAGTCATATTTTATCTCCTCAGTTCTAATATAAATCTATTCTATTTCTTGTTCTTGATTAAATTCTAATAATTCTTTTTCATCTTTAATAATTTTTATTAGTTCTTCTTTAGAGGGCAAATATGTTAAATATTTTGATGCATATACATTTCTTACATCATCTCCTAATGTCATTTCTACAACAGCATCATCTTTATCTGCACATAATAATATTCCAATTGGCTCATTTTCACCTTCAATCATTTGTGTTCTTTTATAATAATTCACATACATTTGCATTTGACCTATGTCTTGGTGTGTTAATTTACCAATCTTCAAATCAATAATTACAAAACATTTTGCTAATCTATTATAAAATATTAAATCTGGATAATAATATTCTGAACCTATCTTTATCCTTTGTTGATTTGCTACAAATGAAAAACCTCTTCCTAGTTCTAATAAAAACTCCGTTAAATGGGTTAATAAAGCTTTTTCTAAATCCGTTTCTAAGTAATTTCTATTTTCTTTTAAACCTGCAAATTCAAATATATATGGAGTTTTTAGTAATTCCTCTGGTTGTCTTTCTATTAAACCTTTTTTAGAATTTTCCATAATTTCACTTTTATTAGGTGATATTAAATATCTATCATATAACTTTGTATTGATTTGTCTACGAAGCTCACGACATCCCCAATTAGATTCTATTGATTCCATTTCATAAAAATCTCTTTCTTCTTTTCTATCTATTCTAATTAATTCTTGAAAATGTGCCCAGCTTAATTCAGTCGACACTGTCGACCATATTGGATACATTTCATAAAATCTTCTCATTCTTCTGATACTTACTGGCGAAAATCCACTTCCAAACTCATTTGTTAATTTTGAAGATAATGTTTCTATTATCTTTTTACCATAAGTTGCTTTAGTAGTATTTTCTGATAATTCATAAGTTATTTTTCCAACATACCAATATACTTCAGTCATAGTTGTATCTATATGTTTTAACATTTTACCACGAGCATTAATTATCTTTGTCCTAATATCATTATAAATTTCTTCAATATTTAATAATTCACTATTTTCATTTGTAATATCTATATTTTTATTATCTGACATTTTACTCCCTTCCAATTAATCAATTCTAATTAACATTAACTTAGTTTTTTCTTAAATATGCAAAAATTCATTTTAAACAAATACTTATTTTTAAGGCTTTTAGTAAGTGTTTTCTTAAATCCCCACTTACCAGTTGATATTCGTTTTTGATATTGTTTATTCTTTTTTATCCATTAATTTATTCTTCTCCTTTTTTGAACCATACAATGTTTTCGTACAATTAATCACTTAAATATTATAATACAAAAAACAACATATTTCAATAATTAGAGCCATATTAGCCTAAAAAAGAAGCCAACTTAAAAAATTAGCTTCTTTTAATACAACTATAAAGTTCTATAATTATTTTTATCGGCTCTTTCATCAAGCTGTCTATCGTATTGTTCGTTAGTATAGAACCAATCTGTCTTTTTGTCCTTTGGATTATTTTTTCTACTTTTATCCATAAGTAAATCTAACATAACTGCAACTGCTAAAATTATTCCTAATAATGATATAAATAGATTTACATATGCATTTATATCGACATTTCCTTCAACTGCAGATATTATTACTTGTATATTGTTCATTACGTCTACACCAAAATACATCCCATATCCTAATAAGTATATTAATCCACCTGCTATTTTTCTTTTTATTACTAATACTAAGCTTAATAATGCTACAAATAGCAATATTATTTCAAAAGTTGAATTAAGCGGTGTAATTCCACCTAAATTCCAATGTAATTCTCCTCCTAAGGCTACTATTATTCTAAATACCCAGAACATTATCATAAACATTACTAACATCCATGTTGAAAAGTTTTTCATTTGTTTTTCCCCTTTCTATTTGTAAAGGTGAAGTAAAAAATTTTTATTCTTTCCTTCACCTTTTTGTTTTTTTATTTTATATTAGTCTACAAAGTCAAAGTCATCTTTAAATTTTTCTTTGAATATTTCAAATACTTTGTTTAATATTTCTTCATCTTCAATGCTTACATATGATTCTTTTTCTTCGTCTTCTTCGCTGTCTTCTAGTTTTAGTATTACTACTTCTCCTTCTTCTTCTTCGCCTTCTTCTGTTATTGGTAATAGTACTACGTATTGTTCATCATCTAGTTCTACTAAGTCTAAGAATTCAAAGTTTACTTCATTTCCTTCTTCATCATATAATTGTACTATGTTGTCTAATTCTTCTCCCTCGTAATTCTCTTCCATCTTTTTTCTCCTTTCAAATTTATATATTTTTTAAATATAATATCGTAATTTTATTTTTTTTGCAATATATTATTTCATATTTTTTGTTTTATTTAAATAAGTTTCTAAAATATATACTGCAGATATAGTATCTACTATATTTTTCTTTTTATTCTTGTTTACATCTAAAAAGTTCATTGTTTTATGGGCTTCAACTGTTGTTAGCCTTTCGTCTATTGTTTCTATCTTCATTTTGTTATATTTACATTTTAATTTGTGTACAAATTGTTCTGTTATTTTGGCTCTTTCTGACATTGTTCCATTCATATTAAGTGGCATTCCAACTACTATTGTGTCTACTTCATATTTTTCAAATATTTCGTCTAGTCTTCTTAGTATTACTTTATCTGAGCCATTTCTTTGTATTGTTTCTAGTCCCTGTGCTGTTATTCCCAATAAATCTGTTACGGCTATTCCAACTCTTGCTTCTCCATAGTCTATTCCTAATATTCTCATATCCTAATTTTCTAGTCCTATATAATTTTTTACCATTTTTTCAAGTAATTCGTCTCTTTCTATTGCTCTTATTTTGTTTCTTGCGTCATTATGGCTTGTAATGTATGTTGGATCTCCTGATAGTATATAGCCAACAATTTGATTTATTGGATTATATCCTTTTTCTACTAATGCTTCATATACCTCTTTTAGTATTTCTTTGCATTTTGTATTTTCTTCTCTTTCCACTTCAAAGTGCATTGTTTTGTCAAATTCCATAGTTATAATCCTCCTTTTTATTTTTTATATATTTGTTATATCGCTTTCTTTTACGTCAGCGCTATCTAAGTATTCTTCTAATTTTTTCAATACTTTTTCTATTCCTGTTCCTTTGTAATATGAAGATATTACAAAGTTTAGTCTTGGTGTTGCAACTTGTTCTATTTTTTTCTTTGTTAATTTTTTACTTGCTTTTTCATATACTTGTGGTTCTTCTTCTAGTTTTATTGGTGTTGATTCTATTTTTTCTTTTATTTCATTTAAGAAATCTGCAACTCCTGTTGCATCTACTCCTGAAAATGCAATTACAAATTTTGGTCCCATATATCTAACAAATACATATTCTTCTGATAAATTATCTTTTATGTATTTACTTATTTCTGTAATAACTTTATTTCCTAAGTCTCTAGAATATTGTTTATTTATTTGTTGTATATTAATTATTTTGAACATACACATTGTAGATATTGTATATTGTTCTATTATCTTTTTACCTTCACCATATAAATATGCTTCTGAATTTAGTCCAGTAAATTGGTCTTCTCTTACTATTGATTCTAGTGTTTTTTGATGCACTACTGTTTTTAATACTGCAACAATATTCTCTTTTATAATTTCTAATACTGTTATGTCTATATTATCAAAATCATGCGGTGTTCCACTTTCTATTATCCAGTATCCTATATAAACATTATCTATATATAGTGGGAAAAATATAGCTGATTTTGCTCTTCCAAATTCCATTTGTTGATATGGAAGTCTTTCATTTTCGCTGTTTACTGTTACTGATTTTGGAACTGCTGCTTCTATACTGTCTTTAAACATATCTACCTTATGTAGATTTTTTAAAGAATCCCAGTGTTTTGGGTCTACATTGGATGTTTTTACTTGATATTCTGCACCGTCAAATACAACTATTGTTGAATATTTGATTTCATATCTTTCTATTAGAATATCATTTATTTTCTTTATTTTATTTTCTACAGTTGATGTTTCTCCAATTGCATTTATAAAATCTTGAACAACATTTAAGTTTCTTATTTTTTGATCTATATTCTTAAATTTTTGTATTTTTTTATGTATTGTCACATTATAGAATATTAATCCTAATATGGCAATTATTAATATTGCGACTACTAGTATTATCACTTATTTTTCCCCTTTCAGTGAATTTTAATAATTATTTTTCATTTGATTTAATGTATTATTCATATTTGGTGTAAAAGTACTTCTTCCTTTAGCTCCGCCTACTGCTGGTGGTGTATATGTATTTGTTAACGGATATACCATATTCGATAGGTCTCTTAATGTTTGCATAAATACTTTAGAATATCCTTTTAATGATATAGTACATTCGATTATATTTTCTAGATATTTTGTATAAGTTTCTTCTTCAAAAGGAATAGATATATATTTTATTAATGTCCTATCAAATAGCTCTGTCATAAAAGACATTGCTGGGTCATTATAATATGCCATTCCACCTATTATTGTTTTGTCTGATATTCCTTTTATTTTTACTGTTTTATTTAAAATAATTCTTAGTTTCTTTTCGTCTAATACATCTTTTGCTTTTAAATTTCTTAAAAAAGCTGTTAGTGGTTGTATTGTTAGTATATCTAGTGTCTGTACTAAATATGTTTCTTGTGATTGTTTAAAATATCTAGTTGGTGTTTCAAAGTCTGTATCTATTAGAATTAAAGTATGATTTTGTAATAATGTTTCTAATATTTTGTCGACATTTTCTATACCTTCATCTTCGTTTGGTACTGATGTATATACTGTTAGATTTTTATTTACTTGTATTCCATTTGCAGTTCCTCTTGCTAAGTCATATATACTATGTGTTGCAATTCCTCTTAATTCTTCCTCGTTGTTAGTATATATATAGTAAGAATTTTTATTTCTTGTTGTGTCTAAAATTGCTACATTTACTCCTGATGAAGATAAAAGTTCTGCTAAATTATTTACTATAAATGATGTTCCATTTTTGCTTGTCCCAACAAATGTAACTATTTTTTTACCTGATGATAATAAATATGTTAAATCTTTTGTTTCTATACTTTCTTTTTGTATATAGTTTTGATTTACTGGTGCTTGTACTACAGTATTTATTGGTTGTGGATTGTAGTTTTGTTCTTCTGGTTCTTCTTCAAATCCTGGTATTATTGTATTTGTTTCTTGTTGATTTTCTTCTTCATCATCAAAGAAGCCTGTTACTTTTTCTTCTTTTTCTGGTTCTTCTACTTCAAATCCTGGTAATATGAAATCGTTATCTTCTTCGTCTTCTTCACCCATTGGTAGTAAGTTTTCTATTGGCTCTTCAACTTCTAATTCTTCTACTTTTGGCTCTGGCTCAGGATTTTTTCTTGGTCTTCCTCTTCCTCTTTTTGGTTTTACTTCTTCTGTTTCTTGAGGTTCAGGATTTTTTCTTGGTCTTCCTCTTCTCTTTTTAACTGGCTCTACTGGTACTGCTTCTTCTGCTACAGGTTCCAAATTTTCTAATTCTTCTAATTCTAAATCTTCAACTTCTTCTATCACTGGTTCTGGTATATCTACTGGTTTCTTTCTAGCCAACTTTGTTGCACTATTCATATCTACATTTGATGGTATTACTACTGATGTTGGTTTTATTCTAGGTTTACTTGGTGACATTAAAAGTTTTTCACTTGGTCCTTGTTTTTCATCTTCTTTTGTCTTTCTTATACTGTTTGATACTTTGTTGTTAAATGACATTACTTGTTGGTATTTTGGTGATTTTTCTTCTAATACCGCTCTTACGTTTAATGGTAAAAATTTGCTGATAATTCTCAATTGTGTATCATTGTATTGTGCCGCTATATTATCAAAGCTATCTACAAATCTATCTTCATTTCTTCCTAGTCTTTTATAGTGTGCTAAAATGTTTTGTATTTCCATTTCGCTAACATCGTTTTCACTTTCACTTTGATAGCTTACGTTTTCAGAATCTATTTTGTAATATGCTTTTGCTTCTTTTTTTAGACGTGGTCTGTTTATTAGTTTACATACTTCATCAACGCTTCTATCTGTTCCTATTATTGCATTATATACACCTATTCCAAATATTTTTACTAGCATTTCTTCTGACTTTGTTCTTCTATCAGAGCATATTAATATTATTGGAATATCGTTTCCTCTTACGTTTGAAGCCTCATCACTTATGCTGTCTAGTTTTTCAAATATAAATTTGTCAATTTGGTCATATTGTGTGTGTGTAAATGCTTCTAAGTCTTCACTTATTACTATTCTATCGTAGTTTTTGTCTTTTTGTATTTCTTTCAATATTGCATTAAAGTAATATACGTTTTTGTATGAAATTATTTGTTTATATTCTTTTTGATATTTCTTTACAATTGCTTCTGATATCTCTTCATTACTTACAGCAAATAGAACTTTCATTTGTTACCCCCTTCCAAATTTTACAAACACTGCAAATGCAAGTGGTAAGATTTGGCATATAATTAATATTGTTACAAAGCTTACTATTAAAGCCATTCCTTTTTCTAGTGTATCTAATTTTCTTACACCTATTATGTATTGATGTATAGCTCCCATTGCAATTCCTAAAAAGCATAATGGTATACTGTATATTCTAACTAGATTTAAAATGTATGCTACAAATCCATATGCATCTGAACCATATTTTTCTTTATAGTCTTCTAGCGAATTTGCTGCATTTTCTTTTATCTCTACTATTTTACTTTCTGTTTGTTCATCAATTACTTTTTCTGCTGCATATGATGTGTTTAAATTTAAGAATACTCCCATTATTAGTATTAAAATTGTAACAATTAATAGTGTTTTTTTCATTTCCTTGCCCCTTTCTTCCAAAGTCCTTTTTGGCAAATTAGGCCTTTATAAACTTTATACTTTTATATAATACAATAAATTGTAAAAAATAGCAAGAATTTTTTACAATTTATTATATAAATATTTTATATGTGTATATACTGCATTTGCCCAATTTTTATCTGTTGCATATTTTTTATTTATACCTGTTAATGTCGGTCCATTATAATACGTAGCTACTGCTTTTTCTCCTCCATAAATGCTTGTTCCTTTTGGATTTATATAGTATTTTACAAATACCCTTGCAATCAAATCTATACTTTCTGAATAATCAGAAAATTGATATGCTCCATTGTATGGATTAGAGTCATATGCTCCATACCCAAATAAGTTATGTTTTTGGTTCGCAATTTTTGATGTTCCCCATGCGCTTTCGTGTATTCCAACCGCTGCAACAAACACTCCGTTTATATTATATTGTTTTTCTATATAATAAAAATATTCTGCATTATTTTCAAAAACTTTATTTGTATCTTTACTGTCTGTTAAGATTTTTTTGAACTGTTCTAATGTCAATCCACTTGGCTTGTTTAATGCCATATCAAAACTTGGAGTTGCTATTTTGTTTCCACTACTTGTATTTCCGCCACTTTCTTGATTTTGTTCATTTTTATTTATATATGTAGTATTTTCTGATTTTACATATCCTGTTGCTCCAGTTGTTGATATTTTATACCAATTATTACTTAAAGCTAATATTTTTAATTGTGTATCTCTTTCTAAAGTCGCTACTTTCTCTGACGTTTCACTTGGTTCTACCATAACCTCTAATCTATCTGATGTTACATATACTGTATCGCCTACTTTTACTTTATATGTACTCGTATATTTTCCTGTCCCTACCTCTACTATTTTATTTACCGCTGCTTTTGTTATTTTTGAACTTATTTGTTCCTCTGCTTTTAATTCTCCATTCTCATATACTTTTTTCCTTGTTATTTCTTGCATTCCAGTCCTTCCCTCTTGTATAACTTGTACTACTCCCTTAGGAAGTTCTGGATTATTTTGATATTTTGTTATATATTCTAGCTCTAGCACTTCTTTATAATACTCTTGTTGCTCATCACTCATATTATTTGCAATAATTTCATCTAAATCTATTTGAATTGCATTGCTTATTTTTACATTTTCTATATCATATTCACTTTCTTTTGCAAGCACTTCATTTGTTTTTAAGTAATGGTTATAAATTATTGCTCCAATTAATATAATAATAATAGATGCCAATAATATTGCTAAATTTCTTTTATCTTTTGCTCTCATTTCATCACCTAATATCATTTTACATTTTTCGACTTTTTTTGTCAATTTAAATTTATGGAAAATTTAAAGTACTTGATTTTATTTGAAATTTATACTATTATATAGATATTCAAAATATTGTCCAAAGAAGATGCCAATGGAGACAGACCTTTTTGGCATATGAGGAGGAACTATGAATAAGAAAAAGATTATATTAACAACTTTAACAATTGTTTTACTTTTTGTCTTAATAACTATTGCATATTTACTTTTTAATAGAGTTGTTTTAAAAGGCAGCTTGGAAAACACTTTACTTCCATTTGCCGAAAAAAACAAAAACACTGTTTTTTCAATTAATAAAGTAACATTTTTTAGTAGTTGTGACGCAAAAAATAAAACTGCTACTACTTCAAATTTTACTATTGAAAATTTATATCAATATACGGATATGGCTTTTTTTATTAACACTCCTAATACAGAAAAAAACTTGGAAAATACGTTTAAACAAGTCTATATTGACAACATTCAATATGAACAAACTCCATCATTAGGAGAACCAAAGTTGTATTATAAAAATATTAATAATTTTGCTAAAAGCGATATATACGAAGAAAATCTAGTTAATGATAAATTAGAATTTGAAATAACCTCAGAAGACGAAGCAGATTTAAACAAACCTACTTTGTATAATAATCTAGCAAATCCTATTGTACTTAGCTATGTTAATAGCAATATAAAAAATGATTATACTTTAACAGATACAACAAAACCAATTACTTATGATGGTTCTTTGTTAAAAAGTTGCAATGTTTTATTAAATAATGTTGCTTGTAAATTTTCATTTGATGTATATATTACAAATAATTTAGACCAAGAATTTAAAACTACTGTGTATATTGATTTACCTTTGGAAACAGAAGAAAAATCAATATATGATGGTAATGTAACTTTAAACCAAAATACAAATTTTATTTTTTATAGATATAAATAAGGAGGAAAAAATGAAGAAAAAGCTTACTGATGCAGAACAATTAAAAGAAAAATACCACAAAACAGAAGAAGTAACAAATTTAAAAGATATGTTATATCGCTCAGGTGATATCTATCGTAATAGAACAGCTTTTAAAAGAAAAAATGAAAATGGAGAAATCGAATCTGTTACATATGAACAATTTAAAAATGACGTTGTTCACCTTGGAACAAGTCTAATTGAAAAAGGATTTTTAAATAAACGAATTGCAGTTATTGGAAAAAACAGCTATAAATGGTGTGTTTCTTACATGGCTGCTACTATTGTTGGTATTGTAGTTCCTATTGATAAAGAATTGCATACTGATGATGTTATTAATTTTATGAATGTTTCTCAAACTGTATGCATTTTAGGAGACGACAAAAATCTATCTTCTATTTTAGATAATATTGAAAAAGTCGAAAATCCTGATACAGAATTTGTTACTTTTGAAAAGAATTTTAATAAATTATTAGAAAACGGAAAAAATGCATATGAAAAAGGAAACACAAAATTTGATGATATAACTATTGACCCTGATGAATTACGTATTTTACTATTTACTTCTGGAACAACTGGAAGTGCTAAAGGTGTTTGCCTATCACAAAGAAATATATGCTCAAACATTTTATCTATATATGGAATTGTAAAAGTAAAAAGAAGTGACTTATTCTTATCAATTTTACCATTACATCATACTTATGAATGTACAATAGGATTCTTGCTACCTATCTACAGCGGTGCAAGTGTTGCACATTGTGACGGATTAAGATATATTGCAAAAAATATGCAAGAATATCATCCTTCTGTTATTTTGTGTGTACCTTTACTTTTAGAGAATTTACACAAAAATATTATTAAAAATATGAACAAAACATTACCTAAAAAATATGCGAACTCTGATGGTAAAAATCCATACTATAACTTACCTTTCTTTATGAAAAAAATTGTTAGAAACAAAGTAAAAAACACATTAGGTGGAAGACTTCGTGTATTCATTGTTGGTGCTGCAGCAGCTAATCCAAACATTTTATCTGACTTTAGAGATTTAAAACTAAACTCTCTACAAGGTTATGGATTAACAGAATGTGCTCCTCTAGTTGCTGGAAACACAGACTTCTTCCAAAGAGATGACTCAGCCGGTCTACCTATACCAAATGTTGAATACAAGATTGACAGCCCAAACGATGAAGGTGTTGGTGAAATCATTGTAAAAGGTCCAAACGTAATGCTTGGCTACTACGAAGACGAAGAAAAAACAAAACAAACAATTGTAGACGGTTGGTTCCATACAGGAGACTTAGGAAAAATTGACGAAAATGGCTATTTATACATTACTGGTAGATGCAAAAGCGTCATTGTAACAAAAAACGGTAAAAACATTTACCCAGAAGAAGTTGAATATTACTTAAACGATAACCCTTTAATCTCTGAAGCTTTAGTTTTAGGAGTTCACAAAGAAAATGATGACGAAACTTATATAAACGCACAAATTTATCCAAACATACAAGCCATCACAGAATACCTAAAAGGTAGTGTACCTACCAAAGAAGAAATCTGGAAAGTAATGTCTGACGCCGTAAATAACGTTAACAAAAAACTTCCTAATTACAAACACATCAAAAGTTTTGGTGTTCGTGATAAAGAATTTGACAAAACTACTACTCAAAAAATCAAACGTTATGGTGATAATATGAAAATTGACAAATAGTGTCCATTTGGGGACGTTTCTTTCTTGGACATATCTTATATTATTTTAGCTAGTTAAAAAACTGTTGCAGACGCAACAGTTTTTAATATTTTCTTCCTCCTTGTATGTGTATATATCTTATTTTTTCAAAATCGTAGCTTGTTACTAATTTTTCAAAAGTATCTATTGTATGTGATGCACTATATATTTGACCGTTTTCTATTTTTACAATTATTAATGTATGTCCAAATATAATTCCATCAAAAGAAAGTTGTGCTATATCTCCTATTTCTACTTTTTGTTTTGTTATTTCTTTTCCATATGGCCCTACCAATTTATTCTGCGTTAAAAATTTATGAAGATATTCTACGCCACTCCATGATGGTGACTTTTCGTTTCCGTTTATGTAGTACCAGCCTCTGTTTTTTGTATAGTTCATTTCTTTTATTCCAGCATATATACATTGTGATACAAAGCTTGTGCAGTCTCCTCCTACTGCATCAAAATTATAGTATTTTGGATTTCGTTTATATGCCCATTTTTTTGCATATTCATACGCTTGCTCTCTGTTGTATTTGATTTCTTTCATACTTAGAACTCCTTATGCGTTTTTATATAATATGCTGTTTTAAAAAATGAGTTCTTTATCTATTTTTATTTATCCTATCATAAAATCAAGCATTTTACACATTATTAACTATAAAATCAATAACATCATCTTCTTTATAATTTTCTTTGTTTTTGTTTCTATCCTCTTCAGTCAAATCAACAAAATATTTATTACACTCTGGCATAATTGACATTGAATCCAATGGATAACCTGGATTTCTTTTTTCACAAGGTTTATTTACAAAATAGAAATGGCTTTTACTCCAACTATATTCTTTTGGCTCTTTTCCATCATATATTACCATTCCATATACCCATTTAGCTGTCAATTTTCCTCCATATTCGTTAACTAAATTACAATAATATTCAATCATCTCATCATCATTTAATTCTTTTCCATTTATTCTTCTAACATAGGTTCCAGGTTGTTTTTCTTCTGGTAGTTCCTCTATGTACAGGTTATTATCCATTCCTATAGTTGTAATTTTAGTTGCTTCATAATATGTTTTTGCTTTTATATATGCATTTTCTATTGCATTTTTTCCTGTTTCTTCTGGATTTAGATTTATTCCTAAATCTTTAATAGTTAACACTTCTATGTTTCTTTCTTTTAATTTTTCTGCATATCTTTTTATTTTTGCTGGATTTGTTGTTGCAAATAATACTTTCTTCATTTCATAACCTCCTTAAAGTGCTATTATTTTAGGAATAAATATAATTAATCCTATTATCGCAGAGCCTATTGCTAGTATAAGCACAGCACCTGCAGAAACATCTTTTGCAATTTTAGCTTTTTCATCTTTATGTGGCATTATCATATCTACAACCGTTTCAATTGCTGTATTAAACAATTCTCCAGCAATTACAATAGAAAATAGAATAATGCATATAATCCATTCTAATGTAGTAATTTTTAATAAAAATCCCATAAGAATTACTAAAAGCATAATTATTATATGTATCTTCATATTTCTTTCTGTTTTGAATGCTGTAAAAAGGCCTTCAAAAGCATATTTAAAACTTTTTGCTATTTTTGTAGTTGTTTCTTTTATTTCTTTTTTATTCTCCAATTTCATTTTCCTTCTTTCCTAATAAAAATTTATTGATAATACCCGTATATATAACTAAATAAGATATTGCTATTAAAAATCCTGCTAATACATCACTTGTATAATGTACTCCTAAATAAATTCTACTAATGCCAATTGAAACAATTAATATACTTAAAAT
The DNA here is from genome assembly GCA_947648905.1 of uncultured Clostridium sp. Lineage (GTDB taxonomy): Bacteria > Bacillota > Clostridia > TANB77 > CAG-508 > CAG-269. The sequence goes on along the minus strand of CANSPP010000005.1, from coordinate 92,558 downwards.
TGTAATTAAAGACCATTTTATATACTTATTTTTTACATATTTGTATATTAGGTATATAACAAATCCATAAAAAGCCATACTAATCATAGAATGTCCTGATGGGAAACTATAACCACTTTCGTCAATTAATCTATATTCTGTTGGTCTAGGTCTTTGTAAAATGTTCTTTAATAGTATATTTAGTCCAGTTGCTATTACTAAATTAGAACAAATAGATATTCCTATTTTTTTATTTTTTATGACTAATAATAAAAGAAATGCAATTCCAGTTAGAAAAGTTGCTCCACCAAAGTTTGTAATGAATTGCGCTATTGGTGTTGCAAAATCTGATATTAAGTATGTAGATATTATTTTATAACCAATTATATCTCCGTTCATAATTTCTTTATGAAATACGTCTTCTGCTAAGGATATGAATCCTATTATACATATAAATAATACAATCCATTTCAGATTTTTTACTATACCTTCTTTTATTTTTCTCCTGTTTAGTTTCATTTTTATTCATTCTCCTACGCATTTTATATTAAAAAGCTATTTTTTTCTAAATAATATCATAAAAGCAGATAATTAGCAAACTAATCATCTGCTCGAAAAGTTGTAATTTGTCTTTACACCCATATAATCATTATTAGTAAAACAATTCCCATTACAATGAATGAATAGCCCATAATCTTACTCATTTTTCTAAATGATTTCTCACTTTTAGGCATTGGATGGAATGTTGTTTTTCCCATCTCATAGCTCATTTTAGGAATATAATTTCCTATAATCATAAATAATATTCCTAATATTAGACATATACTTTTCCCAACATATACTGTGCTTCCTAGTGGTACTTCTACCATAATCACATATATTAATACTGTTACAACAGGGATAAACCATTCCATTATTTTTACTATTTTAGGTTTTTCCTCATCTTTTAATTTATTTAATTTTATATTAACAGCAATTAAGCATATTGCTTGAACAATAGCCATAATTAGTGGTATTCCAAATAATGCAAAATTTTTATGTGCATAATTATCTGGTACATCATTTATTGTAAAATGAATTGGCATTTGTTCTGGTAGTTTATTATAAAGTATGCTACCTAGAAGCATTGGTAATAGACATATAATTACACTTAGAATTAGTGTTCTTCTATTTTTCTTTTCCATTTTTATTTCCTCCCAACTTATAAATCCATACTAAAACATCTTCAAATACAGAACTATTCAACTCATAAAATATAAAGTTCTTTTGTTTCGTTTCAGTTATTAGATTTGCTTTTTTTAAGTTCGATAAATGATATGATACTGTTGCTCCTGTTAAATTGAAACTACTTGATATTTCTCCTGCTGTTTTTCTTCCATCTTTTAATAATTCAAGTATTTCTCTTCTCACAGGGTCACTAATTGTTTTTAATGTTTCTGACATTCCCAAGTTAATCACCTCTACTTTAATATTTCGATATGTATCTAAATAGATTGTACTATTTTATATTCTTATTGTCAACAACTATTTAGAAAAATATCTAAATAGTCGAATAAAAAAGGGATTAGTTGTATTTCAACTAATCCTAGCGATAAATTACTAGTTATCGCTATAATTATAACATTATTTTCAAAAAAAGTATATTAAAACAGACAAAAAATAAGCCAATAACCTATTGTTACTGACTTATACTTTGGTGGCTTCACCTGGAATCGAACCAGGGACACAGGGATTTTCAGTCCCTTGCTCTACCAACTGAGCTATAAAGCCAAAAAAAATGGCGACCTGGAACGGGCTCGAACCGTCGACCTCTAGCGTGACAGGCTAGCGTTCTAACCAACTGAACTACCAGGCCGTAAAAGATGGTGGTCGCTATAGGGCTCGAACCTATGACCCCCTGCTTGTAAGGCAGATGCTCTCCCAGCTGAGCTAAGCGACCGTGTGTCCTTCCGACGAGATTTATTATACTAATTTTTATCTTTCTTGTCAATACATTTTTCAAAATTTTTTAAAATTTTTTTAATTTTTTCCAATAATCTTACTTTTTTGCTTTAAAATAGTATGTTACAGCTCTTTGGTAATAAAAAATTTTTATGCTTATTAATTATATGAAAAAAACTGTCATATTGATGACAGTTTCTTTCTGCTACTAGATACTCATAGCTAATCCTGTTCGAGGATTAAGCCAAGCGTTCCTTCTCTTGGAAGCAATAGCAATTCCTTTTTCAGTTGAAATGTATTCAACTGTGCTTCCCTGACGAATATTTTCTTCTTCGAATTTCTTTCTAAAAGATTCATATTCATCTTCAGCAATTCGTTCAATTTCGTTCAGGTCTACCTGTTCCATAAAAATAGGTTTTCCTTTTGAAAGTCGAACTTCTACTGCCCATGTTGCGTTGTCTCCAATGTGAAGGCTCGAAAAGTAAATTGTAGCTGTACCTTTTTTCATAAAGTTTCCTCCAGTTGAATAGGTATATATTCAACAATAGCAATAACGCTATACACTAATTATACCACGCTTTATGTTAATAGTCAAATTTTTCTAATTATTTCATATTTACATATCACTTTTAATACTCTTAAGAATGTCTGAAGTTGTTTTACTTTTGTCAAACTTATTAACAATAAGTACTATTACTCCAACCATCAACACTATTGCAGCATATAACAAAATTCCAACTTTCCAATTTCCGATTAACCACATTATCTCCTGCTAATGTTGAAGAAATAACAGAAGGGAAACGCGCAAAAGTCGAAATCAAAATAAATCTACTTGGTTTTATTGGAAGCAAACCTGCAACATAAACTAGTAAATCTTTTGGCGTTCCTGGTAATAAAAATAAAATAAGCATTATAAACTCTATTTTTCTAGGATTTTGAAATAATTTACTATTTTCAATTTTTGAAACTTTCTTTTCATCACAAAAATCATAAACAAACCTCTTTCCAAGTTTTCTTACCAAAAGATATATAGAAGTAGATATTATTGCAGCAGATGCCATAATAAATACTGTTCCCCATACACTGCCATAACACATTCCTGCCAATATTTCTATTGGCTCTCCTGGTATTATAATTAAAAATATTTGAGCTAGTTGAAGTCCAAAAAGCGTTAATACTCCAAGCACTCCAGAACCATCTATCTTTTCCTTGAAAGCAATTTTTCCTTCTACTGTTGATAAATTTCTCATTACTGGCAATAAATATATAATTATTCCTACTAATAATGCTATAACTGCTATTCCTAGTATTATTTTAAATGTTCTTACTTTTTCTTTTCTACTCATACTCCTACCTTCTTTTATTTTTCAGATGTGCCAAAAAGGTCCGTCCCCAGTGGCACGCTAAAAAGTTTTATTTTAAAAGTTGTTCCTACTTTTTCCTGTGATTCTACTTCAATATACCCTTCATTACTTTCTATAATCGATTTTGCTAAAGCTAGTCCAATTCCAACACTTTCTGAAGATGAGTTTTCACCTTTATAAAATCTTTCGAATATGTGTGGTAAATCTTTTTTTGCAATTCCTTTTCCATAGTCTTTAATTTCTATTTGTGTATATAAATTATTTTGCTCATAGTTTATTTCAATTCTTGAATTTATTTCAGAATGTTCTATTGCGTTTTTCAGGATATTTGTTAATGCTTCTACTTGCCATTTTAAATCACAATTTATTTTATTTTGTGCATTTCCTGTTACATTTATTTGTACATTTCTTAAATCACATAATGTTGCTACATTTTTTATACTTTCATTTACCAAGTTTTCTACTGTTTCTTCTCTATTCACGAATTTTACACTATTTGCATCTAGTTTTGACAGTTTTAGTAATGAATTTACTAAAAAGTTGATGTTTATTATTTCTCTTTTTATGTCTTTTACAAAGTCTGTTCTTGTTTGCTTGTCCATCTCTGGGTTGTCTATAATATTGTCTAGCATAATTGATATTGATGTTAATGGTGTTTTTAGCTGATGTGATATATCTGATAATGAATTTTTTAAGTTTAGTTTGTCTTGTTTTGAGTTTTCTGCCATTTCTTTTAGCATAATTGTTGTTTTATATATTTCGTTTTTCAAAATTGATAGCTCGTCTTCTGTATTGTCTTCTATGTCTAGCTTATATCTTCTATTATTTATTTCTTCAATATAATTTGTTATTTCTTTTAGTTTTTTATCTTTTGAATGGTTGTATTTTAGAAATATAAATGATATTACAATCGTTATCAAAACTAGAAAAATCAAATTCAATATTAAACAATTTTTAAAGTGTTTTTCATTTTCTAAAATTATTGAGTCTTCCTCGATATTTATTCCATATTCTCTTAGCAAAGAAGTATCTACCGCTTCTTTATTGTTTAGTATTTCCATAATTTCATTTTTACTTACATTTGGATATTTCTCGCTTACCCTTGCAATTATACTCAAAACTTTTTCATTAAAATTATTTGTGTATGTTTTATATTGGTGATATTGAATTATCCCAAATATAAATGTACTAATTACAATTATACATAAGCTTATTAATATTGCTCTTTTAAGTTCTACTTTATTTTTCACTTTAACTTTCATTCCTTCCAGTCATACAATTAATGCAAATTTATCCTTCCTTGTCCACTCTATAGCCTATTCCCTTTACAGTTGTAATAATATCACTACCCAGTTTTTCTCTTATTCTTTTAAGATATACAGTTACAGTATTATCATTTACATCATTTCCAGTCCATTCCCAAATTTTCTCTATTATATCATTTCTTGCAACAACTTTGTTCAAATTTGTAAATAATAAGTGCAATATCTTCAATTCTAAACTTGTTAATATTATTTCTTTTTTATCCTTATATATTACCATTTTATCTAAATCAAATTCAACATCTTTTACTTTCACAATTAAATTTGTTCTTGTCTTTGAAATAATTTTATTAATTCTTGCAATTAGTTCCCTTGTAGAAAAGGGCTTTGTTATATAATCCTCTGCGCCAAGCTCTAGCCCTTTTACAATATCATCTTCTTCATCTTTAGCTGTCAAAAATATCGTTGGTATATTTTTATCTTTTACATCTTCTTCATATAATATAAATCCATTTCCATCTGGAAGAGATATATCTAATATTATTAAATTTACCGTTTCATCTTTTCTATTTAAAAATTCCTTTGTTTGTGTAACATTAGCTTTATGTATCGTTTCATATCCATTTTGTTTTAATGTATATATTAGTCCTTTTGCTACCATTTCATTGTCTTCAACTAGTAAAATTTTCATAATACGACCCCCTTCTTGTATTTCAGATGATGAATTTTTCCTCTGTACCAAAAATGCTAGATATTTTCCTTTCTTATTGTTTCTATAGTGTTTTGTTTGTTTATTTTATAAATAGAATATTTCATTATTATAGATATTAAAACAAATACTCCTACTACTGAAATTATTATTGGTGTTACTGGTATTTGCATTCCACTATCTAATTTTACAGCAAATGCCTTATAAATTGCAAGTGTTCCTAACAATCCTAATGCAATTCCGTATATTAATGCTTTTGCTCCATAGAATATGGTTTCTAATCGTATCATTCTATTAAATTCTTTTTTAGTCATTCCTATACTTTTTAACATTGCAAATTCTTTTTGTCTTAGTTCCATATTTGATGTAATTGTATTGAAAATATTTGTTATACCTATTAAAGTAATTACAGTTATAAATCCGTACAAAAATATACTTACTATTAATATCATAGATTTTTCTGCTTTTTCTGATTCTTGTATGTCTGTACGTTCAATTCCTGAATGGATTTTTTCTACTTCTTCCATTAATTTTGACGTGTCTTCTGTTTTTATAAGTATTGCATTAAGTTCAAATTCTATATCTTTAAATTCGTCTACATTAAAGACTATATATCCACCATCATACCATACCGTTTCTTTTCCATATGGTGGTATTTCTGTTACAGCTCCAACTTTTACATTTATTTCTTTATCTTCGTATTTTCCTGTAATTGTGTCTCCTGTTTTGTATTTATATCTTCTTATTTGTTTTATTGTGCTTTTTTTGTCTTCACGACATTCAACTAAGTCACATAAAATTCCGTATTTTTTTACTTTATTATAATCTAAACCTGCCTTTTTACAATACTTTTGGAATGTATTATCATCAAGTCCAATTAGCCATAAGTTTGCAACTTCTGGCCCTTGCGTAAATATTTCTTCATTTTTTTCTTTACTATAATAATAGTCTACATTATAACAAAACCCATCTTCGTCATTGACTTTACTCTTATCACTTATTCTTATGCTGTTTGGATTTCTATAATTTATGAAATATTCTTCTATTCCTTCTAATGCCAAAACACTGTTTTTATTTTGCTCTAATACTCCTTCACTATTATATAAAATCAAGTTGTAGTTATAATCTTTGTAATATACACCTGTCAAGCCAAATGCATATGTTAGTAGGCTGTTCATTGATACAAAAATACATACACTTACTGCTATTGATATTACTGTTGTTCTATATTTCTTTTTGCTTCTTTTTAGGTTTTTGTATGCTAAAACTCCGCCTGTTTTAAATATTTTTTCTATTAATTTTGGTACTTTTAATTTTTTGCTTTTCATTTTAATATCATTTGAATTTCTCAAGTTTTCTATTGGCGATACTTTACTTGCTTTTCTAGCTGATGACATACTTGATAGATATATTGTTATAATTCCTAATATGACAGATAATATTATTGGTAATATTGATATTTTTAACACCATTGCACCTGTACGTGCAAATAAATATTCCCCTATTACTATATTTACTATCTTTACTAGTACAAAACATGCAAATATTCCTGATAGTATCCCTATTGGAATTCCTATTGTTCCTAGTATTAGTCCTTCAAATATAACATTTTTTCTTATTTGTTTTCTGGTTGCCCCAACACTTGCTAGCATTCCATACATTTTTGTTTTTTCTGCAGTTGCTATTGCAAATGAATTCCTGATGCAAAATACACTTGTAAATATTATGATAATCACAACTACTGTGGCAACTGTATATATCATTGATATTGTTGAATCACTAAATTTAAAAACTTCCCATTTTAGCAATTCCTCATTTATTTCAAACTCTTCATATTTTGTTTCTTCTTTTGCTTGTGCTAAATCATCTATTTCTGATACACCTAATATCTCTGGTATTGATTTTTCATATTGTTTTGGATTATTTAAAGCTATGTATGCAATTTTATTTCCTTCATTATTATTTGTTGTAATAGCTGTATACCCTGGATCACTGTATCCCTCATGAATTGAAGATGGTCTTTCCATTATCCCAACAATAGTAAACTCGCTAGTTTCCGCTTCTGATATCTTCTCTTCATCTTCTATATACGGATTATGACTATACAACTTTTCTCCGTCCAATGTAGTCCTTTTTCCTAAATCTAATTTTATTTTGTCTCCTATTTTATACTCAATTCCTTCTTTTCTTTTGACCATATTAGATGCAATCACAATTTCATTGCTATCTTTTGGAAACTTCCCTTCTATTAACTTGAATTTCAAATATTCAAATGTAGTTCCATTCATTGACAAAAGCTTTAAATATGGTTTACTATCAGTTTTCATACCATCCAGTTTGCCATATCCATTTTCATATATTGTATAAATACTCTTTACATCTCTGTTATTTTGTAAGGTCTTTAAGTTATCATTTGTAATATTAGACAATTTCAAATGATAGTATCCAGCTGTATCAACTGTCTCTTGCACTAAAGTCGCTTGCAAGCTAACTGCCATCGTTGCAACTGCACATATTAAAGCAACTGATAATATAATTCCTATTATCGTACTTATTGTTCTCTTTTTATTAAATTTCAAATTCTTAATAGATACTTTATTTAGAATTTTCATTTTGTACCTCCTTTAAACAATTTTTCCATCTTCAATTTTAATAATTCTATCAGCAATTTTTGCAATTTCCATATTATGTGTAATCATTATAATAGTCTGCTTATAATCCCTATTTGATTTTTTTAGCAACTCCACTATCTCGCCACTTGCTTTACTGTCTAAATTTCCCGTAGGCTCATCTGCCAATATTATCGCTGGATTAGTTATCATAGCCCTTCCTATTGATGTTCTTTGTTGCTGTCCACCTGATAATTCATTTGGCAAATGATTTCTTCTTTGCTCCAATCCTAGCAGTCTTAACATCTCATCTAGCTTTTGTCTATTAACTGGCCTATTATCTAAATCTAATGGCAATGTTATATTTTCTTCTACATTTAAAATAGGTATCAAATTATAAAATTGATAAATCAACCCTACCTGTCTTCTTCTAAAAATAGCAAGCTCATCATCATTAAACTTATGAATATCCTTTCCATCTATAAAAACCTTTCCACTCGTTGGTCTATCAACTCCACCAATCAAATGCAATAAAGTTGATTTTCCGCTTCCCGAAGCTCCGCACAATTGCCACGAACTCTCCTTTTTCCACTTTAAAAGAAACATTATCTAAAGCTTTTACTTGCGTAGTACCTTTCCCATAAACTTTACTTAAGTTTTCCACTCTTAATATTTCCATATTTATTTTCTCCCTTCATCTTTCTTTTTGATAATTATATTTTAATATATCTGTTGTGACAACTAAGTGACTTTTTAAAAGATTTTGAAACATTTTTAGGACAGTCCTAAAATGTTTTAGTAATAATCTAATGTGTTTTTCATATTTTTTAATAGAGGTGATTTTCTTGAAAATCTTCTTATTAACAAAGAGAACTTTAATAATAAGTTGCATTATAACTTTAATAACAGCATTAATACTAATTTTGCTTTTTACCTTTAATAGTCCTGTTCAATTAGCTGTAGAAATAACACACAATAGTGTTTTTAATGAAGAATTTATCAACAAAATTACTAATCTTACAAAAGGAGAAGAAAAAATTGCATATTTGACTTTTGATGATGGTCCTACTACTTCTGTTACTCCAAAAGTTTTGGATATTCTAAAAGAGCAAAATGTAAAAGCCACATTTTTTGTAATAGGAAAATCTGTAGAAGCTCACCCTGAAATTGTAAAACGAGCTTATGAAGAAGGTCACTATATTGCAAATCACGGCTATTCTCACAATAACTCTAAATTATATAAAAGTCTTGATAGTTTTAAAAATGAAATTGAAAAAACTGATTCAGCAATTGGAAAAGCACTAGGTAAAGATGATTATTGTTCCCATATCTTTAGATTTCCTAATGGGTTTATGTCTTCTAACTATAAATCAAAAAAGAAAGAAGCTGCTAAACTTCTTTCTCAAATGAATTATGCTTATATTGATTGGAATTGCTTAAATAATGACTCTATTAAAAAATACAGTTCCAGTCAGTTATTGAGTAACCTTAAAAAATCCTGCAAAAACAAAAATACTTTAGTTGTTTTAATGCATGACACTAAAGATGTTAGTAATAGTTCTCTTGCTTTAGAAGATTCCATTTCTTATTTAAAATCTCAGGGTTATACTTTTAGGAATTTTTATTCTTTCTTACCAGAAAAATAAAAAATTGGGGACATTTTGCACTTATACTTTTTTGCCCTGTCCCCAAAATCACCGTTCCAAAACCATATCTTAGTCATCAACTATTTCTGGTCCTGATATATTAATCTTTTTACTTGCTCTATTTTTAGACTTATTAGCATTTATTCCTCCTGAAATTTTTTCATATGTTTCTAAATTCATAATAACCATAGAGCCATATCCATTTTGAGTTAAATAAACATTTTCAGATTGATCCACTACTAAATCTTGTATCTTTGCAAAATTCTCTTTTAAATCTGATGTTGGCATAATGTGTAACATAGAATTCCTCCTCTTTTCTCTTTTCTTTTTTATTATTTCCTAATCTTTGTATCTTTATTACATTTTTTAGAAATAAATTTACTTATTACTAAAACAACCAAAAATCCTACAATAACTACTCCAATACCAAAATACCAATTACTACTATTTCCGCTTCTTTGCACATCTTTTACTTTTTCACTAGTACTTGTTCTCACAGCTTTGTTTTCTATTTCGTTACTAAGAATGCCTGTATCCATAATTCTATATATTTCTTCTAGCCTTTCCTGATTTTCTTTTTGTTCCTGTATTTCTTGCATTTCTTCAACTTTACTTCTTCTATGAACCTCTATAGTATATTCTTTCTTTGTATTTCCATCAGGTGCTGTTATCTGTATAATAACATCGTTTTTACCTTCTTTTAAATTTTCTTTACCTATTATTTTTACTGTTGCTCCTTCATCTTCTGGTATTGCTAAAATATTCAAATTACTAGTTTCGTTAGATACTTCTGCCTCATATTTTGTTATATCATTTTCAAACGGAGGATATAATAATGTATTTTCTATTGCTAATGTTTCTAAATTTGTATTTTGTAATCTTATTTCTTCCATCAAAATCAATTCCTTTCATAACATTTTATACGTTCCAAAATTACTCAAATGGGACAAAAAGGAAACGTCCCCAAATGTCCCTATTGTTCTATTTGCTTTAAGTCTAAAATATGTCTTTGTATAATTAATAAATCTACTGATGTTGGCTTAGTTCCAGTTTTTCGTACATTTGCTGCTTTAAGGTATGTCCCACTAATAAGCCTTAATTCTAAAATGTGCCTTTGTAATATTAGTAAATCCACACTATTTATTTTTGTATCACCATTTACATCTCCATAGATTATTATCGTATATTGTCTTAGAATTTTTTCATTTTGTTTTACTCGTATTTTATATCCTGTTCCTACAGCATCGCCATCTCCTAGCACTTCATTCTTATTACTTACTATTTCTATTTCTGCATTTGTAGTAATTAAACTTTTTAAATCTGATACTTTGTTTTTCTTATAGTCTATTCCAGTAATTTCTCGTTCATTAACAACTAATGGACTATTGAAATATATTTCTACATCTTCCCATACATCTGGGTCTTCCAATTCTGGTGGAATTTCTGGCTCAGGAATTTTTTCTGTTACATATGGTTGATACATATAACCAACAATTCCATTTTCCAAAACTATTTTATCCCATCTTTCTACTTGTTGTACTCCTTTTTCAATTCTTGTCATTTTTTGTTCTTTTTGAGCCAAAGTAATTGTTTCGTATGATGTTGATGGTCCTGTTCTAACATTTACATTTGTGCCAGTACAATAAACTGTAGTATTATCAGATTTAAAATCTGATGGATTTATACTTGGACTTCCGGGTTGGTATCTGTGGCATATTGTTATATATAGGTATAATAAACGTCATTGGGGTATTTATTAATCCACTATTTTTATATCCATTATAAATTGATTTTGATTCGCTATATGGTGCTAATACGTTTGTCATATATTGATGCCAAAACAGATTATCACTTCTGTCATCATTCACATCAAATTTTTGTAAATATATTGTGTTTTGGCCCACATTTATATAACTAGACCCTATAAATATTGCACCACCTGTTATTGCTTTTTCTTTATTGTCCCAAGGAATTAAATATTTATCCTTTGTTTGTTGGCTTGCACCTTTTCCGTCTTTTGCATATTGAAGACCATTTTTTATTGCTCCCATTGGTTCTGCCGAACTTGTAGCTCCTATGTTATAAAAATTATACAATCCCTCAAAACCTTTAACTGTTCCACTAATTGAATTATGTGTTAAAAATGGTCCAACTTCTTGTTTTATACGAGAAGCCAAATGATATGGACTTACCCCGTGAAGTTTGTCCTGCCCTTAAAATCAGGTCCGAATATTTTTCATTCATATTAATTGTATTTCCACTACTATTTAAATACGAAACTTTTGTATTATAGAACTCTGTACCATACAAAATCTTTTCAATACCGTTTAAACTATTTGTATGTGAATCATATGACAGCCCTTCAAACTGAAAAATACGTACTTCATTCAAAAAATTTCTAGGATCCATACAATACTCAACAGCCTGCCTTGAGCTATCAACCCAACCACTATCTACTTCTACATTATATTGACCAGGTGTCGTATTTTTCCATCTGTCAGAATAGTTCTTTGGCACTAAATTCTTTCCAAATACATTTTCTTGATTAATAACATAATTCCAATCCAAATTTGTATACAAAGCCGTAAATTTCCATTCTGGATGAGTTTTAGAAAGTTCTTCTAAATACGGCCTATAACTACTTGGAAACTGCTCAATACCATCTAATTTTGTTGATGCATTTGCTTGAAAATATATAAATAATCCTGCTGATATTAGTACAAATAAAATACCAATAAACATACATTTTTTCTTATTACTTAACTTTCGCACATCTCTCTCCTTTTCTAAACACGTGCCAATAGGGACGGACCTTTTTGGCAGAAATCTGCCATTAAGGCCCGTCCCCATTGGCACATTGGCATTAAACTTCCGTTGCTTTAACAATAATTCTTTTGGTCGAATCGTTTGTACAAGTAATTAAAGTAACTTCTTTTTTTCCGTCTGTCTCTTGTGACAAACAGCTTACATCTTCTGGCATTACTTGATATATATCGTAAATTTTATATTCTACTCTTCCAACCTCGTTGTCTACAATTGATAGTTTGTCTCCTATTTTCAGCTTTTTTAAATCAAAAAACATATTTCTATTTTGAAAATTATGTCCTGCAATGCAATAATTTCCTATTTGGTTTGCATTTGCTCCCCAAAACTTTGTAACCGTTACATTTAATGCTTGCAAAGAATATTTTTGTAATACATAAGTTTCTAAATTGATTGCTGGTATTTCTAATTTTGCACTTACTGTATATCCTTTGTAACTAGTCTCTATTTCTTCCTTTGGATATATTTTTTCTTCTTCATTCACTAAACTTTGCTCTTGGTCAGAATTATTTTCTTTGTTAATTTCCCCTGTCTGTGTTTTTTGTGTTTCGTAATTTATAGCTTTTGTTTCCTTTGGTATCTGTTTTTCTATACATTCTTCAATTACAGTCCATATCATAATACCTAAAATTATTATTACTAAAACTATACTAATTACAATTCTTTTGTTCTTTTTTTCCATAATTATTTTCTTTTACTAAAATAAATATAAGAACTTACTAGTGCAATTAAAACAATTATAATTGGAATATATATATTGTTGCCTGTTTTTGGTAAAACTTTTGGTGTTTCTGTTTCTTCAGTTACTGCAGGTGCTTCTGGTTGTGGTTCTACTGGAGTAGGTTGTTCTGGAGTTGTTGGAGTTTCTACAGCTTTAAAATTGAATGTATTTTGAGCAATTACAATATCTGAATTGTCTCTATCTATTAATTTTAAAGTAATTGTATAATCTCCTAATTCGCTGAAAATTCCTTTTACATTTAAAACTTGAGAAACATCTTTTCCTCCTATTTTATATCCTTGCGCATCTCCCCATCCATTTTGAATGATATTATGCTCTAGTCCTTGACTATCAGTTCCTAATAATTGTACATTTGCTCCTTCTGGAGTTGTTGCTTCTGCAATTAATCTTGCATGTTCATAGTAACGTCCCATTGGTGAAGAATAAGAAAGTGTCATTGCATTTTCTTGTCCCTTTATAATATCTCCTGTATGTGTTAAATTTAATGTGTAATCTACATATTGTGGCTCAACTGTTACATTTTTTGTTATTGGTGTTCCAATATCATCATAAGTAACAGAAGCATCTGCATTTGCCAACCCTTCTGCTGTTATTTGAAATTCTGTTGGATTTGATGTTGTTATATCTGCTTTAGCTCTAAATGTTACACTCATACTACTTCTTGGAGCTGTTCCACCTGTTGTATCATAAAAAACTACTCTTACTTTGTCTCCCGTATCATTAGGTGTACCACCTTCTACTGATACATAATCAAAAATTGTATCATCATATGCAACTATTCCTGTGTATGCACCTAACTCTGTTCCAAAGTTTACTGTTACTTTTACTTCTTCTCCTGAATGAACTAGAGTTTTATCAACATCTACGCTTATTGTATCTAAACTTTCTGCATATGTGCTTCCTGTAAAAATAAGTACTAATAAAATACTTATTATTGTTATTATGCTAATTATTTTTTTCATTGAAAAATTCCTCCTTTTTTTGTTTTATGTTTTTATTATGTGATTTTTTTCTTTTTTTATTTAGTAATTTTTTCTTTTTTTGTTTTATGTAGGAAAATAAAAATTAAATATTTTTTAATTTTTAGGTAATACTATTTAAAGTAAAACTTATATTAATGAAATGGAGTTGATTTATATGGAAAATCAAAATTTAAATATTTTAGATGAAGTTAATAAAGGTGCAACTATGGGAATGGATGCTATCTCTTATGTTTCTGAAAAAGTTCGTGATGATAATTTTAGAAAAGTTTTGGATGTTGAATATAACAAATATAAGGAAATTTCTAAAAAGGTTCATAATTTATATAATGATTATTCTAGTGAAGAACCTCACGAAACTAATGCTATGAATAAAATGATGACTTGGTATGGTGTTCAAATGAAAACTATGAATGATGATACTACTTCTAAGTTGTCTGAGCTTTTGATGCAAGGTACTAATATGGGTATTATTGAAGGTAGACGTTTGATTAATCAAAATCCTGATGCTGAGAAACCTGTTATGAATATTTTAAATGATTTTGTTGTTATGCAAGAGGATAGTGTTGAAACTTTGAAAAAATATTTATAAAAATAAAAAGGGCGAATTTCTTAAATTTCGTCCTTAATTTATTTATTTTTTCTTTAATTCTAAAACCGAACAACACTCAATCCCATTAGTAAATGGAAACATATCAACAGGTTTAATAAAATCAATTTTAAAGCTCTCTTCCAACTTAGCCAAATCCCTAACCAAAGTAGCAGGATTACAACTAATATACACAAGCCTTTTAGGCTTAATTTTCAAAATATTATCAATGCTCTTATTATCAAGACCTTTTCTTGGTGGGTCGACCATCACAATATCTGGAACAATTGATTTTTTATTAATTAAATCATCTAAAATTTCTTCCACATCACCAGCAATAAATTCTGTATTTTCTACTCCATTAACTTTTGCATTTTCTTTTGCCGCTTCTATAGCTTCTTCAACAATTTCAATTCCATATACTTTTTTTGCATATTTTGCCATAAATAATGAAATTGTACCAATTCCACAATATAAGTCAAAAACGACATCATTTTTTGTTATATTTGCTCCGTCTACTCCTATATTATACAATTTTTCTGCTTGTACAGGATTTACTTGATAGAATGATAATGGAGATATTTTAAATGTATATTCTCCCAATATATCAGTTATATATCCTTCACCATATAAATTGATATTTTCCTTTCCTAGTATTACGTTTGTATTTTTCATATTTATATTTTTTACTATTGTTTTTACATTCTTAAAATTAGATGTTACCGCTTCTACTAGTTCTTGCTCTTTTGGCATCTTGCTTCCATTAATAACAATTACACACATTATTTCATTTGTCTTTTTACCTATCTTTGTTACTATGTGTCTTACTAATCCTTTTCTAGTATCTTCGTCATATATGCTTATTTTATTTTTTACAATAAAATCAAAAATGAATTTTGCAACTTTTTCAGCTTGTTTGTCTTGAATAAAACATTCATTTATTGGTATGATTTCATGTGTTCTGTTTGCAAACACACCCATTACTGGCTTTCCGTCTCTATTTATTCCTACTGGATATTGCGCTTTGTTTCTGTAGTTTTGAGGCTTTTCCATTCCTAATGTTTCTTGTACTTGTATTTTGTTTTTTAGTGTTTTATTTACTAAACTTTGAACCGCATTTTGCTTCATTTTTAATGTTTGCTCATAATCTATATGTCTTAAACTGCAACCTCCACATCTCTTATATGTAGTACAGTCACTTTCTTTTCTGTGTTTTGACTTTTCTATTATTTCTGTTATTTTTCCGAATGCGTGTGATGTTAGAACTTTTAGGATTAGTATTTTTACTTTTTCTCCTTTTATTGCATTTGGTATAAATATTGTAAATCCATCTATTTTTGCTATTCCTTCGCCATTATATCCATTATCTATAATTTCTACTGTATATGTTTCATTCTTTTTTACTAGCATTAATTTTCTCCTTTTTTGCTTTTTGCTAATTATATCAGTTTTTTTGTTTTTTTTCAATTTTTTCTTGACAAATATATTATGAATATGCTAATATTAATATTGTCAATTAGATATGCGGATGTGGCGGAACTGGTAGACGCGCTGGTCTTAGGAACCAGTGTCAACGACGTGGGGGTTCGAGTCCCTTCATCCGCACCAAAAAACTTACGAAACTTTATTGATTCGTAAGTTTTTTATATGTCCGCTTGCATTATTATGTAAAATATGGTATACTAGATTTATGCAAATCTTTAGATGCTTAGAAGGAGACTCACTATGAAAAAAGCAGAAACATCTACAAGCCAGCAGTCAATCATCAACACACCTAAGAAAGATTCCAAAATTGAAGCTAAAAAGCTTTACAAATGGGTTCTCGAATTATTTGAAAAAAATAATTTAGAAGCTCTTTGCCTTATGGATACTTACGAAAAGCGCATTTATATTCAGACGCTTCAGCGGTATTCAAGCAACTTCTTTGAAAAAGAAGTTATGGAAGTTCTTGTTGATTTGATTAACTCTGGCAGTGACTATACAGCTACTTTTACTGAAAAAGTATATGTAGGTTATAGTTACGTTATGATTACCAAATCTAACTGATTCTAAGCAAAAAGACCCTTACAAATTGTAAGGGTCTTTTACTTTTATTTATCACATATTAAAATACATAATTAATCCACCAACAATAACTAATATAAATCCCAAAATTTTCAAGCCACTAGAAGCCTCATTTTGGTCTCCAAATCCGAAAAATCTTTTAGTTATTATTCTAGCATCAAAAATTAATATTACTCCTATTAGTATGATAATTGCTGAAATTAATTTTATTATTATTGAAAACATTTTTATCTACATCCTTTTATTTATTACAAATATAATATACTATTTCCGACAAAAAAAGTCAACAAAAGTTTAAATTTCTATTCTTTTGGCAAACTTATCACGAATTAGATTTTTTAACAGCTTATTTTTTTCTTGCTCTAATTTAGGGTCATCTGCTAATATTTTCATAGCTACACTTTGTACCATTTTTAGCATTTCGATGTCTTCAAATAAGTTAGCTATTTTAAATTCTGGTAAGCCATGTTGCATTGTTCCAAAGAAGTCTCCAGAGCCTCTTAGTTCTAAATCTTTTTCTGATATTATAAATCCGTCATTTGTTTCTACCATTACTTTCATTCTTTTTCTTGTGTTTTCGCTTTTTCCTTCACATTTTAATATGCAATAAGATTGATATTCTCCTCTTCCTACTCTTCCTCTTAATTGGTGAAGTTGTGCTAATCCAAATCTTTCAGCATTTTCTATTACCATTATGTTTGCATTTGGTACGTCTACTCCTACTTCTATTACTGTTGTTGATATTAAAATGTCTATTTCTTTGTTTTTAAATTTTTCCATTATTTCGTCTTTTTCTTTTGGCTTCATTTTCCCATGTATATATTCTACTTTGTATTCTGGAAAGATTTCTGTACTATAAGATTGATATAATTTCTCTACTGATTTTAAGTCCATTTCTTCATTTTCTTCTACTAACGGACATACTACATAGGCTTGTCTTCCTTCATTTACTTGCTGTTTTATAAAGTTGTTTATTCTATCTGTCATTTGTTTTCCTACTGCTATTGTTTCTATTTTCTTTCTGTTTGGCGGTAATTCGTCTATTATTGATATGTCTAAGTCTCCATATAGTATTAATGCTAATGTACGTGGTATAGGTGTTGCTGTCATAACAAGTACGTCTGGATTTTTTCCCTTTTCCGCTATTTTTGTTCTTTGTTTTACACCAAACCTGTGTTGCTCGTCTGTTACTACTAAACCTAAATTTTTGAATATAACATTTTCTTCTATTATTGCATGTGTTCCAATTAGTATGTCTATATCACCATTTTTTAAGCGTTCTAGTATATCTTCTTTTTTCTTTTTGCTTATTCCAGAAATTAACAACTCACATCTTATTCCTAGTTTTTCTAAAATGTTTTTGAAATTTTCTAAGTGTTGTGTTGCAAGTATTGCTGTTGGTGCCATTATTGCTGCTTGATAACCTGATTTTACAGCTTTATATGCTGAACACATTGCTACAACTGTTTTACCTGAGCCAACATCTCCTTGTAGTAATCTATTCATTGTTTTGTTTGATTCCATATCACTTTCAATTTCTTCTAAAACTCTTAATTGTGCTTTTGTTAATTTAAATGGAAGTGTATTTATTACATCTGATATTTTAACTTGCTTTTCAAATTGTATTCCTTTTTCTTCATACATATAGTTGTTTTTTAGCTCTAGCAGAGCTAACTGAACACTTAATAGTTCTTCAAATACTAATCTGTTTCTTGCAATGTTAAAGTCTTTGAATTCATCTGGAAAATGTATATGTTTTGTTGCTTCGTTTATATTTTCAAGCTTATATTCTTTTGTTATGTATTCTGGTAAAGTTTCTGGTAGGTTTCCATAAACCTCTTCCACTCCCGCTTCCATAATCTTCCTTATTGTGTTTTGTGATAAACTATATGTTAATGGATATATCGGAATAATTCTTCCTGTATTTCGATTCTTTTCTTCACTGTCATATACAGGCGAATTGAACATTACTTTCCCTGCTTTTTTACTTACTTTTCCAAAAAATCTATATTTGTTTCCAATACTAAATTTATCTCTTAAATATGGCTGATTAAACCACGTTAATGTTGCTGACCCTGTTTCATCTCTTACAATTAGTCTTTGCATTGTTTTGCCTTTTAGCCTAACACTTGTCATTTTGTTACACGCAATTGCTTCTATTAGTACTTCTTCGCCCTCTTCACACTCACATATGTATTTAGGCCTGCTTCTATCCTCATATGTTCTAGGATAATAGGTTATCAAATCATTTAATGTAAAAATTCCTAATTTGTTTAATAGCAAAACTCTACTTGGTCCTACTCCTTTAATATATTTTACATCTTTTTGTAAATCCACCATTGCTTTCTCCCTTAGTTTCGTTTAACTAATTTTTTATTTGATTTTGAACAATTTGAAGTTTAATCCATCTGCACTTACTAGCCTAAATTCTATTCCAAAATATTCTCCTTCTATTGCTTCTTCTATTGATTTTCCGTGCAAATGACCATAATAACATTGTTTTATATTATATTGTTGTAAAATTCTAATAAATTCATTTGTTTCGTTTTTTTCTAAATTCGTTTTACTTATTGGCGGATAATGGGTAAATGCTATTATTGGCTTATCTTTACCAAATTTATTTATTCCATCTTGTATTGATAACTCTAGCCTTATTACTTCCCTTTTAATCATTTTTTTGTCTTCACTATCATCTGTTAAACTCCACCCTCTAGTTCCTACTATGATATTGTTTTCAAATTCATATGAATTATTATAAATGAAATCTATATTTGCAAATTCATTTTCTTTTACAAAATTTCTCATACTTTTAAGTGTTGTCCACCAATAATCATGGTTTCCTTTTAATAGTAACTTTTTGCCTGGTAATTGATTTATATATTTAAAATCTTCATCTGTATTATTTAAATACATTGCCCACGAAAAATCCCCTGGTAATACTACTAGGTCTTCTTCTTTTACTTTTTTAATCCAATCATTTTTTATTTTTTCTTCATGATTTTCCCAATTATCTCCAAATATGTCCATTGGTTTATTGTCTTTAAAAGATAAATGTAAATCGCCAATTGTATATATTGACATAGGCATCTCCCTCTATAATTTTAAATTTGGCACTGCATTTAAGTTTAAGTTATCTCTCCTACCTGCTATAAAGTTGTAATAACCAGCTGACCCTATCATTGCGGCATTGTCTGTGCATAGCTTTAAGTCTGGCATATAAACTTTTATTCCTTCATTTTGTAATTCTAAAAATTCTTTTCTAATATAAGAATTGCTAGACACTCCACCAGCTAAAACTATTGTTTTTATTCCTGTTCTCTCTATTGATTTTTTTACATTTTCCATTAATGTTTCTGTAACATTTTTTTGGAAGCTTGCACATAAATCCGCCTTGTTTATTTCTGGGTTTTTATGGTGTAAGTTTATTACTGCTGTTTTTATTCCACTAAAACTAAAATCTAATGTATCTCCATCAAAATGAGTTTTAGGTAAATCTATATTTGCTTGTCCTTCTTTTGCTAACTTATCTACTTTTGGTCCTCCTGGATATCCTAAGCCTACTACTCTTGCGACTTTATCAAATGCTTCTCCTATTGCATCATCACGTGTTTTTCCTAACACTTCAAATTCTGTATAGGTTTTTACATTTATAATTTGAGTATTTCCACCTGACATCATAACACATATAAATGGTGGTTCCAACTCTTTATATGTTATATAATTTGATGCTATATGACCTTGAATGTGATTTACTCCTACTAATGGCTTATCTATTGCTAAACTTAACGCTTTCGCATATGAAAGGCCTACTAGTAATGCTCCAACTAAACCTGGTCCATATGTTGGTGTTATTGCATCAATATCATCCCAAGTTATTTTTGCTTCTTCTAGTGCCTTTTTTGTCACCCTTGAAATTGCCTCTATGTGATTTCTTGAAGCAATCTCTGGTACTACTCCACCATATTTTTCGTGTATTGGTATTTGTGTATCAATTATGTTTGATAAAATCTCTCTTCCATTTCTTATTATCGCTACTGATGTTTCATCACAGCTTGACTCTATTCCGCATAGTTATTATATCTTTACTCATTTTTTACTATATTCCTTCCTAATTTCAAATAGGCAGAATCTGCTTTAATTACCCGATAATTAAATTTCCTAAACTAAAAATTCCTGTTGCTACCCAGCTTATTACTGGTGATATTACATCTCCTGCTATTCCAGTCACCCATAATACTACAAACAAAATGTAAAATATTTGCTCATTATTTATAAACCAAGATTTTGCTTTATATGGTAAAAATGGCATAATAATTTTTGAACCATCTAATGGTGGTAATGGAATTAAGTTAAATATTCCTAATCCAACATTAATAAGTATTGTATCATAAACTATAGTCATTATAACTTTACCAACTGTTGCAGTTAAAAATGCCGCTCCTGCAAATCTTTTTATTGCAAAATATATAAAAGTGAATACAATTGCAAGTAGTATATTCATAATAGGGCCTGCTGCAGATACTATTGCTTCTCCTTTTTCCATAGACATTTTTCTTGTGTAATTATTTGGATTTACGTGTACAGGTTTTCCCCAACCAAATCCTGCAAATAATAACATAAGTGAACCAATTGGATCTAAATGGTCCAATGGATTTAATGTCAATCTACCTTCATTTTTAGCCGTATTATCGCCTAATTTATAAGCTGCTAAACCATGTGCAAACTCGTGGAATGTAATTGCAATTAACACTCCTGGTACACTAAATAATAGTGATACTAATATTCCTGGATTAGTTATATATGTTAATAATCTCATTCCTATTAACACCGCTATTATTATATACATTGTTCTTTTATCAAACGAAAAATTAAACATAATTTACTCCTTTGTCCAATTGGGGACGTTTCTTTCTTGGACATTTGGGACAAAAAAGAAACGTCCCCAATTGTCCTTTTTATTATTTTTCAATTATAAATGCATTTGGCAAATATCTTTCACCCATTGGTGTAGATGTTTTATTTACTACTTTTCCATTGTAATACATTGTTGCAGATGAACCTCCATCTAAGTTAGCAGCATTATATGCACCATATTTTTCAAATATATTTTGTAGTTCTAATAGGCTTGCTCCTATACTATATCCAGGCTGTCTACCATCTATCGCCACAAATATCATCGTTCCATCCTTCTTTTGTCCTATTCCCATTCTAGGATGTATACCACCCGAATTTGAGTTCTTTATTTGATTTTTTCCATTTACTATAATAAATGGTCCAAATTCAACCGCCGATTCTATACCTGCATTCATGGCTTCTTGATAATTGTATTTTCCTAATATTAACTTACCTTCTGCATTTAGTCCAATCAAGCTATATCTTGTAGTTTTATTACCATATAATAGTTTTTTATTCATAATTACAGTATCAACAAGAATATTTCCTGAACCTACACCGTTTGGATCAGCAAATCCGCCCAGCATTTATTCCTCCTATTGCATTATGCTTCTTTACAATTTCACTTAGCTTTGAACCTCTTCCGTGATTGTCTTCCATCAACTAGTTTTACTTTTGTAGCATCTGGAATTGTCATTACAAAACCTACATATCCTTTTCCAGTAATTTTTTCTACTGTAATTTCTTTACGCTCTTCAGATTTTTCTAGTACTATGTTATCAGAATTAGAATTTTCGTTATTCTCTACTTCTAGCTTTTTCATTATTTCTTGAATTTCTTCATCTGATAAGAACCATGTAGCTAAATATTGGTGGTTCATCGTTGTCATTGCTGTTTGTACCCATAATTCTTTATATTTCTGGAACAAACTTGTTTTAAAGAATAAAAATATTCCTATTACACCCAGAATAATTAATGCAATTAGTATTTTTATACATAAAAAAATTCTTTTCTTTATTTTTTTCTTCTTATTTTTTGCTTGCTTTCTTTCGTTTTCTATTCTTTCCTCTTCATAATATTTATCTAGTCCATAACCTCTTTTGGGTCTTTTTTCTTGCTTTCTTACTACTGTATTTTGTTTCATCTTATTCTCCTGTATTTTGGTTCTTACATTTGCTTTTCAAAATGAGACAAAGTATTATTTTATACTTTATCTCATTTATTGTTTACTTTTACTAATTTAATGGTTTCATTGTTGGGAATAATAATACATCTCTAATTGATGCAGAATCTGTTAATAACATAATCATTCTGTCTATTCCTATTCCTAACCCTCCTGTTGGTGGCATTCCATATTCTAGTGCTTGTATAAAGTCTTCGTCCATCATATTTGCTTCTTCGTCTCCCGCTTCTCTTGCTTCTACTTGTTTTTTAAATCTTTCATATTGGTCTATTGGGTCATTTAATTCTGAATATGCATTTCCATATTCACGTCCACCAATAAATACCTCAAATCTTTCTGTTAGTCTATTGTCTGATGGTTTCTTCTTTGTTAATGGTGATACTTCAATCGGATAGTCATATATAAATGTTGGTTGTATTAATGTTTCTTCAACGAATTCTTCAAAAAATGTATTTATTATATTTCCTCTTGTATTTTTATTTTCCTCTATTTCTACATTTTTTTCTTTTGCTATTTTTATAGCTTCTTCATCATTATTTATTGTATTAAAATCCACTCCTGTTACTTCTTTTATTGCCTCTATCATTGATAGTCTTTTCCACTTTGTTTCTAGGTCTATTTCTGTTCCTTGATATGTGATTTTCGCAGTTCCTAATACTTTTTGTGATACTGTTCTAAATAAATCTTCTGTTAAATCCATCATATCATTATAATCTTCGTATGCTGAATATAGCTCTATGTTTGTAAATTCTGGATTATGTTTTATATCCATTCCTTCATTTCTAAACATTCTACCCATTTCATAAACTTTATCAAATCCACCTACGATTAATCTTTTTAAATATAATTCATTTGCAATTCTTAAATACATATCTAAATCCAATGTGTTGTGATGTGTTATAAATGGTCTTGCTGCAGCACCACCTGCTATTGTACTTAATATTGGTGTATCTACTTCTAAATACCCCTTTTGATCCAAATATGCCTTAACTTCTTTGATTATTTTACTTCTTAACACAAATGTATTTTTTACCTCTGGATTTACTATTAAGTCAACATATCTTTGTCTATATCTTAAATCTATATCTTTTAATCCATGAAATTTTTCTGGTAGTGGTCTTAGTGATTTTGAAAGTAATGTCACTTCTTTTGCGTGTACAGATATTTCTTCTGTTCTTGTTTTGAATACAAATCCAGTTATTCCTATGATATCTCCTATGTCATATGTTTTGAACGCTTTATAACTTTCTTCTCCTAAATCATTTATGCTTACATAGCTTTGTATTTTTTCATCGCTGTCTTGTATTGTACAGAATGATGCTTTTCCCATTATTCTTTTTGCTATTATTCTTCCTGCTACTGTTACGTCTTTTTGTTCAAATTGCTCGTAGTTTGCTTTTATTTCTCCAGCTGTATTTGTTCTATTAAATTTTGTTATTTGATATGGGTCTTTTCCTTCTTCTTGTAATTCTTTTAATTTATCTCTTCTTATTTGCATTAGATGGTTTATATCTAATTCTTCTATTTCATTGTTTTGGCTATTTTGATTGTTTTCTTGCATTATTATCTCTCCTCTTATTTTTTCTTTGTATATTATATAGCATTTTCTGTTAAAAGTAAAGTTTTGCATATAAAAAACACTATAATTCATTAACATTTTTTGTTTTATTAATGTATTATAGTGCTTGTTTTTGATTTTTGTATTTTGCTCGTTTTTTAATCTTTTAAGCTTCTAGTCTTGATAGTCTATAGTCTATCTCTTTGTATTTTATTCTTGCTTCTCTTTGGTGTTTTTTGAAGTTTTCGTTCATATTGTTTTGTACTTCTAGTATCTTTGCTATATTGTTTTTCATTATTGCTAATTCGCTTTTTATGTACTTGTTGTCTTCTTTTAATGCTGACACATCTTGCTTTAGTCCTGATACGTCTTCTTTTAACTCTGACACATCTTGCTTTAGTCCTGATACGTCTTGTTTTAACCCTGACACGTCTTCTTTTAGTCCTGATACATCTTGTTTTAACCCTGACACATCTTCTTTTAGAACTTTTACGTCTTGCTGTATTTCAAGCAGTATTGACAATATCTTTTCTTCCATCGACTATCCCTCCTTTACTTTTATTGATTTTAATAAGTAGAAATAAATAATTTGATAAAAACTTTTTGAATAAAATACTTTTATATTTTACTATATCTCTCTTGTTTTTTCAAGCAATTATTCATATTTTTATCACTTTTTATTCCATAAAAAGTCACGTAATATATATTTGGCTGGGGTACTGTGATTCGAACACAGGAATGTCGGAGTCAGAGTCCGATGCCTTACCGCTTGGCGATACCCCAATATTTACTATTACATTATACCAAATAAATTTCAAATAATAAATACTTTTTTATAATAAAAGAAGAAAATCTATATTTTTATTTTCTCCTTTTATATCTTATATATTTAATAAAACTTCTTCACATTTTTTATAATCTGGTTGATATTTTTCCAACATTTTGTAAAATCCTTTAGCATGTGTTTTATATTTTAAATGGCAATATTGATGCAATACTATGTAATCTATAACTTTTCTGCTGTATTTTACAACTTCTGGATTAATTGTTATTTTGTTGTCTTTGCAATCTCCTAATGTCTTTATTTTTGCAATTTCATATTCTTCTGGTGCAAAGCCTAACATTATTCTTGTTTTCTCCATTGCTCTTTCTATTTCCACATTAGCAATTTGTTCGTACATTTTGTCTATCGCTAAGTCTAAAATCTCTTTATTTGACATCTTTTTATAACGATTAGGCAATGATATTTTTATTGTTTTATTTTCTACGTCTAATTCAGTTATTTTAATATTTTTGTAAATAATTTTCACTTTATAATCTACACCAAGTACTGGTACTGGATGTCTTTCGATACTGTTACTTACTACTATTCTACGGTTTGTTCTTGTTTTTACTAAATTCATTTTTATCACTCCTAATCAAATTTTCGTTTTGCAAATTATTGTTCGCTTTTGCTAAAGCTATTTTATATTTAATTTTTTATTTTGTCAATACCTTTTTTAAATTTTTTCAAAATTTTTGTTCGTATTTTATAATTAATCCATTTATAAATTAAAATCCTCATTTTAGAATACAATACTTACAAAAAAATAGATAGCCATCTTAACAGAATAACTATCTAAAATTTTATCATATTGTTTTACTCTTATTCAGCTGGATTTTCTTTAACGTCTTCAACTTTTTCTTCAGAAACTGTATCTACAACTTCTTCTGTAACAACATTTTCTGTTTCAACAGCTGGTGCTTCTTCTGGAGCAGCTTCAACAGCTGGCTCTTCAACTAAATCTTCTTTAACAACGATTTCTCTATCTTCAATTCTAGCTCCAACTTGTTCTCTAGTTTTAGCAGCTTTACCAACTCTATCTCTTAAATAGAATAATCTAGCTCTTCTAGCTTTACCAACTCTAACTAGTTCAACTTTTTCAACTAATGGAGAGTGTACTAAAAATGTTTTTTCAACACCAACACCGTAAGATATTTTTCTTACTGTAAATGTTTTGTTAACTCCTCCACCTTGTACTTTGATAATAATTCCTTCAAATACTTGGATTCTTTCTTTATTACCTTCTTTAATTCTTACGTGTACTCTTACTGTATTACCAACTTTTAATTCTGGTATTTTGTTTTTTAATTGTTCATGTTCAATAGATTTTATAATATCCATTTTCATTTCCTCCTTTTTACTATTCTCTGAGCGGTGCATAAACTATGCACTTCCTTTTATAAGACCTATTTCAATAAATCTGGTCTTTTCAATTTTGTTATTTCCAAAGATTTTTCTCTTCTCCATTTATCAATATTTTGGTGATTCCCTGAAAGTAAAACTTCTGGAACTTTTTCACCTTCGAACACTTCTGGTCTAGTATATTGCGGATATTCTAAAAGTCCATTTGAAAAGCTTTCTTCTTTTATAGAATCTTCTTTTAAAACTCCTTTTACATATCTCGATACACTATCAATTAATACCATTGCAGGAATTTCTCCACCTGTTAAAACATAGTCTCCAATTGATATTTCTTCGTCAACTATTTTATCAATAACTCGTTGGTCTATTCCTTCATAGTGTCCGCAAAGTATTATTAAATGGCTTTCTTTTGATAAATCTTCAACTTTTTTTTGGTCCAATTTTTTTCCTTGTGGTGACATATAAATTACTTTTGCATTTTCACTCTTTACAGATTGATATGCCCTGTAAACTACATCTGGCATCATTACCATACCAGCTCCACCACCATATGGAGTATCATCTACTTTTTTGTGTTTGTTTTCTGAAAAATCTCTAATATTTGTTGTATTTATTTCTATTAGTTCTTTTTCTTGTGCTCTTCCAATTATGCTTTGTTTTAAATTATCAAACATTTCCGGAAAGAGTGTTAAAACATCAAATTTCATTGTTTCCTCCATTTAAATTAGTCCTGGTATTAAATGAACTACAACTTTCTTATTATCCATATCAATTTCTTTTAAAACATCATCAATTGCTGGCAAAAGAATTTGTTTACCTAGTTCATTTTTTACAACATATATATCGTTACTTCCAGTATTAAATATGTCCTCAAGCTTGCCTAAAAGCTCATTTTCGTCGGTATATACATCTAGACCTATCATATCTACTATGTAATAAGTTCCTTCTTCTAGTGGCTTTTCATTTGCTCTATCTACAAGTAGGTAACTTTCGCGTAGCAAATTTGCATCTTCTGGATTTTCTATCCCTTTGAATTTGATTAATACCATATTTTTATGATATTTCACTTCTTCAATTTCATATTCTTTTTTACCTTTTTTGTTTTCGATATATACTTTTTCTAATTCGTCAAATCGTTCAATATTATCTGTAAAAGGCTTAACTTTTACCATTCCCTTTATTCCAAAGGTATTTACAATTTGACCAATTTCAAGATATTTTGTCATATTTTAATACTCCAATTATCCTATAAATTCAACTGACACTTTTTTGTGTTCTTTGTTAGCTATAGCTTTCATAACAGTTCTAATAGATTTTGCAAGTCTACCTTGTCTACCTATTACTTTACCCATATCGCCATCTGCTACTTTTACTTCAAAAGTGACTGTTTTTTCGCTGTCTATTCTTTTTATTTCAACAGCATTTGTGTCTTCTACTAAGTTTGAAATTATTGCTTTTAAAACATTTTCCATAGCTGAAGTTCCTTCCTTATTGAGCTTTTTCGATTAAAGCCTTAACTGTGTCTGTTGGTTTAGCACCATTTTTAATCCATTTTTCAACTTTTTCTTTATCTAAAACGATTGTAGCTGGATCTGTCATTGGGTTGTATGTTCCTAATTGTTCAATGATTTTTCCATCTCTTGGGCTTTTAGAATCTGCTACTACTATGTGATAGAATGGAGCTTTTTTCTTTCCTTGTCTTTGTAATCTGATTTTTACCATAATTTTCACCTCCTAAAATTATCTATATATAAATTTAAAAATTTAATAACTTTGTTAATTAGAACTTAAAATTCTTTAATGCATTTTCATCAATACCATTCATCATCTTTTTCATTGCACCCTTGTTGCTTTTCATTTTCTTCATCATTTTTTGTGTCATTTCAAAAGATTTGATAAATTTGTTAATGTCTTGTACTGTTGTTCCACTACCTTTGGCGATACGTTGTCTTCTGCTTGCATTTAAAAGTCTTGTATCTCTTTTTTCTTTTTTAGTCATAGAACATATTATTGCTTCTATTTTTACAAATTCTTTATCATCTATTTTTACATCTTTTAATTGGTTCATACCTGGTATCATTTTTAAAAGTGATGAGAAAGAACCCATTTTCTTAATTTGTCTTATTTGTGTTAAGTAGTCATCTAAATCAAATTCGTTTTTTCTTAATTGTTTTTCAAGTTTTTCTGCTTGTTCTAAATCAAATGACTCTTCTGCTTTTTCAATTACAGAAAGTATATCTCCCATTCCCAGAATTCTATTTGCCATTCTGTCTGGGTGGAACACTTCAATATCACTTAATTTCTCACCTGTTGCAGCAAATTTGATAGGCTTTCCTGTTACTTTTTTAACTGATAATGCACTACCACCACGTGTATCACCATCTAATTTTGTTAGAACTACACCATCAATTCCTAAAGCATCATTAAACTTTTCTGCTACATTTACAGCATCTTGACCTGTCATCGCATCTACTACTAATAATATTTCGTGTGGCTTAATTCCAGCTTTTACATTTTTTAGTTCTTGCATCAATTCTTCATCAATATGTAGTCGCCCAGCTGTATCTAGTATTACTACATCATTTAATTTTGAGTATGCTACTGACATTGCTTGTTTGGCGATATGAACTACATCTTTTGAAGTTTCGTTTGCAAATACTGGTATATTAAGCTGTTTTCCAACTACTTGCAATTGCTTAATTGCTGCTGGTCTATAAACGTCACACGCTACTAATAGTGGATTTTTTCCTTGCTTTCTTAAAAGATTTGCTAGCTTACCAGATGTTGTTGTTTTACCAGAACCTTGTAAACCTACTAGCATTATTACTGTTGGTGGATTTGGTGTAAAGTTTATTCTACTCTCTGTTCCACCAAGTAATTCTACTAATTCATCTTTAACAACTTTAACAACTTGTTGCCCTGGTGTTAATGATTTTAAAACATCTTGACCTAGTGCTTTTTCTTGAATAGTTGCAATGAAATCTTTAACTATTTTATAGTTTACGTCAGCTTCTAAAAGCGCAAGTTTTACCTCTCTTAACATTTCCTTCAAGTCTGATTCTGTTATTCTTGCTTTTCCCCTAATTTTTCTTGTTATTTCTTGTAATCTAGAAGATAATCCTTCAAAAGCCATAATTTCAACTCCTATTCTCTATTTTTATCTATACTAAGCAACTAAGTTCTTTTTTAATGCTTTCTAATACTGTTGCTACTTGTTTATCTGAATAATCCTTTTGTATTTTTGTTAATTCTGATAAAGCCTTTTCGATTCTTTTTTCTTGATTTAACGTCCTTTTCATAAAATTAAGCTTTTCTTCGTATTCGAAAAGTTTTTTCTCCCCTTTCTTAATGATATCTCTAACGGCTTGTCTTGTTATTTCATTATTTTCTGCTATTTCCGATAGTGATAAGTCGTTATTGTAGTAGTCATTAATAAACTCATATTGTTTATCTGTTAAAAGCTTTCCGTAAAATTCGCATAACATACTAATTTTTACTTTCTCTTCCATACTACTACCTCTTTTCTTTTTGTAATGCTAATATACTTTACACCATTTTTACCAATTTGTCAAGGGTTTTTAGTAATATTTATTAAAATTCTGCCACTAGGGACGCCCCTTGATGGCAGAAATCTGCCAAAAAGGTCCGTCCCCCTTGGCAGATTTTCTATTAAACTCTTAATTCTGCTTGTAATTTTTTCTCTAATCCTTCAACAATTTTTTCCATAACTGCATTAATTTCTTCATCAGTTAAAGTTCTATCTTGTTTTCCGAAAGTTAAAGAAAATGCTACACTTTTCTTGTTTTCAGCTACACCTTCTCCTGTATAAACATCAAAAACTTCATAGTTTTCTAATAATGAACCTGCAAATTTCTTAATGTTCATACCTATTTCTTGTGCTGTAACATTTTTGTCTACTACTACTGCTAAGTCTTTTTTGATATTAGGGAATTTTGAAATTTCTTTATATTTCATTTTTCCAACTTTTTTAGCAAGTAGTTTATCTAAGTCTATTTCTAAAATAAACACATCTTCTTTTTCTACACTTGGATGTATTTTTCCAATAATTCCTACTATGTCATTGTTTACTGATATTACTGCTGATTGTCCTGGGTGCATTTCTTCTGGTAGTTTGTTTAGGTCTTTTACAAAGCTATATCTTCCATTATATCCTAAATAATCTAGTATCTCTTCTGCAATTCCTTTAATTACATAAAAGTCTATTTTTCTTTTTTCCATTCCAACATAGTAGTCTCCGCTCATTAGTGCTGCTAACTTTTTAGTTTCTCCGTATTCTTCGTTTTGTTTTTGGAATGCTTTTCCTATTTCAAATATTGATACGTCTTTGTTGCTTCTTGCTTTATTGTATTTGTATATTTTATGTAATGCTACTGTTAAGCTATGTCTTAATGTGTTTTTATCTTCTGATAGTGGTGCTAATAGTTTTACAACTTCTGTGTCGTCTTTTGTGAACATTTTAGCTTCATTTTCTGGAACTAATACATATGATAATGTTTCGTTTAGTCCTAAGTTTATCATTTTATTTCTTATTTGTCTTTCTACTTTGTCATAGCTTCCCATTTTTGGAGCAATGTCAGGCAATTTACCTTTTATGTTATTTACTCCATAAATACGTCCAACTTCTTCTATTAAGTCTTCTTTTATAGAGATGTCTATTCTTCTTTTTGGCACATTTACTGTTATTATGTCATCTTTTACTGTTGTTGTAAATCCTAGTCTTCTAAATACGTCTAGTATTTCTTGTTCTGTAATTTGCATTCCTAAAATTGCATTTATGTTTTTAGCTGTTATGTCTATTGATTTATCACTTCTGTCTGTTGTATCATATTTTGCTATGTTTCCTACAACTTCAGCTTCTGCATATTTTTCTAGAAGGTTACAAGCTCTTTCTATTGCCATATATGTTCTATTTGAATCTAGTCCTTTTTCAAATCTGTTACTTGCTTCACTTCTTAGTATTGAGTTTGATGTTCTTCTTACTTTTACATTATCAAATATTGCTGCTTCTATTATGATATTTTTTGTATTGTCTGTTATTTCTGTTTCTAATCCTCCCATTACACCTGCTAGACCTATTGCTTTTTCTCCATCAGATATAACGATGTCTTCTTGTTTTAGTGTTCTTTCAATATTGTCTAATGTTGTTAACTTTTCGCCTTCTTCTGCCATTCTTACTTCTAGGCAACCTTTTAGTGTATCTGCATCATAGAAGTGTAAAGGTTGACCTGTTTCTAGCATTACATAGTTGCTTATGTCTACTACGTTATTAATTGGTCTTATACCAGATGCTATAAGTCTGCTCTTTATGTAATCTGGGCTTTCTTTAATTGTTACATTCTTAACTTTTTTTGCTAAGAATATTGAGCAATTTTCTGTGTTTACGTTTACTTTGAAAGAGTCATTTATATCTTCACTATTTTCTTTGTGTGATAAATCTATATCTTTTACTTTTTTATCATATATAGCCCCAACTTCATAAGCCATACCTAAAATACTTAATAAATCTCCACGATTTGCTGTTAAATCGAAATCAATTACACTATCATTCATTTGCATATATGCGATTGGGTCTTCTCCTACTGGTGCATCTGCTGGTAATTCATGTATTCCTGCTTTGTCTACTTCACTTAAAAACTTATTTTCTAATCCAAGTTCAGCCATTGAGCACATCATTCCATTTGACTCTGCTCCTCTTATAACTCCTTTTTTTATTGTTCCACCTGGTAGTTCTGCTCCATTTTGTGCAAGTATTACTTTTAGACCTTTTCTTGCATTTGGTGCACCACATACAATGTCTAGAACCTCAGTTCCTATGTCTACTTTACAACAATGTAAATGGTCTGAATCTGGGTGGTCTTCGCATTCTTTTATCTCTCCAATTACTAACTTTGTCGCATTTATTAGCTTTCCTGCTTCGTCATATTCATTTCCTGCATTTGTCATATCTTCTGCTAATTGTTTAACATCAATATTTTCATCTAAATCAATATAATCTTTCAAAAAATTAATACTTAATTTCATTTTCTTCGTCCTTTCTATCAAATTGTTTTAGGAATCTTACATCATTTTGATATAATAAACGTATATCTGTTATTCCATATTTAAACATTGCTAATCTGTCTAATCCTACTCCAAATGCAAAACCTGAATATTTCTCTGGGTCATATCCATTCATTTTTAAAACATTTGGGTGAACTATTCCTGAACCTAAAAGTTCTATCCAACCTGTTTGTTTACATAGGTTACATCCCTTTCCACCACATTTAAAGCAAGTTACGTCTACTTCATATGATGGTTCTGTAAATGGGAAGTAGCTTGGTCTAAATCTTAATTCTGTATTTTGTCCTAGCATCTTTTTCATAAACACTTCTAGTGTTCCTTTTAAGTCTGCTAATGATATATTTTTATCAACTACTAGACCTTCTACTTGGTTGAATTGATGTGAATGTGTTGCATCATCTTCTCTTCTAAATGTCTTTCCTGGCACTATAATTCTTATTGGTGATTTTTCTTCATTTGCCATCATTGTTCTTGCTTGAACACTTGAAGTTTGTGTTCTTAATAAATATTCTGGTGTTATGTAAAAACTATCTTGCATATCTCTTGCAGGATGCCCTTTTGGTAAATTTAATCTTTCAAAACAATATTCATCTGTTTCCAATTCTGGACCTGAAACAACATCATATCCCATTGAAACAAATAAATCTTCAACTTCTTCTATAACTCTATTTAGTGGATGTTTGCTTCCTCTTTTAACTTTTTGACTTGGTAAAGTTATATCAATTTCTTCTGTTTTTAGTTTTTCTTCTAACTCTATTTTTTTAAGTTCTTCTTCTTTTTCTTCCACTAGTTTATTTAGTTCATCTCTCACTTGATTTACTAAACTTCCTATAACAGGTCTTTCTTCTGGGCTTAATTTTCCCATTCCTCTCAATACTTGTGTTAATTCTCCCTTTTTTCCTAGGTATTTTACTTTTAAGTCACCTAATGTTTTTAAGTCTTTGCTTTCGCTAATTTCTTTTAGTGAATTTTCTTTAATTTTTGCAATTTCTTCTTTCATATTTACTCCTTCCTTTCTTCAATGTCCAATTGGGGACGTTTCCTTATTGGACATTTCAAATTCAAAAAAGCCACTTCATCCATATAACATATATAGGACGAAATGGCTTTAATTTCCGTGGTACCACCTAAATTTATTAGTTTTTTACTAACCTTATTAAAAGTTTTAACGGTACAACCGCTTTTCTCTACTTTTATTTTCAAGAAAAGACCTAAAAAGTGAAATTTCTATATATCTATATTAATGACTTCCAGCCTTGGTCATTTTCTCTCTTAATATTTTTGTGATATATATACTTTGCTTTTTAATTGGCTTATTTATTATATGTTTTATATTGTAGCATATTTTTTGGTCTTATTCAAGCATTTTTACTTATTTTTTAAGCATAATTTTTTAGTATATAATTAATTACTATCCCAAGTTATTGCTCTCTCTCCAAATATGCATCCAAATGGCGAACCAGCAATTGAGCCTTTTGGTTTATGAATAATGATTTCGCTTAACTTTGAAGAGCTAGTAAATGCTCCCTCACTTATTTTTTCAATACCAGTTCCTATTTCTACTCTTTTTAAATTCGCACAATATGTAAAAGAATCATTTATTTCCTTTACATTATTTTTTAATATAACTTCTGTCATGTTCCTCTGGGTATTAAATGCACCATCGCCTATAATCTCAACATTATCTTCTACTATATAACTTCCTGTAATATACTTTAAAACCTTAATTATCTTTTTTCCATCTTTACTATATATTATATTATCTTTTATCATATAATTAGGATTTTTTGGAGATATTGTAACATCTGCCATAGTTCTATTTCCACTACTATTCTCGGTCATAAATCCTGAATTCAAATAGCTCACTTTTTCTCCTAAATATAATGTCTTTAGTTTACTTAGTGGTGCAAAGGCCTCATTTAGTATTGTCTCTACTGATTCAGGTAATGTTATATTTTCTAAATTTTGTGCTGTTCTAAATGCTGCCCTTCCAATATTTACAATTTCTGTGCTTAAAGTTATCTCTTTTTCTTTAGAAAAACAGCATATCAAATTTTTTCTGTCTTTACTCATTAGACATTTATTTTCACTAATATAGTTCTCGTTTTCTCGGTTCACTTCAATTTCTTCTAAACTAGTTGGAAAACTTGCATTATTTATAATATTATTAATACTTTTAGGAATCACTATTTTTGTTATGTTATTATAATTTGCAATATTATATGCAAAGATTTTTATCCCTTCTGGAATAGTAAATGTTGTATTACTTTTTAATATCGTATCAGAAATAAAAAAGATTGTATCTCCTTTTGCATCACTTAATATTCCATTTTGATATCCAAAATACTCATTATTAACTAGATCTAT
This sequence comes from uncultured Clostridium sp., assembly GCA_947648905.1. Lineage (GTDB taxonomy): Bacteria > Bacillota > Clostridia > TANB77 > CAG-508 > CAG-269. Next base: position 57,583 of record CANSPP010000005.1, on the reverse strand, counting down.
TTCTGTTAAATTTCCGCATCCTTTAAAAACTTCTCCTCCACCTATTTGTTTTACAGTTGAAGGTATTTCAATTCGCTTCAATTTACTGCATCCTACAAACATACCATTAGTAATATATGTTACTCCCTCAGAAATAATTGCACTTTCAAGGCTTACACACCCATGCAATAAATTACCTCCTATTGATGAAACATTAGGTGGGATATTAATACTTGTTAAACTATTACAAGAACAAAAAGCCATATCTCCTAATGTTGTTATCGTGCTTGGCAATTCAATCTGTTTCAATGCAGTACACTCTCTAAAGGCTTCTTGTCCAATAACTTCAACGCCCTCTTGTATAACAACTTTTTCTAATACAGTATTACCTCTAAAAGCATCATTATCAATTATTTTTACTGTCCCAGGTATCACTATTGTCCTTAATCCTTCCAATTTTGAAAATGCACCTTTTCCTATTTTAGTTACACTTTGTGGTATTATTATTGACCCTGTTGCTTCATCCATTAACCCTAAGTTATCTTTTGCTGACATCAGTTCTCCATCTATTATTATATATGGGCTTACTTTTATCCCTATTTCCTCTGCCCATTTTCCCTCTTGTTCATTTTGAGCAAAATAATATAATTCTCCTTTTATTACTTCAAAATTATCTACGTATTTTTTATTTGAATTTTTTAATACTGTATATATATTTCCTTCTTCTTGTATTGAATTATATATTAACGCACTCTTTCCCGCATACAATGCGCCTTCTTCAAAGTTTCTATCTTTTGAAGTTCTTTCTATTACATATAAATCATATTCTTCTGCTACTGCTGATAACTCTGTTTTAAATTTTGCCTCTCCTGCTTTTCCTATTGTTCCATTGTCTCCTGTTAGTGTTGCTATTGTTACTCCGTGCTAGTATTAATAATACTATTATTGTTATTACTAGCGATATTAATGTAATACCTTTTGATTTATTTTGTTTCATCTTTCAAAACTCCTTCTTTTGTTATTATTTACAATACTATTTTTATTTTACATATAATTATGTAATTAGTCAATATGATAGTTGATTCAATTTTATACTTTTGTGTAAATTACGTCAACAACTAACTCGCTACTTTTATTTGATGATGTTACGGTCCAAATGGATATATTAAAAGAGTTGCTTTACAAATAAAACAACTCTTTTAATATGGTCTATACTGTTTTGTTTTTTTATATGAACCATATTCTTTTCCATAGTATTTTTCTAATCTGTTATTTTGTCTTGATTTACTTTTGTTCTTTGCATTTCCTTCTTCTAATAACAGTATTTTTTCTTTCCTATTTTTTACAAAAATTCTAATTTTGTTGAATATGGTATTTCTATTTTCAAAATAAAATGTGATTATATACACTCCATAATCATTTAATTCTGTTTCTACTTTTATTTTTTTGTTTGGAAATTCTTTTTTTACTCCTTCTATATTCTCTTGTACTTCTTCTTCAGTGTATTCTTTTGAGTCAAAATAATACTCTAAACGTTTAATTTGCTTCATTTTTTATCAACATCCTTTTTATAAATTTTATTAAAAATTTACATTTTACTAAGTTTCATTTTTTATAATGAATTTTTGTAACTTTTGTTACGAGTATTATTTTAACACATTTTTCCTTTATTTTCAATAATTTTATGTAAATTTATAAAACAGAGCTAAAAGTTGCTCCTATCAACTTTTTTGCCCTGTCCCAAAAATGTTTTATAATTCATCTTCTATATATAATAATCTATTATATTTAGCCACTCTATCAGTTCTACAAGGTGCACCAGTTTTTATCTGTCCACCATTTATTCCAACTACTATATCTGCAATTGTAATATCTTCTGTTTCACCAGAACGGTGAGAAATAATTGTTCTATATCCATTTTCTTTTGCCATTTGAATTGTGTCTAATGTTTCTGTTAAAGTTCCTATTTGGTTTGGTTTTATTAAAATTGCATTTGCTACGTTTTTATCTATTCCCCTTTTAAGTCTTGACTTATTTGTTACGAATAGGTCATCTCCTACTAGTTGCACTTTATCACCTATTTTATTTGTTAACTCTTGCCAACTTTCCCAGTCTTCTTCTGCTAAGCCATCTTCTATTGAATAAATTGGATATTTTTCACATAAGCTTGCTATATATTCTATCATTTCTTCTTTTGTTTTATATTGTTTACTTTTCCAGAAGTAATATCCTGTCTTTCCTATTTTTTTTGCTTCTTCAAACATTTCTGTACTTGCAACATCTAATGCTAACATTATATCTTTTCCTGGTTCATATCCTGCTTTTTTTATCGCTTCTATTATAACATCTAAGGCCTGTTCTTCATTTTCTAAATCTGGTGCAAATCCACCTTCATCTCCTACACCTACACTATATCCTTTTTCTTTTAGCACATTTTTTAATGTATGATATATCTCTACTCCTCTTTTTAATCTTTCTGCAAATGTGATGTCTCCTACTGGCATAATCATAAATTCTTGTATACTGATGTTGTTGTCTGAATGCTTACCACCATTTAATATGTTCATCATTGGTATTGGCATAACTTTGGCATTTATTCCACCAATATAGTTATATAGTTCCATACCAAGTGAATTACTTGCGGCTTTGGCTACTGCTAGAGAAACTCCTAGAATTGCATTTGCTCCTAAATTTGATTTATTTGGTGTGTCATCTAATTTAATCATTTGCTCATCTACTTTTCTTTGCTCATATACATTCATTCCTATTATTTCTTTTGCAATTTTCTTGTTTACATTTTCAACTGCTTTTTCTACACTTTTACCCATATAGTTGTTTTTGTTTCCGTCTCTTAGTTCTACTGCTTCAAAGCTTCCCGTTGATGCTCCTGATGGTACTGAAGCTACTCCTACATATCCATCTTCTGTAAGTACTTCTACTTGAATAGTTGGATTTCCCCTAGAGTCTAATATTTGTATTGCCTTTATATCTTGAATTTTTAATGTGTTTTTCATTTATATTTCCTCCTTATTGTTTTTCCTTTTTTATTATATACAATATTTGGAAATTTTATACAGATAATAAAGAGTCAATATTCTTATATCAAATATATATCTTCAAATGGGACAAAAAAGAAACGTCCCCAATTGTCCCAAATGTTTTTATGATGCCTTTTTATTTCTTAATTCTGTTGCGTATTTCAAAGTAACTTCATTTACTTCTCCTGAAGATATTCTTGCAATTTCTTCTATTACCTCGTTTTCTTTTAGTAATCTAATTTGTGTACTTGTTCTTTCTTGTTTTACGTTTTTGCTAATAAAATAGTTGTGGTCTGCTACTGCTGCTATGTTTGGTAAATGTGATATACACATTACTTGATGTTCTTCTGCTATTGCTTTTAGTTTTTTTGCAACAGAGTTTGCTGCTTTTCCACTAATTCCTGTATCTATTTCGTCAAATACTAATACTGGCATTTTGTCTGTTTCTGCTAATACTTTTTTTATTGCTAGCATTATTCTTGACATTTCTCCACCTGATGCTATTTTTGATAATTCTTTTTCATTTTCTCCTACATTTGTTGCAATATAGAATGTAACAACGTCTTTTCCTGTTTTGTAGTATTCTTCTTTATAGTCTATGTGAATATTTATTTTAGCATTTTTCATTTCTAAGTCTATTAATTCCTGATTTATTTGTTTACTTAAGCTTCGTGCATTTTCTTGTCTTATTTGATTCATTTGTTTTGCTAACTCGTCCATTTGATTCTCTATTTCTTTTTGTCTTTTTCTTAGTTTATTGTTATATTCTTCTAGATTTTCTATATGTGCTATTTCTTTTTTTGTCTCCTCACTATATTTTAGTATTTCTTCTATGCTGTTTCCATATTTTCTTTTTAGTGAGTATATTAGATTTAATCTTTCTTCTATATAGTTTCTTTCTTCTTCATCAAAGTATATGTCTTTTGTGTAACTACTTATATCTCTAGATAGTTCTTGCAATTCATAATATATTGTTTTTAAGCTTCCTGATACTTTTTCATATTTTTCGTCTATGTTTTCTATTTTTTCTAAAGCTCTTATTGCCATACTTATTGTGTCTATGCTATTTTCTGATATTAGATTATCTGCTTCGTTTAAGTTGTCTGATATTTTTTCTGCATTTGACATTATTTTTCTTTTTTCTTCTAATTCTGTTTCTTCTTCTAGTTTTAGTTTTGCTTCTTCTATTTCATTTACCTGATATTGCAATAAATCTAGCTTTCTTTGTTTTTCTTTTTCATCTCCGAAATTGTCTTTTAGTTCTTGTTTTATTTGGTTTCTTTCTTCATATAATTTTTCATATTCTTCTTTATTTTTTTGCAATTTCTCTCCACTAAAGTTGTCTAAATATGTTATGTGCTTTCTGTTGTCTAATAAGTTTTGATTGTCGTTTTGTCCGTGTATTTCTATAAAGTTACTCATAAATTCTTTTAGTTCGTTTACTGTTACCATTCTTCCATTTATTTTACACATATTTTTTCCATTTGCATTTATTTCTCTTGATATTATTATATTTCCTTCTTCTGATTTTTCACTTTCAGGTTCGTACATACATAGCTCTACGAATGAGTTTGTTTCTCCTTTTCTTATCATTTCTTTTGAAAATCTTCCCCCTGATATTATTTGCAATGAGTCTATTATTAATGTTTTTCCTGCTCCTGTTTCTCCTGTTAATATGTTTAACCCTTTGTTTAGGTCTATGCTTAAATCTTCTATTATTCCTATGTTTTTTATGTGTAATGTTGTTATCATTTTGTACCTCCTGAAATTTTTATTGAATTTTTGTTCGTCTTTATTGTATAGCTGTTCTTTTATTTTGTCAATACTTTTTACGAACATTTTTTCTTTTTCTAATTTCAGTATTTCTATTATATTTTATTACTAGATATTTATGCTATTTTCAATTTCTCTAGTTCTTTTTTGTCTATTTTGGCTATCTTCATTATTTGTTCATCATCTATATTATTTTTAATCATTTCTTTTACCATTTGTTTTATTGCTTTTGCTATTCCTAATTTTTCACCACGTTTCTCTCCAATTTTCTCTCCTTTTGCTATTCCTTCCATTTCTTTTTCTTCTAACCATTCAATAAAATATTTTTCAAATTTCATATCTTCGTTTACTCCTCCTTTTAATTTTTCAATATATTCTTTTCTTTCTTTTGGCATTATCTTTCTAATTTTATTGGAATATTTAAATATTAATGCTATATATTCTTTTTCTTCTTTTGTTAACTCTTTTTTAAATATTTCATTCATTGTTTCTTTTAATTCTTCTTTTGAATTTGTCTTTTCAAATAATAATGCTTTTGACATTCCTGTATCTTCTTTTATTAATTCTTTTATCGTATAGTCATTTATGTCTACTAGATTATACTTTGCATATTCAAATACTTTAAATTCAAATTTATACATTTCTTCATGTTCTTCAAATATCTTCCACTTCCTATTTCCTGTATACAGCACTATTGGTACTATAACTGCAGAGCTTCCTATTAGATCTTTATTGTTCCTGTCTATGTCTCTCATTAATTCAACACTATATTCTGTTATTCTCTCTGGCATTTTATAATCAATTTGGCTTTGGTGTTCTATTATTATATACATATTAAATTTTGGGATTTTATATATATTATCTGACTCTCTTTTCTCAAATTTTGATGTTATAAATTCTTTGTTATATTTCTCTATATCATTTTCTGTTAAGCTTTCAAATTCGTTCCCTTTTAAGTATTTCTGTATAAATCTTATGAATTCCCTTTTGTTGCTTAATATTTCTTTAAAAATTTTATCTTTGTATTGATGAATTTTTTCTTGTTCTTCATCATAAATATATTTTTCTGATTCTTCTAGTCTCCATACTCTTTCTTTTGAGTATTTTAAATAATCTTGGTATGTAAATAAATACATTATCTATCCTCACTTTCATTTTAATATATCTTTACCTTTCTGTCAACATTTCTCTTTTAGTAAATATGTGTTTAATTTTTATTTCTCTTTATTTTTCTCTTTTTATCACCTTTTTTCTTATTTTTATTTCTTCTTTGAATTTCTTTTCTCGATTTAAAAATTTTTGAACTCAAATTTTTGATAAAATACCTTCCATATAGTAACAAATTTTTCAGACTTTTTCAATGATATTACAGAAATTTATCCAAAAACTCATCGCAATATGTGACAGAATTCGACACTATAATGTATCAAGCAACTTTTATAAACTAAAAATTATTTTTTATAAACTGTTCTATTTTTTTCTAAATAGGTACTATATTATTTAATTAAAAAAATATATAAGTAGGTATTTTATGAAAAGAAAAGGATATTTATACGAAAATATTTATGACTTTGATAATATTATTTCTGCATTTAATGAAGTTTGTCGAAATACAAAAAATAAAAAAAAGGTAGAATTTTTCAAAGAATATAAATGTATTTATACTTATAGAATATATAATATTTTAAAAAATCAAAACTATAAAGTTGGCCCTTATAATATATTTACAATTAAAGAACCAAAAGAAAGAAGAATTGTAAGTCAAGGCATGGTTGACAAAGTTATAAATCATCTTGTCGCTAGATATATTTTATACCCAGCAATTCTTCCGTGTCTTACTGATTTCAACGTTGCAAGTAGAAAAGACATGGGAATGCGAAAAGGATTAGAATTATATCAAAAGTATAGACATTATTTTTCTTGTAAATATAAACATTATTACATTTTAAAATGTGATATTAGCAAATTTTTTGCAAGTATAGATCATGATATTTTAAAAGAAAAACTAAAGAAAAGAATAAAAGATAAAAAAGCTTTACAGATAGTTTATAATATTATTGATAGTGATTCCGAAGGATTAAGCATTGGAAATATGACAAGTCAAGTTCTTGCTATTTTTTATTTAAATGATATGGACCATTTTATAAAAGAAAAATTAAAAATTAAAGGTGTAATTCGTTATCAAGATGATTTCCTTCTTTTTCATCATTCTAAAGATTATCTTAAATATTGTTTACACGAATTAACTAATTTTTTAGATAAAGAAAATTTGAAATTAAATAAAAAAACAAGACTATATAAAGATACCGATAATTTTATTTTTATTGGTAGAAATAAGTATGGTAATTATGCTAAATATCGCACAGTTCGAAGAAGACTGAAAAAAAGAGAATATTTATACCATAATGGTCTTATACCTATGCATAGTCTTGTCTCTTCAAGGCTATGCTATAAAAACCTTTGTGAAAACAAATTAAAATTGTAAAATTCATTTTAAAAGAGTAGTACTAAACGTACTACTCTAAAAATAGTGCTAAAATTTTCTCCTTTTCGAGCTAATGCCTACTAACAAAAAAATTTATCTACTTTTATTTTATAATCAAATTACTTCGACTACAGGACACCAGTTTGTTTCTATATTATCTCTTACACAATTTGTAATTGTATAACCACAGTGTATAGAATCTACGGGACGAAGACGATTGTAGTTGTTATTGCTGTTGTTGTTCGAATTGAACATATTATTACCGTTCATGTTCGTGTTAGCATTGCGCAACCCGAAGTTCGCATTGTTCGAATTGCAGTTAACATAGCGCGAAGCCACCCAAAGGAACATACGAAAAAGAAAGTCCACATACCGACAACTGTGCCCTAATTATTTATAGATTTCTTCCAACCAGTTAAGTATTTGATTATTTCGTCCATTGACTCTCCAAATTTTAAATATCTTTTATTATTTATAATTTGTTTATCATAACTTAAATTGATTAAAAAGTCTATAACCTTTACTTTAGCTATGCTTTTATTCAATAATTCTGATTTTTCTTGAATATTCTCTATTGCATTAGCTTCATATACTAATTCCAACAAATCATAGCTTGTATTTCTTATTCTATTTTTTATTTCTATATCTTTTTTAGGAAAGTTTTCTAAATTTTTATCAATATTAACTAACAATTCCCTAATAAAATTTATCACTTTAAATTTTTCCTTTTGCATTTATTATTATCTCAAATTCCTTTAATATATTTTTTATATTTTCTTTTTTAGCGTTTTTGTTCAAATATTCATATATTTTGTCAATTCTAATTTTGTTATTTACATATATTTTTGCTTCTTGAAATTCTTTGTTATAATTATTCAAGTTTTTAAAATTTTCCTTTTCATCAACTCTATAATTATCTCTGCTTTCAATTAGCATATAATTTATTTTCTTTTTTTCAAGTGTTGCTTTTACTTTATTTATTGCCTTCGTTGGAAAACCACAACTTATTATTCCTTCTTCTTCTTTTGTTTTATATTCAAAAATTTTTGAAACTATATATGCGTCTTTTCCATAAGCCTTATAAAAGCTACCTAATCTTATCAACGCAATATCTTCTGGATGAATACTTTTTATTTCTTTTATCATTGTTATACAGCTCATTGTTATCTCCTAAAAGACTTTCCGCCAAGAGACCAAAGGCCTCTTATGGCGGAATGCTATAATTTTAATATTGTGTTATTGTATGTGGAGTTCCTGTACTGCTTGAGGCTGTTGAGCTTGCAGTTACTTGGACCTCAGACCCTAGAGAAACTACGGGACGAAGACGATCGTAGATGTTAAAGCTGGTGTTGCTCGAACCGAACATCCCATAACCGTCCATGCTCGTGTTAGCAAAGCGCAACCCGAAGAACGCATTGTTCGAACCGCAGAAAACAGAGCGCGAAGCCACCCAAAAATAAGTTGAATTATATAGGGCTTTTGAGCCATCTCCATAGTTTGTACTATTTATTGGTATATAATAATATGTTTGCGTTGTTGTTAAATTATCTGCTTGTTTATATGATTTTTCTGTTGTTGATCTTGTTGTTTTATCTAATTCTGCCTTATTTGTATCTTTTATTCCATCTGTTTTTACTGTTTCTGTATTTATTCCTGAACCATTTTCACTTGCATATAAATTTGGGTAATATGAATATGATTTTTTATATGTTACTGTATTATTTTCTGTGTTCACTTTTTCTATATAACTACTTGCTGATAACCCTGAAACTTGATTACTTATATAATTACTTTTTGCTGTTTTTCCTGCATCTGTTAGCCAGCTTTCCATATCTTCTAATGTTACACTTCTTGCTTTTATTCCATTCCTACTATACAATTTTTCACATATATCGTGCATTACATATACTCCGTTATTATATCCTGTCGCATCACTAAAATATATGTTTTGGCTTGTTGGACTTCCTATTAAATCCATACTTCCGTCATCATGTATTCTTAGTACTTGCCATTTTAAATTATCTCTAGTAATATCTGCTGTATTACTTGTTGAACCTGTTATATCTTGTACTAAATTATCTTTTGAATACGTTGTTTGTGATGTAGAATCTGGTTCATAATTTATATAATCGCCTACTTTTATTCCTGCTCTTTTTGCGTATTTATCAACTTTCTTCGAGTATATTGTAGTCCAATCCTCTCCATCTACTGTTCCTACTATTGTAAACTTGTATGTTCCATTATTCGTTATTTTTGTTACCCACAAATCTCCTACTTTTGTTACTGTTCCATTATCACATGTTACTGTTTTTATTGTTCCGTCCTGTATACTTGCTTTAAAACTAATATACAATTCTGTTCCTTCTGTTTGGCTATCTGCTGCAATATCACTATCATTTCCTGTTCCATTAGCATTTGATACTACTTTTACATCTGTAACTGTTGCTGTTGGCCCTGCAGACTCTACATTTCCTTCTGCATCTACTGTGAATGTTTGTCCATCTAATGTTACTGTTATTGGGAATGTATCTCCCTCTACTACTGCTTCTGGAATATGTGCTGATATATTAGATTTTAATGTATCAACATCTAATGTTCCATTTCCTTCATAACTTCCCAACACTTCTATTTGTATTCTTTCTTTTGCACTTGCATTTTCTGTGTTTTTCTTTGCTGTTACTGCTTTTGTTAATATTCCATTATCTCCTGTTAATGTACTAATTGCTACTCCCGCAAGTATTAGAAGTACAATTATTGTGATTACTAGTGCGATTAGTGTTATACCTTTGTTTTTTTGTTTCATCTTTCTTACTCCTTTTCCTTTGTTTTTATTATTTTATCGTTTGCTTGGAAATTACGTCAACAGTTAACTCACTAAATTCTTTTTTTTATAATTTCTGGCCTGATATTTTATAAGTATAAGGCAAAAAAATCCCATAAAAATAAGCCCTAGAGCCATTTCTAAGTCTAAAGCTTTTTTATTTAAATTTTGCCTACAGTGTCGATAAAACTTCAAAATTATATATATTTTATTTACAAATTTTTCATCTTTTCTTTGTTTTTCTTAGTGTTATTTTTATCAACACTATAAGTCATAACTATCCCATTTTTTCCTTGATAATAATTCTTTCTAATACCAACACTTTCAAAACCTACTTTTTCGTATAATTTGATAGCAGGCTTATTGTCTTCATTAACTTCTAAAAAAATAGAATTTGCCTTGAATTCTTTGCAAATAGAAATTAGCTCATTTAAAAGTAGAGTTCCTACACCTTTGTTTCTATGATCTTTTCTAGTTACTATATTCATTATATCTGCTTGGTCTAGTGCAAATTTTATTCCTGCAAATCCTATTACTTCACCTTTTGATATTGCTACTATATATTTTGAGTTGCTTGAGCTTAATTCTTCTTTTAAAATATTGTAGTTCCAAAAGTTGTCAAATTCAGTTTCTAAATTTTCTTTTATTTCTTCTAAATGGCTTTTATTCATCTTTTCTATTTCTATATTCATAGGTTTTAATTCCTTTCACTTTAAACAAACTCTTCAAACACCAAATTTGCCAAATCCAGCCCTTTATTAGTCAACCTAATATGATTTAAATCAACTACAACCAAACCTTCTTCTACCAACTCACTTAGGCTATCCCTATACAAATAAATCGGATTTTGACCAAACTTCTGCTTAAACATTGCAATATCCACTCCATCTAGCATTCTCAGTCCCAACAGCATAAACTCATTTTGCTTGTCTTCCAGAGTTTGTACTTCTTCAACTTCTTTATTATCTACATTATTTATATAATTTTCTATGTTATTCCCATTACTAAATCTTGTATCGTTTAGATACGAATGTGCTGCAACACCTAAGCCTATATATTCTTCTTGCTTCCAGCAATTCACATTATGTTTTGATTCTTTACTTTCTTTTGCAAAATTTGATATTTCGTAATGTTTGTATCCATTTAATTCTAAAGTATTTTTTACATACCAATACATTTCTCTTTCGGTTTCTTCACTTGGTAGTTGTATTTTTTCTTCGTCCAATAATTTAGAAATTACTGTTCCTTCTTCTACAATCAAAGAATATACACTAATATGTGTCGCTCCTAGTTTTATTACCTTTTCTAAACTATCTTTTAAATCTTTAATTGTTTGATTTGGAAGCCCTAGCATTAAATCTACATTGATGTTTTCAAATCCTACTTGCTTTGCACAATTATATGTATCCAGAAATTCTTCATATGTATGAATTCTCCCAATTTGCTTTAGTAAATTGTTATTTGTTGTTTGCAGACCAATGCTTAGTCTATTTATGCCACAGGACTTAAAATCCTGCAACTTTTCCTTTGTAACTGTACCTGGATTTACTTCTATTGTTATTTCTATTTCTTCAAATTTTGTTATATTGTTTTTTAGTTTATTTTTTAATTTTTCAATTAATTCTACTATATACTTGCTTTCTATGTATGATGGTGTTCCCCCACCTATATATATTGTTGTAACATTGTATTTTTCAAGTTGATATGTATCTATTTCGCTTTTTACTGCGTTTATATATTCTTGTTGCTTTTCTTGCTTGTTTGCAAATGAAATAAAGTCACAGTAATAGCATTTTTGCTTGCAAAACGGTATATGTATGTATATTCCCAAATTTGTTTTATCCATTAGCTATCTCCATTATTTTTTTCAACCTATAATTCACTCCTGATTTTCCAACAGGTTCTTTTAATAGTTTTCCTAAATCCACAAGTGACATATTAGGGTTTTCTAATCTTAAATTAGCTATTTCTTTTAAGTTATCATCTAATTTATTGAATTTACCAGTTTGTTGCAATTTCTTTATTGCTGAAATTTGTTCAATAGAAGCATTTATAGTTTTATTTAAGTTTGCCGTTTCGCAATTTACAAGTCTATTTACTTTTCCACGCATCTCTTTTTGAATTCTAATATCCTCAAAAATCATTACTGCCTTATTTGCCCCTATTAGTGCTAAAAACCTAGAAATTTCTTCTCCTTCTTTAATGTATATAGAGTATTTATTTTTAGTTTCTATGCTTTTTACATTTACACCTAACCTTTTTAAAAGGTCTGAAACTTCTTCTAAAACTTTTTTACTTTTTAGCCCTATTTCTAGATGGTATTTATTTTCTGGATTATTAATTGAACCTGACCCCAAGAATAGTCCTCTTACTATTGCTCTTAAATACTCTTCCTTACCGTCTCTTGTAATTTCTTCTAAACTTTCTTTATATGGTATTTTTCCTTCTATTTCTTTTACTTTTAATTTTATTACAAAGTTTTTTCCACTCATTTCTATATTGTGATTCATATTCAAGTTGGACAATAATCTTGAAAATCTATTTATATTATAGTCACTTTCTGTTGAAAACTTAATAGTGTTTTTGGTTGTTTCATCAATATTTCCTGAGTTTAGATATCCTATTAATTCATATTTTACTATTTCTTTATTCGCTAAATTACTTGTTTTATTTAATTCTTGCTTTATCTCTGAAGAAAAAGACATTTTGTTTTCCCCCTTTTTATGATAACTTAGTTACAATAACTCTATCATTTTCATACAAATCTTTTTTGCAATAGGTATCAACATATTTTTTTTCGTCTGCAATTAATCCTATCACATCTTGTTTTTGGTCATATCCTATTTCTAGACATAGATATCCTCTAAATTTCAAATATTCATCACTATTATGTATGATTTTTCTGTAAAAATCTAACCCGTCATATCCTCCATCTAGTGCTATTTCTGGTTCTTTTTGAACTTCACTATCTAAGGTTTTTATTACTTCTTTTTTTATGTATGGTGGATTAGATACTATAATATCATATCTTTCTTTTGCCAAGTTTTGAAATAAGTTTGATTCTACGAATGTAATTTGATTTTCTACATTATTTTTTTTGGCATTTATTTTTGCCACATTTAATGCCTTTTTGCTAATATCTACTGCCGTTATTTTACTGTCTTCTATGTATTTTGCAAGCGATATTGCTATCGCTCCGCTTCCTGTACACAAGTCTAAAATTTTCTTTGCATTTATTTTTTTAGCTATTTTTATTACTTCTTCTACCAAAACTTCTGTATCAGGTCTTGGAATTAAAACATCGCTATTTACATAGAAATTCATTTTCATAAATTCTTGTGAGTGTGTTATATGTTGAATTGGAATTCCTTTTGTTAACTTCTTTATTTCCTTAAAATAGTCAACTTCTTGCCTCAACGTTAATTGCTTATTATCATACACAATTAAATATTGTCTTGGTTTGTTTAATATAAATTGCATTAATAGTCTGGATTTTAAATTTGGCTCACTTACTCCATTATTTTTTAAATCTATCATTCCGTTTTCTTAAAACTTCTTTTATAGTCATACACACACTCCTTTCAAATTCTTTATATCATATTTTGATAAAAAGAGACTTTTTACTAAGTCTCTTTTTTGTATTTTTTATAAGTTATGAATTCAACTTAATAAGTTTAGAAATTCTTATATTATTTTGTGAAAAGAATTCACACTTGCTGTGGATTAGTTCTCAAAAAATTTCTTAAATTCTTCCTCACTAACTTTCTCTTTCTCCAACAAAGCATTAGCAATAAGGTCAAGCTTATCTCTATGCTCTTTTAATAAAGTTTGAGCATCATTATAAGCAGTATCAATCAAACGTTTAACCTCTTGACCAATCTTGTCACCAATATTTTCTCCAAACATTTGGATTTCATAAGGTTCTTGACCTTGGAAATCAATTGGTCCTAGATTATCACTCATACCATACTTAGTAACCATATCTCTTGCAATCTTAGTAGCAACTTCAATATCATTACTAGCCCCTGTAGAAATATCATCTAGTACTAATTTCTCTGCCGCTCTACCTCCTAATAATGCAATTAATTTTTCTTGCATTTCTGTTTTAGAAATATAATACTTATCTTCGTCAGATTTATACATAGTATATCCACCAGCAACACCTCTTGGAATAATAGACACTTCTTTTACATCTGTTTGTGTTGGAAGATATCTGCTTACTACAGCATGTCCTGCTTCGTGATATGCTGTTAATTTTTTATCTTTTTCTGAATACTTTCTTTCACGTTTTTCTAGACCAACTGTAACTTTCTTAATTGCTTCTTCTATGTCATCATTTTCAATATCATCGTGTTTATTTTTTGTTGCAATTATAGCTGCTTCATTTAATATGTTCTCTAATTCTGCTCCTGTAAATCCTGCTGTATCTTCTGCTATACTTTCTAAATTTACATTGTCTGATAGTTTCTTCTCTTTTGAATGAATTTTTAATATTTCTAACCTTCCTTTTAGGTCAGGTGTTGGAATTGTTATTTGTCTATCAAATCTACCTGGTCTAAGTAATGCTTTGTCTAGCATTTCTGGTCTATTTGTTGCAGCTAATACAATTATTGTTTCTTCTGAACTAAATCCATCCATTTCAACTAATAATTGGTTTAATGTTTGATTATTTTCTGTTTCTGCCCCACTGTTTGATGTTCTTCTTGATCCTATTGCATCTATTTCATCTATAAATACTATACAAGGTGCTAGCTTTCTTGCTCTTTCAAATAATTTTCTAACACGTGATGCACCTAGACCTGCAAACATTTCTATAAATTCTGAACCACTCATTGATATAAATGGAACATCTGCCTCTCCTGCAATTGCTTTTGCAATTAATGTTTTTCCTGTTCCTGGTTTTCCATATAGTAAAACTCCTTTTGGAATTCTTGCTCCCATTTTAGTATATCTTTCTGGTCTTTTTAGGAAATCTACTATTTCAACCATTTCTGCTTTTTCTTCGTCCAATCCTGCAACGTCATCAAATTTCACTTTTGTTTTTCTCTCTGTATCATCATATACTTTACCTTTTTCACCTAGACCTTGCATTTTAAAAATCATAACAAATAATGCTACCATTATTGCTGTTGGTAAAAATGATATTATAAAGCTTGGTATTTGTGAAACAAAACTTCTTGGTTTTTGTATTAATTCAATTTCATTTCCTTCTGCCACTTTAGTCTGAACTAATCCCATAAAACTTTCTACATTTGGTACTATTGATGTCTTCTCTTCTTCCTCATCTTTCATTTTTACTTTAAGTGTTGTACTTCCTGTTGTCATTTCAATTTTTTCTATATTTCCATATGACAATTCTTTTATCAAATCTGTATATGCAACTGTTTTTTCATCTTCTTTATCTTTATTATTAGTTATATAAAGACCTAATCCTGTAATTAGCGCTAATAATAAAATTAATATAATTACTAATATAAGATTTTTATTATTTTTGTTATTCTTTTTATTATTATCTTTTTTATTCATATTTCCTCCCTACAAATTCTGCCATTGGGGACGGACCTTTTTGGCAGATTCCTGCCATCAAGGGGCGTCCCTCTTGGCAGGTTTTATGCATTTGAACCTTCTTGCCCATCTGGTACTTGTTCCTCTTGTTCTTTTTCTTTGTCTTTTTTCTTACGTTCTTCTTTCTCTTTTTCTTGTTCCTTTTTGCTTTCTTCTTCTTTAGCTTGTTCTTTAATGATTTTTTCCGCTTCTATTATTTTCATTAATTCCACTTGTTTGTCAATTATATCTGTTTTCAATATTAAAATTGCTGCTACTAAGTAAATCGCAGCTACTGCTACATACATTACTTGGAAATATGTTATTGTAAATGGCACAAATATATTTACTGCTACATAAATCATATTTAATAAAAGTGATAATGTTAATGCATATACTGCCATATTGAATATCGCTACATATCTCATTCTTATTCTTGCCAACTTTGTTGTTATATATCCAAAGAAACTTAGTAATATCGTATCTGCTAATATTGATATTGCATACATTATAAATGCATAAACAAATAATATTAAAAATAGGCTTATATAAACACTTATCATACTGCTTCCTGATGTATAGTCAATTACTGTTTGTTTGTTAAATTCTTTTATTCCCATTGGTTCAAGAGTTTCTTTATAGTTGTATGTTACTGTTCCCGAAATTGAAGCACTTTTTATTATAAGTTTATCTTTTAATATAACAATTCCTTTTCCTTCTTCTGTTATGTTATTAGTATATTGATTTACTTGCGTTTCTTCTAAGTCGTTAGTATTTACTATCACTTTTCCAAATATAGAATTTTCTTTTGGAATTGTAATTTCACTTTCGCTGTTAACTGCTAAAACTCCATCATTGTATGACAATTCTGGAAATTCGTCTTTTAAATATTTAATTCCATCTTGAATTACATTGTTAATTTGATATATTGTTCCTAGGCAGATTATTACTGCTAATATTGCTGTTATTTTTGCTAAATAACTTATTGCTTTTCCAAGTCCTTGAGCTGACATCTCTGGATATTTTTCTATCTTTGTAATAGAATTCCAAACTTTTTTGAAAAATCCCATTTTAGGTTGTTTTTCTTCTACTTTTTCTGTTTCCATTTATCTGTACTCCCTTCTTACACTTGAATCTACAAATTTAGGATTTATTCCGAATTGTAACCTTATCTCCTATTTTGACATTTTTATTTGTTATGTCACAAGTAATGTGATATGTTCCAACTCTTCCTAAAACTTTACAATCTTTGTTATTTATTTTTACTTTTAACTCCTCTTTTTTAAACAAATCTTTAAAAGCTCCTACAAAATATCTTAATTTGTCTACTGGTCTAAACATATCTTTTCCATTTGTTATATTCATTCCGTTCATATATCCTATTGGAACTATTGCAACTTTGGTTTGTTTCTTTGTTGTATATGTGTTTGAATACCCTATATTAAATCCTTTTGGCAAGTCTTTTATTTCACACACTTTTGATTCTAAATGTGCAATTCTTTTTAATCCTATATGATTTTGGAATGCTAGTCTTCCTAAAAATGCTGACCCTATTCTTACTGCATTTAAATGCATATTAGGATATTTTAAGAATGCTGAAGAATTACATATGTGTAACATTCCTGGATTTATGTCATTCATTTTTAATACTTCTATTGTATCTATAAATCTTTTGAATTGCTCCTTTGTGTACTTTTCATCAAAAAAGCTAAGTGAAAAATGTGTAAATGTTCCTTCTATTTGTATATTTCTGGTTTCTTTTATTTCTTCTACTATTTTTTCTTTTTGGCTATAAATGAAACCATATCTTCCAAATCCTGTATCTATTTTTAAATGTACTTTTATTTTCTTATTTAGTTCTTGTCCTATTTGTTCAACCACTTCTATATCTTCTGTTGATCCAATTGTTAATATTACATCATTTTCTACTAATTTTTTGACTTCTTCTTTTAATGCCGTTGATGATAGCATTAGTATTTCTTCTTTTATTCCTGCTTTTCTTAATGCAAGTGCTTCTTCTATTGTTGCAACTGCAAAGCTTGATATTCCATTGTCTATTAGAAATTTTGTAAATTCTACAATTCCTAATCCATATCCATTTGCTTTTACTACTGCTATTATTTTTAGCCCATTTCCTTTGTCATCTTTTCCTGACTTTTCTGCATATTCTTTTATTTTTTCTATGTTGTGTCTTAAATCTTCTTTATTTATTACTAAAGTATTCACTTTTTTACTCCTCGTTTTATAAGTTTAATTGTTTTTACTTATTTTACGTTGTTATTTTTGATTTATTTTCCATAGCTAGGTTTATTTTGTAAGTTTTCTTTTTATTTGTCTTATTGTTCTAAATGCTTTTTCTGAAAAACGATATAGTCTATAAGTAATTGGTTTAAATGGTATATATATTTCTCCAATAAATTCTGTAAATGTTGCTCCAAATCCTTGTTTAAATCTGTATAATCCATATTGAGGATGATTTTCATCAACTACTCCTGATACTCCTCTAAAGTCATATACATCGTCTTTTCTTGCTATTGCCATTTTTATCATTTCCCATTGTAGCAAATAGTTTGGCATTAAGTTTCTGTGTTGATTACTGCTTGCTCCATATAAATACCAAGTTTTGTTTCCATAGAATATTGGAATTACTCCTGATATTGGCTTGCCTTCGTAATATGCCATTAATAGTTTCATATGGTTTGGACCTAACTCGTCATACATTTTCTCAAAGTATTCTAGTGGTCTTATGATAAATCCATCTCTTTTCCCTGTTTCTACCATTATTTTGTGGAAGTCTTTTAGGTCTTCTCTTGTTCCTTCTCTGACTTCTACTCCTTTTTTCCCAGCTAGTCTTATATTATATCTCCATTTTTGCTTGAAACCTGCCATAACTTCTTCTTCTGTTTTGTCTTTTATATCTAATCTGAATACATATCTTGGTTGTATTTCGTCTTTAAAGTCTTTTGCATCATCTTTTATTTTATATCCTAAGTTTGTTGCCACATCTCTAAATGTTTCGTCGTCACTTAGTATGTCTGGTTCTATTCTTAATACTATTGCTTTGTATTTTTTTGCTAGTTCTTTTGCTCCATCTGTTAGTTGCTTCATTACTGATATGTCGTGTATGTCACATACTGGTCCTCTTGATGAATACATTATGTTTCCGAATATTGGCATTTTTCTTATTAATACACATAGTGAACCTATGATGTTTCCGTCCTCATTTTCTGCTAGTATTACTTCTGGCTTCCAGTATGGCTTTTTTACTTCTGCCCATTCTAACGATTGTTGGAAATTACATCTTTCGTGGCTCTCTAAAAATTTTTTATATTTATTTTTCGATTCTTCGTCATCTACAAATCTCATTTGTTTTTTTGTCCTCCTAATTTATTATTTACATTACATTGGTATTTTACACTAATTTACGAAAATTTACAAGGGATTATAGATTTTTATAAATAAAAAAGTCAACGTTTAAATTTTAAACATTGACTTTTAATTGGTTAGGTAGTTTTAAACATTTTTTAGCTTGATTACTTCGTAAATTTCTGGTGGTACATCTTTTTTTACATCTTTTCCTTTTTTTAGTTTTTCCATAATTTTAGTGGAACTACTACCATTAGGAGAGTAAAAAAATATTGTTTCTAAACCTAAACTTTTCTTGTAAATCTTTGCTAATCTTTGTTCGTATTTACGGTCCTTGTCATTTCTAATTCCTCTTATTATAATGTTTGCATTATATTTTAAAGCAATTCTCAAGGTAAAATCGTAAAATACTATTACAGTTACATTATTTAGTTGTTCTCTTTCAAGGACTTTTATCATTGTTTCTTTCATAACATTTCTATTAAATCTCCGTCCTCTAAGAACTTTTAACGGATTAATAGCAATTCCAACAATGACTTTATCGCATTTTTTTGATGCTCTTTTAACTAATTCTAAATGTCCATTTATAAATGGATCAAAACTACCAGGCATAAAACCAATCATCATAAAAGCTCCTCCTTTTCATTGCTCGGAGGATTTACCCTCCAAGATTCTTCGTCTTTTCAGGTAATTCACCTTTCATTATGTTAATAATACCATAAAATTGTGATTTTGTAAATGTCTTTCAGTTTTTGATATACAAAAAAACAACTTACTAAAATGTAAATTGTTCTAATTTGGAGCAGGTAGTGGGAATCGAACCCACGTCATCAGCTTGGAAGGCTGAGGTTCTACCATTGAACTACACCTGCATATTTAATTATCTATAATTGTTAGAGTTTGGAGCAGGTAGTGGGAATCGAACCCACGTCATCAGCTTGGAAGGCTGAGGTTCTACCATTGAACTACACCTGCAATTGCCCCTAACAATTATAGATTATAAAGGTTTTTTTGTCGTTTGTCAATACTAATTTTAAAATTTTTTAAAAATTTTTTTTCAAACAAGCCTTTACCAATCCAACAAATAATGGAGCTGGTCTATTTGGTCTTGACTTCAACTCTGGATGGAATTGCCCTGCTATAAAATATGGATGGTCTTTTATTTCTACAATTTCTACTAATGAGCCATCTGGGGATGTTCCAGAAACTTTAAGTCCAGCTTTTTCTAAAGCTTCCCTATACTCATTATTATACTCGAAACGATGTCTATGTCTTTCTGAAATTTCTTTTTCTCCATATAATTCTTTAGCAATAGTTCCATCTTCTAATATACAAGGATATGCTCCAAGTCGCATAGTTCCACCTTTTTTGTCTATTCCTTTTTGTTCTTCCATAATATGAATTACTGGATTTTTAGTTGTTTCGTCAAATTCTGCTGAATTTGCATCTTTTAAATTTAGCACATTTCTTGC
Source organism: uncultured Clostridium sp. (assembly GCA_947648905.1). Taxonomy (GTDB): domain Bacteria; phylum Bacillota; class Clostridia; order TANB77; family CAG-508; genus CAG-269. The sequence goes on along the minus strand of CANSPP010000005.1, from coordinate 37,105 downwards.
AAATTCTACAACTGCCATTTGCATTCCTAAACAAATTCCCAAAAATGGAACTTTATTTTCTCTTGCATATCTTATTGTTTCTATTTTTCCTTCTATTCCCCTATTACCAAATCCGCCTGGAACAATTATTCCATCATATTTTGATAATTCTTCTTTTGCTGTATCTTTGTTTATTTTTTCACAATCTACTAAATGTGCCTTTACTTTTACTTTGTTTGCAAAACCTGCATGGTACAAGCTTTCAATTACTGATATATATGAATCTTCTAATTTTATATATTTTCCTACTATTGCTATATTTACTGTTTTTTCTTTATCTATACTCTCTATGTCTTGTATCATTTCTTCCCATTTTTTGTTGTCAGGTATATAATTATCTAATCTTAACTTATTGCAAATTTCTCTTCCTAAACCTTCTTCTTCCAACATTAATGGAACAGCATATAAACAACTTGCTGTTTTGTTTTGAATTACACTTGTTTTTCTTACATTACAAAATAGTGATAGCTTTTCCCTTACACTTTCTGGTATTTCACTTTCTGTTCTACATACTAAGATATTAGGCTTTATTCCTAAACTTTGCAATTCTTTTACAGAATGTTGAGTTGGTTTTGATTTTATTTCATTTGAACCTGCAATATATGGTAGTAATGTTACATGAACATAAGCTACATCTTCTGGATTTTTTTCTAATCCCACCTGTCTTATTGCTTCTATTATTGAAAGACCTTCAATATCTCCTATAGTTCCACCAACTTCTGTTATTACTATATCTACGTCTGTATTTTCAAATTTGTATATTCTTTCTTTTATCTCGTTTGTGATATGTGGTATTACTTGAACTGTTTTTCCTAAGTATTCACCTTTTCTTTCTTTTTCGATTACAGTTGAATACACTTGTCCCATTGTAACACTAGAGTTTCTTGTTAAATTCTCATCTATAAATCTTTCGTAATGTCCTAAATCTAAATCTGTTTCTGCTCCATCATCTGTTACAAATACCTCTCCATGTTCATATGGGTTCATTGTTCCTGGGTCTACATTAATATATGGGTCAAATTTTTGTATTGTTACTTTGTATCCTCTATTTTTTAATAATCTTCCTAATGATGCTGCTGTTATTCCCTTTCCTAATCCTGATACTACTCCACCTGTTACAAATATGTATTTTGTGTTCATGTTTTCTACCTCCTATAAAAACAAAAAAAGATTTAAAAAATTTCCGGCAAATGCGGTTTTTTTTAAATCTATTATTAGTTTAACATTTTATTTTTGTAATTGCAAGTGTTTTTATCAATTTTATTGTACAATTTTCTTTGCATTTTTCAAATATTATTGTTATACTAATAATATAAATTAAAAAAAGGAGTGATTTTATGCCAACACCACATAACGAAGCAAAAGTAGGAGAAATTGCAAAAACAGTAATTATGCCAGGAGACCCTCTTAGAGCAAAATATATTGCAGAAAACTTTTTAGAGGATTACAAATTAGTAAATACTGTTAGAAATGCATTTGCCTACACAGGAAAATATAAAGGAAAAGAAATAACAATTATGGCATCAGGAATGGGAATGCCAAGTATGGGAATTTATTGTTATGAATTATACAAATATTATAATGTAGAAAACATTATCAGAATTGGCTCTTGCGGTGGATACAAACCAGAACTGAAACTTTTTGACATCATTTTATCTGAAAATGTATTTTGCGAAGGAAACTTTGCTTTAACATTAAACAACGATAATTGCCACATTGTATCAGCAGATTCAAATTTAAATGAATTAGTAGAAAAAACTGCTAAAGAAAACAACTTAAATTTAATAAAAGGAAATACATGTTGCACAGATTGTTTTGACCTTTATATGACTGATGTTAATCAATTTCTAACCCGTATTCCAGAAGGATTTAACCCTGTTGGAGTTGAAATGGAAGCTTTCGCTCTATTCTATGTTGCTAAATTATTAAACAAAAAAGCTTCTTGCCTAATGAGTGTTGTTGATTCTAAATATATCGAAAATGTTGCAACTGCCGAAGAAAGAGAAACTGGACTAAATAATATGATAACTCTTGCATTAGAAGCAAGTTTAAAAATTTAAAAAAACCTGCCAATGGGGATGGACCTCTTTGGCAGATTTTTTTGATATAAAATGGGACAAAAGGGAAACGTCCCCAAATGTCCAAAAAGGAAACGTCCCCAATTGGACATTTCCTTATTTTTTTATTGATAGAATTTTGTATTTCATTGTTCCTGCTGGTGCATTTACTTCTACTACTTTGTTTTTCTTTGCTCCAAGTAGTGCCATTCCTAGTGGTGATTCATTTGATATTTTGTTTTCTAATAAGTTTACTTCTGTTGAACCTACTATTGTATATTCTATTTTTTCATCAAATTCCATATCTAACACTTTTACTATGTTTCCTACTTGTACTGTTTCTGTATCTATTTCTTTTTCATCTATTATTTTTGCATGTCTTACTTTGTTTTCTAGTTCTGCTATTTTTACTTCGTTTTCTGCTTGTGCCGTTTTTGCTTCGTCATATTCAGAGTTTTCTGATAAGTCTCCAAATCCTAATGCTACTTTTATTCTTTCAGCTATTTCAGCTCTTTTTTCTGTTCTTAAATAGTTTAATTCTTTTTCTAAGTTATTAAATCCTTCTTGTGTTAATAATACTTCTTTTTCTTCCATTGTATTTTCTCCTTTCATTTGGCTGATTATTTTAGTTTTAAAAAGTCATTTTCTATATTACGGCAAAATGTTTAATTTGTCAAGACATAATTAATTTTTTTGCACCTTTTAAGTAATCTACTCCTGAGAATATTGTTGCTACTGTTTGTACTAGCATCATTATTGTTACTGCAAAGTTTAATATTGCATCTCCACCTTGTAACATTCCACCAAAACATTCTCCAAATGCGTTTAGGTCTAAAAATGCTAATATGATTGCTATCATTTGTGTTACTGTTTTTATTTTTCCCCATTTTGATGCGGCTATTACTTGACCGCCTTTTTCGACTGCTACTAGTCTATATCCTGATACGATAAATTCTCTTGCTAATACTATTATTGGTATCCAAGCTGGAAGTTTTGCCATTTCTACTAACATTACCATTGCAGCTAATACTAATATTTTATCTGCTAATGGGTCTAGAAATTTTCCAAATGTTGTTACTTGATTGTTTTTTCTTGCTAGATATCCATCTAATTTATCTGTTATTGATGCTATAATAAATATTAAATCTATTATTAGCCATGCAGTTGGTATTCCTAAAAATGTTCCTTTTATTCCTAAAAAAGGAATTATTACCATAATTGGTACTAATATTATTCTAAATAGAGTTAGTTTGTTTGGTAAATTCATATATATTTCTCCTTATTTTTATTTTGCCATTTCTATTGCCTTTTGTAATTGTGTATCGTCTGCTTCATTTACACTTAATACATTTGTTACTGTTTTAGGTAATTCTACTTTTTCGTCTGGTTCTATTCCTATTTTGTTTATTTTTGTTCTGTTTGGTGTTAGATATTCTTCTGCTGTTATTTTTAGTCCACTTCCGTCTGTTAGTTGCATTAGTTTTTGTATTACACCTTTTCCAAATGTTGTTGTTCCTACTGTTTTTGCTTTTCCATGATCTTTTAATGCTCCTGCAAGTATCTCTGATGAGCTTGCTGTATTTTCATTAGTTAAAATTATTATTGGCATTTTTATTATTGGTTCATTTTTTGATTTTTCAATTTCTTCTTTATTATTTTTATCTACTTCATATAATATAACATCATCTTTTTCTAGTACATAATCAGCTATTTTTAAAGCTTCATCTACAATTCCGCCACCATTATTTCTTAGGTCTATTATTAGAGATTTTATTCCTTGTTTTTCTAATTCCTGAAATTTTGCCTTAAAGTCTTCTGCTGTTCCATCATCAAATGATGAGAATTCTATATATCCAATGTTTCCTTCAATTACTTTTCCTTCTACTGGATTTACTTTTATTTGTTCTCTTATTAGCTCAAATTTTTTAGTTTCTGTACCTCTTAATATTTCTATTTCAACTTTTGAACCTGTTTCTCCTTTTATTTTTGAGGATGCAACTGTCATATCATTTGCTGTATATTGTTCTCCGTTTACTGATATTATTAAGTCTCCTGGTAATATTCCTGCTTTTTCTGCTGGTCCGCCTTTTATTGGTGATAATACCATTATTTTGTCGGCTTCAGTATTTTTTACCATATATATACCTATTCCAACAAAGTTTCCTGTTGCATCTTCTAGATAATCCTTCATATCTTCTTTTGATATATATTCTGTATAAGGGTCATCTAATGCTTCAATATAACCTTTTATAGCTCCTTCTTTTAGCTTTTCTTCATCTACTTCACCTAAGAAATTTTTGTCGATTAAAGCTTTGTATTTATTTAATGCAGTTGATATTTCGTCTTTGTCGCTAATAATAGTAATTTTATCCTCATTAGCAAAATGTTGATACATTCCTATTGATGTTAATAAAAATGTTATAAACGCTACTAGTACAACTAACATTATTATTTTATAGACTTTAAATCTCTTTTTTTCTTCCATTCTGTCCCTCCAAACTTATAAACTGGGCGGAACTTTCCGCCCATATATTTTTATTATATGTACTTTGCTTTTTATTAATTACTTTTGATTTTTCATAATTTTTATTTTGGTAAATATGGTCTTGGATCTACTCTATCGTTCCATCCTCCTGAACCAGTTCTTACTTCAAAATGTAAATGTGGCCCTGTTGAATTTCCTGTTGTTCCAACACTCATTATTTGTTGACCTTGTTTTACATAGTCACCTTTATTTACTAATCTAGAGCCATTTTGTCCATGCGCATATAGAGTATATAACCCATTATTATGCATTATTAATACGTAATTTCCATAACTTGTATTTCCTAAATTTGCTGATATCATTACAACTCCATCTGCTACTGCATAAACTGGTTGTCCATTGATTCCTCCTGATCCAAAATCAACTGCTCCATGATATTGCCCACTTGAATAATACATTGCTGTTGTTACAGTTCTATAACCCGCTGGGACTGGCCAAATAAACCCTGATGAATTAGTTCCACCAAATGATGAACCTCCACCATTTGAAGAATTTTTATTTTGCTCTTCTAGTTTTTTTCTAGCTGCTTCCCTTGCTTGTTCAATTTCTTTATCAATTGCTTTATTCGCTGCTGCTAATTCATCAATTTGTTGTTGTATTTGTTTTTCGTCTTCTGCAAGTTTTGCAACTTGTTGGTTTTTTTCATTTTTAGCTGCTTTTAATTGTACAGATACCCCTTGTTTACTTGCTTTCGCGGTATCTAAATCTTTTTTACTTGCTTCTAATTTTTCCTTAGCTTGTTGTATTTCTTCTTTTTGCTTTTTAATTCCTTCTAATAATTCAGTATCAGCACTTGCTAGCTCTGTAACAAAATAATATCTTGATATTAAATCAATTATATTTTCAGATGATAGTAAAACATCTAATAAAGATGTATCACCTTGTTCTTGAACTGCAATTAATCTAGCTTCCATTAACTTTTCTTGTTTGTCAAAATCTTCTTGTGCCTGATTTAATGTATTTTCTGCATCTGCTATTTGACTGTTCAAGTTTTCTATTTGTCCGTCTAATTCAGCTATTTGACTTTCATAATCTTCTATTTTTGAAGAAATTTCTTCTACTTCTTTTACTGTTTTATTTTTCTCTTCTGTTATCTCGTCTTTTTTATCTTTTGCTTCTTGAATTTTTTCATTATTTTCATTTTTCTGGCTATTTAATTGTGATTCACTAGCAGCTATTGCAACTGTGTTTTGTGCTAACATAATTGCTACGATTATTGCTCCTAATATTTTTACAACTATTTTTTTCATAAGTTCCTCCTTATTAAAACTTTTCGGCCTGTCCCAAAACGTATTGAGATGTGTCCCAGATTGGACAAAATGTCCAACTAGGAAACGTCCCCAATTGGACACAATTGAAATTTATTCTGTCCCAGGTATCAGTCCATTTGTGATATATGGTAATGGGTTTGTTACAACACCATTTAACCTTACTTCAAAGTGTGCATGTGGTCCTGTTGAATATCCTGTTGTACCAACTTTTAGCACAGTATCTCCTCTTTTTACTGTTTGTCCAACTGTTACCATTATTTCTGAGCCATGTGCATACAATGTTGATACTCCGCCACCATGGTCTATTATGACCATATTTCCATATCCTTTGTTAAATTCTGCTTTTGTTACTATTCCGTCATTTGCGGCTATAAAGTTTGCTCCTAATGGTGCTCCAATGTCAACACCTGTATGTAATGCTGTATAGTGTAAAACTGGATGGTATCTAGTTCCATAGTTTGATGTTATTCTTGTGTATCCTGGTGTTGGCCAAGCTAGTTCGCCACCTATGTATTCTGTGTCTAGACCTTCTAGTGCTTCTTTTAATATTTGACTGTTGATTTCAGCAAATCTTGAGTTGAATTCGTCAATTTGTGTTTGCAATTCTTTTTCTTCGTCTGATAGTTTTGCAATAAAATTTTCTCTTACTGTTTTTGTATTTTCTAGTATTTTTGCTGTTCTAGTTTGATTTGCTTTCATCTCTGCTAGTTGATTTTCTGTGTTTTCTAGTGTTTTTTTGCTTAATTCTATTTTGTCTCTTTTTTGTTTCATTTCTTCTAATAATTCTGATTCGTATGTTGCAAGTTCTTTTACTAGAAAATAGTTTGATAAGAATTCTGATATACTTTTAGATGTTAATATAACATCTAAATATTGTATCTCACTGGATTCATATGCTGCAATCAATCTATTGTCTAACAATTCTTTTTGTTTATTATAATTTTCTTCAGCTATTTTTAATTCAGCCTCAACATTTTCCATATTTTCTTGTAACTCTAATATTTTATTATTTAATTCGTCTAGTTGTTGTTGTGAATTTGCAATAGTTCCGTCTAATTTGTCAACTTGTTGTAAGTTTTCTGATAGTTCAGTTTGAACCTCATCTAACCTGCCAGTTGTATCATTTAGTTGGGTTTGCAATTCTTCTCTTTGTGTTTGTAAAGTTTTTTCTCCTGCTTGTTCTTCTTCGTTTTCTGCATTTACATATGTAATAATGCTTGAGCTACAAATTACAAAAGCTAAAATGGCAAATATAAATTTACGCATCTTTTCTCCTTTATACTTTTAAATATTTTCTCATAGAAATAACACTTCCGCAAAGCTCCTATTCCAATTCCTAATAGCATATAAACAAATATTATAGAACTGAACATGTCGCTAAATCCTATTAAGCTCATATTTATTGTTTGCATAAATGGTGAATTTACTAATTGTCTTGCAATTAAGCTATATGCTAGCCCTATCAATATAATTGAAATAATGCTTGCAAACATTCCAATTATCATACCTTCTACGATAAATGGCCATCTTATAAATCCATTTGTCGCTCCTACGTATTTCATAATTGATATTTCTTTTCTTCTTGCATGTACTGTAAGTTTTATTGTATTTGCTATAATAAATACTGATATTACTACTAATAAAAGTAGTATTACTCCTGTTACTATTTTTACTCCATTTGCTAGTTTTATTAATGCTTCAACTGTTTGGTCACTACTTGTTATTTTACTTACCATATCAAATGTATTTATTTGTGTTTGCACGTCTTTACTTTTATTTAAGTCTGTAAGGTTTACGACATATGAATCTTTAAATATGTTGTTTTCTCCGTCATATTGTTCTAATAGTTCACTTCCATATTTTTCTTTCATTTGTGACAAAGCTTCTTCTTTTGACACATATTCTATAGTACTTACTCCGTCTATTTTTCTTATTTTATCAGCTAATTCATCCATTTGTTCTTGTGTTGCTTCTTTTTTTACAAATACTTGAATTCCTTGTATCGACTCAATTTCTTTTACAAAATGGTTGATGTTTTCTCCAAGTATTAAAAATATTCCAAATATTAACATTGTGGCACACATTATCATTAATGATGCACCTGTTGATTTTTTGTTTTTAAATACGTTACTAAATCCTTCTCCTATAAAATATCCTAATCTACTATATTTCAAAATCATAACCACCTTTTTTATCATCTCTTACTATTTCGCCCTTGCTGATGTGAATAACTCTTTTCTTCATTTGGTCAACTATGTCTTTAGCATGTGTTGCAACAACTACTGTTGTCCCTCTCATATTGATATCATTCAATAAGTTCATAATATCCCAAGCTGTATCTGGGTCTAAGTTTCCTGTTGGCTCGTCTGCTATTAACATTGATGGATTATTTACTAAAGCTCTTGCTAATGCCACTCTTTGTTGCTCTCCACCTGATAATTCATTTGGATACATTTTTGCTTTTCCACTTAGTCCTACTAATGAAAGTACCATTGGAACTTGTCTTCTTATATGTCTTGGTGTTGCTCTTACTATGTACATTGCATATGCTACGTTGTCATATACTGTTTTGTCTGGTAATAGTCTGAAGTCCTGAAATACTACTCCCATACTTCTTCTTAAATACGGTACTCTGTTTTGTTTTAAAAATGTTGTATCTTTTCCATTTATTATGATGTGCCCTGATGTTGGTTCTTCTTCTTTTAATATTAGTTTTATTAGTGTTGATTTTCCACTTCCTGATGAACCTACTAAGAAAGCAAATTCTCCTTTATCTATAACAAAATTGGCATTTTTTACAGCTTTTGTTCCTGTATCATATGTTTTTGCTACGTTTCTAAATTCTATCATTTTCGTACTCCTTACTTATCGTTTTATAAAATATTTTACATACTATTTCTATTCTATCTAATCATATCAATAAAGTGATTTTTTTGCAATAGTTTGTCGTAAAAAAATATTGGAAAATTGTGTTTTATGATGTTTTTTTGGACACTCTTAAAAAACATCATAAATAAGAAAAAAATTTTAATTATAAACATATAAAAAAATAGGTGTTTTTTAGGACTGTCCCTAAAAACACCTAGATTCTAAAAAATTTCTATTATATCTTTTGCAGTAATTCCAAAATACTCCATAAGTTCTTTTGCTTTTCCAGATTTTCCAAAAGTATCATTCACACCAAGTCTTATTAACTTTGTTGGATATTCTTCTGTTAGAACTTCTGATATTGCTGAGCCAAGCCCACCTATTATATTATGGTCTTCTATTGAAATTAGTTTTTTTGTTTCTTTTGCACATTTTACAATCATTTCTTTGTCTATAGGCTTTATTGTATGCATATCTACAACTCTAATGTCTATTCCTTTTTCTTTTAATTCTTTTTGAGCAATTAGAGCTTGTTCCACTGTTACACCTGTTGCAAATACTGTTCCATCTATTCCTTCTCCAATTTGAATTGCTTTTCCTATTTCAAATTTTTGTCCTTCTTCGTAAATTTCTCCTGTTCCTAACCTTGCAAGTCTTAAATATACTGGTCCTTTTATTTTTGATATTTCTTTTACCGCCCATTTAGTTTGAGCATCATCTGATGTTGATATTACTGTCATATTTGGTATTGTTCTCATCATTGAAATATCTTCTAACATTTGATGTGTTGCTCCATCTTCGCCTACTGTTACTCCTGCATGTGTTGCACATATTTTTACATTCAAATTTGGATAACATATGCTATTTCTTATTTGGTCATATGCTCTTCCTGCTGCAAAAACTGCGAATGTGCTTGCATATGGTATTTTTCCGCAAGTTGCAAGTCCTGCTGCTGTTCCTACCATATTTGCTTCTGCTATTCCCATATCAAAAAATCTATCTGGAAATTCTTTGGCAAATAAATCAGTTTTTGTCGCTGCTGATAAATCGGCATCTAATACCACTATATCTTCATTTTCTTTACCTAATTCTAGCAAAGCTTCTCCATAACTTTGACGCGTTGCTTTTTTATTTTCTAAATTCATAATAATTCTCATTCCTTTCGGTTTAAATCTTCTTTCTTTATTTACGGACTAAAATCTCATTTTTATTTATGCTCAATTCATTTCACAGTTTTTTACTTTGATAATTCTTCAATTGCTTGTTTAAATTCTTCCTCATTTGGTGCTTTCCCGTGCCATTTTACTTGATTTTCCATAAATGACACACCTTTTCCCTTTACAGTTTCAGCAATTATACAAGTAGGCTTTCCTTTTACATTTCTTGCTACATCAAATGCTTTTATAATTTCATCAATATCATTTCCATCAATTTTTATAATTTGAAATCCAAAACTTCTAAACTTCTCATCAATTGGTTTAGAACTCATAACTTCTTCAATTGTTCCATCAATTTGAAGATTATTATTATCTACAATAACGCACAAATTATCTAATTTATATTGACTTGCAGCCATTGCTGCTTCCCAAACTTGACCTTCTTCTATCTCTCCATCGCCTAATAAGCAATAAACTCTATAATCTTTCTTATCCAACTTGCCCGCAATTGCCATACCATTTGCAGCAGATAATCCTTGCCCTAATGAACCTGTTGTCATATCAACACCAGGTATTTTTTTCATATCAGGATGCCCTTGTAATTTTCCATTTATATTTCTAAATTCTTTTAACTCCTCTAAATCAAAAAATCCTCTATTTGCTAAACTAGCATATAATGCTGGTGCACAATGTCCTTTTGAAAGAACAAATCTATCTCTATCTTCCCAAGTTGGATTCTTTTCATCTACATTTAATTCATAAAAATATAGAACAGTTAGAATATCTGCTATCGAAAGTGAACCACCTGGATGTCCTGAACTCGCTATATACACTTGTTCCACAATCTCTCTTCTTATCTTTTTTGCAATTTCTTCTAACTCTTTTATTTTACTCTTTTTCAAAAAAATCACGCTCCTATCCTTATGAAATTAATATATCACAACTTTATCATTTTTACTACAAAATTTTAAAACTTTTTGGGACAGTCCCAAAAATGTTCTTTCCTCAAAAATCAAAAAAATGCCAAAAAGGTCCGTCCCTTTTGGCATAAAAATTCCCCGCCTTAGCCGTCAGTTGCTTTGAATTTTTAAGGACCTGCTCCTAAAAACAGGTGGGTGCCTACCTAAAATATTCATGGGCTTCTCACTTCTTAGTTGGTGAGCTTGCACGCCATATTTCAGAGTTTAAGCCCCTCTTAATGTGTGTTGGTTCTAAAAATTCTGCCTATACGTACTACGCAGGGTATTTAATTTTTTATTATCTCTTAACTTATTTTCATTTTATCATATATCTATTTTTTTATCAATAGTATTTTTTAATTATTTTTACATTACATATAACAATATACAGAAAAATTGTAATATGCTTCCAGCTAAAATACATAGATGAAAAATAGAATGTACATATTTATGTTTTTTACCAAGTCCATACAATATTGCTCCAATTGTGTAGACAATTCCACCTGATACTAGCAATGCAAGCCCTGTTGTTCCTAGAGCTTGTGGCAATGCTTTTACTCTTATTAAAATACACCACCCCATTAATAAGTAACATATCATTGAAAATACTTTATATCTTTTTATATCTATTGAGTTTAACACTATTCCTATGATTGCAGCTGCCCATATTATCCCAAATATTGCCCAACCTGCAACTAAATTTTCTTCTCTTATCGTACATAAGGCAAATGGTGTATATGACCCTGCTATTAATAAAAATATTGAACAGTGGTCTAATATTTGAAATACTTTTTTAGCTTTTCTTTTTGGACTTAATCCGTGATATATGCTAGACATTGTGTATAGCATTATCATTGTTACTCCATATATTGCTCCACTTATAATACCATATACATTTTTATGTATAGATGCAAATACAACACATAACACTAATACAACTATTCCAAATGCTCCTCCTACTATGTGTGATGTCATATTAAATATTTCTTCGCCTTTTGTGTATGTTGGTAATATTCTATCGTCTAGTTTTATTCTTTTCATATTTTCTCCTAAATTTTTTATTGGATTATATCATATATGTTATCAAAAGTCTAATATTTTATTCTTTTATTTCTTTAGAAAGCTTGTTTATTGCTTTTGTTTCAATTCTAGAAACATAAGAACGTGAAATTCCCATCATACTTGCAATTTCATTTTGAGTTTTTGGCTTATGACCACCGAAGTCCAAACCTAAGCTCTAAAATTGTCTTTTCCCTATCTTTTAATAAGTCTTTCATTTTTTCATAAAGTAACTTTATCTTCATTTTAATGTCTACTTCTTCTTCTATATTTCTTTCGTTATTCTCCAAAACTTCTTGCAATGTCACTACATTATCATCTTTATCTTTTCCGAATTGGCTCATTTAAATACACTTCTGCACCTATCTTTTTTGTTGCTCTTAAATGCATCAATATTTCGTTATCAATACATCTTGAAACATATGTAGATAATCTCGCTCCTTTTTCCACATTGAAACTGTTTATACCTTTTATCAACCCTATTGTTCCTATTGATATTAAGTCGTCTTGATCAACTTTTGCAGTACTATATTTTTTTGCTATATGTGCCACTAGTCTTAAGTTTCTTTCTATTAACATATTTCTTGCTTCGTCACTTCCTTTTGCCATTTCTTCTAAGCATTTTCTTTCTTCTTCTGATGTTAATGGTTCTGGAAACAAATTACTTCCTTGAATGTATCCGAACCATAAATACTGCTGATTTTAAAAATTCTATAAATCCATATATTCCACTCATACAAAGCGCTGAGAACATAATTGCACCTCCGTTTTCATACTGAAATTATATGCAGCCAAAAAACAAAAGTGCCTGACCAGTAAAAATTTTTAAAATCTATTACATATTTAATCATTTTTACCATTTTAATTCATACCTTTAAAAGAGGTGAATTATGAAATTTATATCAAACTGTATCAAAGGAATTGCAATTGGTTCAGGAGCCATACTACCTGGAATAAGTAGTGGTGTACTCTGTGTTATTTTTGGGATATATGAGGATTTACTAGACCATATCTTAAACTTTTTTTCAGACATAAAAAAACACACCAAATTCTTGCTGCCTATTTTTATTGGAGTTGGTATTGGAGTTTTAATTTTTAGTAACATATTAAATTATTTATTATATCAGTATCCATTGCACACAAAATCAATATTTATAGGACTTATATTAGGAAGTATTCCAACACTTCTAAAAGACGTAAATACAAAATGCAAATTCAAATTACGTTATTCGTTATACACCATAATTGCATTTATAAGTGGTATTGCATTAGTCATCTTAGAAAAAAACATTGCTATTAGCTCCACTGTTGATAACCTTACTCCACTATATCTTGCCATTTCTGGATTCGCTATGTCTGTTGGTGTTGTAGTACCTGGAGTAAGTAGCACTATAATCTTAATGCTATTTGGTATTTATTCTACTTACTTATCAGCTGTTTCCTCTTTGTATCTTCCTATACTTATTCCTTTAGGAATTGGATTAGTCTTAGGCTGTATTGTTTGGATGAAACTTACTAAATTCTTTTTTGAACGTTTCTATGCTCAAACATTTTATACTATTATCGGTTTTAGCTTAGGTTCTATCTTTGTTTTATTGCCTAATGTTAACTTAGATTTAAATGGCATTATTTCTTTGATGTGCATTTGGGTTGGATTTCTTATTGCTAATTTATTTAAAAATTAAGACTTTTTGGGACAGGTCAAAAAAGTCTTTAAAGTCTATAAAATCGAAATAGAGTTATATATATAACTCTATTTCAATCAACTATTTTTTATTTTTTTCTTCTTAGTATCCAATTCTTCTCACATTTAATTGGCAATTTCATTTTAACTTGTTGTCCTTTAACCCCTGGGCTTACTTCTGTTATTTCTTCATTTGTTTCACTATCATAAAGTTTTTCTATTTTGAATTCTACTGGTTCTATTTGATTTGGAACTATAATTTCTAAAGTATCTCCTACAGCAAGTTTGTTTTTGATTTCAATTGTAGATATATCTTCGTTCCATTCTACTACTTTTCCACCGAATTCATAGTTTTCGTTATATTGTCTTCCGCTATATTCTTGAATATCTTTATTGTTTCTGTCATTAAAGTAAAATGTTGTTAGTCCTCTTGTTTTTACTTTTTCTAGTTCTTTTAAATATTTTGTGTAATCATAATTTTCTGGGTCTCTTTTATAGTCGTCTATTGCATTTCTGTATGCATTTATTACACTTGCTAGATAGTATTCTGTTTTAAGTCTTCCTTCTATTTTTAAACTGTCTACTCCCATTTCTATTATTTCTGGAATTTCTTTTACTAAACATAGGTCTTTTGATGAAAATATGCTTGTTCCATATTCATTTGTTTCAATTGGCATATATTCTCCTGGATTATTTTTTTCCTCTGCATATAAATTATATGACCATCTGCAACTTTGAGCACAGTCACCTAAATTTGCACTTCTGCAAGATAGGAAATCACTTAGGAAGCATCTTCCTGAATATGCAAAGCAGATTGCTCCATGAATAAATATTTCTATTTCCATATCTTCTGGTTTGTTTTCCATTATATATTTTAATTGTTCCTTGTTCATTTCTCTTGCCATAATCATTCTTTTTGCACCATTTTTACGCCAAAAGTTTGCTGAATGCATACTTACTATATTTGCTTGTGTACTTACATTTATTGCTACACTTGGTGCATATTGTTTTAAAATCTCCATTACTCCACCATCTGCTGCAATAATTCCATCTGGTTTTAGTTCTTCTAGCTTTTTAGCCATTTCTATTATTTCTTCGTACTTTTCATCCCAAGCAAAAATATTTAATGTTACATATACTTTTTTTCCTATGCTATGTGCATATTTTATTGTATTTTCCAAGTCGTCATCTTGCATATCTGCCCTTGTTCTAAGCGATAATGATGATGTTCCTGCATATACTGCATCTGCTCCATATAAAAATGCGATTTTTGCTTTTTCAAATGACCCTGCTGGTGCTAATAATTCTACTTCTTTCATTACTACATATCTCCCATCTGTCCAATTGGGGACGTTTCCTTTTTGGACATTTCTTCTATTCTCTCCAATATATTTTTAGTTTTATCAAAATGTCCAAGAAAGAAACGTCCCCAATTGGACACTATTATTATATATTCGTTTTGGTTTATTGTCAATAAATTTGCTTTATGTTTACTTTTTTGGTATAATATAGTTAGCATTTGCTTTTAAAAATTTATTAATAGAAAGAGGTTAGACATTATGAGCAATACTACATCTGCTAAAAAATTCGTTTTCCCGGACATAGAGCCTTTTTTATGTCCTGCTAAGGCAATTACTCTGGAAGAAGCTATTCATAACTATCGGAAGGCTTTAATTGATACTGGTAATTCTTACAATATTGAATATGCCAACAAGCTACTTCAATATTTAGAATCTAATCCAGCCAGAAAAGATTTTTCTCAATATATTTCTCATATGAGAAAATGGAAAAAGGAAAATAAATATACTTTCAATATCCATTTTTTTAGAAGGAAAAAGAGTTTCATTAAGTATAACGAAAAAATTCGATTATTCATTTTGAAATCTCTTAATGCTAAAACATATGAAGAAAGAGAAAGATATTCCTTAGATAGAATTTGTGATATCTATGGAATTCGGTTGATTTTGGATTTAGGAAAACAGGATTCTTTGAAGTCTATCGATATGGCTTATGAATTGCTGAACGAAACTATCAACTTTTTTACAAAGAAAAAGGGTTACAACATCAAACTTGCAGAACCTCTGCTGAATGTTGATTTTTGTGCTGAGAAACATCCTAATGTGGTTGTTCCTAAAAAAGCCAAAATTCTTAAAGATTTTGAAGTTAATGTAAAAGACTATTATCTCCATCCTAAGGAAAATGGATATCAGTCCTTACATATTATCTTTAAGAGCCCTAAAGGAATTCCTATCGAAATTCAAATCCGAACATTTGCAACTCATTTGCGAGTCGAATTTGAAAACGGTGTTAGCCATTCTGACCATGATAACAAAAAGTACCCTGAACGTATTAATTTAGATTTAGAAAAAGTTAATATTTCTGGATTTGGTTACTATGGTCCTGATAAAGTTTTTGATAGTATCGGCCTTACTCAGTCAATTGACCCATTTATGAGTTTTTAGCAATACTTCAATTAGTAAATTCATAAGCCCTAGAATTATTTTTCTAGGGCTTATGTTTTTATTTTATTTTACTAATTGCTAATCCATCTCCAACTTCTAAAATTTCAGTTTCTAAGTTTGGATTTTCGCTAACTTCTTTTATGTATTCTCTTAAATTTTTTACTGCTGTACGTTGTTTGTGTTTATTATAATCACTCATAACATAACCTTTATATAAAATATTATCAGCAAATATAATTCCATTTGGTTTTATCATTCTTAAAGCTTCTTTCAAGAAAAATGGATACTTTCCTTTTGCTGCATCTATAAATACAGCATCATATTTTTCATTTAAAGTAGGTAAAATTTCTACTGCATCGCCTTCATAGATATTTATTTTTTCTTCTACTTTAGCTTTTTTTATATTTTCTCTTGCTTCTTTTACTCTTTGTTCATCTCTTTCAATTGTATCTATTACTCCGCTATCTGCTAAAAAGTCTGTAAAACATATTGCTGAATATCCTACTGCTGTACCAATTTCAAGTATTCTTTGTGGTTTTTCTTCTTTTAAATATTTTTCCATTACTTCTAAAGTATCGTCCATTATTATTGGAATGTGGTCTTCTAAAGCTTTCTTCTTTATTTTTTCTAATTCTATTTTATCCATAAATTTCTCCTAATATGCCAAAGGGGACGGACCTTTTTGGCATAACTTAATGCTTTTGTTCCATCCCCAAAGTATTTTAACGTCTATTTGCTCTTTCTCTTTCTTTTGAGTCTAATATTTTCTTTCTTAGACGAATTGATTTTGGTGTTACTTCTACTAGTTCATCATCTTGTATAAATTCGATTGCTTTTTCTAGTGACATTTGAATTGGTGGTACTAGTCTTAAGGCATCATCTGAACCTGAAGCTCTTGTGTTTGTTAAGTGTTTTTCTTTACATACGTTTATGCTTAGGTCCTCTCCTCTTGAGTTTAATCCTACTATCATTCCTTCATATACTTCTACACCTGCTCCTATGAATAAGTCTCCTTTGTCTTGTGCATTGTATAGTCCATATGTTACTGATTTTCCTTTTTCGAATGCTACTATTGTTCCTCTTACTCTGGCTTGAATGTCTCCTTTGAATGGTTCATATGAATCGAAGATGTGGTTCATTGTTCCTTCACCTTTTGTGTCTGTTAAGAATTCTGTTCTGTATCCTATTAGTCCTCTTGCTGGTATTTTGAATTCTATTTTTGTATGTCCTGCTTCTGCTGGTTCCATATTTACCATTTCAGCTTTTCTTCTACCTAATTTTTCAATTACATTTCCTACGCAGTCATCTGGAACATTTACAACTAGTAATTCTATTGGTTCACATTTTACGCCGTCAATTTCTTTGTATATAACTTTTGGTCTTGATACTAATAGTTCAAATCCTTCTCTTCTCATTGTTTCGATTAATACAGATAAGTGAAGTTCTCCTCTTCCTGATACTTCGAATGAGTCTGGTGAGTCTGTTTCTTTTACTCTTAGTGATACGTTTCTTTCTAGTTCTTTGAATAGTCTGTCACGTATATGTCTTGATGTTATAAATTGACCTTCTTTTCCTGCAAATGGCCCATTATTTACACTAAATGTCATTGATACTGTTGGTTCGTCAATGTCTACAAATGGGATTTTTTCTGGATTGTTGAAGTCACATATTGTATCTCCTATGTTGATGTCTGGAAGTCCTGCAAGTTCGATTATGTCTCCTGCTTTTCCTTCTTCAACTTCTACTTTATTTAATCCAACATGTGTGTAAACTTTTGCAATTCTTCCTTGTGTTATTTTGTCTTCTTTTCCACAAATTGCAACTGGCATACCAACTTTTATAATTCCTCTTTCTACTCTTCCTACTGCAATTCTTCCTACATAATCATCATAGTCAATGTTAGAAACTAGCATTTGAGCTGGTCCTTCTTCATCACAGTTTGGTGCTGATATTGTATCTATTATTGTTTTGAATAGGCAAGATAAATCTGTTGTATCTTCACTTAAATCCATTTTTGCAATTCCATTTTTTGCAGATGCATATACAACTGGGAATTCTAATTGTTCGTCACTTGCGTCTAATTCGATAAATAATTCAATTACTTGGTCTACTACTTTTTCAGGTGTAGCTCCTGGTCTGTCTATTTTGTTTATTACAACAATTGGTTTTAATCCTAGTGCCAATGATTTCTTTAAAACTTCTCTTGTTTGTGGCATTGCACCCTCAAAAGCGTCAACTAAAAGTAAAACACCATCAACTGTTTTTAAAACCCTTTCAACTTCTCCACCAAAATCTGCGTGTCCTGGTGTATCAACTATATTTATTTTAATATCATCATGCATTACTGATGTATTTTTTGAAAGTATTGTAATTCCTCTTTCTTTTTCTTGGTCATTTGAGTCCATTACTCTTTCTTGAACTTGTTCATTTTCTCTAAATATATGGCTTTGTCTTAACATTGCATCTACTAACGTTGTTTTTCCGTGGTCTACGTGTGCTATTATTGCTATATTTCTTATTTTTTGGTTGTTCATTTTTTATTACCCCTTTTTTCATAACATAAGACGTTTTTATAAAGTCGCCTTTTTAAAAACGTCTGATTTTTTCATACTATAATATTATACACCTATTAATTTCCAGTGTCAACATAATTTTACCATTATTTTTGCAGTTTTTTGAACTTATTTTTTTGTTTGTTTTATTGTATTTATAATTGAATAATCTTTTCTATAATCTCCATATCTTCTATTTTGTTAATTGCAAAGCATTTTTTACCTAAGTCTTTTATTGAAGCTCCTAGATGATACATTTCCTTATCGTCTAAGACAATAAATCTATCATGAAATTTGTTTGTTTTAGCAACTTTAAGAATAGGATATTCTTTATTGAATTTTTTTATATCCAAATTTTCAATATTGCTTTTATCAGATGTTAGAATAACTACTTCCACATTGCTTTTCTTTTTAGTCAGCATTTTCAAGACGCTATCATCAATATAATTGTCTATAATTAAAATTTTGTTATTTGCCTTTTTTATAATATCTACAATGATACTATATGCGTCGTATATTTGACCATCAAAAAATATTCTTTGCTTAATATTTTCTTCAAGTTGAAGTTGATTAAAAACTTCGTCAAATTTTCTGTCATGTTCTAGTAATTTATATTCTACATTCGTTAATCTTTCAAATATTTGTCCATTTGAAGATATAAATTTTCTCATTTCTACAAATACTTCTACTATTCTTATACTTACTTCAATAGCAATTTCATTTTTTAATAATCCTGACATCATTAGAATTCCTTTTTCTGTAAAAACATAAGGTAATTTTTGTTTTCCACCACGAGTGTTTGAAGTCGCAATTTGCGACTTCAAAGATTCATACTCGCTATTACTTAATTGAAAACAGAATTCTGTTGGAAAACGCTCAATATTTCTTTTTACAGTCTCATTTATTCTTTTTGTTTCATAATGATATAGCCTAGCTACATCACTATCTATCATAACTTGTTTTCCTCGAATTGTATATATTAAATTTTTTATTTCTTCATTTGACATTTCATTTTGAGTTACTAATTTATTCTCTTCCATAGTTTCACATCCTTTTCTTACTTTATATATTTTAAAACATTTGTTCTCTATTGTCAAGACTTTTATTGTTTTTAATATACAGATTTTTTGAACTTATTTTTTGTTTTGAGATATCTTTTTGGACTACTAATTTAGAAATGGCTCGTTATAACTATTAAAAGGGACTTCTACAGTCCCTTCTATTTCTATTTATTTTCATATTCAAGCACTTCACAATTTTTTAATTTATATTTACTATAATCACCATCTTGTGGTTCTCCCTCAAAATAACATCTAGCATAAATACTAACTCCAGCATGAGTTACTACAAGAATATTTTCTTCTGAATACTCTTTACATATGTTATTAAAAAAATTCTCAATTCTTTTTCTAAATTCTTGAAGTGGCTCTACTCCACAACGTGTATCATTAGGATCTGAAAAATCTATTTTGTCTTTATATTCTTCTCTTAATAATCCCTCTAATTTTCCATTGCTTCTCTCTATTAATCGTTCATCTACAATAATACAATTTTCTTGCATTTCGCATTTTTTACAGATTATTTGTGCTGTTTTATATGCACGTTTCAGTGGACTTGAAAATACTTTATTAAACTTTATATTTTTTAGTTTTTCACTCGTTATTTCAGCCTGTTGTATTCCTTTTTCATTTAATTCAATATCTATTCTTCCTTGATTTCTTCCTTCTAAATTCCAATTAGTTTGACCATGTCTAACTATATATATCATTTTATCTCTTTTCTTTTTATCAAATCTATCTGCCAAAAAGGTTCGTCCTCATTGGCATAAGGTGTTTTTAAGGACAGTCCCCAAAAACACCCAAAAACATTTTGGGGACAAAAAGGAAACGTCCCCAAACGTCCCTATTTTGTTAACTCAATTATATTATCCATTATTTCTTTTGTAACCTTATCCAAAGTCTCCTTATCCTTAGCACCTTTATATTCGCTAAAATCTAAAGGTTTGCCATAAGTAATTGTAACCTTTCTATTTCCTTTTTCTCCACCTTTTATTCCGCAAGGTACAACTTTTGCTCCGCTTCTTACTGCAAAAAATGCTGCTCCGTCTTTTACCGCTTCGCCTTTCTCTAGCCCATTTCTTGTGCCTTCTGGGAATAATGCTAAGCATTGACCGTTTTTTAGTGTTTTTAGTGATTCTTTTATTGCTGTTACTTCTTTTGAGTCTCTTTTTACTAAGATTGCGTCAAATACAACTCCTAAAAATGCTAAAAATGGATTTTTTGTTAGTTCTTCTTTTGCTAAAAATCTTGCATATCTTCCACATGTTGCTTCTATTAATGGTGGATCTAAATATGTTCTATGATTTCCACAGATTATTACTGGTCCTTCTTGTGGAATATTTTCTTTTCCTATTATTTTTGCTCTATAAACTACTTTGCAATATGCATATATTGCTCCTATTACTATTCCTCTACCTATTTTCTTAAAAAACTCTTTCATTTTTTACTCCTACTCCTATATTATTTATGTTCTTGCAACTTTTCTAAGATAACCTTTTTAGCAGCCTCAGCTTGTTCTTCAATTGTCATATTAGTAGACTCAATATACACAGCATCGTCTGCTTGTTTCAAAGCACCAATTTCCTTTTCCATATCATTTTTATCACGAGCAATGATATTTGCTAAAACCTCTTCATAAGTCATTTCAATTCCGTTTTGTTTGTTTTGTTCAAATCTTCTTCTTGCACGCTCTTCTGGAGTTGCATCAAAATATAGTTTTACATCTGCATTTGGAAATACATAAGTTCCAATATCTCTACCTTCCATTATAACTTTTTTTCCTTCTGCACATTTTCTAAATATATCATTCAATTTAAATCTAACTTCTTTAATTGATGATATTGGAGAAACTATTTTTGCAACGTCATTTTCTCTAATTCTGCTACTTACGTCTTCTCCGTCTAAATAGACAATGTCTTTTCCGTCCTCCATTTTGAATTCTATTTTGATTTTATCTAAAAGGTCTATAATTTTTTTCTTTTCTTCTAATTTTATTCCTGCTTTAATTGTTGCTAATGCAACACATCTGTATGCAGAACCTGACCCTATGTTTACTAATCCTAGTTCTTTACTAAGTATTTCTGTTATTGTACCTTTACCGCTTCCAGCAGGTCCATCAATTGCTACTATAAATGACATTTTACTATTCTCCTCCTTCTTGTGGCACATAAATATTTTTTGCCACTACTTCTAATTCTACAACATTCATTGCTGTTAGTGTTTCAATTTCTTTTTTTGATTTTTCTTTAAAATTGTTTAATCCTTCAACTACGTTAAAACCATAGACAATGCTTACTTCCATATATATTTTAGCACCTTCGCCGTAATTTTCAACTCTTGTTTTTAGTACTTTATGTATTGCTGGCGTCTTCTGAGCTAAATATTCTAGTATTTGCCTAAATACTAAATCTGATATTGTAAATTTCCCCATATAGCTAAATGTCGGCCTTATTATTGACTTTTCTGATATATATGGTTGTTGCCCTTTTCCTTTTGATTTAAAAATTTGAAGTGGGTCTAACAAATATCCGTGAAAAGTCTTTTTTTATTTCAAAAGTTGGAACTGGTATTACGTGTTTTCCTTCTGTTACTCTTATTCTTCTTGCTGTTTTCATTTCTTCTTCTGTTGCAACATCTGTTATATATATCGTTTCTGATATTTCTGGCAATCCTAAATTTGCTGCAATTTTTTTAACCATTCCATCAGATGTTCCAAGTATCAAAATACTTTCTGCCCTATACTTCTTTAAAGCCTTTATTATTGGCTCTCTTTCACTTTCTTCATAAAATAGTGCGTGTTTTACAGTTGCAACCTTTGTTTCTGCTTTTTTAGCTGATTCCCCTGCTATTACTTGATTTTCTTTTATAAGTAGTCCATCGTCTATTATATAATTTATATTTTTCTCACTTGCCACCATTTGTGCTCTATAACTTTTTCCTGTTCCTGATGGACCTACAAATGCATATACTTTTATTTTATTTGGAAATGGTAATTTTATATCTTTTAATAACATTTCTTTCTCCCTATATTATTCTTTTAAGTTTTTTCTTCTTAATTGGCCACAAGCCGCATCTATATCAGAACCAAGTTCCCTTCTAATAGTTGCTACAATTCCGTGGTCATTTAAGAAATCTCTAAACTTCATAATGTTTTCATTTGAACTTTTATCAAATTGGCCATTTTCTATTTTGTTGATTGGTATTAAATTTACGTGGCATAATACTCCTTTTAATAGTTTAACCAATTCTTTTGCGTCATCTAAGTTGTCATTATTATCTTTTGCCAAAGCATATTCAAATGATATTCTTCTATTTGTTTTTTTGATATAGTCTTTGCAAGCTTGTAGTAGTTCTTCGATTGGATAGCTGTTATTTACTGGCATCATACTACTACGTTTTTCGTTATTTGTTGCGTGTAACGAAATTGATAGTGTGCATTGAATATTTTCTTCTGCAAGTTGATAAATTTTTGGTACTAATCCACTTGTTGAAATACTTATATGTCTTGCCCCTATACTCAATCCCTTTTGATTGTTTATTATATGAATTGCATTTACAACATTATCATAATTGTCTAATGGCTCTCCAATTCCCATAAACACTATATTTGATATTCTTATATTTTCATCTTGCTCTACTGCCAAAACTTGTTCTACTATTTCTCCACTAGTTAGATTTCTTATAAACTTTATTCCTGTTGATGCACAAAACTTGCATCCCATTTTACATCCAATTTGTGAAGATACACATAAACTATATCCGTGATGATAACTCATTAATACTGTTTCAATTGCATTTCCATCTAATACGTCAAATAGATATTTTATTGTTCCGTCTTTTGATTTTTGCTTTCTTAATATTTTGTAATTACACATTGTGTAGTTTTCTTTTAATTTTTCTCTTAGTTCTAATGATAGGTTTGTCATTTCGTCAAATTCTTTTACTTTATCTTGGTATAGCCATTTGAATATTTGCTCTGCTCTGAATGGCTTTTCTCCCATTTGTTTTAATTCATTTTTTAATTCTTCTAAATCGTAGTCTTTTATATTTTTCATTTTATCACCTATTTAAATTCTTGATTATTATTATATCTTTATTTTGTTATTTAGTCAATTATCTTACCAATGAAGTTTCCTAATAACAGCATCTTTCACATCTTTTGAACACCAAATTAAGCATAGCACAAAATTGGCAACTGAAACTCCAATAGCACAAATATTCAAAATATTATTTTCAATTAAATGTTCAGCCATTAAAATTGCAGGAAGCATACTAAGCATAACTATAATTAGTTGATAAATGGCATATTTAATATACTTTTTATAACTAACAATTGTTAAAACTGCCATAGTGACATTTGCAATAATAATTATTATTGGAATAGCAATATTAATAGACCATCCGCTCTTAATACCCAAAATGTAATCAATGTACATAGTCAAAAGCGAAATAGCTATTGTTTGCAAAAGCACATATCCAGCAATATTAACATTTTTGCGGATAGAATAAATAACAATAACCCACACATATACAATTCCACCATTTGCTAATGCTGCCCAAGGAATTCTTGGAGTTGTTAACTTATTAATTACCCACAATAATATTGCTATACAAGCTGATACACATATTAGGATTTTTATAATTTTATCACTTTTCTTCGCCTTAATTTTCTCTGGATATATCATCTAAAACACCATTACTTTCTATTTGTATTTTAATTCCCTGTTCTCTTAGAAATTCATAAAATCTCTTTTCAACCTTATTATCTTGTAAAATTGATGTAAATGTAAATGCCAATTTATCCTCAAAAGTACAGCTAGAACATTTAATTTTTTCCACTGGCTCTGGAGCGATTAACATTAAAAAATAATCTATATAATCCTTGTATTTACCGATAATACCAATTCTTCCTATGTTTGAAAATGTTATTGTTGTGTATTTTCTAATCTCAATATAACTTAATCTAACAAGCACTTTCTTCAAAAATAGTGGAACTGGTCTTATAAAAGGATTTGTTCCAATTTTTACATTTGCAGACATTGTCCTCATAATCTCTTCTTCTGTTAATCTTTTTGAAAAATCATCTTTAACAAATTGTAAAATCTTGTCAAAAGTATTTGCATTGTCTTTTTTGGGTTCAGCTTCTAATGTGATGTAAGAAAAGAAATTTGACATCGTTTTAGAAGGAAAGAACTTTTTCAAATTAACTGGTATACAAACTTTTATTGGCTTCTTTCCTTTATATTTTATATACTTTTCTTGATAAATACTGTATATCAAAACAGCTGTTAAATACTGCGTAATAGTTGCATTATACCTTTTGCATTCTCTTTTTAAATCTTCTAAATCAATAATTTGGTGAATTGCACTTATTGCCCCTAATTTAATCTTCTCTCCACTTATCACATACGCTTTCCTTGAAGAAGCATTAGACTTAGCCTTTTTATCATAATTTTTCATATAACTATCTTCTGTATTATACTCGATTTTCCTAGTCTTTCTTCCTTCATCATTTAAGACTTCTGGATACATAAGTTCTAAGTAAGTATAAATAATCTCTCTAAAAAAAATTGTACCGCCATTTCCGTCTGTTAAAGAGTGAAATATATCAATATTAACCTTATTTTCAAAATAAGTAACCTTAAAAAGATAATTATTATTTCTTCTACTATCAATATATTTGCAAGGATAATCAGTTTCTTCTTCTATTATCGGTTCTTTATTATTATGCTCAAAATAATACCAAAAAAGCCCTGGTCTCATTCTAACTTTAAAAGATTTGTACTTTTCTAATGTCTGCATTACCGCTTCTTTCAAAATATTAGGCTCAACTTTTTCTTTTAAAACAGCAGATAAGCGGAATACTGTACTATATTTCTTTCCTGTTGATATTGGGAAAATCTTTGCTGAATTGTCTAGCCTTCTCCAATACAATCCCTTTTCTTCTTTCTTCATAAGCTTTCCTTTCTGTGTCCAATTTTGTCCAATTGGGGACGTTTCTTTTTTGGACATTTTGTCCAATTGGGGACACATCTCTATTTTTGTATTAATTCTATTATGTCCTGATATCCTTGGTCTACAAGTTCTTGGCTACTATTTTCGTCTATTATCCATATGTGCTTTGCTTGTTCATATTCTTTGATCTCCACTTGTACATTTTGTTTTTTCGCTTTTTGTTGTAATAATTTTGTATCAGGATTTAGTATGTCATATGTGCCTATTAGTATTGTTACATTTTGCAATTTGCTTAGGTCTCCGTCTATTGGATTTACTAAATAGTTTTCCATTCCTTCATTTGAAGCATATGCTATTCCTGCTAGTCTTAGTGATTCTTTGTTTAATATGTTGTCTACTTTTTCTATTTTTTCGATTTCTGGATTATTTAGTCTGACGTCTAACCATGGTGAGATTAGTATTGTTTTTGCTGGCATTGGTATGTTTTGTTCTCCTAGCTTTTCTTCTAATGCAAGTCCTAGTCCTCCACCTGCAGAGTCTCCCATTATTATTAAGTTTTCGCTTCCTGTTTGTTCTATTATTTCTTTGTATAGTGGCTCTACCATATTGAATACGTCTTTGTATGTGTATTTTGGTGATAGTGGATAGTCTGGCAAGATTATTGTTGCTCCTGTGTCTTTTGCTAGTTGTTCTATAAATTTCCAGTGATTGCTTGTTGCTTCTGCCATGTATGAACCACCGTGGAAGTATAGGATTTTTTTATTTGTTTGTTTTTCGTTTGTTGTTATGATGAATATATTTCTTCCTTTGTATTGTTTTGTCTCTATGTTACATGTTTTTTCTACTTTGGCTGGTATTTTGGTTTGTATGTCTGCTGTTATATAGTATATTAGTATTGCTAGTATTATTGCTATTATTAGTAGTATTGCTTCTATTATTCCTTTGGCTATTTTACTTTTCATATTTTACCTCTTTGTTTTGTTTTTGCTATTTTATCATACTTCATAAAAAAATAAAAGATTACGTTCTGAATATTATTAATATTCGAACATAATCTTTTTGTATTTTTATTCTATCCAAATAACCCACGTTTTTTAATAGGTGGTTGTTCATTCATAGTTTTAGCTAATTGAACTAATAATTCACGTTGTTCCTTAGTTAGTTTTTTAGGTGTTTGAACATTAACAGTAAAAATAAAATCTCCTGCACTATTAGAATTTATAGACTTGAAGCCTTTATTTCTAATAGTAAACTTAGTTCCAGTTTGCGTTCCTTCTGGTATTTTATATTTTTCCTTGCTTCCATCTACCATTGGTATTTCAAGTTCTGAACCAAGTGTTGCTTGTGTTATCGTAATTGGCACTTCGCATAACACATTATTTCCTTTTCTTGTATAGATGCTATGTCTCTTAATTTTTACAGTAATATATAAATCGCCCTTAGCTCCACCTTTTTCGCCTGGTTCACCTTCTCCGCGAAGTACTACAGTTTGATTATCATCTATTCCTGCTGGTATTTTAACTTTTATTTTAGGTTGTTTTCTAACTTTTCCTTTTCCATTACATACTTCACAAGGGTCGCTTATTACTTCTCCAGTTCCATGGCAGTTTGTACAAGTTCTTGTTGTTTGTACTTGACCTAAAATTGTGTTTTGTACTCCTGTTACTTGACCTGTTCCATGACATGTCGGACATTTTATAGGTGATGTTCCTGGTTTTGCGCCAGTTCCATGACAGTGGTTACATTGCTCATCTCTAGTTATTACTATTTCTTTTTCCACTCCTAGAAATGATTGTTCAAATGTAATTTCCATTCTTACATTTAAATCTGCACCTTTACGTGGCCCTCTTTGTTTAGAAGATGATGTTCTTCCGCCAAAACCTCCACCAAAGATTGAAGAGAATATATCTCCTAAGTCACCAAAATCTCCAAAGCCATCAAAGCCAGAACTTGAATAAGAGTAGTATCCACCTTGACCACCAAATGGTCCCCCAGCTCCATTAAAGCCTTGTGGTCCATTGTGGCCAAATTGGTCATACATTCTTCTTTTTTGTGGATCTGATAAGTTCTCATAAGCTTCATTTACTTCTTTGAATTTAGCTTCCGCTTCTTCCTTATTATCAGGATTTGCGTCTGGGTGATATTTCTTTGCAAGTTTACGATATGCTTTTTTTAACTCATCATCTGTCGCTGTTTTATTTACTCCTAATACTTCGTAATAGTCTCTTTTTTGCGCCATTTTTCTTCCTCCAAATTATATGTAAGGGACATTTGGGGACGTTTCCTTTTTGCCCCTTCTATTTCCCTTTTCTAAAACAATGGGACAAAAAGGAAACGTCCCCAAATGTCCCATTTATTTTTATTTGTCGTCTTCAACTTTGTAGTCAGCATCATAAACATTACCATTTTCATCAGCCTTTGGACCTTCTGCTGTTGCACCATTTGCGTCAGCTGCACCTTGAGCTGCATTTGGATTTGCATTTTTGTAAAGTTGTTCTGACATTTCATAGAATACTTTTGTTAGTTTTTCTGTTGCCTCTTTTATTTTTTCAGTGTTATTTGTTTCAAGAGCTTTTTTAGTAGCGTCGATTTCAGCTTCTACTTTTGCTTTTTCTTCTCCACTTATTTTGTCTCCTAAATCTGTTAATGTTTTTTCACTGTTATATACTAAGCTTTCAGCATTGTTTCTAACTTCAATTTCTTCTTTTTTCTTTTTGTCTTCTTCAGCATGTGCTTCTGCGTCTTTTACAGCTTTGTCGATATCTTCGTCTGTTAAGTTTGTAGATGCTGTAATTGATACGTTTTGGCTGTTTCCTGTTGCCATATCTTTTGCAGATACGTGTACTATTCCGTTGGCATCAATGTCAAATGTTACTTCGATTTGTGGTACTCCTCTTGGTGCTGCTGGAATTCCTGTTAATTGGAATCTTCCTAATGTTTTGTTATATGCAGCCATTTCTCTTTCACCTTGTAATACGTGAACTTCTACTGATGTTTGACCATCTGCTGCTGTTGAGAATACTTGTGATTTCTTTGTTGGTATTGTTGTATTTCTTTCGATTAATTTTGTAAATACTCCACCATATGTTTCAATTCCTAGTGATAATGGTGTTACGTCTAATAATACTAGGTCTTTTACATCTCCTGATAATACACCACCTTGAATAGCTGCACCAATTGCAACACATTCATCTGGGTTTATACCTTTATCAGCATCTTTTCCTGTAATTCTTTTTACAGCTTCTTGAACAGCTGGAACTCTTGTAGAACCACCAACTAATAATACTTTGTGAATTTCGTTTGGTGTTAAACCTGCATCTTTTAGAGCTTGGTTAACTGGTCCTGCAGTTGCTTCTACTAAATCGTGAATTAATTCTTCAAATTTAGCTCTTGTTAATGTAATATCTAAGTGTTTTGGTCCTGTTGAATCTGCTGTAATGAATGGTAAGTTGATTTGAGTTTGTTGTACACCTGATAATTCAATTTTTGCTTTTTCTGCTGCTTCTTTTAATCTTTGCATTGCCATCTTATCAGATTTTAAATCAACTCCACTTGATTTTTTGAATTCATCTACTAAGTAATTGATAATTGCTTCGTCAAAATCATCTCCACCTAAGTGTGTGTTACCATTTGTTGATAGAACTTCGAAAACACCATCTCCTATATCTAATATAGAAACGTCGAATGTTCCTCCACCTAAGTCATATATCATAATTTTTTGATCTTGTTCTTTGTCCATTCCATAAGCTAAAGCTGCTGCTGTTGGTTCGTTGATAATTCTTAGAACTTCTAGTCCTGCAATTTTACCTGCATCTTTTGTAGCTTGTCTTTGGCTATCACTAAAATATGCTGGTACTGTAATAACTGCTTGTGTTACTTTTTGTCCTAAATAATTTTCAGCATCTGCTTTTAATTTTTGTAATGTCATTGCTGAAATTTCTTGTGGTGAAAATTTATCACCTTCTATATCTACTTTTTCATTTGTTCCCATTTTTCTTTTGATTGAAATAACTGTGTTGTCAGGATTTGTAACTGCTTGACGTTTTGCAATTTGCCCAACTAATCTTTCTCCATTTTTAGAGAATGCAACTACTGATGGAGTTGTTCTGTTACCTTCTGCATTTGGTATAACAACTGCTTCTCCACCTTCCATAACTGCTACACATGAATTTGTTGTTCCTAAGTCAATTCCTATAATTTTTCCCATTTTAAAATCCTCCCTTTTGATGTTTTTGGGGACGGAGCAAAAAAACATCATTTATATATATTTATATTTTACCGTCCGTTTTTAAATTTAATAACTTTGTTTAGTTCGCTACAACAACCATACTATGACGTATAACTCTGCTGCCTATTTTGTAGCCCTTTCTATATTCTTGAGCAATTTCTTTCTCCCCAAGATTATCATCTTGAATACTGCTAACAGCCTCATGTAGTTCTGGGTCAAAAGTTTCACCTATTGCCTTTATTTCTTCCACTCCCTTAGTCTTTAAAACATCTTTAAACTGTTTTAACACAAGTTCTACACCTTGTTTATAGTTTTCATCTGCTGTTTCAACTTTTGCTGCATTTTCTAAGTTGTCTACAACTGGAAGCATAATTTCCACTACATCTGAAAGTATTGAATTATATAATCCATCTCTTTCTTTGCTACTTCTTTTTTTGAAGTTTTCAAATTCTGCAAGTATTCTTTTATATCTATCATCTAATTCGTCATAATCTTGTTTTGGTACTACTTCATTTTGTAGTTCTTCGTTTTCTATTTTTTCCTCTTTTTTGTTTTCGTTCTCTGCCATTTTATCCCTTCTTTCTTTTAATTGTTACCATTTAATTTTTGGTTTATATATTTCATAACTGAAATTACTTTTGAATAATCCATTCTCTTAGGGCCTATAATTCCTATTGTTCCTAAGTCTTTGCCATTTACTTTATGTTTAAAAGTTACTACACTGAAATCTTTTAATTGCTCTTTTTCGCTTTCTTCTCCAATATAAACTTTTATATCTTCTGCAAATCCTGAGTTTAACATATCTGCTACTAATTCTTTAGTATCTAGAATGTTTACAAAGTTTTTTGCCACTTCTAAACTGTTGAATTCTGGTAGGTCAAATGCTTTGTTTGCTCCTTCTAAGTAAATTGTGTTGTCTTCTTCTATTACTTTTTTTATTTGCTCTACTATTGGTTTTATTACATTTACACTATATGTCATTTCGTCATATAGGTATTCTTCTAGTGGCCTATCTATTGTTTCTATTGGCTCACCTTTTAATTTTTTGTTGAACATATAATTTATTGTTTCTACTTGTTTCTCGTTTATATCTTCACCAAATTTTATTATTGTTTCTTTTACTAGTCCTGTGTCTGTTAGTATTACTGCCATCATCATTCTTGAGCCTAATAACACAAATTTTATTTCTTCTATTAGTTGTGTATTTGTTTTTGGTCCTATAGATACTGTTGTGTAATGTGTTACTTCTGATATTGTATTTGCTGTTATTTTTGTTAAGTCTTCTATTTCATTTATTTTGTTTTCTAGTTTATCACTTATGTATTTTATTTCTTCTAAACTGATATCTTTGTCGTTTAATAGTTCGTCTACATAGTATCTATAACCTTTTGCTGATGGTATTCTCCCGCTTGATGTATGTGTTTTGTCCAAAAATCCTTTTTTCTCTAAGTCTGCCATTTCGTTTCTTATTGTTGCACTGCTATAGTCTAATCCATAGTTGTTTGTTAATGCATTTGAACTTACTGGCTCTGCTGTATTGATGTATTCTTCTACTATTGCTTGTAATACTTTTTTCTTTCTATTGTCTAACAATTTTTTCACCTCTTTTAGTTTGTAATTGTTAGTTTTCTATTTTAGCACTCTTGTGTTTCGTCTGCTAACTTCATATATATTATACCCATTTTTAGCACTTGTCAATACCTTCTGCTAATTTTTTTGTGAATTCTTTGTGAATCCGATGTTATGTTGACAATTTTTGTAAAATGTGCTATTATTAATATGATGGTTAATAACCATTGTTGAATCCCAAACAGGAGGTATTAGCATTATGATTTATAGGGAAATTCACGAATTTGCTCAGGGACCTTTACCTCGAGTAATCGCTGGAGAATATGCAGCAACCCGGTCTATTTATGTAGACCCAGAAGGAGCTACGGTAGTAGTTCCAGAAGGTTGGACCGTTTCAGGTTCACCAGAAGAAAATAAAATTTCAAATGGACTGATTATTTATCTCATTCCCAGGGATGAGGTAAATTCCATTAATTGGATGGAATTCTTTGACTTAGAAAAAGCCAAAAGTTCATATTCTCAGTGCGTTTGGATTTTGGACAATAATAAAGGGTATTACGTATCTAGATATCCTATATCTCGTGTTAGACACGAATTTAGGTCTATCAGAACGAACTCATTTCTAACTTATCTTCCTACTTATGAAGCTAAAGGATTTTGTAAAGATTTTTTCTTTAGTCCTTACCTTCGTAGCGAACTTTGCACAGGCCATCGCTTGAATAAATTTTTGACTTGGTTCTTTGAACAAGAAGACTCAAAATTTATCAACTTGCCTAAAAAGATAAAAGGAAGTAAGGTAGTTCCATTTTTCTTCGCAACAATTTCGGTTTAGGCCTTTTCTAGCAAATTCAAAAAGAGACTTCAATATTTTGAAGTCTCTTTTTTTAATATATTGAAAAATCTTAATTCTTTTGCCTCCAAACCTTGAGAATCTGTAAAACTAATTTCTCCACAATTGTCATCTAACAAATTATTTTCTATAAGTACATCTTTTAGGTGAATAGCTAAATTTGGTGCTCCATTAAAAAATGTAATATTATTTCCTAAAACCTTTTTTATCTCTTCTTGCACTAAAGGATAATGTGTGCAACCTAAAACAATATTTTCCACTTTTCCTTTATATTTTCCTAATGTTTTTTGTAAATATTCTTCAATTTGTTTACTATCACCTGCTTCTATTATGTCTGCTAATCCAACACATTCTAGCAATTCAGTTTTATGGTTATCATATTTGTGGTACAACAAATTAAACTTTTCACTCTCTATTGTTCCTTTTGTTGCCATTACTAATGTCGGCTTTTCATACGAATAATCATGCACCATTTTATATGCTGGTTCTATTGCTATAAATGGAATCTGTGGATATTTCTCTCTTAAAAATTTTACTGCTTTTGCACTTGCTGTATTGCAAGCAATTACTATAGCTTTACAATTTTTACTTAATAAGAACTTGACTATATTATCACAAATCTCTAAAATTTCTTCATCTGACTTATCTCCATATGGATTATTTTTAGAGTCACTATAATATATATAATTTTCATTTGGCAGTACTTTTATTATTTCTTTTAGCACAGTTACTCCGCCTATGCCTGAATCAAATATTCCTATATTCCTTATTTCTTCCATACTTTTCCTTTCTTTTCTGCCATTGGGGACGGACCTTGTTGGCAGAATTTTTATCTTAATCTTAATGCATTTAAGATGACTGTAATACTGCTAAATATCATTGCCAAACTTGCAAGCATAGGATTAATATAAATTCCTATTGCTCTAAATAGTCCCATTGCAACTGGTATCATTAAACTGTTGT
Organism: uncultured Clostridium sp.; assembly: GCA_947648905.1. Taxonomy (GTDB): domain Bacteria; phylum Bacillota; class Clostridia; order TANB77; family CAG-508; genus CAG-269. Next base: position 3,829 of record CANSPP010000005.1, on the reverse strand, counting down.
AGAAAAATGCCCAGAATAAATTCTGTTTTATATTCTTAATTGTTTTTTTACTAATTGTAATCAAGTTCAAAATGGCTGATAAATCATTTTTAGTAAGTATAACATCTGATGAGTCCATTGCTATATCTGTTCCTGTATTTACACTTACACCTATGTCCGCACTTGCTAATGCTGGACTATCATTTATTCCATCTCCGCACATCATAACATATTTGCCTTCTTGTTTTAATTTTTTTATCATATTTGCTTTTTCTGATGGCATAACATTTGCAATGACTTTTGTTATTCCTATTGTTTTTGCAATTTTTTCAGCTGTTTTCTCATTATCACCTGTTAGCATAATTGTCTCTATCTTGTTTTTATTTAGGTTATTTATCAATTCTTTTGCATTTTCTCTTACTACATCATTTACACCGATAAGTGCAATTATTTCGTTTTCTTTTACCGCATATATTATGCTATTACCTTTTTTAGCTAAGTTTTCTTCATCTTCTATATGATTATTTTCTACATTATATTTTGAAAGTATTTTTGAATTTCCTAAAATGATTTTTTCATCTTTTATTTTTCCTGTAATTCCTAGTCCTACTATATTTTCAAATTCTTCTATTTGTATTTTTTCTATTTTATTTTCTTCTAAATAGTCTGTAAAGGCTTTGCCTATTGGATGTGTTGATTTTGCTTCAATGCTTCCCACTATTTGTAATAGTTTCTCATTATCCATATCACTATAATTTATAATTTCAGAGATTTTTAATTTTCCATAAGTTAATGTTCCTGTTTTGTCAAATACAATTGTATTTACCTTTTGGGCATTCTCTAAAGTTTCACTCTTTTTTACAAGTATTCCTTTTGATGCACATTTCCCCTCGCTTACAACTATTGCAAGTGGAGTTGCTAATCCTAAACTACAAGGACAAGCTACAACTAATATAGTTACAAATGTTGATAATGCACTGCTAAAGGATTGTCCTAATATTAAATATGCAAAAAATGTAATTATAGCAATTAAAATAACTGCTGGTACAAAATATCCACTAACTTTATCTGCCACTCTCGCAATTGGCGCTTTTGTGTTACTTGCTTCTATGACTAATTTTACTATTTCTGATATTGTTGAGTCTTTCCCTATTTTTTCTGCTTTATATTCTAAGTATCCATCATAATTTATGCTTCCTGCAATTACTTTACCACCTTTTTCTTTTGAAATAGGCTTACTTTCTCCTGTTATAAAAGATTCGTCTAAATGTGCTTTTCCTAAAATAATTTCTCCATCTACTGCAATTCTTTCTCCTGGCCTACTTATAACTATATCTCCCTTATTTATCTCGTCTAGCGTGACTTCCTTTTCTATACCATCAACTTTTATGACTGCTGTTTCTGGTGTAATTTTTACTAGTTTTTGAATTGCTTCTTTAGTTTTATCTTTGCTAATTCCGTCAATATATCTTCCTAATTTTATAAAATATATTACTATTGCCGCTGACTCAAAATATAAATCCATAGTATAACTATGTTCACCTTTTATTATCATATACATACTATATAAGCTGTATAAAAAACTACTTATTACTCCAATTCCTACTAATGTATCCATATTTGGTGTTAAGTGAATTAAATTCTTATATCCGTTTTTTAATATGTCAAATCCATATATGATAAAAGCAATCGTTAAAATTAACAGTGTATATGTATAATTTATTGGATTTGTGTGTGGATTAATTGCATCAATTACTGGTAATCCTAACATATGTCCCATTGAAATATACATTAAAATAATTGCTAAAATTGAGAAAATAATAAATATTATTTTCTCTTTTTTGCTTTTTTTCTCTATTTTTATTTCCTTAAATTCTCCTAAACTTTTAAATCCTGCTTGCTTTACAAACTCTTCTATTTTTTCTTGATTTAATACAGTATCATCATATTCTATTGTGCTATTTGCCATTATAAGATTTACAGATGCAGTTTCTATACCCTTTTGCTTAATCAGGTATTTTTCTAATCCATTTGAACATGCACTACATGTCATTCCGTCAATTGATAAAATAATTTTCCTTATCATAAAACCTTTCCTTTCCAAACCTTTCTGGGACAGTCCAAAAAAAGGTTCACCAACAGATATTTATTTTACAACTTCAAATCCTAAATCTCTTATTTTTTCTTCTATAATATTTGTATCTATTTCGCTTTTTGAAGCTATTGTTACTGTACCTTTTTTGTGGTTTGCATCTACTTTCTCTATTTCATCTATTGTTTTTAGTGCATTTTTAACTCTGTTTTCACATCCATTACAAACCATTCCATTTACTTTAATTATTGTTTTTTTCATATTTTCCTTCCTCCTTTTTTATTTATTGTTATTGGCTTTATATAATTCTAAAGCTTTTGCAACTTGATCAGGGCATGATGTTCCTCTATATCCGCATGGTATGCCTTTTAATAAATTAATAATTTCATCTATACTTTTATTTTCTACTAGTTTTGATACTCCAACTGTGTTACCTGGGCATCCTCCAACGATTTCTAATTTTTTAACTATATTGTTTTCAATTTCGAATATCATCTCCATTGAACAAACTCCTTCTGGTGTGTATCTGTATTCCATTTTTTCTCTCCTTTTTATTTGTTTTATATTGTATATTTTTTATCATTATGCTTTTTTTATTCGTAATTTTCATTATTTTGTTTTGTATGTAAATTATATTACAGTCTTTTATAAATTTCAATGTTGTTCAAAATAATAATTTCATTTTTTATCTACATTTAGTTTTTTTCTGATTTATATCCTATTTTGCTATGTATTTCTTTATGACAATTCGAACATACCAGTATACATTTTAATGCTTCACATTTATAATCTTTCCACGACATAGTATTTCCTGAACCTAGTTTGAATTCTTTTTCATTTGGATCTTTATGGTGAAATTCTAGTGCATCTACACATTTATCATAACCACATAAAGAACACTTTCCCCCTAATAATTTAATTGCTTGCAATTTCATACTTCTTCTTAATACTGTTTTTTGGTGTTTCCTTGTTGTATTGCTACTTCTTGTTGATTCGCCACTACAATTATAACAATATATTCTACTAGAACTATTTGTTTCAAATTTATTTTCACATATTTCACAAATTTTTATCATAGTTTCACATCCTTATGCTATTATTATATATAATCTTTGTTTTAAAAACTAGCGAACAAAATAAAAAATAACAGATACTTTTATTTGTATCTGCTATTTATGGCTCCTCGTGTTGGACTCGAACCAACGACCTATCGGTTACTGCACCACACTAATTTTCATTAGCATTACGATTAAATCGTAATTTGTAGTCTGGACTTTATCTTTACCATATCTTTCGACTTAGGTAGGTGGTGTAAAGTCTCTACACATAGCTTTCGCCTTGCTCGGTATTGTCTTCAGCATTATCTGTTAAGAGTTTCACCGACTTAGCCACCTTTTCATCTATAAGTTTCCTTATAGAGCTGCTAACTTTTTAGTCTTGCGACTTGCTCGACAGCCGAGCGCTCTACCAACTGAGCTAACGAGGAATATATATAAATCTGGCAACAACCTATCTTTCCAGCAGGGTAACCCGCAAGTATTTTCGGCACATTTAGGCTTGACTTCTGTGTTCGGAATGGGAACAGGTATTACCCTAAGTGTTATCATCACCAGAAAATTAATTACTCTTTTTAGTACTTTCCAATTATATAATAACTTATACAATTTTGCAAGCATTTTTTTATTTTTTGTGTAACTTTTTTATTAGCACACTCAAAAATACATAGATGAAAATTGTGGTCGTTTTAGAATTTCTTTC
>CANSPP010000004.1 GCA_947648905.1 uncultured Clostridium sp. | reverse complement strand
TAAAGAATACACAGATGACGATGGAGAGACAGCAGTAATTCCAGTAGGATATGGAGTTATACCAGGTTTAGATGATATATCAGAAGGATTAGTAATAACAGATAATTTTGAAGAAGATGGAAATGAGTTTGTATGGATACCGGTTCCAACAGCTATATCAGACACAGAAGCAAATGGAACAACCAATAAGGCTATGGCAGTAAATGTGGAAACAGACCCAAATGCAGAACCTAGATATAGAGGATTATTATATAATTTTACAGATACTGGTTCAGAAGTGCAAAGTGGATGTACAACAACTACAAATAGTTATAGAGAACCAGATCTAGTAAGTGATTATGATAATAATACAGAAACATATTTAAGTGATATAGGATTAACACAAGCAAGTTTCCAAACAGAGATGCAACAAGCATATAATGATATGATTAAAAGTGTTGACAAAAATAAGGGATTTTATGTAGCAAGATATGAGATGAGTTTAGATGCAAGTGGAAATGCACAATCAAAGAAAATGCAACCATCAGCAACAGCTGTGGAATCATCAGCAAATAAGTGGTATGGATTATATAATAAGGCTAAAAATTATGCGTTAAAAACAGATACTACAAAAAATGTAGTAAGTAGTATGATATGGGGAAGTCAGTATGATGCAATGATGAATTGGATGCATAAAGATAGTAACGTAAATGTTAATTCAGTAGAACCTGTAGCAGGAACAAGTAAAAATACAACAAGAATAACAGGCGGACCAAATGAAGGAGAAACTGAAAGTAAAGATATATTAAAAAATGTATATGATTTATTAGGTAATAGTTGGGAATGGACATTAGAGGCCTGCTATTCTGACCATCGAGGTAGTCGTGGTGGCATTTACAACATCAGCGGTTCACCAGCTCGTCGCAGCAACTACAATCCGAACGTCGCCATCTTCCTCTATGGTAGCAGGCTCACACTTTATATAAAGTAGGACTGAATGCTGTGAAAACTAAAATTAAAACTAGTTCAAGAGTAGTTTTAAATGGAGTAATTGAATATAAGAACTCGGCGAATGTAAGTGAAAGCTTCCCTAGGGAAGCTTTCTTTTGCGCACTTCAGCGCATCAAAAACCTCTGAAAAAAAGTGAAATTGATGTAATAATTGAAAACGTAAATTATATATAAATCACAAAAAACAACAAATTTTGTGGAAAATATTGCAAAAATATTTAATTGATAGTATAATATAAAAGATGGCATAATAATATTAAAAAGAAATATTATTAAAAAAGAGAGGTAAAAAATGGATTATTTATATATACTAAGAGAAGCATTAGTATGGACAATAACAATATTTTGGTTATACCAAGTAATAGTAAGTCTATGCTCACTAGTAAAAATAAAAGACAAACCACTAAAAGTAAACAAAGACCACAAATTTATGGCAATAATACCAGCACACAATGAGGAAGCAGTAGTAGCAAACCTAGTAGAAAGTTTAAAAAAGCAAAATTATAATAAAGAACTATATGACATATACGTAATAGCAGATAACTGCACAGACAACACAGCAAGAGTAGCAAAAGAAGCAGGAGCAATAGTATATGAAAGATTTAACAATGTAGAAAAAACAAAAGGATATGCATTAGACTGGTTTTTACAACAAAAAATAAAAGAAGATGCACCATATGATGCAGTATTAATATTTGATGCAGACAACATAGTACACCCAGACTTCATAAAAAATATGAATAAAAAACTATGTCAAGGAGAAGAAGTAGTGCAAGGATATAGAGACATCAAAAACCCAACAGACAGTTGGATAACAGCAGGATACGCACTATTCTACTGGACAATGCACAGATTTTATCATTTAGCAAGATACAACTTAGGACTATCACCACTACTAAACGGAACAGGATTTATGGTAAAATTTGATGTACTAAAACCAAACGGGTGGGACACAGTAACACTAACAGAAGACATTGAATTTTCATTAAAAAGAATAATACAAGGAAAAAGACTTGGTTGGTCAACAGACGCAATAGTATACGACGAGCAACCAGTAGGATTTAGCCAAAGTTGGTCACAAAGAAGCAGATGGACAGTAGGTCATATGCAATGTATAAAAGAATATACTAAAAGTTTAGCAGTTGCAGCAAAAGAAAAGAAAACAATGATGAACTTTGACGGACTATTATATATAGTAGGAAGTATACCAATGTTTGTAATAACATTAGTATTATTAGCAACAAACTTCTTAATGTATGCAGGAGATGGAATGACACAAGCAGAATTAATAATAAATATAGTACGTTATTTAGTTCCAACATTCTTACTACCAATAGGAACAGCTGCTATAGCAATGTTTTTAGATAAAAGACCAATAAAACCAATGCTAAAAGGATTAGCTTGTTACCCATTATTTATGGGATCTTGGTTATTAATAAACTTCAAGTGTTTATTTAAAAGAGAAACAACATGGGAAAAAATTAACCACGTAAGAGACATAAAAATAGCAGAAACACAATTACAAGAAGAACAAAATTAAAACTTTTTGGGACAGGGCAAAAAAGTTTCACCAAAACGTTTTGAAGGAGAAAAAAGTTGGCCGTAAAAGCCAACTTCTTTTTTTCTTATATCTTAATAGAAGGGAATAAAAATGAAAGAAAAATTATTAAAAAAAGAAAATATAATACATATAGCAATAATCATAATAGGAGCAATTTTAATACTAATACCAGCATTTCATAGCAACATATGGTTTGATGAATCTTATTCAGTAGGAATTGTAGAACACTCATTTTCAGAAATATGGACAATTGGCAGTAACGATGTGCACCCCATTTTATATTACTGGATGTTAAAAATAGTAAATATAATATTTGGAACTAACATACTAGTATACAGATTATTTTCAGTTTTAGGAATAATTGTACTAGGAATATTAGGATTAACTCATATAAAGAAAGACTTTGGAACAAAAACAGGATTACTATTTACATTTTTTAGCATGTTTTTACCAGCAATGTTAAACTATGCACTAGAAATAAGAATGTATTCGTGGACAATAGTATTTGTAACTTTAATGGCAATATATCTATATAGATTTATAAAACAACAAAACATAAAAAATTTGATACTATTTGGAATTTTTAGTATAGCAAGTTGTTATATGCATTATTATGCATTAGCTTGTGCAGGAATAATGAATTTAGGTTTAATTATATATGTTATAAAAAACAGAAAAAATATAGACAAAAAAATGATAAGAAACTTCTTTATAGTTGAAGCTATGCAAGTAATTTTATATATTCCTTGGTTAATTGCATTTGTAAAACAAGCATTAAGAGTTGGTGGAGGATTTTGGATTACAATAGAATTTCCACAAATATTAATCGATATAGTAAATTTCCAATTTAAAGGAAGTTTAGAAGAAACAATACCAACAATATTTGCTATATTGCTATTAATATACATAATGTATATTATAATCAAAAATATCAAAAATAAAGAAAACATAAAGCCAGGAATAGTTCCATTAATTACATATGTAGTTGTAATAATACTTGTAGCATTAGCATCAATAGTATCACCAATTTTATATGCAAGATATTTATTTACAATAACAGGCTTGTTAATTTTTGCAATATCATATTTTTTAGCAAAAGAAAACAACAAAGTTATAATAGGAATGATATGTGGTGCAGTAATAGTGCTATCACTTATGAATATGATTAATAATAAAATTGAAAATTATGATGAATCAAATAATAAAGCGATTGAATATTTAAAAGAACAATTACAACCTGAAGATATTATTGTATATTCTAGAATAAATGAAGGCGGAGTTGTTGCAGCTTTGATTGATACAAATAAACAATATTTCCTAAATATCGACCATTGGGAAATTGAAGAGGCATATAAAGCTTATGACCCACAAATGGGTATTGCATATAGTTTAGAAGAAGTGGCTGAAAAAGCAAATGGACGAATTTTTATAATAAATTCAGATGATTTAGAACTAGGAGACATAAGTCAATATAAAGAGGTTTCTGAGCAAAAATTTGAAACAAAATTTAAAAACTATACATATAACATAAGAATATTAGAAAAAATCCAATAAAAATCGAAAAAAGCTTGCATTTATTGGAAAAATTGGGTATAATAGTAAAGTAAACAAAAAGAGACAGAAGAGTGGGAACAAATCCCACTCTTGTTTAGTAAAAGGAGGTATACTTTGGCAAACATAGAGGAAAAAGTAGAAAGCTTAATAAAAGAGAAAATCGAAAACATAGGGTATGAACTATATGATGTGGAATACAGTAAAGAAGGGAAAAATTATTACTTAAGAATATTTATCGACAAACCAGAAGGAATTGACCTAACAGACTGTGAAAAAGTAAATGACGAAATAAATGACATACTAGACGAAGCAAATTATATTAAAGAACAATACTTTTTAGAAGTATCATCACCAGGAATAGAAAGAGTGCTTAGAAAAGACAAACATCTAGAACAAAACATAGGAACAGAAATAAACATAAAACTGTTCAAAAAGGACGAGAATGGTAACAAAGAATACCAAGGAATTTTAAAAAAATTTGATGAAAGCAGTATAGAATTAGAAGAAAATATAATAATTGAAAGAAAAAATATAGCACAAATAAAAACTATATATCATTGGTAAAGGGAGGAATAAAAAATGAAAAAACAAGCAATTGATAATAAGGAATTAATTTTAGCCTTAGAAGAATTAGAAAAAGAGAAAGGAATAAAGAAGGAATATCTACTAGAATCAATCGAAACAGCATTAGTAACAGCATATAAAAGAAACTTTGATGCATTAGAAAACGTAAAAGTAGTTATGGACCCAAAAACAGGTGCAACACACGTATATGCAATAAAAGAAGTTATGAAAAAAGCAAATGACGAAGATACAGAAATAAGTGTAAAAGAAGCACAAAAAATAAACCCAGATTTAGCAGAAGGAGATACAGTAGAAATTGAAATTGTACCAAGAGACTTTGGTAGAATTGCAGCACAAACAGCAAAACAAGTTATAATTCAAAAACTAAGAGAAGCAGAAAGAGATATAATATACAATGAATTTAATGATAGAAAAGGTGAAATAGTATCAGGATTAATTCAAAAAGCAGACCATAACATAGTAGTAATGGATTTAGGAAAACTAGAAGGTGTAATGCCACCAAAAGAGCAAATACCAACAGAACATTACAAAGTAAATCAAAAAATAAAAGGATATGTAATGGATGTAGAAAGAGGAGCAAAAGGAGCACCACAAGTAATAGTATCAAGAAGTCATCCAGACTTTGTAAGAAAACTATTAGAATTTGAAATACCTGAAATATATGAAGGTGTTATTGAAATAAAAAGTGTTTCAAGAGACCCAGGGTATAGAAGCAAAGTTGCAGTATACTCACCAGATGAAAATATCGACCCAGTAGGTTCATGTGTAGGACAAAAAGGTGTAAGAATTCAAAATGTTATAAATGAGTTAAATGGAGAAAAAATAGACGTAATAGAATGGAATGAAGACCCATCAATATACATTGCATCAGCATTATTACCAGCACAAATACTAGCAGTGGACATAAAGGAAGAAGAGAAATTTGCACAAGTAATAGTACCAGATGACCAATTATCACTAGCAATAGGAAAATCAGGACAAAATGCAAGATTAGCAGCAAGACTAACAAATTGGAAAATAGACATAAAATCAGAAACTCAATTTAGAGAAATGTTACTAAATGCTCAAAACAACGAAGAAAATAACGAAGAAAACATTGAAAGCGAAGAAGAATAAAAGTAGATAAACAACATACAATAAAGGAGGGACAAATTCGTGAAAACTGGACCACAAAGAACATGTATGGGATGTAACGAGAAAAAAGACAAAAAAGACTTAATAAGAATTGTAAAAAATAAACAAAATGAAATAAACCTAGACAAAACAGGAAAACTACAAGGTAGAGGAGCATACATATGTGACAATATAGAATGTCTAGAAAAGTTACAAAAATCTAAGAGATTAGAAAGAGTATTTGATTTAAAAATAACAGATGAAATTTATGAAAAATTAAGAGGTGTAATTCTTGATAAATAAGAAAATATTAGGGTTAGTAGGTCTAGCAGCAAGAGCAAGAAACGTAAGTTTCGGCGCAGATAGTGTAGAACTACAAATAAAAAAGAAAAAAGTAAAATTAATAATTGTAGCAGAAGACTCTTCTACTAGAACGAAAGAAAAATTTATAAAATTAAGTGAACAATATAATATTCCAATTATAATTACAGGAAATATAGACGAACTTAGCCAAGCAATTGGAAAAAATAATAAAGCAATTATAGGGATTGAGAATATAAATTTAGCAAGTGAAATTCAAAAAATAAATGATGGGGGTGAAGTTATTGGGTAAGATAAAAATATATGATATAGCAAAAAAGCTAGACTTAACCAGTAAAGAAATATTAGAAGTAGCAAAAAAATTAAACATAGAGGCAAAAAGCCATTTGAGCGGTATTGACGAAAGTGAAGCAAAAAAAATAGAAGAAGAACTATCAAAAAAAGCAAAGAAAAAAGAAGGAAAAGGAACAGCTAATAAAGGAAAAATGGAAACTAAAAAAGAAGAAAAAGCACCTGTTATTATAAGAAGAGAAGTTATAATAAATGAGGAAGAACAACAAACAAAAAAGAAAGAAGAAACTAAAAAAGAAACAAAAAAAGACAACATTGGATTCGTAGAAAGAAAACAAAACAAAGACTTCAATATTGTATACAGAAACAAACAAAGTAAACCAATGACTGTAAGCGAATTATTTGGACTAGGTAAAACAGAGCAAAAAAAAGAAGCTCCAGTTGAAGAACCAAAAAAAGAAATAGAACAAAAAGTAGAGAAAACTGTTGAAAAAGATACTACAAAAGCACCTGAAAAAGCAAGTGAGAAAGTAGTTGAAAAAGCACCTGAAAAAGTTGTAGAAAAAGAACCAGTAAAGAAAGTAGCTAATGAAACACCAAAAGTACAAGAAACAAGACAACCAAGAGAAAAAATGGAACATAGAGATAACAATAATTATCAAAGAAAACCAAACAATAACAATAGAAATAACTACAACAACAATCAATCAAATAACAGATTTGGAAACAACAATGGTGGAAACAATAAATTTAATAATAACAACAGGTTTGGGAATAATAACAACAACAATAGATTTAACAATAATCGTAATAATAACAGAAATAATGAAAGATTTGGTGGTAAGAGACCATTAGATGAAAAAGGTATTGAAAGAAATATCAAAGACATTATGGCTGTCGATACTGTTGAAAAAGAAAGTGTAAGAGAATACAACAGAACAATAGAAAAACAAAAAAATAGTAACAAATTTGATGAAAATAGAACTAAGAAAACAAAAAATAGAAAAAACAGTAATGGTCACGATTTTGATGAAGGAAAACTAAAAACTTTAAAACAAGCAAATAGATTATCAAATATGTTTGATGAGCAAGATGGTGGAATGCTTGATTATTATGATTTAACAACAGAACGTGGAAGAAGAGGAAAGAAGAGAAAAAATCAAAATCAAGAAGAAAGAAATAAACAAAAAATATTCCAATTAACACAAATAGAAATAGCAGAAACAATAAGTGTAAAAGATTTAGCTGCAGATATGAAAAAAACAACAGCAGAAGTTATTAAAAAACTATTAGGTTATGGAATTATGGCAACAATAAATCAAGAAATTGATTTTGATACAGCATATCTAATAGCACAAGAATTTGGAATTACTGCAATTAAAAAAGAAACAGTAACAGAAGAAGATATATTATTTGATGATTCTGAAGATAGAGAAGAAGACTTAAAAGAAAGACCACCAGTAATAGTAGTTATGGGGCACGTAGACCACGGAAAAACATCACTTCTAGATGCAGTAAGAAAAACAAATGTAATAGAAGGAGAAGCAGGTGGAATTACACAAGCAATAGGTGCTTATAAAGTAAAAGTAAATGACAGAGAAATAACATTCTTAGATACACCAGGACATGAAGCATTTACAGCAATGCGTGCAAGAGGTGCACAAATAACAGATATTGCAATTTTAGTTGTTGCAGCAAATGATGGTGTAAAACCACAAACAGTAGAAGCTATAAACCACGCAAAATCAGCAGGAATACCAATAATTGTAGCAATAAATAAAATAGATTTACCAGATGCCAATATAGAAAAAGTAAAACAAGAATTAATGACATATGAATTAGTACCAGAAGAATGGGGTGGAGATACAATATATGTTCCAATCTCAGCTAAAAAAGGTGAAAATATTGACCAATTATTAGAAATGGTATTATTAGAAGCAGATGTATTAGAACTAAAAGCAAACCCTAATAAACAAGCAAAAGGTGCTGTAATAGAAGCAAGACTTGATAAATCAAAAGGTGCAATTGCAACAATGCTTGTACAAAGAGGAACTCTTGATGTTGGAGATACAATAGTAGTAGGTTCTTCAATTGGTAGAATAAGAGCAATGAAAGACGATAAAGGAAAATCAGTAAAAGCTGCTGGGCCATCAACACCAGTAGAAATAATGGGATTAACAGAAGTTCCAGAAGCAGGAGAAACATTCTACGAAGTTAAGAACGAAAAAATGGCTAAACATTTAATAGAAAGAAGAAAACGTCAAGCTAGAGAAAAAGCAATGGCAAATGCTACAAAAGTAACATTAGACAACTTATTTAGCCAAATGGAAGAAGGAAAACTAAAAGTATTAAACTTAATTGTAAAAGCAGATGTTCAAGGTTCTGTTGAAGCTGTAAAACAATCGCTAGAAAAACTACAAAATGAAGAAGTTAGAGTAAAAGTAATACATGCAGCAGCAGGAGCAGTAAATCAATCAGATGTTACACTTGCAAAAGTTTCAAATGCAATAATCATAGCATTTAACGTAAGACCTGACGCAACAGCTAAAGAAATGGCAGAAAAAGATGAGGTTGAAATTAAACAATATTCTATTATATACCAAGCAATTGAAGACGTAGAAATGGCTATGAAAGGTATGTTAGAGCCAAAATATGAAGAAAAAGTAATTGGTAGTGTAGAAGTAAGACAAACATTTAGAATTTCTAATGTTGGAACAATAGCAGGAGCTTATGTATTATCTGGAAAAGTTGAAAGAAATGCAGGAATAAGAGTAATTAGAGAAAACGTTGTTATACATGATGGACATTTATCAACATTAAAGAGATTTAAAGATGAAGTTAAAGAAGTAGGAAAAGGATTTGAATGTGGAATTCAAATTGAAAATTACAATGACATAAAAGAAGGCGATATGCTTGAAATTTATGTTATGGAAGAAATTAAAAGATAGAGCTTGAAAGATAATTGCATTTGGCGTTGCTTGAATTTCAGCGCCAAATAGCAATTCTTTCTAAACTTAGAAAGGATAGAAAAATGCCAGAAAATCAAAATAGATTAGGACGTATTGACGAACAATACAGAAAAGAAATTAGTCAAATTTTAAACTATGAACTAAAAAATCCAAATGTAACAGGCTTAATTAGTGTAACAAAAGTTAAAGTTACAAATGACCTAAAATTTGCAAAAATTTATGTGAGCATTTTAAATTCTAAAAATTTAAAAGATACATTAGCAGGATTAAAAAAGTCAGCTGGATTTATTAGAAGTGAATTGGCAAAAAGAGTAAACTTAAGAAATACACCAGAAATCATATTTGAGTTAGATGATTCACTAGAATATGGAGCAAAAATTGATAGTATTTTAAAAGAAATTATGCCAAAAAAAGAAGAGGAGAAATAATATGACCCTAGACGAAATTTTAACACAAATAAAATCAAGTGAAAAAATAGTTGTATTAACACATGAATCACCAGATGGAGACGCAATAGGAAGTAGTTTAGCTATGAAGCTTATGCTAGAGCAATTAGGAAAACAAGCAGATGTAATAATTCCAGAATATTCTAGATTGTTCAATTTCTTGCCATCAGCAGACCAAATAAAAACAGATTCAGAAATAAAAAATTATGATTTAGCAATATCTGTTGACTGTGCAGATTTAAAAAGACTAGCTAAAAACGAATACTTTGAAAATGCAACAAAAACAATAGTAATAGACCATCACGGAAGCAATAAAATGTATGGAGACCTGAACTATGTAAATCCAGTGTCTCCAGCATGCTGTGAAGTTTTAGTAGGAATGTTTAGCTATTTTAAAATAGATATAACAAAAGAACTTGGAACTTGCTTGGAAACAGGAATAATAACAGATACAGGTGGATTTAGACATGATGGAGTAAATCCAGAAACATTTGAATTTACAGCAGAATTAATGAGAAAAGGTGTTAATATACCAGATATCTATAAAAGAACATTACGTACAAATACAAAATCAAACTTCTTATTATTAAAAAAGGCAATAGAAAGAATGGAAATATTAGAAGAAGGGCAAATAACATATACATATATAACAATGAAAGACGAAGAAGAAGTTAATGCAGAACCAGGTGACCACGAAGGATTAGTAGAGGTTGGAAGAGACATAGAAGGTGTAGAAGTATCTATATTTGTAAGACAAAAAGATGAAAATACATACAAAATATCGCTACGTACTAGCGAAAAAGTAAATGCCTCAGATGTATGTTTAATGTTTGGTGGTGGAGGACACCCAAGAGCAGCAGGAGCATCAATTCAAGGCGACTTAGAGCAAGTAAAAGAAAAGATAATAAAAGAAGTAAAAAAAGCATTAAATGCAGGAAAATAGAAAATGCAAAAATACTAAATGTGGAGAAGTAATATGGATGGAATAATAGTTGTAAATAAACCAAAAGGTTGTACTTCACATGACATCGTATATAAAGTAAAGAAAATGACAAATAGTAAGGTCGGTCATACTGGAACCTTAGACCCAATGGCAACCGGAGTGTTGCCATTATTAATTGGGAAAGGAACTTTGTGTTCTAAGTACTTGATAAATCACGATAAAATTTATCAAGCTAAAATTCAATTAGGACAAAAAACTGATACAGCAGATGCAGAAGGTGAAGTTATAGAAGAAAAAATTGTGCCAGATGAAATCTTTCAAAATAGAGAAGCGGAGAAAAAACTTGCAACTTTTGTAGGAAAGCAAGAGCAAGTGCCACCAATGTATTCTGCTATAAAAGTTAATGGAAAAAAACTTTATGAATATGCGAGAAAAGGTCAAACAGTAGAAATACAACCAAGACAAATTGAAATTTATGACATAAAACTAATGGAATTAGACAATGAAAATAAGCAATTGCAATTTCAGGTTAGTTGCTCAAAAGGTACATATATTAGAAGTTTGTGCGAAGATATAGCCAAAAGATTAGGTACAGTAGGTTATATGTGCGAACTAAATAGAGTTCAAGTTGGAGATTTTAATATAAGCAATTCTGTAACAGTTGAAGAGTTGCAAGAAAATGCAGATGCAGTGGACAGGCATTTAATTTCGTTGGACAGACTGTTTGAGAATAAGCCTAGCATAAATTTGAATAGTAGAAAATTACAGCTGTTTTTGAATGGCGTACAGCTTACAGTGCAAGATATAGATGGAATTTATAGGGTTTATTCCGAGAATGGGTTTGTTGGGGTTGGTGTTGTTAATAATGGACTTTTGAAAAGGGATATAGTTGTTTGAAAAAAAATATTACTAAACTATTGAAATTTACTTATTAGTATATTAAAATATAGAAAAATAAGAAATGGAGATGGTAATATATGAAAAAGCTAGAAAAAGATTTTAATTCTAACAATCAAACTTTTGAAAATATTAAACATATTGACGAGAACGGAACTGAATACTGGTATGCAAGAGAACTAAAGGAAGTTTTAGACTATAAAGAATGGAGAAAATTCGAAAATGTTATACAAAAAGCAAAGAAAGCTTGCGAAAATACTGATATCAATTACTTAGAGCATTTTGTCGGAGCCGACAAAATGGTACAAATAGGATCAGGTGCACAAAGAAGGCAGAAAGATTATAAGCTAACTAGATATGCTTGTTATCTAATAGCCCAAAATGGAGATTCAAGAAAAAAAGTAATTGCACTTGCCCAAACATATTTTGCAATACAAACAAGAAAACAAGAAATTAGCGAAAAAGAATATAGTTTATTAACAGAAGACGAAAGAAGATTTTATCAAAGAAATTTAACTAAAAAAGGAAATTATAGACTTAACCAAACAGCAAAAAATGCAGGAGTTAAAAATTTTGACAAATTTCATAATAGCGGATATAAAGGATTATATAATGGAGAAACAGCTGACGACATTGCTAAAAGAAAAGGTTTAAGATACAGAGAAGATATTTTAGATAATATGGGAAGCGACGAACTTATAGCAAATCTATTTAGAATTTCTCAAACAGAGCAAAAACTAAAAAGAGACAATATACAAACAGAAAAGGATGCATGTAGCACACATAATATAGTTGGAAAAATTGTTAGAAGAGCAATACAAGAAGCTGGACGGAACTATGCCAGAAGACTTACCAACACCAGAAAAGAGCCTAAAACAATTGGAAAAAGAAAATAAAATGGAACTAAAGAAAATTAATATGTAATATCACTAAAATCACTTTCATATACTTAAGTAAAAAGTATAGGAGAGTGATTTATTTGTATTATATCCAAGAAACTGACAAGCCCAAGTTAATACTAAAAATGCTAAATATACCAATAGTAAAAGAAGACAAAATAATACTACCAATAGAAGAAGAAAAAATATCAATAAAAAAAGCAGAAAGACTAGCAAAACGAACAATAGCAATACTAGAAAAAGCAAACAATCAAAAAATAGTATTAAGCAAAAAAACGAGCAAACAAGAAGACTATGTAAATTTTTTAAATAGTTATGGAGCAAAAATAATAGAAGGACGATGGTTATTTAAAGCTCTAACACTAAAAGCATTAGACTATGTAGTAGAAAAAAAGAGACTAAAAAAAGAGGAAATACAGCTATCAATATTAATCAACGAAATAGAACAAAATATGCTAGAAAACATAAAACAAATTGTGAAACAATATAAGAGAGTAAATATTGTTACAAACCATTTTGAAAAGTTTAAAAATATAGAACAGCAGATTTTTGAAGAAGATGGAATTATGATAACAGTGACAAATAACAAGAAAAAAAGTCTAGCAAAATCTCAAATTATTCTAAATGTTGACTTCCCAAAGGAACTAATAAACAAATATAAAATTTTTGAAGAAGCAATTATTATAAATTTAAATGGAAATGTAGCTATAACAAGCAAGAGATTTAATGGAATTAATATAGTGGATTACGAGATTGATTTTGAATACATAGATGATTTTGATTACGATAAGGAAAATTTATATGAGAAGAAAAAGATTTATGAAGCACAAAGTTATCAAAATAGGACATTTGATTATTTGCAAAATAAGTTTTTGAAGGACAAGGTTAGAATTAAGTATTTACAAGCAAATAATAGCATTTTATAAAGTGAGATTTAGGGACAAAAAGGAAACGTCCCCAAATGTCCCAAAAATGGAGCGAATTTTGCAAAAAAAGCTTTTCTTTTTTTCGAAAATGTAATATAATAAGCTTGCGAAAATTTTAAATTGGCAAGGAGGGAATAAAATGCCAAATAACAGTAAAAATAACAAAGCAAGACCAAATAAAATACACAAAAATAAAAAGAGACCTACAAGAAATTCAGCAACGAAAAATGAAAATAGAAAACCTACAAAAAGACCACAAGTAAAGAAAACAAAAAATGGAAATAAAAAGAAAAAGTCACATCCAAAATTAATGATGGCAATAAAAATATTAATAGTAATCTTTTTATTATTAGCAGTAATAGGAGCTGGAATAATAGCAGGAATGTTCTTTGGACTATTTGGAGATGATTTTGAAATAAGCAAAGATGAATTAAAAATAGCAGCTTCAAATTCAGTAATAGTAGATGCAAATGGTTCAATTATAGCCAATTTAAGTGGTGATGAAAAAAGAAAAGTAATAACATTGGATGAAATGGCAGAATATTTACCAAAAGCATATGTTGCAATAGAGGACGAAAGATTTTATAAACATAGTGGAGTAGACTTTAAAAGGACAGCAGGAGCAATTGTAACAACTTTAATGGGAAAAAATACATATGGTGGAAGTACAATTACACAACAATTAGTAAAGAATATAACAAAAGATGATGAGTCATCAGGAATGGCTGGAATATTCAGAAAAGTAAAGGAATGGGCAAAAGCATATCAAGTAGAAAGAATGATATCAAAAGAGCAAATATTAGAGTTATATCTAAATATACTATTTGTTGGAGGAGAAGGAAACTTACATGGAGTTGAATTAGGTGCTGAATATTATTTCAATAAAAGCGCAAAAGATTTAAGTTTAGTAGAATGTGCATATTTAGCAGGAATAAACAGTAGACCAACATATTATAATCCATTCAAACTAGCGTCAGATACAGACACAGAAGAAAAGAGAGCAGAGAGAATAAAATCAAAAATACTAACAGTATTGGCTAAGATGAAAGAATTAGGCTATATAGAAAATGAAGAAGAATATAACCAAGCAGTAGAACAAGCAAATGCAGGGCTAAAGTTTGAAAAAGGAGCAATAGCTAGTGGAAGCAATCATTCTTATCATACAGATGCAGTAATAGACCAAGTAATAAGACAGGTAATGGAAGATAAAGATATATCAAGAACATTAGCAGAAAACTATGTGTATAGTAGTGGATTAACTATTTACTCAACTGTAGACCCTGAAATACAAGCAAGAGTTGAAGAAGAAACTAAAAAAGCACAATACATAAAACCAGGACACGAGAAGAATAAAGATGGAACATTAGTAAATGAACAAACTCAAGCCGCAATGGTAATAATAGACCATAAAACAGGATATGTACTAGGTGTTTCAGGTGGATTAGGAGAAAAAACAGGTTCAACTTTAAACAGGGGAACACAATCAGCAAGACAACCAGGTTCATCAATAAAACCAATAGCAGATATAGCACCAGCGCTACAAGAAAAAGTAATTACAGCTGCAACAATGTATAATGATGTACTTACAGACTTTGGTGGCGGATATACACCAAAAAATGAAGAAAATTATTTAGGAAACATTAACATTAGAACAATTTTGGCAAAATCACAAAACGTACCAGAAGTGAAAATAATGAGGGAATTAACACCAGGGAAATCAATTGACTATTTAAGAAACTTTGGAGTAACAACTCTAAAAAAATCTAGTGAAGTTGAAAGCAGTGTACCAAATGATGAACATTTATCACTTGCAATAGGAGGACTTTCAGAAGGTATAAGCCCATTAGAAATGGCAGCAGCATATGCAGCAATTGCAAATAATGGAGAATATATAGAACCAACATTCTATACTAAAGTAGTAGATGCAAATGGAAACACAGTTTTAACACCAACACAAGAAAAGAAAAGAGTTATATCAGAACAAAATGCATATATAACATCAACTATTATGCAAGGAACAGTAAAAGCTGGAGGAACAGCACCATATTGTGCAATAACAGGTATGGATGTAGCTGCAAAAACAGGAACAACAGACGGACATAAAGATAGATGGTTATGCGGATTTACACCATACTATGCGGCAGCTTGTTGGTTTGGATATGACACCCCAGAAGAAGTAGTTCAAAGAGAATATTCAGCAAACCCAGCAGCACTAATCTGGAGCTCAGTTATGAAAGATATTCACAAAGGTTTAGCAGGTGCAACATTTACAAAGCCAAGTGGAATAGTAGAACAAAAAGTATGCTCATTAACAGGAGGACTTGCAACAGCAGAATGTCCAGCATATACAGAAATATTTACATCTGATAATTTACCAGAAAAATGCCAAGGACATGGAAGTCAAGCTATATGTTCAGAAACAAATAAAATAGCAACAGAGTATTGTTCACAATATGTAACAGTAACAAACAAACCATATGGTGGAGTGCTACCAAAAGAACAACTAAACTTATGGAAGCCAGTAAATGGAACAACAGTATCAGGAAGCGGAAAAGTTGAAGATATATGTAATGTTCATACAAAACCAAAAGAAGTAGAAAAGCCATCAGAACAACCAAAACCAAATACAACAAACAATACAAATTCCTCAGGAGAAAATACAACAGGAAATACATCGTCAGGCGGAAATACAACTGATGGAAACACATCAGGAAACACATCAGGTAATAACACAACAGAAAATACAACAGGGAATACAGCAGGCGAAACAGAATAGATAAAACAAGAAAGGAAGAAGATATGGATATATACTTATACAACACATTAACAAGAAACAAGGATAAATTTATTCCATTAAATGAAAAGGAAGTAAGAATGTATTCTTGTGGACCAACAGTATATAAAGACGCAACAATTGGAAATATGAGAACAAACATATTTCAAGATGTATTAAGAAGAGTACTGCGTTACAATGGATACAAAATAAAACACGCAATGAATATAACAGATGTTGGTCACTTAGTATCAGATGGTGATGAAGGTGAAGACAAAATGCTAAAATCTGCAAGAGAAGAACATAAAACACCATTAGAAATTGCAGAGCATTATACAAAATTATTTTTTGAAGATTTAGCAATGCTAAAAATAGAAACACCAGAAATTGTATGTAAAGCAACAGACCATATCAAAGAAATGCTAGAATTTGTAAAAGAACTAGTAGAAAAAGATTTTGCGTATGAAACATCAACAGCAATATATTTTGATATATCAAAATTAGATAAATATCCAGTATTATCAAATTTGAACCTAGAGGAACAAAAGGCAGGAGCTAGAGTTGAAATAGATCCAGAAAAAAGAAATCCATATGATTTTGCATTATGGATAAAAGCACCAGAAAATCACTTGATGAAATGGGATAGCCCTTGGGGACCAAGTTATCCAGGATGGCATATAGAATGTTCAGCAATGGGAAGAAAATATTTAGGAGAACAATTTGATATACACACAGGTGGAATTGATTTAATACCAACACACCACGAAAATGAAATAGCACAAAGCAAAGGTGTTTGTGGTAAAGTACCAGCTAATTACTGGGTACACGGAGAATATTTACTAATAGATGGTGGAAAAATGTCAAAGAGTTTGGGAAATGTATACTTAATGAAAGATTTTATCACAAGAGGATATAATCCAATTGTATACAAACTATTTAGTTATTCTTGCCATTACAGAAATAAACTAAACTTTACTTGGGATGGAATTGAAGCAGCATCAAAGTCTTTAGAAAGACTTAAAAATGGATATCAAATTCACTTGCAAGGAAAAGATGAAGTAGAAGACAACATAGTAGAAGAATATGAAGATAGATTTCACAAAGCAATAAATGATGACCTAAATATGCCATTAGCTATGGGAACAGTTTGGGAAGTTGTAAGAAATGAAAAGAAAAGCCCAAAACTTGCTGAACTATTGCTAAAATTTGATACAGTATTAGGATTAGAAATAGATAAAAAAGAAGAACAAGAAGAAATACCACAAGAAATATTAGATTTAGTAGAACAAAGAAAACAAGCAAGACAAAATAAAGATTGGGCAAAATCAGATGAATTAAGAGATTTAATTCAAAGTAAAGGTTATGAAATAAAAGACAGTAAAGAAGGAACAGAAGTTAAAAGAAAATGAGGAGAGTGTAACAAAATGGCAGTATTATTACCAGGTGGATTAGGATATATAGGAAGCCATACAGCAGTAGAATTATTAAATGAAGGTAAAGAAGTTATCATTCTTGATAACTTCTCTAACAGCAAGCCAGATGTAATTGAAAAAATCGAAAAAATAACAGGAAAGAAAATTAAATTTTACGAAGCGGATTATTTAGAAAGAGAAAAAGTAGAAAAAGTATTTGAAGAAAACGACATTGAAGCAGTAATCAATTTTGCAGGATACAAAGCAGTAGGAGAATCTGTAAAAGAGCCATTAAAATATTATCATAATAATATAACAGGATGCTTAGTATTACTAGAAACAATGAAAAAATATGATGTAAAAAAATTCATATTTAGTTCGTCAGCAACAGTATATGGAGACCCAGAAGTGATGCCGATTACAGAAGAAACGAAAACAGGTGGCACAACAAATCCATATGGCACAACAAAATTGTTTATTGAACAAATATTAAAAGATACATACAATGCAGATAATACTTTAGATATATGTATTTTAAGATATTTTAATCCAATAGGTTCACATGAAAGTGGATTAATTGGCGAAAATCCACAAGGAATTCCAAATAACTTAATGCCATATGTGGTTAGAGTAGCAAGTGGAGAATTAAAGGAATTATCTGTATTTGGAAATGACTACAATACACCAGACGGAACAGGGGTAAGAGACTACATACATGTAGTTGATTTAGCAAAAGGACATGTGAAAGCATTAAATAAATTAGAAAAAGAACAAAAAGGATTATATATATATAATCTAGGAACAGGAAAAGGCACAAGTGTTTTAGATATAGTAAAAGCATTTGAAAAATCAACAGGAGAAAAAGTAGCATATAAAATAGTAGAAAGAAGACCTGGTGATATTGCTGAATGTTATGCGGATGCTACAAAGGCAAAAGAAGAATTAGGCTGGGAAGCTACAAAAACAATAGAAGATATGTGCAAAGATTCTTGGAACTATATCAAAAAAAGGGGAGAAGTTAAATGATAGATTTAAAAGAAGAAATAGCTAAAGCCATTGCAAAAGTAACAGAAATAAAACAAGAAGAACTAAAAAGCTATATAGAAATGCCAAAAGACACAAAAAATGGAGATTATGCATTTCCTTGTTTTAGACTTGCAAAAGAACTAAAAAAAGCGCCACCAGTTATTGCAAGTGAAATAAAAGAGAAAATAGAAATAGACCAAAGAGTAATTGAAAAAGTAGAAATTGCAGGGGGATACTTAAACTTCTATATAAATAAACAAATAATAACAAAAGAAGTCTTGAATAAAATAGAACAAGGAATTGGATATGGAAAAATCAAAATAGGAAACGGAAAAAACATAGTAATAGACTATTCAGCGCCAAATATTGCTAAACCATTCCACATTGGACATTTACGTTCAACAGTAATAGGAGCGGCATTATACAATATATATAAATATTTAGGTTATAATGTAACTGGAATTAACCATTTAGGAGATTATGGAACACAATTTGGAAAACTAATAGAAGGTTATAAAAGATGGGGACAAGAATATGATATAGATGCAAAACCAATAGAAGAATTAATGAAAATCTATATCAGAATAAACAATCTATGTAAAGAAGATGAAACAGTATTAGAAGAATGTAGAAATAATTTCAAGAAACTAGAGGATAAGGACCCATATTGTTTAGAACTATGGGAGAAATTTAGAAAAGTTAGTTTACAAGAATTTCAAAAAGTATATGACTTATTAGGAAGCAAATTTGACTCTTGGAATGGAGAAGCATTCTATGCAGATAAAATGCAAGAAGTAATTGAAATTCTAGAAAAAACAGGAAAAGTAGTAGAATCTCAAGGGGCAAGAATTATTGACTTAGAAGATAAAGGAATAAATACACCTTGTATAATAGAAAAATCAAATGGTTCAACAACTTATGCAACAAGGGATTTAGCAGCAATCCTTTACAGAGCAAGAACATATGATTTTGATAAAGCTCTATATGTAACATCATATGAGCAAGTACTACACTTTAAACAAATATTTGAAGTAGCAAAATTATTAGGACTAGACGAAAAATACACAAATGGATTAAAACATATATCATTTGGAATGGTATTGTTATCAACAGGAAAAATGTCAACAAGAGAAGGAAATATAATAAAATTAGAAGATTTATTAAATGAAGCAATTGAAAGAGCGAAAAAAGTAGTAGAAGAAAAAAATCCAGAACTTGAAGACAAAGAAGAAGTGGCAAAAAAAGTTGGAATAGGTGCAGTAATATTCAATGACTTAGCTAACAACAGAGTAAAAGACGAGATATTTGACTGGGATACAATATTAAACTTTCAAGGCGAAACAGGACCATACATTCAATATACATATGTACGTACAAAAAGTGTAATTGAAAAAGTTGGAAAAGTACCTGAACTAAAATATATAAAATTAGATAATTTACAAGATGAATATTCTCAAAATATCATAAAATTAATTTATAACTTTGAAGATATTTTAGTACAAGTAACTAACAAGGAAGAACCTTCAATACTTTCAAGATATTTAATAGATTTAGCAAAAGCATTTAGTAGTTTTTATAATGAAAACAAAATTATATGTGAAGATAAAGAGTTACAAGATGCTAGAGTATACTTAACATACAGCGTTGGACAAGTACTAAAATTAGGAGCTGAATTGCTTGGAATAGAAATGCCAAATAAAATGTAGAAAAAACTTGCAAATAAAATAATAAAACACTATAATATAAATACTGAAAATAAAAAGAAAAGGGGAATTAAAAATGGAAGAACAAAAAAACGAAAATGTAGAAAAAGTAAACAACGAAGTTAAGACAGAAGTAAAAACAGAAAACAAGAAAAAGAGTAAAAAAGGATTAATAATTGCTATAATTGCAGTTATATTAGTAATAATAGTGGGAATATCACTATTTGTAGCATATCACTCTTCACAATTTGCATTATTAGTAAGTGAAACCAATAAAATAACATCAATAGAAATATTAAAAGCAGACGGAACAGTAGACCCAGATGCTAAAATTGATATGGAAATAAAAACAAAAGGTTCATATGCAATAGTAGAACAAACATTAAAAGAATATTTAAATGAAACACTAGAAACAAGTAAAAAAGCACCAGAAATAATAAAAAGCGAAGACATAGAAAATTTAATGTCATTTGAAAATATTAAAAATGACGGACCAGAATTTACACAAACAAAAGCAAAGATTGCTGAAATGAGAAAAACAGGAGAAGATTATATAGAAGAATTGCTATCACTATGTGATGAAGAAAGATTTTTATCAGTTATTGAAGATAAAAATGTAAGTGATTACTATAAAGAAGTATATAAAAAATTAGCAGTTGACGAAGAAACTGAAAAAGAATTAAATGAAACAAAGGAAAAAGGAGAAAAAGCAAAAAAACAAATAACAGCATCATTTGATTATATAGAAAGTATATTTGATTTCTTAAGTGAACACAAATCAGATTGGACAATAATGGGAAATCAAATAATGTTCTATAATCAATCAGTATTAAACCAATATCAAAAACTAGTTTCAAACATACCAGAAGAAATAAAATAAGGAGCAAATTAATGATAGACATACACACACATATACTACCAAACATAGATGATGGAGCAAGAAGTATAGAAGAAACATTCAATCTAATAAAAGAAGCAAAAAATGCAGGATTTGAAGCAATAGTATTAACATCGCATTACAAAGAAGGATTTTATGAAACAGACGCAAAAGAAAGAGAAGTATGGGTAAGTGCGATATATGAAAATCTAAAAGCAAAGAATATAGATATAAAAATATATTTAGGAAACGAAATATATATGTCAGACAATATAATAAAATTACTAGAAGAAGAAAAGGCATCAACAATAAACGACACAAGTTATGTGCTATTTGAACTACCACAAGATGAAGAACCAGAAAATCTATATGATAAAATATATGAAATGAAACAATGTAAAATAGTACCAATATTAGCTCATCCAGAAAGATACAAATTTGTACAAAAAGAGCCAGACCTAATATACGAACTAATAGAAAATGGAGTTCTGATCCAAGCAGACTATGGAAGCATAATAGGAGAATATGGAGAAAAAGCACAAATAATAGTGGAAAAAATGCTACAAAGCAATATGGTACATATGCTTGGGACAAATGCACATAGACAAAATACTATCTATTCCAAAATGCCACAAATATTAGCAGAACTTAATGAAATAGTAGGAGAAGAAAGGCTAAAAGAATTGACTACAACAAATCCGAAATTAGTATTGGGAAATAAAAGAATAGAAATAAAAGAACCGCATAAAATAGATTTAACACTAACAGAAAAACTAAAGATGCTAAAAGGTGAACCTATAATAAAAATAGTAAAAGACTTTTTACAAAAATAGGGAGATATGTCCAAGAAGGAAACGTCCCCAATTGGACACAAGGAGGAAGTTTATGAGAAAATATTTTGGAACAGATGGAATTAGAAGAATTGCGAATACAGAGCTAACACCAGAATTAGTATATAAGGTTGCAAAAGCAGGGGCATATGTTTTATCAAAACATACAGACCACACACCTACAATACTAATAGGAAGAGATACACGTATATCTGGAACACTAATAGAAAGTGCAATGGTAGCAGGTTTTTTAAGCTATGGAGCAAATGTAAAATTGTTAGGAGTTATGCCAACACCAGCAGTAGCATATTTAACTAGAAAATTGAATGCAGATGCAAGTGTTGTTATTTCAGCATCACATAATACATATGAATTCAATGGAATAAAGTTTTTTAGTAATAAAGGTATGAAAATTTCAGATGACCTAGAAGAAGAAATTGAAGAAATAATGGAATCTGGAAAATTAGATGAGTTAACAGCTGTAAATGATAAAATTGGAGTATCAGAATATGCTTTAGATTTGTTAGATGAATATGTATACTTTTTCAGAAAGAACTTTGACGATGACATAGAAAAATACAACACAGACGATTTTGTAGTAGGATTAGATACTGCAAATGGCGCAACATATGTTGTTGCAGAAAAGGTTTTTAAGGCTCTAGGAATTAAATATAAAATTATAAACAATTCTCCAGATGGAATAAACATTAATAATAATTGTGGTTCTACACATTTAGAAGGCTTAAAGAAATTTGTAATAGATAATAAGCTAAGCTTAGGAGTTGCATATGATGGTGATGGCGATAGATGTTTAGCAATAGACGAAAAAGGTGAACTAATAGATGGAGACAAATTGCTTGCTATAATTTCACAACATTTAAGAAAAAAAGGAAAATTAAACAAAGATACAATTGTTGCAACAGTAATGAGTAACCTAGGTTTAAATAAATACTCGAGAGACAATGGTTTAGAATTATTGCAAACAAAAGTAGGAGATAGGTATGTTCTAGAACAAATGCTAAAAGAAGGCTTCAATTTGGGTGGAGAACAATCAGGACACGTAATTTTACTAGATTACAACCCAACAGGAGATGGAATATTAACTTCTCTAATGTTAATAAAAGCAATGTTAGAAGAAAATAAAAAGGCATCAGAATTAGCAAGTACTATAAAACTATACCCTCAAATACTAATAAATGCAAAGGTAAATTCAGAGAAAAAATATGATTACGAAAATGATGCTGATATAAAAGAAGCAATAGAAAAATTAGAAAGAGAATTTGCGGGAAATGGAAGAGTTTTAATAAGACCATCAGGAACAGAACCATTAGTAAGGGTTATGATTGAAGGGGAAGACCAAGAATACATAACTAAAAAAGCGCAAGAAATTGCAGATTTAATAGAAGAAAAATTGAAATAATTTTAAAACTGATAATGCTGTAATAAAAATGTAATACAAAAGTAATATAAGAAATCTTGAAGTAAGAAAATATTAGTGTTATGATAAAATAGAATTACATAAGAAAACGGAGGGGGTAAATATGTTTATTTTCGATATATCAAATCCATTAACACTAATATTAATGTTAGCAGCAACAGTGCTAATAATATTTTTATCACAAGAACTCAAAAAAAGTCTAATAGGGGCAATAGCATTATTTGCATATTTAATTATACTAATTATTCACGTAGTTCAATTAGTAACATTACCAGCAGAATTTAGATATTTAGTATCAACATTATCAAGATGCTTAGTAATCGATTTCATATTTGTATTAGTAACATTTTTCTCTTATTTATGGGTAGACGACTTAGAAACAAAAGCATTTGGTAAAAAAAGTGTTAGTAATGCATTAGATTGGTTTTGGAAAGAAATATAAGATAAAAAAGTCTGATAAAAAATCAGGCTTTTTTGTTTTTTAGGCATAAAAAGCCAAGCTTTGAATATATATAAATATAATAGACTAAAGATACAAGGAGAAAAATATGTTCAAAGTTACAGTATTAAAAGCAAAAGACGTTATAAAAATTTTTGGAGGAATTAGCTTAACAATATTAATAATATTATTATTTAGCAAGAACTTCAGAAAAACATCAGAAAAAAACAAATTTAAAAATCTAGAAATAAACTTAAATTCAATAACAAATTATAGTATGACAAACTGTATGGACCAAGTAATACCAACAATGTCAGAGATAAACAAAGAATATAAAGAAATATCACAAGAAGACGAAAGCGAAAAAAGTATTTTAAAGCAAATGTTAAAAACACAAATTGCTTCAATAAAAGGAATGGAAGAAATAGAGCTAAAAGATAAAAAAACAGCAGAAGAAAAAACACAAGAAGAGCAAGAACAAGAGCAAGAAAACAAAGAAGAAATTGAACTTGCAAAAACGGGAATGCAAACACAAGTTATAACAAATAATCCGATAAGTGAAAATGCAAATGTACAATATGGAAATGTAAAAATAAAAAATCAAACAAGTTATACATTGACAGAAGATATTTTAAATCCAGACATAACAATAGAAAATAAAAATATTTTATTATTTCATACACATAGTTGCGAAAGTTATACCCCAAGTGAAAAATACCCATATACACAAACAGGAAATTTTAGAACAACAGACTTAAACTTCACAGTAACAAGATTAGGAACAGAGTTGGAAAATCACTTAAAACAATATAACTACAATGTAGTACATAGCACAGATTATCACGACTATCCAGCATATAATGGCTCATATACACGTTCACTAGCAACAGTAGAAAATTTGCTAAAAACAACTCCTTCAGATATAATAATAGATGTACATAGAGATGCAATAGGCTCAAGGCCTGATTATGCTCCAACAGTAAGAATTGGAGAAACAGAAGAAGCAGCACAAATGATGTTTGTTATAGGTACAAATGAAGGTGGACTTTGGCATCCTAATTGGCAACAAAATTTGAAATTTGCAGTTAAGGTTCAACAAAAGGCGGAAGAGATGTACCCAGGTTTGTTTAAACCTATAATGTTGACAACATCTAGATATAATCAACATGCAGGTAAGTTTGCTAGTATTATTGAAGTTGGTTCAACAGGTAATACGCTTGACCAATGTTTAAATAGTATGAAGTATTTAGCTAAAGTGATGGATGAGGTTTTGAAAGATTAATTTAATATATGATAAAAGGAACTGTTTATAGAGCAGTTCTTTATTTTTGCAAAATAAGCTTGAATTATAAAAATTAATTATATATAATGTAGAAAGAAAAAGAAAAGAAAGCGAGGCGCAAAACATATGGCAGAAATAAAATTAAATTTAAAAAACACAGGAATTACACCAAAATCAATAATGGCATACAAAGAAAAAATAAAAAAAATACACGAAGACTTACACTCAAGAGCAGATGACGAAAAAGACTTTGTAGGATGGCTAGATTTACCAATAAATTATGACAAAGAAGAATTTAAAAGAATAAAAAAAGCAGCAAAAAAGATAAAAAAAGAATCAGATATATTAGTAGTAATAGGAATAGGGGGATCATACTTAGGAGCAAGAGCAGTAATAGAACTATTAACAAGTTCATTTAGCGATATGTTACCAGTAAAACAAAGAAAAAATCCACAAATTTTATATGTAGGAAATAACCTAAGTCCCAACTACATCAATGAATTAATAGAATACATAGGAGACAAAGACTTCTCAATAAATGTAATATCAAAATCAGGAACAACTACAGAACCAGCAATAGCATTCAGAATATTTAGAGAAATATTAGAAAATAAATATGGAATAGACGAAGCTAGAAGCAGAATATATGCAACAACAGACAAAGAAAGAGGAGCACTAAAAACACTAGCACAAAAAGAGGGATATGAACAATTTATAGTACCAGACAATGTAGGCGGAAGATATTCAGTATTAACAGCAGTAGGCTTATTGCCAATAGCAACAGCAGGAATAGACATAGAAGAACTAATGGAAGGGGCAAGAATAGCAAGAGAAAGATATAATGACCCAGAATTAAAATACAACGAATGCTATCAATATGCAGTAGCAAGAAACATCTTATATAAAAAGCACAAAGATATTGAAATACTAGTGAACTACGAACCAAAAATGCACTACTTTACAGAATGGTGGAAACAACTATATGGAGAAAGCGAAGGAAAAGAAAATAAAGGAATATTCCCAGCAGGAGTAGACAACACAACAGATTTACACTCAATGGGGCAATATATACAAGAAGGAAGAAGAAATCTATTTGAAACAGTAATAGAAGTAAAAACTTCAAACACAGACATAAAAATAAACCCAGATGACGACAATTTAGACGGATTAAACTATCTAAGTGGAAAAACACTAGACTATGTAAACAAAAAAGCAATGGAAGGAACAATACAAGCACACGTAACAGGAGAAGTACCAAACATTAAAATAACAATGAATAAGTTAGACGAAAAAAACATAGGAGAGCTAATATACTTCTTCGAAAAAGCATGTGCAGTATCAGGAAACATACTAGGAATAAATCCATTTAACCAACCAGGAGTAGAAGAATACAAGAAAAATATGTTCAAATTACTAAAAAAACCAGGATATTAAAAACATTTTTGGGACAGGCGAAAAGAAAAAGGAGCAGAAAAATGATTTACAAAGAAAAATTTAAAACAGGATTAAAAGATATAGGCAAGGATAACACTATAAAAAATAGAGCAATATTAGAAATATTAGAGAATATAGGAGCATATCACTCAGATAAAGTAAAATTTGGAGCCAACGAAACAGAAGAAACTAGAACAGGCTGGATTTTACTTGATTGGAATTTGCAAGTAATTAAAAGGCCCAAATATGGACAAACTCTAAGTGTGAACACTTGGGGACGAGATGTGAAGAAATTTTTCACATTCCGTGACTTTGAAGTATATGATGAAAACAACAATTTATGTGCGATTGCAACATCTAAATGGGCTTTAATTGATATAGACAACAGAAAAATGGTTAGATTAACAGATGAAATTATGAATAGATACGAACCTGAAGAAAAAAGTGTATTTTCTGAAGAAAAATTGGGTAAACTAGAAATACCAACAGAATTTTTATCAAGTATTAATTATGAAGTGATTAGAAAAGATATTGATGTTAATAAACATATGCACAATTTATATTACTTAGATTTAGCATATGAAGCAATGCCGGAAGAAGTATACGAAAAAAGACCTTTTGATAATGTAAGGATTACTTACAAAAAAGAAATAAAACTTCGGAGATAAAATTCAATGTAAATACACTTATAAAAACGGCAAACATATTATAGTAATAATGAGTGAAGACGAAAAAAGTATACACTCAATAATAGAAATAAGCTAAACCTGCCATTGGGGACGGTCCTTAATGGCAGATTCCTGCCAAAAAGGTCCGTCCCTAGTGGCAGATTTTTACGAAATTAATACCATATTTGAAAAAATTTGAAAAAAATGTTGAATTTTGTTGTGAAACTGTGCTATAATAAAGGCTGGTTTAAAAAAAGGGAGGATATTTATAATGAAAACTAAATTAAGAAAAACAAAAATCGTAGGAACAATAGGACCTGCAAGTCAAAGTGAAGAAATGCTAACAAAATTAGTAAACGCTGGATTAAACGTAACAAGAATTAACTTCTCTCATGGTGGATATGAAGAAAATGGAGAAAAAATTGAAACAATCAAAGCAGTAAGAGAAAAACTAAATAAACCAGTAGCATTACTATTAGATACAAAAGGACCAGAAATTAGAACAGGTGTATTAGAAACAGGAAATGAAAAAGTAACAATAAACGAAGGTCAAGAATTTACATTTGTAAATGATGATATTATAGGAAATAATGAAAGAACAAGCATCAGCTATAAAGAACTATACAAAGACGTAACAGTTGGTTCAACATTATTAGTAGATGATGGAGCTATCGAATTTAAAATAACAAAAATAGATGGAAAAGACATTGTATGTAAAGCTTTAAATACAGGAAGATTAGGAAGCAGAAAAACAATGAATGTTCCAGGTGTTAAATTAGAATTACCAGCATTAACACAAAAAGATATAGATGATATAACAGAAGGTATCAAAAGAGGATTTGACTATATTGCAGCTTCATTTGTAAGAAAAGAAGCAGATGTTAAAGCTTTAAGAGATTTATTAGACTCAAACGGTGGAGAAAGAGTAAAAATAATTTCTAAAATAGAAAACCAAGAAGGAATAGACAACTTTGAAGATATCTTAGCAGCATCTGATGGAATTATGGTAGCACGTGGAGATATGGGTGTTGAAATACCAATGGAACAAGTTCCAATTGTACAAAAACACTTTATCAAAAGATGTAACGAAGTTGGAAAACCAGTAATAACAGCAACACAAATGTTAGAATCAATGACACAAAACCCAAGACCAACAAGAGCAGAAGTAAGTGACGTTGCAAACGCAGTATATGACATAACAGGAGCAATAATGCTATCTGGAGAATGTGCAATGGGAAAATACCCAGTAGAATGTGTTGAAGCAATGAACAAAATATCAACTGCAATTGAATCAAGTGTAAACTACTGGAAAAGATTTGACAAAAAATCAACAGGAAAATACGTAGAAAAAGATTTAGAAAGCGCAATCGCTTACTCAACATGTGTAACAGCAAAACACATTGATGCAGATGCAATAGTAGCATACACACATAAAGGTGATTCTATAAGAAAATTAGCAGGATTAGGAGCAGGATGCCCAATATTCGCTATAACAGATGATGAAAAAACATATCATCAATTATCAGTATCATTTAATGTAACTCCGGTTTTATGTAAAGGAGAAGCAACAATTGAAGATACAATAACAAAAGGAATTGAAACATTAAAATCAGAAGGAATTTTAGAAACAGGAGATACAGTAGTATTAGCAGGTGGAGCAAAAATATTACCAAATAACGGAGAAAACAAAGTAATAGGTGGTTATGTAAGAATATAGATAAAAATAAGGAAAAGTAAGACTTTGAGAGAAGCAGAGTTTTGCTTTTCTTTTTTTATTTATGAAGGTAAGAAAAAAGATATTAATCAACATATATAATAGTTTCCATAAAATCACATAAAATCATAAAAATTCCTTTACAAAGTTTAAATAATGTAATATAATGTTGTGTGTAAAAATATAGTTTTTATGAGGTCACCTAAAAGCTTATATCCGTAAGGGGATATAAAAAAATAGGTGAAATTTAAAACTTTTTAAATAACTAATTATAATAAATTTATAGGGGGGTTCTTAATGAAAGGATTAAAAGTCAAAATTATGACTATGGTATTACTAATAGTAATGATAGCACTAATAATACCAGTAAACGTTTTCGCAGCAGAAGCAGAAGTGCAAGTTGTGAAAACAGACAAAGATTACATAATCTACGCAAAAGGATTAGCAGATTCGAAATTTCAATATGCTATAACATCAGAGAAAGGAGCGGAAGAAGTTGACTTGAATTATATCAACTCAGTAGAAGATGAGGATAATAATCAAGTAATGCTAATCGAAAGTGACAAAATAGCACAAGGAATTAACTATATTCATACAAAAGTAAATGAAGATGGCAAAGAAGTAAAAACAGTAAATGAAATAAACTTCGAAAATCAAAGCTTCAATACAGAAAAAATGGAAATAGTTGAAAACACAACAAAAAGAATAAAAACAGAATTAAAGACAGAATTAGAAAAAATAAGAGAAGAAAGAAACGGAATGCAATACATAGAAACAATAGGTGGGCTACAAATAGTAGATGATGAAAATGCAACATACTACTATGAAAGAACAAAGCTACCAGCAGACCAACATTCAAAGCTACAAGAACTAGCAAACGAATTAAACATTGGCTATGAAGAAAAAGATATGTATTCAAAAATAGAATATGCAAACGAGTTTTACAATTTATATAATGCATTAATAGAAAATGCAAAATGGGAACCAGTAGAAAAAGACCTAACAATAAAACAACCAATAGAAGCACAAAAAGGTGAACAATATGTTGTATTATTAAAAAAAGTAGCACAAGACGGAACAGAAACATATGATGCAAAATTTATGACATCATATAGAGAAGACGAAGAAGAAAAAATACCAGGAAAGACAGAAACAAAAGTAGTTCAAGAAACAGCAAAACTACCAATAACAGGAGACAGCATTATACTATTTGCAATATTAGCAGTTATCGTATTAGCATTAATCCTTATATTTGTAAGAATGAAAAAATTACAAAACAAAGAAGAAAAACACTAAAATGAAATTAAAAATATATAAAATAATATTTGCAATATTGCTCATAGCAGTAATTGTAGTAATAGGATTAATAGCTGTAAAATACGGAAAAAACTATCTAAATGACCAAGAAACTCAAAAAGTAGTAGAAACATTTTCAAGAAGTTTAGAAAATGAAACAAAAGAAAATGTAACTATGAACGGATACAAAGTAATTGGAATAGTAAAAATTCCAAAAATTGAGCTAGAATACCCAATACTAGATATAGATACATACAACCCAGAAGAAACAAAAGCACCGATGAAAATATCAATAGTAAAATATTGGGGTGGTCAAGTAAACGACTATGGAAATTTGTCAATAGCAGGGCACAACAACTATGATGGGACAATGTTTGGAAAAACAAAACATTTAGAAATAGGCGATATTGTAGAATTAACAGATTTAACAGGAACGACAATAGAATATCAAATATATGATAAATTTATAACAGATCCAAATGATGTAACAATCCTTGCAACAAATGACAATACCATAAGAGAAACAACGCTAATAACGTGTACAAACGGTAATAGAGAAAGACTTATATTAAAGGCAAAAGAAACTAAATAATAAAAGGAGGAAATCTAAAATGGCAGGAAAAGTAAAAATGCCAAGCAAGAAATCTACTATAACAATAGCCATAATAATTGCAATATTAGCAGTAGTAATAGCAATAGGTACAGTAGTATTCTTGAAAGACAGAGGTAGCACAGAAGCTGCTGAAATAGAAAGCAATCAATTTGCAGAACAAGAAAATGGAACAACAGGAAATGCACCAGCAGAACAAAACAATGGAGAAGTAGCTGGAAACCAAGAAACTTTACCAAATGCAGGAGAACAAGCAAATGCAGAAAATGCACAAAATCCAGCAGGTGGAGTAGCAAATGTAAACAATGGTGGAGTACAAAATAATCAAATAGCAGGAGCAGCAGGACAAAATGCAGCAGCAGACAACATTCAAGAAACAACAATACAAAGAACTGAAACAGTAGAAATACCAGAAAGACAAATATTAGAAGGACATTATGTTGGTTGGACACCAATGTCAGTAAATGCTGACTTAAACTATGCTAAACTTATAAATGCTAAAAAAGATAATTTAGAAATAAACAAAGTGTGTGAAACAAAAGCAGGAGAAAACACAACAACAAAAGGTGAAGTAATTACATACAAAATTTCAGTAAGAAACAATTCTGAAAAAGACCTAGAAGGAATTGAAGTAAAAGACTTAATTCCAGAAATGACAACATATGTAGAAAATTCATCAAATGTTGAAGCACTAGAACTTACAGGAAAAGACGGAAAAACTGTAGTAGCTTTAAAATGGAACATAGATTTAAAAGCAGGAGAAGCAATAGAAATAAGCTTCCAAGTAAAAGTTTCAGAAATAGCAACAGGAACAATTAGAAACGTAGCTGTAGTTAATGGTGAAGAAACAAATGAAACTAAAACGGCAATAGTAACATCGACAAAAACAGCTGAAGTTATAGGAAAAGCAGAAGGAACATCAGCAAAAGTTGGAGACAAAATAAAATACACAATTACTGTAAAAAATACAGGTGATGTAGCTGGTAAAGCAAATGTTAAAGATGAATCTTTAGCAAAACTAATTGAAGATGGAATATTAGAAGTTGAAGAAGCTTCTAAAGAAACAGCTGAAAAATTAATGGCTGGTACAGAAATAGAAGTTGCAGCTAATTCAGAGAGCAAAGTTGAATTTACAGTAGTTGTTAAAAAAGTTAGTGGAACTATTAAAAACGTAGCAACTGTTGGTGAAGAAAAACCAGAAGAAACAGTTGATACAACAGACTACACAATTAAGAAAGAAGTAACAAGTACAGCTAAAAATGAAAATGGAAAATACGCTTTAGGTGAAGTTGTAACATATAAAGTAACAGTAACAAATATAGGAAGTACAGTATTAGAAAGTGTTACAGTAAATGACGAAAATTCAGAAGAAAAAGTTGAAACAGCAACAAACATTGCAATAAACGGAAAAGCTGAATTAACATTTACACATATTGTAACAGAAGCAGACATCAAAGAAGGAGAAGTAGTAAACGTTGCAACATCAGATGGAAAAGAAACAGAAAAAGTAACAGTTGAAACAGAAGAACCATTTACAAAATATGAACTACACAAAGAAGTAACAGGAACAGACGCAAACAATGACGGAAAATATGCATTAGGAGAAACAATAACATACAAAGTTACTGTAACAAATAAAGGAAATCAAACAGTTGAAAATGTAGTTGTAACAGATAACAACTCTGAAGAAAAAACAGCAACAGTAAATGGAGAACTTAAACCAGGAGAAAGCAAAGACGTAACATTTACACACATCGTAACAGAAAAAGACATTACAGCTAAGAAAGTAGTAAATGTAGCAACAATAGGAGATGACCCTTCAAACGAAGTTACAACAGAAACAGAAGACCCATTCACAAAATATGAATTATTAAAAACAGTGATAAGTACAGACGAAAACAACGACGGGAAATATGCTTTAGGAGAGACAATAACATATAAAGTAACTGTAACAAATAGAGGAAATCAGACAGTTAAAGATGTAGTTGTAACAGATAACAACTCTGAAGAAAAAACAGCAACAGTAAATGGAGAACTTAAACCAGGAGAAAGCAAAGATGTAACATTTACACACATCGTAACAGAAAAAGATATTACAGCTAAAAAAGTAGTAAACATAGCAACAATAGGAGATGACCCTTCAAACGAAGTTACAACAGAAACAGAAGATCCAATTACAAAATATGACTTAGTTAAAACTGTAACAAGTACAGCCAAAAATGAAAATGGAAAATATGCATTAGGAGAAACAATAACATATAAAGTAACAGTAACAAACAGAGGAAACCAAACAGTTAAAGATGTAGTTGTAACAGATAACAACTCTGAAGAAAAAACAGCGACAGTAAATGGAGAGCTTAAACCAGGAGAAAGCAAAGACGTAACATTTACACACATTGTAACAGAAAAAGATATTACAGCTAAGAAAGTAGTAAACGTAGCAACAATAGGAGATGACCCTTCAAACGAAGTTACAACAGAAACGGAAGACCCATTCACAAAATATGAATTAGTTAAAACTGTAACAAGTACAGCTAAAAACGAAAATGGAAAATATGCTTTAGGAGAAACAATAACATACAAAGTAACTGTAACAAATAAAGGAAATCAAAAAGTAAAAGACATAGTTGTAACAGATAATAACTCAGTAGAAAAAACAGCAACAGTAAATGGAGAACTTAAACCAGGAGAAAGCAAAGATGTAACATTTACACACATCGTAACAGAAGCAGACATCAAAGCAGGAGAAGTAGTAAATGTAGCAACAATAGGAGACGACAGCTCAAACGAAGAAAAAACAGAAACAGAAGACCCATTTACAAAATATGAATTACACAAAGAAGTAACAGGAACAGATGCAAACAACGACGGAAAATATGCTTTAGGAGAAACAATAACATACAAAGTAACTGTAACAAATAAAGGAAATCAAAAAGTAAAAGACATAGTTGTAACAGATAATAACTCAGTAGAAAAAACAAGAACAATAACTGAAGAAATAGCACCAAATGCAAGTGCAAATGTAACATTTACACATATTGTAACAGAAGCAGACATCAAAGCAGGAGAAGTAGTAAACGTAGCAACAATAGGAGATGATAGCTCAACAGTAACTACAGATACAGAAGATCCAAATCCAGACTTTGTAGTAACAAAAACAGCAACAAAATTAAATGGAACTGACGTAAATGGAGAAATAGCTGTAAAAGTTGGTGACAAAGTTACTTATGTAATAACAGTAGAAAATACAGGAAACGTAACTCTAGAAAACGTAGTTGTAACAGACGAATTACTACCAGAATTTAGTCACACAATAGCAACATTAAATAGAGGTGCAGACAACAAAGTATCAGTAACAGTTGAATACACTGTACAAGAAAAAGACATAAAAGACGGAAAACTAGTAAACATTGCAAAAGCAACAATACCTGAAAAAGAAGAAACAGGAAAAGAAGAATTACCTGTATCAAATATATCAATAGAAAAACATGTTGCTGAATATAAAAATGGTGCATACACAATCTTATCAACTGAAGCATTAGAAAGCACAACATATAAAGTTGGAGATGCTGTATGGTATGCAATTACAGTAACAAATAATGGAGAAGTAGCTGACACAGTAACAGTAACAGATACTTTAGCAGATGGATTAGCATATGCAAACGAATCAAGTGAAACAATTAACTACAACAAAAATACAAAAACAATTACATGGAATACAACATTAGAAGCAAAAGAAACAAAAACATTATATATTAAAGCAACAGTAACAAGTTCAGCAATAGCTGGAACACCAGTAAGTAGCATAACAACAGGAACAACTTGGTGGAAAACAAATAATGGAGATATTACAACAGGAAAACAAGAAGCAGCAGCAAAATTATTCATAAAACTAGATGGAAAAATTCTAGAAAATGACCAAGATAATCATTATACTGATACAAAAGACTATACAGGATGTGTAGCAAAAGTAAATCTTACAGCAAAGAATTTATCAGGAAATAATGTACAAACAACAGATGCAAATGCAATAAAAGTTGGAACGACAGTAACTCCAACAACAGTTGAAGAATATTCAACATTAAACTACCAAATATTCCAATACATTGTAGACGGAACAGATTTAAATACAATAGCTGAAAACATTAAAAACGACTCAAAAGCAAAAGCTAAAGGTATAACATTTGATCCTGAAACTCAAATGATAGTATGTTATGTATTAAAAACAGAAAGTGACGGATATCATATTGATGCAGTAATTAGACCTAAAGCTGAAACAAAAATAGATTTATACAATGTAGACAATATAGCAACTGTAAATGGTGAAGACAGTGAAAAAGTTACAATAGTAGTAACAGATTCAACAGAAATCACAGAAGTAACAGTTAACAAAGTATGGGCAAATACTACAAACACACCTGAAAGTGTAGATGTTCAATTATATGCAGGTACAAATGCAACAACAGAAACAGCAACATTGAATGCAGAAAACAATTGGACTTATACTTGGGAAGAATTAAACAAATATGATGCAAACAATAAAGAAATTGATTACTCAGTAAAAGAAATAAGTATAGACCTAGAAAACGAAACTGTAACACCATTTGAAAATAATGACAAAAATGGAGATTACAAAGTAACATATGAGACAACAGGAAACACAACAACAATAACAAATACATTTGTAAGACCAGAAATCAATGTAACAAAGAAACAATATAACAAAGACGATGACGAAATGACAGCAGGAACAAAAGTACAATATGGAGATACAATTACTTATAAAATAGAAGCAACAAATTCTGGAAATGCAGAAGGAACAGTTACTTTAAAAGATACAGTACCTACAAACTCTGAATTAGTTGGAAATATAACATTAACACAAGGAAGCGATGTTACTAGATTAACAGTAGATGAGTTAGTAGCTGGAAAAGAAGTAACATTAGGAGAAAATGAAACAGCAACAATAACATTTACAGTAAAAGCAACAGCTTATGCTGGAGAAAAAGTAACAAATACAGCTTATTATGATAAAGACGACGAAAAGGATATACCAACAGAAACAACACAAAGTGATATCGAAGCTAAACCACAAGTAATACCAACAAGTTCAACAACCATTACAGAACCTGTACCACAAAGAGTAATTTTAGTACTTGATTTTTCAGCAAGTATGAAAGATAGTATAAATGGAACTACAAAAATAGCATCATTAAAATCAGCAGTTAATAGTTTCTTAACTACTTTCTTAGAAAATAATAATGAGGTTATGATTATTACTTATAATGAAAGAGTATCGATAACACGTACTTGGACAAAAGATAAAAATACAGCATATAATTCTATTAAAAATTTAGGAACAGCAGCAGGAACTAATATAGATGGAGCATTAACTGAGGCTAATAAATATGTAAATGCTAATGATACTAATACTAGTGTAATATTAATGACGGATGGATGGCCAGGATACTATGTAGATAATCAAACTGGCAAAACAAAACAATCAGGAGATGGTTGGACATATAATCAAAAATCAGCTGAAGAAGCAATAGAATCAGCTGGATGGATAAAAGATAAAAAGGTTAAATTATACACAATAGGATTTGGATTATCAGGAAATAATGTTAAAAACTTTATGGAAGCTATGGCTACAGATACAATTGTTGATGAAAATGGAAAAATAGTTAAGAAATATTATCACGAAACAGCCAATAGTTCAGAGTTAAATAAAGCATTTGAAGATATCTACAATTCAGTAGTATCAGAAGCAGATGGAGAGCCAATAGAAATACAAACAACAGAAGGAAATATGCATATAGAAAATGGATTTGAAGTTGGTCAAAATGTAGAAATTTACACAGGAACATATACAAAAGGAACATCAACACCAAAAGCAACATATTCTTGGAAAGAATTTACTGAATTAACAACAACTAATGAAGATGAAACAACAACACCATTAGTAACAATAAACGAAGACGGAACAATAACATTCAACCTAACACAATATATGAAAGACAGCAATATAGCAGCAAGCGAAAAAATAACAATAAGATTTGTAGACCCACAAAATACTACTACAAGAATGAAATCAGCTAGATTAATGTCATTAGTAATGGATGCAACAGAAGAAGCAGAAACAGACGAAGACATAGCAGAATATGAACAAAAAATAGAAAAAGCTGAACAAGCAAAAACAACACCAGTAAAAGAAGACAGCAAACCAGTAGCAACAGAAACACCAAACGACACAGTAGTAGAAACTGAAAACACAAAACCAAGTACAGACAACAAAGAAAATGACAACGAAGAAATTAAAAACAAAGAAAACGCTACTACAACAACAGAAAAACCAGTAGAAACTACAAATACTACAACAGAAGAAACTATCAAAAACAATCAAGATAATGAAACAGACAATACAACTTCTAGTGTAAATGAATAATAATATTTGCAAGCATTACGTAGTAGAAAGATAGAAAGAGTACCAAACCTACTCTTTCTATTTTAAATTATAAAGCAGGAGGAAACAAAATGGGAAAACATGCAGTAGATAGGCATGAAGGAAGAAAAAGGACTACAAAAAGAAAAGAACAACGTAGCACTAAATTAAAAAATGTAACAATAAGTTTTATACTATTACTTTGTATCATAGTGGGAGTATCAATTAGTCTTTTAGCTTCAAACGATAAAAGAAAAATTGAAGAAATAGCAAATAACTTTTTTATAGCGATTAAAGACAGCAATGAAGAAGAAGCAAACAAATACGCAGACTATGGAGAATTACTTTGTAGTATAGATGACGTTTTTACTAGTAGAGATAACAAAGAAGTAACAAATGTAGAAAAAGAATTATTCAAAAACATCGAATGGAAAATTGAAAACATAGAAGTAGAAGAAGATACAGCGACAGCAGTTGTAGAAGTAAAAAACAAAGACTTTAAATATGTAATAACAAGGTGGATGAAAGAAATTGTAGTTTCAAAATCTGTACAAAAGGAAATTACAAATGAACTATTACTACAAAAATTAGAAAAATCTCTTAAAGAAGAGACAGCAACAAAAACAGAAATAAAGAAAATAACACTAAATAAAATGGAAGAAAAATGGAAAATACAAGTTAATGAAGAATTAAGAGATTTAGTCTATCCAGGAATTGATAGTGTAATTACAGGTTTAAGTACAAAATAATATAACAAAAAAAGAAAGATTTTAAAAATCTTTCTTTTTTGTTATATATATCTTTTTATTAAATTCTAAACAAATACATTTACAACGGTTAATAAAGCTAAATATAATAAAGTTTTTACAGAGATACGAAATGTAGCTCTTGAAGCTCTTTTTATAACCATTAATTTATGATCTTTTCTTACTGTTAGTGCTAAACTATTTGGCACTGGTACATATTCCTTAGTATTCATATTAATCAACTCCTTAGTCTTGTGTAAATTAAAAATTTAAGCTTTTGTAATAAAAATTTCATCTCTTATAAATTAAGTATAGAACAAAATATTACAAATGTCAACACTTTTGTAACAAAAATGTAACAAAAATGTAATATTTTTTCAAAAACACAAAAACCTTATAATAATTATTTACATTATAGTTAAAATAAGATATAATAAAAAAGCCTGAGTAATTAGGTAAAGCTAATGAAAGGAGGTATTTGTACAAATGACTAGTTACAGTTTGATATGGTTGTTAATGCAAGAAATTGAAAAACTAAATGCAGAAATACAATCATTGCAGAACAAAATAGATAAAGAGTAATCTTTATCGAGGTGGGGGGAATCGTTACATAACCCCACTTTATTTTTTTGCATAAAAAAGAGTATGTAGTCGTTACCCCACATACTGGTACTTGCTTAATGACTAGTTACATCACTTATAAGCTAAATTCATTATAACATATGATTATAGTTTATGCAAGTATTTTTTAAGACATTTATAAAATTGATAATCAATTAAAAACTTGTTTAATTAAGTAAAATATAGACTTTTTTTGCTCAATATGATATACTGTACACATCAAAAAAAGAAAGGAAAAGAGATAAATGTCAAAACCAATAGTAGCAATTATAGGAAAGCCAAATGTAGGAAAATCAACCTTTTTTAATTATTTAGCAGGAACAAGAATATCAATAGTACAAGATACACCAGGAGTAACAAGAGATAGAATATATGCAGAAACAAACTGGAGAGGGAGAAACTTTACACTAATAGATACAGGTGGAATAGAGCCAGATTCAGAAGATATAATACTATCACAAATGAGAGAACAAGCAAATTTAGCAATAGCAATGGCAGATGTAATAATATTTGTAACAGATATAAGACAAGGTGTAACAGCAGCTGACCAAGAGATAGCTCTTATGCTAAAAAAATCAGGCAAAAAAATAGTTTTAGTATGCAACAAAGCAGATAATTTTGAAAAGGATAGAGAAGAAATATACGAATTTTATAATTTAGGAATAGGAGAGCCATTTCCAATTTCAGCAACAAATGCACTAGGAATAGGTGATGTTCTAGATGAGATATATGAAGGGTTTCCACCAAAAACAGAAAATGAAGATGAAGATACAGAGATAAAGGTAGCAGTAATAGGAAAACCAAATGTAGGAAAATCATCATTAATAAACAAAATTCTAGGAGAAAACAGAACAATAGTAAGTGATATTGCTGGAACAACTAGAGATGCAATAGATACAAAGTTTGAAAATGAAACAGGTAAATATGTGTTAATAGATACAGCAGGAATAAGAAGAAAAAGCAAAGTAAAAGAATCAATCGAAAAATTCAGTATAATGAGAACTTTATTGGCAGTTGAAAGAGCAGATGTGTGTTTAATGATGATAGATGC
Organism: uncultured Clostridium sp.; assembly: GCA_947648905.1. Taxonomy (GTDB): domain Bacteria; phylum Bacillota; class Clostridia; order TANB77; family CAG-508; genus CAG-269. The sequence continues at coordinate 84,667 of CANSPP010000004.1, read as the reverse complement.
AACACAAGGCGTAACAGACCAAGATGCGAAAATTGCAGGAGAGGCACACGAAGCTGGAAAAGGTGTAATAATAGTTGTAAATAAATGGGACGCAGTTGAAAAAGAGACTGGAACATTAGAACAATACAAAAAAGAAGTATATGAAAAATTAAAATATTTATCATATGCACCAATAATATTTATATCTGCAAAAACAGGTCAAAGAGTTAATAAATTATTTGATTTAATAAATCACGTAGCAGAACAAAATTCATTAAGAATATCAACATCAGTATTAAATCAAGTAATAAATGAAGCAATTGCAATAGTTCAACCACCAACAGATAAAGGGAAAAGATTAAAAATATTTTATGGAACACAGGCTTCAACAAAGCCACCAACATTTGTAATATTCGTAAATAGTAAAGAATTATTCCATTTTTCTTATGAGAGATATCTAGTAAATCAAATAAGAAAAGAATTTGGTCTAGAAGGAACACCAGTAAGAATAATTGCTAGAGAAAAAACAGATAAAGAAGCTGAAAAAGGAGGATTTTAAATGTTTGTATATATTATAATGGGAGTAATAGCATACTTAATAGGAAGTATAAATTTTTCTGTAATCCTAAGTAAAAAAATGGCAGGATTTGATATAAGAGAAAAAGGTAGTGGAAATGCAGGTTCAACAAATATGCTAAGAAGTGTTGGAAAAAAAGCTGCAGCATTAACACTTGTGTGTGATATTCTAAAAGGAATTGTTTCAATTTTAATTGCAATGATTTTAGGAAATATAATTCAAAATTTAGATAGAGAGTTATTAGTACAAATAGCTGGAATAGCAGTAGTTGTAGGACATACATTCCCAATATTCTTTGGATTTAAAGGTGGAAAAGGAGTTGCAACATCATTAGGAGTTCTAATTTTAAGTAACTGGCAAATAGGATTAATTTGTTTAGTTTTTGCACTAGTGCTAATGGCTCTTACAAGAATGGTATCATTAGGTTCTTGTGCAGCAGCTGTACTATTCCCAGTGTTAACATTATTTATAAATGATAATTACACAGTTTTATCAGAAGGAAAAAACGGAAATGTATATTTTATTTATAGTGTAATATTAGCAATCATCGTGTTATATAATCATAGAAGTAATATAAAAAGAATTTTAAATGGAACAGAAAATAAATTAAGTTTCAAAAAATAAAGGAGTATATAACAAATGAAAAAGGTAGTAACATTAGTAATAGCAAGTATTTTTATTTTTATGTTTGGATATGTATATGCAGTAGATACAGTAGAATTTGAATTTAAAACAATTAATAATGAAGAAAATGAAAAATTTGATTTATATATTTTATTACCAGAAAAATATATTTTATATGCAATAGAGCAGATGAACTCAGATGTATATATAAAGTATGATGGTCCAAATACTTTAAAAAGTAATCAGATTCCAGGAATTAATGTAGAAAAAGAAAATGTACAAAATGAGCTATATGAAGAAAATGGAGTAAAATATGTACAAATTCTTTTGAACGGAGAAAATGGCATATATAAATTTGATGTGCTAGAAGATTATATTGATATGGATATAAAATACAGAATAAGAAATTCACAAAAAGATTATATTTTACATATAGATAGCTTCAAAATAAGAGACAAAAAATGTGAAATGGAATATAACTATCAACTAGACACAGTAAAACAACCAGATAGAAGAATTGTATCATTTAATACAATACTACTAATATTATTAATAATTATTATTATGATAGGTGGAATGGCCTATGTTAAAGGAAGGAATTAGAAATATGAGAAATATAGCAATTATTGGAAGCGGAAGCTGGGGAGTTGCATTAGCAATACATCTAGCAAATAACAAAAACAATGTTAAATTGTGGTCGTTTAATGAAGAAGAAAAAAGACTAATAAATGAAGAAAAAAAGTGTAAATTTTTACCTAATGCAGTAATACCAGAAAATGTAGAATGTTTTTGCGATTTTGAAGAAGTAATAAAAGATGCAGATTACATATTACACGTAACACCTTCAAAATTTACAAGAGAAACATTTAAGCAATATAAACAATATGTAGGAAATAAACCAGTTATAATATGTTCAAAGGGATTTGAAAAAGAAACACTAAAAACGTTAGACGAGGTAATATTAGACGAATTACCAACAGCAAGAGTGGGAGCACTAAGCGGACCTAGCCATGCAGAAGAAGTATCAATTGCAGTTCCAACAGTACTAGTAATGGCATCAAAAGAAGATGAAGTAATAGATTTAGTACAAGAAACATTTATGTCAGAAACAATGAGAATATACACATCAAAAGACGTAAAAGGAGTAGAACTTGGCGGAGCATTAAAAAATATAATAGCTTTTTGTGCAGGAGTTGCAGCAGGAATAGGATTAGGAGATAACAGCTTTGCAGGTTTAATAACAAGAGGGTTAGGAGAAATTGCAAGACTAGGAGTAGAATTAGGCGGACAAAAAGAAACATTTTATGGCTTAAGTGGATTAGGAGACTTAATAGTAACTTGTCTTAGTGAACATAGCAGAAATAGAAGAGCAGGAAAATTAATAGGACAAGGAAAAACATTGGAAGAAGCAAGAAAAGAAGTTGGTATGGTAATTGAAAGTATAGACAATATTGATGTAGCTTATGAATTAGGAAAACAAAAAAATACATATATGCCAATAATAGAAACTGTATATAATGTTATTTACAATGGTTTAGACCCACAAGAAGCTGTAAAAGATTTAATGACAAGAGATAAAAAAAGTGAATAATTTTGAGAATATTTAACAATAATAAGAACAATAAAATGCATTTTTTTATAAAATAGAAATAGTATATTTTTATTCTATAAAATAGGAAAGAGGGAAATATAGTATGGAATTTTTTGATAAATTAGGAAAAAAAGCTTCAGAAGCCTATAAAATGACAGCTGATAAAACAGGAAAACTAGCAAAAGAGACAAAGCTAAAACTTAAGATAGGTGAATTAAAAACACAAATAAATGAAGTATATGAAGAAATAGGAAAAAGAGTATACGAAAATCATATAAGAGAAAATGATGAAAATGCAGAGCAAGAAATCGAAGAAAAATGTGTTAAAATTGATGTTCTAAGTGATGAGATAGATAGCTTGCTAAAAGAATGTTTAGAATTAAAAGATAAAAAACAATGTCAAAAATGTTATACAGAAATAGAAAAGGAAGCAAAGTTCTGTAAACATTGTGGAGCAAAACAAGAAGAACCAAAAAAAGAGCCAGAAATATTAGAAGTAGAAGTGGTAGAAACAGTGGAAGTTTCTGACACACAAAAAAACGCAGATAAAAATAATGAAGAAAATGGTTTTGAAAATAAAGACGAAAAAGATGTAAAAAATAACTTAGAAGAAACTGTGGCAGTTGAATCTGATGTAGAAATCGATAGAGAAAATACAGAAAAAGAAAACGAAAATTTAGAAAAAACAGTGGAAATTGAATCAAATATTGAATAATTTAGAATGTTGATATTTTAATATTTCTTGTCAAAACATAGCTGGGGCATAACAATCCGGGTCTTGACTGTTAAATATTAAAATATCAACCTTTTTATGGAATAGGAGAAGTAAAAAATGAAATTAGTAGTACAAAGAGTAAAAAATGCACAAGTAGAAGTAGAACAAAAAACAGTAGGGAAAATAGAAAAAGGATTTTTAGTATTAATTCGGAGTAACACATAATGACACAACAGAACAAGCAGACTATCTAGTAAAAAAACTATGTAATTTAAGAATATTTTCAGACGAAAATGATAAAATGAACTTGAGTATAAAAGACGTAAAAGGAGAATTGCTAATAGTTTCACAATTTACTTTATATGCAAATTGCCAAGACGGAAACAGACCGTCATTCACAAATGCTGCAAAGCCAGAACAAGCAAATGAATTATATGAATATTTCTGCAAAAAATGTGAAAGCAATGGAATAAAAGTAGAAAAGGGAATTTTTGGAGCAGATATGAAAGTTAGCTTACTAAATGACGGACCAGTAACAATAATATTAGAAAGAGATTAGAAAAATTGCCAAAAAGGTCCGTCCCTTCTGGCAATTTTTAATATGGAAATCTTTCAAATAAATATTTTATAACATCATCAGTATTTTCAGAAGTGATTTGAATAAAAATATCTTTATCTAAACAAATCCACATAGATAAATTGAAGTCATCAGAATTATCGCTATATGCTCCTATTAAATCGGCTAATTCTATTGGATTTTTGTATTCTTTTTCCCATTTTAAGTGGTTTTCAATTTCTAAATTTGTATTATAGAAACTGCTTAGAAATCTATTTAGTTCTCCTTTTTTCTTACTATATAAGTTTATTTTTGCTACCATTTTTATCTCCTTTTTCTTAGTATTTATAATAAATGAAAATTTATACTAAGAATAAAGTAAAATAAAAATGTAAATAATAGAAAATTTTATATGTGATTTATACATTTCTTTTTTGTTGATAATAAAGTTGATGAAAACATAAAATTATGATAGTATTTATATGTAGAAATAGTAATTTGAAAGCGAGTGGGCTGTAAGATAAATTACAACAAATCTTGAATGTTAATAAGCATTGCTTGTAGCAACGGACTATTCTTTATATAATAGTTTGTAAAGAAAGGAGTTGTTCTAAAATGTTAAAAGAAAACATTAAATCAATAAGAAAATCAAGAGGACTTTCACAAGAAGAACTTGCCATCAAACTAAATGTGGTAAGACAAACAATTTCTAAATGGGAGCAAGGATTGTCAGTTCCTGATTCGGAAATGTTAATTTCAATATCAGAGGTTCTTGAAACACCAGTAAGTACTTTGCTTGGAGAAAATATTTCAGAGCCTAAAGTAGATGATTTAAAAGCAATTTCTGAAAAATTAGAGATAATAAACTTACAACTATCTCAAAGGAAAAACGCAAAAAGAAAAATGATTCGTTGGACACTAATTTCATTATGTACAATCATAGTAATAATTTTCATCTCTTTAATCTTATTAAATAGTCCTTATTTGAATTGGGATTATAATGATCCTGAAAATGCTGTTTTAGGAGTTGCTTTTCATTCGTTTGAATGGCTATTTATAAGAATAGCACCAATTATCCTTATTGTATCAATCATTGGGATTGTATTGACACAAAAGAAAGATTAAAATTGTTTGTAGTGCAAATTACAATATATAAGGCAGATAATAAGTTGAAATTATCTGTCTTTTAATATATAATTGTAACAGAAGATAGTAATTTATCGCTAGGATTAGTTGAAATACAACTAATCTCTTTTTTATTCGATTATTTAGATATTTTTCTAAATAGTTATTGACAATAAGAATATAAAATAGTACAATCTATTTAGATACATATCGAAATATTAAAGTAGAGGTGATTAACTTGGGAATGTCAGAAACATTAAAAACAATTAGTGACCCTGTGAGAAGAGAAATACTTGAATTATTAAAAGATGGAAGAAAAACAGCAGGAGAAATATCAAGTAGTTTCAATTTAACAGGAGCAACAGTATCATATCATTTATCGAACTTAAAAAAAGCAAATCTAATAACTGAAACGAAACAAAAGAACTTTATATTTTATGAGTTGAATAGTTCTGTATTTGAAGATGTTTTAGTATGGATTTATAAGTTGGGAGGAAATAAAAATGGAAAAGAAAAATAGAAGAACACTAATTCTAAGTGTAATTATATGTCTATTACCAATGCTTCTAGGTAGCATACTTTATAATAAACTACCAGAACAAATGCCAATTCATTTTACAATAAATGATGTACCAGATAATTATGCACATAAAAATTTTGCATTATTTGGAATACCACTAATTATGGCTATTGTTCAAGCAATATGCTTAATTGCTGTTAATATAAAATTAAATAAATTAAAAGATGAGGAAAAACCTAAAATAGTAAAAATAATGGAATGGTTTATCCCTGTTGTAACAGTATTAATATATGTGATTATGGTAGAAGTACCACTAGGAAGCACAGTATATGTTGGGAAAAGTATATGTCTAATATTAGGAATATTATTTATGATTATAGGAAATTATATTCCTAAAATGAGCTATGAGATGGGAAAAACAACATTCCATCCAATGCCTAAAAGTGAGAAATCATTTAGAAAAATGAGTAAGATTATGGGCTATTCATTCATTGTAATGGGAATTGTTTTACTAATAATGGTTATATGGGTGTAAAGACAAATTACAATTTGTAGGAGGGAAAATAGTGAATAAGAAAATGAAGACGTTTTACATAGTAGATTTAATAGTTATGTTCATAAGTTTTGTAGGAATGATAGTAGTTAATAATAAAACTAACTTTGGATTAGCAGCATTGACTAGTGTGGGATATTTTGTTATCTTGTTATCTGTATTTTTAGTAAGTGTAATATTGCTAATAATTGTTTCTCTTATATATGTTATTTTAAAGAAAAAGCAAAGACAAATAAGTAAATAAGAAATTACAATTAATCGAGAGGAATAGATATTATGAATATAAAATTATTTTTTCAAGCAATAACAAAATTCATATTGGGTGTAGTAGTAATAGGATTATTGTTATTTATACCTGCAAATACTATTTATTATTGGAATGGATGGCTATTTATGGGACTTTTATTTGTTCCAATGTTTATTGCGGGAATTATTCTAATGATAAAAAATCCAGAACTATTAAGAAAAAGATTAAATGCAAAAGAAAAAGAAAATGAGCAAAAACAAGTAATTGCAGTTAGTGGTTTAATGTTTTTATTTGGTTTTATAATTGCAGGATTAAATTATAAATATAATTGGATAGTAATTCCCAATATAGTAGTAATTATTTCTTCAATTTTATTTATATTAGCATATATTTTATATGCAGAAGTATTAAGAGAAAACACTTATTTATCTCGTACCATTGAAGTACAAGAAAATCAAAAAGTAATTGATACAGGATTATATGGAATTGTAAGACATCCAATGTATGCAGCAACTATTTTATTGTTTTTAACAATGCCTTTAATTTTAGGTTCTATTGTGTCATTTGTGGTTTTTTTAGTATATCCAATTATAATTAGCAAAAGAATTAAGAATGAAGAAAAAGTATTGGAAAAAGAATTACTAGGATATGCAGAATATAAAAAGAAAGTTAAATATAAAGTGATTCCATTTATATGGTAAACAGAAAATTACAATTTATAAGGAGATATTTATATGCTATAATACTTGCAGGAGGAAATTATGCAAGTAAATAATAGGTTATTTGAAATAGTATATATACTAATGCAAAAGAAGAAAACTACAGCAAAAGAACAAGCACAAAAAGATATAGAAAAATTTATTATACTGATTTAATAAAAGAAGATTAGTCATATAAATTTCAGAAAAAACAAAAATAGCCATTTCACAGTCCAAAAGTAGAATGGTTATTTTTTATGCCTTGAATAAAGTAAAATAAAAATGTAAATACTAGAAAAAAGAAAAAGTGGAGGTTAAAAATTGAAAAAATTCAAAAAGATATCATATCTAGTATTAATAATCATAATTGCAATTTTGTTAATAGTAATATATGGAACAGTCTCAACAGGAAACAACAAAAATGAAAAAAGCAAAGCCTTAGCAGAAGTAGAATTTTTAGAAATGAAACTTGAGACAATGTTAAACCAAATGAACAACATAGAAACTAGAAATTACGATGTAAGTGTGAGCGAAATATCAAAACAAAAACAATCACAAAAAAGTAGTGGAGACTCAGAAGCAAAGAATTTAGAAACAGGTTCAGGAAGTAGTGAAGAAGGTTCTGAGAATGGTGGCTCTAGTGGTCGGAAGTTCTGGACAAAGTGATGATAGCAAAAAAGAAGAAAGTAACAATTCGGGAAATTCTCAAAGTTCAGAAACAAGCAAAAAGTTTGACTTAGAACCTATAGGGGTACTAAGCACATCGCAAGATATAAAATGGGAAAATGTAAAAAATGAAATAGAAATTTTATATTCATCAATTCCAACCATAACGCTTGATTTGTATCAACTAAATGTTTCTCAAGAAGATGTTTTAGGCTTTAATAAAGAATTTGATATTTTAACAACTGTAGCAAAAGATGAGAATAAAGAAGAGACGCTAAATTCACTATCAAAACTTTATGAATATATACCGAAGTTTTTACAGAATGCAACAGATGATGAAGTAAAAAAAGCTATAGCAGATACAAAAAAAGATATATTTAAGGGATATTCAAAACTAGATTCGAAAAATTGGGGAGAGATTAGTAAAGATACTAAGCAAGCAATTGATAATTTTTCTAAATTATTATCAAGTACAAATATAGATTCAAACAAGCAATATAGAATAAGCAAAGCTTTTGTTATGATAAATGAGCTTCAAAATGCAGTTGAAGTTCAAGATGAGTCAGTTTTTTTAATAAAATATAAAAATATACTGGAAGAAATGAATAATATATGATAAAATATAACATAGAGTAAATTAAATAGTCGCTGGTAAATTCCGAAAGGAACTACGAGAGGAAAGTCCGGGCTCCATAGAGCAAAGATGCTAGATAACGTCTAGTGAGGGTGACCTTAAGGAAAGTGCAACAGAAAATAACCGCCTCATACGGGGTAAGGGTGAAAAGGCGAGGTAAGAGCTCACCGCTGTTATAGTGATATAACAGGTCAGTGTAAACCCCATCTGGAGCAACACCTAATAAAGAAGATTAAGCCTGCTCGGCGCCTTCTTGAATTGCGTGGCTTGAAGTATATAGCAATATATACTCTAGATAAATGACTATTTTAAAAGACAGAACCCGGCTTACAGATTTACTCTAATATAATAAAAAAGAAGTTGATATATTATTAAGTAATATATCAATTTTTGTATTTTAATAGCAAATAATGTTGATAAAAAGCAAGATATAGTATATAATGATAGCAATTAACAAGAGTGTCACAATAAAACAAACATATAAATAACCAAAGAAATAAAGAAACAAAGGAAGATGATAATGGATAAAGAAATAATAGAAGCAAGAAAACAAAATCTGAAGCTATACTCAATGTATAGAGCAATATCTTTAGACCTAATTTTCTACTATGCAATAGAGTATTTATTCTTAACCGAAATAAAACACTTAAGTCCAGCTAGTGTAGTACTAGGGGGAGCATTCTATGCAACATTTATGGTGATATTGCAAATTCCAGCAAGTATTGTAGTAGATAGGGTTGGAACAAAAAGATGTACAGTAATAGCAAATATATTTAATATGATTTTTATATTTTTAGTATTAAATACATCAAACTTACAAACTCTTATAATAGCTCAATTTATTAGTTCTTTATGCTTTTCTTTAAAAAACGTATCAGACAAAGCACTAATACAATACACAATTCCAGAAACTAGAAAAAAGGGAGAAATATTTTCAAAATTAGAAGGAGAAGGAACAAAAAATTACTATATAATAAATGCAATAACATCATTATTAGCAGGATTTTTATATTTAGTAAATCCATATGCACCAATGATATGTTCACTAATATTTGCAGGATTAGCAACATTTATATCATTAGGATTTGTGGATATACAAAAAATGAAACAAGAAAAGATAGAGAAAAAGAAAACAACAGAATATTTTTTAGAGCTGAAAGATGTTTTCAAATTTATTATAAACTCACAAAGACTAAGGAGCTTGTTCTTATATAGTGGAATATCTTGGGGAGTATATAACCTAGTAAATACATATAGAAGCAGTTTGCTAGTAGATATAAATGTACCACCAGAACTTATTACAGCAATAGCAGCAATAGCAGGAATTGCATCAGCAATTCGGATCAAAACAACAATTATTAATACATAAAAGACTAAGAAACAAATCACTAAGTTTTCTTTTAATTTTAGTAACAATAGGAGTATTAGTATCTGGACTAGCAGGAATATTCAACCTTTCATATGCAATGGCACTTATAATAATAACAATATGTTTCATAATGATTAATTTTGCAAAAGGAGTGTATGAGGTATTAACAAGTAGATATTTAAGCAATTTTACAACAGAAAAAGAATTAACACAAATATACGCAATAGATGAAACATTTAGAAATGGTTCAAGAGCCATATTAGGTTTTTTAGGTTCATATTTATTAGAAATAACGAGTGCAGCAAATTCACTTATATTAGTAGGTATAATGCTAGTAATTATAACTTGTAGCTTAATTAGTTATATGAAAACAAGAATAGGGCTAAAACCAGAGGAATATGCAGAAAGTGAAATAAAAATAAAAAAGGATGTAAAATAGGAGGACTACAAAATGTATGAAAGAAGTGCAATAGTATTAGAAAGATGTTTTGAAAAGCTTTTCAAATTTAGTCAAGAAGGAAACTTGAAAACAAACTATATGAATTTTAGTGAAATTGTAGAACAAATAAAAGAATATCAGGAAACATCAATAGAAGAAGAAAATGTAATAGAAAAATTTGATGAAATAGCAGTCAAAATAGAAAATATACAAAAAAGACAAACTACACTTTACGAATCAAATATGAAATTGGAAGAAGAAAGAAACAAACTTTTTAATGACCTAGGAGAAAATCCAAATGCATTAGATAGCAAATTACATTATATTGAAAAAACATTAAACGAAAATAACGAAGAATTAATAAAATTAAGAGAAGAATATGTAGAAGCATTAGTAATATTTATAGAAAGACAAAAAGAAAGAAATAAATATTCAAGGTTAAGAAGAAAGGTTGAAGCTGAACACAGAAACAACATAAAAAATGCAAGCAATGAATTTGAGAAAATTGACCCAAAAGAAGTACAGGCAATAAAAAAATTCATAAATATTGACAAAGAGCAATACAAAGAAAAAATCATAAACACTATGATAAGAAATGGAAAAAATGAAAAAATACCATTTAATAATCAGGTTATAGAAAAAGCCGTAGAAGTACGAATAGACATTTCTGAGAAAGAAGCAGAGTTATATGTTAGTGTATATGAAAGAATGAAAAAACTCTTATTAGAACTAGAAAGCGAAAATGTAAAATTATCTAAATCAGAAAAACTATTAAGAGATGTAAGTGTCAAATTAAACTTTTTAAATGCGAAAAAAGAATATATAGTAGGTTTTTTAGATAATGAAAGGCTTACAGTAATAAATGGCAAAGATGCACATAAAGCGCTAATGGAAGAAGCTTGCGAAAGTTTTGAACTAGATATAAAACAAATAGATAATTTGTATGAACTAATAATGAGAGAAACAACTGGAAAATCAACTAAAAAAGCTTATAATGAATTATATAATAAAACATATTTAAGAGATATAGAGCAAAAAGAAAGAAAATTTGAACAAGAAATTACAAATTTAAAAGTAAATATGGGAACAGTTATAAACTCAAACTATTGGAGAATAGAAGGAATAAAAAATGTATATAATGTATTCCAAGAAGAAATAACAGAAAAATTTGAAAAAGACTTATCTGAATATCAAATAGAAGAAATCGAAGAAGAAATATATATTGACGACGAAGACGAAAACAATTATTACAATGAAGATACAGAAGACGAAAACGAATATTACCAATCAGATGAAGAAACAGAAAATGACGACAAAGACTACGATTACGACTATGATGATGACGACTATGACTATGACTACGATAATGATGACTATGAAGAAGACGACGATGATTACTATGATGACGAAGAAGATTATGAGGAAGACGACGATGATGACTATGACTACGACGATGACGATTATGAAGATGATTATGAAGAAGATGACGATGAATACTATGATGAAGAGGAATATGACGACGAAGAAGATAGTGACGAAGATACATTAGAAGACAAAATGGATGAAATTATAAAAAAGAGCAAAAAGAAAAGCAAAGACAAAAAAGAAGAAAGAAAAGAACAAAAGCTATTAAATAAGTGGTTTAAGAAAAAAGAATAAAATTATGTTAATTATTCTGGAAATATTTTACAAAAAGAATAAAGAGTGTTATAATGGTAATGCACTATGATACAATGTTGGATTAGTGCTAGAAACGTTTTTTAAAACAGGAGGCAAAAGAAGATGACAGTAAATGAAGTACTAAAAAACGAAATGCTCTTGGAAGTATTGTGAGGTAGGCGGATAGAACTTGAGAATGGTGAAATATATTACAATCTTCAAGACTATCTTAGGACTACTCCAGAATGAAGAGCATATCTTTTAAAAAGAGAAAAATATGTACTAATCCAAAAAAAAGAAGCTATAAATTAGCTTCTTTTTACTTTTTAATTGTTTAAAAAAACTTTTTGAACATATAACTTATTTGCAAAAGATTGAACAACATTTCTTAAAAGATATTGTTCTTGAGAAAGTCTATTATTATTAATATAATTTTCACCAGTAAAAGTCATCTTAATAGCTTTTTCTAATTCAGAGCAGAAACGATTATAAGACTGGTCAGTAGGAGAAGTTTGAATTGCTAAATCAAGCAATTTTTTTATTTCATCAATACTATAAATTTGTTTCAAAATAAATATAACAAATAGATGCGCAATATGGTCCCTATTATATTTTTTAGAAACAGGGGGCTTAATAATACCGTTTTTTAACATAATTATTAATCATTGTTTTAGTAATTGCTTTATCTTTTTTTTCATTATCACTTTTTATATAATTTGACAAACTGTTATCCAATAAAGAAACAACTTGGTCAATGTATAAATCTATTTCAGGAATTTCTATCCATCTAGGAATATGAAATTTTTTTATTTCTTCTTCATTATAAATTTTTTTTACTTCCATAAAAACACCTCAATATACATAATAATAACATTTTTTGAAAGGTTAGTCAACTACTTGACACGTTATTCAATATATGATAATCTAGTATTGAAAACTAGATATAGGAGAATAAAAATGGAAAGAAAAAAATACTTTGAAGCAACTGAGCACGAAAATATAAAAGAAATTTTATATGCTTCAGAAAAAAAATATGGAGATAATACAGCTTTTATACTAAAACATAAAGAAAACAAGGATGTAAAATATGAAAATATAAGCTATAAAAGATTATTAGAAGAAGTAAATGCACTTGGAACAAAATTTTATCAATTGGGATATAAAGACAAAAGAATAGCAATAGTAGGAAGAAATAGATATGAGTGGGTATTAGCACATTTAGCAAACTTATCAGGTGGAATTGTAAGTGTTCCATTAGATAAAGAACTACAGGTAGATGAGTTAGAAAGTTGTATAAAAAGAAGTAAAGCAGATGTAGTTGTATTTGATGAAAAATATATAGAAAATATAGAAGAAATAAAAAGAAGAAACGATACAAATCTAAAAGAATATATCTGTATGTCAAAACAAGAAGATTATTTAGATATCAAACAATTATTAGAAGAAGGAAAAGAATTACTAGCAAATGGAGATAAAGAATATATAAACGCAGAAATCGACTCATACAAAATGAATATATTATTATTCACATCAGGAACAACATCAAAATCAAAAGCAGTAATGCTATCACAAAACAATATAGCTTCAAATGTATATGCAATGCAATTAGTAGAAGGAATATATCCAACAGATGTAAACTTGGCATTTTTACCAATGCACCATATATTTGGTTCAACAGAAATAATAGTTATGTTAGCTTGTGGAGTGGCAACAGCATTTCCAGATGGTTTACGCTATGTAGCACAAAACTTAAAAGAATACAAAGTTACAATATTTGTAGGTGTACCATTATTACTAGAAGCAATTTACTCAAAAATAGAAAAAGGAGTAGAAAAACAAGGAAAAACAAAAACAGTTGAAATAGCAAAAAAAGTAAGTAACTTTTTAAGATTTTTCCATATAGACATAAGAAAAAAACTATTTAAACAAATTCTAAATGAATTAGGTGGACATATGAGATTTGTAATATCTGGTGGAGCACCACTAGATAAAAAAGTAGCACAAGGATTTAACGAATTAGGAATAGATGTGGTGCAAGGATATGGGTTAACAGAAACATCACCAGTAATTGCAGCAGAAGATGTAAAAAGAACAAAATATGGATCTATTGGATTTCCAATGTATAATGTAGAAGTTGAATTTGTGAACAAAGATGAAAATGGAATAGGAGAACTTAGAACAAAAGGACCTAATGTAATGTTAGGATATTATGAAAATCCAGAAGCAACAAAAGAAGTTTTGAAAGATGGCTGGTTCTACACAGGAGATTTAGGATATACAGACAAACAAGGTTATATGTTTATAACTGGAAGAAAAAAAGATATGATAGTGCTTAAAAATGGTAAAAAAGTATTTCCAGAAGAACTAGAAGTATTAATAAATAGACTAGAAGAAGTAGAAGAATGTATGGTATTTGGAATTCCAGATAAGAAAGATAAAAACGATGTAAAGTTATCAGTGAAAATAGTTTATAACAAAGATGTTGTAAAAGAAAAATACGGAGATATAGAAAAAGAAAAACTAGAAGAAATTATATGGCAAAAAGTAAAAGAAATCAATAAAACATTTCCACCATACAAATATATTAAAAATATGATTTTAACAGATAAAGAATTAATAAAGACAACAACTAAAAAAATAAAAAGAAATGAAGAAATGAAATTAATACAAAAATAGAAATAAGAAGGGAATTTCCCTTCTTATAATTGTTTTACAATAGGCCTTATAATAGTAAGAGTAGAATCCTTTCCTTTTCGCTTAAATTCAATATTAATCGAGTTAGCTCCAGCAAGAAGTTCTGCAAGAACTTTTACAGGATACTTAACTTGACCAGAAAGTTCTTTTATCGTAAATCCACTACCAGTAGTCGTCTGAACAATCAATGAATTTCCTTTTAAAAGAAAAATGTAAGTGTAATCCTCTTGTACTATTGTCCGTACCTCAAAAACTTTTTTGGGTTGTTGTGTCAACTTTGACATAACACGCCTCCTTTTCTACATATGAACGAATGTCATATTACATTTAGTATAACATAAAATCAATTTTTATACAACCCCAAAAAGCAAAATGAAACACTAAAATAGCGCTAAACTTCAATTATTTTTAAATTAAACTTATCCTCAAATACCTTTTTCTTAGCAATATATTCTTTAGTTTTAAACCCTTTAACATCAATAACTTCAGGTGGTTTATTACTATGGAAAACAATAAAATCGGCCTTATACTTTAAACCAGGTGCTAAAATAAAAGTAGGTTGTAGACAAAATCCATCAATCTCTTTAGCTTGTAACTTCAATTTCAATTCACAATAATAATCAGCTTCTTTTTGACTATCAAAAGTATTTCCATCAATAGACACTTTATTTGCTCTGTATTTACTTTTACGAATAGGTTTGTTAGTAAAATTTTTGTAATCTTCAACACTCCAGTGCTCCATAAATAAAACTCCCTTATATTTAAAATCTTTGTCAATTATATAAAAAAAAAATAAAAAGTGCAAGAATAATTGTAATTTAAAATATAAAGTTATATAATTGGCATAAAATAAGAATTAAGGAGAGAAAGTAAATGCAATATATAAAAAAAGAAAAATTGGACCAAATAAAATTAGAACCAAACAATATGTATGTTGTAATAGATTTTGATAGAACAATAACAGCAAAAGACAGCGAAGATTCGTGGGATGCGGCAGGGAAAATGCTAGGAGAAGAATTTGTAAATAAATCATATAAATTATATCAAAAATATAGACCAATAGAGCAAGATTATACAATAACATACAAAGAAAAAAATAAAGCAATGGAAATATGGTATCAATCATGTATGAACCTATATTATGAATATAGACTAACTAAACAAAAGCTAGAAAAATCAGTATTAGAAAGTGGACTAAAGTTTAGAGAAGGAATGCAAGAATTTCTAAAAGAAATGAAACAAAAAGAAGTTCCAGTAATAATATGTTCAGCAGGAATTGGGAATGTAATAGAAATATTTCTAAGAAATAAAAATTGTTACTATGAAAATATGTATATAATAAGCAATTTTTTAACATTTGATAAAGACGGAGAAATAACAGAATACAAAAATAAATTAATCCATACAATGAACAAGACAATAAAAGGCAACTTGCCAGAAGAAGTGCAAAAGAAATTAGAAGGAAGACAATACAAATTGTTGTTAGGAGATACTATAGAAGATAAACAAATGATAGAAGAAAGCGAAATTCCAAACACTATAACAGTAGGATTTTTAAACGACAAAATAGAACAAAACTTAGAGAAATATAAAGAAGAATTTGATATATGTATTTTATAATTAAAAATGTGTTTTTGGGATTGTCCCTAAAAACACATTTCTTTTGGTAATTTGCACTCAAATTTTAAAAGTTTTTTAGTAACAGGATGAATACATTCAATTTTATAACTATGTAAAGCTTGTCTTGTAATTAGTGGTGAGCTATTGCCATACAAAGAATCTCCAACAATAGGATGACCAATGGCTTTCATATGTACTCTAATTTGATGTGTTCTACCTGTTTTTAGTTTGCAATGAACTAGACTATAATTATCAAATTCTTTAACAACATCATAAAAAGTTATTGCAGGTTGACCATTAATATTATTTATTTCTCTTTCTACAATACTACCTTGCTTTCGTGCAATAGGCAAAGAAATTGTACCTTGTTTTTCTTTTAACACACCGAGAAACAATGCATAAATATTCCTTTTTGAAAGTATTATCTTGCATTTGCCTACTAAATTCTTCGTGAATATATTCACACTTTGCAAAAATAACAAGTCCAGAAGTGTTTAAATCAAGCCTATTTACAGGTCTTATTTTTTTCTTTAATCCGATGCTATCAAAATAAAATCTAACACCATTAGACAAAGAATTGTCAAAATGTAATTGAGAAGGGTGAATAGCAATACCAGCAGGCTTATTTATGACAAGGAACCATTCATCTTCATATAAAATATTTAATTCCATTTTAGTAGGAACAATATTAGAATTATCCTCATCAAAATTAAAGTCGGCAACAATAACATCACCTGAAACTACAGCTGTTCGAGTATCTGTGATGATTCCATTTTTTAATATATGTTTATTTTTGATTAATTTTGCATTAAGACGAGCTGAAAAGTGAAACTCGCTAGATAAAATTTCATTTATATCTTTATAATAATCATTTTCTTTTACAATATAAGTAAGTTGCATAAAATCAATCCCTTCTAAAATTACGGATTTTCTCAATTATACAATATAATTTGTAAAAAGTAAAATATCTGCGAAAAACGAAAAAAATATATAGCACAACTTGACATAATTCCGAAATGTGGTATAATATTTAGGACACCCAAAAATGGGATGAAAGGACAATATTAGTATGACAATAAAATGGTTCAATAATGACGAATTCTATGAAAAAAACAAAGACAAGACGGTAAAAAAGATTGCTTTATGGGGATTAGTAGATGGCGTAGGAAATCAAATAGTTGAGCCTAAGTATGATTGTATAAGCGAATTTCAGAGAAATGGTTTGGCAGTAGCTGAAATTAATGGAAGATGTGGACTTGTTAACAAAGAAGGAAATGAAGTAACAAAGTTTAAGTACTACTGGATGGACCCATTTGATGAAAATGGACTTGCGAGAGTTGGAATTGGTGTAAAGTATGGATTAATCAATGAAAATGGAGACGAAGTAACAAAGATTAAATATGATTACATATGGCAATTCCGGTCAAATGGATTGGCAAAATTTGAGCTTAACAGAAAACAGGGACTTATCGACACAAGCGGTAATGAAGCAGTTAAACCTAAGTATGACAATATAGCAAATTTCCAAGGAAATGGACTGGCAAAAGTTAGACTTAATGATAAGTATGGACTTATCGATAAAGACGGTAATGAAGTAGTTAAAATTAAGTATGACAGTATAGCAAATTTTCAAAAAAATGGATTGGCAAAGGTTAGACTTGATGGCAAGTATGGACTTATAGACAAAGATGGAAATGAAATAGTAGAACCTAAGTATAACTTTATGGCCGATTTTGATAGAGGATTAGCAAAAGTCGGTGCTCGTGGAAGGTATGGCTATATTGACAAAAAAGGAAACGAAGTAGTCAGAATTAATTGCCAGCAATATCGTACAGATATCAGCTAAAATTAATACTAATATGTATGAAAATAGGTTTCAGTAATTGAAGCCTATTTTTGTTATTATAGCATCTTGAACAATTAAGAAAATTTTGATAGAATAATAATCGAAAATAAAAGAAGAAAGTCAAGTACTAACTAATAATACAAATAAAGGAATGATATAAAAATGAGAATAAGATATAAAAAATGGGCAAGACCAGAATTAGAAGCAAGCAAATTTTACGAAGATGAACCAGAAAAATGGAAAGGTAGATGGAAAGAGCATTTTGCAAAACAAGACCAACCATTGATGCTAGAACTAGGTTGTGGCAAAGGACAATTCATATCAAAATTAGCATTAGAAAACCAAAATGTAAATTACCTAGCTATTGACCTAGTAGACGCAATGCTTGGATTAGCAAAAAGAAACATAGAAGAAGAATATCAAAATGCGAAAATAGAGCCACAAAATGTAATGTTAACAAGATTTGACATAGAAAGAATAGGCTTAATATTAGACCAAAAAGATATGGTAGAAAGAATATACATAAATTTTTGTAACCCTTGGCCAAAAGGAAAACATAGAAAGAAAAGATTAACACATACAAGACAATTAGAAAAATATAAGCAATTTTTAAAAGAAGATGGAGAAATATACTTTAAAACAGATGATGACCGGATTATTTGACTCAAGCTTAACATATTTTGAAGAAACAGGGTTTGAAATCATAAAAAAAACTTATGACTTACATAATGAACCAATATTTGAAAAAAACATCGAAACAGAGCACGAGAAGATGTTTACAGAGCAAGGAATAAAAATAAAAGCCTTAATAGCAAAATTGAAATAGATAAAAAGGAGAGTGTGCCAAAGGGGACGGGCCTTTTTGGCAGGAAATAAAAATGGAAGTAGAGGAAGTAATAAATAATAAAGATAATAAAGAATTTGTATTGCAAGCTGTAAAACAAAATGGAAAATTTTTAGATTTAGTATCTCCAAGACTACAAGATGACAAAGATGTTGTAATAACTGCAATGTCACAAGATGCTGAAAGTTTAGAGTTTGCAAGTCAAAGACTAAAAGATGATAAAGAAATTATAGAACTTGGTGTAAAAGGTGCACCTTGGACAATTTGCTATGCTTCTGATAGACTAAGAGCAGATAGAGATATTGTATTTGAAAGTTGTAAAAATTATGGTCAAGCTTTATATTTTGCAAGTGAAGAATTAAGGGCGGATAGAGAAGTTGTTAAGGTAGCAGTAGAAAATAAAGGTATTATCATTAAATATGCAAGTTCTGAGCTTAGAAATGATAAAGAATTAGCATTAATTGCTGTAAAACAGAACAAGCAAGCATATCATTTTATCTCTCACGAATTACAACAAGATGAAGACATAAAGGCTTTAATGGGGTAGCAAATAAATTACAAAAAAGACTTGTACTTTTCATATATTCCATATATAATGTAGATGAAAAGCCAAACAAGGAGGAAAAAATGCAATTCATAGAAAATATAAAACAAAGAGCAAAACAAGACATAAAAACAATAGTACTACCAGAAGCAAATGATTTAAGAGTATTAAAAGCAACAGAGCAAGTAATAGAACAAGGATATGCAAACATAATATTAATAGGAAACAAAAAAGAAATAGAACAAAAAGCACAAGAAAATAAAATTGATATTTCAAAAGCAGAAATAGTAGAACCAAGTAATTCTGGGAAATATGAGGAATATGCAAATCTATTATATGAATTGAGAAAAAATAAGGGAATGACAATAGAGAAAGCGAAAGAACTAACAAAAGACCCAGTATACTATGGAATGCTTATGTTAAAAGACGAAAATAGTAAGGCAGATGGATTAGTGTCAGGAGCAGCACATTCAACATCAGATACATTAAGACCTGCACTACAAATTTTAAAAACAGCACCAGGAACAAAATTGGTTTCAGCTTTTTTTATTATGGAGGTTCCAAACTGTGAATATGGAGAAAATGGAACATTTATCTTTGGAGATAGTGGACTGAATGAAAATCCAGATGATGAGCAATTGTCAGAAATTGCAATATCTTCTAGTAAAAGTTTTAAAAACTTAGTAGGAAAAGAACCAAAAGTTGCAATGCTTTCATATTCTACATATGGAAGTGCAAAATCAGAATTAACAGAAAAGGTGATAAGTGCAACTAAAAAAGTAAAAGAAAAAGAACCAAATTTATTAGTAGATGGAGAACTTCAATTAGATGCTGCAATAATTCCAGAAATAGCAAGAATGAAAGCACCAGAAAGTCCAATTAATGGAGAAGCAAATGTATTAATCTTTCCAGATTTAAATGCAGGAAATATTGGATACAAACTAGTGCAAAGATTAGGTAAGGCAGAAGCTTATGGACCACTTTGCCAAGGAATAGCAAGACCAGTAAATGACTTATCGAGAGGAGCTAGTTCCGAAGACATAGCAGGAGTTATAGCAATAACAGCTGTTCAAGCACAAAATATTTAAAATATATATAACAAATGTATGCTTTATAACCAAAGCAAGAAAGGAATGAATTTCTATGAAAATTTTAGTTTTAAACTCAGGAAGCTCATCATTAAAATATCAAGTTATTGATATGGAAACAGAAGAAATGCTAGTAAAAGGATACTTTGAGAGAATTGGTCAACCAAACTCATTCTTAACACACAAAGTAAATGGTGAAAAACGTAAATTTGAGCATCAAGCAAAAAATCACGAGCAAGCAATAGAATTTGTGCTAAGCAGACTTGTTCACGAACAATATGGAGTTATAAAAAGCCTAGAAGAACTAAGTGGAATTGGCCATAGAGTTGTACACGGAGGAGAAAAATTCTCGGATTCAGTTGTTATAACAGATGAAGTAATAGAAGAAATAAAACAATGTATAGATCTAGCACCATTACATAATCCAGCAGCGATACTAGGAATAGAAGCTTGTAAGAAAATTGTACCTAATATGAAAATGGTAGCAATATTTGACACAGCGTTCCATCAAACTTTACCAAAAGAAAGATATATTTATCCAATACCATATGAATATTATGAAAAATATGGAGTAAGAAAATATGGATTTCATGGGACATCACATCAATATGTAGCACTAAGAACGGCAGAATTACTTGGAAAAGACGTAAAAGATTTAAAAATTATAAGTTGCCATTTGGGTCAAGGAGCAAGCATATGTGCTATCGAAAATGGAAAATCAGTTGAAACAAGTATGGGATTAACCCCACTTGGTGGAATAGTTATGGGAACAAGAAGCGGAGATTTAGACCCATCTGTTGAAACATATATTATGCAAAAAGAAAATTTGACAGCAGGTCAAATGGAAAACATACTAAATAAAGAATCAGGTGCATATGGAGTTTCTTGCATATCAGTAGACTTTAGAGATATCGAAGAAGAAGCAAATTCAGGTGACGAAAAATCAAAATTAGCCTTAGAAATCTTCCATAACACAGCTGCAAGTTTTATTGCAAAATGTATGGTAGCTATGAATGGAGTAGATGTAATATCTTTCACAGCAGGTGTTGGCGAAAAAGGTCAAGACTCAAGACAAGCAATTTGCGATAAATTAACGGTTTTTGGAGTTGAATTAGATAAAGACATAAATCAAGCATACAAAGGGGTAGAAGGAAAAATATCAACTGAAAACTCAAAGATAGATGTTTATGTAATTCCTACAAATGAAGAATTAATGATTGCAAGGGAAACAATGAAACACTTGTAAGGTACTTTGGATGTTTTTGGGACATACCTAAAAACACCTAAGAATTAAATTAGAAAGGAAAATAAAAAATGAAAATATTAGTTTTAAATTGTGGTAGTTCATCACTAAAATATCAATTAATCAATATGGAGACAGAAGAAGTTCTAGCTTCTGGAAAATATGAAAGAATAGGAGAAGCAGAAGCTTTTATTACACATAAAGCACAAGGAAAGAAAGTGGAAATACAAAAACCAGCATATGACCACAAAGAAGCAATAGAATTTACACTAACACAATTCACAAATCCAGAATACAAAGTAATTGACAGTTTAGACGAAATAGAAGCAATTGGGCACAGAGCAGTTCACGGAGGAGAAGCATTTAAAAATTCAGCAATAATTACAGATGAAGTGGTTGCAAAAATGGATGAATGTAAAGAATTTGCTCCATTACACAATCCAGCAGGAATACTAGGAATTGAAGCTTGTAAAAAAGTAATGCCAGGAAAACCAATGGCAGCAGTATTTGATACAACATTCCATCAAACAATGCCAAAAGAAAACTATATTTACCCAATTCCATATGAATATTATGAAAAATATGGAATAAGAAAATATGGTTTCCACGGAACATCACATCAATATGTATCAGAAAGATTAGCTGAAATTGAAAATAAAAACGTAGAAGACTTAAAAATAGTAACTTGCCATTTAGGTCAAGGGTCTAGTATATGTGCAGTAAAATTTGGAAAATCAATAGATACAAGTATGGGATTAACACCACTTGGCGGAATTCCAATGGTTACAAGAAGTGGAGATATGGATCCATCAGTGTTAACATATATAATGAAAAAAGAGGGAATTACAGCAGGAGAGATGGAAGACATACTAAATAAGAAATCAGGAGTTTCAGGAATTTCAGGATTAGCACCAGATTTTAGAGTAATAGAATCAGCAGCAAATGAAGGAAATGAAAGAGCTGCAATTGCTATGGAAAACTTTAAATATTCAGTTGCAAGTTATATAGCAAAATATGCAACTGCAATGAATGGAGTAGATTATATCGTATTTACTGGTGGAGTTGGAGAAAATCAAATTAATATCAGAAAAGGAATTTGTGAGAAATTACAATTTATGGGTATAGATTTAGATGTTGACGCAAATAATATGAGAGGCGAAGAAAAAATGATTTCTAAAGCTGATTCAAAGGTAAAAGTGTTTGTAGTTCCTACAAATGAAGAACTGATGATTGCTAAGGAAACTAAAAGACTAATAGAAAATTAAAAATATATCAAAAAATGAAGAAATACGACATGTTGCTTGAAAAATATGTAAACATATGCTACAATATAAGTATGCTAAGCCTAAAGGCAATGCATAGATACTTCTTTACAAGAAGATGTGAAACATAGAAAGAGTGCAAATGCACGGGAGGTAACATATGTTGAACAACAATACGCTAAAATTATCTGAAGAGGGAAATGCTACAATGCCTAAAAAACTCAAATATGAGTGCAAAAACGGGAAAATAGTTATATTGTCCAATCAAAAACTCAAGTATGAGTGCAAAAATGGAAAAATCAAGTACCCTATCAAATAAAAGCGTTGGTTTATCAAAAAACAGTTGTAAATAAGCAACTGTTTTTTTTCGAAAAATGGATTGACAATTGAAAATTAATAATATAGAATAAATACGATTAAAATTTAAAGGAGGAAAACATAATGGAATTAAAAGGAAGTAAAACAGAGAAAAATTTAATGGAAGCATTTGCTGGTGAATCACAAGCAAGAAATAAATACACATACTTTGCAAGCAAAGCAAAAAAGGAAGGATATGAGCAAATAGCAGCAATATTCCAAGAAACAGCAGATAACGAAAAAGAACACGCAAAACTATGGTTCAAACTATTACAAGGTGGAGAAATAAAATCAACAGCAGAAAACTTAGCAGCTGCAGCAGAAGGAGAAAACTATGAATGGACAGATATGTATGACAGAATGGCAAAAGAAGCTAAAGAAGAAGGATTTGACCACATAGCATATTTATTCGAAGCTGTTGGAAAAATAGAAAAAGAACATGAAGAAAGATATAAAAAATTATTAGAAAACGTAGAAGATGGACTAGTATTCAGCAGAGATGGAGATAGAATTTGGAAATGTAGAAACTGCGGACACATAGTAATAGGAAAAGCAGCACCAGAAGTATGCCCAGTATGTGCACACCCAAAATCATTCTTTGAAATAAAAGCAGAGAATTATTAATATTTAAAATAAAGTGTAAATACAAAAAGAAATTATATTTAGGATAAAACCTAATATAATTTCTTTTTTTTGTAGAAAAAAAGAAAAAAATATGGTATAATTTTACAAGATTACCAAAAAGAGAGATATGTCAAAATGTCCAAGAAAGAAACGTCCCCAATTGGACAAAATGTACAGGAAAGAAACGTCCCCAATTGGACAAAAGGAGAAAAATATGCCAAAATTTTTTGTAACAGAAAAACAAGTAAAAGATAAAGAAATAGAAATAATAGGGCAAGATGTAAAACATATTAGAAATGTGTTAAGAAAAGCAATAGGAGATGAAATAATAATTTGTAATGCAACAAGTGGTAAAGATTATTTATGTGTGATAGATAGTTTTGAAGAAAGTA
Organism: uncultured Clostridium sp.; assembly: GCA_947648905.1. Lineage (GTDB taxonomy): Bacteria > Bacillota > Clostridia > TANB77 > CAG-508 > CAG-269. The sequence continues at coordinate 60,201 of CANSPP010000004.1, read as the reverse complement.
AAATAAATTGCACAATAAAGAACGAATTAGAGACAACGACAGAGTCAAATGTAAAAGTAACTATTATGCAAGGTTTGCCAAAAGCAGATAAGATGGAATTGATAATTCAAAAATCAGTTGAGTTAGGTGTGTATGAAATAATTCCAATAGAAATGAAACGTTGTATAGTAAAATTAAATGGTAAAGATGCAAATAAAAAAATTGATAGATGGCAAAAGATTTCAGAAGTTGCAGCAAAACAGTGTGGAAGAAACATAATTCCAAAAATAAAATCTTTAATAAATGTCAAAAATATTTGTAATTTACTAGAAGAATATGATATAGTATTAGTAGCTTATGAAAATGAGAAAGAAATAACTATAAAAGAAGAACTAAAGAAACTGAAAGAAAAATATAAAAGTGAAGAGATAAAAATTGCAATTATAATTGGACCAGAAGGTGGAATTGATGAAGAAGAAGTCAATTTGCTAACACGGAAATGGTGCAAAAGCAATAACATTAGGGAAAAGAATTCTAAGAACAGAAACAGTAGCATTGAATGTTTTAAGTGTAATAATGTATGAACTGGAGAATTAGGAGGAAAAAATGAAAACAATATTAAAAAATGTATTAAAAGCAATTGGAATTATATGTTATTTTTTGATTTTAGCCTATGCAACTACAAAAATGAATGTGGATAGATTGGCAGAAGATATTAAAATTTTTGCAGGAGCATTTTTAGCAATAGGAATATTAATATTAGAGCTAGCGTATAAACAAGATAATGGAAAAAAAGCAATAACAGGAATTGAATTTTTAGTATTATCAATACATTCTTTATCAATTATGCATATTGTAAACTTATTTAAATATGACTTGAAAAAATACTTATTTATATCAGCTATAGTTACTTCTGTTTACTATATAATAAAAGGAATAGTAGTATATACTAGAGAAAAGAGAGAATACCTAAAAGGACTAAGCGATATAGCAGATATTGTAAAAGAAGATGAACCAGTAAAAAAAGAAGCTAAAAAGAGAGAAGAAGAAAAAGAAGAAAAAGTAGAAGAGAACAAGCAAAGTAAGAAGAAACTAGAAGAAAAGTCAATAAACAAAAAGCCAGCAAAAAAGACATCTACAAAAGCTAAAACAACTACAGGAACAACTAAAAAGGCACCTACAAAGGCAAAAACAACTACAGGAACAACTAAGAAGACATCTACAAAGGCTAAAACAACTACAGGAACAACTAAGAAGACAGCTACAAAGACTAAAACAACTACAGATACAACAAAAAAGAAAACAGCAAAATCAGCAACTACAAAAAAAGCAGGAACAGCTAGTTCAACAGCTAAAACGAGCACACGAAAAGCAACAACGGCAAAAAGAACGACAAGCAAAGCAAAAAAAGAAGAGGTAAAAGAAAATGATTAAAAGTATGACTGGATATGGAAAAGCCAATCTAACAAAAAACGATAGAAGCTATCAAATAGAAATAAAAACAGTAAACCACAGATATTTAGATATATCAGTAAAAATGCCAAGACAACTTAGTTACTTAGAAGAACCAATAAAAAAAGAAATAGGAAATAAAATAAAAAGAGGAAAAGTAGACGTATTTATAACTTTTGATAATAACTCATTAGAAGGAAGAGAAATAAAAATAAATACTGAACTAGCATCTGCATATATTAAAGAACTAAAAAAATTAGCTGAAAGTGAAAATATACTAGCAGATATCCAAGTAAATGATATAGCAAGATATCCAGACGTATTAAATATAGAAAATAGTCAAGATGACGAAACAATAAAAAATGAGATTTTAGAAGTATTAAAGATTGCAATAGATAATTTAATTCAAATGAGACAAGTAGAAGGAATAAAGATGGCAGAAGATATATCAGCAAGAATTGACTACATACAAGAAAAAGTTCAAGAAATATCTAAACTTTCTACTGGACTTATTGAAGAATATATAGTAAAATTAGAAGAAAGATTAAAACAAATACTAAAAGGACAAGAAATAGACCAAGCAAGGTTAGCACAAGAAGTTGTAATATATGCTGATAAATGTTCAGTAGAAGAAGAAGTAACAAGACTAAACAGTCATATTTCACAATTTCATAATTTAATCAATTCAAATGAACCAATAGGAAAAAAATTAGATTTCATAATTCAAGAAATGAATAGAGAAACAAACACAATTGGATCAAAGGCAAACGATTTAGACATAACGAATAGAGTTATAGACCTAAAAACACAAATAGAAAACATAAGAGAACAAGTACAAAATATAGAATAGAAAGGATTGATTTTATGCAATTAGTAAACATTGGATTTGGAAATATTGTTTCAGCAGAAAGAATAGTTGCAATAGTAAGCCCAGAATCAGCGCCAATCAAAAGACTAATTCAAGAAGCAAAAGATGACAAAACAGCAGTAGACGCAACATATGGAAGAAGAACAAGAGCAGTACTAATTATGGATTCAGGACATATTATATTATCAGCAGTTCAACCAGAAACAGTAGGGGGAAGAATTGATAAAACAATAGCAATTGACAAAACAGTAGTGCAAGATGAAATAGGCAAACAAGCATAAAAATAAAAGAAAAGGAGAGTGATAAGAAATGATGGTAAAACCAAGCGTTTCAGAATTATTAACAAAAGCAAACAATAGATATGAATTAGTAATAGCAACAGCAAGACGTGCAAGACAAATAGCAGCAGGAGCAGAAACAAAAAAAGATATAAAGGATGAGTCACCAGTTACAATAGCAGCAAATGAAATAGCAGAGGGGAAGGTAGAAATAGTATGTTAGTAATATTATCTGGAGTAGCAGGAGCAGGAAAAGACACAATAAAAAAAGAATTAATAAAAAGGTTAGAAAATGTAGAAACTCTACCATCTTACACATCTAGACCAAAACGTGAGGGAGATGTAGAAGGCGAAACATATAACTTTGTAACTAGAGAAGAATTTGAAAAAATGATAGAAGATGGAGAATTCTACGAATATGACGTACATCATAATAACTACTATGGAACATCAAGAAAACTATTAAACGAAAAAATCAAAAGTGGAAAAATTATTGTAAAAGACATCGACGTTAATGGAACAGAACATTTACAAGACTTATTAAAAGCAGACACAAAAGTTGTAACTATATTTCTAAGAGTTCCAAAAGAAGAATTAGAAAAAAGATTACAATCTAGAATAGACAAGCCAAGTCCAGCAGAAATCCGTTTACGTTTAAGTAGATTTGATTATGAAGAATCAAAAATCAACTTATATGACTATGTAATAAAAAATGACAATTTAGAAAAAACAGTTCAAATTGTCATAGCGATTTTAAAAAACGAGATAGAATAAATCTCGTTTTTTAGAATTACAAATCTGCCACTGGGGACGGACCTTAATGGCATAAATCTGCCAAAAAGGTCCGTCCCCAATGGCAGGAAATTCAAAGGAGAAAAAATGATAGCAGAAGTAATTATAAATAGAACAGCAAAGAAATTAAATAGAACCTTTGATTATGAAATACCAAAGGAATTAGAAGACCTTATTTTAATTGGAAGTAAGGTTTTAGTTCCATTTGGTAAAGGTGGAAACCTAGAACAAGCCTTTGTAGTAGCTATCAAAGAAAAGTCAGAATATGAAGTAAAAGAAATAGCAAAAATTGAAGATAGTTTGACAGATAAACAAATTGAATTAGCTAGATGGATGGCTAAAAGATATTTTGGTAATGTGTCAGATTGCATAAAACTTATGTTGACTCCTGGAACTAGAACTAAAGTGACTAAGGTCCAAGATAAAACGATTAATGCAGTTTATTTAAAAAAAGATATTGAAGAAATAGAGTTTGATATAGAGACAAATAAAATAAAATCTGAAAAACATAAAAAAGTAATAAAATTTGTAAAAGATAATGAAGGTGTAACAATACCAGAAATAGAAATGCTTACAGATTGTTCAAGAGCAATAGTAAATACATTGGTAAAAAACGGATATTTAGAAATTATATCAAAAAAAATAGAAAGAGAGCCATTAAAAGATAAAGTCTTAGATAAAACAAGTAATTTAAAATTAACAGAAGAGCAAGAACAAGCATATAAAAAGGTAGAGCAAGCAATAGATAAAAATATGTATAAAAGCTTCTTGTTATATGGGGTAACAGGGTCACGGAAAAACAGAAGTATATTTGCAATTAATACAAAAAGTAATTGAAATAAAGAAAACAGCAATAGTGCTAGTCCCAGAGATATCGTTAACACCACAAATGCTAGATAGATTTATATCAAGATTTGGAAAAGAAAAAATAGCAGTATTACATAGTAAACTTTCAATAGGTGAAAGATATGATGAATGGAATAAAATAAGAGAGGGAAAAGCAAATATAATAATAGGTGCAAGGTCAGCAATATTTGCGCCAATACAAAATTTAGGAATAATAATAATTGATGAAGAACATGACAGTTCATATAAATCAGAATCAAATCCAAAATATGATGCAAAGCAAGTTGCAAAATATATAGCGAAACAAAATAATTGCCCATTATTACTAGGGAGTGCAACACCTGATATTAATACATATTACAAAGCAAGAGAATTGGGGGAAATAGAATTATTAGAATTAACAAAAAGAGCAAATAATTCATCATTGCCAGAAGTCGAAGTAGTTGATTTAAAGCAAGAACTGGCAAATGGAAACCGTTCGATGTTTAGTAGAAGTTTATATCAAGAAATAGAAAAAAATTTAGAGCAAAAAAGACAAACAATCTTATTCCTAAATAGAAGAGGATACTCAACATTCATAATGTGTAGAGATTGTGGTTATACTGTAAAATGCAAAAACTGTGACATAAGCCTTACATATCACAGCTATGAAAGAAAATTGAAATGTCACTATTGTGGATATGAAGAAGATTTAGTAACTATTTGCCCAGAATGTGGAAGTGAAAAAATCAGATATTTTGGAACAGGAACACAAAGATTAGAACAAGAAATCCTAAAACAATTTCCTGAAGCAAAAACAATCAGAATGGATATAGATACAGTAACAAAGAAGAATTCACACGAGCAAATTCTAAATAAATTCAAAAATGAGAATATAGACATACTAATAGGAACACAAATGGTAGTAAAAGGACATCACTTTCCAAATGTAACATTAGTAGGAGTTGTAGCAGCAGACAGTTCCTTAAATATTGATGATTATAGAGCAAATGAAAGAACATTCCAAATACTAACACAAGTAGCACGGACGAGCTGGTAGAGAAAATCTACCAGGAAAAGTAGTAATACAAAGTTATAACCCAGAAAACTTTAGTATACAATGTGCAAGAAAACAAAACTATGATATGTTTTACGAAACAGAAATAGCACTAAGAAAACAGTTGAAATATCCGCCATTTTGCGATATAATAGTAATTGGATTTAACAGTTTAAACGAAAATGACATAAAAATCCAAAGCAATAACATATATCAAAAACTAAAAACAAGGCTAAATGAAGAATTCAAAGTATTTGCACCAATGCCATCACCAATAGACAAAATACAAAATAGATATAGATGGAGAATAATAATAAAAGGGAAAATGAACAACGAAGCAAATCAAATACTAAACAAAGCCTTGAAGGAAATATATGAAAAAGACTTAAAAACAACAAGAATAACAATAGATGTAAATCCAAACAATATGTCATAAGGGACATTTTGGGACGTTTCTTTTTTGTCCCAAATATTAAAAAATAAGGAAGGAAAATAATAAAATGGCTATTAGAAATTTAAGATATCAAAAAGACGAAATACTAAAAAAGAAATCAAGAGAAGTAGAAGTAATTGACGACAAATTACAAACTTTAATTGATGATATGATAGAAACAATGCATAAATATAATGGCTTAGGTCTAGCAGCAGTACAAGTTGGGGTACTAAAAAGAGTTATAGTGCTTGATATGTATGATGATAAAGGACCAATTGTAATGATAAATCCAGTAATCTTAAAAACAAAAGGACAGCAAGAAGTAGATGAAGGATGTCTAAGTTTTCCAAACCAATTTGCAAAGGTAATAAGACCAGCAGAGGTAGTTGCTGAATATACTGATAGAACTGGTAAAAGAATGAAAATAAAAGCAAAAGAATTGCTAGCGCAAGCAATTTGCCACGAAACAGACCACTTAAATGGAGAAGTATTTATAGACAAAATTTTGCCAGGTACATTAGAATATGTAGAACCAGAAAAATAGAAAATTGCTAATGTGCCAAAAAGGTCTGTCCCCAATGGCACAGAAAGGAATGTTTGAATATGAAAATATTATTTATGGGAACACCTGATTTTGCGAAAGAAAGCTTAGAAGCAGTATATAATGCAAAATATGAAATATTAGGAGTTGTAACTAATCCTGATAAGCCAAAGGGGCGTGGGATGAAGATGATAGCTTCTCCTGTTAAGCAATTTGCAGAAGAAATAGGTTTAAAAGTATATCAACCGATAAAGGTAAGAAATAATTTGGAATTTATAGAAGAAATAAAAGCACTAGAACCAGATGTGATATGTGTTGTAGCATATGGAAAGATTTTACCAAAAGAGCTTTTAGAAATACCAAAATTAGGATGTATAAATGTACATGGCTCACTACTTCCACAATATAGAGGGGCTGCGCCAATTCAATGGGCAGTTTTAAATGGAGATAAGAAAACAGGCATTACAACTATGTATATGGACGTGGGAATGGATACAGGAGATATGATTTTGAAACAAGAAGTTGAAATAGGCGAAGATGAGACAACAGGAGAATTATGGGATAGACTTTCTAAAATAGGTGGAGAACTATTGGTAAAAACATTGCAACAAATAGAAGATGGAACAGCTCCAAGAACAAAACAAAGTGAAGATTTTACAATGGCACCTATGCTAGATAAACAAATGGCAAAAATTGATTGGGACGTGAAAAGTGCAAGTGAAATTAAGAATTTAGTAAGAGGCTTAAACCCAATTATGGGAGCATATACATTCTTAAATGGAAAGAAAATTAAATTCTGGAAAGTTGCAATTACAACAAAAGAAGAAATGATGATAGATGATATAGAAAAATTTAAAAATGGTACTGTTATAGTTTCTAATCAAAAGAAGGGTCTATTTATAAAAGCAAAAGATGGAATTATTAAAGTTTTAGAAATTCAAGGCGAAAATGCAAAAAGAATGCCAATAGGAGATTTTTTAAGAGGAAATCAAATAAATGAGTTTGAAATGTTTGAATAGATTGACAGTAATGCCAATTCGTGGTAAAATAATAAAGATGATGAAATTTAGGAGGAAATGAAATGAAAAGAATAGTAACAATAAAAACAAGAAATTTAGAAGAAAGCGAAAAAAACGGTGGATGTGGAGAATGCCAAACATCTTGCCAATCAGCTTGTAAAACATCATGCGGTGTAGCAAACCAAAAATGCGAAAACGCAAACAAATAATTAAATAAAAAACAAAAGAATTGCCGGGCGCCAAATAGAACAATTTGGAACGGCAATTTATTTTGAAAAAAAGGGGTAATAAATATGATACATCAATACAAATTAAACGGATTTAACATAGTATTAGATACATACAGCGGAGCAGTACATTGCGTAGATGATTTAAGCTATGATATTATTGAATTATACGAAAACACAGACAAGCAAGAAATAAAGAAAAAAATGCAAGAAAAATATAATGAAATAACAGAAAAAGACATAGAAGAAACTTTTGAAGAAATAGAAAACCTAAAAAAAGAGGGGAAACTATTTACAAAAGATATCTTTGAGAACAAAAACTTAGACTTAAAGAAAAGAGATACAGTAGTAAAAGCACTATGCTTACATATAGCACATACTTGTAATTTAAACTGTGAATATTGTTTTGCAGGACAAGGAAAATATCACGGTGAAGATGCTTTAATGAGTTTTGAGGTTGGAAAAAAAGCATTAGATTTTCTAGTTAAAAACTCAGGAACAAGAAAAAACTTAGAAGTAGACTTCTTTGGTGGAGAGCCATTAGTGAATTTTGAAGTAGTGAAACAATTAGTAGAATATGCAAGAAGCATTGAAAAAGATGCTGGAAAACATTTCAGATTTACATTAACAACAAATGGAGTACTTTTAGATGATGACGTAATTGACTTTTTAAATAAAGAAATGAACAATGTAGTATTAAGTCTTGATGGAAGAAAAGAAGTACATGACAGATTAAGAAAAAAATTAAATGGAGACGGAAGTTATGATGTAATAGTTCCAAAATTCAAGAACTTTGTAGAAAAAAGGGGAAACAAAGAATACTATATGAGAGGGACATTTACAAGAAATAACCTAGATTTTACAAATGACATATTTCATATGGCAGACTTAGGATTTACAGAACTATCAATGGAACCAGTAGTATCAAGTCCAGATGCGGAATATGGATTAAAAGAAGAAGACTTGGATAAAATCTATGAACAATATGAAATACTAGCAAAAGAAATGATAAAAAGAAAAAAACAAGGGAATCCATTTACATTCTATCACTATATGATAGACCTATCAGCAGGACCATGCATCTATAAAAGAATAACAGGATGTGGTTCAGGAACAGAATACTTAGCAGTAACACCATCAGGGGATTTCTATCCATGCCATCAATTTGTTGGAGATAAAAAGTTCTTAATGGGAAATGTAGATGATGGAGTAACAAACACAGAAGTAAGAGATAACTTTAAACTATGCAATGCATATTCAAGAAAAGAATGTAAAGACTGTTGGGCAAAATTATATTGTAGCGGTGGATGTTCAGCAAATGCATATCACGCAACAGGAGATATAAATAATGTATATGAATATGGTTGTAAATTATTTAAAAAGAGAATTGAATGTGCAATTATGGTAAAAATAGCAGAAGCAATGGAAGAAGATGAAATGTTAGCAACTTGCTAAAAGCAAGAAAGGGAAAGAAAAATGGAAGATTTATATAATAAATTAGAAAGTTATAATAAACAAAACTATTGCCCAATGCATATGCCAGGACATAAAAGAAACACAAAAATGTTAGGAAATAAACTTCCATACAACATTGACATAACAGAGATAGACGGTTTTGACGACTTACATAATCCACAAGGTGTAATAAAAGAAATTGAAGAAAAAGCAAAAAGGCTTTATAACAGTAAAAGAAGTTTTATACTAGTAAATGGAAGTACTTGTGGAATTTTAGCAGGAATAAGAGCAGTGGTTAAATCAGGAGACAAAATATTAGTTGCAAGAAATTGCCATAAATCTGTATATAATGCAATAGAATTGAATTGTTTAGAACCTATTTATCTAAAACCTAATATAAATAAATATGGAATAGAAGAAGAAATATCTGTAAAAGAAGTGCAAAAAAAGATAGAACAAAACAAAGACATCAAACTAATAGTTATTACTTCACCAACATATGAAGGAATAATTAGCAATATAAGCGAAATTGTTAAAATGGCACATGAATACTCAATACCAGTATTAGTAGATGAAGCACATGGAGCACATCTTAATTTCATTGATGGATTAAGACAATATGAAGCATTAAACGCTGGCGCGGATATTGTAATACAAAGCTTGCACAAGACATTGCCAGCATTAACTCAAACTGCAATTATGCATATAAAAGGTGAATTTATAAATGAAAATAAAATAAAAACACAACTTGCAATATTTGAAACAAGTAGTCCTTCTTATATACTAATGTCTTCTATTCAAGAATGTCTGAACATATTAGAAAAGCAAGGAAAAGATTTATTTGAAACCTATTTAAATAATTTAGAAAGTTTTTATAAAGAAACAAAAAAATTAGAAAAATTAAGAATTCTAGGAAACATTGTTAACAAAAACACTATTTATGATAAAGGCAAAATTGTTGTAATAACCAAAGGAACTAATTTAACAGGTAAAGAATTATCAAAAATTTTAAGAGAAAATTATAAAATTGAAGTTGAAATGAGTTCTATAAATTATATTATTGCAATGACAAGTATTTGTGATAGTAAAGAGAACTTTGAAAGATTAGCAAAGGCTTTACAAGAAATAGATAAACAACTTTCTTCTATGGATTATGAAGAAACGAATTATATAGTTGAAATTCCTGATAAAGCTAAGGGGATAAATGAGGCAATTTTTTCTACAAACGAAAAAGTAATTGATATAAGAGAAGCGGAAGGAAAAGCTTCAAAAGAGTATGTTTGGGTTTATCCCCCAGGTATTCCAATTATTACTCCAGGAGAGATTTTTGATAAAAATATCATCAAAAAACTTTTGGACTTTGAAGGGGCAAAAATAGAAGTAAGAACTTCATCTGGTCAATTTCCAAATGTAATCATAATAGATTAAGATTTTTTTCTGAAAAGAGTTGTAAAAAAAGGAAAAAATTGATATACTTATAAAAGAAAAAATAAGTATATCTTTTTTTATGAGAATACTTAAAAGGAGGAATAAGTATGAGTGAAGAAAATAAAAACGAAGAAATAGTAGAGCTAGAAAACGAAATAACAACACAAGGAGAAGACAATGGAATAAAAATATCAGATGATGTTGTAGCAGTAATAGCAGGAGTGGCAGTATCAGAAGTACCAGGAGTAGCTGGAATGTCAGGTGGATTTGCCGGAGGAATAAGTGAAGTACTAAGTGGAAAGAAAAACTTAGCAAAAGGAATAAAAGTAGAAGTTGCAGAGAAAGAAACAAAAATAGATGTAAACATCATAGTAGAATATGGCACAAGAATACCAGATGTAGCATTTGAAATTCAAACAAGAGTAAAAAAAGCAGTAGAAAGTATGACAGGACTAAAAGTAGAAGAAGTAAATGTACATGTACAAGGTGTTAACACAGACACAGCAAAAAAAGAAGAACAAAATGAAGAAAGCGAAAATAGCGAAAACTAAAACAACAGCAAACTAAAAGAACAACTAAAACAAAAATTAATAAAAGAAATACGAAAAAGGAGAAAAAAGGAAATGAAAATTATAGAAAAACTTACACTAATCATATATTCAAACATTATGTTGATTTTATCAATAATATTATGCCTACTAGTATTTGGATGGCTAGATACATCATTAGTAGGGGGAATAGTAAATCAAATTATAGCAGGAGAAGTATCAAGTAAAATAGTACTAGGAGTAAGTGTTGTATTTATATTACTTTCAATAAGATGTATATTTTTTGACCCAACATCAAAAGCAGAAATAAAAGAAAGACAAGGAGTTTTACTAGAAAACGAAAGTGGAAAACTAATGATATCAAAAGAAACAATCGAAAACTTAGTAAACTCAGTAGCACTAAACTTCCAAAGTGCAGAAGATGTAATAACAAGAGTAGAATTAGACAAAGAAAACAATGTAAAAGTGTATGTTAATTTAATAGTAACATCAGATGCAATAATAAAAGATTTATCAGCAAATCTTCAAGCTAAAATAAAAGAAAAAGTAAAAATGGCAACTGATTTAGAGGTAAAAGAAGTAAATATTACAGTTAAAAAAGTTGCACCAAAACCAAAACAAGAAGAAGCATAAAACTTTTATAAGTTGAAATAGAAAGGAACGAGATAAAATGGGAGGATTTAAAGATTTTTGGAACCAATATAAAGGAGCAATTATTGGAGTTATAATTGCCATACTAATATTAATTACTAGATTACACGATTTAATATTAGCAATAGTTGTACTAATTTTAGGAGCATTTGTTGGAAATTATGTACAAAACAATAAAGACTTTGTAAAAACAAAATTAAAGAATTTTATCGACAAAATGTAGATTTAAATGTAGAAGGGGAATAAAATGAATCGTTCAGAGATAAGAGAGCAAGCATTCAAAATAATATATAGTTTAGAAATACAAAAACAAGAAAATTTAGAAGAACAAATAGAGTTATATTTAGAAAGTAATAACATTAGAAACAAGGACGCAATAGAATACATAAAAGATGCAATTTTAGGGATTGAAAAAAACAAAGAGGAAATAACCAAAAGTATAGAAAAAAATCTAAAAGCTGACTGGAAAATAGAAAGAATTTCTAAAATGGATTTATCAATATTAAAACTTGCTATATATGAAATAAAATACAAAGAAATACCATTCAAAGTAGTTATAAATGAAGCAGTAGAATTAGCAAAAAAATACGGAGAAGATAGTTCAAAAAACTTTGTTAATGGAATATTAGCAAGTATTGTAAAAGAACAAAAGGAAGATTAAAAATGAAATATGCAAATTTAGCAATAACAGTTTCTGATTTAAATCGATATATAAAAGATAAAATTGCAGAAGACGAAAATTTAAACAACATATTAATAAAAGGCGAAATATCAAATTTTAAAAATCACTATACAGGTCATATGTATTTTACACTAAAAGACGAAAATTCTTTAATAAAATGTATAATGTTTAAGACCTATGCTCAAAAACTAACTTTCATGCCAAAAGATGGTATGAAAGTTATGATTTTGGGAGGGGTATCTGTATTTGAAAGGGATGGAGTTTATCAAATATATGCCAGAACAATGGAAGAAGATGGTTTAGGAGACTTATATACAAAATACCAAGAGTTAAAAGCAAGACTAGAAGAACAAGGACTATTTGATGAAACAAACAAGCAAAAAATTCCTATGGCGCCAAAAGTAATAGGGGTTTTAACATCACAAACAGGTTCTGTAATAAGAGATATAATAAATGTATCAACAAGGAGAAATCCAAATGTACATATTAGGCTTTTACCAGTACCAGTACAAGGTGAAGGCGCTGCACAAAAAATTGCAGAAGGTATTGATTTTATGAACCAAAACCAATTAGCAGATGTTCTTATTATAGCAAGAGGTGGAGGGTCTTTAGAAGACCTATGGCCATTTAATGAAGAAATTGTTGCACATAGTATATATAAATCAAAAATACCAGTAATATCAGCAGTAGGACACGAAACAGACTTTACAATAGCAGACTTTGTAGCAGATTTAAGAGCACCAACACCATCAGCTGCAGCAGAATTAGCAGTTCCAGATATATATGAGTTACAAAGAAAAATATATGCTTATCAAGATAGATTAAAGATGGCATTACTAAAAAAAGTAGAACTAATGAAAATGCGTTACGAAAAATGTAGGGCAAGTTCAGTGTTTAGAGAGCCTTTAAGAAAAGTTAATGATAGCTACTTAAAAGTAGACTCATATATCAAACAATTGGAAAATAAAATAAATGTAAAAAAAGAACAAGAAAAATCAAGGTATATAGAGTTAATTGCTAAACTAGATACACTTAGTCCACTTAAAACATTATATAGAGGTTATTCAATTACAGAAAAAGATGGGAAAATTGTAAAAAGTAAAGATGATGTAAAAAAAGATGACTTAGTGGATATTAAATTTGCAGATGGTAAGAAACAGGCAATAATTACTTAGAAAAAATGAAAAGGAGTACAAAATGAGCAAGAATTTTGAAGAACAAATAGAAGCTTTAGAAAAAATTGTAGGAGAATTAGAAAAAGGAGACTTAAATTTAGATGATTCTGTTTCCAAATTTGAAGAAGGTATAAAACTTTCTAAATCTTGCAATAAAATATTAGAAGAGGCAGAAAAGAAAATAACTATGTTAGTAAACAAAGATGGAGAAATATCAGAAGAAGATTTTGAAGTATAGAGTTTTGCATAAAAATGAAAGGGGAAAATATGAACGATTTATTAGGATTTGTTCAAAATAAGTATATATATGTACCATTTTTTTTGTGGTTTGGAATACAATTATTCAAATTAATATATGACTTAGTAACAACAAAAAAATTTAATTTTAAAAGAATTATGGGAGCAGGAGGAATGCCAAGTTCACACTCAGCTGTAGTGACAGGATTAGCAACATTAGTTGGAAAATATGAAGGAGTAGATACACCTATATTTGCAATATCATTAATTTTAGCGTTTGTAGTAATGTATGATGCTTGTGGAGTTAGAAGAGCAGCTGGAAAGCAAGCAACTTTATTGAACAAATTAATAGAAACACCAGGATTATCAGGCGTACAAGTATCTGAAAAATTAGTAGAAGTATTAGGACATACTCCAATACAGGTTTTTGTAGGAGCATTGATTGGGTTTGTTGCAGGTATTATAGTTTAGATAAGGAGAGTGTTTAAATGACAGATATCGAAATAGCAAGAAATACAAAATTAGAAAAAATAGAAGATATTGCAAAAAAAGTAGGGATACTAGAAGAAGATTTAGAACTATATGGAAAATACAAAGCAAAAATATCAAATAACGTATTTGAAAAAAATACAGATAAACCAGATGGAAAACTAATTTTAGTAACAGCAATGACACCAACACCATTAGGAGAAGGAAAAACTACAATATCAATTGCAATAGCAGATGGATTACAAAAAATTGGAAAGAAATCAATATTAGCTTTAAGGGAGCCATCACTAGGGCCAGTTTTTGGAATAAAAGGTGGAGCGACAGGTGGAGGAAAAGTTCAAATAGCACCAATGGAAGAAATAAATCTTCACTTTACAGGAGACATTCACGCAATAACTTCTGCAAACAATTTATTATCAAGTATAATTGATAATCACATATATTTTGGGAATGAATTAAAATTCAAAAAAGTAACTTGGAAAAGGTGTGTAGACTTAAATGATAGACAATTAAGAAAAGTTCAAACTGGATTATCAGGAGAAAAGAAAATAGTTCCAAGAGAAGATGGATTTGATATAAGTGTAGCTTCTGAAATTATGGCAATATTATGCCTAGCAGAAAATTTGCAAGATTTAAAGCAAAGGCTAGAAAATATAATAGTTGGATATGATGAAGAAGATAATCCAATATATGCAAAACAATTGAATGCAGCAGGAGCAATGACTGTACTTTTAAAAGATGCTATAAAACCAAATTTAGTACAAACTTTAGAACATACACCAGCAATTGTGCATGGCGGACCATTTGCAAATATAGCACATGGATGCAATAGTGTAATTGCAACTAAAACAGCGTTAAAGTTAGCAGATTATGTAGTAACAGAAGCTGGCTTTGGAGCAGATTTAGGAGCAGAAAAATTCTTAGATATAAAATGTAGAAAAACAGGATTAAAGCCAGATGCAGTAGTTATAGTTGCAACTGTAAAAGCGATAAAATATCACGGTGGAATGGAAAACGTTTATAGACATATAGACAATATAAAAAATAAATTTGGATTAAATGTTATAGTTGCTTTAAATAAATATGAAAATGATAGCGAAGAAGATATCAAGGAAATTAGACAAAATCTTGAGGATAGACAAGTTCAGCTAAGCCTAGTAGAAGGTTGGGCAAAAGGCGGAGAAGGAGCAACAGACATAGCACAAAAACTAGTAGAATTAGTAAATGAGGAAGAAAGTTTTAAATATATATATGAAGATGCAGACTCTATAAAAAGCAAAATTTTAAAAGTAGCAACAAAAATTTATGGTGCAAAAAGCGTAAATTATTCTCAAGAAGCTATAGAAGAAATAGAAAAAATAGAGAAAATGGGTTATGGAAAACTGCCTATATGTATAGCCAAAACACAATATTCTTTCTCAGATGACGCAAAGAACTTAGAATGTAAAGAAGATTTTGATATCTCTGTTAGAGAGGTTGCCTTAAAATCAGGAGCAGGATTTATAGTTGTCTTAGCAGGTAAAATAATGACTATGCCGGGACTACCAAAAGTTCCAGCAGCAGAAACTATTGATATTGACGAAAATGGAGAAATAGTAGGAATATTTTAAAAAAGTCTTGAAAAATTAGAAATAAAGTAGTAATATATAGTAGCAATACAGAATTTAAGTATTGCTACTAATTTTTTTTCAAAAAAATTTTATTCGGAAAAAATTCCACAAAAACAAAAAATATGCGAAAGAAGGTGAAAACAAGAGAGATATTAAGGAAAAACAAAAAAAGCTCAATGTTTACCTAATAATAAATGTTGACAAATAAATAAACAATAATTATACTTAAAGGAGATGAATGAATGGTAGTATTCACAATGGTAGATTATTGGAAATATTCTCGTGGTTTTCCAATGAAAAATACATTAAATGATGCAAAAGAAAAATATCAAAAAGAGATACATCAATATAGAGATAAAATATTTCGTATTATATTGGATGATAAAAAGGAATTTTTAGAATTTCTGAAAATGTATGAATCGGGATTAGGGTTTGAAAATCTAAAAGAAGAAGACATAGAGAAATACAACAGAAAGTTTGTAACATCAGGAATGAAAATAAGAGAGTCAGACATAATATATAAAATTTCAAAAAAGGATGTATTTATAATAGTAGAGCATCAAAGCAGAGTAGATTATGATATGGCCAATAGAATGACAGAATATTGTGTAGAAATAATTAGAAGCGTAAGAAAGAAAAATAAGCATAAAAGTCCATTAATATTTCCCATAGTGCTATATACAGGAAATAAAGAGTGGACAGCACCTTTGACAATTGATGATACACAAGAAAAATTTTATAAAGTGCCACCACAAAATTACCCTAAATATGACTTAGTAGATATAAAAAATATTAATAAAGAAAAACTAATAACAGAAAATACAGGATTATCAAAAGTTTTATTGTTTGAAAAACTAAAGACAAAAGAAGACTTTGAAAAAGTACTAAAAGGATTACTAAAAAAGAATTTAACAGATGAGGAAATAAAATATATAAAGATTATGCTTACATATTCAAACTTCATAAGAAAAGAACTGCCAGATATAGCGGATGAATATATAGAAGAATTAAATAAGAAGGGAGAAAGTGATAATATGTTAATGTTTGAAAAATTATTTGTAGAATATGTAAAAGATAAAGAAAAAACTGCAATAAAAAAAGGTGAATCTATAGGAATAAGACAAGGAAAAGAGTTGGGAATAAGACAAGGAAAAGAGTTAGGAATAAAGCAAGGAAAAGAGTTGGGAATAAAGCAAGGAAAAGAAATAGGAATAAAACGTGGAGAAAAGATAGGTCAAAAAATAGGTCAGGAAAAAGGAAAAAGGCTAGCAATAAGAGAAATAGCAAAAGAAATGTTAAGAAGAGAAATGAAAGATGATGTAATAATCAGTATGACAAAAATAACCGCAAAAGAACTAGAAGAACTAAAAAACGAAGAATTAGAACTAGAAAATGTATAAAATGTAAACCAAACTCTTGTTTTTTATCTTGAAATATTGTATAATGTTTTGGGGTGAAAAAAATGAATGACAAAATAACAATAAAAGGAGCAAAAGAACATAATTTAAAGAACATAAATTTAGAAATACCAAGAGACAAACTAGTAGTAATAACAGGATTATCAGGATCAGGAAAATCTAGTTTAGCTTTTGATACGCTATATGCTGAAGGACAAAGAAGATATGTAGAAAGTCTATCTTCATATGCAAGACAATTCTTAGGATTAATGGAAAAACCAGATGTAGAAAGAATTGATGGATTATCACCAGCAATATCAATAGACCAAAAAACAACATCAAAAAATCCACGTTCAACAGTAGGAACAGTAACAGAAATATATGATTACATACGTCTTCTATATGCAAGAATAGGAACACCATATTGTCCAAACTGCCATAAAAAAATAGAAAAACAGAGCATAGACCAAATAATAGACAATATTATGAATTTACCAGAAGGCACAAAAATACAAGTATTAGCACCAGTAGTAAGAAGAAGAAAAGGTGAATATACAAAACAATTAGAAGGATATCAAAAAGATGGATTTGTAAGAGTTAGAATAGATGGCGAAGTATATGAGCTTTCAGATGATATAGAAATAGACAGAAAGAAAAAACACGAAATAGAACTAATAGTAGATAGATTGGTAATTAAACCAGAGATAACAAGTAGACTAGCAGAATCAGTGGAAACAGCATTAAAATATGCAGATAATATGGTTTTGATAGATGTTATTGGAGAAAAGCCAATATTATACAGCTGTAATTATGCATGTCCAGACTGTGGATTTAGTTTTCCAGAATTAACACCAAGAATGTTTTCATTTAACAATCCATTTGGTGCTTGTCCAGAATGTACAGGAATAGGCTACTTAATGAAAATGGATGAAGACTTAATTGTGCCAGATAAGAACAAAACTTTATATGATGGAATAAAAGCATTTGGCTCTAGCACAATGAAAAAAGGTGACACAATGGCAAAAATGTACTTTGAAAGTATAGGAAAACACTATGGAGTAGAAATAAAAAACAAAAAGATAAAAGATTTACCACGTTGGTTTATGGAAAAAATACTATATGGAACAGGTGACGAAGAAATTGAATTTGAATATACATCTTATGCAGGAACAAGAAAATTCAAAGCACCATTTGAAGGAGTATTACCAACATTAGATAGACGACATAATGAAACTAAATCACAAGGAATGAGAGATTTCTACGAAATGTATATGACAAATTCACATTGTCATGTATGTAATGGAGCAAGACTAAAACCAGAAATACTAGCAATAAAAGTCGGAGATAAAAACATTAATGAATTAACAGAGATGTCAATAAAGAAAATAAAAGACTTTTTAAACAAACTAGAACTAAACAAAACACAAGCAATGATAGCAGATCTAATACTAAAAGAAATAGACCAAAGATTGCAATTTTTAATCGATGTAGGGTTAGAATATTTAACACTATCAAGAAATGCAGGAAGTCTATCAGGAGGAGAAGCTCAGAGAATACGTTTAGCAACTCAAATAGGTTCAGGACTAACAGGTGTTTTATATATATTAGACGAACCAAGTATAGGATTACATCAAAGAGACAACGACAGATTATTAGCAACACTAAAAAAACTAAGAGACCTTGGAAATACACTACTTGTAGTAGAACATGATGAAGACACAATGTATGCAGCAGACCAAATAATAGATATTGGACCAGGAGCAGGAACACATGGTGGAAAAGTAATGGCACAACGGAACAGCAGAAGAAATCAAGCAAGTAGAAAATTCAGTTACAGGACAATATTTAAGTGGAAGAAAACAAATAGCAGTACCTAAAAAAAGAAGAAAACAAGTAAAATCAAAAGTAATAGAAGTACAAGGAGCGACAGAAAACAACCTAAAGAATGTAAGTGTAAAATTTCCGCTAGGATTATTTAACTGTGTAACAGGAGTATCAGGCTCACGGAAAATCAACATTAGTAAATGAAGTCTTATACAAAACAATAGCAAAAGAATTAAATGGAGCAAATGAAAAACCAGGAAAATGTAAAGGTGTAAAAGGACTACAAAACATTGATAAAATAATAAATATAGACCAATCACCAATAGGAAGAACTCCACGTTCAAATCCAGCAACATACACAGGAGTATTTGACTTAATAAGAGACATATTTGCAGCAACAGAAGAAGCTAAAATGCGTGGATATCAAAAAGGAAGATTCAGTTTTAACGTATCTGGTGGAAGATGTGAAAGTTGTAATGGAGATGGTGTTCACAAAATAGAAATGCACTTTTTACCAGACATATATGTACCTTGTGAAGTATGTAAAGGAAAAAGATACAACAGGGAAACATTAGAAGTAAAATATAAAGGTAAAACAATAGCAGATGTATTAGATATGACAGTAGAAGAAGCGTTACAATTCTTTGACAAAATACCTAAAATAAAGCAAAAAATGCAAACACTATACGATGTAGGACTAGGATATATAAAACTAGGACAACCTTCAACAACACTATCAGGAGGAGAAGCACAAAGAGTAAAACTAGCAACAGAACTATCAAAAAGAGCAACAGGAAAAACTTTATATATTTTAGACGAGCCAACAACTGGACTACACATAGCAGATGTTCATAGACTAGTTGATATACTACAAAGACTAGTCGATACAGGAAATACAATAATTGTAATAGAACATAATTTAGACTTAATAAAAACTTGTGACCACATAATTGACTTAGGACCAGAAGGTGGAGATGCTGGAGGAGAAGTAGTTGCAGTTGGTACACCAGAGCAAATTTGCACCAACGAAAGAAGCTATACAGGTAAATTCTTGAAAAAACATTTATAATATGGTATAATATAAACATAAGATTTTACCTAGTGCAAGATAGGATAAATCCATTTATTAATATAAAGGAGAAAGCAACAATGGGAATGACAATAAAAGAAAATCGTAAAACACTCTTTTCAGAACCCGAAAATACAGAAAAGAAAGCACGGAAAGCGCTGGAAAGAAAACTAAAGGCACGAAGCAAAAAGTGCTATCCTGATGGAGAGGTGCAAATCTGGAAATCAGGAAACAAGTACACAGCTTGTGTAGAAATCGTAATTAATAAGTAAAAAAATAGTTGCTTGCACAACTATTTTTTGTATCTCAATAACATTTTGAATAAATATACAAAATTTCACAAATAATAAGCTAAAAGGAGTGGAATTTTTATGTATAATTTTAGAACAGATTTAGCATCAGAAAGAAGAGACATATACCAAAAAGCAAACAAGTTGGAAAACGAAATTGACGGAATAGAAAGTAGCAAAGAAGAGATAAACGAAAACATAAAAGTAGAAACAGTAAAAATCACAAATGAAAATGGCGAAAAAGCAATAGGAAAACCAGTAGGAAACTATATTACCATAGATGTAAAGCAATTAAAAATAGCACAAGAAGAAGAAATAGAAAAAGCAGCAGAAACACTATCAAATCAATTAGTAAAAGTTTTAGACGCACATATAGACAAACAAGGAGAAATACTAGTAGTAGGTCTTGGAAACATATATGTAACACCAGATAGTTTAGGACCAAAAGTAATAAATGAAATAGAAGTAACAAGACATATAATAAACTATTTACCACAATATGTAGAAGAAGGAACAAGAATGGTAAGTGCAATATCACCAGGGGTGCTAGGAACAACAGGAATAGAAACAGTAGAAATACTAAAAGGAATTGTAGACAATATCAATCCAAAGTTAGTTATAGTAATAGATGCTCTAGCATCAAGGAGTATAGAAAGAATAAGTAGCACAATACAACTGTCAGATACAGGAATAGTACCAGGTGCAGGAGTAGGAAACACAAGAAGTGAAATAAGTGAGAAGACATTGGGAATTCCAGTAGTAGCAATTCGGAATTCCAACAGTAGTAGAAACAGCAGTACTTGTAAATGATAGCCTAGACTTATTTATTGAAAAACTACAAGATGAAGCAAAATCAAATGATTATTTAAATAAACTAAAAGAAGAGGATAATTATCAAGAGATAAGAGAAGCATTACTTCCAAAGGACTACAATCTAATTGTTACACCTAAAGAAATAGACGACTTAATAGAAAATATGTCACAAATAGTTGCTCGCGGAATAAATAATGCAGTTTAAACATTTTATCTCTGTCCCAAAAATGCTAAAAAAATCTTTAAAAATATTGCAAAAACTCAAACGTTAATATATAATCGAAATATAATAATAAATATAAAAAAGGAGAGAGTGAGAATGGAACAAAAAACAAAAAAAGTATCACTAATAACAACAGCAATAGCAGTAGTAGCAATAATTGCGGTAGTAGTAATATTAACAATATTAATGGTTACATCAAGTAATCCTAAAAAATCAGTAGATGGGTTATTAACAAATCTAAAAGCTGGAGATTTCGAAAAAGCACAAGAATTTATGACAGGTGAAGATTCAATAGAAGAAGATTCACTTAATGAAGAGGCACAAAAATATCTTTTTGATAAACTATCTTGGAAAATTAAAAATATAACAGAAGAAAACGAAAATGCGACAATTGAATTAGAAGTAACAAACAAAGACTTTAAAACAATAATGACAAATTATTCACAAAAAATAGTCAAAGCAGTATTTGGTGGAGAAAGTATGACAGAAGAAACATCAAATAAATATCTCCTAGAAGAATTAAAAAGTGAAGAAGTACAAACAACAACTTTAACTAAAAATATACAAGCTGTAAAAGAAGATGGTAAATGGAAAATTGTTGGAAACGAAGATTTAACAAATGCTCTATTACCAGGATTAGAAGAAGCAATAGATGCTATTCAATAAAATTAATATACATTTTAGGGACAGAGTAAAAAAACACCTAAATATTATGATGTTTTTTGCCCTGTCCCTAAAAACACTTAAAAATTGGGACAAAAAGGAAACGTCCCCAAATGTCCCATAATGATCTTAGCTTTTTGTTTTGCTTGAATTTTTATATAAATTACAAATATTGCAATCAGTGCAAATCTGAATACGATTTTCAAATATGGTTTGCAATGTAGTGATAAATTCGTCAACATAGAAGTCTATTAAGTGAATGTATATCTTTTTCGGAAGTAGAGTCAATAGAGAGTTTAAAGTATAATCATTTGAAGAAAAAGTAATATCACTTAGATATTTTGCTTTAAAACTACTATCTGATACTGTAATTATTTCTTTATTTTCATCTAATAAAATTGATTCTGATTGCGAGTAAATAATGTGTACTACATTAGAATTACTATCTTGAGAGTTTATATAAAGCCTTAATAAAGATATAAATTCTAAGTATTCTTTTTCTACTACAAATTGATTTACAGATTCATTGACAATTTCATCCAAAATATTTAGATATGGTTTTATTCTAAAATTTAGAAATCCGTCAAATACAAGGGTTTTATTTTCTGATATAAATTCATAAAAGCATTTATATATGGTTTTAAATTTTTGGTCAAAAATTATAGAGAAGTTGTTTGCCATTATATCAAAACATAAATCTAATATTTGTTGTCTTTCATTTGCATCAAAGTAAAAATAATTTTGTATAATTTCTTTTTTTAAAAAGATTTCATCAAATTCGTCAATTACTAAAAGAGATAAAATCGAACTTATATTATCTAAAAATAATTTATCATTTTCTCCTGTATAATGGATGATTATGTTTTTGTAATGTTTAAATTTATTGCAGGAAAAGCAAATTTGGTCTAATTCCAAATTGTCTAACTCATTTAGTAGATAAGAAAGCGAATTTGAATTATTTGTTTTTATACATAATGACTTCATCAAAAAACTCCTCTCTAATATAATTATTATCTACTAAAAGTGCAAAACTTATACACTATACTATGTTGCTTTGGTAAAAAATGTAGCTTGTTTAAAAATTATAAGTAAAAAATAAAAGTAACTTAAATCAAAAATTTACATTGTAAGTAAATCTTGAATAAGTTACTTTTTTCTTTATCTATAAATCATATAATCTATATCAGGGAAGACACAATCTTTTTTGCTTATGTCTTTCAAGAAGTCTTCATCGATATTATCTTCTTTTATTTGATAATACAATTTTGTAAATCTTCCAATGTGGTCTTTAATTCTTTTCTTTGCATAGTCGACCATTGTTCCATTTGTAATAATAAATAGCCAATCACTACTTTGTGCTAATAAAAGTTCTCTTGCACATTGGTTTAATGCTTTTTTCTTTAATCCTTTTGCATTAGGATAAAGGTAAGCTAATTCGCACATTCTGTCTCCTGCAACATGTAAGTGTCTATGAACATAGTCATTTGTTTGGTTTAGCCAAACTTCGCTATATCCATTTGCGCCCCAACTTGAGCGACAAGGGGAAGCGACTTGCATATTAGGGTATTTGTCGATATATTCTGATGGTGTTATCAATTCAAAGTTACAGTCATCATAATAAATTTTCTTAAATAAAATATATAGCCAGTATGGACCTTCGTACCACCAATGCCCATAAAGTTCTGCGTCATAAGGACACAAGATAATAGGAGGATTTTCTGTATATTCAGCTAGGTTTCCTATTTGAGCTGTTCTAGAGTCTAAGAAGTGACCAGCTTGCTTTTCGGCAGAGTCTTTTGCCCATTGTATATTATAGTAATCTTTAAATTCTGTTTTTCCAGTTATTCTATGATATTTAATACCTGTATGAACTCTTACTCCGTTATGTGCTATATATGGTTTTATATAATCGTAATCAGCTTCATATCCAATATCACGATAAAACTCTCTGTAATTGAAGTCACCTGGATATCCATTAATTGAACTCCATACTTGTCTTGAAGATTCTAAGTCACGCCCAAATGCTACAACACCTTCAGGTGAAACAATTGGTGCAGCTGTGCCATATACAGGAGTAGGGTTAGCATATAAAATTCCGTGTGTTTCAGTAATTATATAATCAATTCCAAATTCTTTTAAGTATTTATCTGCTTCAGGAATATATCCACATTCAGGAAGCCAGATACCACGTGGTTTTCTTCCAAAGTATCTTTCATATGTTTGGACTCCAACTGCAATTTGAGCCTTTACAGTTTTTTCGTTAACATATAGAATAGGAAAGTATCCATGTGTTGCTCCACAAGTTATTATTTCTAATACGCCAATATCTTGAAAGTGTTTAAATGCTTCAATCAAGTTACATTTGTAAACATCTTTAAATATATGTAGGTCATTAGAATAACGGTCAAAATAATAATGAGAAAGTTTATTTAGCCTTTCGTCACCTGCTGTTCTTTTTATTTCTTTCTCAGATAATTCAATTAGTTTTTTTAGATATTTTATATATTTTCTTTGTAATAGTTTGTTATCTAACATTGAAAGTAGAGGGGGAGTCATTGACATTGTAACTCTAAATTTTACTCCTTCGTCTACTAGTTTTTGAAAGTTTGTAAGTAATGGTATATATGTTTCAGATATTGCTTCATATAGCCAAGATTCTTCTAAATAGTCATCACTTTCAGGGTGGTGGATAAATGGAAGATGGGCGTGAAGTACAAAACTTACATATCCTTTTTTTTCTTGCATATTTATTTCTCCTTTGTTAATTATTGATAGATGCTACCAGATGATGGGTTTGATAGGATATTTTTATTGTTATTTACGTCTATATCATAAATATCATAAATTTTCCCCATATTTCTAATAAATGAAGCTGTTGCTACTTCTTTTGAAGTTTGAACTCCAGTTTTTATATTTCTAAAATAAACCATTTTTTGTTCTTTATTAAATAGAACTTTATCATTCGGAGTTTCTATTTCATTAGAGCTTGAAACATATATGTAATCTACATTTATTTTTTCTGTTTTAGTGATAGGGCGTCTACCAAGTTCAATTTTGTAATCACATTTGCTATCATTAATGTGTAAATACCAACTATTTGCGAAGTCATTAATTTCTACCTCAAAACTATATCCTAAAGTATCATTTCTAACAATTAAAACTGGTCTTGTAGTTTCAAAAAAGTTTTCTCCATATTGTTCTTCAAATGCTTTTCTATCTGTATCTGAAATATCCCAATAAATAAATAGGGTGTTAGGAGTTTGCGCTAAAACTTTTACGACAGTTTGATTATATCTATATGGTAAGTCGTAATATTCAACATTTTCTGGCTTTGCTTTAGTTGTGGCTACTTTTTTTCTTGTTGTAGTTTTTTTACTACTTGTAGATTTTTTTGCTGCAGTTTTCTTTGTAGTAGAACTTTTAGTTGTACTTTTTTTAGCAGTGGAACTCTTAGTTGTTGATTTCTTCGCGGTAGAAGTTTTCTTTGTTTCTGATTTTTTAGCTGGTGTTTTTGCATTACTTGTTTTTTTAGTAGTTTTTGCTGGTTTTCTTGTGTTTTCTTCTTTTTCTATTTCTGTTTGTTCTTTTGTTTTTCTTGGCATTTTTTCCTCCTTAAAGTAATCTCTTTTACTTTCCATACTATATTATACTAAAAGTAGAATAAATTCAAGTGAAAAAAGGAAGTTTTTTTAAATAATTATTTGTTATACTAGTAAAAATAAAAAAAGAGTGATATACTAGAAAAAAACAAAAAGGAGAGATAAAAATGAAAAACGAATTAACAATAAAAAAATGCAAATCATGTGGAGCAACAGTAAAAGTAATAGAAGACTGTAACTGCAATGGTTGTGGAATAGTATGCTGTGGAGAGCAAATGGAAAAAATGATACCAAACTCAGTAGATGCAGCAGTCGAAAAACACGTACCTATATATGAAAAAATAGAAGACGAAATACTTGTAAAAGTAAATCATGTAATGGAAAAAGAGCACTTCATTGAATGGATTAGTCTAGTAAAAGAAAATAAAGAAATCACTGTAAAGTTATATCCAGAGCAAGATGCAGAAGTTAGATTTCCATATATAAAAGGAGCTACTATCTACGCATATTGCAACAAACACGGATTATGGAAGAAAGAAGTTGAATAAATTGTAAATAAAGAGCAAATGTAAAAGTTTGCTCTTTATTTTTTTGCATAAAAAATGTCCAAAAGAGAAACGTCCCCAATTGGACACCCAATTGGATAATTGAAGATTTTTTAGTGAAATTGTGCGAAAACTCTTTAAAAAAATGGCAAAATAGTATAAAATAGTAGAAAATTGAAAATTAGGAGAGGAATATGAACAAAAAATGGCAAATATACGAAACTAATCAAGAGAAAATAGAAGAGTTAAAAAGTAAGTATGGATTAAACGATTTACTTGCAACTATACTATCTAATAGAGAGATAACAGAAGAAGAACAAATAAGACTATTTTTAAATCCAACAAGAAATGATTTTCATGACCCATTTTTAATAGCTGATATGGATATTGCTGTCCAAAGAATAATAAAGGCTATAGATAATAAAGAAAAGGTTACAATTTATGGAGATTATGATGTTGATGGGATAACAAGTATAACAGTTTTGAAAAGTTTTTTAAGGGAAATAGGTTTAGAAACTTCTGTATATATTCCAAACAGATTAGATGAAGGATACGGATTAAATAAAAATGCGATTGATAAAATTGCTAAAGACGGATGTAATTTAATGATTACAGTTGATTGCGGAATTTCTGGATTAGAAGAAATAGATTATGCAAATTCATTAGGAATTGAAACAATTGTAACAGACCATCACGAGCCAGGAAATGAGCTTCCAAATGCTGTTGCAGTTATAGATAATAAAAGAAAAGATAGTAAATATCCATTTAGAGAATTAGCAGGAGTAGGAGTAGTGTTTAAGGTAACACAGGCTCTAGCTAAAAAATTAGATTTGAAAGAAGAAGCTTATTTAAAATATTTAGATATCGTATGTGTAGGAACAATATCAGACATAGTACCATTAGTAGATGAGAATAGAGTAATTGCTAAACTTGGTCTTATGTTAGTAAAACAAACAAAAAATATAGGACTTAGGTCTATAATTAATTCATCAGGATATACAAAAATAGATTCTAATACAATTTCATTTGGTGTAGCACCTAGAATAAATGCTTGTGGAAGAATGGGAAAAGCAAAAGAAGCTTTAGACTTATTATTGTCAACAGATATTCAAGAGGTAAATGAATTAACACAAAAATTGAATGACCACAACAAAGAAAGACAAGAAACTGAAAAAGCAATTTTTGAAAATGCAATAGAGAAAATAGAAAAAGAAAAATTAAATGAAAACAAAGCAATAATAGTAGGTGGAGAAAACTGGCATCATGGAGTAATAGGAATAGTATCTTCAAAAATAACAGATATGTATTTTAAACCAAGTATATTATTAAGTTTTGAAGAAGATGGAATAGGTAAAGGCTCTGGAAGGAGTATACCAGGCTTTGACCTACATGAAGCGTTAATGCAATGTTTAGATACTATAGAAAAATTTGGTGGTCACAGTATGGCTGTTGGAATAACTGTGAAAAAAGAGAATTTAGAAGAATTTAAAAGAGAATTTGAACAAATAGCAACAGAAAATAAAATAGATCAAATCATTCCAATAATAAACATTGATGCTAAAATAAATTTAAATGAAATAAATAAAGAAATGGTGGAAAGTATAAAACAATTAGAGCCATTTGGAGAAGCAAATAAAATGCCAATATTTGCATTTAAAAATTTAAAAATAGATTCAATTAGAGCATTATCAGGTGGAAAACATTTAAAGTTAACATTAAAAAATAACAATAATATAATAAATGCAATAGGGTTTAATATAGGATATTTAGCAGAAGAATACCTAATAGGCGACAAAGTAGATGTTGCAGGAGTTTTAGAAATAAATACTTTTGGAGGAGTAGACAATTTACAAATTAATATAAAAGACATTATGAAATCGATATAGAAAGAGGTGTAAACAATGCAAGAAACAAAAGACATAACAATACAAGATATAATTGCAAAAAGGAAAGAACATTCAAGAAGAGTAGACCAAAAACTAATACAAAAAGCATATAAATATGCAGTAGAACATCATGGAGACCAACGCAGAAAATCAGGTGAACCATATATAATACATCCAATAAATGTTGCATACATATTAGCAGATATAGGACTAGACGAAAGTACAATTTGTGCGGCACTTTTGCACGATGTTGTAGAAGATACAGATGCAACAGAAAATGATATAAAAAGGGAATTTGGAGAAGAAATATCAGATATGGTAGCAGGTGTTACAAAATTAGGAAACATAGCATTTGCAACAGTTGAAGAACAACAGGTAGAAGATTACAGAAAAATGTTTCTTGCAATGGGAAAAGACATTAGAGTTATCATAATAAAACTAGCAGATAGATTGCATAATATGAGAACTTTAAAACACCTAAAAAGAGACAGACAAATAGCAAATGCAAAAGAGACAATGGAATTATATGCACCACTTGCAAACAGATTAGGTTTATACTCTATAAAATGGGAATTAGAAGATTTGGCATTTAAATATTTATATCCAGAAGAATTCCACGAATTAGTAGAAGGAATAAACAAGAAAAGAGAAGAAAGACTAAAATTTATTGAAAAAATAATGCAAGACATAAGAGTAGAGCTAAAAAAACAAAAAATAGATGCAGAAGTTACAGGAAGAGCAAAACATTTATATAGTATCTATCGTAAAATGAAAAGAGACAACAAAACACTAGACCAAATATATGATTTATTTGCACTTAGAATATTAGTAACATCAGTAAAAGACTGTTATGCAGCATTAGGAGTAGTACACGATTTATATAGTCCAATGCCAGGAAGATTTAAAGACTATATAGCAGTTCCAAAACCAAATATGTACCAATCAATACATACAACATTACTTGGAGAAAAAGGAACACCATTTGAAGTACAAATTCGTACTTGGGAAATGCACAGAATTGCTGAATTTGGTATAGCAGCACACTGGGCATATAAAGAAGCAAGCTACTTTGGAAAAAAACAAGCAGTAAAAGTAGAAGAAGACAAGTTAGCTTGGCTACGTGAAACACTAGAATGGCAAAAAGATATGCAAGACCCACAAGAATTTTTGGAAACATTAAAAACAGAATTATTTGAAGACGAAGTATACGTATTCACTCCAAAAGGAGCAATAAAAGTATTACCAAGTGGTTCAACACCAATAGACTTTGCATACAACATACATGCAGAAATAGGACATCATATGACAGGATGTAAAATAAACAGTAAAATGATGCCAATATTAACACCGCTAAAAACAGGTGATATAGTAGAAATAATAACATCAGAAAATTCAAAAGGGCCAAGTAGAGATTGGCTAAAATTTGTAAAAAGCTCATCAGCAAAAAATAAAATAAAAAGCTGGTTCAAAAAAGAGCAAAAAGCCGAGAACATAGAAAAAGGAAAAGACTTAATAGAAAAAGAACTAAAAAGAATTGGTTTTTCACACAGTGACTTATTTAAGCCAGAATATTTAGAACCAATGCTAAATAAATACAAATATAAAGACTTAGACGAAATGTACGCAGCAATCGGATTTGGAGCAAATTCATCAGTAAAAGTAATTGCAAGAATGTTACAAGAATACAGAAAAGAACATCAAGAAGAAAACATAGAAGAAAAAATACAAGAACTAGCAATAGCAAAAGCTAAGAAACCAAAGCCATCAAATGCAGGAATAATAGTAAAAGGAATAGACAACTGTTTAGTAAAACTCTCAAAATGCTGTAACCCACTACCAGGAGACGAAATAGTAGGATACATAACAAAAGGAAGAGGAGTATCAGTCCATAGAAAAGACTGTACAAACATTGGAGAATTACTATCAGAAGAAAATAGACTAATAGATGTAGAATGGTACGAAGAAGAAAAAGCATCATACAAAGCAGACATAGAAATATGTTCAAATGACAGAACAGGACTACTTCTAGATATATTAAGAGAAATAGGAACAACAAAGGCAAAAATCGAAGGTGTAAATACAAAAATAACAAAAGAGAAAATAGCAATAATAGATATAACACTAGAAGTAGAAAACCTAGCAGAGCTAAACAAAGCAATAAAAGCTATTAGAAAAGTAAACAGCGTATATGAGGTAAACAGAAAGAAATAATGTCCAATTGTCCAATTGGGGACGTTTCTTTCTTGGACATTATGTCCAAATAGGGACACATCTATATAGTGACCAAATGGAAAAAGAAGGGGAAAACAAATGATACTAAAAGAACTAAAAATAAATACTTGGGTAGGAGACCCAACCAACTGTTATATAATATTTGACGAAGAGTCAAAAGAGATTATGATAATTGACCCAGCAGGAGATGTAGATAAACTAGAAGAAATGATTAAAATATTAGGCGGAAAACTAAAATATATTTATTTAACCCACTGCCACGGAGACCACATATTTGGAGTACCAGAACTAAAACAAAAATGTGGTGGAAAAATCTTAATTCATAGAAGTGACGCAGAAGGGCTAAACGATGCTAGCATAAACTTAACACCATATATAAGAAACGAAAAAATTGAGTTAGAAGCGGACTCTAGAATAGATGATGGAGACTTAATACATTTAGGAAACTTAGAATTCAAAGTAATCCACACACCAGGACACACACAAGGAGGAACATCACTTTATTGCGAAAGTGAAAAATGTCTATTCTCAGGAGACACACTATTTAGAGGAACTTGGGGAAGAACGGACTTACCAACATCAAGCAGAGAAGATATAATGAATTCAATCACAAACAAATTAATGAAATTACCAGATGAAACAATAGTATACCCAGGACATGGAGTAAGCACAAGAATAAAAGACGAAAAACCAATCTACTTAGAGTTGAAACCAAAACTAATATAATAAATCTGCCAATGGGAACAGAGGTTGCTGGCAGGAAAGAAAGGAATGAAAGATATGACCAAAACAGAACCAAGAACATTATCTGGATTTATGGAATTGTTACCAAATGAACAGATATTGTTTAACCAAATGAGAGAAAAAATAGAAAATACATATAAAAAATTTGGTTTTTTACCACTAGACACACCAATTGTAGAATTATCAGAAGTTTTGCTTGCAAAAGCAGGTGGTGAAACAGAAAAACAAATTTACAGATTTAATAAAGGAGATACAGATTTATCTTTAAGATTTGACCTAACTGTACCACTTTCAAAATATGTTGCAAAAAACTATGGAAATTTAAGTTTTCCTTTTAGAAGATATCAAATAGGAAAGGTGTACAGGGGAGAAAGAACACAAAAGGGAAGATTCCGTGAGTTTTATCAATGTGATATTGATATTATTGGGGATGGAGAGTTAGATTTAATAAATGATGCAGAGCTTCCAAGTGTAATTTATTCTATTTTTACAGATTTAGGATTTAGCGATTTTACAATTAGAGTTAATAATAGAAAGATTTTGAATGGATTGTTTGAAGGTATTGGGCAAAAAGAAGCTTCTGTTGAGATTTTAAGAATAATAGATAAAATTGATAAAATAGGAAAAGAAGCGGTAATTGTAGAATTACAAAAAATAGGAATTTCAGAAGATGCAATTCAAAAGATAGTTGATTTTATAGAAATAGAAGGAACGTCCGAAGAAAAACTAGAAAAATTAAAATCTTTAGATATAGAAAATGAAACATTTAAAACTGGAATATATGAATTAGAATATGTAATTAAAAATATGAATTTATTTGGAATCCCAGAAAAGAATTATAGTGTAGATTTAACAATAGCAAGAGGATTAGATTATTATACAGGAACAGTATATGAAACATTCTTAAATGATTACAGAGAATTAGGAAGTGTTTGCTCAGGTGGAAGATATGAGAATTTAGCAGAATATTATACAGATAAAAAACTGCCTGGTGTTGGAATATCAATTGGCTTAACACGTTTATTTTATAAATTAAATGAATTAGAATTGATAAAAGCAACTAAAAAATCTATTGCACAAGTTCTAGTAATACCAATGGTAGAAGATTTAACTGTTCCAATTAAAGTTGCAACAGCTTTAAGAAATAATGGAATTAATACTGAAATTTACTTGAATAATAAAAAGTTAAAGGCTAAATTTAAATATGCCGATAAATTGGAAATTCCTTATGTTATTATTTTGGGTGAAGATGAGATTACAAATAATAAGTTTAAGCTAAAAGATATGGAAACAGGGGAAGAAAAGGAATATAGTTTAGAACAAATTGATGAGATTAAATTTTAATTAAAGTTACGTAAGAGAGGAAAAATACTATTTAAGTGTAATTGATGTTATTAGAGCTTTAACAGATAGTATTAATCCAAGAAATTACGGGAATATGTAAAAAAAGAATGATTGAAGATAAAATAAGAATATTAGAAAAGAGGCATTAGGAAATAATATGACTGATATGAAAGTTGTATTAGCAGATTTAGGGAAAGTAGCTACAAGAAAACTTACAAAAGAGCATAAATCTTATGGATTAAAAGAAAATAGAAAAATAGCAAAAATAGGTGAACATGCTGCCAAAGTTGCGCAAGACGATATAGAAAAAATTTAGGAAAATCAGTTATAAGTAAAATAGATGTACTAGATCATAAATATTTAGATATCAGTAGATTAGATAAAGAAAAATTATTGTAAGACGAAAAAGAGAAAAATTAGAAGAAAATAATAATGCGGAGGAATAATAATAGAAAAATAAAGGAGCAATTTATGAAAGTAAAATCAGTTAAAATACAAAATTTCAAATCATTTGCAGAGGAAAATAACAGGATAGATTTAGAAAACATCAATACAATTATTGGAAAAAATGAATCTGGAAAAAGTAATTTAATACAAGCAATTGGAAAACTAGATTTATCAGGAATAAATGACATTGACTATTTTAAAAATAATAACAAGAACAATATGAAGAAACCATTAGTATCATTAGTTCTAGTTCCATATAGGAGCGAAAAAAATATTTATAAATCAACAAAAGAAACTATTATTACAATTAATGACCAGTATGATTTAGATATTGATGGTGGTTTGTCAGAAATTATAAGTAATAATAAGAACTTTCAAAAAAATAGAAAAAAGATGAATGAATTAAATAAAAATATTTATTTGAATGATGAAAATAAGAAAAATCAATTCAATAATATTATCAAAATGATCAACAATGCTGAAACAAAAGTGTTTATAAATTACACTTATATAGATAACATAATATTGTTGCTGGAAGGAAATTCGAGTTATGAAGAATTTATTCAGTATTTGAAAGAATGCAGGGAATATTTAATAAATATTCATTCATTATTTCCACAATTTATTCTTTTAGATAATATTGAGCTTAGAACAAAATATACTCGAAAATATTTAGCTGATAATACACAATCAAAACAAATGCTAAAATATTTATTAAAAACTATTGGGATGGATTTGGAAGGTTTAATGGGATATTGGAAATTATCTGAAGATGATGATAAATATAATTTTGTAGAAGAAATAAATAACAAAATTGGAACAATTATAAAAGAATTTAACAAATTTTATAAGCAAGAAGATGTAACTCTTAGAGTTAACTTCGATACAGAATCATTAAATTTTGTGGTTAAAACTAATAGTAAATATTTAAACTTAAGTGAAAGAAGTAATGGATTAAAATGGTATTTAAATATGTACATACAACTCCTAGCTAAAACTCAAAAATATGATATAGAAAATTATTTTATTTTATTAGATGAACCTGGGGTATATTTACATGTTAATGCTCAAAAAGAAATATTAAATCTATTTGAAGATTTTACTTCAAAAGATAACCAAATTGTATATACTACTCAGTTACCAACTATGATTTATCAAGATAAATTATATAGAACTCGAATAGTTATAAAAGATAAGTTGGGCAATAGTAATATTGGAAATAAATATTATTCACTACCGCATAAAATGACTTCTAAAAAAGAAACAATTACTCCAATTTTAACTGCGATAGGAATGAATATGAGATATAGTTTCACAGCTATAGATAGTAAAAAAGTAAATATAATTACAGAAGGTATTTCTGATTACAATTACTTAAAGGCTTTTCTAATGCAAAAACAATATAATAAAGAATACAATATTATTCCATCTACTAGTGTAACTAATATCCATAATATTATTTCAATTTTAATTGGTTGGGGATATAAATATAAAATTCTTATTGATCAAGATACAGAAGGAAGAAGACAATATAAAATCTTAACTAATAAACTATTAGTTGATTTTAATGATATAAAGTTTATTGATGGAACAAACAGGGAAAATGAAAATATCAATTTATCAATAGAAGACTTATTTTCAGAAGAAGATAAAAAATATATAGGAATTAACAATGAAGATTATGTTGATGAAAAAGCATATTATTCTTTAGAAATATTTAAGAAAGTTGAAAACCATGAGTATGAATATAATAAAGAGACAATGGAAAACTTCAACAGAATTGTAAAAGAATGGCTGAATTAAACCTTATATCGAGTTACTAAGGATTATTTTTTTCATTAAATTTTTATAACTATTCATCAGTATAGAGGTTAAGTATTCTTAAAACTCTTATCAAGAGGATTTGGTTTAGATTTTCTTAAAAGCCAACTTTTTTAACATTGGAATTGTTGCTTTTGCAACAAAAGTGTTATATAATAACTTCAGAATTGAAAAAGGGTTGATAAAAATGAATTTGAATTTTGATATGGACAGTTTCATAAACGACTTTGAACATAACTGTCACAGAGTACAAAAGAAAACTTTTTCAAAAAACGAAGTAATAACAACATACATACAAAAAAGAAATCAATTTTGCATACTGATAAGTGGAAATGCAGATTTGGTACGTTATGATTTAAACGGAAACAGAACCATAGTAGAGCATCTATCCAAAAACGATATCTTTGGTGAAGTGTTTTATACCGTAACAACAAACAACGAGTTACTAGTAGAAGCTCGTGAAAAATGTGAAGTTTTAATATATATATATGATAGTATACATACTAAATGCAGGAGCAATTGTAAATTTCACAATTTCCTAACTGAGAATTTACCAGAATTAATTTTAAACAAAGTTATAGATTTAAATATGCGTGTGGAGCTATTAACAAAGAGAACCATTCGTGAGAAACTACTTGGATATTTTACGCTTCTTTCTACAAGGACGTTGAATAAGACTTTTACGTTGCCTTTTTCTTTAACTGATTTGGCTGATTATTTGAGTGTTGATAGAAGTGCTATGATGCGTGAAATGAAGCTTCTTAAAGAAGATGGATTTATTGAGAAAAATAAAAATAAAATTACATTAAAAATATATTAGAATAATGTCAGTCATAATACTGGCATTTTTGTACTTTTTATAGTGTAATTTTTGTTGTACATAATGAAATGATAATAATTTTAAAAAATATATTTACAATGAGGATAAACGGTGCTATAATGCAAATGAAGGTATGAAAATGAAAAACAATTAAAAGATAATATAATTCCAACATATAATTAGAAAGTAGGAACAAAAGAAAAACCCAAAAGGATACACAGGATAATTTATAATAATAAACAGAATGGAGTGGTAAAATGAAAAATGTGTTCTTTTTGGTAGGACCGCATGGTGTTGGAAAAACATATATAGTTAATAAGTTAAAAAAAGATTATAATGTGGAGCATATAGATTTAGGACCATTAATAAGAGAAGCTCATAAAATATTTTCACCTAATATATCATTAAGTGAATGGATTAAAGATGGAGAAGAAAAATATGGTGAAAATTTTACAGATATAATATTGTGCAAGCAAATAGAAAGATTATTCAAAGGACAAGATAAAGATATAACTATAATAACAGGTAGTAGGTCTTTGAATGGGATTAAATTTATTGCAAATAGATTTTCAATAGAAAATCCACAAATAATATATATAGCAGCGCCATTTGAACAATTAAAAAATAATTATCAAAGAAGAGAAAAAATTAATTTGACAGATGAGCAGTTTGAGATGATTTTACAACAAGAAAAAGATATGGGATTAGAGCAATTAGAGCAATATGCAATAAAATCTTGCGTGTATTTGCAAAATGATAATACTGATAGTTTCATAGAAACTATGGAAGACATTATAATAAAATCAAATGTGAAGGAAAGAGAGGATGAAAGATAATGAAAAGGAAATTAATTTACTTAACAACAAATCAGCATAAAGTTGAAGAAGCTAATGAGTTTTTTTCAAAAAAATATGGATTTAACATAGAAATTGTAAATCCAGATTTTGAAATTTTAGAGACACAAGCTAAAACTTGTGCAGAAGTAGTTGCATTTAGTGCAAAATATGCAGCAAATAAATTAGGATGTTCAGTTCTAAAATCAGATACAGGATTATACATAGAAGCTTTAGGAGGATTGCCAGGGCCATATAATGCGTATTTTGATAAACAGATAGGGGTAGAAAAGTTTTTGGAACTATTTAAAAATGAAAAAAATAGAAAAGCAAGAATAGAACACTGTTTTGCATATTGTGAACCAAATAATGAACCTATTGTTTTTTCAGGAGGTGGAACAGGAAAGATAGCATTTGAACCGAAAGGAACTCGCGGAAGATGGCATGACAAATTTTATATACCAGATGGAGAAAGTAAAACTTTAAGCGAGTTACGAGAAGAAGATTATGAATATGAATCAACTTTTTGGGGAGATGCAAAAGACCAATTTGCAAAGTGGTATAGAGAAAATGTAATCGAAGGAAATAACATTGATAGTTAAAGTTTGCAGAAAAATTTAACAAAGAATTAGCAAATAAAAGGAGTTGGTAAAAGTGGTAGATAGATTTCCAACATTTAAAGCAGGATATATTTTTAGTAAATATCCTCATACAATAGAAGAAAATTTAAAGTTGAAGTACAACAAGATAAATATAGAATATCCATGTAGGATGGACGCAATGGCCATAAATCCAGCTGCTGTTTGCTATAATAACGATTTAATATTTACACCAGGTGAAGTAGTAATTTCATTAAATATAAAAATTAAAGTAGGAATAGAAATTACTTCTGAAGCAGGTGGGTTACTTGAGATTTCAGATAGAACACAAAGAAAAGTACTAATAAAGCATGCATATAGAATTATGACTAAAATATTAAATGTAAATCCGTCTTTAAAAATAGATGTAGATTCCTCTAAAGTTATAAAGCACTGTGGATTTGGATCTAGTAGTTCTACAATAACGGCAGTAGCGGTAGCTATTAATGAATTATATGGATGTCCTATAGCTAACAAAGATTTGATAAAATTCTTAGCTAGTAATCATGGAGAAGAAATATCAGATGAAAATGAAGAAGAACTGAAGATGGTTCAATGTATTGGTGGAGGCGCTACAAACGGATTAACTGAAGAAGGAATTATAATTATTGCAGGCAAAGCAACAACAATAGCAAAATTGAAATATGATGCAAAAGTATTAATAGCAATTCCAAATGATTTTAATCCTAAAAGTGCAGAAGAATTAATGAAATTAGAAGAAGAAAATTTGTGGAAGTTTAAGAGAACAGGTGATAAATATGCAGAAAAAATTGCATATAATTTATTACATAAAGCATTACCAGGACTTTGCAATGGAAATATTAGAGAGTTAGCAGATATTGTATTTGATTATAGATTTAATATGGGAAGTATTGAAAACTGCTCATTTGTATATGAAAAGACAATAGAAAAAGCTAATGAACTAAGAAAATTGTATGAGAATAATTGCTGTGAATTTTTAACATTATCATCAGTAGGACCAGCTTTTATGGCAATAGTAAAAAATGAAGAGCAAAAGGAAATTTGTAAAGATACAATGCAAAAAGTAGGAATGAATGTAATTGAAACCAGTATTTGCAATAGTACTTATACAGTAAAAAATAAAGAGGAAAAAACAATATTTTGGCAAGATGAAGAAGTCGCAAAAAAATTTACAGAGAAACCAGTTTCTCAATATATAGTAAAAGAAATAGAAGAAATAAGTAATAAAAGAAAAATAGATAAAGTAATAGATATCGGATGTGGAGGAGGAAGATATTCAAGATATTTAAATAGCCACGGATATAATGTTTTAGCGGTTGATAAATATAAAGAAATGGCATTTTCTTTGGAAAAAGAAAATATTGAATTTGTACAAGCCAATATGGACAATATACCTACATCTTCTGAAATTTTCGATATTATATTGTCAATTGGAGTTATTCATAATGCAACTACTAAAATAGAATTTATAAATACTATTAAGGAATTTAATAGGATATTAAAAAAGAATGGATATGTAATTTTATCAGTATTTACAAATGATATAATTACAGAAGATTTAAAATATCTAGGAAAGGGTGTGTATGAAGTTGAAAATAGACCACCTATGGTATTGCTATCAAAAGAAGAAATAAACCAAATAGTTAAAGAAAATGGATTTTATATAGAGAAAAATGTTGATGAACACATAACAGATGTAGGGATAGGTAAAAGAAATGTATATACAATCAGGCTTAAGAAATAAGGCATATCAAATATCTAAGCGCAATTTTTTAGATGATTATACTAACTATGAAACAAAACAGATTGATATGACATTATCTGGTAAGTATCTATATAAATATCCAAAATTTACAATTAATTATTCAAATCTTTCTGAGTATCCATCACATTATATAGTTAAAGAATTAAGAGAGACAATTAAGACAATTCAAGATATTAAAACAAAAGAAATTATTATAGGAGCAGGTGCAAATGGCATTCTTCAAAATATAATAAAAATTTTGTTTAAAAATTCAGGAAATCTAGTCACACCGTTTTTGACATTTAATCAAGCAGAATATGCAGTTACTGCAATGAACGGAAGTACTAAAAGAGTATATATGAAAGAAAACGTAAAAGTGAGTGCAGAAGGCATAATAAAAAGTGTTGACGCGGATACAAAAATGATTTATATATGCAATCCAAATAATCCAACAGGAATGCTTATGAGTAACGAAGAGATAAAATATATTGCTGAAAATGTAAATGTATATGTTATTGTAGACGAGTCAGCAATTGAATTTTCCAATAAAAGCAGTTTGTCTAAAATAGAGATGCCAGACAATATTATAGTTATAAAATCATTATCAAAGGCTTATGGAATTGCTGGTTTAAGAATAGGATATATGATTTGCTCAAGAAAGTTTAAGAAAATATATGAAGAAAATATAACTGTTAATGAAGTTTCTGGGATTTCATGTGAGTATGCTAAAAAAATCCTTTTAAGTAATAATTACAAAAAGAATATAAAATTAATAATGAAAGAACGTAAGAATATAGAAAAAAACCTAAGAAAACTTAATATAGAATTTTATCCAAGTGAATCAAATATTTTGTTTTCTAAAACTAAATTAAGTTATGAGATAATAGAAAAATTCAATAAAAACGATATTTCGTTAATGATTATAGAAGATGAAGAAAAGAATATTCATTTTAGAATTGCAGTTCAAGATAGAAAAACAAATAGAAATTTTATAAAGAAATGTAAGAAAATATTATAAAGGAGTGATAATTATGAAATTATCAGTAGCTACTAATTTTGATGACGAACTAATAGATAAGTTAAAAGATTATCCAGTATATGAAGTTTACGGAAAATTACAACAAGATTATGTTGGGGGAGGAAGACCATCAAATACATTAAAAAATATAGATAAAACTATGCTCGAGAGGCATGTAAAGAAAGTTAGAGAAAATAATATAAAATTTAATTATTTATTAAATGGAGCTTGTCTTGCTAATAAGGAGCAAAGTGAAGAATGGCAACAAAATGTTAGAAAATTTCTAGATTACTTAAAAGAAATAGGCGTTAATGCTTTAACGGTAACAAATCCTTTTTTGTTACAAATAATAAAAAAATATTATGACTGTTTTACAGTTAGAATTTCAACATTTGCCTGTATAGATAGTTTTGAAAAAGCTAAATTTTGGGAAGAAATGGGAGCAGATTATGTTTGTGTAGATTTTGTGAAAATTAATAGAGACTTTAAAACTTTAAAATATATGGTTGATAATCTAAAAAAAGCGAAAATAGAATTACTTATGACAAATAGTTGTTTAAAAAATTGTCCATATATTCATACACATACAGCAGCTTTATCACATGCATCAAATTCAATGAATAAGGATAAAGAACATTATGCAGATTGGTGTTTATACAAATGTCAAGAATATGAATTAAAGAATTTAGAGGAATACATAAAGTCGCCTTGGATTAGACCAGAAGATATTAAAGAATATGAAAATATTGGGATAGAACATTTTAAAATTACTGAAAGAGATTTTCCAACTGATGAGATTATAAAAAGAGTAAAAGCGTATAGTGAAAGAAAATATAATGGAAATTTATTGGATTTAATTCAAGGGCACGGTTGGAGCAATTCTAAAGAAGAACTAACAATAAATGATAATAAAGTAAAGAATATGTCTAAAAATGAAATAGTTGAAAAAATACGTACAGTAAGAGGTTTGGGATGTGAAAGAAGATATCCTAGACATATATATATTGATAATCAAAAATTAGATGGATTTATTAATTTTTTTAAAAATGATCATTGTACAGGAAATTGTTTGAATTGTAATTACTGCAGTAAAATCGCGGAAAATGTAATTATAAGAAACAATGAAGTATGTGATTATCTAATTGAACTGTATGATGAATTTAATAGAATTAAATTTTAATAGTATTATGAGAATAAAAGAATGCTATGAATAAAATTTTGTTTTTTAGTGTTAATACTATAATTTAAGAATTAAATTTGTAATAAAAATGTAATAAAACATCAAAACATACAAACAAGCAAACTTATGAAAAAAATAAGTTTGCTTGTTGCTTTTGCAACAGAAAGTAACTAAAGTTAATATATAATAAACGAAGTAAAACTTAGAAGGGGGAAATGTAGAATGAAAGTTATAAAAAGAAATGGACAAGTAGTAGATTTTGATAGAGAAAAAATCAAAATAGCAATCGAAAAAGCAAACCAAGAAGTAAGACCAAAAGAGAGAGCCACAAAAGAAGAAATAAAAGAAATAATAAACTATATTGAAGAAATGGGCAAAAAAAGAATATTAGTAGAAGACATACAAGACATAATAGAACAAAAACTAATGGAAATACAAAGATATGAACTATCAAAAAGATACATAGTATATAGATACACAAGAGCATTAGTAAGAAAACAAAACACAACAGACGAATCTATATTAGGCCTTTTAAGAAACGAAAACAAAGAACTAGCAGAAGAAAACTCAAACAAAAACACAATGTTAGCATCAACACAAAGAGATTACATAGCAGGAGAAGTTTCAAGAGATTTAACAAAAAGAATGCTACTACCAGAAAAGATATCAAAAGCACATGAAGACGGAATTTTACATTTCCACGATGCAGATTATTTTATACAACCAATATTTAATTGCTGTTTAGTAAACATAGGTGATATGCTAGACAATGGAACTGTAATGTATGGGAAAATGATAGAAAGTCCAAAAAGTTTCCAAGTGGCTTGTACAGTAACAACACAAATAATTGCAACAGTGGCAAGTAACCAATATGGCGGA
Organism: uncultured Clostridium sp.; assembly: GCA_947648905.1. GTDB lineage: Bacteria > Bacillota > Clostridia > TANB77 > CAG-508 > CAG-269. The sequence continues at coordinate 18,464 of CANSPP010000004.1, read as the reverse complement.
CAATCAATAGATATGATACATTTAGGAAAATACCTAAGAGTAAGCTATAATAAATATAAAAAAGAGCTTGAAGAAAAACACGGAAAACAACTATCAAAAGAAATGATAGAGGAATTAGTGGAAGAAAGAGTAAAAGCAGAATTAAAAGCAGGAATACAAACAATGCAATATCAAATAAATACACTAATGACAACAAATGGGCAATCTCCATTTGTAACATTATTCTTACATTTAGAAAAAGACGACCCATATATCAAAGAAAATGCAATGATAATAGAAGAAATCCTTAATCAAAGATATGAAGGAGTAAAAAACGAGGTAGGAGTATATGTAACACCAGCATTTCCAAAGCTTGTATATGTATTAGATGAATTCAACAATTTAAAAGGTGGGGAATATGACTACCTAACAAAACTTGCAGTAAAATGTTCAGCAAAAAGAATGTATCCAGATTATATATCAGCTAAAAAAATGCGTGAAAACTACGAAGGAAACGTATTTAGCCCAATGGGATGTAGAAGTTTCTTATCACCTTGGAAAGACGAAAATGGAAAATACAAATTTGAAGGAAGATTTAATCAAGGTGTAGTAAGCATCAACTTACCACAAATAGGAATTATAGCAGATGGTGACGAAGAAAAATTCTGGAAACTATTAGATGAAAGATTGGAACTTTGCAAAGAAGCATTAATGTGTAGACATTATGCACTACTTGGAACAAGTTCTGATATAAGCCCAATTCACTGGCAATATGGAGCATTAGCAAGATTGAAAAAAGGTGAAAAAATAGACAAGTTATTATATGGCGGATATTCTACAATGTCACTTGGATATATTGGAATATATGAGCTTACAAAACTAGTAAAAGGTGTATCTCACACAACAGAAGAAGGACGCGAGTTTGCACTTAAAGTTATGAATTATTTAAAAGAAACAACACAAAAATGGAAAAAGGAAACAAACATAGGATTTGCGCTATATGGAACACCAGCAGAGAGCTTATGTTACAGATTTGCAAGAATTGATAAAGAAAAATTTGGAACAATAAAAGACATAACAGATAAAGGATATTATACAAATTCATATCACGTAGATGTAAGAGAAGAAATCGATGCATTTGCAAAATTAGAATTTGAAAGTGAATTCCAAAAAATCTCAACAGGTGGTTCTATCTCATATGTTGAAATACCAAATATGAACAAAAACATAAAAGCATTAGAAACAGTAGTACAATTTATTTATGACAATATTCAATATGCTGAATTTAATACAAAGTCAGATTATTGCCATAAGTGCGGATTTGATGGCGAAATAATAATAAACAAAGATAATGAGTGGGAATGCCCAAATTGTGGAAATAAAGACCATAATAAAATGACAGTAGTAAGAAGGACCTGCGGATATTTAGGAGAGAATTTCTGGAATGTTGGAAAAACAAAAGAAATAAAGCAAAGAGTAATGCATTTGTAAATAAAAGTTGACATATTTCGACATTTTTATTGACAGATATATGAGATACATTATATAATGTAAACATAATAGATAGGAGGTAAATATAATGAATATTATATTACCAGAACAATTTACTCGGTACGATGAAAGAGGCCAGAAAAGGGTAGTTTTTATCGAAGATGGAATCTTATATATGAGATTTGATGTAGGTTTTAAATCTCTTATGAAAGATTTGACTTATGCAATATATGGAAAAAATATTTGTAAATGCTGCAACCAGAAAACTAAGAGTAATATGATGACAGTTGACCATATTATTCCACAAGATTATGGTGGACCAGACATTACAAACAATCTTATTCCATATTGCAAAGAATGCAATGAACGTAAAGCAAACCTTATGCCAGAACAGCATTCAAAATATTTGGAAATTGAAGGACAAAAAGAACGTTCTCAGTTTGCAAAAGAATGTATGGCTCAAAATGAAGCTCTACGGTATGACACAAAATTCTCTCACTTGTATAGCGAAGAAGACGATATATGGGTTAGAGGAATGAGGACAGATAAAATTAGAGGTGGAAAAGAAGGAGTAAAGTATAAGTCTGAACGAAAAGATACTAAAACAAGTCACAAACAGACCAAGTATGAAAAGGTAGCAAAATTCTATTCTAAATATAAGAACTTTCAAAAGCCGATTATTGTAGATAGGGATAAGCACCTGCTTGGCGGATTTGTATCATTTACTTTTGCTAAGAACAACAAAATTGCCGAAGTGCCAGTAATTCAGCTGCAGAATGTGGTTGTATTCTATTGAAAAACAAAAAATTACCAGAAAGGTTCTCCCTTCTGGTAATTTTTTATTTTTGGTTTAAGAACCTTTCTAACAATTGCTCTCTACAAAGATTTTCAAAAATGTCATCTAGTGGCTCTAAAACGACATTTTCATCATATTTTCTATCTAAACAATACTTTATAATGTAATCAGCAAGTTCTGGATTTTTAGAAAGAAGAGGTCCATGTAAATAAGTTGCAATAACATTTTCTAAAAAGAAACCTTCTTTAGTATCTCCAAACTTATTACCATTACCAAAAAGTACATCGCCAAAAGAGGTATCAACATCAAAAGTTTGTCCGCCATGATTTTCAAAACCAATAATTTTAGTCTCTTTACCATTTAAATTGCTATTTATTACAACATTACCAATACATCTTTGTTTTCTATCATTTATAGCTTCTGTATAATAATCAAAAACTTCTAAGCCAGGAATAATATTTCCTTCAACTCCTTTATAATATTTTCCAAATAGCTGATAAGCACCACAAATCAGCAAGAAGAACACACCATTATCAACAGCTTCTTTTATGCTTTCTTTATACTTAATTAAATCTTCTGATAAAATACCTTGCTCTTGGTCAGCACCACCACCTGCAAATACTAAGTCGAAACTTGAAAAGTCAGGGGCTACATCGCCAATTGAATATGGTACAATAGTGGCTTGTATTCCACGTTTTTCTAATCTATATTTTAAAACTTGTATATTTCCAAAATCTCCATATAGTTCTAATATATCTGGGTATAGGTATAATATTTTTAATTCTTTCATAATTTATAATCTCCTTTTGTCCAATTGGGGACGTTTCCTTTTTGGACATTATTTAGAATTTAAAGCTAAAATTTCTTTTCTAGTAGGTTGAAGAGAAGTATAATTTGCAATAACATATTTTTTAACATCAGTTTTGTAGAAATTATCAACAGCTTCCTTTAAATTTAGAAAAGGTTCAATTTTGCTAGCATCAAATCCAGAAGTTTTAATTCTAATTGCAATATCATAAGCTCTTGTTCCAGCAGTTACAATTCTTGAAACATTATTTAAATCATCGAAATTAATATCCCAAATCCAAGAAACATCGTGACCATCTGCTAAATTATCATTCAAAACAAATAACAATTCTTTTTTGTCATCATCTTCATTTAAAATACGAAGGCTTACATTACATCCAGTTGGGTTTTTTGCCAAATTTATTATTGTAGGAACGCCTTTTATTTCTAATTCTTCTAATCTACCATTATTTAAAATAAATGTAGATAAAGCTTTTTGTACTATTTCTGTTTCTATGGAATATAGACTTACACAAGATATAACAGCAATAAAATTATAAATGTTATAGATACTGTTAAATCTAATTTTATAGGTTACATCATCAACACTAAATGTTCTATTTTTTAAATCAACATTTGTTGCCAATTTATAAATTTCATTATCTCCATAATTACAATTAGGACATTTAAATTTACCAATATGAGAATATTGATAATATTCATATTCTATACGTGTATTACAGAATGGACAGAATTTTCCTTCTCCTGCTTCTTTTAGTTCTTTTGTTGCATATTCGTATTTTTCTACACTGAAATAATAAACGTTGTGATTATCTGGATTGGCTTGTCCGAAGTCTTGCAACATTGGGGTCGTCATTGTTTAATACAAGGTTGCCAGTGTAAGTTTTTAAGAATTCATTGATTTTTAATATTAAAGATTCAACCTCTCCATTTCTATCTAATTGGTCACGGAAGAAATCTAGTATAACTAAAGTGTCTAGTCTTAAGTCTTTAAATACAACAGGTACATAGCCTTCGTCAACTTCAAAAACTAAATAGTCAGCTTTGATTTTTCCTGTTAAACTACAGCTTTTTAATAAAGTTGAAAGTATGCCAGTTTCCATATTGTTTCCTTCTGTATTGCTAATTACTTTTTTTCCAGCTGTTTTAAAAACATAGCCAATTGCATTATTTGTCATAGTTTTTCCGTTTGTTGCAGTAACTGCGATAACAGGACAAGTTACTTTGAAGTATTTGAATATATTAGGGTCCCAGTCAAATGCTATTTTTCCTAAGAAGTTACCACCTTTTTTTCTACAGATTTTTAGAATAATGTTTAGTATTTTCATAATTAATATAATAAAAAAATCTTTCATATTTTTCTCCATTTTTTCTTTTTATTTTGTGCTAATTATATCAAATGATACTTATAATAACAATAAATTTATAAAACTTTTTTGAATGTTAATTGACTAAGCTGTATGCAATATAGTAAAATAGCAACAAGGAGAGAACAAAAATGGAAACAAACATACCAAAATTTTTAGAAGAAAAACTAGAAAATCAATATGGAAGAGAATTAGCAAAAGAAATAATAGAAGGATATAAAAAAGCAAGAAAAGTAACATTCCGTGTAAACACAATAAGAAGCGATACTCGAAAAATAGAAAAAGAATTGAAAAAAGCACAAATAGATTATGAAAAAGTAGAGTGGAATAAAGAAGCATTCATAATAAAAAATAAAAGAGAAAAAGAAATAGAAGAATTAGAAATATATAAAAATGGAGAAATTTATTTACAAAGCTTATCTTCTATGTTGCCACCAATTGTGCTAGAGCCAAAAGAAAAAACAGACATATTAGATATGGCAGCAGCACCAGGCGGAAAAACAACGCAAATAGCAGCATTAATCAATAATAATGCTAGTATAACAGCGTGTGAGTTAAACAATATAAGAGCACAAAGATTAAAATACAATATAGAAAAACAAGGGGCAACTTGTGTATATGTAATGCAAACAGATGCAAGAAGAATAAATGACTTTTTTTCTTTTGACCAAATTTTGTTAGATGCACCATGTAGTGGAAGTGGAACGTTAAATATAAATGACCAAAATCTGAATAAAATATTTACAGAAAAATTAGTTCAAAAATCTATAAAAGCTCAAAAAGAATTATTAAAAAAAGCACTTAAAATTTTAAAACCAGGGAAAGAAATGGTATATTCAACTTGCTCTATTTTGCAAGAAGAAAACGAAAATATAATAGATACTCTAAATAAAAAAGAATATGAAATTATACCAATTGAATTTGAAGGCATTGAACAATTACCATTACTTCCTACAATGATAGAAGGAACATTATGTGTTATGCCAAGCGAATTATATGAAGGATTTTTTGTTGCAAAGATAAGAAAAAAAGCCACTTCACATAAATCAAAATAAGAAAAATGTCGAAAACTGCGATGAAAAATTAGTAAAAATAAGCAATTTTTCTTGAATTTTACATAAAAATGTGATAAAATATAATACATAGCTAGTAAAACTAGTTTGTACAATTCCCCTCCATTGCAAAATGGAAATATCGCAGCTAAGGTAAGAATAAGGAGGAAGAAAAATGACACAACTTACTTTGCAAAATTCTGGAATGATCAATACCAAGAAAATGTACGTAGTATTCTTAAACGGTGAACCAACAGTTATTTACCATGACAAAGAAAAATGTTTTGATTTGTTCAAAGGGTCTGAAGTGAAAGACAATGATGAAATCAAAAACAAAGAACCGTTTAGAAATTATCTTGTTCATACATTGTATGAGACAAACACAGGAGATATCAAGTTTAGATTTGATTTTGACTTATATAAGGAAAAAATCAAGAGAGCAGCTTATTAACAAAGTAAGTAAAAAGGTACACCTAATTGGTGTATCTTTTTTTTGTAAAAAACAAATGTTAGCCTTGACAAACAAAACTTAAAATAGTATAATGTTAACCGTGATTAACAATCGCTAAAACAATATAAAATAGAGAGGTTTAAATGATATCAAAAGCACTAGAAGAATATGTAAAAAATATGTACATACTAAAAAAACAAAATGGTAACATAAGAGTAACAGATATAGCAAACAAAATGAATTGTACAAAGCCCAGTGTAAACAAAGCAATAAATAACTTAAAAGACAATGGGCTGGTAAATTATGAATCTTATGGAACTATTGAACTAACAAAAGAAGGAGAAAATTTAGCAAAAAAAATATTAGAAGCATATGACATAGTATATCTATTCCTAAAAGAAGTGTTAGGATTAGAAGAGAACGAAGCAGAGCAAGAAGCAGAAAAAATTAAAACAGCAATATCAGACAGCACAATAAATAAACTTGCAAAATATTTACATAAAGAATTAGATTTAAATAGTTTAGACTGTGACTATGACATAAACAAAGAAAAATGCAGATGTTGTGCAAGAAGAAAAGGTGTTTTTGAGTACAAAGGAAAAAAACACCACCAGTAAATTTAATAATATAAACCAATTAGATACAATGTCCAAAAAGGAAACGTCCCCAATTGGACACAATGAAAGGAAGTATAGAAATGTTAGAAATAAAAGATTTATATGTAAATGCAGGAGATAAAGAAATTTTAAAGGGTATTAATTTAAAAGTAAATAAGGGAGAGATTCACGTAATTATGGGACCAAATGGTTCTGGGAAAACTACAACAGCTAATGCGATTTTAAATAATCCTGAATATCAAAAGAAACAAGGGACTATTAGTTTTGATGGTACAGATATAACAGATTTAAAAACAGATGAAATTGCAAGGAAAGGTGTATTTATGTCATTCCAATTACCTGAAGAAATTCCAGGTGTTACAGTTTCAAATTTCTTAAAATATGCTAAAAATAAAGTTACAGGAAAGCCTGTAAAAGTTTTTCAATTTAAAGATGAGTTAAAGAAATATGCAAAAGAATTGAAGATTAAAGAAGGGACATTGGAAAGAAGCTTAAATGTAGGCTTTTCTGGTGGAGAGAAAAAGAAAAATGAAATTTTGCAAATGCTTGTATTAAATCCAAAATTAGCAATATTAGATGAAACTGATTCTGGGCTAGATGTTGATGCTATTAAGACAGTTTCAAAAGGAATTGAGATGTTTAAAAATGATGAAAATGCAGTTTTAATTATTACTCATAATACTAAAATTTTACATAGCTTAAAAGTAGATTATGTTCATATTTTGGTTGACGGAAAAATTGTAAAAACAGGTACACAGGAATTAGCAAATGAAATTGAAGAAAACGGTTATGAAAAATACAGGAAAGGATAAGTTAAAATGGCTAAAACCCAAATAGAAGATATTAATAGAAATATATATGATATAAAAAATAAAGACGAATATGACTATAAAATAGAAAAAGGTTTGACAAAGGAAATTATAGAAGAACTTTCTAAACAAAAAAATGACCCAGATTGGATGAGAGAGTTTAGATTAAAAGCTTTAGATGTATATAATAAATTAGAGTTGCCAACTTGGGGTCCAGATTTGTCAGAATTAAATATGGATGAGATTGCAACATATGTTAGACCAAAAACAAAAATGAGTAATAGTTGGGAGGATGTACCAGATGATATAAAAGAAACTTTTGACAAACTTGGAATTCCAGAAGCTGAAAAGACTTCACTTGCAGGAGTTGGTGCTCAATATGATTCAGAAGTTGTTTACCATAGTATGAAAGAAGATTTGATAAAACAAGGTGTAATTTATACAGATATGGAAACTGCTGTACGTGAATATCCAGAGATTGTAAAAGAACATTTTATGAAATGTGTACCTGTATATGACCATAAATTTGTTGCATTACATGGAGCAGTTTGGTCAGGAGGTTCATTTGTATATGTTCCAAAAGGTGTAAAAGTGGATATTCCATTACAATCTTATTTTAGACTAAATTCACCAGAATCAGGACAATTTGAACACACATTAATTATTGTAGAAGAAGGAGCAAGCTTACATTTTATTGAAGGATGTAGTGCACCTAAATACAACAAAGTTAATTTACACGCAGGTTGTGTTGAACTATATGTAAAGGATAATGCATATTTAAGATATTCAACAATAGAAAACTGGTCAAAAAATATGCTTAACTTAAATACTAAAAAAGCAATAGTAGGAAAGAATGCACAAGTAGACTGGGTTTCAGGTTCATTTGGATCAAGAATATCTATGTTATATCCAATGAGCATATTAAATGGAGAAGGTTCTAAAACAGAATTCACAGGAATTTCGTTTGCAGGAAAAGGACAAAATTTAGATAATGGATTTAAAGTTGTACATAATGCTAAAAATACATCAAGTGTTGTAAATGCAAAGTCAATTTCAAAAGATGGTGGAACTTGTACATATCGTTCACTAGTAAGAATAAATGAAAACGCAAAAAACTCAAAATCAGTAGTATCTTGCGAATCACTTATGCTAGACGATATATCAAAATCAGATACAATTCCAGTAAATGACATAAGAACAGATGAAGTTGAATTTTCTCATGAAGCAAAGATTGGAAAAATTAGTGATAAAACAATTTTCTATTTGATGAGTAGAGGATTGTCAGAAGAAGACGCAAAAGCAATGATAGTAAGAGGTTTTGCTTATCCAATATCAAAAGAACTACCAGTAGAGTATGCAGTAGAAATGAATAATCTAATTAACTTAGAATTGGAAGGAGCAATTGGATAATATGGAAGAATTAAAATTAAATCAAACACCAGTAAGAACTTCAAGAAATTACAATATAAATAACATAAAATTAAAAAATATAACAATTCCAGAAGAAATAGGAAGTTTTGAAAGTTTAGAAATAAAAGGTAAGACAAGTTCAACAGAAATAACTGAAAAGTCAAATAATATGGAACTAAAATATGGAGTTGGAATAATAAGTAAACCAAATGTAGAACTAGAAATAGACATAAAAGAAAGTTTAAAAGAACCACTACAATTAGATTTTGTATTAAGTGAACAAAATAAAAATTTAGTAGAAAACATTAAAATTAATACAGAACCAGAAATAGAAGCAACTATTATAGTAAAATATGAAACAGAAAAAAATGTACAAGGTTTTCATAATGGAATAATAAAAGTAAATACTAATGAAAATTCTAAAGTAAATGTAATACTATTAAATTTAGTAAATGAACAAACAAATAATTTTATCAGTATTGAAAATGAATTAGAGGCAAAAAGCACTCTAAAATATATAGTAGTAGATTTTGGTGGAAAAACTAGTATAACAAATTATTATTCTAACATAAAAGGAAACAAAGCAGATAGCACAATAAATACAATATATTTAGGAAGAAAAGAGCAAATATTTGACCTAAATTATATAGGTGAATTATGGGGAGAACAAAGCAATTTGGATATAGATGTTCAAGGTGCGATAAAAGACAATGCGAAGAAGAATTTCAAAGGTACAATAGATTTCAAAAGAGGTTGTAAAAAAGCAATTGGAAATGAAAATGAATACTGTACAATTTTATCAGACACAGCAAAATCAATCGCACTTCCAATGTTGTTATGTGAAGAAGAAGACGTAGAAGGAAATCACGCAACAAGTGCTGGTAAAATAGGAGAAAAAGAACTATTTTATATTATGAGTAGAGGATTTGAATTAAAAGAAGCTTTAAAACTTATGTTAAGAGCTAAATTTAATAAAGTTCTTGAAAATATCCCAAATGAAGATTTAAAAGAACAAATTATTAATGAAATGGAAGTAAGGCTAGATTAATTGAAAGGAAATTAAAATGGATATAGAAAAGATAAAAAATGATTTTCCAATATTACAAAACGATATAGCGTATTTAGACAGTGGAGCAACAACACAAAAACCAAGACAAGTAATAGAAGCAATAGACAATTTTTATGAAAAAAGTAATGCCAATCCACATAGAGGAGCATATTCTCTAAGTATTGAAGCAACTGAGCAATATGAAAATACAAGAACAAAAATTGCAAAGTTTATAAATGCAAAACATAGAGAAGAAGTGATATTCACAAAAAATGCAACAGAAAGCTTAAACTTGATTGCATATTCATATGGTTTAAATGAATTAAAAAAAGATGATGAAATAGTAGTATCAATAATGGAACATCATTCTAACATTGTCCCTTGGCAAAAAGTTGCAAAAGCAACAGGTAGCAAGTTAAACTATATGTACATAAATGATAATTTTGAAATTGCAGACGAAGAAATTGAAAGTAAAATAACAGACAAAACAAAAATTGTTGGAATAACACAAGTTTCAAATGTTTTAGGAACAATAAACAATGTAAAAAAAATAATAGACTATGCTCATAAAAAAGGAGCAATTGTTATAGTTGATGCGGCTCAAAGTATACCTCATATGAAAATAGATGTACAAGAATTAAATTGTGATTTTTTAGTATTCTCAGGACACAAGATGCTAGCACCTTTAGGTATTGGGATATTATATGGAAAAAAAGAAATATTAAATAAGATGTCTCCGTTTTTAATGGGTGGAGATATGATTGAATATGTATATGAGCAAGAAACAACATATGCACCACTTCCTAATAAATTCGAAGCAGGAACACAAAACGTCGAAGGTGTAATCGGGTTAGGAGCTGCAATTGATTATATAGAAGAAATTGGATACGAAAATATTCACAAAATGGAAAATGAAGTTTTAGAATATGCAAGAGAACAATTATCAAAATTAGGATATATAGACTTATATTTAACACCAAATAAAGAAAATCATTCAGGCGTAATATCTTTTAATATAAAAGGAATTCACCCACACGATGTTGCAAGCATATTAGACTCTCAAAATGTATGTGTACGTTCTGGTAATCATTGCGCTCAACCTCTTCTTAGATTTATGGGAATTGATTCTACTTGTAGGGCAAGTTTCTATTTCTATAATACTAAGGAAGATGTGGATAAGCTAGTTGCAGGGCTTGAAAAAGCGTACAAGATGTTTGAAAAATATATTGTAAAATAAACGAAAAAAAGTTTGCAAAATTATTGACTGCCGATTTATCTTATGGTATAATTCGATTGGTTGGTAAACAAATCAACTTCCTTCAAGCATAAGTGCATAGACTGGTAAGTTTATGTAATATATGCTTACTAATCTATGCATTTATGCTTTTTATAGCTTAAATGTAAATTACGTAAGAAGGAGGTTGATGGCTATGAAATTAATAGGAATCCTGTTAATATTAGTAGTTTTCTTTATAGGAATAGGATTTTTAATACATATGTGTTCGAAGAATAGATATCAATTAAAGTATTATTCCAAAAAAAGAAAAATAGAGATCTATCCCGCGGATAAATCTCACCAACCAGAGAGATAAGGGCATAGCTCTTATCCTTTATATTATTATATTAACACACATAAAATAAATTGTCAACTAAAATAGAATAAAACGAAAGGAAAGAAAAATGGACGAACTAAGTCAAATGTATAATGAACTAATAATGGAACACAGTATGAATTCATACAACAAAAAGAAACTAGAAAAAGCTGACTATTCAGAATTAGGGCATAACCCAAACTGTGGAGACGAAATAGAAATAGAAATAAAATTAGATGGAAATACAATCGAAGATATGGCATTTACAGGACATGGATGTGCTATTTCACAAGCTTCAACATCAATTATGATAGATACATTAAAAGGAAAAACAGTAGAAGAAGCAAAAGAAATAATAAAAACATTTATAGAAATGATAAAAAGAGAAACAACAAGCGAAGAAGAATTAGAAAAACTAGAAGATGCAATTGCTTTTAGAAATATTTCAAATATGCCAGCAAGGGTGAAATGTGCTTTGCTTGCTTGGCATACAATTGAAGATATATTGAATAAAAAATAGAGGAATAAAAATGGAAAATAAAAAAGTATTATTAGGAATGAGCGGTGGAGTAGACAGTAGTGTATCAGCTTTACTATTAAAAGAAAAAGGATATGAAGTAATAGGAACAACACTAGAACTATTTGCAGGGAGTAGCTGTTGTAATATAGAAACATATATAGATGCTAAGAATGTGTGTAATCAAATAGGTGTCCCACACTTTACATATAACTATAAAGAAGAATTCAAAAAATATGTTATAAATGATTTTATAGACTGCTACTCAAATTGCAAAACACCAAATCCTTGTATAGAATGTAACAAGTATATGAAATTTGGTGCAATGTGGGAAAAAGCAAAAGAATTAGGATGTAATTATATAGCAACAGGTCATTATGCAAAAATAGTATATAGCGAAAAATATCAAAGATGGGCATTAGCAAAATCAAATGCAGGAAAAAAAGACCAAAGTTATGTGTTATGGAACATACCAAAAGAATTAGTAGAGCATATATTATTTCCTTTGGCAGACTTTGAAGAAAAAGAGCAAATAAGAGAAATAGCGAGAAAAAACAATCTAAAAGTTGCAAACAAGCCAGACAGTGAAGATATTTGCTTTATACCAGATGGAAATTATAAAAAATTCTTGGAAAATAATTCGGATTTAAAACCAAAAGAAGGTAATATAGTAAACTCAAAAGGCGAAGTTTTAGGAAAACATAAAGGTTTATATTATTATACAATTGGACAACGTAAAGGTCTTGGAATTTCTAATCCTGTGCCATTATTTGTTTTAGGTTTCAATAAAGCTAGAAACGAAGTTATTGTTGGAGAAGAAAAAGCGTTATATACAAAAGAGATAAGAGTGAAAGATATCAACTTGATTTTAGTTGATAAAATAGAAGATTGGATTGATGTTGAAGTTAAAACTAGATATTCTTCAAAAGCTGCTAAAGCGAAAATAATTCAGGAAAATGACGAAATCAAGGTTATTTTTGATGAGCCACAAAGAGCTATAACACCTGGACAATCTGCTGTTTTTTATGATGGAGATTTAGTTTTAGGCGGAGGTAAAATTTTGTAATATAATTGTAATAAAACTTGTTTCCTTAGAGGCGTGTAAATAAAAACACGTCTCTAAATTTTTTTATCCAAAAAGTTGCAATTGCAACAGTTAATAATAAAAATAGAGATATAATGATAGCAGAAAAAACGAAAGGGGAAAATGAAATGAAAATCATAAAAAGAGATGGAACAATAGTTGATTATAATAGGGAAAAAATCAAAGTAGCAATTCAAAAAGCAAATAATGAGGTACCAAGAAAAGAAAGAGCAACACTAGAAGATATAAAAGAAATAACAAACTATATTGAAGAGTTACAAAAACCAAGAATATTAGTAGAAGACATACAAGACATAATAGAAGAAAAATTGATGGAAAAGGGAAAATATCAACTATCAAAAAAATATATAACATATAGATACACAAGAGCACTAGTTAGAAAAGCAAACACAACAGACCAATCAATAAAAGAATTAATTGAAGGTGAAAGTGAATATTGGAACAATGAAAATTCTAACAAAAATGCAAAAGTAGTAACAACACAAAGAGATTATTTAGCAGGAATAACAAGTACAGACATAACAAGAAGATTTTTATTACCAGAAAACATTGTAAAAGCACATGACGAAGGAATAATCCACTTCCACGATGCAGATTATTTTGCACAAAACGCACTACATAATTGTGATTTAATAAACCTAGAAGATATGTTACAAAATGGAACAAACATAAATGGTGTAATGATAGAAAAACCACATAAATTCTTAACAGCAATGACAATTGCAACACAAATAATAACAGCAGTAACATCTAGCCAATATGGTGGTGCAACAGTAACAATGACACATTTAGCCCCATTCGTAAGAGATAGTTACAATATATATTTAAAGAAATATGAAGCTAGAAAACTAAGTAAAGAACAATGCGAGAAATTTGCAAAAGAAGATTTACTAAAAGAAATAAAAGATGGAGTTCAAACATTCCAATATCAAATAAACTCAATGACAACAACAAATGGACAATCTCCATTCCTAAGTGTATGTTTCTATTTAGGAGAAACAGAAGACTATAAAGAAGAATTAGCATTAATAATAAAAGAATTTTTAGAGCAAAGAATAGTAGGAATGAAAAACGAAAAAGGAGTATACATTACACCAGCATTCCCAAAACTACTATATGTATTAGAAGAAGATAATATACACGAAAACAGCAAATATTGGTATTTAACAGAACTTGCAGCAAAATGTACAGCAAAAAGAATGGTACCAGATTACATATCAGAAAAGAAAATGAAAGAACTTAAAAAAGACAAAAATGGAAATGGAAACTGCTACCCATGTATGGGATGTCGTTCATTCTTAACACCATATGTTGACCCAGAAACAAACAAACCAAAATATTATGGAAGATTTAACCAAGGTGTTGTAACAATAAACTTAGTAGATGTTGCATTATCATCAGGAAAAGACTTAGATAAATTCTGGAAAATATATGACGAAAGACTAGAACTATGTCACCAAGCACTTCAACTAAGACACGAAAGACTAGCAAAAGCAACAAGTGACGTAGCACCAATATTATGGCAATATGGAGCATTAGCAAGATTACCAAAAGGAGCAAAAATACACGATTTATTACATGGCGGATATTCAACAATATCACTTGGATATGCAGGACTATATGAATGTGTAAAATATATGACAGGACACAGCCATACAGACAATGGAAAAGGAAAAGACTTAGCAATCGAAGTAATGAAGAGAATGAATGCTAAATGTAAAGAATGGAAAGAAAAAGAAAATATGGACTACAGTGTGTATGGAACACCAATAGAATCAACAACATATAAATTTGCAAAATGCTTAAAAGACAGATTTGGAGAAATTGAAGGGATAACAGATAGAGATTATATAACAAACTCATATCACGTACCTGTATTTGAAGAAATAGACGCATTTTCTAAACTAAAATTAGAAAGTGAATTCCAAGAATTAAGCCCAGGTGGAGCTATATCATATGTAGAAACATCAAATTTACAAAACAATTTACCTGCTGTATTACAAGTAATCAAATTCATTTATGACAACATTATGTATGCAGAATTAAATACAAAATCAGATTATTGCCAAGAATGTGGATATACAGGAGAAATTTTAATTGATGAAGACTTAGAATGGTATTGCCCAAACTGTGGAAATAGAAATCACGATACATTGAATGTAGCTAGAAGAACTTGTGGTTATATTGGAAGTAATTTCTGGAATAAGGGTAGAACTCAAGAAATTAAAGAAAGAGTTATTCATTTAGATAATAAGGACGACGAGTAAATTCGAAAGATAATAGCCATCTTGCTTCGTTAAAGTTAGTTTGAAACGCAGTCACATACACCACGTATGCTCCTTTGCCTTTCAAACTAACTTTGCCTAGCAATATAACTATTCTATTTCGAATTAGAAAGGAAAACAAAATGAGATACAACAAAATTAGAAAAATGGACATAGCAAATGGTCCAGGAGTAAGAGTATCAATATTTATGCAAGGATGTACATTCAATTGTAAAAACTGCTTCAACAAAGATACTCACGACTTTAATGGCGGAAAAGAATTTAATGAAGAAACAATAGATAGAGTTCTTGAACTATGTGATAATAATGTAATAGAAGGATTATCAATCCTAGGTGGAGAACCAATGCATCCAAAAAACATAGAAGGAACAACAGAACTTGCAAAAAAATTCAAAGAAAAATTTCCAAATAAAGACCTATGGGTATGGTCAGGATTTCAATTTGACAAAGAACTAAAAGACAAAGAAGCACTACAATATATTGACGTATTAGTAGATGGACAATATGTAGATGAATTGAGTAATCCTACTTTAAAATGGAAAGGATCAGAAAATCAAAGAGTAATAGATGTACAAAACAGTATAAAAAACGACAAAATATTGACATTATAAAAAATAAATAGTATAATAATTGTATTGTTATCAAGAGTGGACGAGAGAATCGGCTCAATGACTCCACAGCAACCTATTGAAAAATAAGGTGCTAATACCGACAAAGCAAAGTGCTTTGGCTGATAAAACAAAAAAGAAAATACAGCCTTTGCACAAAAATGCAAAGGCTTTTTGTATTGTGTCCGTCCCCAGTGGCAGGAATAAAGAAAGGGAGTAATAAAAATGAGAAAATTATTTACGTCAGAAAGTGTAACAGAAGGGCATCCAGATAAATTATGTGATTATATATCAGATAGCATATTAGATGCACATTTAGCAGAAGATGA
Source organism: uncultured Clostridium sp. (assembly GCA_947648905.1). Lineage (GTDB taxonomy): Bacteria > Bacillota > Clostridia > TANB77 > CAG-508 > CAG-269. Next base: position 2,201 of record CANSPP010000004.1, on the reverse strand, counting down.
AAATTCAAGAGTGGCTTGTGAAACAGTAGCAGGAAAAGGTGAAATATATATAACAGGTGAAATAACTTCAAATGCAAAAGTGGATATTGAAGCAGTGGCAAGAGAGACAATTAAAGAAGTTGGATATGATAATAGTGAGACAGATATGGACTATAGAACTTGCAAAATAATTGTTAATATGTCAAAACAGTCTAGTGATATAGCATTAGGTGTGGATAAAGCTTTAGAAGAAAAAGAAGGAGAAGGTATTTCGTCAGAAGGAGCAGGAGACCAAGGTTTGATGTTTGGGTATGCCTGTTCAGAAACAGAAGAGTTAATGCCATTACCTATAACTTTGGCACATAAATTGTCAAAAAGATTAACACAAGTAAGGAAAGAAAATATTGTAGAAAATTTGAGACCAGACGGAAAAACTCAAGTAACAATAGAATATGAAGGAGACACACCAGTTAGAGTAGATACAGTAGTTGTTTCTACACAACATACTGCTGATGCAGATTTAGACAAATTAAAAAAAGACATAAAAGAAAAAGTAATAAAATATATTATACCAAGTGACCTATTAGATGAAAAAACAAAATATTACATAAATCCAACAGGAAGATTTGTAATTGGAGGACCACTAGGTGATAGCGGATTAACAGGAAGAAAAATAATTGTTGACACATATGGTGGATATGCAAGACATGGTGGTGGTGCATTTTCAGGAAAAGATGCAACAAAAGTTGATAGGTCAGCTTCATATATGGCAAGATGTATTGCTAAAAATATAGTAGCAAATAAGCTAGCAAAAAAATGTGAAATACAATTATCATATGCAATAGGAGTAGCAAAACCAGTATCAATATATGTAGAAACTTTTGGAACGGCAACAATTCCAGAAGAAGAAATAGCAGAAAAAATATACGAAAAATTTGACTTGACACCAAGAGGAATAATAAATTATTTAAATTTACGCAAACCAATATATAAGAAAACTACAAACTATGGACATTTTGGAAAAACTGAACTACCTTGGGAAAAAATAATTGAATTATAAATGGTACAAATAAAAAGTAATATGCTATAATATATGAAGAAGAAAAAATAAGGAGCAAGGAATGAAAGAAATATATATCGTATTAACACATACAGGAACGGTACTATCAAATATTGTTAGAGCATATACAAAAAAGCCATTTTCACATGTTTCAATTGCTTTAGATAAAGATTTACAACAAATGTACAGTTTTGGAAGATTAAAGCCATCAAATCCTTTTTTTGCAGGATTTGTACATGAATATATAAATAAAGGAACATTTAAAAGATTTTATAATACAACAACTAAAATTTATTCGCTTGAAGTAACAGAAGAGCAATATGAAAAGATAGAAGAGATTATTAAGGAAATGGATAAGCAAAAAGAAAAGTATAAATTCAATATATTAGGTTTATTTGCTGTGGCATTTAATATAAAAATAAGGCGAGAAAATACGCTTTATTGTGCGGAGTTTGTAAAGTATTTATTTGACGAGTCTAAAATAAATAATGATTTACCAGAGATTATTAAACCAGTAGATTTTGAAAATGTAAAAGGAATAAAGGAAGTATATAAAGGGCTTTTGAGAAATTATAGAGCACCTAGAAAGATACCAACAACAATATAAAGGAAATTCATAATAGGTAGAGTAAACCGTAATTTTTAAATTATATGTTTGAAAATTACGGTTTTTGTGTGTGAAAAAACAAAAATAAATCCATATAGCGTATTGACTAATTACATAATTATATATAAAATATAAATGAAAAATTTATATTAACTATTGAAAAATAAACCAATGAATAGTAATTTTCTAATAGTAAATAATAACAAAAGAACAAGTAACAAACGAAAGAAGGGAGTTTTAAAAGATGAAACAAAACAAAGCAAAGGGAATTACACTAATAGCACTAGTAATAACAATAATAGTGTTATTAATACTAGCACGGAGTAACAATAAGTACGCTAACGGGAGACAATGGAATACTAGGAAAAGCTGGACAAGCGAAAAATGAAACAAATAAAGCAACAGCGCTAGAAACTATAAAACTAGAAACGTTAGGAGCTATAGGAAACAATGGAACAGTAAATATGGAAGAATTAAAAAACAATTTATTGAACAATTTGAAAGCTACAACAGAAGACTATGGAGATAATTTAATTGTAGACTATGCTGGATATA
>CANSPP010000003.1 GCA_947648905.1 uncultured Clostridium sp. | reverse complement strand
GAAAGAAATTCTAAAACGACCACAATTTTCATCTATGTATTTTTGAGTGTGCTAAACACTATAATTTTCTAGTGACGATGACATTTGGGGTAATACCTGTTCCCATTCCGAACACAGAAGTCAAGCCTAAATGTGCCGAAAATACTTGCGGGTTACCCTGCTGGAAAGATAGGTTGTTGCTAGATTTTTTTTATTTATATAAAAAGTAGACTAGAGTTTAATATCACTATTGAATTGTAGTCTATTTTTTTATATAATAGAAAAGTATTAATTAATAAAATGAAAAATAAGAGGTACGAAAATGAGTAAAAAAGTAATGTGGAAACCAGGAACATTTTTATATCCATTACCAGCAGTAATGGTAAGTTGCGGAACAATGGAGAAATCAAATATAATAACAGTAGCATGGACAGGAATAATCAATACAAATCCAGCTATGGTATATATATCAGTAAGACCAACAAGATATTCATATAATATGATAAAAGAACAAGGAGAATTTGTAATAAACTTAACTAATGAAAAATTAGCAAGAGCAACAGACTGGTGTGGAGTAAAAACAGGCGCAAAAGTGGACAAATTTAAAGAAATGAACTTACATAAACAAAAAGCAAATTTTGTAAAATGTCCAATGATAGAAGAAAGTCCTGTATCAGTAGAATGTAAGGTAAAAGAAATAAAAGAATTAGGCTCACATCATATGTTTGTAGCAGAGGTTTTAGCAATAAATGCAGACGAAAAATATATAGATGAAAAAGGCGCTTTCGATATATCTAAATGCGATTTAATAGCATATTCAAATGGACATTACTATTCTTTAGGAAGGAAAATTGGAAGATTTGGATATTCTGTTCAAAAAAAGAAGAATAATAGAAAGAAAAAAATTAAGAATAAATAGAGATTATATGTAAAATAAAAAAGAGGGAACTTAGTATAAGTTCTCTCTTTTAGGAGTGCTATTTATTCATAGCAGGGCGATAAATTCCACGCACAAATAGAATCTTCATTTGCCAACATTGCATTAAATAAATGCGAAGTACTCAAAGACGTTACACCAGTAGGAATTCTACTGTCAATAACATATGCACGACCTTCAATTAATGCAAACAAGATTACATAGTGTCCGCCAGTTTTAGAGGAATCACTATAATAAACAGAATCTTCTACTCTCATAGGTACGATAATACCATTTTTTAAGTTATCAAGAATTTGCTTAAAATGGTTAATTCGAATATTCTGAGAAGTATTAGGCTGATCCGCGATATAATTGATAATGTAGTCAATAGCAAGTATTGAACCATCAATTTTAGCAGAGTTACCATATGATTTAGTGTAACCTTTAGATATTAATTGAAAGGCAAGATCATCTACGAGATAGTCAAAACCAAAATAATCTAAGATTATTTTAGAAACATATTCTGTACAACTATGATCGTTTACAACGTTTTTTGGAACAATTGGAATTGTAATAACTTCTTCTATATTAGCAGAATCAATTGCACCATTTATAAAACGAGTTGCAATTGTAGTTTGAAGACCAACGTAGTCAGAGTTATCAAAAGAATTCATAAAGGTGTATGAAGTCTTTAGACTTTTACCAGAGGCAAAGTGATATTCTTGCCGTTTAGGTGTTAGTGTGCAGTGTGGCATTCTAAGCATATAATTTTATCCTCCTTATTAAAACATAGAATGTTCTAATGTAATAATTATACACCAAAAAACCAACAAAGTCAACATAAAACCAAAAGCAATGAATTTCAGCATAAATTTTAACGGAAATAGAGATTAGAAAAATTGTCCAAAAAATGTAAAAAAAGTTTGAAAATTCATTGACATAAGCGGGAAAAAGTGGTAAAATATTAAAGCGTATGTAATTACGGACATACGATCACATCGTTTCAAAAAAAAGTAAAAGGTTAAAAATACGGAGGTGTATTCAAATGGCAGCAAAAGGACCAAGAGAAAATATAACATTAGAATGTACAGAATGTAAAAGAAGAAATTATATGACTTCAAAAAACAAGAGAAATAATACAGATAGACTAGAAATAGTTAAATACTGTAAATTCTGTAAAAAACGTACAACACACAAAGAAACTAAATAGTAAACAAGCTATTTTAAGGAGGAAATAAAATGGCTAAAAAAGAAACAAACAAAAAAGAAGTTAATAAAAACAAAAAAAGTTTTTCAAAAGACTTTAAAGCTGAATTAAAAAAAGTAATTTGGCCAACACCAAAACAATTAGTAAACAACACAGTAGCAGTTGTAACAATAGTATTAATAACAGCTGCAATAGTTTTTGTATTAGATGTAGTGTTTGAAAGTATGAACAAATATGGTGTAAACAAAATAAAAGAAGCAATAGTAACAGAACAACAAGACACATCAAATGAAGAAAACAACCAAGCAGAAGAAAATAATGCAGAAGTTGATGAAACAGAAGATGCGGTAGTTGAAGATAATGCAGGTGAAGGAGAAACTACACCAGAAAACACAACAGCTGAGTAAAATGCAAAAATTGAATAAAGTAAAATAAAAAAGAGGAGGCTATTTAAGTATGTCTCAAAAAGATTATGATATGGTAGCCAGATGGTATGTAGTACATACATATTCAGGTTATGAAAACAAAGTAAAAACAGACTTAGAAAAAACAATTAAAAACAGAGAACTAGAAGACTTCTTCTTTGACATAATAGTACCAATGGAAGAACAAATAGAAATAAAAGATGGAAAAAGAAAAACAAACTTAAAAAAAGTTTTTCCAGGATATGTACTAATTAAAATGATAGTAACAGAAGAATCTTGGTACATTGTAAGAAATACAAGAGGAGTTACTGGATTTGTAGGGTCAGGAACAGATCCAATACCATTAACTGAAGAAGAAATCAGAAATATGGGATTTGAAGATGTTCCAATAAATGTAGACTATGAAGTAAATGAACAAGTAAATATAATGAACGGTCCATTTGAAGGTTTCGTAGGTACAGTACAAGAAATAAATACAGAAAAGCACAAAGTTAAAGTTCTAGTATCTATGTTTGGAAGAGAAACACCAGTAGAATTAGAATTTTCACAAGTACAAAAAATTAAATAATATAGTAAAAACAAAAAGGGAGGTGCCACCAAAATGGCAGAAAAAGAAATTTCAAATATTATTAAATTACAAATAGAAGCAGGAAAAGCATCACCAGCTCCACCAGTAGGTCCAGCATTAGGTTCAAGTGGTGTTAACATTATGCAATTTGTTAAAGAATTTAATGATAGAACTGCAAACCAACCAGGAATGATTATACCAGTTGTTATAACAGTATATAAAGATAAAACTTTCGAATTTATCACAAAAGTTCCACCAGTTGCAGTATTAATCAAAAAAGCAATTAAAATTCAAAAAGGTTCAGGAAAACCAAACAAAGAAAAAGTTGCTAACATAACAAAAGCACAAGTTAAAGAAATTGCTGAACAAAAAATGCCAGACTTAAATGCTGCTTCAATAGAAACAGCTATGAGTATGGTTGAAGGAACTGCTAGAGCTATGGGTGTAGTTGTAGTAGACTAATTAAAAATATAAAATAAAAATGGGAGAGCAATACAAAAGCTCGTTAGAACCAAGGGAGGTAAAAAATGAAAATGTCTAAAAGATATGCTGAAAGCGTAAAATTAATTGACAAGACAAAAGAATATGAAGCAAAAGAAGCTTTAGAAATAATTGAAAAAATGCCAAAACCAAAATTCGACGAAACAGTTGAATTACACGTAAAACTAGGTGTTGATTCAAAACACGCTGACCAACAAGTTAGAGGTACAGTAGTACTTCCAAATGGTACAGGTAAAACACAAAAAGTTTTAGTATTTGCAAAAGGACCAAAAGCTGAAGAAGCTGAAAAAGCAGGAGCAGACTTTGTAGGAGCAGAAGAATTAATACCAAAAATCCAAAATGATGGATGGTTTGATTATGATGTAGTAGTTGCAACACCAGATATGATGGGTGTTGTAGGTAGATTAGGTAAAGTATTAGGACCAAAAGGATTAATGCCAAACCCTAAATCAGGAACAGTTACAATGGACGTAACAAAAGCAATAAGCGAAATCAAATCTGGTAAAGTTGAATACAGATTAGACAAAAACAACATTATTCACTTAGGATTTGGAAAAGTTTCATTTGGAGCTGAAAAATTATTAGAAAACTACGAAGTAATAATGAATGCTATTATAAAAGCAAAACCAGCAGCAGCAAAAGGTCAATATGTAAAAAGTGTTGCAATAACAACATCAATGGGACCAAGCGTATTTATTAACCAAAAATAATATAGAAAATTAAATATAGCCAAAGACAGTAGGCAAAAACTTAAGTCCTACCGAGGTAACAAAAAAGAGAATAAACACTCTATTAGTAACCTTGGGTAGGATACTAAAGAGTGTTATTTATTTTATTTATAAACAAATCTAGGAGGTGAAAAATAAATGGCAAATGAGAAAATACTAAATCAAAAGAAAGAAGAAGTAACAAAATTAGCAGAAAAAATAAAAAATGCTAAATTAGTACTTTTAACAGATTACAGAGGAATCAATGTAACTGATGATACACAATTAAGAAGAGACTTAAGAGGAGTAAATGCTACTTGCAACGTTATTAAAAATAACATTACAAGAAGAGCTTTACAAGAAGCAGGAGTAGAAGGATTAGAAGAAACTTTAGTAGGACCAACAGCAGTAATAATGAGCGATGAGGACTACCTAGAAGCTTCAAAAATAATCTACAAATTTGGTAAAGATAATGAATTCTACAAAATTAAAGGTGGAGTTATAGATGGAAAAGTAATGACAGCAGAAGAAATCATTACACTTGCAAAATTACCATCAAGAGAAGCTTTACTATCTATGCTTGCTGGTGCATTACTTGCAAATATATCAAAAGTTGCAGTTGCATTAAACGAAGTTAAAAAACAAAAAGAAGAAGCTGGAGAAAAAGTTGCAGTTACAGTTGCAGCAGAAGAACCAGCACCAGTAGCTGAAGAAGCTAAGGCAGAAGAAGCAGTAGCAACAGAAGCTGAATAATAAAAAAGAGAAAGCAACTCTATAAAAGCTAAAAAATAAGAGTAGTGAACTTATATCACTAAAAGGTCAAGAAATTAAATTAAAAATATAGACCATAAAATTTAAGGAGGATTTATAAAATGGAAAAAATTGAAAAGTTAATCGAAGAAATCGACGCTTTAACAGTTGTTGAATTAAATGACTTAGTAAAAGCAATTGAAGAAAAATATGGAGTATCAGCAGTAGCTGCAGCAGCACCTGCAGCAGCTGGAGCAGCTGGAGCAGCAGCTGAAGAAAAATCATCATTTGATGTTGTATTAGCATCAGCTGGTGACCAAAAAATCAAAGTTATCAAAGTAGTTAGAGACGCTACAGGATTAGGATTAAAAGAAGCTAAAGAATTAGTTGACGGAGCTCCTAAAACAGTTAAAGAAGGAGTAAGCAAAGACGAAGCTGAAGATTTAAAAGCTAAATTTGCTGAAGTTGGAGCAGTTGTTGAATTAAAATAGTTCACAGAGATAAAAAATCTAGATAAAACATTATCTAGGTTTTTTTATTTGCTATACTTGACACATTATGTAAAATATAGTAAAATATAAAAGCATAAGTTGAAAACTTATTTTATATAATTCCTTTGAGAACTAGTGTAGGCTAGTTTGACATTTGATTTATACTGTGCCAAGAATTTGGAAAGGAAGGTCATATATGATAGAAAAAGCTATTCTATCAGCAATACTTTTTTCATTTATTTATGTATTTTTGTGCTATGTTATAATAAAAATATTAGCAATAGTAAAGGAAGAAAATGACAATAAAGGCGATGAAGTTGGAAATATTCGTTTTGCTGTTATAGTGCTTCTTATGGTGCTTTCCGCAATAATGTTAATGTATACTAATTATTGGATTACTATAATAGCAGGTATAGTAATAATACTGAGAATAGGAGTTGATAATAAGTATAGGGTAACTGAATATTCTCTTCTTATTTTAGCTTGGTGTCTCACAGCATGGGTTAGTGGGGCACTTTATAACAGTGTAAATGTAGCGCACCCAGCTGAACAACATATAGAAACAGAGATTACAAATATCGTTTATGGTGAGAACATTAAAGTAGAAGACTTATCACAAGATACAATCTATATTGAAAAAATAGTCTTACAAGAGCATTATAACTTGATAACGCCTTTAAGAGAAGAAAACTATTATGAGCATTTGGAGGATGAAGATTCTTATCAATACTATTATAAAATAGAAGAAGAAAACGGTAAAACTAAATCAATATCAGAGATAATACCAAGTAATGATGTGAAAATTCAGTATGTAAAAGATAGAAAAAAGGCAATGATGAAAAAAATTGTCACAGAAACGTACTATGAAAAGCCATTTTTTGGAATTGAAGTCCCGATACTAAAAATAGATATAGAAACAAAATATGAATTCTATATCCCAATAGAATTGCTGGAGGTAGTAGAAATTAAATAACGTATTGAGAAGGTAATGTATTACCTTCTTTTTATGTTTACGAAATCATCGATTTCTTATTTTTATAGAAACTTGACAAAAAAAAGAGAAAGTTGTATAATTTAGCGTAATAAAGCGATTTCGGAACTGTACTAAATCAAAAAAGAAATTTTGGTAATCATATAATAAAGTTCTATTTTAAAAATGTTTAGAAAATCGATTATTTACAAACCGTAAGAATAAAAATTAGATATGTTAGGAGAGGATGAAAGAGTGTGCAAACTTCATCATGTTGCAATCGCAACGATAAATTTTGAACAATATAAGGAGCTTTTTGAAAAGTTAGGGATGACTATAGAAAGAGAAACTGGGGAAGTTCCAACAAGACAACTTTGGTTCCGTGAGGGAATACAGTTAAAAGAAGTTAGTTCTTTGAACAACGGAACAAATGTAGACCATATTGCATTAGAAACAAAAGATATAGAAAGAACTATCAAAATTGCTTTAGATAATGGTTGTAAATTAAATTCACGTGGAAAAAACTGGTTTATACTTTCAAATGGAACTTTGGTTGAATTAATGAAAATAAGTACTAAATTGTGAAATAAACGTTAAGATATGTTTATTGGCTTATATAGCAGATAAATCAAAAATGGTAGGAGAAAATATGAAGATAGGAATTATAGGCGTTGGATATGCAGGACAATTGCATTCAAAAGCTATAGAGATGATCAACTTGGATGTTACATATTATGTTTATGATATTACAGTGAGAGCTGCCAAAGAATTTGCAAAATCACATAAATGTCAAGCTGTTGATACACTTGAAGAACTATATAATAGAGTAGACGCTATTATTATAGCAACACCAACGTTTACACATTTCAATTTAGCAATGGAAGCAATGCAAAAAGGGAAACATATTTTGTGCGAGAAGCCTATGTCTTTAAAAATGACAGAAGCGGAAGAAATGCTTGCTATGTGCAAAAAAGAAAATTTAATTTGCATGATTGGTTTTAATTATCGTTTTTTTGAGATAACAGAAATTTTAAAAAAGCAAAATCAAGTAGGAAAAATATATCATATCCGAATAGCAATAAAAAGACTATTTAGGAGGGATTGGCATAATGAAAATAATGGGGTTTTGTCTGATTTAGGAATACATCTTATTGATTATGTAATGTATTTGTGTGAACAGAAGATAAATCTGTCTACTTGCGAAGTGAAAAGAAAATATATAGAAGACTGGGACTATGATTCGAATATAGTTGGGAAAACAGAAAAAGGTATATCTTTTGAATTAACAGCTTCAAGAATAGAAAAAGAGAATGATGTTCAATTTAATATTGAAGTTATTGGAACAAATGGTATATTTAGATACGATTCCAGACAGGAAACAACATATATAATAGAAAAAAATAATGTTACAAATAAATACAATTTTAATAAAACTCAAAATACAGAAGGCTTTTTTGATTTTACGGATTCTATATTAAGGCAAGATGAAACATGGATAAAAGCAATGTCTGGTGAAGATATAAAAGAAATAGCTACATTTGAAGATGGTTTTTGTGCTCAAAAGGTTCTTGAACACTTTATTTCAAAAAATGGGAAAAATTAAAGGAGAAGTTATGAACAAAATATTTATAGCATGTCCTATATCAAAATATATAGAGGAAAACAGGTTTATTAGCGACAATCTTAGAGCTTTTATTGAAGAATTGTATCAAATCTGCCAAAAATATGCTTCAGAAGTATTCATTACTTTGCGACGAGAAGAATATGATAAAAAAATAATGACAGATATTCATACAATGCTAGACTTTGAAGAAATGAAAACAACAGATTTAGTTGTTGCTATTCCTGAAGATTCTAAAGAAGTTGCAGTAGAGCTTGGTTGGGCGAGCTATATGAAAAAACATATTTTGCTTCTTCTTGATTGCAATGATAGGTATACGCCTTTGATTACAGGATTAAAAGATATCACAGATACAGAAATTATTTGGTATAATGGCAAATTAAGCAAAGATATACTATCCTGTGTGGATAGTAAAATTCAAGATAAAAGTAAGGAATAGTGTAATTTATATGAATAAGATATTTATAGCGTGCCCTTTTATTAAATTCATAAAGGGAACTAGCTTTATAAACAATGATTTTCGTGAATTTACGGAAAATTTATATAATTTGTGTACTGAATATGCTTCAGAAGTGTTTTTAGCATTAAAGAGAGAAGAATATGGTGCTAGGCCACTTCCGTTTTATTCTTGTGCTATGGATTTGAATGAAGCAAAAAACTCCGACCTTGTTATTGCTATTCCTGACGATTCTATGGGGGTTGCGGTAGAACTTGGTTGGATGAGTGCAATGAACAAGCCAATTGTACTGCTATTAAACAAGAATCAAAGATATACATCTCTGGTAGCAAACATTCATAAAGTTACATCAGGTAAAGTGATTTTTTATGAGAATATAGAAAAATCTTCTTTGTTAGATGTTAGAGAGACATTAGAATATTATAAAGAAATAATAGAGGGAGGAGGAAAATAGAATGGATAATATAAAAATTTTATATCTTCGAACAAATCAATATTGCAATGCTCAATGCTTTATGTGTGATTTTTGGAAAAATATTAAGACTGAGATTACAAATAAACAGTTTGAAAATGTATTGAAGAAAATTAAAAATGTTGAAATGATTAGATTTACAGGTGGAGAGCCACTCCTTTGCAAAGAATTACCCAAGTATATCGCATTATGTCATTCACAAGGAATAAAAACATCAATTATAACTAATGGCCTAATTTTGGATGCTAAACTTGATGAGTTAGTAAAAAATGGTCTGGATCAAATTGTTGTTAGTGTGGATGGTAGCACACCTAAATTACACGATTCACTAAGAGGGATAAAAGGACTTTGGAACCGAATTGACAAAACTTTAGAAAGAATCGCCAAAGATTATCCTTCTCTACACACTAGAGTAAATACTGTAGTCAGTGAAAAAAATTTGTCGGATCTTGCTAATCTAGCTAAATGGCTTGATAGACGTAATGTAGAACAATGGTCTATTATTCCAATTAAATTAGATACACATAAATGGGGAGAAACAAAGACGTTGGAAGAGTTTAAACAAGAATATCTTAATTTTCAAAAAGCAATAAAAAATTGCAAAATAGAATTGATGGGATATTCTGCAAATTGGGCAGGCATCGTTGAAGATTTCTGGAAGGGAAACAGTTATATTAGACCCAAAAATAAATGTTATCTTACTGATATTGTTGCTTTTTATGATCCGTTTATTGATCATATTTATCCATGCAATTGTGTTCCTCACAGGAGGCTAACTTTTGGAAACAGGGAAGAGGAAAAAAACTGGTATTTTGAACATGGATGCGAATTTTGTAACGGTTGTGAACCATTAAATGCCTATTGTGCCGATTTCCCCAATAAAATTGATGAAAATATTTTTAATTTTTAGGAGTTGTTATGAAAATATTAGCTTGTGCAGTTGGATTTGGACTTGGGCCTAGTGGTAAACTTTGTTCAATTGTAAATTATAATAAACAATATGAATGGTATGCATGTGGAGATAAGCTTGATTTATCTATTTACAAGAAAAATCCTTTTAAAGACACTTGTTGGTCAAAAAACAAAAAAGTTCTTAGAGATTTTATAAAGAAATATGCTATCAAATATGCTATCGATGTTTTAGACCCAGATTTGGCCATATTTCTAAAAAGCATTGGAATGAAAGTGATTTATGTGGATAGTCTTCCTTTTATGTGGACAAATGCGGATGTTATACCTTATGATGTAGACTACTATTGTGTGCAAAAATACCCTAACTATACCATAAATCCAGAACTAAAACCAGCAAAAAACCTTGTATGGGTAGATCCTATTACTATAGAGGGAGTCTCAAAACAGATCAAAAGTGGAATCGTTATTAATTTTGGAGGGCTTCATTCTCCTTTTGGAGATGGAAAGGAATATTTTGAAATAATAATGGAAACATTACTTTCTATTTTGCCTAATAGTGATATTCATATAACAGGTGGACAGAACGTTATAAAATTAACAAAGAAATTATATCCAGAAATTTTATGCGATACTTATTCACATGAGAATTTTTTAGAACTTATATCTGGTTCGGAGCTTTTTATTACTTCTCCTGGATTAACTACGATATACGAGACATGCAGTATGAATATTAAAACTATAATTCTTCCACCTCAAAATTTAAGTCAATTCTATAATATAGTGATTGCTGAAAAGATTTGTAAAAATGTAAAGGTATTAGAGTGGAACTATAAGAATTTGAGTGCAGAAGTTCTTGAAAATTTCAAAGACAGACCAGAGAAAGAAACAGTTAAATACATATATGACCAAATTAGTAGACTTTCTAAAGATGAAAAACATAAAAAAGAGTTTGTAAAATATGTGTCAGATAAATTAAAGAATGATTTTATAGTAAATGAAACAGAGTATTTCAAGAATAACGGAGTAACTAAGATATCCGAAATTCTTTATAAAATAAAGGAGGAAATATGATAATTTTTGGTATTAATTTTTTCTTTGAACACACATCAGTATCAGTTATAGAAGATGGAAAATTAGTTTTTTCAGCAGAAGAAGAAAGATTTAGTGGTATTAAGGGAGGGAAACGCTATAGTCCATTTACAGTACAATTTCCATATAAATCTATATATGCAGCACTAAAATATTTGGATATTACGATAAAGGATGTAGATATGTTTGCTCTTTCGTATGATAAGTGGAAACATCTTAAAGGATTGCTTTCTAAACGTTGGTCATATTATGATGATTATTATGCTCTTAGAGCTCTTTTTCATACTAAACGTATTTTGAGTAGTAATTATGAAATGTTACAATATATGACAGATAGAATGAATACATTTGAATTGCAAAAGATTCCTATCCTATGTTTTGATCATCATTTGTCCCATGCTGCTTCAGCATATTGCTATTCAGATTTTGATGAGAGCCTTGTTTTCGTAGCTGATTGCTGCGGTGAAAAAAGTTGTACTTCTTTGTATATTGGTTCAAATCAAGGATTAAAAAAGATAAAATCTTTTAATATACCAAATTCATTAGGGATTTTTTATTCCGTAGTAACGCAACACCTTGGATTTAATACATTCCAAGATGAATATAAAGTGATGGGGCTGGCTTCCTATGGCGAAGATGTGTATAGAGAAGAATTTCAAAATATTATTAGCTTTGACAAGAGAGGAAATTATAAATTAAATGAGAAAAATATGTTTCGTTTGGATGCTTTCTTAGGACCAGCTCGTAAAAAGGGAGAAGAAATCACACAAAAACATAAGAATATTGCTAAAACATTACAAAGCATTCTTGAAGAAATTGTTATAAATATGCTTACATATTATCAGAAAAAGACAGGAATAAGGAAGCTCTGTATGGCTGGAGGAGTATCTTTAAATTGTGTACTTAATGGTAAAATTCATGATGCGAAAATTTTTGATGAAATCTTTGTGCAACCTGCTTCTAGTGATGCTGGAACTTCTATGGGAGCAGCTGCACTTGCTTGGTATAAATATACAGGAAAAATGCAAATTCATTTTGACAATATGTATCTTGGAACTGAATATTCAGATGCTTTTATTGAGAGTGAAATAAAAGCTGCAAAATTAAATTATAGACGCATGACAGATGAAGAGCTAGTTAAAATTATTGCATTAAAAATAGCCGAAGGAAAGGTAGGAGGAATCTTTAGAGGACGAATGGAAGCTGGTCCTCGTGCTCTAGGAAATCGAAGTGTAATCGCAAATCCTGCCATGAATAATATGCTTGAAAGAATTAATCATATTAAGGGAAGAGAGATGTTTAGACCAATTGCTCCTATTGTAAAAGAAAATCGATTTGATGAGTTCTTTATAGGAGAAAAAAATCAGTATATGCTCTTTACTTGTATGGTAAAACCAGAAGTAAAAGATAAAATTCCAGCGATTACTCATGTAGATTGTACTTCTCGTGTTCAAACAATGACACCAAAGATAAATCCATTTGTATACAGGATTTTAGATGAATTTGAAAAAATAACGGGGATTCCAATTATCATTAATACTTCGTTGAATTTTCGCGGAAAACCTATTGTGGAAAATCCAACAGATGCAGTAGGAAATTTTTATTCGTCTGGTCTTGATTTTCTTGTAATTGGAAATTATTTTTTGGAGAAATAGTATGGAATATATAAAGATAAATAATCAATACATATTTGTGTTGGAGAAGAATGGATGTAGACTCTTTTATAATAATATAAATGGTAAACTTGCAATAGCTGAAAAAGTCGAGAAATTAGAAGATGTTTTTTTTGAACCAGCTAAAGATATACAGATTGATTTAGATGAATTTAGTTATGAACAATTATATTTAGCAGTATCAGAAAGTTGTAATTTTCGTTGCAAGTATTGCCGTCAAAAGAAGACGGAAAATATTATCAATATGACAAAAGAAGATATAAAAAATGCTATTGATACGTTTTATTCTGTTGCTTCGAAACCAAAGAGTATAGTCTTTTTCGGCGGAGAACCACTTTTGAATGTAGAAGGAATTCGATTTGCTATTGAATATATTCGTAACTTTGATAACGAAGTTCAATTTTCAATGGTAATTAATGGTTCACTTTGTACGAAAGAAATTGCACGATTTTTTGCAAAGTATAAGGTAGAGGTAATTGTCTCGATGGATGGTCCAGAAGAACTTCACAATAAAGCGAGGATAAACATTAGCGGAAATGGAACATATTATCAAGCTATTCGTGGATACCGCTATTTAAAAGAAGCAGGATGTATAACGGGAATTACTACAGTTGTTGGACCACATAACGAAAAATATTTTGATGAATTAATTGATTGGGCTATATCTTTGCAACCAAATAGCTTTGGTTTATGCTTACCTCATGGAGACAATAACAACTTTGCAATGCAACTTTCTTCATTTGATGAAGTACATAAAAAAATGATTTCAGCTTTTGATGTTCTCCATAAAAATGGAATATATCTTGTTCAAATAGAGCAAAAGATGAAAGCTTTTATTTTAGGATATCCAATTCCGTATGAGTGCAAGGCTTGTGGAAGACGTATCGTTGCTTGTAAAAATAAAAAATTCGGAATTTGTGAGGGACCTATTACTAACCATGAGATGTTTTATGATAGTGTAGACAAACTTCCTGCTTCTATCCACGAGTATAAAAAATCATCTCCATTTGTTAATGATTCTTGTAGTAAATGTATAGCATATCGAATTTGTGGAGGGAGTTGTGTTTATGATAAATTAACTCGTTTTGGTCGCACTGATATTCAGGATGCATGTCGTTGTGGGCTAAATAAAATGATAGTAGAAAAATCGATGGAATATATTTTAGAAAACTTAACAGTGCTTGATAACAACTATATTTTAACTGAAGAACACAGAAAAATATTGTATAGTAAATTAAAAACATAGTAAATAGGATATATAAGGAGAGTTGTATGATAGTTTCAGAAGAACAAAAAGAGCTTATTCAAAAAATATTCAAGTTATTTGGCAAAGAAGAATGCTTAGAGAGTAATTTTATTGGAAAAGGTCATACTGGAAGTGTATGGAAGATATCTGATGACCTATGTTTGAAAGTTAGAACTAATACTAATTATAAAGAGATTCCTGATACTTTTAAGAAATGTAAAAATCTTTGTGTTCCATTAAGAGAGTTTAGTTCACAATCTGGTAAGTATATTGGTGTTGTTCAGAGATATTTGAATCTTGATAATTTACAATATTATATAAAAAATGAAATAAAATTATCAGAAAAACAGGTGGCAAGCATTTTATCTGATATATTGCAAGGTTTAAAAGTGATTCATGAGAGTGGATATGTACATCGTGATTTTTACCCTGGAAATATTATGCTTACAGAAAGAGATGAAAAGATTATGGCTGTGATTATTGATTTTGATGAAATGCAAGCAATAACAACTGAAACAAGAGCTTGTTTTCCATACAATGGATACCAGGCTCCAGAAATTGTATTTAAGAATGATGTTTATGATGATAAGTCGGAAATGTTTGCAGTAGGTGTTATCTTATGGGAATTAGTATTAGGAAAATGTCCATTTGGCGGATATAATTTTTTCGGCAAAGAGATTGAATATTCTTGGGATAACTATATACAAAATCGAGAATTTTATAATGACCGAGTAAAAGAAGCGTTAAAGACTCTTCCTAATTATATAGGAAAAACAGAAACGATTTCCAATGAATGTGAGGATTTACTATGTTCATTATTAAGTTTTAATAAATCTGAACGTATGACTGCAAAGGAAGCTATTGAACATCCTTTCTTTCAGAAGTTATTAGAAAGTAATGGTAAGGATAATATAGGGTTATCAGAAATAGAAAGAGACTAAAAGTATAAAAAAGATATCAGTAATGTGAGGAGAAGAGAATGAATGATAAAATAAGAGTATGCTTAATTGGTTCAGGATTTGTGGGAAGAAAGCATGCAGCAGCTTATATGCAACAACATGATGCAAAACTACAAGTTGTATGTGACACAAATGAAGCAACAGCTAAACTATTGGCTGAAGAGTATGAATTTGAACGAGTTGAAACAAATTGGCAGAAAGCTGTTACTGCAAAAGATGTAGATCTTATATGTGTTTGTGTACCAAATAATGCTCATTTTGAAATAGTTTTAGAAGCTATCAAAAATAAAAAACATATTAGTTGTGAAAAACCACTAGGTTTAAACAGTTGCGAATCTGAAAAGCTTGCAAGATTTGCCAAAGAGAATGAAGTAATTGCATCTTGTTGCTATAATATAATTCGTATTCCAGCAATTAAATATGTAAAAAAAATAATTGAATCAGGAGAATTAGGGAAAGTAATTTGTTTTCGAGGAATATACGATAATGATAGACTATCTAATCCAAATGCTAATTTTGAATGGAGAATGTTAAAGAAAAATGCTGTAGGGGGATCACTCTCTGATTTGGCGATTAATATTTTAGCAGTGTCTCAATTTTTGCTTGGAGATATTGTTTCTGTATGTGGTATGACTGACATTATTTATTCCAAAAGAAAAGATTTAAATAATAATCTAATTGAAGTTGAAAATGATGATGTTGCACAATTTATCTATTCATACCAAAATGGAGCTATGGGATATATCTCATCAAATAGGGTAGCATTAGGAAGCAAACAGGATATGCAGTTTGAGATACAGTTTACAAAGGGAACGGTTAGATTTTCTTTAGAAAAAATGAATGAAATTCAAAGTTATCACTCTGGTGAAAATGGTTTTTCAACTATTATCTCAGACGAAAACGGATGGTTTTGCACTGGATATGAAGAATTGAAAACTATAGATGCTAAAGAACTGCTAAGCAACATAAAAAATAAAACGAATCCTGATACAGATTTCAGTTTTGCAACAAAGATTGATCAGGTTATTGAAGGAGTATTAGAGTCTGCAGATAAAAAAACATGGATAAACATTAAATCTTGTTCTGTAAAATAGATTCTATTATTCAATGTATATATAAATATTATATTTAGGAGATGAGAAAAATGAGTAAATTTACAAAGGAAATGGTAGATGATTATGCCGAAAAATTGTTAATAGGATTAACTTCAGAAGAAAATAAGCAAGTTTTAGATGAGTTTGATATCATAGACAAAAAATGTGATATTGTTAATTCAATTCCAAACATTAGTGAAGTTGAACCAATGACACATTGTTTAGATAATTTTGAAGTTGAACTCAGAGAAGATATTGCTGAAAAATCTGTTTCTATTGAAGAATTACTTTCAAATTGTGAACAGGTTAGCAATAGAGAAATCGAACTTCCAAAGGTGGTGAGAAAATGAAATATATGAATATGTCTATAGAAGAACTTCATAAATTATTAAAAAAAGGTGAAGTAACTTCAAAAGAATTGATTGAAGAATCGTTAAGAATATCTCATGATGTTCAAGAGAAATATAATGCTTTTGTAACAATTTTAGATAATGCAAAAGAAACAACAGTGACTGATAACTTTTTATCTGGAATACCATGTGGAATAAAAGATAATTATTCTACAAAAGGTGTGCTATCTACAGGCTCATCTAATACTTTAAAAAATTATGTTCCGTTTTTTGATGCTACTGCTTATGAAAAACTAAAAGAAGCAGGAGCAATTATGGTTAATAAAACTGTTATGGATGAATTCGGTATGGGAGGAACAGGAACGACTGGACATACAGGAATTGTAAGGAATCCATGGGACAAGACAAGAATGTGTGCTGGTTCATCTTCTGGTTCTGCTTGTGCAGTTGCCGCTGGAGTTTATCCGTATGCAACAGGTTCAGATACAGGAGATTCTATTAGAAAACCTGCTGCATATTGTGGAATTGTTGGATACAAGCCAACTTATGGAATGATATCTAGATATGGATTATTTCCTTTTGCTTCATCTCTTGATCATTTAGGAGTATTGACTAGAAGTGTTAAAGATGCTGCAATAGTTGTTGATAATATGAAAGGTATTGACAAGAGGGATATGACTTCATGGGATTCATCAGAAATTAATTTAACTAAATCTATAAATGGCGATATTAAGAGTAAAAAATTATGCTATATTAAAGAAATATGCAACATTGATAATTATAGTAATCCGAGTGAAGAATTGACAAAACATTTAGATAATTTTATAGATAAAATTGAGTTAATTAAGAAAAACGGAGTACAAATTGATGAAGTATCAGTAGATAAAACATTATTGAATGCTATTGCATCAACTTATGTAATTATTTCCTGTGCTGAAGCCACTTCTAATATGTCTAATTTAACAGGACTAGTGTTTGGACCACGAGGTAATGGAGATAACTATATGGATGTTATTAAAGATCATAGAACAAAAGGCTTTTCTCCACTTATAAAAAGAAGATTTGTAATAGGATCTTATGTTCTTCAAAAAGAAAATCAAGAAAGATATTTCAAGAATGCTCAAAGAGTTAGAAGATTACTTGTTAATGAATGGAAAAAATTATTTAAAGAATATGATGCTGTAATATTGCCAGTTGGTACTGGTCCAGCTAAAAAATTAGAAACTGATAATTTAGATATGTTGACAGAAGGAACAGAAGTTTTGGAGGAACATTTACAAGTTGGAAATTTTGGAGGATTTCCTTCAATTACTATTCCAGATGGATTTATTGATGGATTACCTGTTGCTTTAAATATAACGGGAGATTGCAAAACAGATGCAAATGTTTTAAATATTGCTTATGGAATTGAATCATTGATGAATTATAAAAATCAGATTGCAAAGGAGGAAAAATAATATGTCTAAATACTATGCAACTATTGGTATAGAGATGCACTGTGAAGGATCAGAAACTAAGTCAAAAGTGTTTTCTCCTGCTAAAAATGAATATAGTACAATTTCAAATGAAAATGTTGTTGAAATTGATATGGGGTTTCCAGGGGTTCTTCCAGTTGTTAATAAAGAGGCGGTAAGAATGTCTATTATGATGTCATCTATATTACATTCTAGAATTCCCGAATATATGTATTTTGAAAGAAAAAATTATTATTATCCTGACCTTCCAAAAGGATATCAAATAACGCAAAATCCACCAGAAGAATGCGTAGGAAATGGTGGATATATTGATATTGAAAGAGAAGATGGAACTACATTTAGAGTTGATATTGATAACTTTCATTTAGAAGAAGACACTGCACGTAGTACACATTTTTGTGGATCAACAACACTTAATTATAATAGAGCAGGAGCGCCTTTATTTGAATTAGTTACAAAACCATGTTTGCACTCTGCAGATGATACCGTATTATTTTTAGAATATATTAGAACGATATATCAATATTGTGGTATTTCAGAAGCAGATGCTAAAAAAGGACAAATTAGATGCGATGTAAATGTTTCGATAAGTGAAGATAAAAATGTTTTAGGTACAAAAGTTGAGATGAAGAATGTTAACTCATTTTCCAATGTTAGGGACGCCATTAATTATGAGATAAAAAGACAGTCTGATTTAAAAGATGCTGGAAGATATGATGAGATTGTTCAAGAGACTAAAAGATGGGATGAAGAATGTGGATCAGCAATTACAATGAGAAGTAAGGAGGATGTATTAGATTATAAGTATTTTGTTGATCCAAATATTCCAAAATATAAAATTGATCCTGAATGGATAAAAGAAATTCAGGCATCAATACCAGAACTACCTTATGAAAGAAAAGAAAAATATATAAGTGAGTTAGGTCTATCAAAGTTGAATGCTAAAAAGCTAATTAAAGATAAAAGTATATCGGATTACTTTGAAAAATGTATTAAATTAGGAATTCGACCTAAAGATGCGTGTAATTGGATTAATGAGAATATCATTGCATATATAAATAAAAATGAATTAGATTTTAGTAATATCTATTTAACACCAGAAATGTTAAAATTTATATTAGATAATCTAGATGCTGGAGTTATTTCTTCTAAACAAGCGAAGGAAATTTTCAATAAAGTTTTAGAGGAGAAAAAAGAACCAAGCAATTTTATTAGTAAGGAAGATGCTCAAATATCTGATTCTAGTGAATTAGAAAAAATAATAGAAAATATTATTTTCTCTAATCCTACTCAAGTAGAGCAATATAAAAGTGGTAAAGATAGATTGTTTGATTTCTTTGTTGGTCAAGTTATGAAAAATACACGAGGAAAGGCAAATCCAATTGTAACTAAAGAGT
Organism: uncultured Clostridium sp.; assembly: GCA_947648905.1. Classification (GTDB taxonomy): domain Bacteria; phylum Bacillota; class Clostridia; order TANB77; family CAG-508; genus CAG-269. The sequence goes on along the minus strand of CANSPP010000003.1, from coordinate 155,424 downwards.
TATTACATAAAAAGTTGGATTAAAAAATTTTATAACAGACAAAAAAGTTTTGTTAAAATGTCAAATTGCCAAAGAGGTCCGTCCTCTTTGGCAATTTTTTGCCATTGTGAACCCTCCTTTAAGATTGTGTCCACAAAAATATAAGTCTAAATTAGTTGCTTTTTAATCCCATCAGTTACAAAGCTACAAATAACAAATTCTATTCCAAAAATCAAACTAAGCTTGAATAAAGCAAGTCCTATGTTATATAGAAATGGGGAGTGTCCAGTTAAATTATATGTAAGTAAGATTGCAATAGAAATGATTGCTAAAGACAAACAAAATAGTAATCCTGATTTTAATATCTTGCAAGTAATTTTCTCAAAGCCTTTGTAGCTTTCTATAATCTTTTTAAACATAATACACCTCTACAAAAATAATATCTATTAATATATTAACATTTTAAATTACTAAAAACAATGGAAATTAATACCGACATATTTTACTAAGAAAATACAAAATCATACCAAAAAGGACCGTCCCCTATTGGCACGATCCTTTTGTCTTAAATAAAAACTATGCATAATCTTTATTTTTAGCTTAAGCTATTGCTGCATTTAATTTTTTTGATAAAGCAGATTTTTTTCTAGCTGCTGTATTTTTTACTAAAACACCTTTGCTGCATGCTTGGTCTATTTTTTTAGTTGCTGCTGAGAATAGAACTTTTGCTTCTTCTACGTTTCCAGCGTTAACAGCTTCTTCAAATTTTTTAACAGCTGATTTATATCCTGATTTTATCATATTATTTCTTAAAGTTTTTTTCTCGATTACTTTAACTCTTTTTTTAGCTGATTTAATATTTGGCATATTGGTTTTGCACCTCCTCTTAGTCTTAATACATTATATAACATATAAGATTTTACCATATTTTTCTGTAAATTGCAAGCAAAATACAAAATTTTAGTAAAATTATTGTAATATTAGCCAAGTTATGATATATTGTAAAAGGACAAAATAGTAAAACAATAGATAAAATAAAAACGGAGGTATTATATGATAGCAATAGGAAGTGACCATGGTGGTTATAAATTAAAAGAAGAAATAAAAAAATATTTAGAAGAAAAAGAAATAAAATATAAGGACTTTGGAAGTCAAAATGAAGAAAGAGTAGATTATCCAAATATAGCAGAAGAAGTTGCAAAATCAGTACAATCAGAAGAATGTGAAAGCGGAATATTAATATGCCGCTCAGGAATAGGAATGTCAATATGTGCAAACAAATTCAAAAAAATTAGATGTGCATTATGTCATAATGAATATACAGCAAAATATGCAAGATTACACAATAATGCAAACATACTAGCAATAGGTGCAGATGATGTTACAACAAGTGAAGCGGTATTAATATTAAGAATGTGGATTGCAACAAATTTTGAAGGTGGAAGACATCAAGAAAGATTAAATTTAATAGAAGAATTAGAAAACAAGAATATGAAATAGAGGAGGACATCTTACTATGTGGGGAGATGTAGCAATAGCGTTTTTACTAGCGTTCATAGTAGCATTTATGGCAACGCCATTTACAATAAGAATAGCTCATAAAATAGGAGCAGTAGATGTACCAAAAGATGAAAGAAGAATGCACAAAAAAGCAATGCCTAAATTTGGTGGGCCAGCAGTAATTTTGGGATTCTTAGTAGCAGTAACATATTTAATAATTGTAATGAGCATGGAAAATACAATAAACCTATTTGGACCTGATAAATATGGAATGAAACTATTAGGAATGTTATTAGGAACAGTAATACTAAGTATTACTTGCATAATTGATGATATAAAACCAATAAGACCAATAGCAAAATTAGCAGGACAGTTATTAGCTGCTATAGTAACTGTGGCATTTGGATTAAGAATTGGAGAAATAAACTTTTTTGGAACAGCACAAGCAAATGAAATAGCTTCTATGATAATAACAGTTATTTGGATAGTAGGGGTAACAAATGCAATAAATTTAATAGACGGTTTAGATGGACTAGCATCAGGAATATCAGTAATATCAGCAGTATCATTATTAGTTATATTTGTATTAAATGGGTCACCATTAATATCAATAATATTAGTAGCATCACTAGCAGGAGCTTTAGTTGGCTTTTGGCCATTTAACTTTGCACCAGCAAAAACATTTATTGGGGATACAGGCTCAAACTTTTTAGGATATTCATTATCTATAATTTCAATATTAGGAGCAGCAAAAACATATACAATAGCAGTAATTGTATTACCACTTATTGTATTAGGACTTCCAATATTTGATACTTTATGGGCAATAATAAGAAGACTAATAAAAGGAAAATCAATAAAAGCAATATTCAAAGCAGATAAAGGACATTTGCATCATAGAATTGTAGCAAAAGGATTTGGACAAAAACAAGCAGTTCTAATTTTATATGGAATAAGTGCTACATTTGGTATTTTTGCAGTAATATTATTAGATAGCGGAATTTGGAAAGCATTATCATTCTTACTAATGGTAATAGTGGCAATTAGTTTAGGATATAAGAACTTTAAAGAGGAACATTCAGATATGCAAAAGTTTGAATGTGTAGAATGTAAGTATATATATAATCCAAAATACGGAAATGAAAAAGCAGGAGTAAAGCCTGGAACAGAATTTGACGATTTACCAGATGAATGGGTTTGCCCAGTTTGCGGTGAAGGAAAAGATATGTTTCAGAAACAGTAATAAATAATTGAAAAAGTATAAGTTGCTTAAATCAACAAAACCATTGACTTAAGCAACTTTTTGCTATATAATATACACCAGAAAAATAGCAAAAGGAGAGAAAAGAATGGCAGACAAAATAACAAAATTCTTAGCACATAATGAAAAAATATCAATAGTATGTATAGATACAACAGCTCTAGTAGAAGAGGCAAGAAAAATACACGACCTAAGTCCCTTAGCCACAGCAGCATTTGGAAGATTATTAACAATAACAGCAATAATGGCACAAGAAATGAAAAACAAAACAGACAAAATAACGATACAAATAAAAGGCAATGGCGAAATAGGAACAATGCTAACAACAGCAACCAACGAACCTAAAGTAAAAGGATATGTAGCAAATCCATATGTAGATTTACCATTAAATGAGTTTGGAAAATTAGATGTAGGTGGAGCAGTAGGGCAAGAAGGATATATTCACGTAATAAAAGACATTGGACTAAAAGACCCATATATAGGAATATCTCCATTAACATCAGGAGAAATAGCAGACGACTTTACAAATTACTTTGTAAACTCTGAACAAAGACAATCAGCAGTTGCATTAGGAGTATTAGTAAACAAGGACGGAGTAAAAGCAGCAGGCGGATATCTAATTACACCAATGCCAGACGCAACAGATGAAGAAATTTCAAAAGTTGAGCAAGCAATATTCAAAGCAGGGGCAATTTCAAAAATGTTAGACGAAAATTTAACATTATTAGAAATAGCTAAAAAGGTAACAGGTGATAAAAATGTAAAAGTAATAGAGGATGAAAAAATACCTGCATATGAATGTGATTGTTCAAAAGAAAATATTGCAGAAGGATTGGCAACACTTGGCAAAACAGAAATAGAAAACATAATAAAAGAAGATGGAAAGGCTGAAATAATTTGTCATTTTTGCAATAAAAGATATAATTTTACAAAAGAAGAATTAGAAGAAATAAAAAATAGTATATAGCATTTTGGCTAAAAAATAAAAAAAGAGGAGAAATAAAAATGGAAAATAAAGTTTTAATTTTTGGACACAAAAATCCAGACACAGACTCAATATGTTCAAGTCTTGTAAAAGAAATATTAGACAAAAAAATGGGATATGAAAATAGAAAAGCAGTACGTTTAGGAAACGTAAACAAAGAAACTCAATATGTATTAAATTATTTAGGAATTGAAGCACAAGAGCTAATAGAAAAAGTAGAAGAAGGGCAAGAAGTAATATTAGTAGACCACAATGAATTTGGTCAAAGTGCAGAAGGAATAGAAAAAGCAAAAATTTTATCTGTTACAGACCACCATAGAATTGCAAATTTTGAAACAGGAGAACCACTATATTACAATGCAAAACCATATGGTTGTACATCAACACTACTATTTGAAGAATTCAAACAAAACGGATTAAAAATAGACAAAAAAGAAGCAATATTAATGGCAAGTGCAATAATATCGGACACACTATTATTAAAATCACCAACAACAACAGATTATGACAAAAAAGCATTAGAAGAATTAGTAAAAATAGCTGAAATAGATGTAAATGAATATGGATTAGAAATGTTAAAAGCAGGAACAGATTTAGATGATTTTTCAGGCGAAGAACTAGTTAACTTAGATGCAAAAAGCTTAGAAAGAAATGGAGTAAAATTTGTAATAGCTCAAGTTAACACAGTAAGCATTCCAGATGTACTAAAAAGACAAGAAGAATTAGAAAGCGCAATAAATAAAGAAATTGCTGAAAAAGGATTAGACTTTTTCTTATTTGCAATAACAGACATATTAAATAGCAATTCAGAAGTAATAGCACTTCGGAAATAAAACAGATTTAGTTGAAAAATCATTTGATGTAAAATTAGAAAACAATACAGCATTTTTACCAGGTGTTGTTTCAAGAAAGAAACAGTTACTACCAAATATAGATAAAAACTTGTAATTGAAATTTATAAAAAAGATGAAAAAAGGGACAGTCCTTAAATGCATCCATTAAAAGAAGATGCAAAAAGGGACTGTCCCTAAATGCATCTATTGCAGAAACCTGCCAAAAAGGTCCGTCCCCCTTGGCAGAAATTTAAAAAGCTCCTAAATTTTGTATAAATTTAGTAATTAAATCAATACTAAGAAAGTACAATTAGATAAAGAGATAGGAGTGATTAAATGGTAAAACAAGCAGTAAAAAATCAAACAGTAAAAAAAGAGACTTTTATGCAAGGGGTTATTACACTTATTTTTTCACAAGTACTAATAAAATTACTAGGACTATTATATACATTATACTTAACAAATAGAGAGGGTTTTGGGGACAAGGGAAATGGAATAGTTGCAGCAGGATATCAGATTTATGCAATGTTATTAACAATTTCATCAATAGGTGTACCAAATGCAATTTCAAAATTAGTATCAGAAAGAGTAGCAATTGGGGACCACAAAGGGGCACACAGAATCTTCAAAATCGCTTTTGCGACGTTTGCAGTGATTGGGCTAATAGGAAGCTTGCTTTTGTTTTTAGGAGCAAATATGATAGCAAATTATTGGTTACAGATACCAGAAGCGGAAATGACTTTAGTTGCATTATCACCAGCAATATTTTTTGTGGCAATTTCTTCTGTTATGAGAGGTTATTTTAATGGAAGACAAAATATAAAAGCAACAGCAAGGTCGCAAACAATAGAGCAAGTATTTAAAACAGCACTTACAATTATATTAGTTGAAATAGTAGCGATACTTTCAAATATATCAACAGAATGGATGGCAGGTGGAGCAACACTTGCAACAACACTTGCAACGATGTCAGGATTTGGATATTTGTACTTGTTTTATAAAACAAGAAGTAAAGAAATAGCAACAGAAGTAAAATCGACAGTTAATTATAAATATGAAAGAGTACGAACAATTATAAAAAAGATATTACTAGTGTCAGTGCCAATTGCGCTAACAGCAATAATGTCATCTTTAAATAAAAATATAGATTCTTTTACAGTAGTAAGGAGCTTAAAGCAATTTATGCCAGAAGATATGGCAATTACGCAATATGGAATTTTAGGAGGTAAGGTAGATACACTAACAAGTTTACCATTATCTATAAATGTAGCTTTTTCTACTGCACTAGTTCCAGCAATATCAGCAGCTAAAGCTAGAAAAGACAAAAAGACAATTACACAAAAAACATCATTTTCATTATTAGTTTCAATGTTAATAGGCTTACCTTGTACAGTTGGAATGTGTATATTTGCAGGACCAATATTAAAATTACTATTTCCAAATGCAAGTAATGGAGCAACAATTTTGCAGTTAAGTTCTTTAGCAATAATTTTTACAATTTTAGACCAAACTATAAATGGAGCTCTGCAAGGATATGGAAAATTAAAAATTCCTGTAATATCTCTAGGATGTGGAGTAATTGCAAAATTGATTTTGAATTTAATCTTGGTTCCAATTCCAGAAATAGGAGTAAATGGAGCAGCCATAGCATCAGTTGTATGTCATTTAGTAGCTTTTGTAATTGCAATGGTGTCATTAATGAAAAATATAAAGTTAGATTTAACATTTTCTAAGTTTGTAATAAAACCAGTTATAGCTACAGCAATGATGGGAATTTGCTCATATTATAGTTATTTATCATTATCAAGAATAATTACTGCAAAATTGGCTACAATATTAGCAATGGTACTTGCAGTAGTTGTGTATGCCTTGGCAATAGTGGCATTAAAGGTGTTCAATAAAGAAGAAATATGTATGATGCCATCTGGCGAAAAGCTATGTAAAGTGCTTACAAAGCTAAAAATATACTAAAATTTTAAAAAATTTTTGAAAAAAAAGAAGGATTTTAGCCATTTTTGGCGAATTTAATTAATTAGAAGTACATTATTGTTAGTTCATACAATAAAGTACATAAACTATTTAAATCTTATAGGAGGTAATTCAAATGAACAAAGCTGAATTAATCGCAGCAATGGCTGCAAAAACAGGAGAAACAAAAAAAGCAGCTGAAGCATCAGTTAACGCTTTTGTAGAAGTTGTAACAGAATCACTAAAAAAAGGAGAAAAAGTTCAATTAGTTGGATTTGGATCTTTTGAAGTAAGAAAAAGAGCAGCTAGAAAAGGTAGAAACCCACAAACTAAAGAAGAAATCAAAATACCTGCATCAAAAGCTCCAGTTTTCAAAGCTGGTAAAGCATTAAAAGATTTAGTAAACAAAAAATAAGAGTTTTGTATAAATATATAAATATATGAATTCATAAAATAAAAAACCATTTATATCAATAGATATAGTGGTTTTTTATTTGTTTGTATAACTAATGTGTTACTACATAAAACATAAAGCTAAAAAAGCTTGAAAAATAAGCAAAAATATGTTATAGTTAACACATAGAAAGAGTAGGTATAATTATGGCATTCCGAAAAAAGCAAGAGCAGCGGTACAAAGACTATATGTCTGACAAAGAATTTGTTGAATGGTTTGTTTACTGGGCAGAAAGAGATTTTGAAAAGTCTGAAGAGCAAGTGTTAGCTATATTTAATAGAGAATGCACTTCATATCTGCAGGGTTGTGAGACCAAAGAGATGGAAAGACTTATGGAATTAAAGGATAAAATAAATGAAACATCCGAAAAAATTCAGATAACTCTTTACCCAGACAAAAAAACTATGCGCATTTCTAAAAAACGCTAAATTATCCCCAAAGCGATAGATAATTCTATCGCTTTTATTAATATTATGTTAAATTATTTGCAAAAAACGTTTAAATATGTTATACTATAATCACAACAGAAAGGTAGGGTAATTATATGTTGTACACATCTAGAATCTTGGACAGACTTGGGGATGAAGAAAAAGATATGCGGTTTATCAAGAACTTTATACGAGAACAGGAAAAGAACCTTCTTTATGTAAGGCGCTGGGCTTGGAGAAGAAATGTTCCTACAGAAATCAAAAGTTTCGTTGTAACATTAAAAGGTGATAAACTTATGCGAATCAAAAGATTGGAAAAAGCAATCAACAAAGAAGCAAAAATTTTCTTTATACAAGTAATGGATGACGGATTCACTGTTATAATGAGATAACACAACAAATACCCAAAAGGCGATAGAATAATTCTATCGCCTAAACTTTGTAAAAAAGGCGGAAAAAATATGTTTAACATAGAAGAAGAATTAAAAAAATTGCCACACAAACCAGGAGTTTATGTAATGAGAGACAAAGATGACAACATCATCTATGTTGGAAAAGCAATTTCATTAAGGAACAGGGTTAGGCAATATTTTAGAAAAACAGACAAAACAGCAAGAATAGAAAAAATGGTAAGCTTAATAGACCACTTTGAATATATAGTAGTAGATAACGAAGCAGAAGCATTAATATTAGAATGTAATTTAATAAAAAAGAACAGACCAAAATTCAATGTATTATTAAAAGATGATAAAACATATCCATATATAAAAATAGATTTAAAATCAGACTATCCAGGGGTTTTTATAACAAGAAGATTAATAAATGATGGGTCAAAATATTTTGGACCATATGCAAATCCAGGGGCAGCAAAAGAAATGGTGGATTTTATAAAACAAAAATACAAAATACGCCAATGTAGAACATTAAAAGAAAGAACAAGACCTTGCTTAAACTACCATATAAATAGATGTTTAGCACCTTGTATGGGATATGTGACAAAAGAAGAATATAGAAAGCAAATAGATGAAATTATAGATTTATTAGATGGAAAAACAAATAAAGTTATAAAAGAATTAGAAGAGAAAATGCAGGAAGCGGCAAACAAATTTGAATATGAAAAGGCAGCAGAACTAAGAGATAGAATACAAGCAATAGAAAGAGCATCAGAAAAACAAAAAGTATCAAATATATCAGAAAATAACATAGATGCAATAGGAATTGCAAAATCAGAATTACAAATATGTATAGAAATATTTTTTGTGCGTGGTAGCAAAATGATAGGTAGAGAGCATTATTTTTATCAAGATTTAAAAGATATGGATGACAAAGAAATTTTGTCAGGATTTATAAAACAATATTATTTAGACAATCCAAACATTCCAAATAAAATAATGATAAGAGAAGAAATAGAAGATAAAAGCGTTCTAGAGCAATGGTTATCCACAAGTTTAGGTAGAAAAGTGGAAATTAAGAGCCCAAAAAGAGGAGAAAAGCTACGTTTTGTGGAAATGGCAGAAAATAATGCAAAAGTAACACTAGAAAATAAAGAGAAAAATCAAAGTGAAATATTACTAGAATTAAAAGAAGTTTTAAATTTAGAAAAATTACCTAGAAAAATAGAAACATATGATATCTCAAATATGTCAGGCGAGCATATGGTAGCTGGTATGTGTGTTATGCAAGACGGAGTAATAAAAAAGAACCTATCAAGAAGATTTAAAATTAAAACAGTACTTGGGCAAGATGACCCAAGATGTATGGAAGAAGTAATAACAAGAAGACTAAAACACTCAATAGAAAATCCAAAAGGTGGTTTTGGAACTTTGCCAGATGCAATATTTGCAGATGGAGGAATAACTCAAATTAGAGCAACTAAAAAAGCGATAGAAAAATATAATCTAGATATACCTGTATTTGGTATGGTAAAAAATGATAAGCACCAAACAAGGGCATTAATGAATGAAAATAGAGAAGAATTAGAAATATCACAAGACTTAATGAACCTTATTACAAGATTTCAAGACACGGTGCACGATACAGCAATTTCTTATTACAGAAAGCTACACAATAAAGAAATGAAAAAGTCAGAACTTGACGGAATTAATGGAATTGGTGAAGCGCGAAAGCAGGCTCTATTAAGACATTTTGGTAGTGTTGCTAAAATAAAAGAAGCTTCTATTGAAGAACTTATGGAAGTAAAAGGGATAACTAGAAAAATAGCAGAAGAAATAAAAAATAAAGAATAGAGATGCTGGTCTCTATTCTTCTAATATTCCCAAAATTGTTGCAATTATAAAAAATGCCAACATTGCAATGGGCAAAAAAACAAAAGCAATAATGAGCCGAACAATTAATTCAACGAAAAAGCAGCCCCATCCAAAGACATTTGTCAATACTTTTTTCATAAAATTTCCTTTCTAGGAGGTCCCCAGCAGAACCTATACATATTTATTATAACATAATTATACGTATAATGCAAAAAAATTGAAGCTGCCGGGCTTCAATTTTTTTATCTGAAAAGTAATGCAATAACAAATTGTACTACTAATCCGTATACTGGTGCAAGAGAGCCAACTTCAAGAGAGGGCAGTAAGAACCAGTACACAAGTACTACTACGAGGACTGTTACAACAATCCGAAGTAAAGATTTCCAGTTTCTGAGAGAAGATCTAAATGCTTCAACCATAGCTTCTGCACGAACAGAAACTACTACAAGGAGCACGATGTAGAGCAATAAATAAATATTGCTACCAACTGTCTGGAAGATGCTTCCAAACCCTTCATCCAGAAACGCTGTAAGCAGATTTACTCCAAATACGAAGTAAATAACGAGAGATGCTACGATAGTATCGATGGCGATATTAATCACCTTTTTTACAAAATTATTCACATTTCCTCCTGGGGGTTATCCGGCAATAACCTAACATATATATATTATACTACAAAATAAAGAAAAAATCAAATTTGACAACAGTTTTGGAAAACTAGCAAAAAAATTAAAAGTTTTGTCATAAAAGTTTTTTTTGTGAATATACATATATAGATATAAATGTTAAGGGGGAAATTTTTATGGAGATTGCAAAAGAAAAATTTTTTGAAGTGAGATATGATACAAAGCTGGACAAGCTAGTGATAAAGAAGGAAAGAGTTTTTAGCAAGATTTCAAGGTTTATGAAGACGCATAAGTTGATTACAACAGCAAGCATAGCTTTTGTAATGTTTTCGTGTTTGAATATAGCTATGATATATAGCTTTATGAGAATTTTGCAAAATATTTAAAAATGTGTTAAAATATTACTATTCTGAAGTGAGGAGGATAGTAGTATTTTTTTACTACTTATAAATTTATGAAGTTAGCAAGTGAATGGAAAGATTATAAAATTTTAGATATGGCCGATGGGCAAAAACTAGAGAGATGGGGAGATGTGGTTTTAGCAAGACCAGACCCACAAATAATTTGGAAAGATAAAAGTTTTCCAAATAAATGGAAAGAGATTAATGCAACATATCATAGAAGCAAAAGTGGTGGAGGTGCGTGGGAATTTAATAAAAAAGTTCCTAAGCAATGGCAAGTGCATTACAAAAATTTAACTTTTAATATCAAACCAATGGGATTTAAGCATACAGGACTATTTCCAGAGCAAGCTGTTAATTGGGATTGGATGATTAATAAAATTAAATCAGAAAAAAGAGATATAAAAGTATTAAATTTATTTGCATATACAGGAGGAGCAACAGTTGCTTGCTTATCTGCAGGGGCATCAGTTTGCCACGTTGATAGCTCAAAAGGTATGACAACTTGGGCAAAAGAAAATGTTGTATCATCAGGGTTAGAAGATAGACCAGTTAGATTTATTGTTGATGACGTTGTCAAATTTGTAAATAGAGAAATCAGAAGAGGAAATACATATGATGCAATAATTATGGATCCACCTTCATATGGAAGAGGCGCAAAAGGAGAAGTATGGCAGTTTGAAGATAATATATATGACTTAGTAGAATTATGCACAAAAGTATTATCAAAAGACCCACTATTTTTCTTAATAAATTCATATACTACAGGAATCTCAAGCACTGTTTTACAAAACATTTTAAGTTTAACAGTTGCAAAACAATATAAAGGAAAATTAGAAAGTGGAGAAATAGGAATTCCAATGGAAAATTCTAAATTAGTTTTGCCTTGCGGAATTTATGGTAGATGGGAGAAATAATGCAAAATTTAAAAGTTATTTATGAAGATAATCATATAATTATTGTAGAAAAAACACCCAATATTCCATCACAAGCCGATAAAACTGGCGATATGGATATGCTTACGCTAGTAAAAGGTTACATTAAAGAAAAATATAATAAGCCAGGAAATGTATATTTAGGACTAGTTCATAGGTTAGATAGACCAGTTGGCGGAGTTATGGTGTTTGCTAAAACATCTAAAGCTGCCTCAAGACTAAGTGAACAAGTAAGAACAAAAAGCTTAAAGAAAATTTATTTAGCAGTTGTTGATGGGAAATTTGACAAGGAAAAGGGAACCCTAGAGGACTATTTGTATAAAGATGAAAGAAATAATATAAGTAAAGTGGTAAATGCCACTAAGAAAAATGCTAAGCTTGCAAAACTTGATTATGAAGTTTTAAAATATAATGAAGTAAAAGATTTAAGTTTAGTAAAAGTAAATTTGCATACAGGAAGGCATCATCAAATTAGAGTGCAACTTTCTAATTTTGGACATAGTATTTTTGGAGACCAAAAATATGGTACAAGGGGAAAGGGAAAACAGATTGCTTTGTGGGCGTATAGTCTAACAATAAATCATCCTATAACAAAGGAAGAGATGACATTTGAAGATTTGCCAGAGCCTGTTGGGACTTGGTGTATTTTGAAATAAAAAGCACCATTAATATTCAGTAGATTTGAATATTAATGGTGTTTTAATTATTTTTCTAGTTATTTCTTAATAAAATTTTAGAATTATAAATTATTTATTTCTTCTTTTGTTAAACCAGTAGTTCTTGATATTAGGCCTATATCTAAATTTTCTGCTTTTAGTTTTTTAGCTATTTTAATTTGACTATCTTTTGCACCTTTCTCTAAGCCTTTATTAAAACCAGCTTTCTCAATAGCATTTTGATCTAAAATATGTTTTTGTCTTAAATGAGCCAAATATCTTTCATGTTCATCTTGACTAATTTCTTCTAATACTTCTTTAGCTTTTTTTATAGCATCATTAGAATTTTCCATATCAATATCTCCTGACTTAGTTATAAATTTCACCCAAGTATCTAATTCTGAGTTTTTACTATATTGCTCAACTTTAGGCATTTCAATTATATAAATTTCTATGGCATCTGTCAATATAATTTTACTATAATCTTCTTCTCTAAAGTTCCACTTAGTTAAATATTTAGGAATATGAGATAAATTTGTTAGATTAAAATCAGTGAATAAAATCGCTATACATTTTTTTAGTTTAGAATAATCAGTACCTTGAGTTAAATTTCCTGTATACATTTTGCTTAAATAAAAAAGTAACCTTTTTTCGATATTATCTTTATCAACGACCTGCATTTCGATATCACAATCGATGTTATCATTTATAGTAGCACGGATATCTAATATGCCAATTTTATCATCGTATAAATCTTTTTCAAGAATTTTTTCACAGTTTAAATTAATTTTTGAAACTTTATCTTTTAAGATAGAGTTCAGCAAATCTATTGTTATTGCTTCGTTTCCGTGATAGCCAAAAATTCTTTTAAAAGTATAATCGTTTTTTAGACTTAAAAGTTCTATATGCATCACGCTCCTTATATTGTTTTATAAATTGGGGTAAATAAGATAAAAATTATTAAGAAATAAATGATAAAAAATAATTTGAAAATATAATACCACAGAAAAACTGAAAATGCAAGAAAGGTGTATTTTGAAATAAAGAAGTTGGCGAATAGCCAACTTCTTTAATAATGTTTATCAATATGAATAATAATTTCTTTCAATACATCTTTATTTTCTTTTGACAATTTATTAATATAATTACTTAAATCAGTATCAAGTGTTTTTTCTTGAAAAGTTAGAAGTTCAGAGAATAGGTAATTAGGAGATATTTTTAAAAAATTACACAAATTTAATAAAGTAGGAATACTACCAATATTTCTACCATTTTCTATGTTTCTAAGTAAATCTGTTGAAATATCAACATTTTCTGATACATAGTCTTGTGTATATTTATTTGATAATCTAGCTTGTTTTATTTTATTTCCAATTGTTTTTAATACATCATTACTTGTAATAAGCAAACTTAACACCTACTTTCTTTATATATAATATCATTATGCAAATACATTAAAAAGTGAATAATACTAATTATAATTATTCCCTTAATTAGAAAAAATACTATAAACCGTGAATAAAATTAACACTTTTTCTCAAAAAACTATTGCATTTTAAAAAAGGTTTTAATATAATATGGATGTTAATGAAAATAACAAATAAACGAACAAAAGAAAGGAGCTTTGAAAAATGAAACAAAACGAAGCAAAAGGAATTACGCTAATAGCACTAGTAATCACAATAATAGTGTTACTAATATTAGCAGGTGTAGCAATAGCAACATTAACAGGAGACAATGGAATACTAACAAAAGCAGTACAAGCAAAAGACGCAACAAGAGGAGGAGAAGTACAAGACTATGTAAATTTAGCAGCAATAGAGAATGTATCAGCAGAGTATGGCAAGGGAACTAAAAGAACAAGAGCAGAAGTAATAGCAGAATTAAGTGCCGAAAGAAAACTAACACCAGAAGAAGTAGCAAAACTAACTGATGAAGAAAATCCAATAGATGTAATAACAATTGGTGGAATTGAAATAGATTTTGGAGTGTTGGGTTCAGCCGTAGGATTAACATTAGCTGATATGTATGACAAAGCAGTGGCAGATGGTTGTACAAATGAAAGTGGAAATTGTACAGATGAAGAACATTTGCATATAGGAGATTATGTGGATTATAAAAATCCAACAACAGGGATTAAAAGAGCAAATGCAGTAGATACAGGATATGAAAGTGATCAAGTGTATGAAGCATCAAAGAACCAATTAAATTGGAGAGTATTAGGGAAAGACAAAACAACAGGAGGAATAAAACTAATATCAGGAAGACCAATGAAAAGTAATAATGGAGAAAATGACCCATATTTACATTTATATGGAGCAAAAGGATACTTAAATTCAGAAATAGTATTAAACGATTTATGTAGTTTATATACAACAGAGTATGGGGAAGCAAGAAGTGTAACACAAAAAGATGTTGATGAAATAACAGGAATAACAACACCAGAAAAAATAAAAGAGGTCAATTTAGATGTACATTATGGTGGTAAACAATATGAGGAGCCATATAGTTTTGAAAATCAATATACACCAGAAAGTTGGTTAAATGGCAAACAACAGACTACTGTAACAGGAACAGTAAATGGATATTATTATGCTGTAGAATTAAAAAATAATGATGTTGGAAAAATTAAATCTATAGAGAGAGAAATAGCAAAATTAGCAACAACTCAAACAAATATAAAAGTAGCAATATCAACGTTACCAGCAACGTCAGTAGAATTAACAAATGAAAGAATATATAATATGTTATTTGATAATGTAGAATTTCAGCAAGGTGCAGCATACTGGCTAGCTTCTCGCGGGGGCTTTGTGTATTCAGACTATGCTAGCTTCGGGCCTGGTATGGTTAGCGATGGCGATGGCAGTGTTAACGCGGGTACCTACAATATGTTCGATTCGTATGGCAACGAGGATGAGTACTGTGCCGGTGTGCGCCCTGTAGTTTCTCTAAAATCTGGTATCACAGAAAAAGAAGTACCTAGAATAGGAAACAAAACAGAAGAAAGATGGAATTTTTCTGGAGGATCAGGAGAACCACAGTAAAAAAATTAGTAACCAAGAAGGCCTTTGGTCTTCTTGGACTAAGCGCGAAAAGGAATAAAGAGAATGGGAATAATAAATATAGTAGGAAATATAAAGCAAATACATTCAGAAGATATAATACTAGTTAGTATTGGTAAATTTTATTATGCATATGGAAAAGATGCATATATTCTATCATATATATTTAAATATAAATTAATGAAAATTAAAGAAAATAATATATATTCTTGTGCATTCCCAAAACAATCTTTTCCAAAAGTAGTATCAAGACTAGAAAATAGTAAAATTAATTATATTGTAGTAGATAGAAGAAATAATTATGAAGTTGAAGAAAAATCAGACAATAAAAATTTAAATACATATACTAAATGGTTTGAAAAAGCACAAAAATATATAAAGATAAAAACAAGTGCTGAAAAAATATATAATTATATAATAGAAAATATAGAAGAAAAGACAATAAAAGAAAAAATAAAAAAGATGGAAGAAATTATAAATGAAACAGGAAAAATTCAAAATAATTAATTTTATAAGAGAGTTAATAATACATATAGACAATAATTTAGACAATTTTCCTAAAAAAGATATAGAATTAAAAAATAGAATAAGAAATAGCAGTTATGATTTATTGGAACTTGCTTATAGAGCGAACGTAACAACAGATATAGTTGAAAAGAGAAAGTTATTAGAAGAAGTAATTGCAAAAGTTAAAATTATAGATTTTTTACTTAATATATGCTATGAAAAACAAATTATTAATAGTAAAAAATATGTAAAATTTGGGGAAAAAATTGATGATATTTTAAAATATACATTAGGTTGGATTAAAGCCATAAAAGAAAACAGGGCATAGTTGTAAGTGGCTAGCTTCTCGCGGGGGCAATGTGAATTCAGACTATGCTAACTTCGGGCCTGGTATGGTTAACGATGACGATGGCAGTGTTAACGCAGGTACCAACAATATGTTCAATTCGAATGGCAACGAGAATGAGAACTGTGCCGGTGTGCGCCCTGTAGCTTCTATAAACTGTGGTTATGTAAGTATAACTTGCATAAGAGATAATATAGAAACAAACTATGTCCTTTCGTAGAAATACGATAAAATAAAAATAGATAGATTTATTTGTTAGTAACAGAAAATGTGAAAGGAAGTAAATCTTAGAACTGTTTTTAGAGTAGCATAAATGCTACTCTTTTAAAATAATTATAAAAGTTTGGGATTAATTATTTTTCTTGGACATAATGAATGGTAACAAATACGACTACTAATTAAACTATTTAAATTAATAAATCCATTTTGGTATAAATATAATCTTTTTTTTAGTTTTCTATTAACATCTCGATGTTTTGCATAGTTGCCATATTTGTCTCTACCTAAAAATATAAAATTGCTTTTATTATTAAAAAGACCTGTTTTAGGGTTAAGGGCTAAATTTTCCTTTTTTAAAAAGTGTCTAATTTGATTTAAACAAAATGATAAATATTCCTTTGAAGGGTGAAATAACAAGAAGTCGTCTTGATAACGGACATAATATTTTATTTTTAGCTGTTCTTTAATGAAATGATCTAAATCATTTAAATAAAAAATTGCCAAAACTTGACTAGTCATATTACCTATACTCAATCCATTTTCATCACTATCAATAATTGAAAAAACAATATTTAAGGCATCAGTATCTTTAATTCTTCTCTTCAATTTTTGCTTTAATATTTCGTGGTCAATACTAGCAAAAAATTTGCTAATATCACATTTTAAAATATAGTAGGTATTATATTTTATTTTACAAATTCTATGAAATTTACTAGCCAATTCAATTCCTCTTTTAGTGCCCATTCCCTTTCTACTAGCTACATTTGCATCTATCAAACAAGGTAATAATGAAGGATATAGAATGTGTCTTGATACTAAGTGATTAATTACCTTATCATACATAGTTTGGCTAACAATTCTTCTTTCCTTTGGTTCATATATTTTAAAAATATTATAAGGACCAACCACATATGATTTATTAATAAGAGTATTGTATATCCTAGATATATATATACATTTATATTGTCTATAATTAGCTACTTTTCTCTTATTTTTAGTATTTCTGCATACTTCATTATATGCAGATAATATATTTTCAAACTTGTATATTTCTTGATATAAATTATTTTTTCGTTTCATAAATATCCTTTTCTAATTTTATTTTTTGAAATTTCTTTTGTAAATCAGTTAGTAAATCAAAAGCTTGTGAAATAGAAAGCTCATCAACATTAACATTTAGAAAATTATTAACAATATTATAAATATTTTGATAAGTAATATAATTTTTAATATTAGTAGGGGAAGAAATATCATCAGGTGGAACAATTTCGATATTATATTCAGAATTTTTTAGAATATTTAAATATTTATCAGCAGATTTTACAGGAAAACCACATTTCATAATAATAGGATTTAAAGGAGTTAGCTTCAAATTAAGAAAATCAGACATAATTCTTGCATCATCGTGAATGAAAATATAGAAAATTCCACATTTAAAAAGATATATTTTACTAGAATCGTTAACTTTTAATAGTACATATTTTTTATATAATTTGCTCATCAAATTCACCCTTTCTAATGTAAAAATTATATAATAAATAAAATAAAAAAATAACCACTAGTTCTAGTTGTAAAAATAAATAAACAATAGTGATTACAATGTATTAAGTAAAGATATATAATACTACTGAAGGTGGAATGAAGATGTCATGTTTTCGCAAATTTTATAAAAAGGAAAAATTAATTAGTAGAACATTGGAGATTGATGAAACACTATATTATGAATTAGAGATATTATCAAAAGAAGTATATGATGCCTCTATTAGTAAATTAGTAAATGCTGCAATAGAAGATATAATTAAAACTGAAAATATTCAATTATATGAAAGAAAAAATACTTTGTTTGTGACAAGGTCATTTTTAATTAGGAATAGTTTTTGGGATGGATTGTATAGCTTAAAGAAAAAATATGGAATATCTATTAGATTATTGGTAAATATTGCAATACGAAATGCATTAGTCGAAGACGGTGTTTTAAAGGAAGAAAAAGAAGCTTTGCAGTTAAGGTGAACTTAATGCAAGGCAATTTTTTTAAAACAAAGCAGATAAAATAATATAAAAAGGTGTTGCAATTTAATAAAACATATGGTAAAATACTATAGTATTTATGAGAAAAGCCTTAAGGAGGAAGAATAAATGGGAATAGTAAAAGGAATATTAATAGCAATTTACCTAATAGTAGCGCTAGTATTAACAATATTAACACTAATACAAACAAAAGAAGACGCAGGAATGTCTTCAACAATAACAGGTTCATCAACAAACAACTTCTTTGAAAAAAACAAAGGAAGAACAAAAGAAGGAAAACAAAAAAGATGGACAATAATTCTAGCAATAATATTTGCAATACTAACAGTGGTACTTGGAATTATATATATGATATAACAAAAAAAGGGCTATTTAATAAAAATAGTCCTTTTTATATTCTGCCAAAAAGGTCCGTCCCCATTGGCAGAATCTTGAGGAAAGGAGAAAATAATATGGGAAAAAAGAAAAAAGGGAAAAAACTAGAATTTGTAAAAGATGAAAACAAGATATATAAAGAAGGAATTTATAGAAAAAATCAAAAAGGTTTTGGTTTTGTGAAAGTAGAAACAGAAGAGGACGAAATATATATTAATAAAGAGAATTCATTAAATGCATTAAATGGTGATAAAGTATTAGTAGAAATTTTAGAAGAAAGAGAAAAAAGTAGAGAAAAAAGTGAAGAGGGAAAAGTAGTAGAGATATTAAAACACGAAAAGGATACAGTGGTAGGAATATTCCAAAATAGTAAAAATTTTGGTTTTGTAGTGCCAGATGATAAAAATTTTGGTACAGATATTTTTATTTCGAAAAAGGACTTTGGAAAAGCAAGAAATAATCACAAAGTGTTAGTAAAGATTACAAAGTACCCAGAGAAGGGAAAAAATGCAGAGGGAAAAGTAATAGAGGTAATAGGCGATGTAAATCAAGCTGGAGTTGATATGTTATCACTTATAAAAGAATATAATTTACCTGCAACATTTCCAAAGCAAGTAGTAGAGGAAGCCAAAAGATATGGACAAGCTATAGACCAAAGTGATATAAAAAATAGGGTGGATTTAAGAGATAAAATAATATTTACAATTGATGGAGAAGATGCAAAAGATTTGGATGATGCTGTAAGAGTAGAGAAATTGGAAAATGGAAATTACAGGTTAGAAGTTCATATAGCAGATGTAAGCCACTACGTAAAGGAGAACACATTGCTAGACCAAGAAGCACTTTTAAGGGGAACAAGTATATATATGCTAGGTAGAGTAATTCCAATGTTACCAAGAGAGCTTTCAAATGGACTTTGTAGTTTAAATGCAGGGGAAGATAGATTTACATTATCTTGTATAATGGAAATTGACCAAAAAGGAAAAGTTGTGTCTTCACAAGTGTATAAAGCTGTTATTAATGTAACTGAAAGAATGAGTTATAAAGATGTTCAAAAAATAATTGAAGGCTCAGATAAAGAAGTTTTAAAAAGATACAAACCATATATTCAAGAGTTTAAAAATATGGAAGAATTAGCTAAAATTTTAAAAGCAAGAAGAGTAGAAAATGGATACTTGAATTTGGATATTCCAGAAAGTAAAATAGAGTTGGACGTAAATGGAAGAGTAACTAATATAGCTAAATATGAAACTACATTTGCAAATGAAATTATAGAACAATTTATGCTAACAGCAAATGAAACAATAGCAGAGAAGTTTTACTGGTTAGAAGCACCATTTATTTATCGTGTACACGAAGAACCAGATTTAGAAAAAGTGCAAGAACTAAATAAATTTTTATTTAACTTTGGATTAAAAATAAAAGCTAATAAAGATAATATCTATCCAAAAGAATTTGCAAAAATACTAGAAGAAATAAAAGGAAAAGAAGAAGAAAAAGTAATTGCAACATTAGTTTTAAGAACACTAAAAGTTGCAAGATATGAAGCAGAAAATAACGGACATTTTGGTATAGCAAGCAAATACTATTGTCACTTTACATCACCAATTAGAAGATATCCAGATTTATTTATACACAGAATTATTTCAAAATATTTAGAGGAAAATTATGTTTTAGATGACGAAGAACTTGAAAAGTATAATACACAAGCAGAAGATAGAGCGAAAAAATCATCTGACAGAGAAAAAGTTGCAACAACAGTAGAAAGAGAAGCGGAAAAAATTAAAAAGGCAGAATATATGGAAGCAAGAATTGGTAACGAATATGATGGAATAATTTCATCTGTTACACAATTTGGAATATTTGTAGAGCTAGAAAATACAGTAGAAGGATTAATTCGATTTGAAGACCTAGGAAATGAATATTTTATTTATGACGAAGAGAGAAAACGTTTAATTGGAGAAAGAACGAATAAAACATACAAAATAGGTGATAAAATTAAAATAAGAGTTAAAAATGCTAGCAAGTTATTAAGACAAATTGACTTTGAAAGTGTCAACTTGTCCATATAACATAATTTGAAAATATAACAACAAGTATGGTAAAGGAAATGACAATAATGCCACCAGATTTATTATTCATTTCCTTTATTTCATATAGGGCAAATCCTAGAACTTTTAATAAAATATAAATGCTTAAAAGGGAAAGTAAAATATTAAAGATTAAGCTTACCATAAATGCACCTCTTTTCTAACCTAAGTTTCTGTAAGCAACATTCCAGATTTTATAGAAGTCTTAACTTCTACATCAAAAAATGCGTCTTTGTAATTTTCGTGCCAATTATATTCTTTATATTGCTTATCAGTAAAGAAATTTTTTAAAGAAGTAGTTCCAAAATTATTAATGTCTGATTTAAAATCTTTGGAAGTTTTATATAGATATTCTTTAAATGTTGATTCTAAATAACTATTACAAGAATTAGAAATTTTATCTAAGATTTCGGGTGATAAATATTTAGAATTTTCAGACATTGAGTAAATTCTACCATCAAATTTAAATTTAACTTTTATATATGGAGAAGGTGTGGAAGTATCAACTTCTATACCAGTATTTTCAACAGGAGAGATATACAGGTCTAAATAATTATTATTATTTAAAGGGTCTGGAATTGAAATTAGAAATCTTTCTATTTGATTTTTAATATTTAAAAGTGCTATTGTTTCTAATGCGTTTAACTCACCAACTAATTTATCAGCTTTAAAAACTGCAACTCCTATATTTTCGGCGCCATTCTGACCTGTAATAGAAGAATTATTTGCTTTTATAGAATAATCTTTTTGAGAATTAACTTCTCCTGCATTTTCATTAGAAGAATCTAATTGCACACCACCTAATATGCCATAAGGCTGACAAGTTGGACAAGTTAAAGCATTGAAAAAGCTTCCAATTGTTGCACAAGGCATATATCCTGTGTATTCACTAGAGTTTGTAAATATCTCATAATATTTAGAAATTAAAGTTTCTAGTTCAGGTTGAGTTTGCTCTAAATAATATTTAGCAGAACATTTACTAATAACAATATTAGTTGAAGGTCTAACTTGAGTATCATTTGTTAAAGTATAAATTTCATCAGAAATTCCTTGAGTAGCTAATTCTTCAGAGATAATTATTACCTTGCAATGTGACATATTTATTTGTTTTCCAAGATATCCATTTACTAAATTAATTGCATTACTTAGCGAAGAGGCTGTAACTGTGTTTAAAATAGGCTGAGCCTTATCGCTAGAGCCTGATTCTGATGCTGCTACAGGTGTTGAAAATTGAAAGCTTACTTCTAATTTATTGTCAGAAGCGGTGTCAATTCCAATTGCTAAAACATAAGCAAGATTATCTATACTAAGAGAAGTATAAGAACTAGAAAATCCCATAATAAAGATAATGATAGCTATAAAAATTATAATATTTCTAAATAATTTGTTCATATTAAAATCCTTTCACTTAATTTTTAGCAAATTTCTGAGTGTTTCTTTTTAATAAATTTGCTAAAATCAAAATGCTAATTCCTAAAACAAATACAATGCAAACTACACACCAAGGATATATTTTGCTTTCAAAATATTGAGAAATGGCATAGTTTTTAGGAAAAATAGCAATAGCAAATATTAATAAGCTAAATACAGAATTTAGTGGCTTTTTAGATTGTATGTTAGTAAGTTTTTGAAAAATGCTCATAGAGAATTTAGAAACTATACTTACATAACAAGCAAAAGCTAAAATCCAAATTAATAAGAAAAGTGATTCTAATCTTTGGAAAAATGTGCCTATTTCAATATATCTAGCAGCAGTATATAAAGGTGTTATTTCACTAACTGTACGGAAAAATGAAAACATAAATAGTAATGTTGCAACACTAAAAATAAGATATATAACAGATGTAGCAATAGAAACGATAGCTATTTTTTTAAATTTTTCAGGTTCTTTTAAAAGAGGAGGAAGAAAGTATAAATAAGCAATTCCACCAAATGATGTAACATTAATAAGCCCAGTAACAAAGGTATTATAAACACCATCACCTAAAATAGGGAAAATCTTTTCTGGTTCAAAAATTTTCATATTTGCAAAAAATAGAAAAATAATACTAACTAAAACAATAGGTAAAATTATTAAATTGGTTTTTAAAGTTGCACTAAAATCTAAGCTATTTCCGATATATACGGCTATAGCAAAAAAAGCAACTATAAAAATGATATCAGTCATAGGGTAATAAATAATTTTTAAACTTTCACAAAAATTGCGTAACAACATACTTGAAGATATTATAAAAAATGAGATAAATATAATACCTACAATGTTTTTAAATACTTTTCCCCCAACCAATTCAGAGATATCTATAATATCTAGTCCAGGAAATTTTTTTAGTAATTTATATATAATAAATGCAATGGTAATTGCTATAAATCCAACATATATTAAATTAAGAATACTAGCAGATTTTTGTGTCGACAATATATCGTGTGGTAATGAAAGCATAGTATGAATTACAGTTATGGTTAGTATTAGCATAATTGCTTCAATTGTACCAATTCTTGATTTTGACATAAAAATGTTCCTTTCTAATTATTATCATTTTGAGAGTGTTTCCATTTCATAGAAAACTTAGACTGTTCTTTTTCTTTTTTAGTTCCCATATAAGGTGGATAATATTCTCTGTTCCAAATAGGTGGAATAAAATAGCCATTACCTTTTGATTTACTTACAGGAGCAAATGGAGTAGTATAGTGAACTCCAAATGATTTTAAACTGCAGAAAATAGAAATATATATAAATAAACCAAGTGAAATTCCTAAAAATCCTGCCATAAATCCAAGTAATATAAAGAAAAATCTATAATATCTTAAGTGGAATCCAAAGGAATAATCAGGAATAGCAAAAGAAGATATACCAGTAATTGCTACAACTATAATCAAAATTGGGCTTACAATTCCAGCACTAACAGCAGCTTGCCCTAAAACTAAAGCACCAACAATTCCGTATAGTAGGTCCAATAGGTGATGGGACTCTTAAACCAGCTTCACGAATAAGCTCAAAAGAAATTTCCATAAGTAGAAGTTCTACAATAATTGGAAACGGTACATTTTCCCTTGCAGCCAACATAGAGAACAGCAGTCCAGTAGGCAAAATTTCTTGATGAAAACTGGTTACTGCAACATATAACCCAGGTAATAATAAAGTAATAAAAGCAGCTATAATTCTAAGAACTCTAAGAAAATTACCAAAACTTGTTTTTAAGTTTGTATCCTCAGGAGATGTTAGAAAATCAAATAATAATCCAGGCATAATAATTGCATAAGGTGTACCATTTACAATTACAACGACTCTTCCATCTAATAAATGTTTGCTAGCTTTATCAGGCCTCTCAGTAAGAAGTACTTGAGGAATTCCAAGAGTATCAGAATCAGCTAATAATTGCTCTAATTCACCAGCTGATAGTAAAGAATCTATATCTAAATTATTTAGCCTAAATTTAACTTCATTCACTAAATCATCATTTGTAAGATTATCAATATAACAAACAGCACATTTAGTTCTTGTCATTTTCCCAATTTCAATATTTTCTATAATTAAATTTTCATTATTAATAATACGTCTTAATAAAGAAGTATTTGTTCTAATATTTTCAACAAAAGCTTCATGTGGGCCTTTTATAATAATTTCATTATCAGGCTTATCAACATTTCTTTGTTTAAAACCTTTAACTTCAATATTAAAAGCAACATTTAAGGTATCAACAAACA
Organism: uncultured Clostridium sp.; assembly: GCA_947648905.1. Lineage (GTDB taxonomy): Bacteria > Bacillota > Clostridia > TANB77 > CAG-508 > CAG-269. The sequence continues at coordinate 130,799 of CANSPP010000003.1, read as the reverse complement.
AACCACAATTTCCGTGAATTAATACCAGAAATAATATCTTCAAAATTAGTTTCTTGAGTTACTGCATTTTGAGGCATCAAACAACCTAACAAATAAGAAGGTAAATCAAACTTTTTAACCTTTCTAACGGTTATATTGTTTGCTACAGCCTCCGAAATAACTTTATTTTGAGAGCCATCAAAAGAATTGCTTTTATTGCGAAGCATTAAAGGCTTTAAAATAAAATCATCCATAATTTGAGAATCAACCATTCCATCAATATACAATAAAAAAGCATTATATTGCTTGCCACGAGCATTAATTGTAAAATTTCTCAAAATGATGTCACTATTGATTAAAATGTTGTATTTACTTTTTACATAGTCTTCATTGACAGTTAAACTTGGATAAATTTCGGTTTTCTTATTTGAATCGTTATTGCTATCATCAAAACTTTGTTGTGCTTGTACGGTGTTGGTATCTGGAAGGTTAAATTGATATTGTGTTTTTGGCATATATCCGAAGAATTTATTAAATAAATCTTTATAATTCATAAACTTCTCCCTTACGATGCATTTTGGGACAGAGGAAAAATTCATCATTGATTGCCCCAAAAAGTCCCAAATTTGTTTTTTTGTAGTATTTGTTAAAAAAGAAAAAAATATACTAGTTTTATAAATAAAAAAATGTTATAATAAAATTCGAGGAGAATATAAAATATGAAGAGTAAATTTGCAAATTTTATAATGAGTATTATAATAATTTTGATAATTGCAGTAGTTTGTGTGTTTGGCGCTATTATATGGCAAGAAATTAAAAATCTAGATGTAGCTATAGAGCCAGAAGATTTTGAAACTATCGTATCAAGTAGACCAAAAGAAGATATAGATAGTCAAAATATAAAAACACCAAATATTGTAGAAAATTCATTTGATAAACTTGAAGGAATGGAACAAAACAATAAAAAAGTTGATTACAGCAATATAAATGTTGATAAATATTTTTATAACCAATTAGCAGAAGAAGCTAAAACAATTTATAAAGCCTTGGAATCTAATAGAGAGAATATGAAAACTGGAACACACAAAATAGAGCTTGGAGATACTTTTTCAGATTTATTGAGTACTGAAAATGGTCAAACTAAATTAGGTGAATATTATCAATCTGCAATTGAAGCATATACATATGATAATCCAGATATATTTTATTTGAGCCCAAATAAAATGTATTTAAATATAGAAAAAACAACAACACTTTTCAAAACTACTTATAATGTGTATATAAATAATGGTGGAGAATCAAATTACTTGGTTAATGAGTTTCCAACAAAAGAATATGTAGATGAAGCGATAAAAAAGGTAGAGAGCGCTAAAAATGATATAATAGCGAATAGAACAGGAAATACATATGATGATATAAAAATGGTACATAACTATTTAGTTGACAATATAGAGTATGATACAACTATTTCAAAAGCTAATATTTATGATGCTTATGGAGCTTTAATAAATCATGAATGTGTATGTGAGGGGTATGCAAGAGCCTTTAAATATATAATGGATAATATGCAAATTCCATGTGTGTTAGTAATAGGAAAGGCTACCAATTCAAAAGGTGAGACAGAGAACCATGCTTGGAACTATGTTAATTTGAATGGAGCTTGGTATGCAATTGATACTACTTGGGATGATCCTGTTGTTTTAAACGGTGGTAGAGCGAGCCTTGCTTCTAAGTATAAATATTTTTTAAAGGGTGCATCTACTATGAATATTGACCATACACCTAGCGGACAGTTTACAGAAGGAGGTAAGGTGTTTAACTATCCTACTTTAAGTAATTCAGATTATTAAAAAATAAAAATAAAACTTGTCATATTATAAAACTATCCTAAATATATATTAATTAAAGAATTTAAGAAACAAGCATTTCGATTATAAATTTAGGAGGTATATAATGGAAAATACAAGATTGTATCAAGACATCGCAAAAAGAACAGATGGAGACATTTATGTAGGAGTAGTAGGGCCAGTAAGAACGGGAAAATCAACATTTATCAAGAAATTTATGGACTTACTAGTAATTCCTAACATTGACAATGAATACAAAAAAGAAAGAGCAAAAGATGAACTTCCACAAAGTGCTGGTGGAAGAACAATAATGACTACAGAGCCAAAATTTGTACCAAACGAAGCAATTGAAATCAGTTTGGACAACAATTTAAAGTTCAAGACAAGGTTAGTAGATTGTGTAGGATATTTAGTAGACAACGCAATTGGATACCTTGAAGACGATATGCCTAGAATGGTAAAAACTCCTTGGTCAGACGAAGAAATACCATTTGAAACAGCAGCAGAAATAGGAACGAAAAAGGTAATTGAAGAACATTCTACAATTGGAATATTAGTTACAACAGATGGAAGTGTAACAGACATTCCAAGAGCAGACTACATAAAAGCAGAAGAACGTGTAGTATCAGAGCTAAAAGCATTAAATAAGCCTTTTATTATATTGCTAAACTCTGCCGAACCAAATTCTTCATATACACAAGAGTTAGCAAATACTTTAAGTGAAAAGTACAAAACCTCTGTTGTTCCTACAAATTGTGAAAATCTAGGAATTGAAGACATTAACAATATGTTTTCTAAACTTTTATATGAATTCCCAGTTGAACAAATAAAAATTAAATGCCCAAGATGGATTGATGGGTTAGAAATTACACATCCTTTAAAATCTGAATTATATAATGAAATTAGAGAAGCATTTGAAAATGTTCGAGTATTAAAAGATGTATCTGACTGTGTTTCTTCAATTAATCAAACTGAAATAATTGAAAGAAGCTTGCTTAGCGATATTCAGCTAGGAACAGGAAGTGTTAATGTAGAAATATCTTTAAAAGAAAATTTATTTTATAATGTTCTTACAGAAATTACAGGTGTTAACGTCAATAACGAGGGTGATTTGTTTAGCATCATTTCGGAATTATCTGTTACTAAGAAAAGATATGACAAAATTGCATATGCTTTAGACGAAGTTGAACGTAAAGGCTATGGTATAGTAACTCCATCTATGGATGAACTTATTTTAGAAGAACCTGAAATGGTAAAACAAGGTTCAAGATTTGGCGTAAAATTGAAAGCTACTGCACCATCTATCCACTTAATTAGAACAAATGTGGAAACTGAAGTTTCTCCAATTGTTGGTTCTGAAAAACAATCTGAAGAACTTGTAAATTATTTATTGTCTGAATTTGAAAGTGACCCTAAGAAAATTTGGGAATCTAATATTTTTGGAAAGAGTCTGCATGAACTTGTTAATGAAGGATTACAAACAAAATTATGCAAAATGCCAGAAGATGCTCAAATCAAGTTACAAGAGACTTTGGAAAGAATTGTTAATGAAGGTAGTGGCGGTCTAATTTGTATAATTTTATAAAGTGATAGGGGAATATCTATTTTGATATTCCTTTTTTAAAAAGTCCCCAAACCAATTATCCAGTAACTTTAAAATAAAAAGAAAGTCGAAAAACGTTGATAAATAGAAAGAACTATGTTAAAATGACAAAAGGACTAATGATAGCATATAATAGATTAGACCAATTAGGAAGGAAAGATAACTATGGATAAAGAGCAAGAAATAATACAGCTATTAGAGAGATACAACCAAGACCATATTATAAAATTATTAAAAAATATAGATGAAACAAAAAAGCAAGAATTAATTGAGCAAATTGAAAGAATAGATTTTGATCAAATAATGGAATTATACGAACATACAAAAAAGCCAGTAGAAATAAAAGAAAATAAAATAGAATCAACATCATATTTAGACAAAGCAAAACTATCAAAAGACCAAAAAGAAAGATTTGACGAATTAGGAGAGCAAATAATAAGAAGCGGAAAATATGCAGTAGTAACAATGGCAGGTGGGCAAGGAACAAGACTTGGGCATTGCGGACCAAAAGGAACATTCAAATTAGACGTATATGGAAAAGGAAAATATCTATTTGAAATATTAGCAGATAATCTAAAAGAAGCGAATAAAAAATATAACACAACAATCCCATGGTACATAATGACAAGTAAAGAAAACAATCAAGATACAGTAGATTTCTTAGAAAAACACAACTATTTTGGATATGACAAAAACCAAGTAACCACATTCGTACAAGGTGGATTACCATTAATAGACAAACAAGGCAAAATGCTAATAGGAAAAAATCTAAAAATAAAGGAGGCATCAGACGGAAATGGCGGAACATATGCATCTCTAAGACAAAATGGATGCCTAGCAGATATGAAAGAAAAAGGGATAAAGTGGGTATTTATTGGAAGTGTTGATAATGCCTTATTAAAAATGGCAGATGTAACATTACTTGGAATGGCAATAGACGAAGGAGTGGAAATAGCATCAAAATCAGTAGTAAAAGCAAATCCACACGAAAGAGTAGGAGTATTTTGCAAAATGAACAAATGCCCAAAAGTAATTGAATATACAGAACTCCCAGAAAAAATGGCAGAAGAAACAGACATGAATGGAGAACTAAAATATGGGGAATCACATATCATGTGTAACCTATACACAATAGAAGCAATCGAAAAAATTAGCAAAGAGCCATTAATATATCATAGTGCAGTTAAGAAAAATTCATATATAAACGAAGAAGGTAAAGAAATAATACCAACAGAGCCAAATTGCTATAAATTTGAATCTTTTATATTTGATGCATTTGAATTTTTTGACGATATAGCAATTTTAAGAGGCAAAAGGGAAGATGACTTTGCACCAGTAAAAAATAAAGATGGTGTTGACAGCCCTAAAACAGCTAAAGAGCTATATGAAAAATATTGGGAAAGACAAAAAAGATAAGGGAAATTTGGGGACGTTTCTTTTTTGTCCCTGTAATCAAGGAGAAAATTATGGAAGAATGTAAAATAAAGAATTTATATAATTTAGAAGAAACAATAGCAAAAGATTTGTTAGAAACAGTAACATATCCATGGGAAGCGTTACCTAAAATTGCAGATTTTATAATAGAATTAGGAAAAAGTTTAGACAAAGAAAAATACGAAGAAGTAGAAGAAAATATATGGATTGCCAAAACAGCAAAAGTTGCACCAACTGCATACATAGCAGCACCTTGCATAATTTGTGAAAATGCAGAAGTAAGGCATTGTGCATTTATCAGAGGAAAGGCAATTGTAGGAGAAGGTGCAGTTGTTGGAAATTCAACAGAACTTAAAAATGTAATTTTGTTTAATAAAGTACAAGTGCCACATTATAATTATGTAGGTGACTCGATTTTAGGATATAAAGCTCATATGGGAGCAGGTTCAATTACTTCAAATGTAAAGTCTGATAAAAAATTGGTAATTGTAAAAAATGGAAAAGAACAAATTGAAACTGGAATTAAGAAGTTTGGTGCAATGCTTGGAGATGAAGTTGAAATCGGTTGTGGAACTGTTTTAAATCCGGGTAGTGTTGTTGGGAAAAATTCTAATATATATCCACTTTCTTCTGTAAGAGGAGTTGTGCCTGAAAAATCAATTTATAAAAATAAAAACGAAATAGTTGAGAAGATATAAATATAAAGTAATCAGCTTAAATTATAATGTTCTAATAACAATATAATTTAAGCTGATTTTTTACTACATAGATTGATTTCCAGGTATGAAGTAATCAACAACACCATAGATTAAAGCACCTATAATAGCGGCTATCCAAGATATAGAGTAACCAGCAACAAAAAATTGAGTAACATATAATGTAATTGCGGCTAATGCAAATCCTACAAAGCCTTTACCAAAAGGACTAGCGTGTAAGCCCGTAAACTTGACTACTAAGTAATCGATTATAGTTAAAACTATAGCGGCTATAGCTAAAGTCCAAATGCTATTTATAGTGAATCCAGGTGTAAAGAATGCAGTAATAGCAAGTACAACAGCAGCACCAATTAATCTACCAACTATTTGCCATACAGTAGAAGTACCACTATTTGCACGACTTCCTTGAGCTTCTGACATAGGTCCAACCTCCTTAGTTTTTTTTATTATAATGTAAATTTTTCAAAGGTTCTAAGCTTATTATTTACAAAAAAAATTTATTTATACAAATAGTATAAAGTAGTAAAAAATTGTAAAAAATAAAAATGTCCAATTGGGGACGTTTCTTTTTTGGACAGTTTGAACATAAAGGAGAAGTTTTAATGTTAATTACATTTTTTAGAGCTATTGTTTTATATTTAGTAGTCTTGATAGTGATGAGATTAATGGGAAAGAGAGAAATTGGTCAGTTGCAACCTTTTGAGTTGGCAATTTCTATTATGATAGCAGATTTGGCTTCAATACCAATGACAGAAATTGGAATTCCGATATTTAATGGAATTGTGCCTATTTTAGGACTTTTAGTTATGCATTTGGTAATTTCTGTTATAAATTTAAAAAGTTTAAAAGCAAGAGAGATAATATGTGGTAAACCAAGTATTTTGATTTATAGAGGGAAGATTAATGAAGAAGCATTAGTAAAGGAAAGATTTACAATAAATGAGTTAGAAGAAAGGCTGAGAGGGAATAACGTTATAAATTTAGGTGATGTAGAGTATGCAATTTTGGAGACTAGTGGGCAAGTTACTGTTATACAGAAGCCAGAAAAGAGAAATACTATTCCAGAGGATTTTAATATTTTGCCAGAGTATGAAGGAATTCCATATGATTTAGTAATAGATGGAAAGGTTATGGAAGCTAATTTGAAAGCTATTGGTAAAAATTATAACTGGTTAAAAAAACAAACTGAAAAGTTTGGGATAAAGCCAGAGGAAGCATTAGTAGTGACATTAGATGGAAAAGGCCAAATTTTTTGTCAGAAAAAGGAGTTTTAAATTATGAGAAAAGAAACAATTATATGTATAGTTATAGTAGTAGCAATAGTTATAGCTAATATAATAACTCAAAAGTATACAACAACAACAGTAGACAAGTTGAACCAAGAATTAGATGAACTAAAATCAGAAATTACTAAAATAGGAGAAAATGAAAATATTGATAAAGATAATATTAAAGATAAGATAAAAGAAATTAAAGACAATTGGGAAGATGTTCATAGTAAGCTGGCTTATTATATAGAACATGATGAGTTAGAAAAAGTTGAAACAGATATTGTTGGTATAAATAGTAGCATTGAGACTAATGATTATGAACAAGTTCTTAGCAAAATTGATGAGAGTAAATTTATTTTACGACATATTGAAGATAAATATGCATTTAATTTAGAAAATATATTTTAAAAAAATCACGTAAATTCAAAAAATTTGTAATAATTCTTTACTTTTAAGGAGAACTAATATAAAATAAACTTAAATTGGACATACTAAGAAAAAATATGGAGGAAACAAATGAAAAGAAAAAATGAATTAAATTACAAACAACTAAAAATGACCTGTAATCCATCTGTTTTTGAGTTTAATACAACAGCAGATTTAGACCCAATAATAGAAGGAATAGGCCAAGAACGTGGAATAAAAGCACTAGAATTTGGACTAAAAGTAGATGTAAAAGGATATAACCTATACTTAGAAGGACCAAGTGGTGTAGGAAAAACAATGTATACTAAAAACTATTTAGATACAATTGCAGCGAAGAAAAAAGTGCCATCAGACTGGTGCTATGTATATAATTTTGAAAATCCTAATCAACCAGTTGCAATAGAACTTCCAGCTGGACAAGGAAAACAATTTAAAGACTCAATGGACGGATTTATAAAAGAAATAAAAAAAGATATTAAGAAAACATTTAATAATGATGATTTCGAAAAAGAAAAAACACTAATAAAACAAGAATTTGAAACAAAACGTACAGAACTATTAGAAAAATTAAACCAAGATGCGTCAAAATACAATTTTCAAGTAAAAACAGCACAAAATGGAATTTATATGACTCCAATTGTAGATGGAAGAGCAATTGAGGAAGAAGAGTTCGAAAAGCTTGCAGAAGAAGTAAAAAAAGCATATGAAGAAAAAGCAGTAGTAGTTCAAGAACAAATAATGGCAACAATAACTAAAATTAAAGAAATCGAGCGCTTATCAGACAATAAAATATCAGAATGGCAATCAAATGTTGCATTACTTACAGTTAATGCACACATCAATTATTTAAAATCACAATATAAAAGAAATAAAAAAATAACTAAATTTTTCAATGACGTAAGACAAGACGTATTAAAAAATATACCAGCATTTTTAGAAGAAAATACAAAACAACCTCAACAGCCACAACAAGGGCCAGCTATTAAAAAACCAGACCCAAGTGAAAATTATCGTGTAAACCTATTTATAGATAATTCAAACCGTGAAGGTGCACCTGTTATAATGGATTCTAACTATTCATATCACAATATTTTTGGATGCTTAGAATATGAAAATTACTATGGAGCATTAAAAACAGACCACACAATGTTAAAACCAGGGCTTATGCAACAAGCAAATGGTGGATATATAGTTTTTCAAGCTAAGGACTTATTAGCAAATGGTGCTTGTTATGAAGCTTTAAAAAAGGCATTAAGAGTAAAACAAATAGCGATAGAAAACACAACAGACCAACGTTCTTCAATGGTTTTGGTTTCCTTAAAGCCAGAGCCTATACCACTAGATTTAAAAGTTATTTTAATAGGTAGTGCAAACATTTATCAAACACTTTTGGCAATGGACTCAGACTTTAGAAAATTATTTAAAATAAAAGTTGAATTTGAAGAATCTGCTGAAATTAACAAAGAAAATGTAAACAAATTAGCAAGAATTATATATAGTTTCTGTGAAGCAGAAGAATTGCCACACCTAGACAAAGAAGCGATGGCAAGACTAGTAGAATATGCATCTAGATTAGCAGGTAGCCATAGTAAAGTTTCAACAAGATTTAATGACCTAATGCAAGTAGTAGGAGAAGCTGCAACTTGGGCAAAAATGTCAAAATCAAAAACTGTAACCGCAAAATTTATAGACAAAGCCTTAGCGGAAAGAGTTGAAAGAGTAAAGAAATATGACGAAAGATATCTAGAAATGATAAAACAAAATTCACTTTTAATAAACACTTCTGGATATGAAGTTGGAGAATTAAATGGTCTAACAGTAATGACAATTGGAGATTACACATTTGGCAAACCAGCTAAAATAACTGCAAACACATATACAGGAAAAAGCGGAATAGTAAACATAGAAAGAGAAGTTGAAATTTCTGGACCATCACACTCAAAAGGAGTACTAATTTTAACTGGGTATTTAGGAGAAATGTTTGCACAAGATATCCCATTATGTTTAACTGCAAGTATTTGCTTTGAACAATTATATAATGGAGTTGACGGTGATAGTGCTTCAAGTACAGAATTATATGGATTACTTTCAAGTTTATCAGGAATTCCAATTAACCAAGCTATTGCAGTAACTGGTTCTGTAAATCAAAAAGGACAAATACAACCAATAGGTGGAGTAAATGAAAAGATAGAGGGATACTTCCAAGTATGTAAAACTCGTGGATTAGATGGTTCTCATGGTGTTATGATACCTATTCAAAATGTTGATAATTTGCAATTATCAGATGAGATTATTGAAGCTGTTAAAAATCAAAAATTCCATATTTATTCTGTATCTACTATAGAAGAAGGAATTGAAGTTTTAACAGGAGTTCCAGCTGGTAAAAAAGACAAAGACGGTCACTTCCCAGCAGGTACTGTAAATTATCTTGTTTATGAAAAACTTAAAAAATATGCAAAAGTAAGTTCAAAATAATATGCCATTAGGGACGGACCTTTTTGGCAGAAAAATTACAATAACTAATGAAAGAAATTAAAAAGATTATATATTCGAAGAAATATATAATCTTTATTATTATTTTATTTTGTACTATGTAGTCAAAATGACATAAAACTATTGCAAAAATGAATAAAAATATATATAATAGAGTTGATTGAAAGGGTGGAAAAATGAACAAAACCAAGAGAAAAATATTTGAAGCGTCTATGAAATTATTTGCAGAAAAAGGATATGATGCAACAAGTATAGAAGAAATAACTGCAACAGTAGGAGTAGCAAAGGGAACACTATACTATCATTTTTCTAGCAAAGAGGAAATATTCAACTTTTTAGTAGAAGAAGGAATGAAACTACTAAACAATAGTGTGGATATAAAAATAGACAAACTACCAAACTACATAGATAAATTAAAAGCAATAGTGCTAATACAAATAAAAATAGTAGTAAAATATGAGAACTTAATAACAATATTGCTAAATCAATTTTGGGGAAATGAAGCAAGAAACCAAATGTGCAAAGAGCAAATATTTACATATATCGAAAAAATTGAACAAATAGTAAAAGCTGGAATAGAAAAGGGAGAAATAAAACAAGGAAATCCACAAGCTATAGCATCTGAGATATATGGATTAATATGCTCAAGCTTAGTATATAAAGCAAGAAGCCAAGAAGAAATAGATGTAACTAAGCTATACAAAGAATTTGAAGGCACGGTAATAAAAGGATTAAGAAAATGATGCTTTTTAGCCCTGTCCCAAAAAAACATCAAAATGGGAAATAGAAGGAGAATTGAAATGAGAAAACCAATACATAAATTTGAAAAGCTTACAGATTTAAGAGATATGCTAAAAAAATCAGAAGAAAAATTTGGGGATAATGCAGCATATGTATATAAAACAGACGAACCAGGAAAATTTAGAGAAATTACATATAAACAATTTGCAAAAGACGTAAAAAGTTTTGGAACAGTATTAGTAAATTTAGGGCTAAAAGGTAAAAGGATAGCAGTAATATCAGATAATAGATATGAGTGGTGTGTAACATATTTAGCAGTAGCAACAGGAACAGGTGTAATAGTTCCACTAGACAAAGCTTTACCAGCAAACGAAATTGAAAGTTTAATGATTCGCTCAGAAGTAGAAGCAATAGTATACTCAAATAAATATGATGAAATAATGAATGATGTAAAAAATAGAAATACATCAAATGTGAAATACTTTATTTCTATGGATTTAAACAAAAAAGAAAATGATATATATTCTCAAAAAGAGTTAATGGAACAAGGCGCAAAATTATTAGAAGATGGAAATAGAGAATATTTAGATAGTGAAATTGATGCAGAAGCAATGGGAATAATGCTATTTACATCAGGAACAACAGCAATGTCAAAAGCTGTAATGTTATCACAAAGAAATATTTGTGCGAACTTAATGGATATAGCATCAGTGATAAAATTAGTTCCAGAAGATAGAATGTTATCATTCTTACCATTACATCACACATTTGAATGTACAGTTGGATTTTTATATCCTATATCAAAAGGATGCTCAATAGCATTTTGTGAGGGAATAAGACATATTGCAGATAACGCAAAAGAATATCAAGTAACAGCAATGATTTCAGTTCCAGTTTTATACGAAACAATGTATAAAAAGATAATGAAAGGAATTGAGAAAAAAGGTAAACTAGAAACAGTAAAAAAAGGAATAAAAATAAGCAACTTTTTATTAAAATTTGGTATAGATATAAGAAGAAAGCTATTTAAAGAAGTAATAGACAACCTAGGTGGAAAAGCAAGATTATTTGTTGCAGGAGGCGCAGCGTTAGACCCAACTGCAGAAAAAGGATTTAATGAACTTGGAGTAAAAATGTTACAAGGATATGGACTAACAGAAAGTTCACCAGTAATTGCAGCAGAAGATGACAAATATCAAAGATTAGGTTCAATTGGAAAAGCATTTCCAAGCTTAGATGTAAAAATAGATGAACCAAATGAAGAAGGAATAGGAGAATTACTAGTTAAAGGTCCAACAATAATGATGGGATATTACAATAATGACGAAGCAACAAAAGAAACATTACAAGATGGTTGGTTACATACAGGAGATTTAGCAAAAATTGATAAAGATGGATTTATATTTATATCTGGAAGAAAGAAATTTGTTATAGTATTAAAAAACGGAAAAAATATTTACCCAGAAGAATTAGAAACGTTAGTTAATAAAATCAGTGGAGTAAAAGAAAGTTTCGTTTATGGAAGACCAGAAGATGATGGAGATTACAAGATATGTGCAAAAATAGTTTATGACAAAGAACTTGCAGAATCAACTTATGGAACAACAGATGAAGAAAAATTAAAAGAATTAATATGGCAAGAAGTTAAAAAAGTTAATAAAACAATGCCAGCATACAAATATATTAGAGAAATATCAATAACAGATAAAGATTTAATAAAAACGACAACACAAAAAATTAAAAGATTTGAAGAAATTAAAACAGTACTTAACTAGATATTATATTGTAAAAAAAGCAAAATTAGAAAAAGTTATATTTTTGATTTTGCTTTATTTTTATATAGTAATACATCTAGATGTGTTGAGTTCCCTAATAATATTGGAAATTGTAATATTTTTGTAACATTCTTGTAACTAAAACTTAATAAAAAAATGAAAATATTGTCTTGTAGTTTTTTGTTAGATAATGTATAATTATAAAGAAAGAAGCAAAAAGCAAACACGCGTAAGATAAAGGAGGTACATTACAATGTCTAGATCTGGCATAGTAAATGTGAGAATGGTTATCACAGAGGAGAAAATATTATCAAATATAGATAAAGTACAAAAATTAATAAATCCAAAAAGTAAAAAACAAATTGTTCAATTAGAAGATGATGGATACTTTAAAGATTTAGTAGAATCAATAAAAACATATTTAATTGAATATCCAAAAAAGAAAAACTTCCCAGCAAGTGTATATAAAGCTGCTTATGGGCTAGTTGAATTTGCGACAAATCAATTCGAAGAAAATACTAAAAAAATAGAAGAATTAATAAGACAAAGAGAACAAAATATAGGATTAGCAGGAACTCTAAAAGAAGTAATGGAAGCAGCAATTAACAAAGAAAAAGATTGGAAAGACCAAGTTAAAAAAGCTGAAGAAGATTTTGGAGAAGATATAACAGAAACATTAACAATAATAGGAAAAGCAAAAAGTGATAAAACAGAAAATTATCAAGATGCTGTGAAACTACTAAATGCAAGAATAAATAATCTAGAATCAAATCTACATATTGAAATAGATATGGAAAGAATAGAAGACCGTTCAAAAGCATTAAGCTACATTGGAATAGAAATAGCAGATGCATTAAAATCAATACCAACACCAGTAGAAGAAACAATAGAAGAAATAGCAGAAGCACCAGTACAAGCAGTAGAAGAACAACAACAAGAATATGTAGAACAAACAACTTTTGAAGCAAAACCAAGCTTATGGCAAAGAATTAAAAATAGCAAAGTTGCAAGAGCAATTAAAGCTATAACAAGAATAAGAATAGTAGTAGATTACTCTGATGCACTTCCAGAAGGAAGAGGAGAAAATAATTAAAAGAAATATAAAAAACATCCCATTAAGGGATGTTTTTTTGCGGAATACTACTAGTATAAGAAAGAGAGGAACTCCCAATTATCTTCAAGATAAGAATTTGTCTCAAACAATTTCATCTTGTTGCACTCTTTCAGAAGCTTGTAAGCTCTGTAAAGTTTGTAATCGGGCAGATGCTTTCCATCATTAATGTACATATGATTAGCATCATTTTCTCGCTTCCTAAAGTTTTTGCAAGCAGTCTCAGCACGTTCTTCCAGTTTTTTCTTGGATGCAATGTTATTCTTGCGCCGAATGCGCCGACGAGATTTGATTTCCTGACTAGCAAAGTCAGAAGCAGTTACGTCATCAGAATCAATGTAATCCAAGAAGTCCTGGCAGCCTTTGTTGCAGTAATTCTCGATATACCGAGTGTTTTCGTTCTGGTCAGATGTCAAAAGCTGCTGTGAATTTGTTTTCATTTAGATACCTCCGCTTGTATAATCCGTTGTACGGACATACATATATTATACACTATTTTACATAAAGTGTCAACCTTTTTCCTAACATCTCAATAAATTTGACTTTTAATAAAAATTATAGTATAATAGAAAACAGTCGTTAGCAAGATTTGCTAAAAATGAGAGTTTTTATAAAAATACCTAAAGTTTAAAACTATATGTATTAAAAAAAGAAGAGAGATAAATAATATTAAGAACGGACCAAATTTAAATATTAGATAAGTTTATAAAAATATGGAATTAAGAGAGAAATCCATATAAACTATAAACTTTATTAATGCGTATAAAAAATAAGTAATAGGTAAAAGAAATTAAAAAATGAAAGGAGAATTTATGCCAGAAGATAATAATACACAAAAAACAAACAAAACTAAAACATCAACAAGAAAAACTACAAAAGGAGATGAAAGAAAAACAAAGAGAACAACATACAACCAAAAAAGAGAAAAGAAAAATATAGGAGAAACAAATCAAACAACAAAGAGAGAAAAAAGAAAAACAGAAACAGGAAGACAAGAAGAAGCAGTAGCAACAAAATCAAGAACAAGAAGAAATAACAGAAAAGGAACAGAAAATAACATATTCAAAAAATCAAAATTAAAAATAATTCCACTAGGAGGATTACACGAAATAGGAAAAAACATAACAGTTTTTGAATATGAAAATGAAATAATAGTTGTAGACTGCGGATTATCATTCCCAGAAGATGATATGCTTGGAATAGACTTAGTTATACCAGACATAGCATACTTAGAGAAAAATGTAGACAAAATAAAAGGGTTAATAATAACACATGGTCACGAAGACCATATAGGTTCAGTTCCATATTTATTAAAGAAAATAAATATTCCAATTTATGCACCAAGATTAGCAGCAGGGCTAATCAGAAATAAATTAGAGGAACATAAATTATTAAGAAGCACAAAATTAATAGAAGTAATGCAAGGGGAAACTCTTCAACTTGGAAAAAACTTTAAAGTAGAATTTATAAGAAGCTCACATAGCATACCAGACTCAGTAATGCTAGCAATAACGACACCAGCAGGAACTGTATTACACACGGGAGATTTTAAAATAGACTATACACCAATAGACGGAAAATTAATGGACTTTGGAAGAATAGCAGAGCTAGGAAACCAAGGAATATTAGCACTAATGTCAGATAGTACAAACTCAGAAAGAAAAGGATTTACAATGTCTGAAAGTTCAGTAGGAGAAGTATTTGACAAACTATTCTTACACTGTACAAAAAGAATTGTAGTAGCAACATTTGCTTCAAACGTACACAGAGTTCAACAAATAGTAAATTCAGCAGTAAAATATAACAGAAAAATTGCTGTATGTGGTAGAAGTATGATAAATATGATAACAACAGCAAGGGAATTAGGATATATAGAATGTCCAGAAAACATCTTTATAGATATAGATATGATAAAAAACTATACTGACGACCAATTAGTAATTATAACAACAGGAAGTCAAGGAGAACCAATGTCAGCTTTAACAAGAATGGCAGCAGGTGACCACAGAAAAATAAAAATAACACCAAATGACTTAGTTATAATATCAGCAACACCAATACCAGGAAACGAAAAATTTGTATCAAAAGTAATAGATGACTTAATGCAAATAGGAGCAGAAGTTGTATATAGCTCACTAGAAAACATACACGTATCAGGACATGCTTGCCAAGAAGAACAAAAATTAATAATAGCACTAGCAAAACCACAATACTTTATACCAGTTCACGGCGAATATAGACAATTAATAGCACATAGTGAAACAGCTCAAAGTATGGGAATTGACAAAGACAATATAATAATGCTATCAAATGGTAGAGTTCTAGAAATAGACGAAAATGGGGCAGCATTTACAACAACAGTACCAAGTGGAAGAATATTAGTTGATGGACTTGGCGTAGGTGATGTTGGAAATATCGTCTTAAGAGATAGACAACATTTATCACAAGATGGTTTAATTGTAATTGTATTAACAATGGACTCTCAAACAGGCGAAGTTGTCGCAGGACCTGATGTAATATCAAGAGGATTTGTTTATGTAAGAGAATCTGAAAACTTAATGGATGACGTTAAATCAGTTGTAAGAAATGAAATTAGAAAATGTGAAGAACGTGGAGTTCGTGATTGGGCAACTATTAAGTCAACAACTAGAGAAACTCTAAGAGATTATATTTTTATGAAGACAAAACGTAACCCGATGATCATCCCGATCATAATGGAAGTTTAGCATTTTTGGGACAGACCTAAAAATGTTTACAAGAAAAATATTTTAGGACTGTCCCAAAACGTTTCAGATAATAGAAATAAGGAGAGATAAAAATGGATTATAAAGATTTAGCAAATTTAATATTTCCAGATGTAAAAGAAATAGCATATTATGAAGAAAAATATCCAAGAAGAAACTTAGGTGAAGGTGCAATAGTTACAAGATATGCACCAAGCCCAACAGGAGTAATGCACATAGGTGGACTATACCAAGCATTAATAGCTAAAAAAATGACAGAACAAACAGGTGGGGTATTCTTTTTAAGAATAGAAGATACAGACCAAAAAAGAGAAATTGAAAATGGTGTAGAAGGAATAGTAAGTAGTTTACAAGAATTTGAAATAGAACCAGACGAAGGAATGACTTCTACAACAGAGGAAAAAGGAAACTATGGACCATATAAACAATCACAAAGAAAAGACATTTATCAAGCATATGCAAAATATCTAATAGAACAAGGAAAAGCATATCCATGTTTCTGTACACCTGAAGAGATAGATGCAATTAGAAGCAAACAAGAAGCTGCAAAAATAAGACCAGGATATTATGGAGTATGGGCAAAATGTAGAAATCACACAGTAGAAGAAATGGCAGAAAAAATTAAGAGTGGAGAAAACTATATAATCCGTTTAAAATCACCAGGAAGAGAAGATAGAAAAATTAAGCACAAAGATGTAATAAAAGGGAATGTAGAATTTCCAGAAAATGACCAAGATGTAGTAATAATAAAAGCTGATGGACTTCCAACATATCACTTTGCACACGCAGTTGATGACCACTTGATGGGAACGACACATGTAATTCGTGGAGATGAATGGTTATCTTCAATACCATTACATATACAACTATTCCAAGAATTAGGATTTAAAGCTCCTAAATATGCACACATTGCACCAATTATGAAAAATGACAATGGAAATAAAAGAAAATTAAGTAAAAGAAAAGACCCAGAAGCTGCAACAAGCTATTATGAAGAAGAAGGTATACCAGCACAAGCTGTAAAAGAATACTTATTAAACATAGCAAACTCAACATTTGAAAATTGGAGAAGAGCAAATCCAGATAAAGATATGTCAGAATTTGAACTTCAATTAAACAAAATGAGTGTAAGTGGGGCGCTATTTGATATGGTAAAATTACTTGATGTAGGAAAAACTGTAATATCAAAATATACAGCTGAAAAAGTTTATGAAGAAGCTTACAATTGGGCAAAAAAACACGATGAAGAATTGGCAAAAACATTAGAAGACAAAGAATATGCATTAAAAGTATTTGGAATAGAAAGAGGAAATAAAAAACCAAGAAAAGATATATCAAAATGGGCAGATGTGAAAGAAAACATAGAATATATGTATGACGAAATCTTTTACAATAAAACTCAAGAATATCCATATCAAGTAATAAGCAACAAAGCTGATATTGAAAAAATATTAGATTTATACATCGAAAAATATTATGATGAAAATGACGATAAACAAGCTTGGTTTGACAAAATAAAAGAGCTTGCAGGAGAAATGGGATATGCTAAAGAAGTGAAAGAATTTAAGGCAAATCCAGATGCGTATAAAGCACACGTAGGTGATGTAAGTACTTGTTTAAGAGTTGCATTAACTGCTAGAACTAATACTCCTGATATGTATGAAATAATGCAAGTTTTAGGAAAAGACAGAATTGCTAAAAGATTTGAAGAAGCAAAAAAGCAACTATAAAATAATATTAAAAGAGTTGGCTAATCGCCAACTCTTTTTGCAAAATAACCGACAAAATATAAACTCATTTGTTTAATTTATTGACTTATATTTTACTTTAATGTATAATTTATAAAAAAGACTAGAGAGGAGTAACAATATGGAAAATAATAAATTAGTGATATTAAAATCTAAATTTGATGAAATTGTACATTTAACAGAAGATGGTATTGAATTTTGGCTTGCGCGTGAATTACAACCTTTACTAGGTTATTCTGAATGGCGAAATTTTGAAAACGCAATAAAAAAAGCAAAAGAAGCTTGCAGTAACAGTAAATTCAATATATTTGACCATTTTGTCGACGTCAACAAAATGGTCAAAGCTGGTGTTGCAATTAAGCCTGTACTAGATTATCAATTGACACGTTATGCCTGCTATTTAATAGCTCAAAATGGAGATCCAAAGAAGGAAGAAGTTGCATTTGCTCAAAGTTATTTTGCTGTTCAAACAAGAAAATTAGAACTAATAGAAGAACGTATGAAATATTTGCAAAGAGTAGAAGCTAGAGATAGATTAAAACTTTCAGAAAAAAGATTGTCACAAAATATTTATGAACGTGGAGTTGACGAAAAAGGTTTTGGGAGAATTCGTTCCAAAGGTGATCAAGCATTATTTGGTGGACAAACAACAAAAAATATGAAGGATAAATTAGGAATAAAAGATAATAGAGCTTTAGCGGATTTTTTGCCAACTGTTACTATTGCAGCTAAAAATCTAGCTACAGAAATGACAAACTATAATGTGGAAGAAAAGGATTTATATGGCGAAAATCCTATTACGACTGAACATATACAAAATAATACAAGTGTTAGAGACATGTTAGTTCATAGAGGAATAAAACCAGAAACTTTGCCAGCAAGTGAAGATATGAAAAAAATTGAACGCAAATTAAATAAGACTGATAAAAAATTAGCAGAAACATCTGGAAAACTTAATAAAAAAGATATAAAAAAAGGTATATAAGACAAAAAGAGGAGGGATTGCTTTGGAATATAATGTGGGAGATATAGTAAGAACAAAAAAACAACATCCTTGTGGAAGCAAGTTATGGGAAATAACAAGAGTAGGTGTAGACTTCAAATTGAAGTGCTTGGGATGTGAGCACGTTGTAGTTTTGCCAAGAGAAAAAGCAAAGAAAATAATTACAAAGATAGAGAAAAAAGTTGGCGAATAGTCAATAAATTTACTAATAAAAAATATAGTCACAAAAAACAAAAAACGACATAATATATAATATAGTATCAAGTAAGATACTATATTGGAGGTGACTTATATGGAGCCACAAGAAACAATTTATTGTTATGAAAACAAAAAAGATAGAGAACCAAGAAAAAGAAATTGCTTAGGAATTATAGCAGTTGTATTACTTGTAGCATTTACTTTCGTTATAGGACTATTAATAGGTGCAGCGCTTGCACTAGTAATATTATTGTCATTACCCGCTATCATTGTTTTAGCAGTAATATTGGGACTATTGTTAATACTAACATTAATTCTAATATTCTGTAACAGAAGAAAAGAAAGAAAAAATAAATGCTGTTGTTAACAAAATTAATAAAAAATGAAACTTCATTATAATATAAAAAGAGAGCCAATTACCTAAAAAGGTAAAGCTCTCTTAATTGTTTATTTAATATATTCATCAATAATATCCCAAACATCATCTTTATAAATCTTTCTTTCAGAAGAGAAAGGTAATGTCTGAATATCACCAATAGGATTAATATTTTTTTGTAATTCTAAAACAGCATTATCAACTTTAGTAATTGCTATTTTATCAGCTTTATTAGCAAGAATAATAAAAGGTAAACCAGAAGAAATTATATAATTATACATAAGTTTATCATTATCAGTTGGCTTATGTCTAATATCTATTAAAAAGATAATAAGTGAAATTTCTTTTCTATTAAACAAATATTCTTCAATAAACTTACCAACTTGCTCTTGTTCTTTTTTAGACATCTTGCTATAGCCATAACCAGGCAAATCAACAAAATAAAAGGTTTCATCAATATTGTAAAAATTGATTTGTCTAGTTTTTCCTGGCTCACTACTGGTTCTAGCTAATTTTTTTCTATTTATCATAGTATTTACAAAACTTGACTTTCCAACATTAGATTTACCAACTAAAACAATTTCAGGTAATCCTTGCTTAGGATATTGTTTTGGGCTAACTGCTGAAATTTCAAACTTAGGATTTTTTACTAACATATTATTTCTCCTTAGGCATAATTTTTTCAAGTCCACCCATATATGGTCTTAAAACTTCTGGAATTATAACACTTCCATCTGGTTGATAATTATTTTCCATTATTGAAATAAGCATACGAGGTGGAGCAACTACAGTATTGTTTAGAGTATGAGCAAAGTAGTTTCCATTTTCACCTTTAATTCTAATGCCAAGTCTACGAGCTTGCGCATCTGTTAAGTTTGAACAACTACCAACTTCAAAATATTTCTTTTGACGAGGACTCCAAGCTTCTACGTCACAAGATTTAGCTTTTAAGTCTGCTAAGTCTCCAGAGCAACATTCTAATGTTCTTACAGGAATATTCATACTTCTGAAAAATTCAACTGTGTATGACCACATTTTATCATACCAATTCCAGCTATCTTCTGGTTCACAAACTACTATCATTTCTTGTTTTTCAAATTGATGTATTCTATAAACTCCACGTTCTTCTATTCCGTGTGCACCTTTTTCTTTTCTAAAACAAGGTGAATATGATGTCATTGTATAAGGCATTTCAGCTTTATTTAAAATTTGACCTTTGAATTTTCCTATCATAGAGTGCTCGCTAGTACCAATTAGGTATAAATCTTCACCTTCAATTTTGTACATCATAGCATCCATTTCTTCAAAACTCATAACACCTGTAACAACATCGCTTCTAATCATATAAGGTGGTATGCAGTATGTAAAACCTTTGTTAATCATAAAATCTCTTGCATATGATAAAACTGCTGAATGTAATCTTGCAACATCACCTAACATATAATAAAAACCATTTCCAGCAACTCTTCTCGCACTATCCAAATCAAGTCCGCCTAAAGCTTCCATAATCTCACCGTGATAAGGAATTTCATAATCTGGAACAACAGGTTCACCAAATTTTTGAATCTCGACATTTTCGTTGTCATCTTTACCAATAGGAACAGATTCGTGCATAATATTTGGGATTTTCATCATTCTTGTTTTTATAGCTTCTGAATATTCAGCCTCTAATCTTTCATTCTCTTCTAATTTGCTATTTATTTCATTAACTTGAGCCTTTACCTTTTCAGCCTCTTCTTTATTACCAGCTTTCATAAGACCGCCAATTTGATTACTTAGAGCTTTTCTTTCGGCTCTCAAATTATCACCATTAAGTTTAGCTTCTCTGTTTTTAACATCTAAATCAATAACTTCATCAACTAAAATTAATTTATTATCTTGAAATTTTCTTTTAATATTCTCTTTTACAACATCTGGATTTTCTCTTAAAAATTTAATATCTATCATATAATTTACCTCCTAATGTCCAATTGGGGACGTTTCTTTTCTGGACATTCGTCCACTCTGGGACACATCTATATTTTAATTTTTTTATTTTATATAATTTTTGGACAGCTCTTCACATAGTTCAAACCTAACTTTTTGACCTGTGATATTGTCGGGTCTTTCTGGAATTTCTTCTAAAAACATCGACTCTCTTCTTACCCAAGTTTTCGAGTCTGTTCTATCATATATTGGTTTATAAATAACCATTCTTTCTTGAGTTTCCGAGTCTAAAGCCACATCTTCTACAAAATAATAATTACCTTTAAAATGCCTATAAACTTTTCCAATTTTAACTTCTTGCATAAAAATTCTCCTTCTATTATTGACTTTTACGCAATTATACTATATTTTCTAATAATTGGCAAGAAATTGGACAAAATAATAAAAAATAGAAAAGAGGGATTTGATGACGAACGGATTAGGCATCGAACTATTAAAATTTATTTTATATTCTGCACTAATTGTTATTATTGCTAAATATATTCTAGTTGTAACATTAAGAAAGTTAGCAGAAAGCTTAAACTTAAAACCAAAAACAGTAGGTGATATTGCAGGATATGCTACATCTGCACCAGAACTTTTAACTATTGCAACTACTAGCCTTAGTGGACTTATATCTGCTAGTGTTATAAATGTGCTTAGTTCAAATATTATAAATTTAGTTCAATATTTATTTGCGATTTTCTTAAACAAAAATCAAAAAAGTTTTGATAATAAAGCAATTAAAGTTGATTTAATTTTGGTTTTAGTTACAATAATTCTGCCAATAGTATTATTAATATTTAATATAGAAATGAATATAGCTATTGTGCCATTATTTATTATAATGTATGCTTTGTTCAGATTTTTGAATAATAATGCACATAAACTTTATTTAAAAATGGAAGACGAAAAAATTGAAAAAGATATTGAAAAAGAAGCTAAATGGGAAAGAGGAAATAAGAAAAAAATAGTAAAATATGTTTCCTATTTAGTAATAACAGCTGTTTTGCTTTTTTTAATAAGTGAACTTTTAGGAAATACATTGGAACAATTATGCAATATTTTTAATATTTCACAGTGGATAATAGGAATATTACTTGGATTTTTTACAAGTATACCAGAACTAATTACTTTTTTTGAATCTCAAAAACATTATAAAAGGCAGAAAAACAATGATATTTTAGGTGTAGTTGAAGCTACTAATAACTTGTTTACTTCTAATATTTTGAATTTGTTTGTTATTCAAACTATTGGAATTTTAATCTGCCAATGGGGACGGACTTTAATGGCAGAAATCTGCCAAAAAGGTCCGTCCCCACTGGCAGATTTGTAAAATTAGAGAAAAATACTTGACAAACCTTTGTCAGATGGTGTATAATAATATTCGTTACAAGAAGAAGTCAAACTTCTCACCTTATCCAAACAGGGAAAAAGGTTAGAAATTAAATAATTATGACAAACCTTTGTCAGTGTTATTTTTGAATTTGGCTTGTAACAAAAGTCAAATTTTTTTATTATTGGAGGTGTTTTTTATAAAACAAGAATTACCAATCAACAGACAAATTAGAGCAAAAGAAGTACAACTAATAGGAGAAAACGGAGAAAAATTAGGAGTTATTTCAATAAACGAGGCTTTAGAAAAGGCTGAAGAAAAGAACTTAGACTTAGTGTTAGTTGCTCCAAATGCAAATCCAGTGGTTTGTAAAATAATGAACTATGGAAAATACAAATTTGAGCAAGCTAAGAAAGAAAAAGAAGCTAAGAAAAAGCAAAAAGTTTTAGAAGTAAAAGAACTAAGAGTTACTCCAAATATCGAGGAACATGACTTTGGTTTCAAATCTAAAAATGCAAGAAAATTTTTAACTGATGGAAACAAAGTTAAAATTACTGTTAGATTTAGGGGAAGAGAAGTTAATAACTCAAAAGCAGGAGAAGCAGTTCTAAACAAATTTATTGAAGAATTAGAAGATGTATCAACTGTTGAAAAGAAACCTAAATTAGAAGGTAGAAATATGTTTATAATTTTAGCCAAAAAAGCAGATAAATAGAACTGTAAACAAAGGCGAATATATAAAAAATAAACGGACAAAACGAAAAAGTCCGAAAATGGACAAAATGTCCAAAAAAGAAACGTCCCCAATTGGACAAATGAAAGGAGTTTAAAGTTATGCCAAAATTAAAAACAAACAAAGCTGCAAAGAAAAGATATTCTTTAACAGCAACAGGAAAAGTAAAAAGAACAAAATCAAACAGAAGACATTTATTAGCAAATAAAACAAAAAGACAAAAGAAATCAGGAAAAATCCAAAACGGATATGCAGATAAAACATGCGAAAATACAATTAAAAAATTATTACCATATGGTAACTAAAATTAGAAATAGGAAGGTGAAATAAATGGCAAGAGTAAAATCAGGAAGAACAACAAGAGCAAGACACAAAAAAATATTAAAACAAGCTAAAGGTTACTACGGAGCAAAAAGTTACAGATTCAGAAATGCAAACCAAGCAGTTATGAAATCTTTATCATATGCATATGTAGGAAGAAAAGATAAGAAAAGTAATTTCAGAAAATTATGGATAGCAAGAATTAATGCAGCAGCTAGAATGAATGGAACAACATATAGCAAAATGATAGCTGGATTAAAAAAAGCTAATGTAACAATAAATAGAAAAATGTTAGCTGAAATAGCTGTAACAGATCCAAAAGCATTTACAGAAATTGCAGAAATTGCAAAAAAAGCATAATTAAATATAAAAAACGCTATTAGAGAAAAATCCAATAGCGATTTTTTTGTGCGTTTTTTATTGTTTTTTCATTTTAGGTTTAGAAATAAGAGCAGCAAGATAACCAAAGAATACAGCGGCTGCAATACCACCAGCAGATGCCTTAACACCACCTGTAAAAGCACCGACTAATCCACTTTCTTTAACTCCTTCAATAGCACCTTTAGCTAGATTATATCCAAAACCAGTAAGTGGAACAGTAGCGCCAGCGCCAGCAAAATCAACTAGATATTGATATACTCCAATGCCACCTAGGATAGCTCCAGTAGTAACAAATATAACTAATATTCTAGCAGGTGTAAGTTTAGTTTTGTCAATTAAAATTTGACCAATTATACAAATAATTCCACCAGTTACAAAACATTTAAGTAACATCATCCAATTAAAAACATTAGCCCAATTTATATCCATATTTTTTCTCCTTTCATAGTTCAATACTAATTGCGTGTGCAATACCAGGAATACTTTCACCTTGTTGACTAGTAGTTGAATTAGTCAATGCACCAGTTGCGATTAGCAATATCTTTTTATATTTTTTATCTTGTAATTGCTTAAACAAATATCCAGAAAATACTGTACCACAGCAAGCACAACCACTACCACCTGCATGAGTATCTTGTGCATTTTTATCAAAAATCAAAACACCGCAATCATTATAATTTGATTTAATATTGTAACCTTGAGTTTTTGCAAGGTCAATTGCTATATCTTTACCAACATGTCCTAAATCACCACTTATTATTGCATCATAATAACTAGGATTTCTACCAGTATCCAAAAAGTGTGTAATTAGAGTATCGACAAATGCTGGAGCCATAGCAGCGCCCATATTATTTGCGTCTTTAATACCCATATCTATAATCTTTCCAGGAGTAATATGAGTAATAAACGGACCATTTCCATTCTTGGATAGAACAACAGCACCGACTACCTGTAACAGTCCATTGACTTGTTTGAGGTCTTTGGTTTCCTAATTCTAACGGAAATCTAAATTGCTTTTCTGCACTACAAAAGTGACTAGAAGTTGCACAAACTACATTGTTTGCAAAACCTTCAACTGCAATTGCACCTAGACTCATAGATTCAACAAAAGTTGAACAAGCCCCAAAAACTCCAAAAAATGGAACACCAACTTCTCTTAAACCAAAACTAGAAGAAATACATTGGTTTAATAAATCACCTGCAAATAAGCAATCAATTTCATTGCTACTAATACCTGACTTTGTAACAACAGTATTTACAGTTTCTTTTATAATTTTACTTTCAGCTTTTTCCCAAGTTTTTTCTCCCCAAAATTCATCATCCAAAGTTTGGTCGAAATATTTTGCTAAAGGACCTTGAGCTTCCTTCGGACCAACTATACTAGCAGTAGCAGTAATTGTTGGCGGATTATTAAATTTTATAGTTTGTTTACCTAACTTTTCCAAAAAATCATCTCCTTTTTATATGTTTTCAGGATTTTTGGGACAAAAAAGAAACGTCCCCAAATGTCCCTTATACCAATGTGATAGATTGAGTGTTGAATATTAAATAAATTATTCCAACTAAGATGGATGCTGAAATACCAAATACTAAAACTGGTCCAGCAACAGTGAACATTTTTCCACCAACACCCATTACATAACCTTCTGATTTATATTCCATAGCAGGTGATACGATTGAGTTAGCAAAACCTGTAATTGGAATTAAAGAACCAGCTCCGGCAATTTTTCCAAGTTTGTTAAATATATTTAGTCCTGTTAAAAATGCTGCAAGTCCAATTAAAATGATGGAAACAATTGTACCTGAAGTTTGTGTATCAAGTCCACGTTCTTTACATATATTAAGAATGATTTGACCAATTGAACAGATTATTCCACCAATTATGAAAGCCCAAAAACAGTTTTTTAGAATTGGGGAGTTTGGGGATTTTTTGTCCACATAGTCTTGATAAGTTTGTTTTGTTTCTAAAGGGTTTGTCATTTTCAATATACCTCCTTAATTAGCTTTTCTGTTTAAGTCGATAACAAAACTTAAATCTAAATCTACAAAGTATTCGTTAATTTTATCGCCATCGACAGTTGCTCTTTGTTCTAAAATTTTAACTTCTGATATATAGTCAATACTTTTAGATGCTTCTGTAATTGCTTTGACAATAGCATCTTTCCAAGAAACAGTTGAGTTTCCTGTAATAATTAAATGTTTTTTTATATCCATAATAAACCTCCAAAATAGCTTTTAAAAATATCTTTTCCACAAGATAGAAAAAATATGCAAAAATAGTAGAAAATAATACAGAAAAATTATATAATTAACAAAATAAAAATAAGAAAGTGGGAAAAAATAATGGTAGATAAAGCAAGAGAATTAGCTTTAAAAATTTTATATAAAATAGACAAAGAACAAGCATATTCCAATATTGCGCTAGATGAAATGCTAAATCAAAACAGAAAAGATTTAAATGTAAAAGATGTTGGATTAATTTCAGAAATTGTATATGGAGTAACAACTTGGAAATTAACATTAGATGAAATTATAAAAAAATATTCAAAAATAAGATTAAAGAAAATTTCGCCTTGGATTTTAAATATATTAAGAATGAGTATTTATCAAATAATATTTTTGAACAAAATACCAAAATCAGCAGCAGTGAATGAAGGGGTAACTTTAAGTAAGAGATACGGACATAAGAGTAGTAGCGGATTTACAAATGCAATTTTAAGAAAAGTTACAAAGGATGATTTTGAAGAACTTAATAAAATAGTAAATAATATTGAAAGAATTTCTAAAACTACATCAATGCCAGAATGGATAATACAAGAGTTGTTAAATGATGGATTAAATGAAGATGTAGTTGAAGAAATTTGTAGAAATTCAAATATAAGACCAAAACTTTCTATAAGAGTAAACACTCTAAAAACAACTAAACAAGAACTGAAACAAATGCTAGAACAAAAAGGAATAGAAGTAGAAGAACGGAATTTTAAAAGACTTTTTAGTTTTAAATAAAGTAAAAAATATAGAAAATTTAAAAGAATTTAAAGAAGGGTTATTTTGCGTACAAGATGAAGCTGCAGGGCTAACAGCTATAATTTTAAATCCTAAAAAACAAGAAAAAATATTAGATGCATGTAGCGCACCAGGTGGAAAAACCACATATTTAGCACAAATTGTGGAAAACAATGCTGAAATTGAAGCTTGGGACATACATACTCATAGAACAAAACTTGTAGAAGAAGCATCAAAGAGACTAGGAATAGATATTATAAAAACAAAAGTAAAAGATGCTACTATATATAATGAAGAAAGTTGTGAAAAATTTGATAAGATTTTGTTAGATGTTCCGTGCTTAGGGATAGGTGTGTTAAAAAGAAAACCAGATATCAAATGGCAAAGAAAAAAAGAAGATATAGAAGAAATTTCAAAAGTACAATTGCAAATTTTAGAAGTATGTAGTAAGTATTTAAAGGCAAAAGGAGAATTAGTATATTCAACTTGTAGTATTTTAAAAGAAGAAAATGAGAATATAATAAGAAAGTTTTTAGATAAAAATCCAAATTTTAGCATAGAAGAGATAGAACTTCCAAAAGCTTCAAAAAATGAAAAAAATTATTTTGAAAGCTTCTTAAGCAATGGTTTTCTACAAGTATATCAAAACGAAAAAACCGATGGATTTTTTATATGTAAGATGATAAAAAAATAAGATAAAAAACAATTGTTACAATTACATTACATTTTAATTACAGTTACATTAAATATATTGACTTTTTTATTATAAAAGATAAAATAGAGATGTAATTAACAAATATTTAGAAGAAAAAAATAGAATTTTGTAAAATATATGTAAGTATGTTTTTTATTAAATAGCAAAAAATAAAAATATAACACAAAAAAGAAACAAATGTAAAACATAAGAGAAAATAAAAGAAAGGAGAGTATGGTCTATATTAGAACCATACAAATGGGAAATGTCAAACTGTTTAGGACTATATATAGAAGAACATTTAATCAAATATGCAAAAGTTTCAAAAGACCATGACAATTTAAAAGTTGAGTCATTTGGAATTAAGTTTTATGACAAAATAGGTGAAGCTATAAAACAAATAATAGAAGAGACATATAGCCAAAAAACACCTATTAGCATTAACTTGTCAGAAGAAATGTACAATTATTTTGATATGTTTGCATTAATAACAAAAAGTGACTTGCAAAAAGCAATAAAGACTGAATTTGATGCATATTGTTTAGACAAAAACTATAATCCAAACGTTTTTGAAACAAGATATGCAGTTGTAGATAATCAACTAGACAAAGAAAAAATAAAAATAATTCATATTGCAGACAATAAAATAGAACTAAACAAAAGAGCACAACAATTTAGTGACTATAAATTAACAAACATCTCTCCTATATCTATGTCAATTCCAAACTTAATAAAAGCAAATAAAGATGAGGGCTCTTTAATAGTTAATATAGAGGACAAAACGACAATAACAACTATTATAGATAATAAAGTATCAAATATAGATATATTAGAAGAAGGAAGTAGTCAAATACTAGATAGCATAAATATAAAAGAAAACTCTTATTCAAAGTCATATGAAATTTGCAAAAATACAACAATATATACATCAGAGGGAAAAGAACTACAAGAAAGCGAAACAAATTACTTAGAAGATATAATGCCTACATTATATTCAATAGTAGGACAAGTAAAGAAAATAGTAAATGCAAATGGAGACAAAATAAAAAGAGTATACCTAACAGGTACAGCAACACTAATAAACAATGCGGATTTATATTTCCAAGAATATTTGCCAGAAGTAGAATGTGAAATGTTAAAACCATATTTCGTAAAAGAAACAAAAGACGTTAGCATAAAAGATTATATGGAAGTAAATACAGCTATATCTATAGCATTAATGGGACTAAACGAAGGAATTGCAGGAATGAACTTTAAAGCACAAAGCTTTTCAGACAAAATTCCTGGTTGGCTAAAAATAGAAATAAACCCAGACAAAACAAAATCAGAACAAAAAAATCTTGGTAGTTGGTTTACATGGGATTTAAATCAAAGTTTAGATAAAACTGAAAAAGGATTAATTAGAATTGCAGTATATCTACTTGTTTTACTAGTCATATTTAGTGGATTTTCAATATTATTGAATAATCAAATGGAAAAGAAAGAGCAAGAAGCAAAAGAATCAATAAATAGTACACAACAGCAAATATTACTTGCTAAAGCTGATGACGAAAAAGTAAAAACAAGAACAAATGAATATGCAACACTTATTAAAAATTTAGAAGAAGCAAATGATAGAATTACAGATAGAACAAGAACAAGAAATGCAATTCCAAATTTACTAAATCAAATAATGTCAGTAATTCCTGAAGGTGTTCAATTAACTTCAATTGATAATACATCAGGAAAACATATAAAAATTACTGCTCAATCAAACAAATATGAACAATTAGGATATTTTATAGCAAAACTAAAAACAGAAATCATACTAAATGATGTTATATCAACAGCAGGACAAAAAGATGATGGTGTAGTTGCAGTAACAATAGAAGGAGAATTGCCATGAAAAAATTATTAATATTAATTTTGATAGCATTACTAGCAGGTCTTTCTGTTTACACCTTTGTTCAAGGAATTAGCATAGGCTCAATAGAAATACTTGGGATAAAAGGTATAGAAGCAAAGAGCACTCAATTGGATGAAAAAATCCAAGAGGCTGGAAAGCTAGCAGAAAAAGACTATGTGCAAGCTGTAAATAATATTACAACAGATACAAAAAAATTAAAAGAAGAAAAGAAAAACTATGAAGATATGACAGCGATAAGCGAAAGCTCAGAAATACAAGCAGCTAATCAACTTGAAAAATACGAAAATGAAACATTAATGGTAAAACTAGGAAACCATGCAACAAAACAAGGAGCTGAAGCAAAAATAGTTTATGAAACAGGCTCAGCACAAGGAATATATAATATAAAATTCACAGTAACAGGAAGCTACATTTCAATATTAGATTTTATATCAGCAATTGAAAATGATAGCACATTAGGATTTAAAATTGAAAACTTCAATATGAAACCTACAAGTACAGGAGAAACATTAGAAGCAAACTTCACTTGCAGAGATATAGCAATTGAAAAAATAAACAACACAGTTACTAGAAATACAAATGAAGTAGATGGAGAAACAAATGAAAACACAACTACAAATGCAACTACAAATTCAACGTCTACAAACAGCACAACTAATACTACAAACACAACAAATACAAGCAACAGTAATGTTGTAAGATAAAAAGGAGAAAAATAATGGTTAAGTCAGTTATTAAAGAACTAATACTAGTATTATTGCTATGCTTAGCTATAATACTTGTTCTAGGAATACTATTATATAAATATGTTCCATTAGCAAAAACTTTGCCAAGTGAAGTTGCATATACAATACCAGCTGAGACAAAAGAAGAATTAGCAGCGTCAGAGCATATTGACGATAGCCAAGTTGTAATGACTTATACAGTTAATGCATCTGATTTGAATAATTTCCAAAGAACACAAAATTACAAACCTGGAAAAGCAAATCCATTTGCATCATATGAAAAGACAACAACAAATTCAGGAACACAAAATTCAAATTCAGGTAATGGAACAACAAACAATAATGAAGGTTCAAACAGCAATAGCAATTTAAACTCAAATGGAAATACAAGTTCAAGCAATGTAACATCATCTAGTGGACAGTTTTTCCAAGATACAGGAACCAAATAAAATTTAGTTATTAACGTTATCTTTATAATTATTTTAATAATAAAGATAAGCCAAATAAAATTTATCAAAAGAAAAGGGGTGAAAAACAAATGAAAAATAACAAAGGTATAACACTTATCGCTTTAGTTATTACAATTATCGTTCTTTTAATATTAGCTGGTGTAGCAATCGCTATGTTATCAGGTGATAATGGTATATTAACAAGAGCATCAGATGCTAAAATTGTTAATGAAATAGGAGCTTTAAAAGACCAAGTTAATTTAGCAGCATCAGAAGGGTTAAGTGATTTCTTTGAAAATGAATACGTAACAGCAGAAGCAGATAAAACTGCAGGACTTACTAAGCAAAGTGCTGTATATGCAAAAGCTAAAGCTGTAACAACAACTAGTGCATATGTAGAATTTGCAAATGTTGATGCTAGTTCTAAAATCGTAATTCAAGGTAAAGATGATAAAAATTACTTAAAAGCTGAAGGAACAGTACAAACAGACGGAACAATTAACTGGACTGACAATTTTAAAAAATAGTCTAAAACAATAAGATAAATAAACAAGCCATACGCACACTTCGTGTGTATGGCTTAAATTATAAAAAGGAAAACAAAAATGGAAGCAATATTTTATATACTAATATTCATAATAGGAACCTTATTTGGAAGTTTTTACACTTTAGCAGTATACAGAATACCAAAAAGGCAAGATATAATATACACACACTCATACTGCCCTAATTGTAATCACAAATTAGGTTTATTAGACTTGTTTCCTATATTTAGTTATATCCTTTTAGGTGGAAAATGCAGATATTGTAAAGAAAAAATAAGACCAAGATATTTAATACTAGAAGTTTTATCTGGATTACTTTTTGTAGTCATTGCATATGCGATGAAATTAAGTATATATAATCTAAATTTAAGTGCTATAGCACAAATGATATTTACAGCATTATACGTAACATTTATAATATTAATGTGTGGAATTGACAAAGAAAACAGAAAAATAGACAAAGGTATAAATATCTATGGAATAGTAATATCAATAGCATATATGATATATCTATGCATAGTAGAAAACGCTAATATATATAGATATGGCATATATCTAGTAGCATATATATTAATACTAATTTTAGATACAATAACACTAAAAAAATATGCAAAAAGCACATACGTAAATGGAGTGTTATTAAGTATTGTAACAATGATAATTTTTACAGGAGAGTATGTAACAGTGCTTTCAACAATAATAACATTATTAGCAATAGCAATTTATTTATTAATATATAAGATAAAACAATTAAAAGATAAACAAAGAAAAAGCGATAAGCAACTAGCAAAAGGAATCAGCATTGGATTTTATTTAGGAACAATAAATCTAACAATATTTACTTTCATTTTATTATATAGTCAATATATATTATAAAGGAGATAAACTATGAGGAAGATGCATAGCCAAAGGGGATATACAGGTATTGATATATCAATATCAGTAATAGTAATATTTATATTTGTATCATTAATAGCAATGTTAATATATAACTTTAATAGTTCAGCAGATGAATTAAAAATAAAATCAGATGCAACTTATATTGCAGTAAACGAGATAGAAAAAATAAAGGGACAAGGCTTTTCTGAATTTTTGGGAATGAACAAAGATACAACAGTTGATAAAAATGGGAATAGCTTAGTTAATCAGCCAGTAGAAGGAAAAGAAGGATTTTATAGAACAATATCTATATTAGATTACAAAGATATTAATCAAGATGAAGACATCTTAGAAGATATGGTAAAAAAAGTAACAGTAAAGATTTCTTATATGTATAAAGGGAAAGAAAAAAGTGTAGAACTATCAACAATACTTTCAAAGGAGAATTAAAAATGAAATCTCAAAAAGGTGTAACCCTTATTTCATTAACTATATATGTAATTGCAATGACAATAGTAATTGCAGTAATTGCAAGGCTATCAACGTTCTTTTATAGTAACACAACAGACATAAAAGATATAGAGCCAATAACAGAGTATACAACATTTAATAGCCATTTTTCAGAAGAAGTGAATACACCAGATATGAAAATTTTAGAATGTGGAGAAGACTATATAGTTTTTGATAATGGAGTTCAATATACATTTGTAGGAGAAAATGAGGGGATATATAGAAACAAAGCAAAGATATGTAGGAATATTGTAGCTTGCAAATTTGAACAAGGGACAAATGAGAATGGAAAAACAACTGTGACAGTGACTATTAGAGTTAAAAATGATAATACAAATAGGCAACCAATAGTATATACATTAAAATAGCAAATACAAATGAAAGGAAGAAATTTTATGGACATGAGAAAGAGACAACCAATAGGTGTTGAATTAGTAAAAAGAGGTATAGTAACTGAAAATGATATCGAAGAAGCATTAAGATATCAAAGAGAACATCCAACAAAAAAAATAGGAGACATTCTATATATTTTAGGTGTCGTTGATCCTACAAGATTAATAGAGGCAATAGGTGAAATTGTAGGAACAAAAGGAATTTTACTAACTGGAAGAAATATGAACATAAAATTAACAGATTACATTTCATTAGATGTTGCAAAGAAAAATAAAGCGATACCATTTGAAGTAAGTGCAGGAAAAATAAAAGTATGTTTTGCAAACACAGTAAACAATAAAACAATGGATGCAGTAAGACTAATATTACTAAACAAAGGGTTAGTAATGGAAAGCTACATCACATTTGAAACAGATATAGAAAGAATTCTAAAAAGCTTAGAAGGCGAAGTTACAAGCAACTTAACATCAGTAGGAAGAAATGAAAATACAGTAAATTTAGTTGATAGTATAATAAAAACAGGAATGGAAAGAAGAGCAAGTGATATTCACATTGAGCCTATGCAAAAAGAAGTAAGGGTTAGATATAGAATAGACGGAGTATTAATTACAGCAGCAACTATAGAAAAAGACAAACAAAGTCAAATTATAGGAAGACTAAAAGCTATATCAAATATGCATCAAGAAAGGCAAGATTCGCAAGATGGTAGAATATTACTTTATGATGATTACAATATCCGTGTATCTTCACAACCAAATGTATATGGAGAAAAGTTTGTTTTAAGATTATTGAAAAAAGATGCAGATATTAGAAATATATTTGAATTAGGATATTCAGGAACACAAGAAGAATTTGCTAAGAGTATAAACAAAAAAAATAGTATAACAATAATCGCAGCGCCTACAGGAGAAGGAAAAACAACAAGTTTATATAGTATAATAGACTACTTAAATAAACCAGAAATCAATATAACAACTATAGAAGACCCAGTAGAAATACGTATACCTGGACTAAATCAAATAGAAATAGACGCAAAATCTTCTTTCTCTGGTTCTTTAAGAACAGTATTAAGACAAGACCCAGACATTATACTTGTAGGAGAAATACGTGATAGAGAAACAGGAGAAATAGCAATACAAGCAGGTCAAACAGGACACTATGTTTTATCAACAATCCATACATTAGATAGTATAGAAGTTGTAACAAGATTAAGAAAAATAGGGCTTTCAGATTATGATATTGCAAGTACTCTAGCTACTTCAATTTCTCAAAGATTAGTAAGAAGATTATGCCCAAAATGTAGAAAAGAAAGACCTTTTAATGATGAAGAAAAGGCAATAATAGAGCGAATAGGCAAAAAATATAATGTTGATTTTGACTTGAAAGGAAACACATATGATGCAGTAGGTTGTAAACATTGTAATAATACAGGATACTATGAAAGAATTGGTATTTTTGAAGTTTTAAATATTACAGATGATATAAAAGAAGCTATAATGAACGGAAAATCAAGTATTGAAATTAAAAAAGAAGCATTAGAAAATGGATATAAACCATTAATAGTAGATGGAATAAACAAAGTTATAAAAGGATATACAACTTTAGAAGAATTAAATAACAAATTGCTATTTATATAAACAAAGGAGGAACAAGTATGAATTTGGATAAAATATTAGACGAAGCTATAAGAGTTGATGCTTCAGACGTTCATTTAATATGTGGAAATAAACCTATGCTAAGAATAATAAGAAGATTAGAGCCAGCAGAGGGGTTTGACGTATTAACACCAGAAGATATGGATGAGATATATGATGCTCTTGTAAAGGGGAATATGGATAAAGATGAAGTGTATAATACTACTAGAAAATTGGATATGTCTTATGAATACAAAGACATTCGTCTAAGAGTAAATATATCATTTTCAGATGATATACCAATATGTACACTAAGATTAATAAAGAATGAATTACCATCATATGAATCACTTGGGGTACCTGATATTGTAAGAAGAATGACATATCAGCCACAAGGATTGATACTAGTTACAGGAAAAACAAACTCTGGAAAAAGTACAACATTAAACGCATTAATAAATCATATTAATGAAAATCAAAATAAAAAAATACTAACACTAGAAAACCCAGTAGAATACAAACATCATTCTAAAAAATCATTAATCGTACAAAAAGAAGTAGGAAGAGGAAAAGACTCACTAACATTTAGTGCTGGTGTAAAGAACTCTTTAAGAGAAGACTGCGATATTCTTGTTATAGGAGAAATTCGTGATAAAGAAACTATGGAAGCAGCAATAGAAATGGCAGAATCAGGACACTTAGTAATAGGAACATTGCACACAAAATCTTGTGCAGAAACAATAGACAGAATGATAAACTTTTATGAAGTTAGAGACCAAGCAACAATAAAATACTTATTATCAGCATTATTGAAATTAGTTATATCTCAAAGACTTTTACCAGGAAGAGATGGAAAATTAGTACTAGTTCCAGAAGTAATGGTTGTTGATAATATCGTTGCAGGTATTATTAGAAAAGATAAATTAAGTGTTTCAGAAATTGAAGATGCTATACAAAGTAACCTAGAAAAGGGAAGTATAGGTTTAACAAACTCTTTAGCAGAACTATTTGTGGAGGATAAGTTAACACTTGACCAAGTTAAATCACAAATAGAAGAAAAGAACTTAGAAAGTTTAAATAGAACAATTATGCAATTGAAAATCAAAAGAGATAAAGGATAGAAAGGAGGCAAAAAAATGCCAACCTATGTATATAAGGCAATGACAGATAAGGGACTAATTATTAGAAATAAAGTCGAATCTGGAAGCAAAAATCAGTTAGTAAAGACCTTAAAAAATAATAATTTATTACCAATATCAATAGAACAAGTAGCATATAGATCAAATAAGCAAAATATCAAAAAGAAAAAGAAAAATGTTAC
This sequence comes from uncultured Clostridium sp., assembly GCA_947648905.1. Lineage (GTDB taxonomy): Bacteria > Bacillota > Clostridia > TANB77 > CAG-508 > CAG-269. Next base: position 94,536 of record CANSPP010000003.1, on the reverse strand, counting down.
TGATATACAAGAGATAATGAAAAATGTAAATACAACACAAATTGGACCTAAGAGAACATTATCAACAAAAGAAAAGATGAATATTTATTTTGCAAAAACAGAAAAAATTACTGATAGAGATATAGTTATATTTACACAAAACTTTTATTTGTTGAAAAAGGCAAACTTTAATAATATTCACGCCTTAAGTACAATTATAGATAGTACAGATAACTTATCATTTAGAGGAATATTAGAAGATATTTTAGCAGGTCTAGAAGCCGGAGAAAATATGTATACAACAATGGAATATTACTCAAATGTATTTCCATACATCTATATAAATATGATAAAAGTAGGAGAGTTATCAGGTTCATTAACTAACTCGCTAGAACAAGCAGTAAAATACCTAGACAGTTCAGCAGCATTAAACAGAAAACTAAAAGGAATATTAATACCAAATATCATACAATTTGTATTGTTAATAGTAATGCTATTTGTAGGAACACTATACGCAATACCAGCAATACAAGGAGTATTCGATGAATTAGGAACAGAAGACACCCTACCAGCAATAACACTATGGTTTGCGGATGTTGTAAACTTATTCCTTCAATATTGGTATATACCAACACTGGTAATAGTTGCAATTGTCGCAGCAATATTATTTTATATTAATACACCAAAAGGAAAATACAATTTTCACTACTTTAAATACAAAATGCCAGTATTTGGAGAATTAATATATGCATTAGACTTTTCAAGATTAATGAAAGCAATGCTATTAAATTTAAAAAATGGAATGAGAATTCAAGATTCAATAGAAGTAAGTAAAAACGTAATACAAAACTACGTAATGCTATCAATAATAGAAACATCAATAAACAATATCTTAATAGGAAGCTCTTGGATAGAACCATTTGAAAAATCAGGACTATCAAAATCTATGGAAACAGAAATGTTAAAAATAGGAATGCAAACAGACTTAACAGAAATGATGGAAAAATTAGTAGAATATATGGAAATAGACATCGACAACATAATGAACAAGATTATGAAGGCATTACCACAAATTGTTTACGCAATAGTTGGAGCCGTACTTATCTTCTTCGTTTTAGTTGTATTAGTACCATGTGTACAAGTATATATGGGACAATTCTTATTCTCAGCATATGGAGTTTAATATTTAATTTTGGGACAATTGGGGACGTTTCCTTTTTGTCCCTTTTTTATCCAATTATGTCCAATTGGGGACGTTTCTTTCTTGGACATTTTTTGGTAACGAGGCAAAAAAACATATTTTAATTAAGGAGTAAATATGAAAATTGGAATAGATTTAGGCGGAAGCCACATAGCAATTGGTGTAGTAGATAACAAAGGAAAAATAATAGAAAAGTTTGAAAAAAGGCTAAAAGGAATTGAAAAAAAGAAAATAAAAGATACAGTAACGCAATACATAATAGAAAACGTACAGTTACTTAGAAAAAAGCATAAGATAACAAGTATAGGAATTGCAATACCAGGTTCTATTAATGGTGGAGTGATAGTGAAATCAGTGAATTTAGGGATTAAAAACTTCAACATAGTTGAAGAACTGAAAAAAGAGATAGACTTACCAATACAAATCAGAAATGACGCAAAATGTGCGGCGATTGCAGAAAATACATATGGAAGCCTTAAAAACTACAATAGAAGCATATTTTTAACATTAGGAACAGGAATAGGTGGAGCAGTTATAATAAATAATAAACTCTTAGATTGTGGCGAATTTGCAGGTTGCGAATTTGGTCATATGATAATAGAAAAAAACGGAAAACAATGCAGTTGCGGAAAGCAAGGATGCTTTGAAAAATATGCCTCAATGAAAGCCTTAAAAATTAATTTGAGAGAAGTTTTAGGAGTTGGCGAAGAAGTTAGCGGAAAAGAACTTTTTGACATAATAAGAAATAATTACATTTTTGGGACAGAGGAAAAATGCATCAAGAAACATTCAGAGGTAGACTCAAAGAGTTTTGATGGTAAAAATATTAAAGCAGTAAAATCAGAAGAAATAGAAAAAGTGGTTCAAGAGTTTATTGAAAACTTAAGTATTGGAATTGCAAATTTGATAAATATATTTGAGCCTGAAGCAATTGGGATAGGTGGAAGCTTTGTTTATTTTGAAGAAGTTTTATTAGATAGACTAAAAAAAGAGTTATTAAAAGAAAATGTTTTATTTAATAAAAGAAACGATATTATAGTAAAAACAGCTATTTTTAGGAATGATGCAGGAATTATTGGAGCAACAATTTAACAGAAAAGAACGGAACGCTAAAATTTAAAAGCGCCGTTCTTTTTTTCTCTGTTTCCCCAATGTATCAGTTACAGCCACAGGGAATTCTAATCATTTCGCCTGCATAAATCAAGTTAGGGTTTGCAATATTATTTAATAATGCAATTTCTTGAACAGTTGAATGATGAGTAAGAGCAAGTTTGCTCAAAGTATCTCCATATTTAATTGTATATAAAATTTTTCCACAAGTATTTTGACCACCAAAATCTTGGTTAACATTAATTAAAAGTCTTTGTCCTGGGAAAATTAAATTAGGATTTTTAATAGATGGATTTAGTGAAACGATACTAGATATAGATGTATTATATCTGATTGCAATTTTGCTTAGAGTATCGCCACTTCTTACAGTGTAATAAGTTTGCGAATTTCCAGAAGAGCTAGATGTTCTTATTGTAAGTTGCCATCCTGGATAAATTAAATTAGGATTTTTTATGATTGGGTTTAATGATACTATGCTAGATACAGTTGTACCATAGCGTTCTGCTATCTCACTTAAAGTATCTCCACGTTGTACTGTATAAGTAATTGTACCGCTAGTTTCTGGTTCTGGCTCAGGGGAAGGGTTGTCAGGTTCTGGAATAATTATTGAAGAAGATTGAAGTATTCCTTCTGTAAATTGATTTCTATCTACATAGCCAGAAATTCCATTGACTCTACCAGTACTGGTATATTGCCAACCAACCCAAGTTTCCCACTTACCATTTGGTTGTGGGCTATTTACACCATAGTTAGCTACCCAAAGTGGATATTGAGCAAGGTCACTTCCAAATACACTCCTAGCATCATAGGCATTGGAATATATAACAACTTGACTACCAGTAATACTTTCTAATGTTTCCAAAAATACTTTAGAAATCTCATTAATTTCATTAATAGATAAATTACCAAAACTTTCAAAGTCCATTGCAAGTCTGCAATCTGGACTTTTATTGCTAATTACTCTAGCGAAGAAGTTAGCTTGTTCTCTTGCTTGGTCAGTATTTCTTGCTGTTACATAATGATAAAATCCAACTTTTAATCCATTTGCTTTTGCATTTTGGTAATTTTGCTCAAAGTACGGGTCTATATAGCTAGTTCCTTCACTTGATTTGATGTATACGAACTCTATTCCTGAGTTTTTGACTGCTGAAAAGTCTATGTTTCCTTGCCAAGAGCTAACATCTATTCCTTGATAGATTTGGCTATTTGATGGACCAAAAGCTAAGCAAGGAGCTGCAAATAGTGTTAAAGTTAAGAATATTGCAGCTATTTTTTTAGTTATGTTTTTTTTCATTGTGAATTACCTCCTTTCGTATAAATTCTAGGAAAATCTCCTATTAGATAATATGCAAAGTAGAAATTTTTGTAACTAAGGTTAAAAAAATACAAAAAAGCCTTGAATTATATGAAAAAGTATGGTAAAATAGTGAGCATATTAATCACACAAAGAGAGTTTGGAAGGAAGTGCCAACAAACGTTGGTCCTAAAAAACGAAGAACTTTGTGGAAGAAAAAACAAAAAAGGGAGGAATTTAAAATGGCAGTAGTTGCAATGAAACAATTACTAGAAGCAGGTGTTCACTTTGGACATCAAACAAGAAGATGGGATCCAAAAATGGCTGAATACATATTTCAAGCTAGAAACGGAATACACATCATCGATTTACAAAAAACATCAAAAAAATTAGACGAGGCATACAGCTTTGTTAAAGAACAAGCAGAAGAAGGAAAAACAGTACTATTCGTAGGAACAAAAAAACAAGCACAAGAATGCATGAAAGAAGCAGCAATCAAATGTGGAATGTACTATGTTGACCAAAGATGGTTAGGAGGAATGCTAACAAACTTTGGAACAATCCAAAAAAGAATTCAAAGACTAAAAGACTTAGAAGCAATGGCAGAAGATGGAACATTTGAAGTATTACCTAAAAAAGAAGTAATACTATTAAAGAAAGAAATGGAAAAACTAGAAAGAAACTTAGGTGGAATCAAAGAAATGAACGAACTACCAGGAGTAATCTTCTTAGTAGACCCTAAAAAAGAAAGAATAGCAATATTAGAAGCTAAAAAAATCGGAATCCCAGTAGTAGGATTAGTAGATACAAACTGCAACCCAGAAGAAGTAGACTACGCAATACCAGGAAATGACGATGCAATAAGAGCAGTAAAACTAATTGCAGACGTAATGGCAAATGCAGTAATCGAAGGAAAACAAGGTGAAAGTTTTGAAGCAGAAGTTGAAGAACAACCAGTAGAAACTGAAGAAGCTACAACAATTGAAGAAGTAGTAGCAAACGAAGAATAAAAATCTGCCAATAGGAACGGACCTTTTTGGCATACAATTTAAGGTTAATAAAAGAAGAGTAGAGCTTTTCTGCTCTACTCTTTTAATTATATAAAGGAGGAAATATAATGGTTACAGCAAGCTTAGTAAAAGAACTAAGAGAAAAAACAGGTGCAGGAATGATGGACTGCAAAAAAGTATTAACAGAAACAGACGGAGATATGGAAAAAGCAATCGAATTACTACGTGAAAGAGGAATTGCAAAAGCAGCTAAAAAATCAGGAAGAGTAGCAGCAGAAGGACTAGTTGAAGGATACATTTCAGAAGATGGAAAAATAGGAGCAATAGTAGAAGTAAACTCAGAAACAGACTTCGTTGCAAAAAATGAAGAATTCAAAAACTTTGTAATGAATGTAGCAAAACAAGTAGTTGAAAAAAATCCAAAAGATGTAGAAGAATTATTAGCACAAGAATCAATTGAAATCCCAGGAAAAACAGTAAACGAAGTATTAGTAGAAAAAATAGCAACAATTGGGGAAAATATGAACATCAGAAGATTTGCCAGATTTGAAGCTGAAGGATTAGTTGAAAAATATATCCATGGAGATGGAAAAATAGCAGTTTTAGTAAATATGAAAAAAGGTCAAAAAGAAGTTGCAAAAGACGTATGTATGCAAATTGCAGCAGCAAGACCAGAATACTTAAACGAAGCATCAGTTCCAGCAGAAAGAGTTGAAAAAGAAAAAGAAATATTAAAAGCTCAAACAATGAACGAAGGTAAACCAGAAGCAATAGCTGAAAAAATCGTATTAGGAAGAATTGGAAAATTCTACAGCGAAATTTGCTTAGTAGACCAAGCATTTGTTAAAAACCCAGATATGAAAGTATCTCAATTATTAGCAGAAAAAGATGCAGAAGTAGTTGAATTTGCTAGATTTGAAAAAGGTGAAGGAATAGAGAAAAAAGAAGAAAACTTTGCTGAAGAAGTAATGAATCAATTGAAATAAGATTATAGAAAAGCGGTATAGTAATATGCTGCTTTTTTTAGTAGACGAGGCAAAGACACATATTGCTTAAAAGAATTTTTAAAGAAAACATTGAAAACAAATTAAGAAAATATTAAGAAAATATCAAAAAACTACTGTTTTTTTTCAAAATATATGATAGAATGAGCCTGATAACAAAAATTAAGGAGAGTGAAAATTAGTGGCAGAACTTAAATATAAAAGAGTACTTTTAAAATTAAGCGGAGAAGCCCTAGCAGGCAAACAAAAGACAGGAGTAGATGTAGAAACAGTTGGAAGAATTTGCGATAAAGTAAAAGAAATAGTAGAAATGGGAGTGCAAGTAGGAATAGTAGTAGGCGGAGGAAATTTCTGGCGTGGAAGAAATGGACATCAAATGGAAAGAACAACAGCAGACTATATGGGAATGCTTGCAACAGCAATGAATGGTTTAGCACTACAAGATGCATTAGAAGCAAGAGGTATATATACAAGAGTGCAAACAGCAATCGAAATGAGAGAAATAGCAGAACCATTTATACAAAGAAAAGCTGAAAAACATTTAGGAAAGGGAAGAGTAGTTGTATTTGCTTGTGGTACAGGTCACCCATACTTTACAACAGATACAGCAGCAGTGTTAAGAGCAACAGAAATAAATGCAGATATTATTTTATTAGGTAAGTCAATTGATGCAGTTTATTCAGATGACCCTAAAATTAACCCTAATGCAGACAGATATACAGAAATTTCTTATATGGAAGTTTTGGAAAAAGATTTGAAAGTTATGGATTCTACTGCCACTGCAATGTGTAGAGATAACCAAATACCATTATTGGTGTTTGGAATTGAAGACCCAGAGAATATTGTTAGGGCGATTAAGGGCGAAACAATAGGAACGATAGTAAAATAATAAAAAATTTAAAGGAGAGAAAAAATCATGGATTATACAAATTTAAAAGAAAAAATGGAAAAATCAATAAGCGTTTATAGCGAAAAATTATCAGAGGTAAGAGCTGGAAGAGCAAACCCAGCAATATTAAACAAGGTAAAAATAGACTACTATGGAACACCAACACCAATAAACCAAGTAGCTGGTGTATCAGTTCCAGAAGCTAGATTAATAGTAATTCAACCTTGGGATGCAAGTGTTTTAAAAGAAATAGAAAAAGCAATTTTAGCATCTGACATAGGAATTAATCCAAATAATGATGGAAAAGTAATAAGACTAGCTTTCCCTGAATTAAATGAAGAAAGAAGAAAAGAACTAGTAAAAGACATAAGAAAAATGTCAGAAGAAGCAAAAGTAGCAATAAGAAGCATTAGAAGAGAAGGAATAGACCAAGCAAAGGCAGAACAAAAAGAAGGAACTTTAACAGAAGATGAACTAAAACAAGCTGAAAATGAAATTCAAAAAATGACAGACAAAAACATAGAAGAAATTGACAAAATTTTAGCTTCAAAAGAAAAAGAAGTTATGTCTGTATAAACTAAAAGGGAAAAAGGGGTAAATATGGACTTTAAAGAGAATTTAAAACAATATATGCGGCATAGTAAACGAAAAATTAGAAGAACATTTAAGAAAACAAGAATGTCCAGAAAAAATACTTAATAATTCAATGGAATACAGTCTTATGGCAGGAGGAAAAAGGATAAGACCAATACTGGTATTAGCAACATATCAAATTTTCAAAAAAGATATAGAAAAATGTATGCCATATGCAGTAGCAATAGAAATGGTACACAATTTTTCATTAATTCACGATGATTTACCAGGGATTGATAATGACGATATAAGACACGGAAAGCCAACAAACCATAAACAATTTAACGAAGCAACAGCAATACTTGCAGGAGATGGCTTGCTAAATCAAGCATATATGGTAATTAGCAAAGATTTAGAAAATACTAAACCAGAAGAATTATCAAACAAAATAAAAGTTTTTAAAGAATTTTCATATGCAGTAGATAGAATGATAGCAGGAGAATATGTAGATACTGAATATGAAAGTAAACAAATAACAGATAAAACTCTAGAATATATTCATAAAAATAAAACTGGAGCACTCTTAAAACTATGTGTTAGAATGGGAGCAATATTGGCAGACGTAAGCGAAAACGATTTAGAAAAATTGACAAGATATGCAGAAAGAATAGGGCTAGCATTCCAAATAAAAGATGACATCTTATCAGAAGAAGGAAACGAGGAAATACTTGGAAAACCTGTAGGAAATGACAAAGAATTAGAAAAATGCACATATGTTTCTAAATATGGACTAGATGGAGCAAAACAGATTTTAGACCAAATAACAAAAGAAGCAATAAATGAATTGGAAGGCTATGGTGAAAAAGCAGAATTTTTAAAAGAACTTGCATTATATATTCAAAACAGAAATAAATGATGTTTTTTTGCCCTGTCCCTAAAAACATCAAAGGAGAAGAAAATGGAATTTATTAAAGAAAACTTACCAAAACATATAGCAATAATTATGGATGGAAATAGAAGATGGGCAAAGCAAAGAGGAAAAATCGCAAGCTTTGGACATAAAGAAGGAGCAAAAACTCTTGAAAAGATAGTAAGATATGCAAACAAAATAGGAGTAGAGCATATAACAGTTTATGCGTTTTCAACAGAAAACTGGAAAAGGTCAGAAGAGGAAGTTGGAGCTTTAATGATGTTGTTCCAAAGTTACTTAGATGATTATGCCAAAAGAGCAGATAGCGAAAATATCAAAGTTAAGATAATTGGAGATAAAAAAGCTTTACCAGAAAAGATGCAAAAAAGTATAGAAAAATGTATGCAAAGAACAGAAAACAACACAGGTATTACATTTAATATTGCACTAAACTATGGTGGAAGAGATGAGCTAATACATGCAATAAAACAAGTTGCACAAGATGTAAAAGACGAGAAAATATCAATAGAAGATATAACAGAAAATATAGTATCAGAAAATTTATATACAGCAGGTCAACCAGACCCAGATTTATTAATTAGAACAAGTGGAGAGTTACGTTTAAGCAATTTCTTACCTTGGCAATTAGTATACTCTGAATTTTTATTTGTAGATAAAAATTGGCCAGATTTTGAGGAAAAGGATTTAGATGATGCTATTATAGAATATCAAAAAAGAACTAGAAAATTTGGAGCAAATTAAAAATTTTTCACAAGAGAGGATAAAATATGGATTTACAAAGAATAACATCTGGATTATTAGGATTTCCATTGGTATTATTGGTTTTACTAATTGGAGATAAAGTAGTAGTAGATATAGCATTATCAGCCATAGCGTTACTTGCAATGAGTGAATATTTTAATGCTGTATCAAAAGTATCAAAACCAGTAAAATGGGTAGGATATTTAAGTTGCTTTAGTATAGCAATTATACATATAGTACCAGTAGAATATTTAAAAACTGTTGTTATATTAGGAGTTCCAACAATATTGCTAATATTGTTTGCACAAGTAATAGCAACAGATATGGAAACATCTTTTAAAGATATAGCATATACATTTATAGGGATATTTTACGTAGTATTTTTTACAATGTTTGTAGCTTTTATAGATGGAATGCAAAATGGAAAAATATTAATTTGGTATGCACTTATGGCAGCCTGGGGAACTGATATTTTTGCATATTTTACAGGAAAATTATGCGGAAAACACAAATTTAGCAAAGTTAGTCCTAAAAAGTCAATTGAAGGTTGTATAGGCGGAACAATCGGTGCAGTACTTTTAATGTTAGGATATACTTTTATAGCAAATAATTATTGGGGTATGGACTACTCATATTTATACATAGCATTAATAGGAGTTGTATTGAGTTTAATAGGTCAAATAGGAGATTTTTCAGCATCTTCAATAAAGAGATTTGTAGATATAAAAGATTATAGTAATTTAATACCAGGACATGGCGGAATGTTAGATAGAATAGATAGTTTAATATTTTTAGCACCATTTGCATATGCTTTATTTACATTATTATAAAATTAGATAAAAATGTCCAAGAAAGAAACGTCCCCAACTGGACACTAAGGAGGCAGAATTTTGATAGCGTTTTTAATATCAGCGATAAAAATAATATTTTTATTGGGATTTTTAATATTCATACATGAATTAGGACACTTTACAGTAGCAAAACTATGCAAAGTAAAAGTTAATGAATTTGCGATAGGATTTGGACCAACAATATGGAGAAAGCAAGGTAAAGAGACTAAGTATGCTTTAAGATTAGTGCCATTGGGTGGATTTATAAGTATGGAAGGAGAAGACGAAAGGTCAGAAGATGAGAGGTCTTTTTCTAAAGCAAGTATACCAAAAAGAATGGCAATTGTATTGGCAGGACCATTAGTTAATATTGTATTTTCGATAATTGTTTATTTCATATTGGCAGTAACTATTGTAAATTTGGTTCCAGCTGAAGATACTTTTATAAATAGATTAGCAAAAGGGCAAGAGTTAACAAGCGAGTTTGTTGTTTCTGTTGCAGATAATGTAAAACAGCTATTTACTGGAAAAGTTGGAGTAGACCAAATGACAGGGATTGTTGGAATATCAGAAATTGTATCTAAAACAAATGGAATAAAAGAATTTGTATATATGCTAGCATTAATATCAATTTCGCTTGGGGTTACAAATCTTCTGCCAATTCCAGCTTTAGATGGAGGAAAATTATTGATTTTATTAATAGAAGCAATTAGAAGAAAGCCATTAAAAGAGAAAACTGAGATAAATATCCAACTACTTGGATTTTCAATATTGATAGTATTATCAATTTTTGTTACTTATAATGATATTGTCAGAATTTTTTAAAAAACATTTGACAAATGATAGTAGTTAGTAGATAATATATATGTAAAAAACCAAAAGAAAAAAGCATTAAAACACAAAGGAGGAATAAAGAAAAAATGTATTTATTCAATAGGATTACAGTAAATCCACAATTACCAAAAAGGATTGAAAAATTATCAGAAATAGCCAATAATTTATGGTGGTCTTGGAACACAGAGTTTTTAAGACTATTCAAAAAAATTGATAGAGACTTATGGGAACAATCAAATAAAAACCCAGTTAAATTTTTAAAACACGTATCACAAGAAAGACTAGAAGATGTAGCAAAAGATACAGCTTTCTTAAAAGAATATGACAAAATATCAGAAAATTTCGAAAGCTATATGAATAGTAAAAATACGTGGTTTTCAAAAAAATATCCAGAAGAAAAAAATGACCTAATAGCATACTTTTCAGCAGAATACGGACTAGACCAAACTATTCCGATTTATTCTGGTGGGCTTGGAATACTATCAGGAGACCACCTAAAATCAGCAAGTGATTTAGGAATTCCATTAGTTGCAGTAGGGCTATTATATAAAAATGGTTACTTCAACCAAAAAATAAATGGATATGGAGACCAAGAAACAGAATATACAAACATAGATTTATACGATTTACCAATAAATCCAGTAAAAGACAAAAATGGAGAGGATTTAATAATATTTGTTAAATTTCCAAAAAGAAGACTTTACTTAAAAGTTTGGCAAATTAATGTAGGAAGAGTAAAACTATATTTACTAGATTCAGATATAGAAAAAAATAATGAAGAAGATAGAGACGTAACACTAAGACTATATGGTGGAGACCAAGAAATGAGAATACGTCAAGAGATAGTTTTAGGACAAGCAGGAGTAGACTTACTTACAAAATATTTAAACTTAAAACCAACAGTATACCATATGAATGAAGGACACTCAGCATTTTTAAACTTAGAAATAATAAAAAATATAATAAAAGAAAAACAAGTATCATTTGAAGTTGCAAAAGATATAGCAAGCTCAAAAACAGTGTTTACAACACATACACCAGTGCCAGCAGGAAATGACATATTCCCAGTAGCGCTAGTTGAAAAATACTTCAAAGATTTCTGGCCAAGACTAGGATTATCAAGAGAAGAATTTTTAATGCTAGGAATGAAGCCAGGAAAAGAACTAGAACCTGGATTTAATATGGGAATACTAGCTCTAAAAATTGCTGGAAAGAAAAACGGAGTAAGTAAATTACATGGAGCAGTTTCAAGAGAATTATTTGGTGAAGTATGGCCAGAAATTGCAGCAAATGAATCACCAATAGAATATGTAACAAATGGTATACATACCTGTTCATGGTTAGCACCAAGAATGAAAGAACTATATAACAAATACTTAATGCCATATTGGCAAGATAGTATGTACCAAGACCAAGTTTGGGAAAAAATTAAAAATATACCAGATGACAAACTATGGGAAGTTCACAATGAAAGAAAAATAAAACTACTACAATTAGTAAAAGAAAACACAACAGAAAGATTAAGAAGATCAGGATATAGTTATGAAGAAATAAACGAAATAGTATCAAAACTAAATCCAAATGCATTAACAATAGGATTTGCAAGAAGATTTGCAACATATAAAAGAGCAACATTAATCTTTAAAGACTTAGAAAGAATAACACAAATATTAAACAACCAAGACAGACCTGTACAATTAATATTTGCAGGAAAAGCACATCCAGCAGATAAAGAAGGGCAAGACTTAATAAAATACATACATCAAGTATCAATGATGCCACAATTTAAAGGAAAAGTATTCTTGCTAGAAAACTACAATATAGCAATGTCAAGATACTTAATTAGTGGTGTAGATGTATGGTTAAACAACCCAAGAAGACCAATGGAAGCGTCAGGAACAAGTGGTCAAAAAGCATCAGTAAATGGAGTAATAAACTTCAGTGTACTAGACGGCTGGTGGGCAGAAGGCTATGACCAAACTAATGGATGGACAATAGGAAACAACAGTGAATATGACAGTTACGAAGCACAAGACCAAGCAGATAGCCAAAGTATGTATAGAACTTTAGAAGAAAAAATAATACCAACATATTACGAAAAAGACATAAATGGAATATCTAAAAAATGGATGGAAATAATGAAAAACTCAATAATCACAACAGGAGGAAAATACAGCACAGCAAGAATGTTGGTAGATTATACAAATAATTTATATATGCCACTTTGCAAATTAACAAAAAAATATTATGAAGATGTAGACAATGTTGCAGCATATAATGCTTGGAAGAAAGACTTATATATGAACTGGAAAGACATAAAAATAGTACAAGTAAACAACTTAGACAATATTACTATAGACGCAGGAAACAATATAGATGTAGCTTGTGAAATTCAACTTCCAAACATATCTGTTGAAAACGTAACAGTTGAATGTTATTATGGAAAAATTTTAGATAATGGTATTGTTGAAAATGTTAGCATAATTCCAATGGAATTAACAGACTCAGATGAAGAAGAAAAGAAATATTATTATACAGCAAAAATAGGTTTAACAACTGGTGGAAATTATGGATATACATTTAGAATTATGCCAAAACACGAAATGCTATTAGAACCAGCAAACTTGAATTTAATTAAATGGGTAACTAAATAATTATATAAAAAAATGTGCCAATGGGGACGGACCTTTTTGGCACGTTTTTTATTTAATACTTATAGTAGGATTACTGGATTACATCAACAAGTAAGTCTAAATAGACTTCCTTAAATTATTTTCACTAAGTGCTTTTGTACCTGTTTCAAAAAGTTTTAAAAAGACTAGTAAATTTTTGAAATATATGGTAAAATAAAAAACTGGGAGGCGATAAATATGGAACTAATAGATGTTTTAGATGAAAATGGAAACCCAACAGGAAGAGTAGAAGACAGAAAAACAATACACAGAGAAGGATTATTGCATGCACACGTAGGAGTATGGATAATGAACAAAAACGGAGATTTATTATTCCAAAAGAGAGCTGCAACAAAGCAATCTAATCCAAACAGATGGAGCCGTACAGGAGGGCATGCTGATAGTGGAGAAACACCATTACAAGCTGTACAAAGAGAAACTGAAGAAGAAATAGGAGTAAATATACCATTAGACAATTTTGAATTAATAGATATTAGCAAATTTGAGAAAATTTCTGATGAAACTAAAAAAATAGTTAGAGATATTACATATAGTTATTTTTCGATAGTTGACTATAAGCTAGAAGACTATACGATGCAAGAGGAAGAAGTAAGTGATTTAAAATATGTTTCAATTGAAGATATGATAAAGGCAAAAGATAATAATGACAAAAGCTATACTTTTGCTAAATGGGATAGAAGTAAATTTGATAACATTGTAGGAATTTTAGAGGCTAAAAGAGAAAAATTATTAAAGTTATAATATATTATATGCATAAAAAAAGTTGTTACTATACAAATAGTAGCAACTTTTTTGCATTAATCCTTCATATGAATATACTTAAGTTTGGTAGCCATACCACCCCTAATATGTCTTTCAGCCTTATTCTCATCCAAAATAATTCTAACATCTTTAGCCAATCCAGGATTAATCTTAACAAGTCGTTCAGAAACATCTTTATGTACAGTGCTTTTACTTATACCAAACTTCTTAGCAGCCCCTCTTACAGTATCTTTTGAATCTATAATATAATGTGCCAAATTAATTGCACGTTCATCTATTGAAACATTCTTCATATTGTCTAACCTCCATTAGAATACTTTTGTTTAATCCTATTCACAGGCAAATTAATTTATTACAAAAAATCTTCAAGAGGGACAAAAAGGAAACGTCCCCAAATGTCCCAAATTAGACACAAGTCGACAAAAAACAGCATAAAATGTAATAGCCCAAAATATGAGGTGATAGCATGAAGAGTATAAAACCAGGAAAAATCCTACATTTAGACGGAGACAGAAAATATAGTGAAAAGGCTTATAATTATTATATGAAAATGGGCTTAGATGCGGTAGTAAAGAATATTCCAGAGTATAGGCAACCAAGAGTAGTATATAGATTATTAGAAGTATATGATCCTGATATTTTAGTAGTAACAGGGCATGATGCAATGATAAGAAAAGGGAGTAGATATAACGACATATACAATTACAGAAACTCGAAATATTTTATACAAACAGTAAAAGAAGCTAGAAGATACGACAGAGAAAAAAATAAAAATCTAGTAATCTTTGCAGGAGCTTGTCAAAGCTATTTTGAAGCAATCATATCAGCGGGAGCAAACTTTGCCTCATCACCAGCAAGAATTTTGATAGACTTCTTAGACCCTTTGATTGTTGCAGAAAAAGTGGCTACAACTGAAAAATATAAATATATAACAATAGACGACATAGCATATCAATTAAGAGACGGAAAAAAAGGAATAAGTGGAATTGGAGCAAACGGAAAAATGACTATAAAATAAGGGAAAAAAGGCAAATGTAATATTTTTGTAATATAATTGTAATGTAGTTGTAAAAATAGAAAAACAAAGCAATAAAAACGTTGGCACACAAGCGATACAACCAAAAAACAAGAACAAACATTTTTTGACAATTTTACCCTAAAATGCTATAATCAACTCATCTTAAAGGAGTAGGTGATAGCAGATGATTTGTAGAACAGACATAGCAAATTTGAAAACTGACATCTTAGAAAAAGAAGGGCAAAAGATAATAATCAAAGGTTCACTAGGAAGAAGTAAAGTCTTTGAGAAAGAAGCTACCATAGAAAAAGCATATCCAAATATTTTTGTAGTAAAATATGAGGAGAATAATAGAAATGTAACTTATAGTTATACAGACGTTCTAACAAGAACAGTAGAAGTAGAAGTATTTGATGGAGAAGCATATTCACCATTAATCCCACCAGCACCAGAGCCAAAACCAAAAAAAGTATCACTATAATAAAAATATTAAAAAGCAGAAAATAAATTATTTTCTGCTTTTTTTGTTTCTGCCATTTGGGACGGACCTTAATGGCAGATTAGCAATTTTTTTGAAAAATAGGAATAAAAAGAGCAAGTCTTAATATATATGTATAAAGAAAAATAAAGGAGGTCAAATAAATGGTTGTAGATACAATAAAAGAAAATTTATGTGTGAACAAACTAGTAGCAACAAAAAAAGAGCTAATAATGGTAGAAGGGGATATGATAGTACCAGACTCTAAACCAGATATTTTGAATACAATTTGTACAAGTGGGGTAGTATGCATTTATAAAAAAGAAGTACAAGATGATAAAATCAGAATTGATGGAAATATTAATACATATATAATGTATATGGCAGATGATACTAATGATAGAGTAAGAGGGCTTTCAACAAGTTTAGATTTTTCAGAGAATGTGCAAGTGGCAAATAGTAAAGAAGGAATGACTTGCAAATTAGAGGCGAATTTAAAATCTATAGAGGCAAAAGTGATTAATGGTAGAAAAGTGGGAATAAAAGCTGTGATTGAGGTGGAGATAAAACTATATTCAAATGAAGATGTTCAAATAATAAATTCACTTCAAAATGCGGAAAATGTTAAAATGCTAAAAGAAGATTTGATGGTAAATTCTTTGGTAGGGACAGGAGATACAAAGATATATGCAAAAGATACAATAAAGATAGATAGTGCAGATAATTTAGCAGAAATTTTAAAGGCACAAGTTTGCATATGTGATAAAGACATCAAAGTAAGTTACAACAAAATATTAACAAAATCAGAAGCAGAAATAAAAATAATGTATCTAACAGAAGATAATAGAATAAATACAATAACAGCAAGAGTGCCAGTTGTAGGGTTTATCGATATTCCAAATGTGACAGAAGATAATATATGTGATGTGGATTATGAGATAAGAAATATTGTATTAAAACCAAATTCAATAGAAGAACATTCAATTTATGTTGAAATAGAAATAGGTGTAATGGCAAGTGTTTATGAAGAAAGACAAATAAACTTAATTCAAGATTTATACAGCCCAAGCGAAAATATGGAATTTAATAAGAAAAAAATCACAGTTTTAACGAATAAGAGAACAACAAGAGAAACTATGCAAATAAGAGAAAAAGTACAACTTGAAGGGATGGATAATAGAAGTATTATAGATGTAGATGTTCAGCCTATAATAGAAAAAGAAACAAAAAGCAAAAATAGAATTGTGTATGAAGGAGAGTTACAATTAAGATTTATTTTGTCAAATAGTGATTTGCAAGTTGATACTAGAACAGCGAAAATTCCATTTGATTATGCGATTTCAGACTTAGAAGATGGAGAGAATGTAAATAGTAATATGGCAATAGAAGTGGCTAACCAAAATTTTGTAGTTCAAGATGGTGGAATGGTTACAGCAAATCTTGATATGCTTGTTAATACAGACTCTTATAGAAATACAAATATGAGTATAATAGACGAAATTCAGGCAAACGGAGAAAGAGAAGCGGAAGATTACAGTATTCTAATGTATATTGTTAAAAAAGATGATACTTTGTGGAAAATTGCAAAACGTTTTGGTAGTACAATAGATGATATAGTAAGAACTAATGGAATAGAAGACGAAAATAGAATAGATGTGGGACAAAAATTGTTTATACCACGTTATAAACATCCACAAACAGTAAGTTATGTCTAAGATTTATTCCAGACCACGAATTAGAATTCCAAAGATTATATTAAATAATAGAAGTGTTAATCTGAATAAAGAAAAAAATGCAAAAGTAGCTAAAATAATAATAATTTTAATTATTGCATTTTCTACAGTTAAGGTTATTCTAGATGCTGTATATCCAATATTTGATACTTTATGTGAAAATAGGGCAAAGTCTATTGCTACTATCATTTCAAATGAGGAAGCTACAAATGTTATGAGAGAACACTCTTATGATGAAATGTTCACAATAGAGAAAGACTCGAATAATAATATTGAAATGATAAAATCAAATGTGATATCTATAAATGAAATAATTTCAGATGTAGCAATTAAAATTCAACAAAGGTTAGACTCTAGGGGAAGAGAAAATATATCAATAGCTTTGCGGTAGTTTTACAGGATTTAAATTATTAGCAGGTAGAGGACCAGGCGTCAAGATTTCAATATCACCAATTGGTGATGTAGAAACAGATTTAAAAAGTGAGTTTACTTCTCAAGGGATTAATCAAACTCTTCACAGAATTTATTTGAATGTCAAGTGTAAAGTAAATATATTAACACCATTTCAGGATTTAGAAAAGGAGATTACTAATCAGGTTTTATTGGCAGAGAATGTTATTGTTGGTCGTATTCCTAATACTTATTATAATCTTGAAGGTGTTAATGGTTCTAATGCCTTAGATATTATTGAATAGAGATTTTTAGCCAAAATCTCTATTTTTTTGCCTAGAAGTATTGACAAACAGCCATTTTTGTAATAAAATAGTTTGGTATTATGAGATAATATGATTTAAATTTATAACTTCTCCCCGGTAGTTTTAGATTTAAACTTCATATATAAATAAAAAATAAAAATAATAGGAGGGTAACTTTTACCATGAATAATACTACATATAGTGCAAAAAAAGGTGAAGTTGAAAGCAAATGGTATATTATAGATGCAGCTAACAAACCATTAGGTAGAGTTGCAACAGAAGCAGCTTCATTATTAAGAGGAAAACACAAACCAACATTTACACCAAATATCGATATGGGAGACCATGTTATAATACTAAATTGCAAAGATGCAATCTTAACAGGAAACAAAATAAACCAAAAAGTTTACAGACACCATTCAGGTTATATTGGAGGAATGAAAGAAGTTTCTGCCAAAGTAATGCTTGAAAAAAATCCAGAAAAAGCTATGACATTAGCAGTAAAAGGAATGCTACCACATAACTCTTTAGGAAGACAAATGCTTAAAAAACTAAGAGTATATGCAGGAGCTGAACACGAAAATCAAGCACAAAAACCAGAAGTATGGGAGGTAAGAAAATAATGGCAAAAAAAGAAAATATCGTTTACTATGGTACAGGAAGAAGAAAAAATGCAATTGCTAGAGTTAGATTAGTAGAAGGTACAGGAAAAATAACAATAAACAAAAAAGATATCGAAGAATTCTTCGGATTAGAAACATTAAAAGTAATCGTTAGACAACCACTTACAGTTACAAATACATTAGCTAAATATGATGTAATTGCTACTGTAAAAGGTGGAGGATTCACAGGTCAAGCTGGAGCATTAAGACACGGAATAGCTAGAGCTTTAAATGAAGCAAACAGCGAATATAGACCAGCTCTTAAATCAAACGGATTCTTAACAAGAGATTCTCGTATGAAAGAAAGAAAAAAATACGGTCTTAAAAAAGCAAGAAAAGCTCCACAATTCTCAAAAAGATAATTTTTATATATTACAAAAAGACTGCAATCATTACGGATTGTGGTCTTTTTGGTTATTTGTACATAGGAAAACATTGCAAAACTTGACAAAATGTGAAAAATAATATATACTAGGAACGTTAACAAACAGGATGTAATATATTATATTAAGGAGTAATATAAAATGAAAAGTAAAAAGAATATAAAAAGCATAGTAATACTTGCGGGTATAAGCATTGTAGCATTGTTTTTTATAAATATAAGTTTTGCTGCAAATACAGCTAAAGTAAGTGTCGAAACTGCAAACCTAAGAGAAACAGCAGATACAAACTCTAAAATTCTAGAGTTACTATCACAAAACCAAGAAGTAACAATACTAGAAAAAGAAGGAGAATGGTACAAAGTAAAAGCACAAGGAATAACAGGCTATTTAAGACAAGACGTAATAGCACTAAACGAAAGTGAGCAAAACGCAACAACTCAGACAAGTACTGAACCAACACAGAGTGAACAAGAAGAACAACCAACAGGTGAAAATCAAGAAAATCAGGCAAATGAGCCAGAAACAAATGCAGTAGACGAAAATCAAAATAAAGATGAAAAAACAAAAAAAGTAGCAGAAGACACAAAGCTAAAAATAGTACCAGCAATAAACGCAACAGAAACAATAGAAGTAAAAAAAGATCAAGAAGTAACAATAATAGAAAAGATTAATGGTTGGGTATGCATAGAAGTAGACACAGTAAAAGGTTGGATAAGAGAAGAAGAACTAAAATCTATACAAGAACAACCAGCAAATGAGCAAGAAGAAAATAAAAACAACGAAGAACAACCAACAGCTAGTGAAACAGCAGAAACATTATTAAAAACACTATATGTAAATACAGAAACAGTAAATTTAAGACAAGAAGCAACAACATCATCAGAAATAGTAGCAAAGCTAAAATTAAACACAACAGTAGAAGTATATAAAGAGCTAGATGGATGGTACAAAGTAAAAGCAGAAGGAAAAGAAGGATATATATCATCATCACTATTATCAGATAAAAAACAAGAAGTAACATCAAGAAGCTCAACAACATCAAGAACAAACAGCAATACAAGCACAGATAAACCAGTAGAAACAACAACTACTGCAACCTCAAAAATAGGAGCAACAGTAGTACAAACAGCAAGTAACTATATTGGAAGCAGATATGTATATGGAGCTTCAGGACCAAACAGTTTTGACTGTTCAGGATTCACATCATATATATACAAACAACACGGCGTAAGCTTAAATAGAACAGCAGCAGGACAATATAGTAATGGAACAGCAGTTGCTAGAAGTGATTTACAACCAGGAGACTTAGTAATGTTCGGAAAATCAGGAATCAACCATGTTGGAATATACATAGGTGGAGGAAATATAGTACACGCAGCAAACCCACAAAGAGGAGTAACAATAGATACAATAAACTCAGGATACTATAACAACAACTATGTAGGAGCAAGAAGAATAATCCAATAAAAACAAAGCAATTGAAAGGAAGATAAAAATAGAAACAAAAAGAAAACAAGCAATAAAACGACCAATCTTAATTGCAACAATTGGATATATAATAGGAATAATAATAGGGCTATACTTTAAACACAGTATAGCCTTTTTGTATATACCAATAATAATAGTTGCAATCTGCAAAAAATGTCCAAGAAAGAAACGTCCCCAATTGGACAAATTGGACAGATATCTTAGATATGTAAAGTTAATTTTAAATTCAAAAGTTATTTTAATAATTATAATTAGTTCAATTATTTCAAATTCAATCGTAATTTTTCAAAATGAAAAGTATAGTTCTCTATATAAGGATATTTCCGATATAACTGGTAGAGGAGTGGTTATAAGTAACATAGAAGAAAAAGAGTATAAGGCTCAATATAAAATAAAAGTTTTAGATATAAATGGAGAGAGAAAGTTTAAAAATACTTGTCTCTATTTAAGAGTAGATAAAAAATCCACAGATGAGCTGAAATATGGGGATGAAGTTAGATTTTTTGGTGAATTTCAAGAGCCTAGTGCAAGACGAAATTTTGGTGGCTTTGATTATAAAGAGTATTTAAAAACTGAAAAGGTTTATGGAAGCGTGAATAGTAATGATGTTAAAGTACTACAACACGATAAAGTAAATGCAATTTTCAATTTTTCAAATAAATGTTTTTTAAGGTTTGAAGAAGTAATAAATTCTATGTTAGACAACGAAAAAGCAGAACTTTTAAAAGGGATATTATTAGGTAATAGTTCAAATATAGATGAAGAATTAAAAGATAATTTTAGAACTAGTAGTATTTCACATATATTAGCTGTTTCAGGTATGCATGTAGCTTATTTAGTTATAGGGCTTAATTTGTTGTTAAAATCAAATATAGGCAAGAATAAAACTAAAATTGTTATAATTATATCTTTAATTTTCTATATGTTTATTACAGGATTTTCACCGTCTGTTGTAAGGGCATGTGTGATGGAAATATTAATTTTAATGGCTGGATTAATTCATAGAAAAAACGATACTATTAATTCACTTAGTTTATCTCTTATTTTAATTCTTATTTATAATCCATTTTTAATTATGAATATAGGGTTGCAGTTTTCGTATATTGGAACGGCAGGAATTTTGCTTTTTCATAATAATGTTCTTAAATTCCTAAAGAGTATAAGAATTAAAAATAAAAAATGGAAGTATAAGATTAATATAAAAATAGTTAAATTATTTGATAAAATAAAAGAAATTTTAGCTGTTACTATATCAGCTCAGTTAGCTATATTTCCTATTATGATATATCATTTTAATGTATTTGGAGTTTATTTTTTTATTACAAATTTATTGGTAAGTGTGATTATAGGACCAATTATTATTTTAGGGACTACAACAATTATATTAGCTGTATTTTATTATCCAATAATTAAAATCTTTTCAATTCCATTAGAACTTTTAATTCAACTTTTAATTTATATTTCAAAAATAGGAGAACTTCCATATTCTAAAATTTATATAAGAACACCTCGAATATACGAAATTATTATATATTATTTAGCAATTATTATTTTGAATTTTTGCTATAAAATATATCATTCAACTAAGATAAACGCTACTCGGAAGAAGAATAAGAAATTTAATTGCACTATTCAAATATAAATTTAGGCAAAATAAAAAAATGTATATATCAATAATTTTAATTCCAATTATAATTATTTCAATTTTCAAGATAACACCAAAAAACTTAAAAATACACTTTGTAGATGTTGGACAAGGAGATAGCACATTTATAGAAACTCCATATGGTAAAACAATATTAATAGATGGCGGAGGAAGTAGCTCAAAAGACTTTAATGTTGGTAAATCTACGTTACTTCCTTATATTTTAGATAGAGAATATACAAAAATTGATTATATTTTTATAAGTCATTTTGACCAAGACCATGTGCGGTTCTATCCCATATCTATTACAAGAAATAGAAGTTAAAAACGTAATAATAGGAAAGCAATTTGAAGATTCGGAAAACTATCAAGAGTTTGTAAAAATAGTGAAAGAAAATAAGGTAAAAGTACAAGTAGTAGAAGCAGGAGAGACAATCGAGATAGAAAGAAATTTATATTTTGATATATTGTGGCCAAATTCAAAAAATGTGATTAGTGAAAATAGCTTAAACAATAATTCTTTAGTTTGTAAAATGATATATGGTAATTTTTCTATGTTATTTACTGGGGATATAGAGAAGATAGCAGAAAATAAGATTGTGGAAGTATATAAAAGTCAGAAACAAAAGTTAAATGCAACAGTTCTAAAAGTTGCACATCATCGGTTCGAAGACATCTACAACACAAGATTTTTTAAAATTGGTGAGCCCAAAATTAGCAGTTATTGGAGTGGGAGAGAAAAATACATTTGGACACCCTAATAGTAAAGTACTAGAAGAAATAGAGCAAATACGGATGTAAAATATTTAGAACAGACAATGATGGGGAAATTACTATACAGTTTAATAAAAAGAAGACTTGGTTAAATAAAATGTTGAACTAGATTTTTTATAAAAAATAAGAATGAAAATGCGACTAAAAATAGTTGCAAACCTAATAAAGGAGTGATATAATATGAGTAGAGTGGAAAAATTAGTAGAAAGATTAAAAGCAAAACCGAAAGACTTTACATATGATGAATTAAAGAAAGTACTAAATAATTTGGGATTTATTGAAGATAATAAAGGAAGAACGTCAGGATCAAGAGTGGTATTTGAACATAAAGATATATGTCAAAAAATTGAATTACATAAGCCACACCCAAAGAATATTTTGAAGGAATATCAAATCAAAGATGTTTTAAGAATATTAAAAGAATGGAGGTTTTTATAATGGGAAGTATTATGAAATATAAGGGATATTGGGCAGAAATCAAGTATAGCGATGAAGATGAATGCTTTTATGGAATAATAGAAGGATTGAAAAATACCTCAATATCTTTTGAGGGAATGACAGTAAAAGAATTAAAAGAGGATTTTAAAAATGCAATAGATAATCATATACAATATTGTAAAGAGCATAATCAAGAACCTGAAAAACAATGCAAAGGTTCGTTAAATGTTAGACTAGGAGTGGATCTTCACAATAAGGCTAAAATGAAATCAATAGAAAAAGATATATCGATAAATGAGTTAATAAAAAATGCAGTAATTATGTATTTAAAAACCAATTAATTGTATAAATTTAACAAAATCTGTAAATAATAAAAATAAAAGAATTTACGGAGGCGTTAGAAAATGAATAAAATAATAGTAACTTTAATAACAATAATAGTAATAATATCAGCGATAGTAACAGGAGTATTGCTATACAAGCCGAAAGAAAAAGTAGAAAATCAAAATATTATAGAAGAAATAGCAGAGGAAGAAATACTAGATGAATGCACAGATGAATATGAATATGAGCAAAATGAAGTTGTAAAAACAAATACAAGTGAAGAAAAAATTTCGCCAAATGCAGCAATAATATTAAAGAAATATTATCAACAATGCGGACACACATCAAGTGAATATAAAACTGTACCAGAAGAATTAGTAAATAAGACAAAGAGTGAATTAGAAGAATTATACAAAGACTGGGAAATTCAAAAATTTACAGATACAGAAATAATACTTGAAAAAGAGGAAAATGAAAGTTGTGGGGAGCATTATATTGTAAGAGATAAAGAAGGAAAGGTTGCTATATATGAAATAGATGATAATCAAATCGAAAAAGAGTATGAGGTAACTGATATTTCTACAGATTATTTAACTGAGACAGACAAAAACAATATACAAAAAGGAATCTATGTTAATGGAAAGCAAAATTTAAATCAATTAATTGAAGATTTTGAATAAAATAAAAATGTTACTATTTATTTTATGATATTTAGAATAGCGCGAAGAAAGTTATATATTAAGATTTTTAGGGGGATACGAGTGGGAATCACTTGGGGGAGCCTAAAAAATTAATATATAACTTTCTGGGAGCTAATAAGTACTTTATAAAAATAGATAGTAGCATTTTTTATTTTTTCTTTTTTTCTTTTTTATCAACAGTAACTTCCTTTTTCAAATCCTGTTTATCAATAAAGCCCTTTTGATATAAATCTTTAACATACATAACAAGAGCAAAAACAGTAGTAACCAAGGCAAGGTAGTATAATAGTAAATCAATCTGTTGCCAAACACCGTTTAAAGCAAATTGTTTTAATAGTAAAGAGCAAACAATAGCTATATAAAACAAAACAGTTGCAAGTTTACCATACCATTTGCTATAAACAACAACATCTTTTCCATAAAGGAAAGAAGCACCAACTATCATAATAAATTCTTTAAGTAAAACAATGATTAAAATCCAAATAGGGATAATATCAGTAATTACTAAAGATGTAAGAGTTGCTATTTGTGTTAGTTTATCAGCTAATGGATCCATTAATTTACCAAAATTAGATATTAAGTTAAATTTTCTTGCAATAAATCCATCAGCTATATCAGTTAATCCAGAGATTGTAAATAGCACGAAGGCAAGTATATAGTTTCCTGTAAAAATATATAATAGTATAAGTGGTATTAATAATATTCTAATAATTGTAAGTGCGTTTGGTATATGTTTTAACATGTTTTTCTCCTATTTTACTTCAAAATTTAATTTTTCGTTTTTTACTTCAACATTTACAGTTTGGCCATCTGTAAGTTCGCCTTTTAAAATCATTTCTGCTAATTCGTCTTCAATATATCTTTGTATTGCTCTTCTTAAAGGTCTTGCACCAAATTTGATGTCAGTTCCTTTTTCTAAGATATAATCTTTGGCTTTAGAAGACATATTCATTGTAATATCTTTATCTTTCAATACTTTGAAAGTATCATTTAACATTAAATCAACAATTTCTAAAAGTTGTTCTCTTGTTAAAGAGTCAAAACTAATAATTTCATCTATTCTGTTTAAGAATTCTGGTCTAAAGACTTCTTTTAGGCTATTCATAATTTTATTTTTATCAACAGATTGTTTACCAAATCCAATTGAGTTTGTATTTGTATTAGAGCCAGCGTTAGAAGTCATAATTATAATTGTGTTAGAAAAGCTTACTGTGTTTCCTTGACTATCAGTCAATTTTCCGTCATCTAATACTTGTAATAAAATGTTGAATACATCAGGGTGAGCCTTTTCGATTTCGTCTAGTAATATGATTGAGTATGGTTTTCTTTTAACTTTGTCAGTTAATTGACCAGCTTCATCATATCCAACATATCCTGGAGGTGCACCAATTAATTTAGATGTAGAGTGACTTTCCATATATTCAGACATATCAATTCTGATTATTGAGTCTTCGTTTCCAAACATTTCATAAGCTAAGCTTTTTGCAAGTTCTGTTTTACCAACACCTGTAGGTCCAACAAATATAAATGATGGTGGTCTTTTTGTGCTTTTTAGTCCAGCACGGTTTCTTCTTATAGCTCTTGCAACACTATTTACAGCTTCGTCTTGACCAACAATTCTTTTGTGTAGGTTAGTTTCTAGGTTTAATAGTTTTTGTGTTTCTGCTTCTGTTATTTTCTTAACCGGAATTTTAGTCCAACTTTCAATAACATTTGCTATATCTTGAATTGTTAATTGTCTTGGTTTCATTTTGCTGTTTAATTTATCAATCTCTTCTATTAGTTGGCATTCACGTGTTTTTAAGTTTGCAGCTTTTTGGTAGTCTTCAGTAGAGTCAGCTGCAACAACTTCTTCTTTTTCATTTTGCACTTGAACTAGTTCTTGTTTTAACATTTCTAATTTGAATAGTTCTTTGTTTTCTAAGTTAATTCTAGAACAAGCTTCGTCTAATATATCAATTGCTTTGTCTGGTAAAAATCTATCATGTATGTATTTTTCAGACATTATAACTGCTTGACGAATTACATCAGAAGATATTTTTACTTTGTGATATTCCTCGTAATATTTTTTTATTCCATCTAAGATACCGATAGAGTCTTCTACGTTTGGTTCTTCAACTAATACTTGTTGAAATCTTCTTTCTAATGCAGAGTCTTTTTCAATATATTTTCTGTATTCTTTTAAAGTTGTAGTACCTATTAGTTGGATTTCTCCATTTGATAGGGCTGGTTTTAAGATATTTGCTGCATTCATAGAATGCTCGCCATCGCCTGCACCAATGATGTTGTGTATTTCGTCAATAACTAAAATGATATTTCCGAATTCTTTACATTCGTCAATTATACCTTTCATTCTTGACTCAAATTGACCTCTGAATTGTGTTCCGGCAATAACTGCTGTCATATCTAGTAAATATACTTCTTTGTTTAAAAGTTTTGCAGGAACATTTTGGTTTGCAATTCTAATAGCTAATCCTTGTGCAATTGCAGTTTTTCCAACACCTGGTTCTCCAATTAGGCAAGGGTTATTTTTAGAACGTCTATTTAGAATTTGTACAATTCTTTGAATTTCTTTTTCTCTACCAATTATCATATCTAATTGATTGTTTTTAGCTTTTTCTGTTAGGTTTGTTCCAAAGGTGTCTAAGAATTTTTTCTTTTTATTTGTTTTTTTGTTTTTCTTTTTTTCTACTTTTACTTTTTTTCTACTTCCTGCTGGTTCTTCTTGTTCTGGATTTGTTCTTGGATTAAACATATTTGAGAAGATAGAACCGAAGTGGAATTGCTGCACCTGTTATTTTTGGAGAACCATCTTCGTCTGTGACTTCTGGATTTTCAAATGTGATTGCTCCTTCGATATTTTCAATGTCTTCTAAATTGATGTTTTCTGCTAAATCTTTAAATATTGTTTCAAATTGTTTTGTCATATTACCTATATCAGGCATTTCCTTTGAAAGTACATCATTTTGATCGGCTATTACTTCTGTTGGATTTATTCCTTTTTTCTTAGCACAATCGTAACAATAGCCTTCCATTGATTCTTTTCCATTTTCTATTTTTTTATAAAAAAGTATTGCTGGTTTTTTATTACATTCTGAACATAACATACTTTAAATTCCTCATTTCTAAATAAAATATTAACTCATAGTATGATACCGCAAAAATGCGAAATAGTCAATATTTTTGAACCAATATTCAAACAAAATTATTGATAAATCAAGCCAAAAGTGTTATAATAAAGGAAATTAAAAAAAGAGGATTAGTTATGAATGTAAATTTACCAAATCAATTCAAAATAAGTAAAAAAAGTTTAATAATATACACATCAATAATAATAATATGTATAATAGCTATAATAGTAGCCTTTTACGTTCAATTTTATGCAAGAATTGAAATAAGTTCATTAATAGGAATAACTACTAAAGAAGAATTTGGTGGCAAAACAGAAGAAGAAATAGAAGAACTAAAAGCTGGATTTACTGACATATTTAATAATAGTTTAGACAGCGAAGAAGTGGACTACACAAATAAGAAAGAAGATGCAAGCAAACAATTAGTGTACACAAAATATGATGTAAAAGAAAGTAAATTAAACAGTTATGATATGGGAATACACATACCATATATAAATATTAGAAGTGATATAGTAAACAAATATAATCAAGAAATAGAAGATATATTTGTAAAAGCGGCAAGAGAGATATTAAACACAGAAGATAGAAACATTATATACACAGTAGAATATGTAGCAAATGTTCATGATGGAATGTTATCACTTGCAATAAAATCAAACATAAAAGAAGGAACAAATGCGCAACGAGTAATAATTCAAACATATAATTATGACTTAAGAAATAATAAAGCAATAAGCTTAGACGAAGCAATAAGAATTAAGAAATTAGAAAGAAATGAAGTAAAAGAAACAATTAGCAAAGAAGTAAAATTGGAGTATCAAAAAGCACAAGATTTAAAAGAGTTAGGATATAACATTTACGAAAGAGACTTATCAAGTGATATGTATGAAATAGAAAAATCTACAGAATATTATATAACAAATGATACTTTGTATATAATATATGCCTATGGAAATTCTAATTTAACTAGTGAAATGGATTTAATAATATTTTAGAAATGTAAAAAGAGAAGTGGTATAAATGCTTCTCTTTTTTGAAAATAAAAGGGGATGTTTTTTATTTCAAATCAGTAATTGCTTACTGATTAATTGTATTTTAACAATTAATTTTGTCCATTGTGTGAACTAAAAGTGAAATTATGGTTGTTCTCCTAAAGTTATAATTAATTCTTTTTCAGAGCCATCACGATTAACTTTAATTTTTAATTCATCACCAATTTTATGTGTATTTTTAATTTCATTTAATTCATCCATTTTTGTGATTTTTTTGCCTTCAGCTTCTATAATAACATCGCCAGGTTTTATTCCAGCCTTTTCAGCAGCAGAAAAATCTTCAACAGCTTTTACATAAACGCCAAGTACTAAATTATAAGCATTAGCAGTTTGTTCGTTTAAATCTAAACCAGAAATTCCAATATAAGGTCTTTTTACTTTACTATATTGAATTAGTTGAGATGTAATATCTGTTGTTGAGTTAATAGGAATAGCAAATCCCATACCTTCAATTCCAGTTCCAGATAATTTTAAAGTATTTATACCTATTACTTTTCCTTCGCTATTAACTAATGCACCACCACTGTTACCAGAGTTTATTGCAGCATCTGTTTGAATTAATTTAAAAGTTTTTCCATCAGTATCTGTAACTTCTCTATTTACAGCACTTACAATTCCACAAGTTACACTACTTTGCATACCTAGAGGGCTTCCAACAGCCATAGTAAATTCTCCTACTTTTATACTATCAGAATCAGCAAATTCAGCTTTAGAAAGACCTGTTTTTTCAATTTTTATAACAGCTAAATCTGTTTGTTCATCTTTTCCAACTATTTTAGCTTCATATTCAGTTTCATCATCAAATAATGTAACAGTTACTTTTGTAGCATCTGAAACTTCGTAATAAGATTCAGAAGATGATGTAGCAACTATATGATTGTTAGTTAAAATGTAACCATCATCACTTATAATAATTCCAGAACCTGTTGCGGTTGCAGTTGAACTTTGAGCTTGTTTTCCAAACATTGAAATTAATGAATTTACATTATATTCAACTTTTATTCCTACAATAGAAGGCAATATTTTATTTGCAGCAAAAACAGCTGTATCTGAATAATTTGATAATGAAGTTTGAGTTACATATCCACTGTTTGCGTTATTACTTGGAGAAGAATAATTGCTTGTATTAGTGTTTAATAATTTTTCTTTAATTGTTGGTACTCCAAAACATACGCCAAGTACTAATGAGCAACCTAATATACCACTAACAAATGGTAGAAAAACTCCTTTTCCAAAGCTAGTTTTTTGCTTAGATTTGTTTTCAGTTTCATATATTGTTTTGTAAGAAACTGGATTTGCAACAGTTTTAAAGTTACCTGTTTTTTCTTGATTTTTATTTTCATTTTCTTCCATGTTTATACCTCCTGATAATTTGATATTATTATGATATCCTAATATGGTTCTATAATACAATATATTTGTGAAAGTTTTGTGAAAAAATTATAAAAAATTTTACAAAAATTCTATTGAAAAAAAACAACTAAAAATATATAATAAAACAAAAAGAAAAAGGATGGAATAAGATGAAAAAAAGTAATGGAGTAACACTAATAAG
The DNA here is from genome assembly GCA_947648905.1 of uncultured Clostridium sp. Lineage (GTDB taxonomy): Bacteria > Bacillota > Clostridia > TANB77 > CAG-508 > CAG-269. The sequence goes on along the minus strand of CANSPP010000003.1, from coordinate 64,605 downwards.
TTTAATAATAACAATAATAGTATTAATAATAATAGCGGGAATAGCAATACGCACTGGAAGGGAAGTAGTAAGAAGAGCTCAATTAGAAGAGTTAAGAACAAATATGTTGCTAATCCAAGCAAAAGCAAAAGAATATGTTGAACTTGCAAATTTTAAAATAGGAATAAAACCAACAGATGAAACAAAAATGCAAGAATATGAAGCAAAAAAAGCAAGTGTAAGAGAAGAAGTATATGTTGGAGAAGCTAAATTACAAAAAGCTGGGGGGACATCAGTACCAACACAAATCAATATAACAGACAATTTCTATAAAGTAACAGAAGAAGCTTTACAAGCATGGGGACTAGATAAGATAGAAACAAGCTCAAGCAATATGTATTTAATAGAATTTGATGACACAAATGCAAAAGTAGAAATATATAATACAAAAGGATATAAAGGATTATATTCTTTAACAGAAATAGATGAAATAGAACAAGAAAAGGAATAAAAATGAAAGAAAAAGAACTAGAAAGATTAACAAAGCTAAAAGAAATAGAAAAAGAACTATACAATAAAGGATTTAAAAACATATGTGGAATAGATGAAGCAGGAAGAGGACCATTAGCTGGACCAGTAGTAGTTGCAGGAGTAATAATGCCACAAAATTCAATGATAGAAGGAGTAAACGACTCTAAAAAAGTATCAGAAAAAAAGAGGGAAAAACTATATGACCAAATAATAGAAGAGGCAATAAGCTATTCTGTTGCAATAATAGGTCAAGATGTAATTGATGACATAAACATATTAAATGCAACAAAATCAGGAGTAACACAAGTAGTAGATGGACTAGATGTAAAACCAGATTTAATTGTAGTAGATGCATTAACAGGAATAAACACAAGAGGAATTCCATATGAGCCAATAATAAAAGGAGACGCAAAATGTTATAACATAGCAGCAGCATCAATTTTGGCAAAAGTAACAAGAGATAGAATTATGAGACAATGGGACGAAATTTATCCACAATATGGGTTTATTGCACACAAAGGATATGGAACAGCAAAACACATTGAGGCAATAAAAGAATGCGGACTATGCCCAATACATAGAAGAAGCTTTACTAAAAAATTTGTATAAAATAAAGGAGGCTTTAATGACTGTATTAGATATTATTGAAAAGAAAAGAGATAAAAAAGAATTAAGTAAGCAAGAAATCGAATATTTCATAAAAGGCTATACAGAAGGAACAATAGCAGACTATCAAGCAGCAGCGCTAATAATGGCAATATATATCAATGGAATGACAAAAGAAGAAACAACCAATTTAACTATTGCTATGGCAAATTCAGGAGAAATATTAAATTTGTCTGATGTTTTTGGGGACAGAGCAAAAATGCATCAAAAGTATTTTAAAAGAATAATTGTTGATAAACACTCAACAGGTGGAGTGGGAGACAAAGTATCACTAGTATTGTTGCCACTAGTTGCATCTTGTGGAGTACCAGTTGCAAAAATGTCTGGAAGAGGATTAGGCTTTACAGGAGGTACAATTGATAAACTAGAAGCAATACCAGGTTATCAAACAGGAATAGATATCAACAGTTTTATACAAAATGTGGAAAACATAGGAATAAGTATAATTTCACAGACTTTAAACTTAGCACCAGCAGACAAAAAGATATATGCACTAAGAGATAGTATATCTTGCGTAGGAAATATACCGCTAATTGCATCAAGTATAATGAGTAAAAAAATAGCAAGTGGAGCAGACAAAATAGTATTAGATGTAACAGTAGGAAGCGGAGCTTTTATGAAAGACATAGAAAATGCAGAAAAACTTGCAAAAGCAATGATTGAAATAGGAAAATTAGCAAACCGTGAAACAGTATGTGTCTTAACCAATATGGATGAGCCATTAGGATATGCAGTAGGAAATACATTAGAAATAAAAGAAGCAGTAGAAGCATTAAAAGGAAATATGCCAGAAGACTTACAAGAAGTTGTATTAGAACTAGGTGCATATATGATAAAATTAGCAAATGTAGCAAACACCATAGAAGAAGCAAAATTAATATTAATGGAAAAAATACAAAATGGAGAAGCATTTAATAAATTTATAGAATTAGTACAGACACAAGGTGGAGACACATCATATATAACAAATTTAGAAAAATTCGAAAAAGCAAAACATATAGAACCTGTATATAGCCAAAAATCAGGATATATACAAGAAATGAACGCAGAGAAAATAGGAAAGCTAGCTTGCAGTTTAGGAGCAGGAAGAGTAAGAAAAGAAGACAAAATAGATATGTCAGTTGGAATAGTATTAAACAAAAAAGTTAGTGATTATGTGGAAAAAGGTGACTGCTTAGGATATATTCATACAAATAATGAAAATATGATAGAAGGATCAAAAGAACAATTATTAAACATAATCAAAATAGGAGAATATGAAAAGGAAAAAATTAAAACAATATTAGAAATAATTTCTTAGAAAGTTATGGAAAACGTGACAAAATAATTGAAAAAAATTAAAAATATGCTATAATAGTATACAGTAGACAAAAGGGAAAAAAGGGAAACGTCCCCAAATGTCCCAAGAAAGGAAGAAAAATAATGAAGAAAAAGGTAGAGAAAAAACAAAAATATGATAAAGGACAAATGTTTGTAAAGGTAATGGCAGGATTTTTAGCTTTACTAATGTTAGTAGGAACAATATCAACACTTATATTCGCACTAATCTAAAGAAGAAAATAAGGAGAAGTAAATGATAACAAATTTAGGAATGAATTGGGAAAGCTTTTACAACGATAATATAGGAGCATATATTAAATCGTTGCAAGCTAATCCATTTGAATTAGTAACTTTAATAATAGATATAGCAATAGTTGTATTTTTAGTGTACTGTTTTTTTAGAATTGTAAAAGGTTCTAGAGCGTGGCAATTAATAAAAGGAATTGCTTTATTGATAATTGCAACATGGGTAAGTGGGTTATTTAACCTTAAGATATTGAATTGGATTTTAACTGGAATAATGAACTGGGGAGTAATTGCAATTATTGTAATCTTCCAGCCAGAATTAAGACGTGCATTAGAACAATTGGGAACTAATAAAATAACACAGTTTTTTGGAATTGATAAGGATTTATCAACAAAAACTAAAGAAGATATATATAAAGTTGTAATTGCGGCAACAGAACTATCTAAAACTAAAACAGGAGCATTAATCGTACTAGAAAGAGATATCAAAATACAAGATATTGTAAATACAGGTATACCAATGAATGCAGAAGTTTCGCCACAATTGTTAGTAAATATATTTGAACCAAAAACACCTTTGCATGACGGTGCAGTAGTAATATCTGGAAATAAAATAGCGGCTGCAGCTTGTGTTTTACCTTTAGCAGATGACAAAGATATTTCTAAAGAATTAGGTACAAGACATAGAGCGGCAATAGGAATTTCAAAGGAATCTGATAGCTTAGTAGTTGTAGTTTCAGAAGAAACTGGAAAGATATCAGTTGCAAAAGACGGTACTTTAATTGCAGATGTTAGAGAAGATGTTTTGAAAAAAATATTAATAAGTAATATTGTAACTAAAAGATTTGCAGTTGAAAAGAAGGAAAGACAAAATAGAATAAAAGAACTTAGAGACAAAATAAAAAAATCAAAGGAAAATGAATGAGAAATATAAAATTAACTATAGAATATGATGGGAAAGATTTTAATGGTTGGCAAAAGCAACCAGACAAACTAAATATACAAGGAACAATAGAGAAAGCAATAGAACAAATTACAGGGGAAACGGTAGACTTAAATGCTTCTGGAAGAACAGATAGAGGAGTTCACGCTATTCGGACAAGTTGCTAACTTTAAAACAAATTCTAATTTACCAATTGAAAAGTTTCCAATAGCATTAAACAGTAATTTAAAAAAATCAATAAGGATAAAAGATGCAGAAGAAGTTGAAGAAAAATTTCATAGCAGACTTAGTTGCAAAAGAAAAACATATAGGTATGTTATAAATAATTCTCAATACGGTACAGCAATTTATAGAAACTTGGAAACACACATACCAATGAAGCTTGATATAGAAAAGATGCAAGAAGCGGTAAAATATTTTGTAGGAGAACACGATTTTAAAGCTTTTAAAGCAAGTGGTACAAGTAGTAAAAGTAGTGTAAGAACAATTTATGATGCGAAAGTAATTGAAGTGCCAGATAAAAGAATTTACATAGAACTTACAGGAAATGGCTTTTTATATAATATGGTAAGAATAATTGCAGGAACTTTAGTAGATGTAGGTCTTGGAAAAATAGAGCCAAAAGAAATTGAAAATATAATAAAATCTGAAAAAAGAGAAAATGCTGGTAAAACATTACCCCCACAAGGACTTTATTTAGTAAATGTAGAATATTGTTAACACAAAATACAACAAAAAAGCATAAAATATAGTAAAAAACAAAGGAGAGAAAACATATGAACATATTACTTATATTTTTTGCTTTACCAATAGCAACAATAATAATATCAATAGCATTACAAAAAATTCTAAAATGTCCACCACTAGTTGCAGCAGTTATATTTGCAATATTCTTAATTGTTACGTTTGTAATAAATAACATAAATTTCTTAGTTGCAGCAATAGTATATGCAATAATAGCATTTATTACAGCAGCAATTGTATGCCTTATTAGCAGATTAATAGAACGTTTCTGTGATAATGACAGTGATAGTAGTTGTGGCTGTGGAAGAAGCGGTTGTGGTTGTAGAAGAAATAGAAGATGTGACTGCCAAAGAGATAGAGATAACTTAAATGATTTGCTTAGAATAAGTAGCAATTGTGGAAATTCTAACAATGGCGATTTGATTACAATATCAAGTAGTGGTTGTAACGGAGTGAATAATGACTTATTAACTATTAGTTCTAATTGTTCAAATAGAAATAATAATTGCGGTTGCGATAATGACGATGAAAATTCTAATTGCGGTTGTGGTCGCAATAATAACAGAAATGGTGTAACAGCTAGAATAAATGTTATTCCAAATACTAATGCTAATGGAAGTGGTCAAATTTCAGGTTGTTATAGGAGAAGATAAATAAAAATTTAATATAGTTTGAGCCATTAAGTTATAATGGCTCTTTACTTTTTTGGAAAAATATGTTATCATATAAAAATGAGAAAAGGAGAGAAAAATGTTAGAAGTAATTGAAGAAGCAGTAATTGATAGTATAAAAATACTACCATTTTTATTTATAACATATCTAATAATGGAATACATAGAACACAAAACAAGTGAAAAATCAAAAGATATGATAAAAAAATCAGGAAAAATACGGACCATTAATAGGAAGCTTGCTTGGAATATTTCCACAATGTGGATTTTCAGTTTCAGCAACAAACCTATATGCAGCAAGAGTAATAACATTAGGAACACTAATTGCAGTATATCTATCAACATCAGATGAAATGCTACCAATTTTTATATCAGAAACAGTACCAATAACTACAATATTGAAAATATTAGGAATTAAATTGATTATTGGTATGGTAGCAGGTTTTATAATTGATTTTATATTAAGAATAAAAAATAAGAACAAGCAAGAAGAAAGCAAAATAGTAGACTTATGCGAAAAGGAACATTGTCACTGTGACCACGGAATTATAAAATCATCATTAAAACATACTTTAAATATATTTATCTTTATATTACTTGTTACATTAATTATAAATATAGCAATGTATTTTATAGGAGAAGAAACAATTGCAGGAGTTTTAAGTGGAATACCAATACTAGGGCCAGTAATTGCAGGAATAATAGGTTTAATTCCAAATTGTGCAGCTTCTGTTATATTAACACAATTGTATTTGGAAAATATAATAAGTGCTGCTACTATGATTGCAGGTCTGTTAGTTGGTGCAGGTGTTGGTTTACTTGTTTTATTTAGAACTAATAAAGGCTTAAAGGAAAATTTGAAGATTACAGGTCTGTTATATGGAATAGGGGTTATTTCAGGAATTGTAATTGAATTAGTTGGAATTGTATTTTAATGAATAATACTATGAAAAAGATTAGGTGTTTAACATCTAATCTTTTTTGACTTTTAGAACTATATACATTAAAAAACAACTAAAGTATCAACTGTTGACGTAATTCCTTTGCGAGAGATAAAATAATATAAAACAAAAGATAGAAAGGAATGAAATTTATATGAAATTCAGCAATAACAACAAAGCTATAACATTAATAGCACTAGTAATAACAATAATTATACTTTTAATATTGGCAGGAGTAGCAATAAGCACACTAACAGGAGATAATGGGATATTAAGAAAAGCAGTACAAGCAAAAGAAGAAACAGTGTTGGCTGGTGAAATAGAACAATTACAATTATTAGTGCTAGAAGATAAGAAAATAGGAAAAGAATTAAAACAAGTATATTTTAATTCAGCAGAAGATACAACAAGCATATATGATACAGAAACAGGAGAAACATATGCAGACAATTGGTATTATATAACGCCAGAAAATGCACAAGAAATAACTTTAAAAAATTCATATATTGTAAATTACAAAACTGGTGATGTCGTGAGTTATGAAGAAGGAAAGCATAGAATAGTAGACAACAATTTGCTATGTATAAAAGAAGGTTTAGTTTATACAATAGATGCTAAAAATAGGTCAACAGGAGATAACTGGGGAGATGCAATTCTACATAACTTTAATACAGATGATGAAAATAGTGGCTGGACAGAAAAATCATTGAGTTTTGACGGTGTTGATGATGGAATTGAAGTTCCTGATAAATCTGATTATAGTAATGGGATTACAATAGAAATGTATTTAAAACTAAGGGGACAAACAGAAAATCAGTTGGTACAGATATTAATGATGAAAAGAACAAAGGTAAGCAATGGATTTTTTGTTATGCTAGGAAATAATGACTTTCTATATAGACAGCTTATGATTGATATAGGGGGAGGTTCAGAAAGATTTTATACAAATACATTAATCGAAGAGAATGAGCCTACATATGTATCATATACATATAATCCAAATACTAAAGATGATAATGGTGTACTATATATAAATGGTGAGAAAACAGAGACAACAAATTTAGGGAATGTAAAAAATATTATGGAAGTGCAGAATACGAATATTCAAATTGGCTCAGATGTTTATAGGACAAATGATGATGGTGAAAATAATATATATCCTTTTAATGGAGAGATATATGCTGCAAGAGTGTATAATAGGCCACTTACAGAACAAGAAGTAAAATATAATTATATGAATACAGTAAATAACTAGGGAGGATGAATAGTTTTCTCTTTTTAATCAGTAAAACATAAAATGTCGAATTTTGTTGATGAAAAATTGGAAAAAATTAAATAAAAATATTGAAAAAGTATATAAAACCTGTTATATTAATAATGTACAGATGATATATACTTTTTTAGTATTAAAAGCATTAGAATATTTTTATAAATGCTAAAATCTGTATTCATTCAAAATTAAATTCTAATACTTTTTTAATCGAAATTAAAACTCAAAAAAAGAAATAAAAACAAGAAAAAAGGTGATAAGAAAAGAAAAATAAAAAAACAAGCATTAATTTACCAATGAAGAAACATTGACAAATGGATAAATATATATTAAAATGAAAGTGAGGGAAAATAATGCAAATATTTACATATGTAGATTATTTAAAATGTTCAAAAAGCATTCCATATGGAGTAAGAGAAGAATCAGAAAAATATGTTTTGCATAAAGAACAAGAAAGAATTCATCAATATAAAGACAAAATATTTAAAAAGATATTAAGTGACAAAAAAGAATTTATAAAATTTATACAAAAGTATTTAAATATTAATGAATTTCAAAATCTAACAGAGAATGATGTTGAAAAATATAACAAAGAATTTATAACATCAACTTTTGAAAAAAGGGAGTCGGACACAATATACAAAATACCCAGATTTAATGTGTATATTATTATAGAACATCAAAGCAAAATAGATTATAAAATGCCAATGAGAATAACAGAATATAGTGTGGAACTAATGAGAGATATAATTAGAAACAATATAAACGAAATAGGAAATTTAGCAGTTATAATACCAATAGTTTTATACACAGGAAATAGAAAATGGAAAATACCAGGCAAGTATAAGGAAATATACAATTTTGGAGTTAAAGTATTTGAATATACAAAATACAATTTAATTGATATAAATGACTATACAAAAAAAGAATTGATAAAAGAAAATACAGGAATGTCAAAGGCAATGTTATTCGAAAAAATAGACGTAAAAGAAGAGTTAGAAGAAGTAATGAATGAACTATCAAAGAAAAAGCTAACAATAGAAGAAAACAAGTATATTTCAATGATGTTTAAGTATTCTAATAAGATTAGAAAAATTATACAAAAAGGAAGAGAAGAATATTTTAAAAAGTTAGAAAAAGGAGGAAATGTAGATATGAAATTTGAAAAATTATTTATGGAATTATTGGAGGACAAAGAGAAAAAAGGAGAAGAATTAGGAATAACAAAGGCGATAACACAAATAGTAAAAGAAATGATACAAAAGCAAATGAGCGATGAAGATATAATGGATATAACCAAAATAGACAAAGAAGAACTACAAAAACTAAAAATGGCATAATGAGTCAAAGTAACAATAATACAGTAAATAATTAAGAGTAGATAAATAAATATCTACTCTATTATTTTTTGAAAAAATAACTATTGATTTTCAACTGATCTGTTTGCTATTTCAATTGCTTTTTTTACAATATTACCACAATCTTTTGCTGAAACATTTGCCCAACTACCACCATCTTGTTTTACTGTGTCATATACTCCTAATTCTTTTGCTATTTCTTCTCTTAAATTTTGAGATACTAATTTACTATTTCGAGACATAATATCCTCCTTGCTTTTTATAAAAGCTGTATTTAAATAAAACTTTAGTTAAAGTTTTATAATAATATTATTCTCAAAATTTTATATTTTATTTCGACATTTTTTTACAGTTTAATATTAATTCTAATTTTTTGTTAGAAAATATAGAAAAATAATTGACATTTTATCGATTATGTGATATTATGTTGATACGGCTTATGCCTATGTACATTGAAATGGGAGGACTATATGAACTTTACTACAGCTTGGTTGACTACAAATCGAACATGCAACAATCGTTGTAAATGGTGTTATGCAAAAAATACTTTAGACAATAAAACTTTTATGGACATTGGAGAGACAAAACTTATGGTAGATGCATTAGTTAGACGTGGCGTAAAAAATATTATTTTAATAGGTGGAGAACCTACAATTTATCCACATTTTATAGAACTAGTGAAATATATTCACCAAAAGGGAATAAGAGTTTCTATTGCTACTAACGGCCGCAGATTTGCTGATATGGAATTTGCTAGAGAGGTAGTAAATGCTGGAATTAATGGAATAGATATTTCTTTAAAGGGCATATCGGAAAAAGAGTATTTTTATAATACTTTGTCATATGGGCTAGAAGAGATGCTTAAAGGATATAGAAACTTGAAGTCATTAAATTTCAATCCATCTATATCATATGTTCTTGTAAATGATGATTGTGAATATCTTGAAAGATTAATAGAGTTTATAGAGAAAAATGATATTTCTTTATTTAGTTTTCAATTTGTAAAACCTATTATAGGAATAGAAAATTCTGAAACTTTATTTGATTTAAAGCAAATGGGAAATTTTGTAGAAAAATTATACAATAGATTATCAAAAACAAATATAAATTATTGTATAGAAATTTCTTTTCCATTGTGTTTAATTGATGAAACAATTCTAAACAAGTTAACAGAAGAAAATAGAATCATTAATTGCTGCCATGTTCCGCGTGGTTCTGGAATTAATTTAGATGAAAATTTTAAAATTATTCCATGCAATCATTTTGCGGAGTTTCCTTTTTCCGAAAAGCCAGTTGAGGTTTACAAAGAGTATTCTATTGAAGAAATAATGGAAACAGAAATTGTAAAGGATTTTCGAAAAAAGGCTAGATGCTATCCAGCATCTAAATGTAAAAGTTGTAATCTTTGGGAGAAATGTGGAGGAGGATGCATTACTAATTGGCTTTCACTTAATCCCAATGATTATATAAAGTAATTTGCAATGCCATAGAAAGGAGATTACAACATGATGGGAAACTTGCAAGAATTACTAAAAGATTATAAGGGAACAGATATTGTTGCGCCTATTGCTATTGGAGTTAGAGCAATGAATAGAAGATTTAATTTTTCTTCTTATAATTGCCATTGTAGTTCAGATGACTGTGTAGGAAATAATTGTTATGACTGCCATTGTAGTTCGGATGACTGTGCCGGAAATAACTGTTATGACTGCCATTGTAGTTCAGATGATTGTTGTGGGAACTGTTTAGGTCCATCATCTCATTAACTAACATATTTATTGTTAGTTAAAAATCTAAATAGAAGAGTTCTAATGAAATATACTTTAAAAGTATTTTCATAAAGAAAACTTCAAAGAAAAACGACAAATTAAATTTAATTTGTCGTTTTTTATTGGATAATGAAAGCCCCGTGTTATACGTGGGGTTCTAAAAACTTCTAGCTATGAGTAGAAAAATTCCACCTTTTGATATAATAAATGTGGTCAGCCAACCGCAAACAAAAATCAAAAAGGAGGAATTTGTCATGAAAGACAATAATAATTTAGCACACAGCACATAGAAGTGCAAATATCATATAGTATTTGCACCAAAATACAGAAAATGGAAATATGTGGTAATATTAGAAAAGATATAGGACTTATATTAAGGCGATTATGTGAGAAAAGGGTATCGATATAATAGAAGCAGAGCTATGTCCAGACCATATACATATGTTAGTTGCTATACCACCTAAATATAGTATAGCAAGTATAATAGGATATTTAAAAGGAAAAAGTAGCTTAATGATATTCGATAGATATGCAAATTTAAAATATAAATATGGAAATAGGCACTTTTGGTGTCAAGGTTATTATGTGGATACAGTAGGTAAAAATAAGAAAGTAATAGAAAAATACATACGAAAGCAGTTACAAAAAGATATAGCGACAGAAAGAAGCAAAGGAAAAAGAAAAATAGAAAAATGGCTAGGGCCACTTAAGTGTTAGCCTGAGAAATAAATGCGATTGGCAAACCGCTCAGTAGGGCTTAAGCCCAGAAGAGCCTGTACAAAAGTATTCTAAGCAAATAGCATTAGAAAAGACTAGGCGCACCATGCCTAGTCTTTTTTTGATTAACTCTTTATGTACAATTTGTCATATTACTGACTTCAAATATATTTTAGCATATATTTTATTCTATGTAAAATAAATATTAATTAAGTTTTGGTTTTTTCTTCAAATTAGAAACAATTGCTTCATCACTATCAAATGAATACTTAGAATCAGTATTATCAATTTGAACTGGATCAAATTCATTTCTATCATCTATAAAGTCTACATTTTTAAAATCAAATTTATTTGATGAACTTTTTGAATCATCTGAATTAGAAGAATCAAATCCATTCAAATATTTTTCAAAATTATAAGTTTTAGATTTATGTGGTTCTTTATACTTAGACTCTAAGAAGCATAATCTACCAAGACCTGCTACAGGTTTACCGCCAGCGTTTCTTATTTTATATGCACATTCCTTTGTACCTAAAGCTTGTAGTTTTCCTGGTTTGAAGTGAGGAATAAATTTCCATTCAACACTACTGTATTTTGATTCATATTTCATTTTATCCATATCCATAGAATTTGAATATGACCATTCTCTTTTTTGTCCAAATTCACCTGACCACCATTCTAGTTCATCATATGCACCGTTTCCAGTAAATATTTTACTAGCACAGTTAGCTAAAATAGTATTTTTATAATTTACTCCTAATGAAGGTGTTTCTAATTGTTGTAAGTTTTGTGTTGATATTATTGTACCAACTTTATATTTTCTATACATTGTAAATATTGCTTCTGTTTCTTTGCAAATGAAATCAGAAAATTCGTCTATATATAGGAAGTGTGGAACTCTTGAACTTTCAATACCAGGTCTACGAAGTACAGCATTTTGCATAGCGATTAAGAAAAATAGTCCAAATGCTTTATGTCCAGCAGCTCCTAAGTCTCCACGTCTTGTACATACAAAGTTAACTTCTGAATTTGCTAACATTTTGTCAAAGTCTAGATTGTTAGTTCTATTACATAAAATACCTTTTATTCCAGGAATTCTTAGTAAATTATCTAATTGGCTAATAACAGAAGATAGGTATTTTTCAATGTTTGTTCTTCCTTGTCCATTTTGATAAAAGTTTTTCTTAAAGTATGATAATAGTACACTATATTTTTCTCTTAATTCATCGTTGAATTCTAGAATTTTACACATTTTTTCAACTAGTTCAAAGTTTGTAAACATTTTTAGCATATCTTCCATATTAGGAAGTTTGCCTTCATTCATTCTAGGGTACATTTCTTTAAGAAGTATAGCCATATTTTCAAGTGCTTGCATTACAATATCTTCTTTATAAGCTTCATCTACATCAGAATGTGAAGTGTTATACATAGCTTTTATAACAGAAGAGATTGTTATTGCTATTTTAAATGTATCTTCATATACAAATGGGTTTAATCCAATTGAGTTTGGATTAGCTGGGTCAATAATATTATAAGAAATATCAAAGTTTTTACATACATCTATCATATGACTAATTACTTCATAGTCAGGAGCCATAAGTGTTAAACCTAAATTTTTATAAGTTATTTCTGAACCCATAGTGCTTAATATCATTTTTTTCATATAAGCTTTAAAAACTGTTTCTTTGCCATATACCGGTTGTAACATATTTAAGTTAAAGTTTTTATTTAAATATTCGTTATTATATGGGGCATTTAAAACTGCGATATGTGTTTTTAATGCTGTAAATCCCATTTCTTTTGAAACTTCTTTAAAGAAGTGTTTTCTTTCAAAATCTCTTGCCATTAATGGTTCAAATACTAATGAAGTTTTTCCAGAGCCAGAACCACCACATACAAATAATGATTGATATCTTGAAGCTTCTGGCATAGTTACTGTTTTACTGGTTTCGTAATCATAGCATATATAAACTTCACAAGAATATGGTCCACTACCTTCTTTTGAAGATGATAGGTTAATTCCACCATAATCCCAAATAGAACGTACATGGTCTTTATTATCATTAACTTTAAAGAATAACCATTTAAACATTGGGAATATTGTAGCAAGTGGTAGGTATAAAGAAATACTTACCATAGCTGGTGTTACTAAATCAGAAAAGTCTGTAATAAGTTCTACATAGTTTGGAACTGATAAGATTAGTAACCAAGCTCCCATATTAAGCCATTGAGTAAACATTGAGATTGCTATTATGTATAAACCTATTACATATATGTAAAATAGTGTAACCTTTTTTGCTTTTGATGTTACAAATTTTGATGGACCTGAAAATAAAAATGCAAAAATAGGACAAGCTAGGGCAAAGGTGTATGTAATTGGTCCCCAATACGAATGTGATACTCCAGTAAATATCATAAATAGCATTTCTACAAGTCTATCTACTGCTAAATATACAGATACTAATGTTAGTACATATGTTACAAAAGTATTTCTATCTGTGTTTAATTTTTTCAAAAATTTATCAATATATTTCATTTAAAAAATCCTTTCGCTAAATAAAATCATACATATATATTATCCTATAAAATCGCCAAAAAAACAAGTGGTTTGGCGAAAATAATTGAATAAAAATCCTTTTCTGGGAATATAATAAAAAGAAAAAATGTATAAAGGGGAAATTTTATGCGGAAGCGAATATGTAAGAGAACAAAAAGTACCAGAAATATCAGAAACACGGAAGAGAAATTGAATTAATAAGAACAATTATAAAAACTAGAGAAGAATTAAAAGCAAACAATAGAAATTTTGAATATGCAAAAGATGGATTAGTAGACTATTATTCATATCAAATAAAAGCAACTCAAGCAAAATTAGATTACCTAATAAAATTAGCAAAAGCAAAAGGACTTGAAGTAGATATGATTAATAATCAAAAATTTTCTTTTATATCAGACGAAGAACAAGCTGTTTAAATTCAAGTAATATTTGTCCTAAAATTAACATAGAAATGGTAATAAGAAATTATTATCATTTTTTTGTTTGGAGTTGATAAAATGGATTATAATATGATTACATATTTGGCTTGTATATGTTTTATTTTTATATTTGGTAGAATTTTTATAGTGCCAATAAAAAAGATTTTAAAATTAATTTTGAATTCAATAATTGGTGGAATAACAATTTATCTAATTAATTTGGTTGGTGGTGCATTTGGTTTTCATATAGGTTTAAATTTTTTTACAAGTATAATCATCCGGCTTATTAGGATTACCAGGAGCAGTGTGCTTAGTCATAGTAAAACTCTTAGTGTGCTAATATGCCATTGGGGACGGACCTTTTTGGCAGAAATCTGCCAAGAAGGTCCGTCCCCGTTGGCACGAGAACATTATTCAACTGTTACTGATTTTGCTAAGTTTCTTGGTTTATCAACATCTAAGCCTTTTTCTTTTGAAGTAAAGTAAGCTAAGAATTGCAAAGGAATTATTGATAAGATAGGGGAAACAAAGGTATCAGTTTCTGGAATTTTTATAACCATATCAAACATATCCTCATCTATTTCTTGATTTGTAATAATTAAAGTTTTGGCACCTCTTGTAATTACTTCTTGGATATTACTTACAGTTTTTTTAACAAGTTTAGGGTCAGTTATAATGCTTATAACAGTAATATCATTTTCAATCAGAGCGATAGGTCCGTGTTTTAATTCACCAGCAGGGTAGCTGTCTGAGTGAATGTATGATATTTCTTTTAATTTCAAAGATGCTTCTTTTGCAACTGTTTCGTCAATTCCTCTTCCTAGGAAGAAAATATCTTTTTCTTTGTAAATCCTTTTTGCAAATTTTTCTATTTGAGAAGAAGTTTCTAAAACTTTTTCGATTTTTTTAGGTAGTATTAATATTTCTTGTTTTAGAGATTTTGTTTCTTCAACTGATAATTCTAGAGTTTCTGCAAAATAGATAGCAAGCATTGCAACTAATACAACTTGAGATGTGTATGCTTTTGTAGAAGCTACTGCAATTTCAGGTCCTGCGTGAGTGTAAATAGAGTAATCTGCTTCTCTAGTTATAGAGCTTCCTATAACATTAGTAATTGCAATTGTCTTAGCACCTAATTCTTTAGATAATTTTAATGCTGCTAATGTATCTGCTGTTTCTCCAGATTGAGATATGAAAATACATAGAGTTTTATTATCTATTAAAGGGTCTCTATATCTAAACTCAGAAGCAATATCAACTTCTGTTGGTATTTTACAAAGTTTTTCTATTATGTTTTTACCAGCTAATCCAGCGTGCATAGCTGTACCACAAGCTACAAAATAGATTTTATTTAATCCTTCTAAATATTTTTTTGTAAAATTCAATTCTTCAAATTCGCATTTTGAATTTTCATTTATTTTAGAACCTATTGTTTCTCTTATAGCTTTTGGCTGTTCGTGAACTTCTTTTAGCATAAAATCTTCAAATTCACCTTTTTCGCTACTATCAGCATCCCAGTCAACAGCTTTAAGTTTTTTAGTAATTGGCTCTAAATCTTTATTATAGAAATTGATATTATCTTTTGATAAAAGAGCATATTCTAAATCATCTAAAAGATAAAAATCTTTTGTATATGAAAGAATAGCTGGAATATCAGAAGAAATATAATTTCCTTCAACACCTTTACCAATAACAAGTGGGCTATCTTTTCTTACAGCCACCATATTATCAGGATAGTCTTTACAAATAATTTCTAAGGCGAAGCTTCCTTTTAAAGAGTTACAAGCATTTTTTACAGCTCTTAAAAGTTTTAAATCATCATTATTAGTTTCTTTTTTATAATAGTAATCAATTAAATTAGGTATAATTTCTGTATCTGTTTGAGAATAGAAAGTATAACCATTATCGCTTAAAAATTTTCTTAATTCATTAAAGTTTTCAACAATACCATTATGAACAACGCTAAAAGTTTTTGAGTTATCCATATGAGGATGAGCATTTTCCTTAGAAGGCTTTCCGTGAGTTGCCCATCTTGTATGAGCAATACCAATTGTTCCTTCTAGATTGTCAATCCCAGGTATATTATATAAATTTTTAACTCTTCCTTTATCTTTCATAATAGAAAGACCATTTTTTTCGACAGTTGAAATACCTGCTGAGTCATAGCCACGGTATTCTAACTTTAAAAGTCCATTAATAAGAATAGGACTAGCTTTTTTAGCTCC
Organism: uncultured Clostridium sp.; assembly: GCA_947648905.1. Classification (GTDB taxonomy): domain Bacteria; phylum Bacillota; class Clostridia; order TANB77; family CAG-508; genus CAG-269. Next base: position 48,249 of record CANSPP010000003.1, on the reverse strand, counting down.
TATATATCCTACAATTCCACACATAAAATTCATTCCTTTCTTTTGACAAGGCACAATAATGCCTTATTTAGTATGTTTGGAATTGAAATATGCAAAGCTTGATTGTATTAAATTTTGTTGCAATATTGCTATTGTCTTTGTAGTAATACTTATGACTCCAAGCAAAGCCACTAGAGAATCCGCCGAAAACTTCGATAACCCTAGACCTCGTCAACATCAAAATTGATGTCCTGGCGCTTAAATTAATTTAACTCCTTTCTAATAATTTATTTTTGCAATTTCAATTTGTACTATTATATTACATTAAAAAAGAAAATGTTACAAGTCCTTGAGAAAAAAAGTTTTTTAAAGTATAATACAATTAGAAAAAATAAAGGAGAAAAAAGTATGAAAAAAGTAGGAATAGTAGTAGCAATGGAAGAAGAGTTTGAAGCGGTTGAAAACAGAATGAAAAATATTGAAGTAAAGCAAATATATAATCTAAGATTTACATTAGGAAAAATAGGAAATAAAGAATGCATATTAGTAAGAAGCGGAGTAGGAAAAGTAAACTCAGCTAGAACAACACAAGTAATGTCAGACAACTTTGAATTAGAATATATAGTAAATGTAGGTTCAGCAGGAAGTGTAAATGACAGCTTAAATATAGGAGATGTAGTAATAGGAAGAGAAGTGGTACAACACGACTTTGACATTACAGCATTTGGACATAGTAAAGGATATATAACAGGAGTAGGAAACAGTGTAAAATGTGACGAAAAATTAGTAAAAGAATTAAACCAAATGCTAGAAAGTGGACCAGAAAGAAATTACACAATAAAACTAGGCATTGTAGCAACAGGAGACATCTTCTGCGAAGATATAGCAATGAAGAATAAAATAAGAGCAAAATTCAATGCAGATGTGGTAGATATGGAATGTTCTGCAATTGCTCAAGTAGCTTATCTAAATGATATTTCATTTATTGTAATTAGAAGTGTATCAGATACTCCTGACGGAAAAAATGCTTCTACATTTGACAAAAATTTAAAATTGGCATCTAAAAGATGTGCTAATTTATTAGAAGAATTTTTGAAAATATAAAAGTATAAAAAAGGGCTTGTATAAAAAACAGAAATTAGTATATAATTAGATAAGATGAAAGGAGTGATTTTTGTGGATAGAAAAATCAAAGTAGTTCAATATGGAGCAGGCAAAATGAGTGTATATACAATGAGATATGTATATGAAAAAGGAGCAGAAATAGTAGGTGCAATAGATGTAAATCCAGCAGTTATAGGAAAAGACATTGGAGAGATAATGGGAACAGAAAATAAAGGAGTAAAAGTAGTAGGCTTAGAAGAAGCAGAAAAGATGATGCAAGAAACAAAGCCAGATATAGCAATAGTAACAACAATGAGCTTAATAAATGATGTAGAAGATGCATTAATGCTATGTGCAAAACTAGGAATAAATGCAATTACAACTTGCGAAGAAGCATTTTACCCAGCAAACTCTAACCCACAAGTAACAAAGAGAATAGATGAAATGGCAAAACAAACAGGATGTACAATAACAGGAAGCGGATATCAAGATATATATTGGGGACAATTAATATCTAGTATAGCAGGATCAACACAAACAATTAAAAAGATAAAAGGAAGTTCAAGCTATAATGTAGAAGACTATGGAATAGCACTTGCAAAGGCACATGGAGCAGGGCTAACACTAGAGGAATTTGATAAACAAGTAGCATCAGTAGACAAAATAACAGACGAAGAAAGACAAGCAATTATAGAAAAAGGAGAATACCTACCATCATATATGTGGAATGTAAACGGATGGCTATGTGAAAAATTAGGATTAACAGTAAAATCACAAACACAAAAAACAGTGCCACAAACACATACAGAAGACATATATTCAAGTACATTAGGAATGACAGTAAAAGCAGGAGATGCAACAGGAATGAGTGCAGTAGTTACAACTGAAACTGAAGAGGGAATAACAATAGAAAGTGAATGTATTGGAAAAGTATATTCTGAAAGTGATTTTGATAAAAATGAATGGACAGTAATCGGAGAACCAGAAACAACATTAGTAATTAATAGACCAGCAACAGTAGAACTTACTTGTGCAACAGTTGTAAATAGAATTCCAGACGTAATTAATGCTAAACCAGGTTATGTGCCTACAGAACAAATGGGAGACTTGGCTTATAAAGTTAAACCTTTAAATGAATATGTTCAATAGTGTCCAATAGGGGACGTTTCTTTCTTGGACATAATCTATTTAATTGGAGAATAAAAAAGCTCGTAATGAGCTTTTTTCTGTACTAGTTAAATACACTTATATGTTTCTTGACAATGATGTTCGACTATTATATATTGTAAATGCCTTTCGCTCAAAAGGTAGAAAGGAGGTTTACTCTAAATGAGAGATTTACTAGAGTTGCTAAAGCTTATTTTGGTTTATTACATAATAAAGCATCTAAGCAAATAAGCGAAAAGAAAAGACTAGGTCTGGACACCTAGTCTTTTTTAGTTTACTCTTGCGAGTGATTTACTACTTTTGACGTCAAATATATTTTAGCATATATTTTATTATATGTCAAATTTTAATTTTTATGTTTTTTTATATCTGTTAGTCTTGCGATATAATCTATTGATACATTGTAATATTTTGCAAAAACTACAATATGATTAAAAATAAAAAGCTCGTAATGAGCTTTTTTGTATGGTAGCGAAGATGTGATTCGAACACATGACCCTTCGGGTATGAACCGAATGCTCTAGCCAACTGAGCTACTTCGCCATATTTAACTGACGTTATCTATTATAACGGTAGTTTTTCCATTTGTCAAGATAAAAATACAAGAAATTAAAAATTTCCTGTATTTTATTCTCTTTCTCCAAAATCTTTTTCTTCTTTGCTAGTAATATTAGATTGTTTCTTTTTATTTATAGATTTGTTTATTCCCATTTCATTTTGTGCTACTTTTGCTTTAGCAGTCTTTCTTTTTGGTTTATCTATATTATGATTATATAATTCTTTTTCTAAAGCTTTTATGTGTGAAGATGTTTCTGTTAATAATTTTTTATCTTCTTCTGATAATCCAGAATTATTTGCTGATATTTCTTCTTCAAATGAAGTTTCAATTTCATCCGGTGCCCAGAAAGCTTTAAATAAATCTATAAAATTTGTTTGTCTTTCTCTTGTTCTCATTTTTCCCTTAAAGTTTCCTTTAAGTTTTCACCTCTCTTTTTTATAAATACATTTCAATTTTAACATAAAAGTGGCATAAAAGCAAGTGATTTCAGCAAAAATGTAAATTAAAAACAAAAGATGGAAATGAAATCGTAAAACATCTTGACTTAATTCATAATTATTTATAAAATATTTATAAATTAAGTCTATTTTTGTACATAGGAAGATTAGGAACATTGAAAATCAAATACCTTTGTCAAAAAAGTGAGTAGGAAAGAATACTATTTGCAAAAGTGGAAATAATTTAAATAACGAAAAAACAAGATATTACTTGTTTACGTAATTTTGGTATACGTGATAAAATGAAAAACAGTAAAGCAAAAGAAAAAAGGAAACAAAAGAAAGGAGAAGTTTTTTATGCAGATAAAAAATAGAAAACAAAAATTAAATGACAAGGGTATAACATTAATAGCACTAGTAATAACAATAATAGTACTTTTAATCCTAGCAGGAGTAGCGATAGCAACACTTACAGGAGATAACGGAATATTAACAAAAGCAGTAACAGCAAAAGATAAAACAACAGAAGCAGAGGCAAAAGAAGCAGTACAGTTAGAATATTTAGGTAGTATAGACAATAATGGAAAATTCAATTATGAAGATTTTAAATCAAATGTAAAGAAAAATTTAGGATTACAAGATAAAGATATAGTAGATAATGGAGATAATACTTGTACAGTAAAATATAATGGATATGATGTGACACTAGATATAGCAACAGGAGAAATAGTAGTACCACTAGAGCCAACAGTATCAGGAAAAATTGTAACAGGAAAGAATAAAAAATATACAGATGACGATGGAGAGACAGCAGTAATTCCAGTAGGATATGGAGTTATACCTGATTTAAATGATATATCAGAAGGATTAGTAATAACAGATAATTTTGAAGAAGATGGAAATGAATTTGTATGGATACCAGTACCAACTGCTATATCAGATACAGAAGAAAATGGAACAACAAATAAGGCAATGTCAGTAAATATGGAAACAGACCCAAATGCAGAACCTAGATATAGAGGCTTATTATATAATTTTACAGATACTGGTTCAGAAGTGCAAAGCGGATGTACAACAACTACAAGTGATTATAGAGAACCAGATATAGTAAGCAATTATGATAATGATGAACAAACATATTTAAGTGATATAGGATTAACACAAGCAAGTTTTCAAGCAGAAGTGCAACAAGCATATAACGATATGATAAAAAGTGTAAATAAAAATAAGGGATTTTATGTATCAAGATATGAAATAAGCTTAGATGCTAGTGGAAATGCGCAATCAAAGAAAATGAAACCATCAGCAACAAATAGTTCAACATCAGCAAATATGTGGTATGGATTATATGATAAGGCAAAAAAATATGCTGTAAAAACAGATAGTACAAAAAATGTAGTAAGTAGTATGATATGGGGAAGTCAGTATGATGCAATGATGAATTGGATGCATAAAGATAGTAACGTAAATGTTAATTCAGTAGAACCTGTAGCAGGAACAAGTAAAAATACAACAAGAATAACAGGCGGACCAAATGAAGGAGAAACTGAAAGTAAAGATATATTAAAAAATGTATATGATTTATTAGGTAATAGTAGTGAATGGACATTAGAAGCCAATGAATCTGGATATCGAGATAATCGTGGTAATTATTACGGCAGCAGTTACCAAATATCTCATCGTTACAACAAAGAACCAAGCAACACTGGTGGCAGTAGTTCTACTCGTATCACACTTTATATAAAGTAAGACTGAGTGCTGTGAAAACTAAAATTAGAACTATTGCAATAGTAGTTTTAAATAGAGTAATTGAATATAAGAACTCGGCGAATGCAATACGCTAAAGAGAATTTTTTTAATGGAGCACTCCAGATTTATACTGGAGTGCTTTTTATGTGGTTAACATACCAAACTGTTTATAAAAGTAAAAAAGAAAAATAATAGCTTTGATATAAAAAGCAAAAAAATGTATAAAAAAGAGCAAAGAAAATTTTACAAAATAAAATTAAATTTTCACAAATAAAAAAGTTGATATGGGCAAAATAATGATAATATTTTTTTAGAACAAAAGAGGTGAGAAGGAATGATAGACAAAATCTGTACCTTTTTAACAAATAGAATTAGAAAAGAAATGCCAGAAGTAGATGACGAAAAAGCAGAAGTAATATTTTATGGACTACAAAACATAGTAGGAGAAATACCTAAAATATTTATAATGCTTGCAATTGCATATATATTGGGAATTTTTAAATGGGCACTATTCACTTTTTTAGCATTATTTCCATATAAAGGAGCATCAGGCGGAGTACATTTAAAAACACATATTGGCTGTCTTACATTTACAACAATATTTTATTGCATAATACCATTTATATCTCAGCATTTTGTAATGCCAGATGTAACTAAATATGTGGTAATTTTTGCGGTATGGGTATTTGGAATGATAATGATTAAACTATATGCACCAGCTGACACAGAAAATGTACCAATTCTAAATTTAGATGTTAGAAAGAAAAAGCAAATTGTATCTTATCTTACATTTACAATAGGTTTGTTAGTAGCAGCAATTATAAATAATAGTATAATTACAAATATACTATTACTAGCAAATTTATTCCAAACAATAACAATTATGAAGTTTATTTATAAAGTAACAAATAATAAGTATGGATATGAAGTATATGGAGATACTTCAATTGAAACAGCTTGATATAAAATATATACCGGTTATATTTTATATTATATAATGTTTATAATATTTACTAAGGAGGAGAGTATTTATGTTCAAATTTTTAGCAAAAACAGCAGAAAAATATGCAAAAGCAACAAATACAGCATGCTTTGCATTTATATTATTTCATCAACCAAAAATGCCAAAAAGTATGATAAAATAAATAAAAGAAAGAGAAATTCTCTTTCTTTTTTTTACTTATAATAAATTTCTAATTGTTGTCTAAAGAATTTATCATCTTTGATAGTGCGTAAATGTACATTTTGATTTTTATTAACAAGTTTACGAACTTCCCATAATCCTAATCCAGTATGATTTTCCTTACCTGAAATACCTTTTTCAAAAATCTTTTCTGTATCAATGTTTTTATCAGCATATGTATTTTCTACTATTAATAGTTGAGTATGGTTTTTAGTGTCATTTCTAAATATTAAATTTATAACTTTTTCTTCACATTCTGAACTCGCTTCAATAGCATTATCTAATAGAATTCCTAATATTCTTGCAAATTCATAGATTTTCATATGTAAAGTACTTAAATCCAACAAAAATGTAATATTTACTTTTATATCTTTAGAATCGGCTTCATGATATTTCTTTGTTAATAAGTTGTAAATTCCATCATTGTTTACTACTTCTGGGTTTAAAATATATAAATTATTAACTCTTTCAGAATCATCAACCAATTCTGCATAATATTTTTCTAAGCCTTTCATATCGTTAGTTTTAATATATCCACCAATTGTTGTTACCATGTTGTCAAAATCATGTTTAAAAGCTCTAACACTATCATGCAATACACGCAATGAATTATTATATTCTTCAGCACTTTGTAATTTTCTAGTTGTTAAAATAAGCTTAAACGTTCTTGTTAAACTATATATACTAATGATAAAATAAGCTAATAAAGCAATAAAACTAAAAGATGTTATCAAAATTGGAAGTTTATCTACATAGTAGAATAAAATAATCATTTGTACAACAAGTGCAACTATACCAAAGAACAAGTTAGAAAGTATTATAAATTTATCCTTTTTATCTATATCTTCTAGAAAATCCAACTTTAAATTTTTATACTTCAAGAATAATATTATAATTATACATAATAAATACATAATGAAAGTGTAAAATAGTCTATAAAGTGGTATGATAGATAATTGAACAGTATCTATGTGCATTATAGTTATATAAGGGTTTAATAATAAAGTGCCCGCCAAATTTAAGAGTATTAGAGATATTATATACGTTACTATTGTTTTAAAAAGAGATTTTTTAAAAATAGCATATACAAAGGAAATTGCAATAATATAATTTATAAATAAATTATAAGGACCTTCAACATAATTAATCATAAATAAACAAATGCAACTCATCGAGAAAACATATATAATTTTTTGCCTTTTTGTAGCAGATATATTTAATATTGATGTAAATAACAACATTATTAATAAATTTTCTATTATACTTCCAGGTATAGCAATAAAATTAATCAAAGCCTCATTAGGTGTACTTATAGCCACCCACAAATTATTCAAAAATTCCATAATTTTTAATCACCTCCAATAAATCAGACTTATATTTTGGGCCAATATCACAAGAACTACCATCTTTAAAAGTAATAGTCCCAGAAACAGGTTCAACATCTTTAATTTGTAAAACATTAGCAACGCAAGATTTATGACATCTCATATAAGAATCAGGCAATTTATCCTGAAACTTAGTAAAAGAACTATAAATATCATAATCGCGCGAAGCAGTATGAAAAACAAGTTTCATACCATCTCTAACAATATATTGAACTTCATTTGCATCAACAATAGTATTCTTATTATCAAGTTTAATATATCTTTTAGGAGTACCATTAACATCATCGAAAAGTCTAAAAATAGTTTCTTCTAATCTATCATAAGTAATAGGCTTAGCTAAATAATCAAAAGTTTTAAACTTATAAGCAACCATAGCATATTCTAAATGTGCAGTAGTAAATATGATATAAGAATCTTTATTTATCTTTCTAATTGCCTCTGCTAATTCTAAGCCAGTTTTGTCACTCTTCAAATTAATATCCAACATAATTACATCAACTTTATTAGAACTAACAAAGTCAAGCATATCTATCGAACTAGATGTTTTATAAGATACTGAAGCTTCAATGTTATTTTTTATAAAGATATTTTCTAACATTTTTTCTAATCTATTCATAATATTTACATTGTCATCGCATAAAGCAAAATTCAACATATGATTTCCTTCCCCTTTTTTAAACTTACATAAAAAGACAGGAAAAATGGTAATTCGACAAAATTAAATAAATTACCTTATTTTTCCAGTCATTATATTAATATAATATAAAATTCGCCACTTGTCAATAGTTATTTACAAAATTATCCAATTAATAAAACCAAGAGTATTACTGGACTTAAGAAACTAATACGATAAGTGTTAAGGAAAAATAAAGATTATAATCTAGACAAAAATATCTATGTGATATATAATTAATCCATCAGCAGACAAAGGAGAAAAAATATGCAAGAAAAAAGAATGTTAAATAGTGCATTTACAACATATGAAGATACATACGATAATTTAGAAAAAGCAGTTAATAAATATTTAAGTTTAACAACTGAAAAAGAGTTAGAAGAATTTATAAAAACAAAGCAAAAAGGTAGATCAGATGGGTCAAAAAATCACTTTCAAAATCGTTTAGCAAATATACCTAATGGAAATATAAAACAAGCAATAAAAGATGCGTATTTAACAGGCAATGATTTAGAAGGAATATTAGGAACAGGAGACCCAGAAGACCAAGAAATAGGAATTGAGCAAACAGCATTATTAATGTTAATGTATAACAGATTATCTAAGAAATGTGATGGACCAGAGAAAAGGGAATATTACTTGAAAAAAGATAGGGCAATGAAAGATTTGATAGCTAGTTTATATATTATTGAGAAAACTGGTGGAGAAGATTACGAAAATAAATATTCTTATGGAATTAATGAAGATGAAGAAAGATATGATGCATTATGTATTGATTTGCCATACATAGGACAAATAGGAATACATTTTGGGCATAAAAGGGATAGCATTATTGCAGATGCTAAAAACACTGCAAAATCAATATTAGAAAAGAAACAAGAATTGGGAGAAATATCAAAAGAAGAATTAGAAGTACTACAAGAAGATATTAAAGATGATATACTTCCAGAATATACAGGATGTTTCTTTGAAGGCGTTTCTGCAATACCAATTCCATATAATCGGAAATGAATTAAGAAGTAGATTTGGAAGATTAACAGGTTATGAAATAAATTCAATAACAAATGTAAATGAAGGAGTAGTAAAACAACTTCAAAATAAAATAAATTTAAGAGAAATATATACAGCAGGAATACTAAATCGGTTGGAATAAAGAAGAATTAGAAGTGGTTGCTGATATGGCTAAAAACAGAACAAATCAGAGGATAGATGTAAACAGAATGGGAAAAAATTGCGTAAATAGAACAAATGTGGAAGAAAGAGCTAAAGCGGATAATTATGAAAGAAACACAATGAACTTAAAGGAAAGATAAAAGGTCGAAGGAGATAAACGCATATGGAAAAGGTGTATACAAAAGAAGATTATGCAAAAGCATATACAGAGTTAATAGAAATTTTAAGAAATATACCAAGAGAAGATTTAAATAAAGTTCCAAAAGATGTACTAAAAAATTATATAGAAAATAGGGATAAGAATTATACATATAAATATGATGCAAATTTAGACTTTGAAGAACAAGAAGTGTCACATTTGACTCAAATTTTAATTGCAAATTTATATATAAAGTATTGGGCAGATGAGGCTGAAAGACAGCAAATACAGGATAACGAGAAGAAGGAATTATATGAATTAGAATTAAAAAAGAAAGATAAATATAATCCAAATAATTTATTTGCAAATAGAGAGAAACAACAGGCAGAGGAACCGAAAGATTTAATAGTTGTGAAAGATAAGAATATTTTGCAAAAAATTATAAGTAAAATAAAAGAAATGTTTAAAAAAAGATAAGGAAATTTGACATAAAATTTCTAAAATGGTAAAATATATATAGTTAATAGATAGGAGGGAATCTAATGGATATGTATGAAGAAATGCGAAAAGAAATAAATAAATTTTGCAATTCATATCCACCAGCTGGATGTGAAATAAACTATTTAGAAAATGCAAAAGAAATTTATTCTCTTTTTGCAGAAGCTTCTGCTATCCTGGATGAGCCTAAGTCGGCTGTTGATGCCGACAAGGTTCAAGAGATTTATGCTAAAATTAAAAAATTAGCTAACTAAGTCCAGGAAAGTAAAAAAGATTTCACAGAAAAGATATTAATATATCTTTTCCTAATTAACAAAGAAAAAGTCTAGATTAATCTAGGCTTTTTCTTGTTTTTATATTAATACTTGCGAAGTTTCTGCAAGGACTTCCATTAATTCTGATTTATATTTTGGACCAATATCACAAGAACTACCATCTTTAAAAGTAATGGTACCAGATACTGGTTCAACATCTACGATTTGTGATACATTGGCGATACAAGATTTGTGACATCTTTTATAAGAATCAGGTAATCTATCTTGAAATTTATTAAAAGAACTATAAATCTCATAATCACGGCAAGAGGTATGGAAAACAAGTTTCATACCATCTCTTTTTATAAAGTGAACTTCAGAAGCGTCCACAAGAGTGTTTTTGTTATCAAGTTTAATATATCTTTTAGGAGTACCGTTAATATCATCAAAAAGTCTTAATATAGTTTCTTCTAGTCTATCATAGGTGATAGGTTTTGCTAAATAATCAAAAGTTTTGAATTTATAAGCAATCATAGCATATTCTAAGTGAGCAGTAGTAAATATTATGTAACAATCTTTATTGATTTTTCTAATTGCTTCTGCTAAATCTAATCCAGATTTATTGCATTTTAAATTAATATCTAACATTATTACATCAACTTTGTTATTGCTGACAAAATCAAGCATATTAGTTGTATCTGTGGATTTATAAGATACAGTTGCTTCAAAGTTATTTTTAGTAAAAATATTTTCTAACATTTTTTCTAGTCTATCTAAAAGCTTTAAATTGTCATCGCATAAAGCAAAATTCAACATATAATTTCCTCTCCTTCTTTAAAAACGAATATAAAAAGACAGGAAAAAGGGTAATTCGACAAAATTAGAAAAATTACCTTATTTTTCCAGTGCATATAATAATATAATCCAAAATTCGCTTCTTGTCAATAGGATTTAAAAAATTAAACATATATTGATTGAAAACTAAATATAATTTATAAAGACAAAAATAGAACCAAAAGAAAGGGGCATAAAAATGCAAAAAATAAAAATTGTAACCATATTTCTATTAATAATAGGGATATTTTCATTATCAGTAGTTTCAATGCAAAACAATGAAAATACAGTAAGTACAAACAGTGAAGCATTAAGCAATAAAAAAATAGGCTGGGGAATAAAAAGAAACGATAATCATGACCAACCAGATGTAGGTGCAAAAAATAAACAAGTTTTAGAAGCAAATAATGGGATATGTTTAGGAAATTCAGATAAAAAATATATTTATCTAACATTTGATGAAGGTTATGAAGCAGGATATACACCAAAAATATTAGAAACATTAAAATCTAATGATGTGAAGGCAACTTTTTTTCTAACAGCACACTTTATTAATACACAAGAAAATTTAGTAAAGCAAATGATAGAAGAGGGGCATATAGTGGGAAATCATACTGTAAACCATAAAAGTATGCCAGATTTAAATGAAGAGCAAATAAATTCAGAAGTAATGAAATTACACCAAACAATACAAGAAAAATTTGGATATGAGATGAAATACATAAGACCACCAAAAGGAGAATTTAGCGAAAGAACATTAAATGAGACAAATAAATTAGGATATAAAACAGTAATGTGGTCATTTGCGTATGAAGACTGGAATGAAGACAAACAGCCAGATGAAGAAAAGTCCAAAAAGAAGATATTAGACAACTTACATAATGGAGAAATAATGTTGCTACACGGAAATTCAAAAACAAATACAAATATATTAGATAGTGTTATAAAAGAAGCAAAAAATATGGGATATGAATTTAAATCTTTAGATGAATTTGAAAAGTAAGGAAAGGAAGTCAAATGAAGAAAAATAATAATAGATTGGATAGGCTATTAGAATTGCCAAAAGAGGTATACTCAAATGTGCCTAAACTAATAATTACAGGATTTGATGAGCTTATAGTGGAAAATTATAAAGGAATATTAGAATATGAAGAATTTTACGTAAGGATAAATACCCACATAGGCATAATAAATATAAATGGATATGGTTTAACTCTAGAAAATATGACAAATGACGACATAAAAGTAAAAGGAAAAATAGAAAGTATGGATATAGAAAGAACAGTAGACGAAGGTTAAAGGAGAAAGTAATGTTTATAAAAATATTATTAAGTTATTTGCGAGGATATCTAAGGATATCTGTAGAAGGATATTATATAGAAAGATTTATCAACATATGTAAAGCTAAAAAAATAACAATATGGAATTTGAAAAGAAATAAAGATGTACAATTATATTTAAATGTAGGAATAGGAGAATTTAAAGATATCTGCAGAATTGCAAAAAAGACACAATGTAAAGCAAAAATAAAAAGCAAAAAAGGATTTCCGTTTTTGCTACATAAATATAAGAAAAGAAAGATTTTCCTAGTATTATTACTAATTATGATAATATTAATTGGGTTATCGTCAAATTTTGTATGGAATGTGGATATAGTAGAAGAAAATAATAATGAATTGGAAAATATTGCACAAGATATAGAAAATGCAGGATTAAAAACAGGAGTATTAAAAAACAAAGTAAATACAAAAGAAATAATAAATAAGATAAGACTTGAAAGAAATGATATTGCTTGGATGGGGATAGAGCTGAAAGGGACAAACGCAATTGTAAAATTAGTAAAGGCACAAGAAAAACCTGATATAATAGATGAAAATGAGTATTGTAGTATTGTGTCAGATAAAGCGGGAATTATAACTAAAATAAATGCTCAAAGTGGTACTGCAAATGTAAAAGTAGGAGATACAATAAAGGCAGGGGATACACTGATAAATGGTTGGATGGAAGGTAAATTTACAGGAGTTAGGTATGTACATGCAAAAGGAGAAATAGAAGCTAAAATATGGTATACAAAAAGCAAAAAAATTCTATATGATACTACGGAAAAAAGGGAAACAGGCAAAATTGAAAACAAATATGCAATAAAAATAAATAATTTTGTAATAAATTTGTCAAAAAAGCTTTCAAAATTTGAAATTTATGATACAATAAACGCAGAAAGTAAATTTAGAATATTTTCGGACTTTTATTTACCAATTTCGATAATGAAAACAACAAATAAAGAGCAAGAAGAAATAACAAAAAAATACAATTTAGAAGAAGCTAAAAGCATAGGGATAGAAGAACTACAAAAACAATTAGACGAAGAAATTGAAAATAAAGAAAAAATAGTAAACAAAAATATCAACACATACGAAAAAGAAGATGGAGTAGAAATTTTTGTTACATATGAAGTACTTGAAAACATAGGGACAAATGAGAAAATCATATTTTGAAGGGATGATATAAATGGAAGAAAGAAGTCTTAGAATAACAGGAGCAGACAAAACATTTTTTAATAAAATCACAAATACCTTAACCAAAATACTAATACCAACAAAAATAGGAATTAATGGAATGTTAATTTCGATTAAAAGAAATAACATAATAAAAGCATTTGAAAACTATAAACAAGAAGACACAAATTATGATAGAGAGCTACTTGAGAAAAAATATGATATAGCATATGAGGCATATTTAGATGCTTTAGATAAATATGTAATGGACTCAATATATAAAAAAGTAAGAAACGGAACAGCATCAGAATTTGAAAAAAATGCAATGTCAAAATATTACGAAGTAACAAGCCTAAAAGAAAATGAATTTATTGAATATAAAAATAGAAAACAAAAATACTTAATAGATTTAGACTATGAAGGGATAAAAGAAGGAACAAAAGAAAAATTAAAAGAAAGATATAATCAATTTTACATTTCAAAGATGGATTCACTATACAAAGCTATTTTGAAAAACTATTCAATAAAAGTAGCAGACACAACAAATGTATATGATTCTACAAAAGAATGGATATACACTAAAATCTTTTATACACTAGAAGATTACATACAAAACATATTAGCACTAAAAATAGAAATAGGATATGGAGATAACATAAAAGAAATAATAGCAGATTACGAAAAATACGAATCTTATGCAGTTGGAAAATTAGACACAAAAGATAGCATTGAAAAAAATATGATTTTACTAGGAATAAGTAGAAAATTATTTACACACAGCCTACCATTAATAGTAGCTGAGCAATGTTATGAAAAATTATTAAGAGATGCAAGAAATTTAGTGCAAGACACAAAAATTGCAGTAAAAAGAGAAAAAACATATTCAATGTTAATAAATCTAATAGAAGACTACAACATAAAATTATTATCAACAAAAGTATATTGGGAATCACCAAAACAAAGAGAAGAATATAAAAAATTCTGGAGTAAATACAAAGAAATATCAAAATTAAAAGAAAAAGACTTCATAGAATATATAAAACAAAAAGAAATACTATTTATAAAAGATGATTTGAAAAAATTAAGACAAGGAAAAATTGATTATAGCAAACTTGAAAAATACTATAAAAGAAAATTAGTAGATTATGGAGCAATAAGAGAATTAAGAAATACTTATAAATCAGAAGGAAAATATAAAAAAGCAATAAAAGAAGATGTAGCATAATGCTATAAAATTATAAAGCAAAGGGACAACGTAATGTTTGAAATAATTTATAAAGAAATAGAAGAAAAAGAAGAATATGAAAAAATAATAAAAAGAGTTTTAGAGCAATGTTTTAAAGAAGAAAAAATGTTAGACTCAAAATTATACATAACGATTACATTAACAAATCCAGACAATATAAAAGAAATCAATAAAGAATATAGAAATATAGAAAGAGCAACCGATGTTCTTTCATTTCCTATGTTCGAAAAAGACGAGCTAGAAGAAAAAATAAAAAATAAAGATTTTAAATATCCAGACGTTTTAGGAGATATCATAATATCAATAGAAAAAGTAGAAGAACAAGCAAAAGAATATGAACACAGCTTTGAAAGAGAACTAAGCTATATGATAGTACATGGATTTTATCACCTAATGGGTTATGACCACATAAAAGAAGAAGACAAAAAACAAATGAGACCAAAAGAAGAAAAAATTCTAAATGATTTGGAAATAAAAAGAGATTAGGAGAGAAAAGATGAAAACAAGTGAAAAAGGTGGAACAAAAGCACTATTTATAATATTGATAATACTAGTAATAGTAGCAGGAGGAGTGTTAGCATACAAAATAGTAAAAGACAAGGATAACGAAGAAGTAGCAACAAACGAAGAAAAGGATGTTTTAGTTACAGCAATAGAAGAAAAAGAAGTACAAATATTTAAAGGAAATGATAGACCAATAGCAGTAATGATAGACAACCATCAAGACGCTTGGCCACAAGCTGGAATACAAAAAGCATATATGGTATATGAAATAATAGTTGAAGGTGGAGAAACAAGACTAATGGCACTATTTAAAGGCCAAGAACTAGACGAAATAGGACCAGTTAGAAGTGCAAGACACTATTTTATAGATTATGTAATGGAAAATGACGCAATATATACACACTTTGGACAAAGCCCACAAGCACAAAGCGACTTAAAAAAATTTAGCATAGATGATATAAATGGAATAGCAGAAGACGGAACAACATTCTGGAGAACAAAATCAAAAGCAGCTCCACACAATGCAATGACAAGCACAGAGAAATTATTACTATCAGCAAAAAATAAAAAATATAAAACAACATCATCAGAAGAAAGTGTTTTAAAATACGTAACAGACGAAGTAAACTTGGAAAATGGGCAAGACGCGGTTAGCATAACAATACCACATTCTAACTTACAAACTGTAAAATACGTATATGACGAAGAAAATAAAGTATATGAAAGATATGCAAGAAATAAACAACAAACAGACCTAAACACAAAAGAAGGAATAACAGTAAAAAATATAATCATCACATTCTGTGAAAACTATACATTAACAGATAGTGAAAACAAAGGTAGACAAGGCTTAAAAAACATTGGAACATTTGATGGCTATTACATAACAAATGGAAAAGCAATAAAAATAAAATGTGAAAAAACTGCAAGAGACGAAAAAACAGTATATAAAGACTTAGATGGAAACATAATAGAAGTAAACGATGGAAACACATTTGTAAATATCTGTGCGCCAGATGCAAAAGTAGTTATAGAAGCACCTGCTAAAACAGAAGGCACAAATGTAAACCAAAATTCATAAAAGAATAAGGAGAAAAACAAAAATGAACATTTATGATACAGCTAACAGATTAGCACAAGAAATAAAACAATCAGAAGAATACGTAAATTATAAAATGGCAAAAGAAACATTAAATTTAAATACAGCAATAAAAGAAAAAATGGTGGATTTTGATAAACTTAGATATGAAGTTCAAATTGAAATGATGCAAACAGGAAAAAATGATGAGGAAAAATATAAAAAAATGCAAGAACTATATGCAGAATTAATTGAAAACAGTGAAGCAAAAAGCTTCTTTGAAGCGGAAACAAAATTTAATGTTATGATTGCAGATGTAAATAAAATAATAGGCGAAGCGATTAGAGACGTTATGTAATGTCCAAATGTCCAATTGGGGACGTTTCCTTTTGGACATTTTGTCCAATTTGGGACACATCTATTTGAAAGGAAGAAAAATGGAATTTATAATAATTGCAATGATTTCAATAATATGTATCCTTGTTTTAGGATACATATTTGATTATAATAAGAAAAAAATTAAGCATATAGCAGATGATAAAGAACTAGATGAACTAGCTAAAAAATATCCTAAAAATATAGAGATGTGTAAATATTATTTGAAAAAATTAAATAATGGGAAAGTTAAAATAGAGGAAAATACAGATAGTGAGGCTAGCTTATATATAGCAATTACTGATAAAATTTCAATTGCAAATATAAGTAATACATATACAAGAATACAAACTATTGCACATGAATGCTTGCATTCAGTTCAAGATAGAAAGATTTTGATGTTTAATTTTATATTTTCAAATATATACATTTTATATTTTATTGTGATTTGTATATTAGGATTATTTAAAGTGTTACCATATAAAATGATGTTTTTGACAATTTTTTTGATTCTGAGTTTGATTTATTATGTGGTTAGGATTTATTTAGAAAATGATGCTATGATTAAGGCTAGATATTTAGCAAAAGATTATATGGAAGAGGTTAAAATTTCTACTGAGCAAGAAGTTAAAAGTATTGTTGCTGGATTTGATAAGATTAATCAAGTTGGTATTAAGTGTGTTAATTATAGTTTTTTCTTGAATATTATGATTAAGGTCTTGGTATTCTCTTTAATTTGTATTATAAGATAGTAAAAAACCGCAATTATTTTGCGGTTTTTAGTTATCTTTTAATAATAAATTTAATATTTCTGGATAAATAGCTTTTGCATTCTTGTTCCAGTTATCTACAATACGTTTTGCTCTTTCGCGAGAACCAGCGAAAGTTCTAACTTCAAAAATTGTTTCATTATTTTCTACAATTTTACATTTTATAGTATAATCATTTTCATTTTTTGGAATAAATTCAGCAATAATAGAAGACTCTTCTTCAATTAAAGCAAATTCTTTCTCAAAAATATTATCTGCTTTTAATTTCATAAGTCCTGGTAATACGTCTTTTGTAAGAATATATGCATTTTTTCCTTCAGAAGTTATTCTGACAACTTGTTCTTCTTCTTTTGTATATGTTCCTACTAGCTTTGAATCAATTAAATCTGTTAATACTTGTTTAAAATAGAAATAGTTAATATTGTTTATAGATGTTATAATTTTAAACAAATCATCTTGTTTAAAATCGGTGTCTATTAGATTTAATATATATAAGATTAAAACCTTATTTTCTGCCAAAGTAGTAGCATTATTTGAATTTGAACTCATAAATAGCACTCCTTACTTTGCTTTCTTTTTTTGGATTATATCACAACTTACAAAAAAAGTAAAATAATTCCTGAAAAAAACTTTAAAAATTAGAAAAAGAGTGATATACTATAGCAGAAAAATTTAACAGTTAAGGAGTGAGTTTTATGAAAAAAGGAAAAATAGTTTTAGTAGGAGCAGGATTTGTCGGAATGAGTATGGCATATTCTATGCTAAACAGAGGAGGAATAAACGAACTTGTACTAGTTGACATTGATGAAAACAAAATAAAAGGTGAAGAAATGGACTTATCACACGGATTACCATATGCACCACAAAAAATGACTATAAAAGCAGGGGACTATTCAGATTGTAAAGATGCACAAATAGTAGTAATAACAGCAGGAATAGCACAAAAACCTGGACAAACAAGATTAGAATTAGCAGAAGTAAATACAAAAATAATGAAACAAATAACAGAAAATATAATGGCAAGTGGATTTGACGGAATTATAATAGTAGCAAGTAACCCAGTAGATTTAATGGCATATGTAGTATCAGAAGTATCAGGATTACCAAAAAGCAGAGTAATTGGATCAGGAACAGTGTTAGACACAGCAAGGCTTCGTTACTTAATTGCAGATTACTTAAAAGTATCTAGTAAAAACGTACACGCATACATTATGGGAGAACACGGAGATTCTTCATTCGTGCCTTGGAACCATGCATATATAGGATGCAAAAAAGTGGTAGATATAATGAAAGATAACAAACACCCAATGGAAGACTTGAATAAAATTCATGAAGGTGTTGTAAATGCGGCGTATGAAATTATTGAAAAGAAGAAAGCAACATATTATGGAATAGGTATGGCTTTAAATAGATTAGTAAGAGCAATTTTAGATAATGAAAATTCTATTTTAACAGTATCTACATATTTAAAAGATGGTCAATATGGCCAAGATGATATTTATATTGGTGTTCCAGCTATTATAAATAGCAAAGGTGTTAGAGAGTTGATAGAACTTGACTTAAATGAAGATGAGCAAGCTAAGTTAAATCATAGCTGTGGATTGATTAAAGAAATGAGAGAGAAGTCAATTGATAAGATTATAAAAGGATAAAAATAAGTTAAAGGTAAAGTGATGTCAAAAGTACGAAAGTAAAAATGAGCGAAAATATTTCGCTCATTTTTTAGAACTTTTTTACAGCTAATTTCTATTGCGTATTGAGTTTGCTGTCTAGATCATAAAGAATTTCAGGAGATTCTTCAACCAAATTTTGAAACCAGTTTTGGATAACTTTATCCCAAAAATCCCATTCTAATACGAGTCTGAAATGAGCCGCAAATTCACCATCGCGGGGACTAAACCATCCATGAAATTCACAATCATATCCATCTCCATTTCGTGGGCCAAAGGTACTACGAGCGGTAGGAAATTCACGTGGATCACAATAATACTCATTCACCCATTCAGTAACTTTTGGTTGAACATCAAAAACAGTTGTTCCGGATTCTTCTATCCACTCTTTTGTGGTATCATATTCGGATGCAAAAGGTAAACGCCCTCTTTTATCAACTAGAATTCTTTCTAAAAGCCACATATCTGCAATTTTTATGTCTATTGCATTATCAGGTGCTTCATCATATATGCAACTAGAGAACTTACCAGGTCTTGGACTTTTATTTTCAAAAATGGAAAAATATTTATCAGATAATCTAATGCAACAGCAACGTCTGCTAATAAAAAAACCACCTTTTTTTTCAATTTGCTTGCTTTGAAAAAGCAGTTCAGGAGTTACTTCTTCTAAATATTTCTCTTTTTCAGATTCATCCGTTATAAAAGATGAACCTGAAAGTCTTCTACCAAATTGCTTGTTATATTCACCATTAAAACAGGCATTATGTTTTAAGTCTTTGACAGGTATCCAAACCCACTCTATATCCCCAAAATGAAGAATTCCAGAATTTACTTTAATAAGCTCTTCATTTCTAGTAATACAATTCTCTCTTTTAAGATACTCAACGAAAAGTTCATTAGGCCGATGTTTTAGTTTCATAGTAATATCCTCCTTGATGTATCGGTAATACAAAGTCAATATAGACTCTTTATAAGAGTAACATAACAAATTAACGATGTCAAGTAGCGTTTGTAAAAAATGAAAAAATGGAAAAAATGGAAAAAACCTGTTGACATACGGCTGTAAACGTTGTATAATATATAAGCATGAATTAAGCGAAGAAGCTGAATGTGGCTACATCCTGCAAATCCGTAGGAATGGAGGGAACTTCAGTGGAGTATGTCATGGCAAAGACCAGGCGGTAAGTTTTATAAAAATAGCACTTATCCCAGAATTATCATGCATATTTTGGGCTTTTATATAGGAGAAATCCGAAACACCAGAGTGCGTTATAACTTGCCACGGTAATTTAGATAACTAAACCCAGTTATCACAAACAAAAATCAAATTTAAGAAGGAGGGAAAATTACAATGGCAAACACAGTAGCAACAAGCGAAAAAATTAGAATAAGACTAAAAGCATATGACCATGTAGTTTTAGATCAGTCTGCTGAAAAGATAGTAGATACTGCTAAGAAAACAGGAGCAAAGGTTTCAGGTCCTATTCCATTACCAACACAAAAAGAAGTCGTAACAATCTTACGTTCTCCACACAAATACAAAGATTCAAGAGAACAATTTGAAATGAGAACACATAAAAGAGTAATCGACATCTTATACCCAACACAAAAAACAGTTGACAGTTTAATGAAATTAGAACTACCAGCTGGTGTTGACATCGAAATCAAATTATAATTAAAAACTACATATATAATGTAGCAACAAAAACCAAGCTGGAAAATATTGTTTCAGCCAATAGTTAGGAGGAAAGAAAGATGAAAAAAGGAATTATCGGTAAAAAAATCGGTATGACACAAATATTTGATGAAAAAGGAAATGTAATTCCAGTAACAGTAATAGAAACAGCTGGAAACACAGTAGCACAAGTAAAAACAATAGAAACAGACGGATACAACGCTATCCAATTAGGATATGGAGAAATAAAAGACAAACATATCAACAAACCAGAAGCTGGACATTTTGCAAAAGCAAAACTAGCAAACAAAAAACATTTAAGAGAATTCAGAATGGACGATGTAGCAAACTACAAAGTAGGAGATGAAGTAAAGGCAGACATCTTCACAGCAGGAGAAAAAATCGACGTTCAAGGAACATCAAAAGGAAAAGGATTCCAAGGTGTTATAAAAAGACATGGACAATCAAGAGGACCAATGGGGCATGGTTCAATGTATCACAGAAGACCAGGTTCAATGGGATCTACATCAACACCAGGTAGAGTATTTAAAGGTAAAAAACTACCAGGACATATGGGAAGAGTTACAGTTACAATACAAAACTTAGATGTTGTAAGAGTAGATATGGATAAAAACGTAATATTAGTAAAAGGAAGTGTTCCAGGACCAAAAGGAGCAATTCTAAAAGTAAAATCAGCTGTAAAGGCTAGTAAATAGAGAGGAAGGAGGATTTAAATCATGCCAAAAGTAGACGTATATGATATTAAAGGTAAAAAAGTAAGTGATATAGAATTAGCTGAAAGTGTATTTGGAATTGAACCAAATGAAAACATAGTACACACAGTACTAGTTAACTACTTAGCTAATCAAAGACAAGGTACACAAAGTACAAAAACAAGAGCAGAAGTTCGTGGTGGTGGAAGAAAACCATGGAGACAAAAAGGAACAGGTAGAGCAAGACAAGGTTCAATAAGAGCTCCACAATGGATAAAAGGTGGTATAGCACTAGGACCAAAACCTCGTTCATACAAATATACAGTTAATAAAAAAGAAAGAAGACTTGCAATTAAGTCAATATTAAGTTCTAAAGTATTAGAAAAAGAACTAACAGTAGTTGATAAATTAGAATTAAAAGAAATCAAAACAAAATCAATGGTAAATGCATTAGCAGCATTAAAAGTAGAAGGAAAAACATTAATCGTAGTTCCAGAAGTTAACAAAAATGTTCTAATGTCAGCAAGAAACATTGAAGGTGTTAAAACAATAACAGCAAACAACATCAACGTATTTGATTTATTAAAATATAACAATCTAATTTTATCAGTAGATACTGTTAAAAAATTAGAGGAGGTGTACGCATAATGCTACCAGAAGAAATAATAATTGCACCAGTTGTTACAGAAAAGAGTAACGACCAATTACAAGAAGGTAAATACACTTTCAGAGTAAACAAAAAAGCTACAAAAGTTGAAATAGCAAAAGCTGTTGAAAAACTTTTTGAAGTTAAAGTATTAAAAGTAAATACAATGACAGTAAACGGAAAACAAAAAAGAGTTGGATACCACACAGGTAAAACATCTGACTGGAAAAAAGCTATCGTAACAATCGATACAAACCCAGAAGAAAAAACATACCTAGCTAAAGGTGGAAAAGCAACAAAAATAAGCAAAAAATATAAAGATTCAATCGATGAATTTATGGGAGCTTAATAATATCGAGAAAGAACTCGGAAAATAAATTAGAAAAAGGAGAGAAAATAAAATGGCAATGAAACATTTTAAACCATACACACCATCAAGAAGAAACATGACAGTTTCAGATTTCTCAGAAGTAACAAAGAAAACACCTGAAAAATCATTGCTTGCTAAAAAATCAAAAAATGCAGGAAGAAACTCATATGGTAGAATTACAGTAAGACACCAAGGTGGTGGAAACAGACAAAAATATAGAATAATAGATTTCAAAAGAACAAAAGACGATATGTCAGCAACAGTTCTAGGAATCGAATACGATCCAAACAGAAGTGCAAATATAGCATTAATCCAATATGAAGATGGAGAAAAAGCATATATATTAGCACCACAAGGATTAACAGATGGAGATAAAGTAATATCAGGAGAAGCAGTTGATATCAAACCAGGAAACTGTATGCCAATCAGCTCAATTCCAGTAGGTACATTAATCCACAATATAGAATTAAATCCAAAACAAGGTGGAAAATTAGTTAAAGCTGCAGGTCAAAGTGCACAATTAATGGCTAAAGAAGGAAAATACGCACACGTAAGATTACCTTCAGGAGAAATGAGACTAGTTTTAGCAAAATGTAGAGCTACAATCGGAGTAATCGGAAATAGCGATCACGAAAACGTTAAAATTGGTAAAGCCGGAAGAAAAAGACATATGGGTGTAAGACCAACAGTTAGAGGTTCTGTAATGAACCCAGTAGATCACCCTCATGGTGGTGGTGAAGGTAGAGCACCAGTAGGACACGCTGGACCAATGACACCTTGGGGCAAACCAGCTCTTGGATACAAGACAAGAAACAAAAAGAAACAATCTAACAAATTTATTGTAAAGAGAAGAAACAGTAAATAGATAGAAAGGAGGACATTTTAAATGTCAAGATCAAGCAAGAAAAAACCATTTGTTGAAGAAAAATTATTAAAAAGAGTAGAAGCTATGAACGAAACAGGTAAAAAAGAAGTTTTAAAAACATGGTCAAGAGCTTCAACAATATACCCACAAATGGTAGGTCATACAATAGCTGTACATGATGGAAGAAAACACGTTCCAATCTATATAGCAGAAGAAATGATAGGACATAAACTAGGTGAATTTGCTCCAACAAGAACTTATAAAGGTCATGCAGGAGACAAAACAACTAAAAAATAAAAATTAACAAACTAAGAAATTAGTTAAGGAGGGAAATAAAGTGCAAGAAACAGCTGTTATAAATGAAGCTAAAGCAACACTTAAATATGCAAGAATATCTTCAAGAAAAGTAAAGATAGTTGCAGACTTAATAAGAAATAAAAATGTTGATGAAGCTCTAGCAATCGTAAAATTCACACCAAAAGCATCATCAGAAGTTATAGAAAAATTATTAAAATCAGCAATTGCAAATGCTGAAAACAATCATAATATGAAACATGAAAACTTATATGTTGCTGAAATCTATGCAAACCAAGGTCCAACTCTAAAAAGAATTAGACCAGCTGCAAAAGGTTCAGCAGTAAGAATTAGAAAAAGAACAAGTCATATAACAATAGTTTTAAAAGAAAAGGAGGCATAAACAAGCATGGGACAAAAAGTACATCCAACAGGAGTAAGAGTTGGAATCATCAAAGATTGGAACTCTAAATGGTATGCAGATTCTAGAAATTTTGCAGATTATTTAGTAGAAGACCAAAAAATACGTAAATTTTTAAAGAAAAAATTATACCTTGCTGGAATTTCTAAAATTGAAATAGAAAGAACAGCAAAAGCTGTAAAAGTTAATTTACACACTGCAAAACCAGGAATTGTAATCGGAAAAGGTGGAGCAGGAGTAGAAAGTGTAAAAGAAGAACTTGCTAAATTAATAGGAAAAGACGTTAACTTAAACATAGTAGAAGTTAAAAACATAGATACAGACGCTCAATTAGTAGCTGAAAATATCGCTGGACAATTAGAAAGAAGAGTTTCATTCAGAAGAGCAATGAAACAATGTATGCAAAAATCAATCAAATCAGGTGCATTAGGAATTAAAACTGCTGTATCTGGTAGATTAGGTGGAGCAGACATGGCTAGAACTGAATTCTATAAAGAAGGAAATATTCCACTACAAACTTTAAGAGCTGATATCGATTATGGATTTGCAGAAGCAGATACAACATACGGAAAAATCGGTGTAAAAGTTTGGATATATAAAGGAGAAGTTCTTCCAGAAAGACCAGTGGAAGGAGGAAACAAATAATGCCATTAATGCCAAAAAGAACAAAACATAGAAAAATGCAAAAAGGTAGAATGAGAGGAAAAGCAACAAGAGGAAATAAAGTTACAGACGGAGAATACGGAATACAAGCTGTAACAGGTGCTTTAGTTACAGGAAATCAAATTGAAGCAGCCAGAATTGCTATGACTCGTTATATTAAAAGAGGTGGAAAAGTTTGGATTAAAATATTCCCAGACAAACCAATAACAGCAAAACCAATCGGTACTCGTATGGGTAAAGGTAAAGGTGCTCCAGAATATTGGGTAGCAGTAGTAAAACCAGGAAGAGTAATGTTTGAAATTTCAGGTGTACCAGAAGAAACTGCAAGAGAAGCCTTAAGACTTGCTATGAACAAACTACCTAACAAAACAAAATTTGTAGCAAGAGAAACTGAAAAGGTAGGTGAAAATGATGAAGATAAATAAAATAAGAGAAATGTCTTCACCAGATTTAGAAAAAGAATTAGGTGAACTAAAAACAGAATTATTCAAATTAAAATTTAGTTTAGCTACAAACGGATTAGATAATCCAATGAAAATAAAAGAAGTTAAAAAAGATATAGCTAAAATAAATACTGTATTAACAGAGAGAAAAATAGCTGAAGCTAAAGCTTAGCCAAGAAAGGAGAAATCTAAATGGAAGAAAGAAATCTTCGTAAAGTTATGGTTGGAACAGTAACATCTAACAAAATGGACAAAACAGTTGTAGTAGCTGTTGAAACAAGTGTTAGACACGGAGTTTATGGAAAAACTGTAAAAAGAACATATAAATTAAAAGCACATGATGAAGAAAATGTATGCCAAATCGGCGATAAAGTAAAAGTAATGGAAACAAGACCACTTTCTAAAGATAAAAGATGGAGAGTAGTTGAAGTTGTAGAAAAAGCTATAATTAAATAGGAAAGGAGAAACCATAATGATTCAACAACAAACAAGATTAAAAGTAGCAGACAACACAGGAGCAAAAGAAATTATGTGTATCAGATGTTTAGGTGGTTCATATAGAAAAACATCAAACATAGGAGACGTAATAGTTGCATCTGTTAAATCAGCAACACCAGGTGGAGTTGTTAAAAAAGGTGATGTTGTTAAAGCTGTTATAGTAAGATCTAAAAAAGGTTTAAGAAGACCAGATGGTTCATATGTAAAATTTGATGAAAACGCAGCAGTAATAATCAAAGAGGATGGAACACCAAAGGGAACACGTATCTTTGGGCCTGTTGCAAGAGAGCTAAGAGAAAAAGATTATATGAAAATTCTTTCACTAGCTCCAGAAGTATTATAAAATGAAAAAAGGAGGTAAACTCTCAATGAGAATAAGAAAAGGAGACAACGTTCAAGTTTTATCAGGAAACGACAAAGGTAAAACAGGAGAAGTTTTAGAAGTTATCCCAGCAACAAATAAAGTCATTGTTAAAGGCGTAAACGTTAGAAAAAAACACGTTAAAGCTAGAAAACAAGGAGAAGAAAGCGGAATAATATCAGTAGAATGTGCTATTCCAGCTGCAAAAGTAAACGTAGTATGCCCTAAATGTGGAAAAACTACAAAAGTTGGATATAGTGTAGAAAAAGAAGAAAAAGTACGTGTTTGTAAAAAATGCGGAGCAAAATTAAAATAAGATAAGAAAGGAGGATTAATACATAATGGAAAAATTAAGAGAACAATATCAAAACGAAGTAATCCCAGCATTAATGAAAAAATTTAATTATAAATCAGTTATGCAAGTTCCAAAACTTGATAAAATAGTTATAAACATAGGTTTAGGAGATTTAAAAGAAAATCCTAAAGCTTTAGAAAACGCTATGAATGATTTAAGCATTATAACAGGTCAAAGACCAGTTGTAACTAAAGCTAAAAAATCAATAGCAGCATTTAAATTAAGAGAAGGTGTAAACATTGGATGTAAAGTAACTTTAAGAGCAGATAAAATGTATGATTTTGCTTACAAACTATTCAATGTAGCTCTTCCAAGAGTTAGAGACTTTAGAGGAGTTTCAAAAGATTCTTTTGACGGTAGAGGTAACTACTCTATGGGTATTAAAGAACAATTGATATTCCCAGAAATCGAATATGATAAAGTTGATAAATTAAGAGGTATGGATATTATATTTGTAACAACAGCTAAAACAGACGAAGAGTCTAAAGAATTATTAACACTTTTAGGTATGCCTTTTAAAAATTAATTAGTCAAAGGAAAGGAGTAAAACTATGGCTAAAACATCAATGAAAGTTAAACAAGCTAGACCACAAAAATACAAAACTAGAGAATATAATAGATGTAAATTATGTGGTAGACCACATGCTTATATTAGAAAATATGGTATTTGCCGTGTATGCTTTAGAGAATTAGCTCATAAGGGTGAAATCCCAGGAGTTAAAAAGGCTAGCTGGTAGAAAATAAAAAAAGAAAGAAAAGGAGGTACGTAATAAATGAACATTACAGATCCAATAGCAGATATGTTAACAAGAATTAGAAATGCAAATAGTTCAAAACATAAAACAGTTGATATTCCAGCTTCAAATATGAAACTAGGAATTGCTGAAATACTATTTAATGAAGGATATATTAAATCTTTTGAAGAAATCAAAGACGATACTCAAGGAATCATCAGAATTACTTTAAAATATGATGAAAAAGGAACAAGAGTAATCGATGGATTAAAAAGAATTAGTAAACCAGGACTAAGAGTATATGCATCTAAAGATGAATTACCAAAAGTTCTTAATGGTTTAGGAATTGCAATAATCTCTACATCAAAAGGTTTAAAAACAGATAAACAAGCAAGAGAATTAGGCGTAGGTGGAGAAGTATTAGCTTACGTATGGTAGTAATATAAGAAGGGAGGAAAAGACAGATGTCAAGAATAGGAAACAAACCTATTACAGTACCAGATGGTGTTGAAGTTAAAATAGACGGAAAACACATTTCTGTAAAAGGACCAAAAGGTACATTAGAAAGAGAAATACATAAAAATATTTCTGTAGAAATGAATGAAAAAACAATTGAAGTTAAAAGAATAAATGACGAACCAGCTAACAGAAGTTTACATGGTTTAACAAGAACTTTAATTAATAATATGATTACAGGTGTAACTCACGAATTTAGTAAAGAACTTCAAATCAATGGAGTTGGTTACAGAGTTGTAAAACAAGGAAATAACTTAAATTTAACATTAGGTTATTCACATCCAGTAATATTCGAAGCACCAGAAGGAATTACTTTTGATGTTCCAAATGCTAATACAATTATAGTTAAAGGAATTGATAAAGAATTAGTTGGGCAAACAGCAGCAGTTATAAGAACAAAAAGACCACCTGAAGTTTATAGAGGTAAAGGTATTAAATATGCTGATGAGGTTATTAGACGTAAAGAAGGTAAAACTGGAAAATAAAAAACTCAATTAAAAGAAAGGAGTAATAGAAATGGTTAAGAAAACAGATAGAAAAATGGAAAGAACAAGAAGACATGCTAGAGTAAGAAGAAAAATATCTGGAACAGCTGAAAGACCAAGATTATGTGTATATAGAAGTAATACAAATCTTTATGTACAAATAATTGATGACGTTGCAGAAAAAACATTAGTTGCAGCTTCAACATTAGATAAAGATGTTAAAACAAAACACGCTAATAAAGAAGCAGCAAAAGAATTAGGAACATTAATTGCTAAAAAAGCAGCAGATAAAAAAATTACAACTGTAGTATTCGACCGTGGTGGATACATTTATCACGGAGTTGTTAAAGAATTAGCAGAAGCTGCAAGAGAAGGCGGTTTAATATTCTAGTTTGTAAAAGTAGAATATATTATATAGGGTAATCACACATTCATAAGGGTAGGGGACATATCTTGTCCCAAGAGGAATACCTAAGGAAAAGATGTGGCCCCTGACATATAAGAAAAAGGAGGAAAAACAAAAACTCATGGAAGAAAGAAATGAATTAAAAGAAAAAGTTGTTGCTATCAACAGAGTTGCCAAAGTTGTTAAAGGTGGTAGAACTTTTAGATTTAGTGCAGTAGTTGTTGTTGGAGACGAAAATGGTCACGTTGGAGTTGGAAATGGTAAAGCAGCTGAAGTTCCAGATGCTATCAAAAAAGCAATCCAAGAAGCTAAAAAGAATTTAGTAGAAGTACCAGTTGTTGAAACAACAGTACCACACGAATTTGTTGGAACTTTTGGTAGTGCAAAAGTTATGTTAAAACCAGCTGCTATCGGTACTGGAGTTATCGCAGGAGGAAGCGTAAGACCAGTATTAGAGCTTGCAGGATATAAAAACATCAGAACAAAAGTTATTGGAACAAACAATCCAAGAAACGTTGTTTATGCTACAATTGAAGGATTAAAATCAATGCAAACAATTGAAAGTGTAGCTAAAAAAAGAGGTAAAAAAGTAGAAGAGATTTTATAGAAAAATACAAATAAAAGAAGAGGAGGTGCAAGCTTAAATGAAATTAGACGATTTAAAACCAACTGCAAAAAAAGTAAAAAGAAATAGAGTAGGTCGTGGTATGGCTTCTGGAAATGGAAAAACATCTGGAAGAGGTCATAAAGGACAAAAAGCAAGAAGTGGTGGAGGCGTAAGAAGAGGATTCGAAGGAGGTCAAACACCATTATATAGAAGATTACCAAAAAGAGGATTTACAAATATTCATGCTAAAACTTATACAGAAGTAACATTCAAAATGTTAAATAAATCAAAAGCAACAGATGTTACAGCTGAAAGTTTATTAGAAGAAGGAATTATTGGAAAAATCAATGATGGTATCGTTGTATTAGCAACAGGAAAATTAGAGAAAAAATTAAATGTTAAAGCTACAAGATTTACAGCGAAAGCAAAAGAAGAAATCGAAGCTTTAGGCGGAAAGGCAGAGGTGATTTAATTGTTTAAAACAATAAAAAACGCGTTAAAGACACCTGATGTAAGAAAAAGATTATTATACACATTGTTATTAATAGTAATATTTAGATTAGGATGCTATATAACAGTACCAGGAGTAAATAGTGTAGCATTAAACGAAGCAATGGGAGGAACAAACGGAATTGCAGGATTAATTGATATGATCTCAGGAGGAGCTTTTTCAAGATTTTCTGTTTTTGCAATGACAATTAGCCCATACATAACAGCTTCAATTGTTATTCAATTATTAGCAATGATAATTCCATCTTTAGAAAAATTAACAAAAGAAGGTGGAGAAGAAGGAAGAAAGAAGATAAATAGATATACAAAGATGTTAACTATTGTACTTGCAATAGTAGAAGGTATAGGTATTTATCTATCATACAAATCTACAGGAATATTTGTAGACAACACATTCTTAACAGGTCTATTAGTAGTAACAGGACTTGTAGCAGGTACATCAGTACTAATGTGGTTAGGAGAAGAAATTACAAACAAAGGAATTGGTAATGGAATATCATTATTAATTTTCATAGGAATAATTTCTAGATTACCAAGTGGAGTAGTAACAGTTTGGAACTTAATAATGACAAGTACAGGATTTAGTACAACAGGGTTACTAACTGCAATAGGTGTTGTAATAGGAGCATTAATCTTAGTTGCTGGAGTTGTATTTGTACAACAAGCAGAAAGAAGAGTTCCAGTACAATACTCTAAAAAAGTAGTAGGAAGAAAAATGGTTGGAGCACAAAGCACACATATTCCATTAAAACTTGCTATGGCAGGAGTTATGCCAGTAATTTTTGCAAGTAGCTTTATGACTTTCCCAGCTATGATTATACAAATATTTGTACAAGATATAGCAAATCAAACAGGATTTTTAGCAGGATTATATAAATTCTCAATCGCTACATCTACATCTAGTGTAGGATGGGGATATTCTCTAGCAAATGCACTTGTTTATTTACTATTAATCGTAGCATTTACATTTTTCTATACTTACGCTACATTCAATCCAGCAGAAGTATCAAACAATA
This sequence comes from uncultured Clostridium sp., assembly GCA_947648905.1. Classification (GTDB taxonomy): domain Bacteria; phylum Bacillota; class Clostridia; order TANB77; family CAG-508; genus CAG-269. The sequence continues at coordinate 17,399 of CANSPP010000003.1, read as the reverse complement.
TTAAGAAAAATGGTGGATTTATTCCAGGAATTAGAGCAGGAAAACCAACAACAGAATATTTATCATCAATCATATCAAAATTAACATGGTTTGGTGGATTATTCTTAGCAGTAATTGCTATACTTCCAATGTTATTAAGATTTACAAATCTAAACATAGCATTTGGTGGTACATCAATACTAATCGTTGTAGGTGTTGCATTAGAAACTGTTCAACAATTAGAATCTCAATTAGCAATGAGACACTATAAAGGATTCTTAGAGTAAAATAAGAAATTGCCAGAAGGGACGGACCTTTTGGCAATTTTTTTTGCGTTTTACTCTATTGAAAAAAATCCAAAATTATGATAATATATTAACCAAATAAAACTAAAAAGGGGATGTGTAGAAAAATGAATCTACAAGAAGCTAGCAAGGAATTAAACATTGACTATAATGCAGCACTAACTAGATTTGGCGGTTCAGAAGCAATATATCAACGTTTTTTAAAAAGATTTTTACAAGAAAACACTTACAATGAATTAGAACAAGCATGGGAGAAAGGTGACTATGAAGAAATTGAAAAAAAGGCACATACATTAAAAGGAGTAGCAGGTAATTTAAGTTTAGAAAATCTATTTTCTATTAGTAATGAACTTGTACAAGTAATAAGAAGCAAACAATACGAAAAAACACAAGAAATCTATCAAAGATTGCAAGAAGACTATAAACACACAATAACAGTAATTACAAATATAGATTAATGAAAGGGTGAAAATAATGCAAAAAATAAGAAGAGAAATAGACAGAAAAAATCACACAGTCTTAATAACAATATTTTTATTAGTATGTTTTATTATAGGTGCAGTATTATTAATATTTGCAAGCGGACAATTTACAGATAGTCTAGAAGACATGGGTGGGGAAATACCACAAAAAATAAAATCAACACAAGAAACATATCTTAGAAAAAATGAAGCATTACTAAAAACAGTAGCAGTAAAGATACAAGAAATAAAAGAAGAAAATAGAAGAAGCATAGATGAAAAACAATTAGAGAAAGTTGTTAACAATTATGGAAAAATACTGGAAGTAGACAATGCAAAAATATATGCAGTAATAGATAATAAATATTATACTGTTGGAGGACAAGAAAACCAACAAGATTATACTCAAACAGAATGGTATCAAAAAGTTAAAGAAACAAATAACGGAGAAATAATATACACAAATGCTAATTATTCTACTGAAACGAAAGAACCAGTAGTGATAGCTGCGATGAAAATAGCGGACACAAATGATATATTAGCAATAAACATTTTTCCAGAACGAATAGCAACATGGTCAGATATAGAAATATTCCCTAAAGGTACAAGTTATTACATAACAGATGCAGTTGGAAATATAATACACCAAGGAGATAGTGAGCAAAACACAAAAACAAATGAAGAAGAAAAACACATAGATGAAATATATTCAAAATTAGGAATTGAAGAAGAGAAAATTGTTAATTTGTCTTCAGAAGATGAACGTATAAATTCAAAAGCAGGATTATATACAATAGAAACATACAATGGGTGGAAAATTCTTGTAAAAACATCATATGGAGATATGCTAAACAGCACCAGAGTTATATTAATTGCTTATTATAGTACCACAGTACTTTTCTCAATTTTAATAGTATACTTAGCATTTTCAGAAAGAAGAGCAGAAAAAGGAAAATCACTATATTCAAGAATAACAAATGTGTTAAGTGACTCATACTATGCACTTTACCTAGTAGACTTTGAAAAAGGAGAATACACAATATTAAAAGGCTCAGAATACATACAATCTATACCACAAACAGGAGATTACAACTCATTTGTTGAGTTTACTCAAAATATAATGGAAAAAGAAGCTTATGAAGAATTTAAAGAAACATTCTCAATAGAGAATATACGTAGATTAGTAAGAAATAATGTAAAAAGCTTTGGAGGAGACTTTAGAAGAGCTTTCAATAGTGAATTTAAATGGGTAAATGTTAGAATGCTATATAGTGAAGAATATGTAAGAAAAAATAGAACAGAAGTTATATTTGCATTCCAAGATGCAGATGCTAGAAAAGAGAAAGAATTAGAAGAAAAAGAAGTTTTACGAGAATCACTTGCAGCAATGAGGTCAGCAACACAAACGAAAAATAGATTTTTCTCAAATATGTCTCATGATATGAGAACACCATTAAACGCAATCATAAACTTCTCTAATATGGCAATATCACAACATGACGACAAAGAAAGGGTAATGGATTATTTAAGAAAAATAAATATATCAAGTTCACAATTATTAGAACTTATAAACAACATATTAGAAGTATCTAGAATTGAAGAAAATATGCCACTAATTACAAAAACTCAATTTAATATTACAAAATCATTGGAAGATACACTTATGGTATTTAAAGAACAAGCATTTATACAACAGAAAAATTTTGAAATTGAGTGTAATATAAAGAATGATTATGTTTTAAGTGATTGGGGAAAGATAAGACAAATTATAAACAATATAGTATCAAATGCTTTAAAATATACAAGAAAAGGCGGAAACGTACGTATAGAAATAAATGAAATTGAAGGTAAATTCGTTTCTAAATACACATTTAGAATAATAGATGACGGAATTGGAATGAGTAAAGAATTCTTGAAAAAGATATATGTACCATTTGAAAGAGAAACTAGATTTCACTCAGAAGAAATGAGTGGAACAGGACTAGGTATGGTAATTGTACAAAACAATGTACAAACATTAAATGGACAAATAGAAATTAACAGCGAACCAGGAAAAGGTAGCGAAATTTACATTGTACTACCATTAGAAACAATAAAAGAAATAGAAGAAGATAATAAAGAAGAAAGAGAAGAAGAGTTACAAGAATTAAAAGGAAAAAGAATTTTACTTGTAGAAGACAATGAGTTAAATATGGAAATTGCGACAGAAATACTTGAAATGCAAGGAGTAAAAATAACACAAGCATTTGACGGAAAACAAGCAGTAGACATTTTCAGAAACAGTGTAGAAGGATATTTTGACGCAATATTAATGGATGTACAAATGCCTATTATGGATGGATATGAAGCAACATCATGTATTAGAAAATTGCCAAGAAGAGACGCAAGAAGTGTAGTAATATTAGCAGTTACAGCAAACGCATTTGCGGACGATATAATTCAAGCAGAAAAAGCTGGAATGAATGAACACATATCAAAACCAATAGACTTCAAGGAATTACAAAAAGCATTAACAAAGTTTATGAAGAAAGGATAGCTATATGAAAAAAAATCATGAACTAAAAAGATATGATATAAAGCCTATCAGAGAACTTACGCAAAGTGAGATAGAGCAAATAGCAACAGAAGTTATAAAAAAAATAGAAACAATAATGGTTGATTTTGATGGAAACTATATGTATGAGCATATTATAAAATCAAAAATGTATTTAGCAAAAATACCAGAAAAATATACAAATGTTAATTATATAGTTTCTACAAACTCAATATATATGAGAGATGAAGAAAACATAAAAGAAATAGATGAAATAATGTTTCATGAGATAATTCACTACATACAATGCAACCAAGAAAACAACATAGGGGCAATGCCAGAACAAATGGGACTATGCAAATTGCATGGATATAAAATAACTGGCCTTGCCATAAACGAGGTTGCTATACAGCTCATAATTTCTGTTGTATTTAACAAAAAACAAGAAAATACAAATTACTTTGGAATAAAAGTAAAAGCAATTCAAAATAAATCGTTTCCAATCTTGTGCGCATTATTGCAACAAATAACATATGTATTAGGTTACAAAGAATTGTTAACAAGTATATTAGAAAACACAGATGATTTCAAAGAAGCGTTTGAAAAATTTGCAGGAAAGAAATCATATGACTTTTTAAGAAATTCATTTGATAAGATGATGAATGCAAGAGATAAAATTGCTAGCGACAGAAGAATTTTGAAAAAAGAAAAAAACATAAAAAATAGAAAAATGATTGAAAAAAGAATAAAAATATACACTCGGAGAAATCCAAAATCATTTTTTAGCAGTACAAAAATTATGTTATACAGAATATTTTAAACCACAATTTAAAAAAGTAAAAAGTCAGGAAGAACTAAAGAAACTAAAAGAGGAAATTACTAGATATGGTAATCATATAGGTCAAGTGGGCGAAAAAAATGAATTTGTAATTTATACTCAAAAACAAATTCAAAAACTAGATAAAAAATTTAAATAAATATATTTAGTATTGTCAATACAGCTCCAGCAAATATAGATTTAAAACTAACTGTTAAGCTTTTATTAAATATTTTGTATGTTGTTTGAATTTGATATTCTTTTCTGATAGTTAATGCTAAACAATTATTTTGAAAAAGAGCTTGATTTGTTTCATCTTCATATACTAATGACATATTTATACCTCCATCTATTTTTGCTCTACAACAATAATTATAACATATAATGATAGAAACTGTAAATATGTGATTGACAAAATAGTTCAAATAAGCTAAAATATAAATGTTAAAAAAGGAATTAAGCCTCTAACAAAATTAGGGGCGAAATTTTTTGACAAGGAGGATATAAAAAATATGAATATTATAATGTTAGGAGCACCAGGAACAGGTAAAGGAACAATTGCAAGTATTTTAGCAGAAAGATTAAAAATACCACAAGTATCAACAGGGGACATTTTTAGAAAACATATAAAAGAAGGGACAGAACTAGGAAAATTAGCAGAAAGCTATATATCAAAAGGAGCTTTAGTTCCAGATGATGTAACAATTGGACTAGTAGAAAATAGATTAAAAGAAAAAGATGTACAAGAAGGAATTATACTAGATGGTTTTCCAAGAACAGTAAAACAGGCAGAAGAATTAGACAAAATGTTAGAAAAAGAAAATAAAAAAGTAGATATGGTTATAAATTTAACAACACCAGAAGAAGAAATAATAGAAAGAATAGTAAATAGAAGAGTATGTTCAAATCAAGAATGTAAAACAGTATATAATATAACATTAAATCCACCAAAAAAAGAAGGAATCTGTGACGTATGTGGACACGAATTAATAACAAGAAAAGATGATAATGTAGAAACAGTAAAATCAAGATTAAATAGTTATTTTGAACAAACAAGTCCACTTGTAGAATACTATGAGAAAAAAGGAAACTTATATTCAGCTCTAGTTAGTAAAAGTATTAATAAATTAGGTAAAGACGTAGCAGAAGATGTAATAGAGTATATAGAAAATAATAAATAAATTAGAAAGAAGGCGTCAAAATGGTAACAATCAAATCAAAAAAAGAAATAGAACTAATGAGAGAAGCTTGTAGAGTTGTAGCCGTTTTATACGATAAATTAGAAAAAGAAATAAAACCAGGAATGTCAACATGGGAATTAGACCAAATAGCAGAAAAGATTATAAGGGCAGAAGGTGCAATTCCAGCAGAAAAAGGATATGACATTGGAATAAGAGGTGTGCCACCATATCCAGCATCATTATGCGTATCAATTAATGACGAAGTAATACACGGAATTCCGTCAAAAAATAAAATCATAAAAGATGGAGATATAGTAAGCGTAGATACAGTAGCTTTAAAAAATGGATTTAACGGAGATGCAGCAAGAACATTTATGGTAGGAAATGTATCAAAAGAAGCAAAAAGATTAGTAGAAGTTACTAGACAAGCATTTTTTGAAGGAATAAAATATGCAAAACCAGGATACAGAATTGGTGATGTATGTCACGCAATTGGGGAATATGTTCATTCACAAGGATATTCAGTAGTTAGAGAATTCCAAGGACATGGAATTGGTAGAGAAATGCACGAAGACCCAGGAATTCCAAATTACGGAAAAGCAGGCAAAGGAATTAGATTAGAACCAGGTATGACACTTGCAATAGAGCCAATGGTTATACAAGGAAAGCACAATATTTTAGAGCTTGATGATGGCTGGACAATTGTAACAGAAGATGGAAGTTTGGCTGCACATTATGAAAATACAATTTTAATTACAGAAAAAGAGCCAGAAGTGTTGACAATCCTTTAATGTTGATGTATAATAAAGTAGTTATTATGTGTAATTGCCAAATTTTACATAATGACTACTAAAAAACTCTTAATAGGAGGGAAAAAATGGCAAAAGAAGATGTTATAGAAGTAGAAGGCACAGTAGTAGAAGCCTTACCAAATACAAACTTCAAGGTAGAACTTGAAAACGGACATCAAATATTAGCTCATATATCAGGTAAATTAAGAATGAACTACATTAAAATTTTACCTGGAGACAAGGTAAAAGTAGAACTTTCACCATATGACTTAACAAGAGGAAGAATTACATGGAGAGCTAAATAAAAACAAATGAAGTAAAAAATTAACCCAAAAATATATAAACAAAGCAAAACCAAGGAGGTGCTAGGTAATGAAAGTAAGACCATCAGTAAAACCAATATGCGATAAATGCAAAGTAATAAAAAGAAAAGGTGTAATTAGAGTTATTTGCGAAAACCCTAAACACAAACAAAGACAAGGATAATAATCCTAAAACAAGTTAACAACACAAATTAGGTAGCGGCTGTGAACCCTGAAAAATATTTTAGGGGTTACATATCAAATTTGTGTTTATATATATGTTTTAAAGAATTCTAAAGAGGCTAGAGTAAACGCTAGTGCATTTCACCTTTAGAAAACTTAAAACAAACAACTAATAAAAAAACAAATAATATTTTGGAGGTGCAAAAAAATATGGCTCGTATAGCAGGAGTAGACTTACCTAAAGAAAAAAGAGTAGAAATAGGACTTACATACATTTATGGAATAGGTGTATCAAGCTCTAGAAAAATTCTTGAAAAAGCTGGAGTAAACCCAGATACTAGAATAAAAGACTTAACAGATGATCAAGTAAACGATATAAGAAAAGTAATTGACGAAGCTTATACTGTTGAAGGTGATTTAAGAAGAGAAGTAGCATTAAACATCAAAAGACTTACAGAAATTGGATGCTACAGAGGTTTAAGACATAGAAAAGGATTACCAGTTAGAGGTCAAAGAACTAAAACTAATGCTAGAACTAGAAAAGGTCCTAGAAAGTTAGTTAGCAAATCTAAGAAATAATTCATAATCAAATATCAAATTTGAATAAGGAGGAAAAAGCAAAATGGCTAAAAACGTAACAACAAAAAAAGTAGCTAGAAGAAATAGAAAAAACATTGAAAAAGGTGCAGCACATATTCATTCTAGTTTCAATAATACAATAGTTACAATTACAGATACACAAGGAAATGCAATAGCATGGGGAAGTGCTGGAGAACTAGGATACAAAGGTTCAAGAAAAAGCACACCATTTGCTGCAGGTCAAGTTGCAGAAACAGCTGCAAAAGCTGCAATGGAACACGGATTAAAATCAGTAGAAGTATTTGTTAAAGGACCAGGAGCTGGAAGAGAAGCTGCAATTAGAGCACTTCAAACAGCAGGTTTAGAAATAAGTGCAATTAAAGACGTAACACCAATACCACACAACGGATGTAGACCACCAAAAAGAAGAAGAGTGTAAAAAATCATTGAAAGGAGTAAAAAAATGGCAAGATATAAAGACGAACAATGTCGTAGATGCCGTAGAGAAGGACAAAAATTGTTCTTAAAAGGTGAAAGATGTTATTCTGATAAATGTAGTATTTCAAGAAGAAACTACGCACCAGGACAACACGGACAAAAAAGAGCAAAACTTTCTGAATACGGTACTCAATTAAGAGAAAAACAAAAAACAAAAGCATATTATGGAGTTGGAGAAAAACAATTTAGAAAATACTTTGAAATGGCTTCTAATAAAAAAGGAGTAACAGGTGAAAACTTATTACAAATATTAGAAAGTAGATTAGATAACGTAGTTTACAGATTAGGATTTGGAACATCAAGAGCACAAGCAAGACAATTTGTAAATCACGCACAATTCGAAGTAAACGGAAAAAGAGTAGATATACCATCTTACCTAGTAAAAGCAGGAGATGTAATCACAGTTAGAGAAAGCAAAAAAGACAACGCTACTATAAAAATCAATGTAGAAGAATCAGCAAAAAGACCAGTACCTGCTTGGCTTGAAAAAGACAGCGAAAAATTAAGTGGTAAAGTAATTAGATTAGCGTCTAGAGAAGATGTTGATATTCCAATTGAAGAACATTTAATAGTAGAGCTTTACTCAAAATAATAATTATAAGTAATATAAAAGGGTTAATAAAAACTTTTAGAATTTACTTTAAGAAAAACCTAAATAGTTTAAAAAGTTTGAGAGTAATTCTCAAATATTAGGAGGTAAAAATGATAGAATTTGAAAAGCCAAATATTGAATGTCTAGAGGTTGACGATACAAAAAACTATGCAAAATTTGTATGCGAACCATTAGAAAGAGGTTATGGAGTAACAATAGGAAATTCTTTAAGAAGAATTTTACTTTCATCACTTCCTGGATGCAGTATAACAAGTGTAAAAATTGATGGAGTATTACATGAATTTTCAGGTATCTCAAACGTAGTAGAAGATGTACCAGAAATAATTGTAAACTTGAAAAATGTAAGATTAAAATTTGATGAAGTTGAAGAAAAAATATTAAGAATAGACTTTAAAGGAGAAGGAGAAGTTACAGCTGGTGACATTATAACAGATGGAACAGTTGAAATACTAAATCCAGACTTACATATAGCTACAGTTTCTGAAGGTGGAAGCCTAAAAATGGAAATGACAGCTGATAGAGGTAGAGGATATAACTCTGCAGAAAAGAACAAAAAACCAAATCAAGACATATCAGTACTTCCAATAGACTCAATTTATACTCCTGTTAAAAAAGTAAACTACCAAGTGGAAAACACAAGAGTTGGACAAATGGTAGACTACGACAAACTAACTATAGAAGTTTGGACAGATGGAAGTATAAAAGCACACGAAGCACTAAGTTTAGCTGCAAAAGTAATGACAGGACACTTAGAACTATTCATAGACCTATCAGAAGCTACAAAAAATACACAAGTAATGATAGAAAAAGAAGAATCTAAAAAAGAAAAAGTATTAGAAATGTCAATAGAAGAATTAGAATTATCTGTAAGATCATTCAACTGTCTAAAAAGAGCTGGAATTGCTACAGTTGAAGACTTAACAAATAAATCTGAATCTGAAATGATGAAAGTAAGAAATTTAGGTAAAAAATCATTTGATGAAGTAACAGCAAAACTACGTTCATTAGGACTAGACTTTGCAAACGAAGACGAATAATAAAGGAATAGGAAGGTGAAAAAATTGGCAACAAATAGAAAATTAGGTAGACCAACAGATATAAGAATGGCAATGCTTAAAACTTTAACAACAGACCTTATCATGCACGGAAAAGTTGAAACAACACTTGCAAGAGCAAAAGAAGTAAAAGCAATAGCTGATAGCTTAATAGCACTTGCAATAAAAGAAAAAGACAATTTCGAAATGGTAGATGTTAAAGTAGTAAAAGCAAAACTAGATGCAAAAGGTAACAAAGAAACAGAATTAGTAAAAAGCAAAAACGGTAAAGAATACCTAAAAGTAGTAAAAGAAGAAACTACTGAAAAAAGACAAAAAGATATGCCATCTAGATTAAATGCTAGAAGAAAAATGATGAAAACATTAAATAAAGTTAATGGTGTTGACTTAACATCAAAATTATTCAACGAAATAGCTCCAAACTACGCTGGTAAAAACGTAGGTGGATACACAAGAATAATCAAAGCTGGACCAAGAAGAGGAGACGGAGCAGAAGTTGCAATATTACAATTAATATAATTAGTAAAGAATGAACTGTTATTACAAATAGCAGTTTATTTTTTTAACTTTTTGGGACAGTCCAAAAAAGTGTCACAAATAAAAAACAAACATATAATAAACCATAGGAGGCTGGGAAAATGGAATTTATACTAAATACCATATTTTGGACATTAGCTTTTTATGGTTTATTTGAAATTATAAAAAATATTATATATATAAGTACATATACAAACTTTAAATCTGATGGAATATACTTAATAATAGCAACAAAAAACCAAGAAGATAAAATAGAAGGATTTTTACGTTCAATACTATTCAAACTATTATATGGAAAAGAAGAATATGTAAAAAATATTATATTAGCAGATTTAAAGTCTACAGATAATACAGAAGAAATAGCAAGAAAATTATCAGCAGAATATGAATGTTTAGAAGTGCTAAGTTGGAAAGAATGCAAAGAAATAATGGATAGTGTAGATGAAACATAAAAGTAAACTAGTATAAAAGATGTATAAAAAAAGCATTAATCATTGCACTTTATGTTAAATTATGGTATAATAAACAAAGAGACCGAGGGAGGTACAGACCAATGAATATTGAAGTAGAGAAGGAAAAGCACAATCGGAGGTTCAAGGAACCGCCTAAATTTTTTCCAAAACGGTTCAAGGGTGACAAACTAAAATGGCAGGGATGCTGGCCCTATGCACTAAATGCAAAATATGGATATTTTGCTTTAGTAGGAGACTTTATTGGTAAAAGGCGGAAATATAATGCAACCAATGAAGAACTTATCTCAACTGTGATAGAAGAAGGAAATTACTTCGGACTTGAAATCAAGCAGGTAGATGAAAATTATGAACCTGAAAAGGGAGAGTATATAATCTATCTGAAAAGAGGTATTCATGACGGATACTATCACTTTCTGAGAAGAGATGAAAATGGGAACTGGTCACACAAACATCCGGGGAAAATTCCAGAAATGGCAAATTTCAAAAAGGAACATTATGTTCCAGAAGGAGACCATTTTTGCGTAGGTTTTTTCTTCTCAGTCAAGGAAAAAGGCAGATAATTCTGTCTTTTTTTTTATGCCATTGGGGACGGACCTTTTTGGCAGAAAATGAAACTAAAGAGGTTCTTGAAAATATATAAAGATTATGATAAACTAAAAAAAGACAAAATTTAGGAGGAATAAATGGAAATAATAGGACAAATAGAAGACATTATATACAAAAATGAAATAAATAGTTATACCATAGCAGAATTTGAAACAGAGGAAGAGACAACAACAGTTGTAGGGTATTTACCATTTGTAAATCCAGGTGATACATTAAAACTAATTGGAAAGTATGTAGAACACAAAGAATATGGAACACAATTTAAAATAGATACATTTGAAAAAATGATGCCACAAACATTGGGAGCATTAGAAAAGTATTTAGCAAATGGAAACATAAAAGGAATAGGTGAAGCAACAGCCAAAAGGATAATAAGGACATTTGGAGAAGAAACAATACACATATTCAAATATGAACCAGAAAGATTAGCAGAAATAAGAGGAATTTCAAAATCAAAAGCAAAAGAAATGTCAGAAAGTTTTATAGAAAATTGGGAAGTATGGCAAATAGTAGGTTTTTTAGAGAGGTTTGGAATAGGAGCAGAGCACGCTAAAAAAGTATTTGATTTATTTGGTACAAAGGCAATAGAAGAAATAGAAGCAAATCCATACATTTTAATAGAATTAACAAGAGGAGTAGACTTTAAGCAAATAGACCAAATGGCGCTAGATTTAGGAATAAGTTATGATAATGAAAAGAGAGTTGCAAGTGGTATAAAGTATGGGCTAATTAGAAGCACATATAATGGGCATTCTTGTGTATTAAAAGAAAATCTTATAGAATTTGTAATAAACTTATTAGATGTTTCAACAGAAAATGTAGAAGACGGAATTATCAATTTAAAAGTAAAAAACGAAATAGTAGTTGAAAAACGCGAGAAGCTAGAATATGTATACTTATATGCATTTTACAATACAGAGGCAGAAATAGCATTTTTAATAAAAAGATTACAAAAAGCTAAGAATATAAAAAAAGTAGCAAATTTAAAAACAGAATTAAAAAAAGTAGAAGAAAACTCAAAAATAGAATTATCAGAAAAACAAAAAGAAGCATTAGAATTAGTAAATGACAACAATGTTACAATAATAACAGGTGGACCAGGAACAGGAAAGACAACAATTATAAAAAATATAATAGAAATATATGAAGAAAAAGGCAAAAAAGTAATTTTAGCTGCACCAACAGGAAGAGCTGCAAAAAGAATGACAGAAACAACAGGGAAAGAAGCTTCAACATTACATAGGCTATTAGAAATTGGAAAAATTGATGAAGATAGTCTTTATAAAAATACAACTAATTATGAAGGTGCACCAATAGATGCAGATGTAATCATAGTTGATGAGGTTTCAATGGTAGATATGTTTTTATTAAGCTATTTATTAAAATGTGTATATCAAGGAACAAAGCTAGTGTTAGTAGGAGATGTAGATCAGCTTGCATCAGTAGGACCAGGAAGTGTATTAAAAGATTTAATAAATTCAGAAGAAATATCAACCATACACTTAGACAAAATATTCAGACAAGCTGCAAAAAGCAAAATTATACTAAATGCGCACAAGGTAAACAATGGAGAAGGATTTATTCAAAAAGGAGAAGAAGAAGGAACAGATGAAGACTTTTTCTTTATAAAAGAAACTTCACAGGAGAAAATGTTAGCACAAGTAGTTTCATTATGCACAGGAAGATTAGAAAGATACGGAAATTATGACTTTTTCCAAAACATACAAGTATTATCTCCAACAAAAAAAGGAATGCTACGGAACAAAAGAATTAAATAAAGTTTTACAAGAACAATTAAATCCCAATATTAATAATTTACCAGAAAAAGCAAGTATGGGAGCAATATTTAGAGCAGGCGATAGAGTTATGCAAATAAAGAATAATTATGATATATATTGGGAAAAAGAAAACTATGGAATAAAAGAAATGGGAAGCGGAGTATTTAATGGAGAAATAGGAACAATTACAGAAGTGAATGAAAGGGAAAAACAAGTAGAAATTAGATTTGACGACGATAAAGTTGCATATTATGAATTTTCAGAATTAGACCAAATAGAACACAGTTATGCAATAACAATACATAAAGCACAACGGAAGCGAATTTGATGTAGTAATAATGGCTATACCACCATCATCACCAATGCTACTAACAAGAAACTTGCTATATACAGGAATAACTAGAGCAAAGAAAATGTTAATTATAATTGGAAATGAAAAAGTTATAGATTTTATGATTCAAAATGTTGATAGCAAAAAACGTAACACGGGGCTAGAATACAAAATAAAAGAGACCATTTAATAGGTCTCTTTTAAAGAAAATTTACATTGTTGTAAATAGATAAAAAGCTGCGGAAAAAGCACATAATGCTACAATACATGACCAAGTATCTATTTTTCCCAGTTTAAGATAAAGCACAACTTCAATTAAAGAAATTAATCCACATATTATAAGTAAACAAATTGCTAAGATTGAAGCGATATGTACAAATATTAATGCTAATAAAGAACATACCAGGACTAAATAGGTCAAACATTCAGGCTTCCGCATAATGTAGTCAAAAAATTTTTTCATATAAATTTTCTCCTTCTATCCCGCTCACAAATAAGTGAATATGGGAAATGATAAAAATATCATAATAAAATTATACTATAAATCAACATAAAAGTCAAATTTTAACAAGATAGGGACAAAAGAGAAACGTCCCCAAATTACCCAAAAGGAAGTGAATAAAAATCGAAAAAATTTTGAATATAATTTATCCACCAACGTGTGGAATTTGTGGAAAGTTGAATGAAAACTTTTTATGTAACAAATGTAAAAAACACTTAGAGACACAAGCAAAATTTAGTATTGATAAATATGAAAATAATTATTTCAGACAACATTTATATATTTTTGAATATCAGGGAATGATAAGAAAAGTAATTTTAGATTACAAATTTAATGATAAATCTTATTTATATAAGACAATTGTAAATTTTTTGTTAAAAAATGAAAAATTCTTTAAAATTTTAAAATCTTATGATACAATTATACCAGCTCCAATCAATAAAAAAAGAAATAAACAAAGAGGATATAACCAAAGTTACCTATTATCGAAAGAAATAGCAAAGAGTATAGGAATAACTTTAGAGAATAATTGTCTTTATAAAACTAAAAATATTATAGAACAAAGTAAATTAAACAAAGAAGAAAGACAGAGAAATATACAAGGAGCATATGAATTAATACACCCAGAAAGATTAAAAAACAAAAAAATTTTATTTTTAGATGATATCTACACAACAGGAAGCACAGCAAATGAATGTTGCAAAATTTTAAGCACAGCAAATCCAAAAGAAATAGATGTATTTACAATTGCAAAAGATTGAGAAAGTTGGACATAACAAAGGAGGAAAATGAATGGAAGATTTAGTTGAAAGCATATTAGACTATGTAAGGTCAGATTATACTGATTATGCAATTATGATTAATGGTGAATGGGGTTCACGGAAAAACTCATTTTTGGAATAATAAAATCAGAAAAAAAATAGAATCTATGCAATTAAATGGGAAAAGATACACAACAATATATATGTCACTATATGGAATATCAAACCTAGAAGAAATAAGCAAAAAAATATTTATAGAAACAACACAACTTATGGATAAGAACCTAAGAAAATTCATGGATGCAAATGGACAATCGACAATTCCAGAATATGCAAAAACAGGAATTGATATGGCAAACTTCTTTGGAGTAACTGAAAACGGAAGCAAAGTAGATTATGGAGAATTCTTCTCAACAAGCGATAAAGTTCTTTGTTTTGACGACTTAGAGAGAGCTAATGTGGATGTTATAGATATATTAGGGTATATTAACAACTTTGTTGAGCATGACCATATAAAAACTATAATTATATGTAATGAAAAAGAATTATCAACAAAACTAAAAAGTTCAAATCTTGAAATGAAAACTTTTATAGCTACTTACTTATTAGATAAACAAGACGAGTTAAATAAAACAGACAAACCAATGGTAGAAAAAATTCAAGATAAAATTGAGCATGTTTTTGACAAAGCGAATGACTATGAAAGAATAAAAGAAAAATTAATAGGTGAAACTTTTGAATATGCACCGAAATTTGATTATATTATAAATGGAATTTTAATGCGATATGAGAACAACCCAGACCTAATTAGATTTTTAAGAGAAAACACAGGTCTAATAATATCAACATTTAATAAAAGTGGAACAAGAAACTTAAGAATATTAAAACATGCATTAAATGACTTCAAGAAAATATATGAAATGGTAAACAAATCATATCCAAATATAAACCACAGAGTAATGCAAACAATGTTAATATTCACAATAGCAATTTCATTTGAAATAAAAGCAGGAAAAATAACAAAAGATAAATTTATTAACATTAAAGACAATGAAGAATACAAATCAATATTAGTATCTTCAAGAATTTTAATGGATAACAGACAATTTTATATTAAAGAATTTGATAGCAACTATTATTACAACTTTAAATCAGAATATAGATTTTTCAAATTTATTGAATATTACATTAGAACACGTATATTTGATATGAAAATCTTTAAAGAGAATATGGAGGCAATAATAAGCACAGTTGATACAGAAAATCTACCAGGATATAGAAGACTATTAACAGAAGAATATTGGAAAATTTCTGATGACCAATTTGATGGTGTTATAAAAGAAGTAATAGAAGATGTAAAAGAAGGAAAAGTGAACTTAATAGATACTGTAAAACTATTTGCGTACTTTAGTTACTTTTCTAGAAAAGATTTAATAGAATATGACCTAAAAACATTAAAAAATATATTCTTTACAGGAATGAATATGGCAGCACTATCTTCTAACTATTGCCCAAATGTAAAAGAAGAGCTTGGAAAAATAGCAATTGAAGAAGTGGCAGAAGATATGGACGAAATTTTAAAACATTTTAATGTATTAAATAGCCAACTACTAGATAAAATGTATACAGAAAAAGCAGAGGAAACAATGAAATGTATACCAATGAAAATGGAACAATTCTTCGAGAAATTTGATAGAGAATGTATGGAAATTCCAATTTTTAAATATTATGACCCATTCCAATTATTCCAAAGAATTTCTTGTGCTAGCAATGAAGACATAGTTTTATTGAAAGAAAAATTAGAAAATAGAGCTGATAAATATCCTAAAAAGATTGAACCAGAAATGAAGAATATAAAACAGTTAAAGCAAATAGTTGATGATTATCTAAAGGGCAAAGATACTACAATAAAAATTGTTATGCTTAAAGAATTTTCAAAAAGTTTAGATTATATATTATCAAAGTATAAAATTAGTTTTTTACCTAAAAAAGAAGAAACGGAAGAAGCCGTTGAAGAAAATTAAATATATAAATGAGCCAAATTTATTTAATAAATTTGGTCCATTTTCTTATAAGAATTTCTTTTAAAGATAAATTTATAAAAAATGAATAATTTTTTCCTTATTTGAAATAATAAAAGTAGACATAAATTTATAAAGGAGGAAAATTATGAAAGCAACAGGAGTTGTAAGAAGAATAGATGATTTAGGAAGAGTTGTTATCCCAAAAGAAATAAGAAAAACATTAAGAATTAAAGAAGGTGACCCATTAGAAATTTTTACAGATAGAGAAGGACAAGTAATTCTAAAAAAATATTCACCAATAGGAGAACTTTCTGAATTTGCTTCTGGATATGCCGAAACATTATCAAAAACAACGGGTCATATTGCTTGCATAACAGACAAAGATACTATAATTGCTGTATCTGGTGGTTCAAAAAAAGAATTTTTAGAACAAGATGTAAGTAAAGAATTAGAACAATTAATGGAAGATAAAGAAGTTTATACAAGTAAAGAAAATAGCGATTTAGCAATGCCAATTACTAAAAATGATAACAATGAAAGAAGAAATAATGCACAAGTAGTTTATCCTATAATTTCTAATGGAGATACAATTGGAACTGTTATTCTTATGTCAAAAGAAGCAAATAAAAAAATGGACGAAGTGGAAAAAAAGGTAGCTCAATCTGCTGCAACTTTTTTGGGAAGTCAAATGGATATATAACAAAGTAAAAACAAGTTAAAATGGTAGATAAAAAACCTGATAACTTGTTTTTATTTCTTGATAAAAGTAATGAGTTAGACATTGACATAATGCGCATAAAAACATAAAATTTAAGCAACTATCGTATTGACTAATTACATAATTATGTGTAAAATGAAAATAGTATTGTAAATAATAACAAAAGATAGAGTAAAACAAAAGAAGGAGTTTTGAAAGATGAAACAAACCAAATCAAAAGGTATTACATTGATATCACTAGTAATAACAATAATAGTATTATTAATACTAGCAGGTGTAACAATAGCAACACTTACAGGAGATAATGGAACAATTACAAAAGCAGGAGAAGCAAAATTTAAAACAGAGTTATCAGCAGTAGCAGAAGAATAT
>CANSPP010000002.1 GCA_947648905.1 uncultured Clostridium sp. | reverse complement strand
ATGGAACATCATATGCATGGAACAATGTAGAAAATGGAAAAGATACAGGAAATGGGACAAAATCAAGTACAACGGGAAATATATATGGAATATATGATATGGGTGGATGTTTATCAGAATATACTTCAATATATCTAAATGTAGAAGGAGTATCAGATTTAACGAAATATGGTGGAGCATTTGCAAATGGTCAATCAACATACTTGGCAACAGCATATCCATACAATCCAACAACATTAGACTATAAGGAATTTATCTCAGCTTATCCAGGATTTAGTAAGATATTTGGAGATGCAATATATGAAGTTTCAAGTGATGTAGGTGAAGCTAATGCGTGGTTTGGACAAGCACTAGATGCTGATTACCGGAGCGAGAGAAACTTTCTTTCTACGTGGTGGAGATTGGAATAGTGCTTCTCGTATCGGACTGATTCGGATTAATTGACTCTAATGGAATTGCTGAATATCCTTTTGGATTTCGTAGTGTGCTCGTAGCCGAGTAGTTTTAAAAATACAATTAATGAAGTATATAGAAATAATTTAGACTATATAAATCACTTCTAAATAATAGAAGTGATTTTTCGTATTGTCAAAAAACTAAATATAATACAGAAAAACAATAGACAAATTATTAATAGAAATATATAATTATAGTAAATCATACAAAATAAAAAAGGGGAAATATATGAAGAAAAAAAGAAAAGAAATAGGAGAATGTTTAGAAGAATTATTATCCAGACTAAGAAAAGAAAAAGGATGGACTTATGTAGAAGTTGCTTCAAAATTACCAAATAAACAAATAACAGAAAAGGATATAAAAAAGTGGGAGATAGGGTTAAAGTATCCTGATTTAGATATGATATATGAACTATCAGAATTGTATCAAATTCCAAGTGCAGAAATAATACAAGCAAAAAATAATAGTTATGAAAAAGGAATGGCATCTATTAATATGTATACAATAAAATGGATTTGCTATATACTAAATGTATCAATATATGTCGGGGGAGTGCTTTTAGTAATATTCTATGTACTAGCATTTGCCTTTGCTATATGGTTTTTAGTAACTATGGCATCTCAAGTTGATAAAAATCTTGTATAATATAAAGCTAAAAGACTGCAATTTTAAAAATTGCAGTTTTTTATATGTACAAAGAATAAAAGTTATGATAATATGAAACGGAGAGATTACAAAAAGAGAAAATTGGACATAATTAAATAAAAAGAAGTCTAAGGAGGAACAAAATGAGTGAAGAAAGCAAAATAGTAGATAGCTCAGAAAAGCTGAAAGATTTAATTGACAATGTAAAAAAGGCACAAAAAGAATTTGCCAGCTATACACAAGAACAAGTTGACAAAATTTTTCTATCAGCAGCAATAGCTGCAAACCAAGCAAGAATACCACTTGCAAAAATGGCAGTTGAAGAAACTGGAATGGGAGCAGTAGAAGATAAAATAATTAAAAATCATTATGCAGCAGAATATATTTACAACAAATATAAAGATGAAAAAACATGTGGAGTAATAGAAGAAGACAAAGCATATGGAATAAAGAAAATTGCTGAACCAATTGGTCTAATTGCGGCAGTTATACCAACAACAAATCCAACATCAACAGCAATTTTTAAAACATTGATTGCTTTAAAAACAAGAAATGGAATAATAATAAGCCCACATCCAAGAGCAAAAAAATCAACAATTGAAGCAGCAAGAATAGTCTTAGAAGCAGCAGTAAAAGCAGGGGCACCAGAAGGAATAATTGGATGGGTAGATGTACCATCATTAGAATTTACAAATACATTAATGCAATCAGCAGATACAATACTTGCAACAGGTGGACCAGGAATGGTTAAATCTGCATATTCAAGTGGAAAACCAGCACTAGGAGTTGGTGCGGGAAATACACCAGCAATTATAGATGACTCAGCAGATATTCTTTTAGCAGTAAATTCTATAATTCATTCAAAAACATTTGATAATGGAATGATATGTGCATCAGAACAATCAGTAATTGTGTTAGATAAAATTTATGATGAAGTAAGAACAGAATTCGAAAGAAGAGGTTGCTATTTCTTAAATCCAGAAGAAACAGAAAAAGTAAGAAAAACAATAATTATAAATGGTGCGTTAAATGCTAAAATAGTTGGACAAAAAGCCCATACAATAGCTAAGCTAGCAGGAGTAGAAGTGCCAGAAGAAACAAAAATATTAATAGGTGAAGTAGAAAGTGTAGATATATCAGAAGAATTTGCACATGAAAAATTATCTCCAGTTTTAGCTATGTACAAAGCAAAAGATTTTGAAGATAGTATAGAAAAAGCAGCACATTTAGTTGAAGATGGTGGTCTAGGGCACACATCATCAATTTATATAAATACAATAACAGAACAAGAAAAATTAGAAAAATTTTATAAAGCAATGAAAACTTGCAGAGTTTTAATAAATACACCATCTTCACAAGGTGGAATTGGCGATTTATACAACTTCAAATTAGCACCATCACTAACACTTGGTTGTGGTTCTTGGGGTGGAAATTCAGTATCAGAAAACGTAGGAATAAAACATTTATTAAATATAAAAACAGTAGCCGAAAGGAGAGAAAATATGCTTTGGTTTAGAGCACCTGAAAAGGTATATATAAAAAGAGGTTGCTTACCAGTAGCCTTAGAAGAATTAAAAAATGTAATAGGTAAAAAGAAAGCATTTATAGTAACAGACACATTTCTATTTGAAAATGGTTATACAAAGCCAATAACAGACAAATTAGATGAAATGGGAATTATGCATACAACATTCTCAAATGTTGAGCCAGACCCTACACTTGCAAGTGCTAAACAAGGAGCAAAAGCTATGAATAACTTCAAGCCAGATTGCATTATAGCAGTAGGTGGAGGCTCTGCGATGGATGCAGCAAAAATAATGTGGGTATTATATGAACACCCAGAAGTAGACTTTATGGATATGGCAATGAGATTTATGGACATTAGAAAAAGAGTTTACACATTCCCTAAAATGGGTGAAAAAGCATACTTTATAGCAATTCCAACATCAGCTGGAACAGGTTCAGAAGTAACACCTTTTGCAGTAATAACAGACGAAAAAACAGGTACAAAATATCCATTAGCAGATTATGAACTAATGCCTAAAATGGCAATAGTAGACAGCAATATGATGATGGATGCACCAAAGGGATTAACATCAGCATCAGGAATAGACGCTGTAACACACAATTTAGAAGCATTAGCTTCAATGATGGCTACAGAATATACAGATGGATTAGCAATAGAAAGTTTAAAAAATATATTTAAATATTTACCAAGAGCTTATGAAAATGGAGCAAATGACCCAGAAGCAAGAGAAAAAATGGCAAATGCAGCAACAATGGCAGGAATGGCTTTTGCAAATGCATTCCTAGGAGTATGTCACTCAATGGCTCACAAACTAGGAGCATTTCATCACTTACCACATGGTGTAGCAAATGCAATAATGATAAATATTGTATTAAGATTTAATAGCGCTGAAGTACCAACAAAAATGGGAACATTTCCACAATATGACCACCCACATACATTAGAAAAATATGCATATGTTTCAAGATGCTTAGGTTTTGGTGGAGAAACAGATGAGCAAAGTTTGGAAAATCTAATTAATGCAATAGAAGAATTAAAAGAGAAAATAGGAATAAAAAAGACAATTAAAGATTATGGAGTTGACGAAGCATATTTCTTAGAAAAATTAGACGAAATGACAGAGCAAGCATTTGACGACCAATGTACAGGTGCTAACCCAAGATTACCACTTATGAGCGAAATTAAAGAAATGTATTTAGAAGCATATTATGGAGGTAAACAATAATGTATATAAATTTAGATAATCCAATAGTAGAAAGAAAAACAAAAACTGTATATAAAGATAATGATAAAACAGTAAAACTATTTATAGAGAATTATTCAAAAGCAAGTATCTTAAACGAAGCACTAAATCAAGCAAGAGTAGAAGAAGGAACAGAATTAAAAGTTCCAAAACTTCTTGAAATCAGTAAGATAGACAATAGATGGGCATTAGTATCAGAACATATTGAAGGAAAACCGCTTGATAAATTAATGGAAGAAAATCCAGAAAAAGAAGACGAATATTTAAACAAATTTGTAGAAGTTCAACTAGAAATACTATCAAATAAAGTACCATTACTAAATAGAATGAAAGAAAAATATAGAAGAAAAATTAATTCAGCAGATGTAAATGAAGATACAAAATATGACTTATTACAAAGACTAGAAGGAATGAAAAGCGACTTAAGTTTATGCCACGGTGATTATAATCCAAGTAATGTAATTATAAAAGAAGATGGTACAGCATATGTTATTGACTGGGCGCACGTAACTATGGGAAATAGCGCAGCTGATGCTGCTAGAACTTATTTGATATTTTCTTTAGAAGGAAAAGATACTTTAGCAGAGAAGTATTTGAATTTGTTCTCAGAAAAGAGTGGAATAGAGAAGTCTAATATTCAAAGATGGATTCCAATTGTTGCTGCTGTTCAGCTTGCTGATGGTAATGAAGATAGAGATTTGCTTCATAAATGGGCAGATGTTATTGAATATCAATAAAATAAGGAAGATGAAAATATGAAGAATATAAATATAACAAGAAAAATAACACAAGGAATGTATGTATTAACAACAAAAAACGGAGGATGTATAGTAGATGCAGTATCACAAGTAAGTGGTGGAAACAACCCACTGATATCAGTTGCAGTAATGAAAAGAAATTACACAAACGAATTATTAAAAGTAAACAATAAATTTGCAATATCAATATTAGGAAACAACGTAAATCCAGAAATAATAAAAACATTTGGGTTTAATTCTTCAAGAGATATCAATAAATTTGAAAATACGGAGACAACAAAAATAGAAGATATAGAAATTATAAATGATTCATTAGGTTATATGATTTGTGAAATAGTAGATACAATTGAAAATGATACTCACACATTATTTATAGGTAAAATAGTAGAAGCGGATGTTTTTGAAGAAAAAGAACCTATGAGTTATGGATATTATCAAGAACACAAAGATGAATTGCTAAAAGTTACTACAGAAAAAGGAAAGACAGCTTGGGTTTGTACAGTATGTGGGTATGTTTATTATGGTGAAGAATTACCAGAAGACTTTAAATGTCCACTATGCGGAGTAGGAAAAGAGTTGTTTAAAAAGAAAGAATAGTTAATAGTAAAAAGTGAAAAGTAAAATTTTCACTTTTTTTCAAATAAATATTGACAACAAAATACTAAAATAGTATCATTGTATTATGCAAGTGATACAATGATAGAAAGGAAAGAAAAAGTGGAATATATTTTTGATAATGAACGACCAATTTACATTCAATTAGTTGAAATAATAAGAACAAAAATCGTTTCAGGAAATCTACAAAAAGGAGAAAGGTTGCCATCTGTAAGAGAGCTAGCACTTACAATGAAGGTAAATCCTAACACTATGCAAAAAGCATTAGTAGAACTAGAAAACGAAGGATTAGTCTATACAGAAAGAACTAATGGAAAATTTGTAACAGAAGACGAAGATTTAATCGAAAAAGTCAAAAAAGAATTGGCAAAAGAAAAGGTAAATACATATCTAAACAGTATGAAAAATATAGGAATTAGCTTTGAAGAAGCCATAAATTACTTGCAAGAACTAGGAGGAAAGTAAAATGGAATTAGTACAATGCAAAAACTTATATAAAGAATTTGACAATCAAAAAATTCTAAAAAATATCAATCTAACAATTCCAAAAGGAAAAATTATAGGGCTACTTGGAAAAAACGGAATGGGAAAGTCAACATTAATAAAACTAATAAATGATTTATTAACACCTACAAGTGGAGAAGTTTTAATAAATGGAGAAAAACCAGGAATTGAGTCAAAAAAAGTAATATCATATTTACCAGAAAGAACATATTTAGATAAAAGTATGACAGTAGGACAAGTACTAAGATACTTTGAGGAATTTTATGATAATTTCAACACAGAAAAAGCAAAAAAACTTTTAAAAGACTTAGATTTAAGTATTGAAAAGAAAATTTCACATATGTCAAAAGGTATGCAAGAAAAACTACAATTAATTTTAGTAATGAGCAGGGAAGCAGAACTTTATATTTTAGATGAGCCATTAGGAGGAGTTGACCCAGCAACAAGAGATTATATATTAGATACGATACTATCAAATTTTAAAGAAGGTGCAAGTGTTCTTATATCAACTCATTTGATTGCAGATATAGAAAGAATATTAGATGATGTTATCTTTATTGACAAAGGTGAAATCAGACTAACATCATCTGCTGATGAATTAAGAAAAACAGAGAATGCAAGTATTGATGAAATTTTTAGGAGGTCTTTTAAATGTTAGGAAAATTATTAAAATATGATTTAAAATGGATTTATAAAGTGGTGATAGTTTTTTATGCTTTATCATTTATATTTGCTTGTATTACAAGAATATGCTTTAGTATAGAAAATTCCGCTTTGTTTGGAATATTAGGACAAATATCTGCTGGATTTACTATAAGTATGCTTGTAAGTAGTTTAATAAATGGAATAATGAGGTCTTGGGCAAGATTTATTATAAACATCTATAAAGATGAGAGTTATTTGACACATACATTACCAATTAAGAAAAGTGCAATATATTTATCAAAAGTATTATCAGCAATAATTTGCATATTTTTAACGATTGTTGTTGCAGTAGTATGCTTATTTATATGCTATTATTCTAAAGAAAATATAGAATTTTTAAAACAAGTTTTAGAGTTGGCTGCAAATACATATGATACAACAGTTATTAATTTATTATTAGTAATTTCATTTGTATTGTTCCTAGAGATAGTTTTTGTAATTTTGGTAGGTTATGTGGGAATTATAATAGGACATAAATCTAACAAAAATAAAATGGTTAAATCAATTGTGACAGGGTTTGGTCTATATATGTTTACGAATGCCTTGTCTTTAGGTATTGTTGGCTTGATAGGTATGTTTAATAAAGATATTATGAATATAATAAATACGATGGAAATTGTAAATATTGATGTAATTAAAGTGATTATGATATCAGCTATTGCAATTTATTTGTGCTATAATGTTGTTTATTATTTTATTGGGAAGAAACAATTTGAAAAAGGTGTGAATGTAGAATAAAATAAAAAGGTAAATAGGGGGAGTTAACCCCCTATTTTTTAGGCACATTTGAATAAGAATTAAAGGTGTTATTTTAGCAATTTAACAATAGTATCAATAACTTCATCAGTCATAACATCATAATCAATTTTACTATGCTTATGATAAACAATTTCATGGCACAAATTTTCAACAATCCCAATAGCAATATGAATTTTTTCCACTGGATTTTTAATCTCAATGTTATTATCCTTTAAAAGTTGAACAATCTTATTAGTCAATTCAAATTCTGAATTCTTAAAAATAGCAGCAACATCATCATCCAAATGAGACATAGCCATCAATTCTTCATGGGATTTTTTAGAGATAGTATGTTTCTTTATATAAGCATCTATCATATTTCTCAAAATACTTTTAGTATCCGTAATTTTTATATTTTCTAAAATAGGTATATCCGGAAACATTATGTTATTTGCATAATTTTTTACCCCTTCAATAAATATATCTTTCTTATCATTAAAATATTGATAAATAATACCTGTTGAAACATTAGCTGCTTCAGCAATATCAGGAGTTGAAACATTATGAAAGCCCTTTTCACACATAAGTTCAAACCCTTTTTCTATTATTCTATTTCTCTTTTCTATTGACCTTTTTTGAGTAGGCATTCTTGTATCTGACAAATTTATCACCTCTATTAATTATTATACTGGTATATTTGAAAAAAATCAAGATAATAATGTGAAAAAATATTCATATAAGTATTGACTATTAAAAATAAAAGAAGTATAATCAGGATGAAATATGAAAAAAGTTTCATAAAAAGGAGGGGAGATATGAAAAATATTGGAGAGAAATGTGTGTTGTCTGATTTAAAAGTTGGGCAAAGTGCAAAGGTCTTAAAGCTTAACGAGACAGATAAGTCTATTAGAAGGCATTTGCTAGATATGGGTGTAACTAGAGATACAGTGGTTACAGTAAAAAAGATAGCTCCTATGGGAGAACCAATAGATATTAGCTTGAGGGATTATGAGCTATGTCTTTGTAAAACAGATTTAAGTAAAATAGAAGTGGAGGTTGTAAAATGAAAATAGGATTAGTTGGAAATCAAAATAGTGGTAAAACTACTTTATTCAACTTATTAACAGGTATGAATGCCAAAATTGGTAATTGGCCTGGTGTTACAATAGAGAAAAAGACTGGAACAATTAAAAATACAAATTACGAAATAACAGATTTACCAGGAATTTATTCACTAAGTCCATATAGTGTTGAAGAAGAGATTTCAAGAAAATTTGTATTTGAAGAAAAGCCAGATGTTATTATAAATATAGTTGATACAACATCTTTAGAAAGAAGTTTATATTTAACTACTCAATTATTAGAATTAGATACAAAAGTTATAGTAGCACTAAATATGGCGGATATTCTAGAGAAAAAAGGCATAAAAATAGACGAAAAACACTTAGAAGAAATTATAGGTGCAAAAGTAGTAAAAATTTCAGCATTAAAAGGAACAGGAATTACAGAACTAATTAATGAGATAAAAAATGCTAAAAAGATTGAAACAACAAAAATTTATGAGAAAAATATGGAGAATGCAATAGAAAAAGTATCAAATGTATTGCCAAAAGATACATTACATAAAAGATTTGTAGCTGTAAAATTATTAGAAAATGACGAAAGATTTGAAGAATTAAATACTCTAAATGTTAAGAATGTAATAAAAGAAACAGAAAAAAATTACGATACAGATTTAGAAGAAACAATTGCAACACAAAGGTATAAATTTATAGAAGATACTAAAAAAAGAACATTTAAAAAGATGAACAATAAAGAAACATTGTCAGATAAATTAGATAAAATATTTTTAAATAAATGGCTAGCATTTCCTATATTTGTGATTATAATGTTCTTAGTTTATTATTTATCAGTAGGAGTAATTCGGAACATTTACGGTAGACTGGGTTGGAGAAGTTGTAGATTCATTTGGAGAAGTAACAGGAGAATTCCTAGAAAGTATTGGAACTATGGAATGGCTAAACAGCTTAGTGGTTGATGGAATTATTGCAGGAGTTGGAGCAGTTTTAGGATTTATTCCACAATTAATAATCTTATTTATTTGTATTTCTGTATTAGAAACGACAGGATATATGTCAAGAATTGCATTATTGTTAGATAAACTATTTAGAAAAATAGGATTAAGTGGAAAAAGCTTAATACCATTTATAGTTGGCTCTGGATGTAGCGTTCCAGGAATTATGGGAACAAGAATAATAGAAAATCAAGATGAAAGAGAAATGACAACGATATTAACACCTTTCATTCCTTGTAGTGCAAAATTACCAATAATAGCTCTATTTTCAGGATACTTCTTTGGAGAAAATTCAGGATTTGTATCTGCATCATTATATTTCTTTGCAATTGCCGTAATTATTTTAAGTGCGCTTGTTATGAAAAAATTCATATATAAACATACAAGCAGTACATATATATCAGAATTGCCAGAATATAAATTACCTAGTGCAAAATATGTAGCAAAAGACGTATTTGATAAAGTAATAGCTTTTATAAAAAGAGCAGGAAGTGTAATTTTAATTTGCTCAATTGTAATATGGTTTTTATTATCATTTTCACCTAAATTTGAATATGGAATAGATGTAGAAGATAGTATATTAGCATCAGTAGGAAAAAGCATATCTTGGATATTCTACCCAATGCTTGGAGAAAATAGTTGGGGAGCAACAGTTTCAGCAATTCAAGGATTAGTTGCAAAAGAGCAAGTAATATCATCAATGTCTGTAATAGCAGGACTGGCAGAAGATACAGAAGAAGGAAGTCAAATATTTGGAAATGGAAGTATATTTGAATTCTTTACAACGGCATCTGCATATGCATTTATGGTATTTAACCTATTTAGTGCACCTTGCTTTGGAGCTATAGGGGCTATGAGAAGAGAATTAGGCGGAACTAAAAAGATGTTAAAAACAGTTTTATTCCAAACAGTTTTTGCTTGGATATTGGCAACTTTGGTTTATCAAATTGCTAGTAGATTTAGTTTAGTAAATATTTTAATAATAGGAATAATAGCAGCACTGGTATTGTTTGTAATATTTAAAAGCATAAAATCTAAAAAATGCACAAGTTGTCCATATTGCAAATCTTGTGGTAAATAAAAAATAGAAAGAAGACAGATAGTTTGGAATTATCTGTCTTTTATGTTATAATCTAAGTGACAACTAGTAAGTTGTCGCTCTGATTAAAATTATAAATTATGGGAAATAATTTCTTAATAAAAATAATAGTTAATTCTAAAAATTGGATTAAGGAGGAGAATGTATATGACTGAAAAAGAGAAGATGATAAGTGGAGAAATATATTATGCAAATTGTGAAGAGTTGCTAAAAGAAAGAGAAAATGCAAAGGATTTGTGTTATGAATACAACAACTTGAAACCTAGTCAAGAAAATGAAAGAAAAGAAACTATAAAGAGGATTTTAGGAAAAACAAAAGAAAATTTTTTAATAGAACAACCTTTTATATGTGATTATGGATATAATATAGAAATTGGCGAAAATTTCTATTCAAATCATAACTTGACTATTTTAGATGGAAATAAAGTAAAATTTGGAGATAATGTATTTATTGCACCTAATTGTGGATTTTATACAGCAGGACACCCATTAGATTATGAAACAAGAAATAAAGGATTAGAATATACAAAACCAATAGAAATTGGAAACAATGTGTGGATTGGTGGAAATGTTGTTGTACTTCCAGGAGTAAAAATAGGAGATAATGTTGTAATAGGTGCTGGAAGTGTTGTTACAAAAGATATTCCATCAAATGTTGTAGCAGTTGGAAATCCTTGTAAAGTTATAAAACAATTATAATGGAAAATTACAATTTTGAGGAGAAATATATGATAAGGAAATTTGAAGAGAACGACATAAATGATATAATGCAAATATGGAGAAATGAAAATATAAAAGCCCATAAATTTATTCCAAAGGAATATTGGGAAAGTAATTATAACTTTGTAAAAGAATCTCTACCAAATGCAGAAATATATGTTTATATTAGCAAAGGAAAAATTATAGGCTTTGTAGGATTAAATAATAACTATATTGAGGGAATTTTTGTTGATACAAATAAACAATACAATGGTATAGGAACATCTTTATTAAATAAAGTAAAAGAAAATAGAAATAACTTGACACTAAGTGTATATAAGAAAAATATAAACGCTATCAATTTTTATAAAAAGAATGGTTTTATAATTACGAGTGAAAATATAGATAAAGATACAGATGAAATAGAATATACTATGGCTTGGAACAAGTAAAACACAAATTATAATTAAAATGAGTGTTTATTATGGCGATGTAAAGTTTCAGTTGCATTTTGCGTTTTTTTATAAAGTGCAACTGAAAGTTGATAGATTTTTTAATTAAACTACACTAAAATGAAAAGAGAAGGAGGAGTAGTCTAATGAAATTTGGTGAGAATTTATATAATTTAAGAAAAGCTAATAAAATGAGCCAAGAAAAATTAGCAGAAAAAATGGATGTAACAAGACAAAGTGTATCAAAATGGGAGAACGGAGAAAGCTATCCAGAAATGGAAAAAATAATGAAATTATGCAATATATTTCATTGCAAAATAAATGATTTGGTACACGAAAATATGGCAGATATAGATTCATTAGATGAAGATATAAAAATGAGTGTAGTTAAATTTAAAGAAGAAAAGCAGAAAAAGATTAAAGGCATAAGTAAGGCAATTTATATACTTGCTAGAATTGGAAAGGTAATGGCTACAATAGCAATTCCAATAATAATATTTTTGCTAATAGTTACACCTATATTTATAAGTAATATAGAACTAAAAGATAATACTATTGTATTTAAAGGAGCAAGAATAGATGACAAAATAACTATAACAGAGGAACAGTCAAGTGATGGCATAACTTTACAATTAAAAGCAAATGGAATTTTAATTGCAGATGCAAAAAATCAAGACACAATTTTAAAAATGAAAAATGTATTGGAAAACAATTCTAAAGCACAAATAATAGCTTTCCTAGAGTTAGGATTTGTATGTTTAATAATTTGTTTAGTGTTATATAGAATGACGCTAAGAAGATTAGAAAAATTGTTTATGAATATAAACCAAGGAGATACACCATTTACATTAGAAAATGTCAAATATATAAAAGAGATGGCAAAACTTATGATTGTTGCACTTGTTTTACCAACTTGCGGAGGAATAGTATTTGAAAAAATATTAGTAACAGATTTAGATGTCGGGTTTGAATTGTTTGATATAGTACAAATATTATTCTTATTTGGAATATCATACATATTTGAATATGGATATGAATTACAACAAGATACAAAAGCAAAAATGTATGGGGAGGTGTCTAACAATGAATAAAAATATATTTATAAAAGAATTATCTAAACAAACAGGATATGATGAAGAAAAATGTATTTTAATAGATAATATTATGGAAAAATATTTTATATTTGGAAAAAAGAATAAAGAAAAAATAGTTAAAGACTTACAAGTTAAGGCTGGCTTAAGTGAAGACGATAGCAAGAATATATATGATATAGCAATGAAAATAATTACTGGAGAAATAAAAAATAAAATGAGACACCCTTTTAGAAATCAAGATTAGTCTTAGAATAGGAAGCGGATACTATTACAAAATTATGGCAGATAATCAACTTGAAATTATCTGTCTCTTATTATATAATCGTAACAAAAAATAGTAAGTTGTGATGAGAAACAATATGATAGAGAGGAAAAAATGAATTATAGAATAGTAAATGGAGCAATATCCTATGGTGCAGACACAATACTGGAAGAAATAAATTTTGATATACAAGAAAACGATAAAATCGCAATTGTAGGAAATAATGGGAGCGGAAAAACGACATTATTAAAATCTATTGTAAATAATGAAATGCTAGAAGAGGGAATTGGAGAAGAAAAGTTTGGAATATATAAACAAGGAAATCCTAGGATTGGCTATTTAAAACAAATAGAGTTTGAAAATTTAGAGAATACATTTTTAGAAGAAATACTAAAGTCATATGAACCAATACTAAAGCTTGAAAAGAAGATAAACACACTACAAGAACAACTTCAAAATCAAAGTGATGACAAGAAAATTAAAGAATACAGTAAAAGTTTAGAAAAATACGAAATAATGGGTGGCTATATCTATAAAAAGGAATATGAAATAGCAATAAAGAAGTTTGGATTTACAGAACAAGATAAGAATAAAAGGATTAGTGAATTTTCAGGAGGACAAAAAACAAAAATAGCTTTTCTAAAATTATTATTAAGTAAGCCAGATATTTTATTATTAGACGAACCCACAAACCATTTAGATATTGGTACTATTGAATGGCTAGAAAGTTATTTAAAGAACTACCCTAAAGCAGTTATTATTGTCTCACATGATAGAATGTTTTTAGATAAAATTGTAAATAAAGTTTATGAAATAGAATATGCTTCTATCACAGAATATAAAGGAAATTATTCTGCTTTTGAAAGGCAAAAAAAGGAACGTTATGAAAAACAACTAAAAGATTATGAATATCAGCAAAAAGAAATAAAGAGGTTGAAAGCAATTGCAGACCGATTTAGATACAAACCTACAAAAGCAAAAATGGCGTTATCAAAGTTAAAAAAGATAGAACAAATGACAATAATAGAGGAACCAAATCAATACGATTTGAAAACTTTTCATACAAATTTTGATGTAAAAACAGAGAGCGGAAATTTGGTAGTATCTGCAAAAAACTTACAAATTGGATATGGAAAAGAGCTACTTGCAGAAGCATCGTTTAACTTATATAAAGGGCAGAAACTGGCTATTATTGGAGAAAATGGAAAGGGAAAATCTACTTTATTAAAAACGTTAATGGGATTTATACCAAAATTAGGTGGGGATTATGAATATGGCTACCATGTTGAAAAAGAATACTTTGATCAACAATTAGAATTTCAGGATGTAAATAGCACCATATTAGATGATTTTTATAATGAATTTCAACAATTAACAACCACACAAATAAGACAAGCTTTAGGTGCATTTCTATTTTCAGGTGATGATGTCTTCAAAGAAATCAAAGTTTTATCTGGAGGAGAAAAGGTAAGATTGCAACTTTGCAAAATATTTAAGAAACAGGCAAATTTATTATTGTTAGATGAGCCTACAAATCATATGGATATTCTAGGAAAAGTAAGTTTAGAAAATATACTAAAGGAATATAAAGGAAGCCTAATTTTTGTCTCTCATGATAGATACTTTGTAAATAAAATAGCAGATTCTATATTAGCATTTGAACCAAAAGGAATCGTATACTTTGAGGGAAATTATGAAGAATATAGAAGGAAAAGAGAAGAACAAAACGAAGAAAATGAACTAGAAGAAAAAATATTGAGTAGTAAAAAGAAAAATACCAAGAATGACTATTTTCAAAAGAAAGAAGAGACAAGAAGAAAAAATAAGATTAATAAACTAGAATTAGAAATTCAGCAAAAAGAAAATGAGATAAAATTATTAAAAGATAAAATGCAAAGTGAAGAAATTTGTACTGACTATGTAAAATTAAAAGAGCTCCAAGATGAAATATCAAGACTAGAAGAGATAATTGAAGAAAAAATGAAAGAATGGGAACAGTTAAATATGATTGAATAATGGTAGGACAACAAATAGTAATTTGTCATTAAGATTAAAAATAACATTAATGGTAAATAATATAATAAGTAAATTTTTTATTAAAGGAGGAATATTATGTGTACAGCGGCAACATATAAAACAAAAGATTTTTATTTTGGAAGAACCTTAGATTATGAATTTTCTTATGGAGACGAAGTAGCAATAGTACCAAGAAATTTTCAATTCAATTTTAGAAAGGAAAAAAGTATAAATTCTCATTATGCAATGATTGGTATGGCGCATATTGAAGAAGATTACCCATTATATCATGATGCTATCAACGAAAAAGGATTAGGAATGGCAGGATTAAATTTCGTAGGTAATGCAGACTATAAAGAATATGTAGAAGGCAAGGATAATATAGCACAATTTGAATTTATTCCATGGATTCTAAGCCAATGTGCTAATGTAAAAGAAGCACGAGTATTAATAGAAAAAATGAATTTGCTAAATATTTCATTTAGTGACAAATTGCCAGTAGCACAGTTACATTGGATTATTTCAGATAGTGAAGAAACTATAACAGTAGAATCAGTAAAAGAGGGAATTAAAATATACGAAAATCCAGTAGGGGTTTTAACAAATAATCCCCCTTTTGATATGCAAATGTTTGCATTAAATAATTATATGAATTTGTCAACAAAACCATCAGAAAATAATTTTTCAAAGAAACTAAATTTAAAGCAATATAGCCGTGGAATGGGAGCGCTAGGACTTCCAGGCGATCTATCATCACAATCTAGATTTGTAAGAGTAGCATTTACAAAAATGAATTCTATTTCTGGAGAAAGTGAAAAAGAAAGTGTTAGTCAATTCTTTCACATACTTAATTCAGTTGACCAGCAAAGAGGATGTTGTGATTTAGGAGATGGAAAATGCGAGATAACAATTTATACATCATGTTGCAATACTAATAAAGGAATTTATTATTATACAAGTTATGATAATCATCAAATTACTGCTGTAAATATGAACAAAGAAAATTTAGATGGAGACAAATTAATACGATATTCACTTATAAAAGAAGAACAAATAAGAATGCAAAACTAGTTTTAAAAATTACAAGTTAAAGAGTAATTTATGTAAGAATGATTAATGAGATAAAAAATATGAAAAATTATTGACAAAAATATCATAATTTAGTACAATATATCATTGTATATAGGTCATCGGAGGACAGGGTGTCGTAACACTCACTTTATTAAACATAAAGTACTGTCGATAAGATGTCGAGTGAGCTCGGTTATTTATTAAAATAATGGGGCTATTTTTTTGCCCTAAAAGGAGGAACTTTAAATGAAAATACAATTATCAGAACACTTTACATATAAAAAATTAATAAAATTTACAATACCAACAATTATAATGATGATATTCACATCAATATATGGAGTAGTAGATGGAATATTCATATCTAATTGTGTAGGTAGCGATGCCTTTGCATCAGTAAACTTAATTATGCCAGTTCTAATGATTTTAGGAACAATAGGATTTATGGTTGGTACTGGTGGAAGTGCATTAGTATCAAAAACAATAGGAGAAAGAAGCTAAAAAACATGTGTTAGCTTCGGATAAATCAAGGGCATCATATTATGAAGTTATTTCAAATCAAATTTGGGCTAAAATAGATAACTATGATTTATGCATAAATTGCGAAATTGGAAGTGATAAAGTTGTTAATGCTATTTGTCATTATATAGAAAATAATAAAAAGATATAAATAGACTAATATTTAATATAGAGCAAATAGTTTATTGCAAATTATTTGCTTTTATGTTATCATTTGGTTATAAAAATATTAAATTGTGGTAGAATTAATAAGGAGGGAATAATTTTGGCAGTAAAATTAAATCCTAATAAAGAAATCGTAGATACAATAAAAGAAGGATTGAAAAAAACAGGAGGTTATTGTCCTTGTAGAACTGAAAGGACAGATGATACCAAATGTATGTGCAAAGAATTTAAAAAGCAGATTAAAGACCCTAATTTTGAAGGATATTGTCATTGTATGCTTTATTACAAAACTATTGATTAAAGGAGGAAAATAGATGAGTGAAATAAACTTAAATTCAAGCAATTTTAATGAAGAAATAACTAATACAGACAAATTAGTTTTAATTGATTTTTTTGCAAACTGGTGTGGACCATGTAAAATGTTATCTCCAATTATTTCGGAAATAGCAAATGAATATTCAGATAGTGTTAAAGTTTGCAAAGTAAATGTAGACGAAAATCAAGAGTTAGCACTAGAATATAACATAATGAGCATACCAACTCTTTTGTTTTTTAAAAACGGAGAAGTCGTAAAAAGTAGTGTTGGCTTTTGCTCAAAATCTGAATTGAATAATATAATAAATAATTTATTGTAAATAAAAAAAATGATTTTTTATTCTTGACAAATTAAGACAAAATTTTGTATAATATAAAAGTCATGGACAGCAAAACAAAGCGTAGAAATCCGACAAAAAGGGTTTCTACGTTATTTTTTTGCGGAAAATTTAGGAGGTAAAGATTTATGAACGAATCGAATGAAAACTTTTATCTAACAACAGCACCAATAAAAAAATTATTAATCAAATTTTCAATTCCTTGTGTGCTTGCAATGTTAGTAAGTGCTCTCTATAATATAGTTGACCAAATATTTATAGGGAATAGCGGAAGCGGAACAGCAGGAATAATGGCAACAACTTTAGTATTCCCATTTACTGTTGTAGCACTAGCAATTGCTCAGTTAATTCGGAGATGGCTGTGCAGCGTTATTTAGTATTTCACTTGGAGCTAAAGACGAAAAAACAAGCAACAAAAGTGTAGGAAATGCAATTGTTGCAGTAATTTTACTAAGTATCATCTTAGTAGTAGTTGGTTTTGTATTTATGAAGCCAATACTTAGCCTATTAGGTGTAAATGGCTATGATGAAAGATGTAAACTATTTACAGAACAATATTACACAATAATTTTATGTGGTACACCATTTTATATGTTTGCATCTGCAATGGCATCAATTATTCGTGCAAGTGGAGCACCAGGATACTCAATGATTTCAACAATAGTTGGAGCGGTTATCAATTTAATATTTGACCCAATTCTTATCTTTGTATTTGATTTAGGGGTTCAAGGAGCCGCAATTGCAACAATAGCAGGACAAATTGTATCAGCTTGTCTATGTGCAATTTATTTTAGAAAGCCAAAACTAATGAAACTAGCTAAAGAAAGCTTTTTAATTGATACAAAAGTATTAGGAAAACTTTTAAAACTTGGTATTTCAAGCTTTATTACACAAGTATCTATTGCGATTATTACTATTGTAGCAAACAATGTTGTAGGAACAATAGGTGGAGAAAACGCAACAGATGCAGGTGGAGCTTTAGGAATTGTATTTAAAATATTTGCAATAGTGCTAGCATTTAGTTTGGGAGTTGCAGTAGGTGGACAACCAATAATAGGATTTAACTATGGAGCAAAAAAATATAAAAGAGTATTAGAAACATATAAATTAATTGTTATATCAAATATTATAATAGGAATTATATCTATGTTATTATTTGAATTTGCGCCAAGCTATATTGTAAGCCTATTTGGTGGACATGCAAACAACCTAGAATTCTATCAAGAATATGCTTGCTTAGCATTTAGAATTTATTTAGGTGGAATATTACTTTGCTGTATCCAAAAAGCAAGTTGTATATATTTACAATCAATAGATAAACCATATAAAGCAATGACTTTATCTTTAATGAGAGATGTTATATTGCTAGTTCCTGGAGTATGTATCTTTGGACTATGTGGTAATCTATATACAATGTTATGGGCTGGTCCTGTAGCAGACATTGGGGCATTTATTGTTACAGTTATATTTGCTACAGTAGAATGTAGAAAAATCAGCAAATTAGCAAAAGAAAATATTGAAGAAGATAATAGTAATGAAGTTAAAACAGAAGTAAAAGACAACTTTGTTATTTCTATAGGTCGAGAATTTGGTAGCGGTGGAAAATATATTGGACAAGAACTAGCAAAAAGATTAAATATAAAATGTTATGATAATGAACTTTTAGCAAAAGTTTCAGAAGATTATAATATTGATATGGAAATGTTAGAAAAAGTTGACGAAAAACAAAAATCAAGTTTCTGGTATAGTTTTGCCACAAACTATGTATTTTCAAAAGATAGCGAAGTTTCACCTATCAGTGCTGATGATAACTTATTCTTAAAACAAGCAAGGGTTATTGAAGAGTTATACAATAATGGAGAAAATTCAATAATTATAGGAAGATGTTCAGACTATATTTTAAAAGACAAAGAAAATGTAATAAAAATATTTATTTATTCATCAGATATGGATTTTAAAGTTAACAGAAAAGCAAAATTTGAAAATATAAATGCAAAAACAGCTGAAAAGAAAATAAAACAAGTAGACAAACAAAGAGCAGAATATTATAAACACTTTACAACTCAAAATTGGGGAGATAGAGACAATTATGATATCTGTATTGATACATCTAAATTAGGTGTTATGCAAACAATTGATATATTAGAAAATTATATTAATAAAAGAATTAAATAAAATGTTATAGAATAAAAGCAAGTAGTTAGTTGATAAGTACTTGCTTTTGTGGTATTATTTACTCATAAAACTAATAATTCACAAAGGAGGAACAATGTCATTAATTAATATAAACAATTTAACTTTCGGATATGATGGTAGTTCAAATAATATATTTGAAAACGTAACATTCAACATAGATACAGATTGGAAGTTAGGATTAATTGGAAGAAACGGTAAAGGAAAAACCACATTTTTAAAATTATTACAAGGAAAGTATGAATACAAAGGAACAATATCAAAAAATGTAGAAGTTGATTATTTTCCATTTGAAATAAAAGATAAAGACAGAATGGCAATAGAAATCGTAAATGAAATTGCACCAAATGTAGAAGACTGGGAAATAATTAAAGAATTAAACTTATTAAACAGTGATGCAGAAATTCTTTATAGAAATTTCAACTTGTTAAGTGGTGGAGAACAAATAAAAATACTTTTAATAAGTTTATTTCTAAAGGGCAATAATTTTCTACTTATAGACGAACCAACAAACCATTTAGATATAGAAACTAGAAATAATTTAGTAGAATATTTGAAAAAGAAAAAAGGCTTTATTTTAGTATCACATGACAGAAATTTACTAGATAAAGTAGTAGACCATATTATAGCTATAAACAACACAAATATAGAAATACAACAAGGCAACTTTTCGTCTTGGAAAGAAAACAAAGAAAGACAAGATAACTTTGAAATAGTACAAAACGAAAAATTGAAAAGGGATATAAATAGACTTGAAGTTGCTTCAAGAAATACAGCAAAATGGTCAAATGAAGTTGAAAAATCAAAATATAAAACAAGTAACTCAGAATCAACAATAGATAGAGGCTATATAGGTCATAAGTCTGCTAAAATGATGAAAAAATCTAAAGCTATAGAGCAAAGAATTGAAAAAGCAATAGATGAAAAATCTAGTTTATTAAAAAATATAGATAGAAATGATAGTTTAAAAATAATTCCAATAGAAAGTAGAAAAAATCCTCTAATAATAGCAGATAACTTGCAAATAAAATATAACGATAAAACAATATTTTCAAAGGTTTCGTTTGAAATAAAAAATGGAGATAGAATTGCAATTACTGGTAAAAATGGAGTAGGAAAATCAAGCATATTAAAACTAATTATAGGAAATGAAATGCAGTATAGTGGAGAATTTAAGATTGCAAATGATTTAAAAATATCTTATGTATCACAAAGCACAGAATATTTAGAAGGGGATTTAAAGACATATACAAGAGAAAATCAAGTAGATGAAAGTATCTTTAAGGCAATGTTGTCTAAAATGGGATTTTCAAAGATAGATTTTGAAACAGATATAAAAGATATGAGCGAAGGACAAAAAAAGAAAGTTTTGATTGCTAAAAGTATATCAGAACAAGCAAATATTTATATATGGGATGAGCCATTAAATTATATAGATATATTAACAAGAATACAAATAGAAGATGCAATTTTAAAATATATGCCTACATTAGTTTTTGTTGAGCATGATGAGGCATTTATAGAAAAAGTAGCAACAAAAGTTATAAAAATAGAGAAATAATATGTTGTAAAGGAGGAAAATAAAATGTCAAATCAATTTTCAAGAACAGAATTACTAATAGGAAAAGAAGGAATAGAAAAATTAAACAAAGCAAAAGTCGCTATATTTGGAATTGGAGGAGTAGGATCATTTGTAGTAGAGGGGCTAGTAAGAGCAGGCGTAGAAAACTTTATATTAGTAGATGATGATAAAATTTGTTTAACTAATTTAAACAGACAATTAATTGCAACTCATAAAACAGTAGGAAAATACAAAGTAGAAATTGCAAAAAAAAGAATACTAGAAATAAATCCAAATGCAAAAGTAGAAACCTATCAAGAGTTTTTTATGCCAGATAGTAAAGAAATATTAGATGATACAGTGGACTATATTGTAGATGCAGTAGATACTGTTACAGCAAAAATAGAATTAGTTGTAAGAGCAAATAGATTAAATATTCCTATAATATCAAGTATGGGGACTGGAAATAAATTAGACCCTACAAGATTTGAAGTAACAGACATATATAAAACAAGTATATGCCCATTAGCAAAAGTGATGAGAAAAGAATTAAGAGCAAGAAAGATTGAAAAATTGAAAGTAGTATATTCAAAAGAAGAACCTATAAAATTTAATGAGGTAACGGAAAAATGTACAACTAGAAATCAAGTGCCAGGAAGTGTGTCATTTGTTCCATCAGTTGCAGGATTAATTATTGCAGGAGAAGTAATTAAAGATATTATTAGAAGGTAAGGAAGAAAATAAGAAATAAGTAAAAAATAAATACAAAACTCTATTCAAAACTTATATTATATGTTATAATATAAATTGGAAATTTTATAAATAGAGAAAATTAAAGGAGGAATTAATATGTCAGGACACAGTAAGTGGCATAACATACAAGCAAAGAAAGGAAAAGCAGACGCAGCAAGAGGAAAAATATTCACAAAACTAGGAAGAGAACTATTAATAGCAGTAAAAGAAGGTGGACCAGACCCAGCAGGAAACTCAAAACTAAAAAATGTAATAGCAAAATGTAAGGCAGCAAATATGCCAAATGATACAATAAACAACGCAATCAAAAAAGCATCAAGCAGTAACGAAAACTACGAAGAAATAACATATGAAGGATATGGACCAAACGGAGTAGCAGTAATAGTAGAAGCATCAACAGACAACAAAAACAGAACAGCAGCAGATGTAAGACACGTATTTGACAAAGCAGGAGGAAATTTAGGAACAAGTGGATGTGTGTCATATATGTTCAACAAAAAAGGAATAATAGTAGTAGAAAAAGAAACAACAAAAATGGATGAAGAAGAATTAATGATGCTAGCATTAGAAGCGGGTGCAGAAGATTTCGAAGCAACAGAAGAAATCTATGAAATAACAACAGACCCAAGTAACTTCACAGAAGTACGTGAAAAGTTAGAAGAAGCGGGACTAGAATTTTTAGAGGCAGAAGTACAAATGGTTCCAACAACAACAGTTAGCCTAGATGAAAAAGCACAAGAAAAAATGGAAAGACTAATAGAAAGACTAGAAGACTTAGATGATGTTGCAAATATTTATCACAACTGGGAAGAATAAAATTATAGGAGAATGAAATAATATGGAACAAAGGAAAAATGCGAAAATATTAAAAATTTTAATAATAGTGGTATCAATTATGATACTAGTTTTAATAGGAACAATAGCATATTTATACTTACAAACAGATATACTAAAAAGCGATAAAAACTTATTTTTTAAATATGTAGCACAAGTAGGAAGTGCTGAGAATGGATTTATTGATAATCAAATAACACAATATTTTTCAAAAAAAGAAAATACACCATATACAAACAGTGCAACATTTAAAACAGATATGAAAGTGCAAGAGGCAGACGATCAAGTCAAAGCAGTAAATAATTTTAATATTACATTTAAAGGAAAAACAGACAATCAAGCAAATAAAACAGAACAAGAAATATCATTAAATTACTCAAGCAATGTTAATTTTCCATTTACATACAGAAAAACAGGAGATAGTGTAGGTATTCAAACACAATATATAAGCAAAAATTTTGTGGCAATTGATGCTGGAGATACAAGTACATCATCAAATGATACAATAAATTTTGTAAAACAAATAAATGAAGCTTTTAAAAAGACAGAAGAAGTACAGAAAGTAGAAATAACAGAACAAGAAAAAGAACAAATATTAAATAGATATATGGAAGTTTTAATTCAAAATATAGGCGATGAAAAATTTTCAAAAGTAACAGAAACAAGTAGTAAAGGGTATAAGCTAACATTAACATTAGAGGATTTAAAAAATATAGAAATAAAACTTTTAGAAACTTTAAAAGATGATCAACTAGCATTAGACAAATTAAACGAGTATATAAAATTATCTGAAAATACAAAAACAATAACAAAAAGTGACATAGAAAGTGCAATAACAGAAATTGAAAGAAACGAAATAGAAGAAAATAAGCAATTTGAAATTACAGTATATAATAAAAATGGAAAACTAAACAAATTAGAAATATCAACAGAAATTTTTAATATTACAATAAATAAAATAAAAGGAAACAACCAAGTTAGTACAAGCATAAATTTAGAAGTAAAAGATGAGAGTAATCCACTAAAAGTACTAGTAGCAGGAGCATTTAATGGGCTAGAGACTATGGAAACTGTACAAGAAGCTTATCAACTAACTCTACAACTAGGAGAAAATAATAGTGTAACATATACAATAAACAACAATGTAAGCTTTGCGCAAAGTGTTGACATAGAAGGATTTGATGAAGAAAATAGTGTAACACTAAATGATTTTGAAGAAGAGCAAGTAAACAATTTCTTACAAGCTGTTGGAGAAAGAATAACAGAAGTTAATAAACAACAAATGGAAGAAATAGGACTAGAAGAAAGCCAAAATCCACTATTTAATCTATTTCCACTATCATCATTACTTTCATCAACCTCAAATTCAGGATTTGATATGATGTCTAATTTTGAAAATGGTAAAACATTTAATGGACAATTAGACGAAACAGAGATAGCAGCATTTAATAGTGAATACGAAATGTATGTAGATACAAATTCACCAGGAGTAACAACAAAAGGGCTTATGACAATAATAGATTCAAATAATGAAAAAGATGGATATAAAATAAAAGAAATTAATTTCAATGGAGAAGAATATGAAGCAACAAGAGAAAATATAGCTTTTATAAAAGAAGAAATATCAACAGAGAAGAATTACAAAGTAGAGTTTGAGAAAGATGAAAATACAGGACTAATATACAGAGCTGTAATAAACGAAAAATAGTTATAAAAAAAATTAAAGAGCATATATTATTATATGCTCTTTTTTGATGCGAAAAAATATAAAAGGAGAATAAAATTGAACATTACAGAAGAAATTTTAAGATACTTTCCAAGCAACATATATTCACTATTAGACAACACCTTTAAGCAAAACCAGCAAGTTGCAGAAGAATTGCAGGAAATCAGAATACGCTCAAACAGACCAATTTTATTAAAATTAAGAAAAACAACGATATTAATAGAATATGATGTAAGTGGTACAGAAATATTACAAACAGTAGAAAGACTTTGCAATAATTCTATTTATGCATACAAAAATCAGATATGTGAAGGATTTTTAACCATAAAAGGTGGGCATAGAGTTGGAATAACTGGAACAGCTGTTGTGGAAAATAAAAATGTAATCAATTTAAAATACATAACAAGCTTAAATTTTAGAATTGCGAGGCAAGTAATAGGTTGCAGTAACAAAATATTAAGTGAAATATTAGATATGGAAAATAACACAATATATACAACACTAATTGTATCTCCACCAGGAATGGGAAAAACCACGATGCTACGAGATGCAATAAGAAACATAAGCAATGGAATTCCAAATATAAATTTTCAGGGAAAAACTGTGCGGAGTAGTTGATGAAAGAGGCGAAATTGCAGCAATGTATCAAGGAATACCGCAAAATGACATAGGAGTAAGGACAGATGTAATAGAAAATATATCTAAAGAAAAAGGAATGGAAATGCTAATTCGCTCAATGGCACCAGAGGTAATTGCGTGTGACGAAATTGGTTCAAAAGAAGATGTAAAAGCCATACGGAAAAGCAATCAGGTCAGGTGTAAAGGGCTTATTTACAATGCACGGAAATTCAATAGAAGATATAAAAATGAATAAAGAAATTGACTTTTTAATAGAAACCAAACAAATAGAAAAAATCATTTTTTTAGGTTAAAAGGTTCTAAAAAAAAATAGCGAGCATACAATATAAGAAAAAGGAAAGGACGAGCTTACTATGCAAATAATTAAGTATTTTATATTATTTTTAATTTTATTAGCATCAAGTTTAATTGGAAAATTTTTATCAAAGAAATATGTGTATAGGTTAGAAGAATTAGAAGAAATCAAAAATGCGCTCAATGTTTTGAAAACAAAAATAAAATTTACATATGAACCAATACCAGAAATATTTAGAGAGATTTCTGCAAATACCAGCAAAAATGTTGGGAACATATTTAAACAAGCAAGTGAACAGATGGAGAAAACTACAGCTAATAGCGCGTGGGAACAAGCTGTAGAAGAAACAGAAACAAACTTAAAACCACAAGATAAGAAAGTTTTGAAAAAACTATCAAAATTATTAGGACAAACAGATGTAGATGGACAAGTAAGTCAAATTGAAATTACAGAAAATTTTTTAGATGGTCAAATAAAAGAAGCAACAGAAGAAAGACAAAAAAACGAAAAACTATTTACAAGACTTGGCACAATAATGGGCTTAGCAATTGTTATTGTTCTATGTTAAAAATGGAGGAAAGATATGGATATAAATTTGTTATTTAAAATTGCTGCAATAGGAATACTAGTTGCTGTACTACATCAAGTTTTAGTAAGAGCAGGAAGAGAAGACCAAGCAATGATGACAACACTAGCTCGGACTGGTTATAGTTTTAACAATGGTAATAAAAGAAATAAGCAGTTTATTTGATACAGTAAGAACAATTTTTAACTTATAAAACGGAAGGAATGAAAATCAATTTGGAAGTAA
This sequence comes from uncultured Clostridium sp., assembly GCA_947648905.1. GTDB lineage: Bacteria > Bacillota > Clostridia > TANB77 > CAG-508 > CAG-269. Next base: position 283,110 of record CANSPP010000002.1, on the reverse strand, counting down.
TAAGAATAATTGGAATTGGGTTAGTAGCGGTAGTAATAATAATACTCTTAAAACAATATAGGCCAGAATTTGCAATATACATAAGTTTGCTTACAGGAGTATTAATTTTATTACTAGTAATGGACAAGTTAACAGGAATAATAAACCTATTACAATCTTTAGCAAGCAAGACATCAATAAACAGTACATTCTTAACACTATTAATAAAAATAACAGGAATAGCATTTTTATCAGAATTTGCAGTAAGCATATGTAAAGATTCTGGAGAAGCTGCAATAGCAAGCAAAATAGAAATAGGCACAAAAATAATCATAATATCTATGTCAATACCAATTATATCAAGCCTACTAGAAATAATATTAAAAATACTTCCATAAACTTTTTGGGACAGGCCAAAAAAGTTTTGAAAAGAAGATGTGTCCCCAAATGGACAAAATGTCCAAAAAAGAAACGTCCCCAATTGGACATGAAAGGAACAAATGAAAAAGTTTTTATTGATAATGATAGTTGTTGCGTGTGTTATGATAGTTGGCAATGTGAGTTATGCGGATAGTGAAATGCAGACGATGAAGGAGCAACAAGAAGAGTTTAAAATACAAGATTTTATAAAAGGTGCTGAAGAGTATTCAGGAGAGTTTTTTGACAATATAAATGTTGGCGATGTTTTACAGCAAGCTATAAAAGGAGAGGTAGATAATAGCACTTTTGCAAAAAGAATTTTAAATTTACTTGGAAAAGAAGTTACAACAAATGTAAAGGCAATTGTTAGTATATTAGCAATTATAATAATACATAGTGTCTTAAAATCAATAAGTGAAAGTTTAGAAAATGATGGAATATCGAAGCTAATTTATTATGTTCAATATATATTAATTGTAACGATAATAATGGCGAATTTTTCAGATATAATAAAGCTGGTTCAAGATACAACAAGTAATTTGTTAGGGTTTATGAATATGCTAGTGCCATTACTAGTAACACTAATGTTATATACAGGTAGCATAACTACAAGCACAGTTATAGAACCAATAATATTATTTATGATCAATTTTATTGGCAATATGATTCAAAATTTGATTATTCCACTTGTTTTAATATTTACAAGTTTGGTTGTAATTTCAAAAATATCTGATAGAGTGCAAATAGATAAACTATCAAAGTTTTTAAAGTCTGGAATTGTGTGGCTTTTAGGAATTGTTTTGACGATATTTGTGGGTGTAGTCTCATTGGAGGGGACATTATCTAGTAGTGTAGATGGAATTACAGCCAAAACTAGTAAAGCAGTTGTAAGTTCAGCAATACCAGTAGTAGGAAAGATTTTAGGTGATGCAGTAGATACAGTTTTAGGCTGTGGAGTGGTTCTTAAAAATGCAGTTGGTTTAGTTGGAGTTATTATCATAATAGGAATTTGTATTATGCCAATTTTAAAACTGACAGTTCTAACTGCATCGTACAAACTACTTTCTGCACTAGTACAGCCAATTGCAGATAAACCAATAACAAGCTTATTAGAGCAAATAGGCGATATTTTTAAAATATTTTTGGGTATTTTAAGTGCAATGTCATTTATGCTAATAATTGGAACTACATTAGTTTTAAAAATGTCAAACAGCGCAATGATGTATAGATAGGAGCATACAAATGATAGAGTTTTTAAGTAGTTGGACAAAAGGATTAGGAGTAACAATAGTAATAGTATCAATTCTGGAAATGCTTTTGCCAAATAACAAAACAAAGAAATATATAAGAATGGTTCTAGGCGTTTTTGTAATATTTAACATAATATCTCCACTAATTCAGAACAAAGAGAAATTGAATTTAAGCAATTTAGAAATTGAAAACTATACAACTGTGCAAACAACAAGTTCAGTAGACCAAACTAGTATGGATGAAAGAATAAATAAATTATATGAAGAAGAATTAGAAAAAGATATCAGAAAAAAAGTAGAAGAGAAAGGATATAAAGTAAAAAATGTAAAAATAAGTACAACTAGAAATGATAATGAAGAATGGGAAATTAAACAGATACAATTAAATATAGAAAAAAGTCAAGAGCCTATTAAGGAAGCAAATGAAACAGTTGAAAATAAAATAGTAACAGAAGTGCAAAAAATAAAGAAAATAGATACAAGAATACAAAAGGAAGAAGAACAAAAACAAGAAACCAAAATAACAAATGCAGATATTCAAAATGTTAAAAAATTTTTAATAGAAGAATATGGGGTGAAGGAAAAATGTTTAAAGATAAATTAAAGAGTTTAATAAAAAGCAAAGAAGATGAAGAAGGAAATGATAAAAAGAAAATAGAAAATTTAGTTTTTTTTGTAATAATATTAATCATAACAATTGTAATTATAAACATAATATGGAATGGAAATAGTAAGAAAAAAGTAGAAAACAATAATGATACCAGCAAACAACTAGCAACAACGCAAATAGAATCAAACATACAAGGAAATATTCAAACAACAGATAATTTAGAAGAAAAGCTAGAAAATATATTATCAAAAATACAAGGGGTTGGAGATGTAAAAGTTTGCATAAATTATAATGAGTCAAATGAAGTAGTAGCAATGTATAACGAAAACTCAAAAGTAAGCACAACAGAAGAAACAGATACATCAGGAGGAATAAGGAAAATACAAGAAAATAACTCTCAAAAAGATATCATATTTAAAGAAGAAAGTGGAGAAAAAACACCAATTACACAAAAAGTAGTGCAGGCAAAAATAGAAGGTGCAATAATTACCGCAAAAGGTGCGGGAAACGCAAGTACAAAGACAAATATTATACAAGCTGTTGAAGCTGTAACAGGCCTTGCAACACATAAAATTCAAGTTTTCGAGATGAATTAAAATGAGGAAGGAAAGATTTTTATGAAATTATTAAAGAAAAACCAAGTAATTATTTATGTTATTGCAATAATGATAATGACAGCAGGATACTTAAACTTTACAACAAACGCAAATGACAATCAATCAATAGAAACAAGTATGCAAATGGAAGCCAAAGACGATACTTTGTTAGCAGATATCGGAGACGCAACACTAGTAAACAGCAATGATGTGGTAACAGGAGAAGAGACATCACCTACTAGTGAGAATGAAGTCAAAAATGAAAGTGAAGACGGAAATAAAGAAGCTTCAGAGCAAACAGAGGAAAAAGAAGTACAAGCAAATAGCAAAGTAACCAAAGACGATTATTTTGTACAATCAAAACTAGAAAGAGACACAATGTATTCTCAAATGCTAGAAACATACGAAAAAGTATTAAACAGCAGTAACTCACTAGAAACTCAAAAACAAACAGCAACACAAGAAATAACAAAAATAAATGAACTAAAAAATAGTATAATGATATGCGAAAACTTAATAAAAACAAAAGGTTTTGAAAATAGCATTATTTTTGTAAATGATAAAAGTATTAGCGTAATTATAGAAAGTGAAGAAATGAAACCAGAAGATGTGGCTAAAATTCAAAATATTATTTCGAGAGAAATGAAAGCAGAGATAGATAATATACATATATCAACAAAATAGTATATGTATTGATGTGCCTTTGTAATAAATTTGTAATATAAAATAGTAAAATGTTTTAATATAACGTATTGACTAATTACATAATTATGGATAAAATGAAATGGTAAAAAACAAAAGACAGAAAGGGAGATTTATAATGAGACAAAAAAACAAAGGTATTACATTAATAGCGCTAGTAATAACAATAATTGTGCTTTTAATACTTGCGGGAGTAGCAATTAGTACATTAACAGGGGACAATGGAATATTAACAAAAGCAGTAACAGCAAAGAAAGATACAGAAAATGCAAGTGCAAAAGAAAGAATACAAATAGAAGTAATGGGAAGCTATGGAGAAGATGGAACATTAGATTTGGATACATTAAAATCTAATATATCAGCACATATTCCAGAAGCAAGTGTAGAAGGAGATACATTCCCAATAACAGTAACATTAGACGGACAAACAGTTATAATAGATGGAAATGGAAATGTTGAGATACAAGATGAAACCAAAGATAAAGAATTAATAGAAGCAAAAGATATAGCAACAAATCCTGACATATTTAAAAAAGTAACAGAAGGAAAAGTATTAAATTATGGAGATACGTTAAAAGTAACAGATGCAGATGGAAACCAAGTAGATTTAGAAGTAGAGTGGAAAGTATTTTATGCAGAAGGAAATGATATATACTTAATAGCAAGTGATTATGTGCCAGTAAGTAAATTAGAAAGTCAAAAAACAAGTTTAGGATTTGCAGACAATGGAAATTATAATATTTATTGGAATACTAGTAGTGACTTTAAAGTAACAAGTATAGATACAGCAATAGCAAGTAGATTTATGCTAAACCAAGAAGCAACATTTACAAAAAGTAATAGTAATTATAAAATGACAGCATGTTTACTAGATGCAAGTAAATGGGAGACATTTAGAGATACAAGATGGGCTGATGAAAATAATGTAATAGGTGGACCAACGTTAGAGATGTATACAGCAAGCTGGAATAAAAAGTATGCAAATAATAAATTATATACAAATGCAAACAGTACAGGATATTATGTAGGAACAAGTGAAACACCAGCAACATATTATGCAGATATGTCAAGTACACCAGGCTACCAAGATGAGCTATATTATCCACATAGAGCTGAATATAACAGCTGCCATGGATATTGGTTGGCTTCTCCGTCCACCCTTTATAGTAGCAATGAGATGGATGTAAACTACAACGGTAGCGTGGGCACTGACGGCTATAACGGTAATTACTACGGGGTGCGTCCGCTAGTTCATCTAAAATCTGGTATAAAACTTAAACCACAAGGCAAAGACTTTGTGCTAGTATCAGAATAAAAAGTAAAAGTAGTACTAATATGTACTACTTTTGTTTTTTTTATTAGTAAATGACTAAAACAGCAATGTCAAAAAACGTCGAATTTTGCGATGAGTTTTTGGATAAATTTTTGTAAAATCATTGCAAAAGCCCCAAAAATTTGTTACTATATGTGCTGTAATAATATTGCTACTTATGTTGCAATAAAATTCTAATTAGAATAGAGCATTATAATTTATAACTTATAAAATTTTAAAATTTAAATTTAATCAAATAAATTAAAATCAATTTTTAGAAAATTAAAATCTAAAATCAAAAAAGTTTTGAAATAAGTTATTTTTAAACTAAATAATCAAAACTAAATCGAAATTAAAACCCAAATAATCAACAAAATTTAAATATGTGTACACAAACTTGAAAAATGAAATAGCAATAAAAGCAGCAACAACATTACTAATAAATAAAAATTTACACCAAAGTATTGCTAAGCGCAAAAATATGGTGTATAATATGAAAGGAATGAAGCTTATTGAACAAAAATAAAGAAACAATAAAAAAATTACCACTAACAAGTGACATAGTATTTAAAAGAGCATTTTCAAGAGAAGGAAGCGAAGACATATTAAAAGCATTACTAGAAGCCATACTAGATAAACCAATACAAGAAGTAGTAGTCAAAAACCCAGAACTACCAAGAAATTTATATGACAGCAAAGCAGGAGTATTAGATGTAAAAGTAGGAATAGACAAAAACATTATATGTGATATCGAGATGCAAGTACAGGACTTAAAAAACATAGACAAAAGAAGTACATATTATATGGCAACTTTGGAGACAGATGAAATAAAAAAGGGTGAAGACTACAGAGAGATAAAAAACGTTATAGTAATAAATTTATTAAACTTTGAATTTTATAAAAGAAATAGCTATCATAATATAGCACATATGAAATTTGAAAAAACAAAAGAAAATGAATATGTGGATATGGGATATACAGAAGAGGAAGAAATAGCAACAAGCGACTTGGAAATGCACTTTATAGAAATACCAAAATTTGAAAAGAAAAATCCAGAAGCTAAAACCAAGCTAGAGCAATGGCTGTGGTTATTAGCAGGAAGGGAGGATAAGTTAGAAATGGCTAAGAAAGAGAATAAAGAAATAAAAAAAGCTATGGACATAATAAACGAAATGAGTATGGACGAAAAAGAGTGGGAACTATATATGTCAAGGCAAAGAGCGATTTTAGACTATAATACAGGTATGAGAGATGCAAGAGAAGAAGGTGCAAGGATAAAAAATATAGAAAATGCTAAAAACATGTTAAAAGAGAAAATTGATGTACAAATAATAGAGAAAGTTACAGGATTAACCAAAGAAGAAATAGAAAAATTAGTAGAAAATAAATAGAACAAGAAATTATCTTAGAAAATTAAATTCTAGGATAATTTTTTTGTACAGTAGTGTAACAAAATATAAAATAGCAGATGAAATACAAAAAGAAAACTAAAAAGTCAACATAATTTATTGCAAAGGAAATAAAAATATGATACAATGGAACTTAACAAATTTAAGAAAATACAATAAACAAAGGGGAGGGGAATATGGAAAAGACACGTTTAAGTAAATTCTATTTAGATAAAGAAAAAGATATAAAAGTGAGCATATATCGTGAAAACGAAGATGAATTGAGATATATTATCGAAACACCAAACCACGGTACAGGAAATTTAATAACAAATTTAGCGAAGTTATGTGATGTAGAAATAGCTAAAGATAAAAACGATATGAAAATAATAACAGGAACAATTCCTGCAAGTATCAACGGAGATAATGAAATTGTATATATATTAAGATTAGGTGGAATAAAGTTAGCAAATATATATGAAGATGGTGCAATTGAAGTAAGAGCGAAGATACCAGCAATTACAAAGACATTAATGTCACAAACAAAAAATTACAATATGGATTTGAAGAAAACGATTGTCAAATCAAACATACTAAAAAAATCAAAATTCAGAACAGATTTACATACACATATGAATGCAAATTTATCACCAGATGTACTAATAGCATTAGGAATAAAACATCAATTAAGATACCCTTTGTATTACATTAAAAAATTAAAATTAAGAATGAGCGAAGAACAAGAAGAAAAAATTTTAAAACAAAGGGAAATAGTTGAAGAAAAATACAAAGATTGCGGTTTAGAAGGAAAATATAAAATAAGAAAAATAGATGATAATACATTTATTAATTTTGCGGATTTTATATTAAATAACTTAGAAAATGCAGCACATAATATTGCAAAAATAAGAAATAGTCTATCAATATTAAAAGATGGGCAAGCAGTTTTTACAAATCTTGAAAAGTTATATATTTATAGATATGCATTTACAAAAGGAATCCCATCAGAAGAAAAAATAGAACTAGATATAGAAAAAATAAATAGAATACCAAAAGATGGTGTCAAAAGAAAACTAAAAATAATGATAAAAGACATTGAAAATCCAGAGTTGAAAAATATAACTTTAAGACAAGATAAATATTTATGGATAGCAAGGGAATATCAAAAGCAAAAAATAGATTATACAGAGATAGCAGATTCAGATTTAGTAAAAGCAAATGGACCAGCTATAAAGTTAATTGAAGAAGTACATCAAATAATGCCATATATAGAGAAAGAAACAGGGGTGAAAATCCGATTATTAGCAGCGATGAGAAGAATTCCACTTACAATTATTGCAAGCCAAATTAAAGCTGGAAATTATTTAAGAGAAAATTTAGATGTGCTAAAAGCAGTTGCTAAAAGCCCATATGTTGTAGGAAGCGACTTTATGGGAGAAGAAATAAATGATATAGCCGACTTAAAACCTGCAATAGAGGAATTAGTAGAGTATGTAGCAGATGTAGATAAAGATTTCACAATAAGAATACACGCTGGAGAAAATGATAGTTTAAGAGATAATGTTGCAAAATCAATACAATGTATAAAAGATTCGCTAAGACCTGGTCAAAAAATGCCAAGAGTTAGGCTAGGACACGGGTTATATACAGCTGATTTAAATTCAGAAGAAGGAAAGAAGCTAATAAAAGAGCTAAAAGAAGGAAATGTAGTTTTAGAGTTCCAATTGACATCAAATGTAAGATTAAACAATTTAAGTAATTTAAGTTTACATCCAATAAAAACATATTTAAAAAACGGAATTAAATGTGTTCAAGGAACAGATGGATGTGGTTTTTATGGAGTTGATACAATTGACGAACAATTAGCGCTTCAAAACTTATTAGGACTTACAGATGAAGATTTTCAAGCAATGAGGAAAGTTGAAGATGAAATTATTGCAGATAGAGAAATATATTTCAAAAAGAAATCAAAGGAATTTGAAGAATTTTTAAATGGAAGAACAATAACTGAAGCTCTAACACAACTTGAAAAGGAGAATATTGAAAAAGGCAAAGAAAATAACCGTGCTCTGAGAATAAATAAAAATATAGAATCTGAAGTTAAATTAAGGAAAAAAATTAAACAATTGCCAGAAAATAAAGTTCCAATTATAATTGCAGGTGGAAGTTTCAATAAAAAAGGTAGAAATACAGAAGTTACAGAAACCGGAAAAATAATTTTGGAAAGATTACTTGAAAAAATAGATGAAAATAAAGCATATTTTGTAATTGGACACAAAATGGCTGGCTATGAAAAAGAGATAATTAACATAAGTAATAAATTGAATAAGAAATTTGAAATAGATGCTATAATTCCCAAAATGGTATCAACAGAAGAAGCAGAAAATTTACTAACAGAAAATCTAGATGGAGTTAGAATTTCTATTGAAAGTGACGAAATGGGAATATATAAAAGCTTTAACTATGAAATCTTTGAAAGAAGAAGTTCAGTAGTTATGGCATTTGACGGAAATTCGCCTGTATCAAATTTAGTTCAAGAAGCAAAAAACGGAAAAGGAAAAGCAAAAATTTATGTTAATGATAAAAATCCTATTTTATCAGATAAAGCACAAAATTTAGGTGGGTATGTTGTACCATTTAGCTTTGAAGAAGACATAGTGAGCAAAATTTTACAAGACAATCCAGATATTTTATAGTAAAAGCCCTTGACAGTTTTAGAGAATAAAGTTAAAATAGTATAGTAGGAAAAAATATATTAAAATAAAAAAGAACCGATATATATTTTATTCGAACATTGAAAATTAAATAAGAAAGAGGTGTATTGATTATGAATATAATAATCACAATCGCCGCTGTCTTAATCTCACTTGCAATAGGTATACCAGTAGGAATGGCATACAGAAAAAAAGTTGCAGAGTCTAAAATACAAGGAGCAGAAAACGAAGCAAAAAGAATAGTAGAATTAGCTAAAATAGAAGCAGAAAACTTAAAAAAAGAAGAAATATTTAAAGCTAAAGAAGAAATAATGGCAAACAGAAAAGAATTAGACCAAGAGATTAAAGAAAGAAGAGGCGAAGTACAAAAACAAGAAGCAAGATTAATTCAAAAAGAAGAAAACTTGGAAAGACGTTCAGATAACTTTGAAAAAAGAGAAAGAGAAGTAGAAAAAGAACTACAAAACATCGAAAAAGAAAAACAAGAAATTGAGAAGTTATACGAAAAAGAAATGGTAGAACTTCAAAAAATAGCAGGATTAACACAAGAACAAGCAAAACAAAGACTATTATCTGAAATGGACAAAGAATTAACAGCAGAAAAAGCAGCACTAATTAGAGAGCAAGAGCAAAAGGCAAAAGACGCAGTAATGAAAAATGCGAAAGAAATGCTATGCTATGCAGTACAAAAATGTGCAGCAGACCATTCTCAAGAAACTACAGTATCAATTGTAGCACTTCCAAGCGATGAAATGAAAGGAAGAATAATAGGTAGAGAAGGAAGAAATATAAAAGCGCTAGAAACATTAACAGGAATTGACTTAATTATCGATGATACACCTGAAGCAGTGGTATTATCAGGATTTGACCCACTTAGAAGAGAAGTTGCAAAAATAGCTCTAGAAAAACTAATAGATGATGGAAGAATTCACCCTTCAAAAATCGAGGAAATGGTAGAAAAAGCTAAAGAAGAAGTAGAAAATACAATAAAAGAAGAAGGAGAAAGAGCTGTACTAGAAACAGGAGTAATAGGATTACATCCAGACATAGTAAAACTAATAGGAAAATTAAAATACAGAACAAGTTATGGTCAAAACGTATTAAACCACTCAATTGAAGTATCAAACCTAGCAAGAATAATGGCAGAAGAACTAGGACTAGATCCAAAGCTAGCAAGAAGAGCAGGATTACTACATGACATAGGAAAAGCACTAGACCACGATATGGAAGGAACACACGTAGAAATAGGTGTAGAAGTATTAAAGAAATACAAAGAAAATCCAGCCGTTATAAATGCAGTAGAAGCACATCATGGTGATGTAGAACCACAAACATTAGAAGCAGTACTAGTACAAGCAGCAGATGCAATATCAGCATCAAGACCAGGAGCAAGAAGAGAAACACTAGAAGCATACATAAAAAGACTACAAAACCTAGAAGAAATAGCAGACTCATTTGAAGGAGTAGAAAAATCATTTGCAATACAAGCGGGACGTGAAGTTAGAATAATGGTAAAATCAGATAAAATATCTGATGATAAAATGACAATACTAGCAAGAGACGTAGCAAAGAAAATTGAAAATGAAATGGACTACCCTGGTCAAATAAAAGTAAATATCATAAGAGAAACAAGAGTAGTAGATTATGCAAAATAAAAAAAGAACCTTAGGGTTCTTTTTTTGTGTGCTAGTTATTCAAGCATACTGCAATATAAAACATAGAGATAACTGTTGACGTAATTCATCTGTAAACGATAAAATAATAAAAACAAAAGAAGGAGAGATAGAGATGAAAGAAAAAAGTGGAATTACGTTAATATCATTAGTAATAACAATAATAATTCTATTAATTTTGGCACGGAGTAACAATAGCAACACTAACAGGAGATAATGGAACAATAAGCAAAGCAGGAGAAGCAAAATTCAAAACAGAGTTATCAGCAGTAGCAGAAGAATATGATTTATATGTAATAGAAAGAACTTCAAAAGATAGAAATTTTGAAGAAGGAGCTTTATATGCAGGGAAAAACGCCCTAATATATGACTCAGTTCAAGAAGAAGGAAACATATATACTGTACTAAAAAATTCAGATAAGAAATATGTAGACAATTTCGAAGTAATAAAAGGAGAATTATTTTATTTTGCTCAAAATGAACAAGAGAAAAAATGGGCACAAGAGATAGGAATAAAAGTAAGTCCATATATAATAATAAATGGAGAATTAATGTCATCTAATACGAATCTAGATTTAATGGACGAAGCAACAGGAACAATAGTAATACCACAAAATGTAACAAAAATTGGAGAAGGAGCATTTAGAGATTTAACAGGATTACGAAGTATTGTAATTCCTGGTACAGTAAAAGAAATAGGTAATAATGCTTTTTCAGGAAATCCTACTTTAGAAAATGTGGTGATAGAAGAAGGCGTTGAAAGAATTGGAGCTTTTGCTTTTCAAGGTTGTTCAGCCTTGAAAACAATGAAAATAGCAGATAGTGTTATTGGAATAGGAAGTACTTGTTTTGGGCAATGTAAAGCATTAACAGAAATTAATTTTCCAAAAGGATTAACAACAATCCCATATCAAATGTTACTGGACTGTATTTCTTTAACAGAAATAGTGATACCAGAAGGAATACAAGTAATAGATACATTTGCATTTAGAAATTGTTATAAAGTAAAAAAAACAACAATTCCGTCAACAGTAAAAACTATAAAAGGTAATGCGTTTAATGGTATGCAAAGTTTGGTGAATATAGAGATTGCAGAAAATAATGAGACTTATAGTTTTTTGGATAATGTTTTAATGTCAAAGGACGGAAAGAATTTGTATACTGTTCTTACAAATTCAAGAACAATAAATATACCGGAAACAGTAGAGGTTATTGAAGGTGGGGCTTTGAGCAGTTTTTTATATAATGTGGAATTAAATATTTCTGAAAATGTTAAAAAAATAAATTGTGCTATTAGTGAAAATATAACCAAAATAACAGTTGTGGAAGAAAATGAAAACTTTAAAAGTTTGGATGGAAATTTATACAACAAAGATATGACTATACTATATAGGTATACTCAAAATCAGTCGTCATTTACTATGCCAGACACAGTAAAGCAAATTGCTTCAAATGCCTTTCAATCAAAAAGTAATTTGTCAGAAGTAAAATTATCTAAAAACTTAGAAAGGATAAACTCTTGGGAATTTTCAGGAACTAGAATAACCCAACTATATTTGCCGTCAAAAGTCAATAACATTGAGTATCAGTGTTTTGCAGGAACAAATATAGATATAACAATAGCAGAAGATAACCAAACTTATAAAACTGAAGACGGTGCTTTAATATTAAGCAAAGACGGAAAATCTGCTGTTGCAACATCAAAAACTTTGGAAACATACAATATTCCTAGTTCAGTTGAAACTATAAGAGGTGGCACTTTTTACTGTAGAAATGGAAACTTTAAGGAGATTACAATACCAACTAACGTAAAAAATATTGAAAGTAATGCATTTCTTAGTGCATCATCTTTAACAAAAATAGAAATACCGTCAACTATAAAAAATATTGGAGCATCTGCATTTAGTGAATGCAATAGTTTAAAAGAAATAATAATAGACAAAAAAGAAAATGAGATAGCAGGAGCACCTTGGAGTTGCCCTTATGGTTTAAGAGCGGTATTTTGGAAGAAATAATATCCCATTTGACACTACGCAAAAAATATAGTATCATAAAGTAGTGAATAATAAATAGAAAGAGGGAAACAAAATGAAGATACTAGCAGTAGGGGATATAATAGGTTCAGCAGGAATAAGAAAGCTAAAAAATACACTATCAAAAATAAGAGAAAAAGAAAACATAGATTTTGTAATAGTAAATGGAGAAAATTCAGCAGAAGGAATGGGAATAACAGAAAGAAACTTCAATGACATCATTGAGGAAAAAGTAGATGTAGTTACAATGGGAAACCATACATGGGGAAAAAAAGAAATATTCAAATTTATAGAGCACCCAAAATTGATAAGACCTGCAAACTATCCAAAAGGAGTAGTAGGAAAAGGATATAACATTTATCAATGCAAAAATAAGAAGATAGCAGTAATAAACTTAATAGGAAGAGTAGATATAAATGTGCTATCAGAAAATCCATTTATATTAGCAAAAGAATTAGTTGCAAAATTGCAAAAAGAAGCAGATATAATAATTATAGATTTCCACGCAGAAGCTACAGCTGAAAAAATAGCATTGGGATATTTCTTAGATGGAAAAGTAACAGCAGTTTATGGAACACATACACATGTACAAACAGCAGATGAGACAATACTAGAAAAAGGAACAGGTTATATTACTGATATTGGTATGACAGGTCCTAAAAAATCAGTAATAGGAATGGATGTAGATGTATCTGTAAAAAGATTTGAAACAACTCTTCCAGAAAGATACAAAATTGCAACAGGGGAATGTATTTTTAATGGTGTAATTTTTGATGTTGATGATAATACAAATAAAGTTAAAGATATTAAGAGAATAAATATTAGATAAAAGATATTTTGATAAGCTTGGATAATTTAAAAAAGAAATTAATCAAGCTTATTTTGTTGTGAAATAAAGATAAATCCAACGTTTGTCGAAAATAATTTTTTAATGCGATGAAAAATTCCAAAAATTTCCAAAAAAGACTTTACAAATATTTCCAAATATTGTAAAATAAAAATCGTAAAAGTTGCAACAACAAAAATAAAAATTATAGGAGGCAAAAGAAAATGGAAATATTAAAAATTTCATCAAAATCAAACCCAAATTCAGTAGCAGGAGCAATAGCTGGATTGGTAAAAGAATCAAACAAAGCAGAAATGCAAGCAATTGGAGCAGGAGCACTAAATCAAGCAGTGAAAGCAGTGGCAATAGCTAGAGGATTTGTTGCACCAGCAGGGGTAGATTTAGTATGTATACCAGCGTTTGCAGAAGTTGAAGTTGAAGGTGAAGATAGAACAGGTATAAAGCTAATTGTAGAGTCAAGAGCGTAATATAAATAAAATGACAGGTTATTTTTTAATAGCCTGTTTTTGTTTTCTGGAAAGATTTTTTTATTATTTAATACTTATTCACAAAAATCAAAATAAAACCTTGAAATTTTGCTTAAGATAATGTATGATAACGAAGTATAGAGGTGAGATATGAAATCAAATTGGATAAAATATGTTTTTGCAGTATTTATCATTATAATACTAGTATTTGCTGTATACAAAATAAAAAAAGATGAAGCAGAAAAAAAGCAGGAGCAGCAAATAACAAGCAACCAAGAAGAGCAAATAAAAGAAATAAAATTAGGAATAGCTGGAATAGACACAATGAACCCAATACTTAGCAACAACAAAAACGTTCAAGATATTTATAAACTAATTTATGAACCACTAGTAAATCTATCTGCAACATACAAAGCAGAACCTTGTCTAGCAAAGGAATGGGCAAAACAAGGAGATAATTCATACTTAATAAAACTAAGAGAAAATGTAAGATGGTCAAATGGACATCAACTAACATCAGAAGATGTAAGATTTACTATAGACAGACTTAAAGACACTCGGAACAATATATGCTAGTAATGTACAAAATGTAGTAGGAGTAGACATTATAGATGATTACACATTAAAAATTAACTTAGATAAAGAAGTACCATTTTTTGAATATAACTTAACATTTCCAATATTATCAAAAGAATATTATGATGGGGAAGAATTTACAAATACCTCAAAAAATGATGCGCCAATAGGAACAGGTCAATTTAAAATAGTTGAAACACAACCTTCATATATAATTTTAGAAAAAAGTACAAACTGGTGGAACAAAGAAAAAGATACAGTTTTAGAAAAAATAACAATAAATTTATTTTCGTCAATTGGAGAACTATATAATAGCTTCAAACTAGGAAATATAGATTTAATAAGTACAACAAATACTAATCTACAGGAATATATAGGAACAATAGGATATAGCTCTAAAGAAATGAAAGGAAGGGAACATACTTTTATTGCTCTAAATACATCAAACTATTTCCTAGCAAAACAAGAAGTAAGAAAAGCGATATCATATTCAATAGACAAAGTAAGCATAGTAACAAATGTATTGAATAGCAAATGTTTGACAAGTAGTTTCCCATTAGATTATGGAAATTGGCTATGTCAAGAACAAGATGCAAGTAGTGGTTATAATGTAGAACAAGCAAAACAGATCCTAGTAGATAATGGATGGAGTTACAGAAATAATTATTGGCAAAAAACAGAAGATTACAAAACTCGAAGAATAGTATTAAATTTACTTGTAAAAAATAGTGACCAAAGCAAAATAGCTGTTGCCGAAAATATAAAAGCTCAATTAGAAGCACAAGGAATAAGAATAAATATTGTATTAGCAACTGACGACCAATATAATAATTTATTAGCAACAAGAGCTTTTGATATAGCATTATGCAGTATGACACTATCACCAAGTCCAAATTTAGAAACTTTCTTTGGAGAAGGAAATTTATCAAACTATTCAAATGATGAAATTCGCAGTATAATGAGTGAAGTGAAAAATACAACAGATGAAAACATTCTAAAAGAAAAATGTCAAAGACTAATGGAAATTTACAAGACTGATATGCCATATATAAGTTTATATAACAATAAATATACAGTAGCATATAGCTCAGAATTAGTAGGAGATATAACACCAAATTGGTTCTACCAATTTTATGGAATAGAGGGATGGTACAAATAAAATAAAAAATTTTGAAAAAAAGTATTGACAAAACAAATATTTGATATATAATAAGTTTATCAAACAAAAGTTCACAAATTTAAGGAGGAAAAAATTAATGGGAGAAAATACAGAAAAGAAAAAAGCATTAGAAGCAGCAATGAGCCAAATAGAAAAACAATTTGGAAAAGGTTCAGTAATGAAATTAGGAGAATTCAAAGCAATGGAGGTAGAAGCAATACCAACAGGAGCTTTAAGTTTAGATATAGCGCTAGGAATAGGTGGAGTACCAAGAGGAAGAATAATAGAAGTGTTTGGACCAGAATCATCAGGTAAAACAACACTAGCACTACATATAGTAGCAGAAGCACAAAAAATGGGGGGAGAAGCAGCATTTATAGATGCAGAACACGCATTAGATCCAGTATATGCAAGAAAATTAGGAGTAGACATCGACAACTTAATAGTATCACAACCTGATACAGGAGAACAAGCATTAGAAATAACAGAAAGTTTAGTAAGAAGTGGAGCTTTAGATGTAATAGTAGTAGACTCAGTAGCAGCATTAGTACCAAAAGCAGAAATAGATGGAGATATGGGAGACTCACATATGGGACTTCAAGCTAGATTAATGTCACAAGCATTAAGAAAACTAGCAGGAGCACTAAACAAAACAAAAACAGTACTAATATTTATCAACCAATTAAGAGAAAAAATAGGAGTAATGTTTGGAAATCCAGAAACAACAACAGGTGGTAGAGCATTAAAGTTCTATGCATCAGTAAGAATGGATATCAGAAAAATAGAAAACATTAAACAAGATGGAGAATTTAAAGGAAACCGTGTACGTGTAAAAGTAATTAAAAACAAAGTTGCACCACCATTTAGAGAAGCAGAATTTGACGTAGTATACGGACAAGGTATTTCAAAAGAAGGAAATATCTTAGATATGGCAGTAAACTTAGATATAGTAGAAAAAGCAGGTTCTTGGTTCAGTTATAATGGAGAAAGAATTGGACAAGGTAGAGAAAATGTTAAAAAATATCTAAAAGAAAATCCAGAAATACTAGATGATATAGAAAAGAAAGTAAGAGACAACTTTGCTAAAGCTTTTGAACAAAGCTTAGGAGAAGAACTTCCAAGTGATGAAGATGACGACGAAGAATAATTTTTAGAGTAAAAATAGGGGCTAAATAGATTAGATAAAATTTCTAATTTATTTAGCTTTTTTTGTTAAATTAGTAACAAAGACTTGACACGTATCAAAAATACGTATAAAATATAGAAAGAAGGGAACAATATTGAAAAAATACACACCAAAACAAGTAATAAAAAAATTAGAAAAAGAAGGTTGGATAGAGGGAAGAGTAAGAGGAAGTCATCATATATTTACAAAAAAAGGAGAACCCAAAATAGTAGTTGTTTCAACCAGCAAAAAAATAGTTCCCATAGGGACTATAAAGAATATAGAGAAGCAATCAGGAATGAAATTTTAGGAAGGGATGATAGTGTAATGAAAAAGAAAGAGAGTTATGAATTTGTTGCTATATTTGAGTATGAAAAAGATGGAATAAATATTAGATTTCCAGATTTGGAAGAAGCCATTTCTTGTGCGAGTACAACTAAAGAAGCAATAAAGAACGCAAAAGAGGTGCTAGAATTAGTACTATATAATAGGGAAGAAGAAAATATAGAAATTCCAGAAAGCACGCCATTAGAAAAAATACAATGTAACCAAAATGAAAAAACCATAAATGTAAGTGTTTGGATGCCATTGGTCAGAAATGAAATGGAAGAGCAAGCGGTAAAAAAAACATTAACAATTCCGCAATGGTTAAATAAATTAGCAGAAGCGCAAAATGTGAATTTTTCACAAGTATTACAGTCAGCGCTAAAAGAATATTTAAAAGTTAAAAGAATTTTATAGTCTTGAAATTTCTAAGCAAATATAGTAAAATAAAAAAGCAAAAAAAGAAAAGGAAAAAGAAAAAATGTATACGATAGAAGAATTTGATAAAGAAAAAACAAGAATACTAAAATACATACTATACAAAAAAAGAACAGAACAAGAAATAAGAAGAAAATTTTCAAAAGAAATAGAAGAAAACTTACTCGAAGACATAATAGACTACTTAAAAGAAGCAAAATACATAAATGATAATGACTATATAGAAAAAACAATAAACAACTTTATGATATTAAAAAACTTATCAATAAAAGAAATACAATACAAATTACAATCTAAAGGATTAACAAAAAATCAAATAGAAGATTACTTTTGCGAAAACAGAGAAGAACTAGAAGAGTATGAAACAAAATCAGCAAGCAATATAATATACAAAAAATCCGCTTCGATGGAAACAGAAGAAATAAAGCAATACCTATTAAAAAAAGGATATAAATTAGAAAACATAAATAGAGCAATAGAACAGGAGTAAAACGATGGCAATCTTAACACTAGAAACAAAAAAATATGCAATAAAAATAGATAATTTCGAAGGCCCATTAGACTTGTTGTGTCACTTAATAGACAAAAACAAAATGAACATATATGACATAAACTTAAGTAAAATAACAGACCAATACATAGACTATATAAAAGAACAAGAAAAAATGAACTTAGAAATAGCAAGTGAATTTTTAGTAATGGCAACAACATTATTATTTTTAAAATCTAAAAACTTATTACCAAAGCAAGAAGACGAGGAAGAAGAAATAACAGAAGAAGAACTTATAAGAAGAATTATAGAATACAAAAAATTCAAAGAAATAAGCAAAGTGTTAAAAGAAAATTACTTAACATATTCTAACAGATATTTTAAAGCAGAAGAACAAATAAAATTACCAAAACAAAAGTTAGAAAAAGATTATGAATCAACAATAATTCCTAAAATGTATGAAGACTTAGTACAACGAAATAACGAGAAGATAAACCAAAATGCAAAAAATATAGAGAAAATAGCAATAACAGATAACTATACAGTAGCAAGCAAAGTAAAAGAAATGTTTAAAGTTTTAGTAAAACAAAAAAGATTTGTATTTAACAAGTTATTTTCAATAAAAAAACACAACAAAAATGAAGTCGTAACAGCGTTTTCAGGACTATTAGAATTATCAAGAAGAAGCAAAGTAGAAACAACGCAAGAAGAGTTATTTGGAGATATAACGGTAGAAAGAGCAAAGAAAAAAGAAGTATAAATGTTTAAAAAAGTAAAAAATGGAAAAACTAATATAAATCGTCTAAAAGGAGGCGAATATATTGGTTTTTCTTTTTATATTTTCAATAATAATACTTTTATTTCTATTTTCAAAAATAATAATAGAAATAGAAAATTTAAAAATTACATCGCAAAGACAACCAAGACACATAAATCAGGACTATAAATTAATTATTAAACTATGCATATTAAAAAAAATACCAATAATAAAGATAAATCTGACAAAAACGAGACTAGAAAAAATAGAATTAAAGAAGCAAATAGAAAAAATAAACATTGAAGAATTAATGGCCAACAAACAATTGGACTTAAAAATAATAAAAGCATTTAAAAGGTTAAACATAGATATAGACAATATCAATCTAAAAATAGAAATGGGAACCGAGAATGCAGCACTCACAGCAATAATAGTTCCAGTAATAAGTACAATATTATCAATTATATTTAGTAGAAAAATAAAAAAAGAACAAAATCAAAAATTCGAAATCAAACCAATCTATATAAACCAAAATTTAATAAATATACTATTTTCAGGTATATTTGAAATAAAGATGATACATATTATAAATATAATATACATCTTAAACAAAAAAGAAGGAGTGGATAGAAATGAGCGAACATCCAATAGAAGGACTTATGACTACAGCTATGAGTAGTATTCAAGATATGATAGACGTAAACACAATAATAGGAGAGCCAATTGAAACATCAAACAACATCGTTATAATACCAATATCAAAAGTTTCATTTGGATTTGCAGCAGGAGGAAGTGAATTTAAAGGAGAGACAATAGACGAATATAGCAAAAGAGATAAAGAAGAAGAAATTCAGTATAGATTACCATTTGGTGGAGGATCAGGGGCAGGAGTTACAATTAACCCAATCGCGTTTTTAGTAATTCAACCAAACAATGTAAAACTAATGCCAGTAAACCATTCTTCTTCACTTGATAAGCTATTAGACTATATACCAGACTTAATAGAAAAGACAAATAATATGCTTAATAAACATATGCAAAATAAAAAAGAAGAAACTCAAAATATATTAAAAGAAATGCAAAAAAAGCATAAAGATACAATTGAAAATCAAAATAAAAAGAAAAAAGAAGCAGAAGATAAAATAGAACAAGCAGCAAAAAAAGTAAAAAAGGAAGAAATTATAGAAGTCGATGAAGATTATGAATTCGAATATGATGAAACATTAGAAGATGAATAAAACACATTTTAGCAAATGAATTAATTATGAACAAAAAAGTTCATAATTAGTTCATTTTTTTGTTGTATAATTCAAAAATCAAAACCTGCCACTAGGGACGGACCTTGATGGCAGGATGCAAAAAAGAAAGGAGTATTTTTATGCATAAGTTAGGAAAGGCAATTTGTAAACACAAAAGATTAATTTTAATTGTTGCATTATTATTGCTAATTCCGTCAGTCATAGGAATGAAGGCAACAAGGATTAATTATGATATTTTAGTGTATCTTCCAGAAGATGTTGAGACTATAAAGGGTGAAAAGATATTATCAGAAGATTTTGATATGGGTGCGTTTTCAGTAGTCTTGTTGGAAGATATGAATACGAAAGATATAAAGAAGTTAGAGGATAAATTTAAAGTAATAGATAATGTAGAGAAAGTTGTAAGTATTGCAGATGTGATGGGTACAACTATTCCAGAAGAGATGATACCAGAAGATGTGAAAGAGAAGATTTATAAAGATAATGAAACAATAATGTTAGTTACTTTTAAAGAGCAGATTTCTTCTGATGAGACGATGCAAACAGTGCAAACTTTAAGGGATATAACAGATGAACATTGTAAGGTAAGTGGTATGACAGCAACTGTTTTGGATACAAGGGAGCTGTCAGATTCTGAAATTGTTATATATGTTGTTATAGCGGTAATTCTATGCTTAATTATATTAGAATTAGCACTTGATTCATATGTTGCACCAATTTTATTATTATTAAATATAGGTATTGCGATTTTATACAATATGGGAAGTAATGTTTTTCTAGGTCAAATTTCATATATAACAAAAGCAATAAGTGCAGTATTGCAATTAGGTGTAACAATGGATTTTGCCATTTTCTTATATCATAGTTATATGCAAGAAAAAGAGCATACAAGCGATAATGATGAAGCAATGGCAAATGCAATTTCAAAAACATTGCTATCAGTAGTAGGAAGTTCACTTACAACAATAGCAGGATTTTTAGCGTTATGTAGTATGAACCTTACTCTTGGAAAAGATATAGGAATTGTTATGGCAAAAGGAGTTCTTTTAGGTGTTATTTCAGTTGTAACAGTTCTTCCAAGTATGATATTAGTATTAAATAATTGGATTGATAAGACTAAACATAAAGAAATTTTTCCTAAATTTACAGGAATTAAGAACTTTGTAATAAAACATTACAAGGCAATAGCAATAGCTTTTATTATAATTTTACCAATAGCATTTTATGGATACAACAATACAGGGATTTATTATAACTTAGATAAATCATTACCTGAAACGTTAGATAGTGTAGTTGCAAATAATGAATTAAAAGATAAGTTTAATATGGTTTCAATGGAATTATTATTAATAGATAAAGATGTTCCAGATTACCAAGTAAATAATATGTTAGAAGAAATAGAAAAATTAGATGGTATAGAATGGACAGCAGGATATTCAAAAATTGCAGATTTAGGAATACCAAAAGAAGCTTTACCAAAAGCTTTAATAGAAATCTTCCAAAATGATAAGTATCAAATGATTTTGATAAATTCGAAATATGAAATGGCAACAGATGAATTAAATAATCAAGTAGCTAAAGTAAATGAAATTATAAAGAAATATGATGAAAATGCAATTTTAGCAGGTGAAGGTCCATTGATGAAAGATTTAGTAGAAATAAGTGACCACGATTTCAACAGTGTAAATACAGTGTCAATTGCAATAATATTTGTAATTATGATTATTGTATTAAAATCAATATCATTACCAGTTATATTAATTTCAGTAATAGAACTTGCAATATTTATCAATATGGGAATTCCATATTATACAAACACAATATTGCCATTTGTTGCGTCAATAGTTATCGGAACAATTCAGTTAGGAGCAACAATCGATTATGCAATATTAATTACAAATAAATATATAACAAATAGAAAAGATGGAAAAGACAAAAAAGAGGCAGTAAGCGAAGCTTTGGGAACATCAATTAGCTCTATTGCAGTAAGTGGATTATGTTTCTTTGGAGCAACTTTTGGAGTAGGTGCATATTCAAAAATAGAGATGATAGGTTCTTTATGTACATTGATGTCAAGAGGCGCTATTGTTAGTATGATTTGTGTAATTGCAATATTACCATCATTCTTAATGATTTTTGATAAGTTAATTTGTAAAACAACTTTGAAAATGAAAAGCAGTTTAAATTAAAATTGTAAAGATTTATGGAAAGGATTTGATTTAAAATGAATAAAAAAATAATTTCAGGTGCATTGCTATGTACAATGCTTGCATATACAACACCAGTATTGGCATTTACTAAAGATGAAACAGTTTATTCTAAGACAGATGCAAATGGAAACACTTATAGTACAATAGTAAGTGACCATATAACAAACGAAAATCAAGAAAAAATGATTAATGATATTTCAGACTTACTAAACATAAAGAACGTAAATGGGGATGAAGAGTTTTCTCAAGATGGAAATAATTTAGTATGGAATGCAGATGGAAGTGACATATATTATCAAGGAGAAAGCCAAAAAGACTTACCAATAGAATGTAACATAAAATATGAATTAGACGGAAAAGAAATAACAGCACAAGAATTAGCAGGAAAATCTGGAAAAGTAAAAATCACAATTGAATACAAAAACAAAGATGCACACACAGTTAATATAAATGAAAAAAATGAAACATTATATACTCCATTTGTAGTAGTATGTGGAACTATATTAGATAATGAACATCATAGAAACATAGAAATAACAAACGGAAAAGTTATAGATGACGGAAGTAAAACTACAGTTTTAGGAATTAGTTTACCTGGAATGCAAGAAAGTTTAAATATTAAAAAGGACAAATTAGATATACCAGATACAATAGAAATAACAATGGATTCAACTGATTTTGAATCAAGTAATATAGTAACATATGTAACACCAAAAATAATTGAAGAAGACGATTTAGATATATTTAATAAATTAGATGGTATATATAGCCAAGTAAATACATTACAAAGCTCAAGTAAACAAATAGAAGATGGGGCAAATAACTTAAAAGCAGGAGTATATACATACAAAGAAAAATCACAAGAATTTAATAGTGCTATGACTCAAATTGCTCAAGGGACAGGAACAATCAATTCAAATTATAATAAAATAGATGAAGGAATTAATACATTAAATGTAGGAAGTAAAAATTTAAAAAATGGAGCAGAGCAACTAAACAGCGGAATTAACCAATTATCTTCAAGTGTAAGCAACTTACCACAAGGAATAGAAGCATTATATCAAGGAAGTGCAAATTTAAATGCAGGAATAACTGGAGTTGCAAGTGGAGTAAATACATTAAAAGAAAATTTAACAAAAACAACAACCACATCTATAACAGAACTAACTAAAAACAATGCGGTGTTACAAAAAACAATAGAAGCATTAGGAGAAGAACAACCAGAATTAGTAGCAACACTAAAAGCCCAAAAGGCAGAAAATGAACAAATAATTAAAGCATTAACACCAACAGAAGAAACAAATGCAAAAATGCAATCTTTAAGTAATGGACTAAATGCAGTTACAGCAGGTTCACAATCATTAAAAGAAAATTTAGGAAATCTAAATACAGCAGTAGGACAATTACCAGAAGCAATAAACAAAATAACAGCAGGTTCAAATGCTTTAGAAGAAGGAACAAAAACATTACAAACAGGTGCATCAAACCTAAATAATGGTTCAAAAGCATTAAAAAATGGAATAAGTTCATTAGATACAAACACACAAAAATTAGCTGAAGCAAATAATCAATTAACAGAAGGAACAACTACAATATCAGATGGCGTTACAACTTTAACAGAAGGAATTACAAAATTTAATAGAGAAGGAATAGACAAAATTTGTAACTATATTAATGGAGACTTAAAAGATATAACAAATAGATTAGAAAAATTGCAAGAATTATCACAAGAATATAATAACTTTACTATGTTAAATAACGGAGATAAAGGAAATGTTAAATTTATTATGATAATGGACAGTATAAAGAAAGAAGAAGAAAGTAAACAAGAAATAATAATAAATGATAATAAAGAAAATAAAAACGAATAAAGTCTAGATTTTTTATGAAATATAGGTTATTATATATAAAGTATTTAAAGGCTTAGTAGAACATTGCAAAAGTTACTACTAAGTCTTTAAAAATAGAGGTGTAGAAATGTTTAATATTTTAGTAGTAGAAGATGACAAAAATTTACGAAAATTAATAACAACATGTTTAAAAAGAGAACAATATAACACATATGAAGCAACAAACGGAGTAGAAGCACTAGATGTACTAGACAAAAATTACATAGATTTAATAGTAACAGATATAATGATGCCAAAAATGGATGGATATGAACTAACAAGAGAGTTAAGAACCGCAAATTATAACACGCCTATATTACTAATAACAGCTAAAAGCACAATAAATGACAAAAAGGAAGGATTTTTTGTAGGCGCTGATGATTATATGGTAAAGCCAATAGATATAGAAGAATTATCATTAAGAGTAAAAGCTTTATTAAAAAGAGCAAGCCTTACAGCTGAAAAGAAAATAAAAATAGGAAAGTTAGTATTAAACTATGACCAGTTATCTGTTATAAGAGAAGATAAAAGCTATATACTAGCACAAAAGGAATTTTATCTATTGTATAAATTATTAAGTAATCCTAACAAAATTTTTACAAGACAAGAATTAATGGAAGAAATTTGGGGATTAGAAAATGAATCTGACTATAGAACAGTAGATGTTCATATTAAAAGAATTAGAGAAAAATTAGTAGAACTAAATGAGTTTGAAATAGTAACAGTAAGAGGAATAGGTTATAAATCAATAATAAATGGAGAAAAGTAAATGTTAGAAAAAATTTTAGGGAAAAGAAAATCAATACAAAGATCATTAACAAGAAGTTTTATAATATCAATTTCAATGGTAATAATAATTACACTTATAGGATTCTATATATTTGTAGTGCCATCAATAAATACAAAGTTAATAGAATTCAATATAAGTGGAAAAGAAGATATAGGAGAAATTTTATTTATTGCAACAAGCTTTTTGCTATTGGCAATAGTAAACATTGTATTAATTAGTGCAATATTAATTAGGATTAACACTAAAAAAATGCTACAGCCAATAAAACAATTAAATGATGCTACAAAAAAAGTAGCTTCTCGGAGAATATGATATAGAGTTAGAAACTAAGAGAGAAGACGAGATAGGCGAAGTTACGCATAACTTTAATAAAATGATAAAAGAATTGCAAAGTACAGAAAATTTGCAAACAGAATTTATAAATAATGTATCACACGAAATAAAAACACCAATTTCTTCAATAGAAGGTTTTGCAAAATTATTGAAAGAAAAAGATTTATCAGATGAAGAAAGGGAAGAATATTCAAATATTATTATAGAGGAATCCGAAAGACTTACAAATCTAACTGGTAAGATGTTAAAACTTTCGAAATTACATAATCAAGACAGAATTACTAATAAGCAAGAAATTTTAGTAGCCGAACAAATAAGAAGAGCAATTTCTCTTTTAGAACCAAAATGGGCCGAAAAAGATATAAAAATCAATGTTAGTCTAGAGGAATGTTGTTTTTTAGGTGATGAAGAATTAATATTTCAAGTTTGGGTAAATTTATTAGATAATGCTATTAAATTTTCAAAACAAAATGGAAAAATTGATGTAAAAGTATTGAACAAAAATGGTTATATAAATATAATAATAAGAGATTATGGTGTAGGAATGCCAGAAGCGGAAGTAGAAAAAATATTTGAAAGATTTTATCAAATAGATAAGTCACACTCAGAAGAAGGTTGTGGCTTGGGATTAGCAATAGTAAAAAGAATTATAGAATTATCAGAAGGAACAATAGAAGTAGAAAGTAAAGAAAATCAAGGAACTACGGTAAAAGTTAAATTACCACTATATAATGTAAAAAATAATAAGATAATTATAGAATAAAGCAGGAAGAAGGTTGTGTTATGTCATATATTGAGTTTAAGAGTGTTATAAAAGAATATAAGATGGGTGAAGTTACAATAAAAGCTCTTGAAGATACAAATTTTGAGATTAATAAAGGAGAACTTGTCGTAATAGTAGGACCATCAGGAGCAGGAAAAACTACAGCTTTAAATATTTTAGGTGGAATGGATAAACCAACATCTGGAAAAGTTTTTGTAGATGGTAAAGAAATTTCGAAGTTAAATAATAGACAACTAATTGAGTATAGAAGAAATGATATTGGTTTTGTTTTTCAATTTTATAATTTGGTTCAAAATTTAACAGCAAAAGAGAATGTGGAGCTTGCAACACAACTATGTAAAGATGCTTTAGATGTTGACGAAATTTTAGACAAAGTAGAATTATCTAATAGAAAGGACAATTTTCCTTCTCAACTATCTGGTGGGGAACAACAAAGAGTTGCAATTGCAAGGGCGATTGCTAAAAATCCTAAGTTGTTGTTATGTGACGAACCAACAGGGGCTTTAGATTATAAAACTGGTAAGAGTATTTTGAAATTATTGCAAGATATGGCTAGAAAAGAGCAAATGACAATTATAATTATAACTCATAATGGAGCTATTGCACCAATGGCTGATAAAGTTATTCATTTTAAGAATGGAAAAGCTGAAAAAATAGAAATAAATTCAAATCCAATGTCAATTAGTGACATTGAATGGTAAGAAAGGAAAAATATGAAAAAGTCATTAATAAAGAATTATTTCAAATCAATCTACATAACTAGAAGAAGATTTGTTTCCATATTACTTATGGCTTTTTTAGGTGTGGGTTTCTTTGCTCGGATTAACAGCAAGTAGCCCAGATATGCAAGATACATTAGAACATTATTTAGATGAAGGAAATATGCATGATATAAACATAATTTCTACAATGGGACTAAATGACGAAGATATAAAGGCATTACAAGAAATAGAAGGAGTAGAAAAAGCATATGGAATTCAAACAAAAGATACAGAAGCAAAAATAGGTGAAGTTGAGAAAACTATAAAAGTAATTGAATATAACGAAAATATAAATACACCAACTATTATAGAAGGCCGTTTGCCAGAAAGTGAAAATGAATGTCTAATTGACGAAGGTTACAGTGCATATATTAACGAAGAGAGTAATATAGGGAAGAAAATAATTATAGAAAACGAAGATGTAGACGAAAATAATAATACAATTTTTACTAAAAAAGAATTTGAAATAGTAGGAGTGGTTGCTTCACCTATATATATAAGCAAAGAGAGAGGAACAACGTCAGTAGGAAATGGTTCAATTGACCTATACATATATACAAAAGATAACATAATTGATATAAATTACTATACAGAAATAGGAATTACTGTTAAAGGTGCCAAAGAGCTAGAGACTAATAGTGAAAAATATTTGAAATTAGTAAATGAAACAACTGAAAAAATAAAGAAAATAAAAGAAGAAAGAGAGCAGGCAAGATATAATTCAATAATAGATGAAGCAAATAAAAAATTAGAAGATGCCCAAAAAGAATTTGATGACAAAAAGACAGAGGCAGAAAACAAAATACAAGATGCTGAAATAAAGCTAAATAATGCAAAGACAGAAATAGAAAATTCAGAAATACAATTAGAAAATGCTAAAAAAGAAATCGAAAAAAATACCAAAAAAGCAAATACAGAATTTGCAAATGCAGAAAATCAAATAAAAGAAGCAGAAAATCAAATTACAACCAAAGAAAAAGAATTGCAAGAAGGAAAAACAGCATTAGCAATCAAAAAAGAACAAGCAAGTAGTGGAATACAACAATTAGAAAATGGTATACAGACAGCACAATTGACAATTGAAAGCTTGCAAGAACAAAAAAAGCAATTAGAAGCTGTTGGAATGGACACAACACAAATAGATTTAGGAATTTTACAAGCACAAGATAAGAAACAAGAATTAGAAAATCAAAAAAATCAAATCCAGTCACAATTACAAGAAGCAGAAAAACAAATAAAGTTACGGAGAGCAAGAACTAAATAAGGGAAAGCAAGAATTAAATAAACAAAAACAAACACTTGCAAATACTAAAAAGACAACTTATGCAAAAATAGAAAATGGAAAAAAGGAAATTCAAACAAATCAAAATAAATTACAAGAAGCAAAATTAGAAATTGAAAAAAATGAACAAGAACTAGAAAGCCAAAGAGCAGAAGTAAAACAGCAATTACAAGAGGCGCAACAAGAATTAGACAAAGCAAGAGAAGACGTGAAAAAAATTGAAAAAGGGCAATGGTACATACAAGACAGGTTGGACAACACAGGATACACTAGTATATTTGATGCAATAAAAACAATATCTAATATTTCTAAAATATTCCCAGTAATCTTTTATTTAGTAGCAGTGTTAATTAGTTTAACATCTATGACAAGAATGGTAGAGGAAGAAAGAGTAGAAATAGGAACATTAAAAGCACTAGGATATACAAATATACAGATTATAGCAAAATATGCTTTATATTCATTACTTGCATCTGTAATAGGTGGAATACTTGGAATGACATTAGGTTTTTACTTATTACCAGCAATTGTTTGGAGTTTATATTCTATGATATATACTATGCCAAAATTCTATTATACATATAGATTAGGAATAGGAATGCTAGGAATTATAATAGCATTTATATGCATAGGAGGCACAACAATATTTGTTGCATATCAAGAATTAAAACAAATGCCATCAGTATTAATGAGACCAAAAGCACCTAAAAATGGCAAGAAAATTCTTATGGAAAGAATTACTTTTATATGGAAAAGGCTAAATTTTTCACAAAAAGTAACAACAAGGAATATATTTAGATACAAAAAAAGAGCATTAATGACTATAATTGGAATTGCAGGCTGTACAGGGCTAATGCTAACCGGATTTGGAATAAGAGATTCTGTTGTAGATATACCAAACGTACAATTTAGAGAATTGTTCAAATATGAAGCATCAGTTACATTGTTAAATACAAATAATTTAGAGCAAATTGAACAAAACTTGAAGGAAAATGAAAAAGTAGAAAACTATACGAAAGTATGTGCAACAACAGGAACAATATCTAATGGAAATAAAAAATATGATGTAAATGTTTTTGTTCCAGAAGAAAAAGAGAAAATCAATCAAGTATGCGAATTAAAAGATTATATGCAAAATAACAACTTGTCTTTATCAGACAATGGAGTTATTATCACAGATAAAATAGCAGAACAGCTTAATATCAATAAAGAAGACGAAATTACTTTTATTGATGGAGAGGGAATAAATTATACATTTAAAGTAGATGGAATAGTAAAAAATTATGTTGGACATTATATATATATGTCAAAAAGTTTGTATGAACAAAATATAAGTTCATACAAAACCAATATGATTATGTTAAATACAAAAAATATGAGCGAAAACGAGCAAAATGAAATGAAAGAACAACTTTTAAAAATAGATGGAGTTGCGTCAGTATCAATTATTTCTACTTTAATGGAAACAGTAAGTGATATGCTAAATACAATGAACTATGTTGTAGTAGTATTAATTATAGCTTCAGCATTGTTAGCATTTGTAGTGTTATACAATTTAGCCAATATAAACATAGGCGAAAGACAAAGAGAAATTGCAACCCTAAAAGTTTTGGGCTTCCACGATAAAGAAGTTGATAATTATATAAATAAAGAAAATATAATATTTACTGTTTTAGGAATACTATTAGGACTAATTTTAGGAACTTTAATGACTGGTGCAATTATTGTTAGCATAGAAATAGATAGCTTAAAATTTATGCAAAAGATTTTTGCTTCTAGTTATGTATTTTCAGCAATTATTACTTTGTTTTTCTCTATTACTGTAAATTATATTATTCATTTTATATTAAAGAAAATCGATATGATAGCAAGTTTAAAAAGTGTAGAATAAAAAATCTGCCAATGGGGATGGACCTTTTTGGCAGATTTTCTGCTTTCTGGGATGATGTTTCTTTGGGACACTCTCTAAAAACATTATTAAGTGTAGCTTCTTAATAAATCAACCCAAGAATAAATTACACGTTTAGTCATAGTAAATAAGCTGATTTTTTCAACATCATTTTTAGCAACAATATCAGTAGAAGAAATAACCTGACCATTTAAACTAAAAGAAATTTCTCCGTAATTTTTGACCACTAATGACAGGAGCAGGTATAGTATCAGGTAAATTCAAAGTTTGTTCGATATTTTTATCTTTACCTTTTTCAATTAAAGTGCCACAATTATCTTTCAAAATTGCATCAATGCTTGAAGTTACACCTTTATCAATAGAAATGTTTTTTACAACTTCATCTTTTTTACCAAATTGCTTGAAAGAAAATGTATTAAATCCGAAGTCTAAAAGTCTTTGAGCTTCTGCAAAACGGACTTTTGTTGAAGGTGCTTTCATTATAACAGCAATTAAAGATAAATCGTCTCTAGTTGCGCTAGCTGATAAGTTATATAAAGCAAGAGATGTTGAACCTGTTTTTAATCCAGTTGCACCTTTATAGGTTCTTATTAATTTGTTAGTGTTTGATAGTTGGGATTTGCCATCACGTAGAGTGTCGGTCCAAATGGTTGTATATTTAGTAATAGATGGATGATTGTTAAGTAATTCTCTAGACATTAAAGAGATGTCATAAGCAGAAGTTACGTGACCATCTTCGTCTAATCCATGGCAGTTTTTGAATGTAGTATCTTTCATTCCAAGGTCCTTTGCTTTGTCATTCATCATTTGAACAAAAGCTTCTTCAGAGCCAGCGATAAACTCACTCATTGCTACTACACAGTCATTTGCGGAGTTTACACAAATAGCTTTTAACATTTCGTCTACTGATAAAGTTTCTCTAGGGTCTAGCCAAATTTGGGAACCTCCCATAGATGCTGCATTTTCACTACAAGGAACTTTGTCTGTCAAATTTATTTTCCCACTATCTAATGCTTCCATAATAAGTAAAATGCTCATTACTTTTGTAACAGAAGCAGGACGTAGTTGCTCGTGTATATTGTGTGAGTATAAAACTTGCCCAGTTGTTTGCTCAATTAATATTGCAGCGCCAGATTCTAGAGATAAAGTATTGCTACCACTAGTTGAATTGCTATTTTCTGTATCAGATGTTGCTTCTGCATTTGTTTCACTAATTGGTGAACTTGTTTCTTTTGTTGTATTGTCTAAAGGTGACCACACATAGGCAGTTGCCTCGGCAAAGCAAGGTGTTGCCAAACATAAACTAAAAATTAATATAAGTGATATACAAGTAAATAATTTTAAAAATCGCATAAAAAATCTCCCTTCAATTGATATTAAAATATATTCTAATTATATTTTAAATATTCAAATGAAGGGAAAATTACAATTATTGTCTTATAATATTTAAAGAAACATCAACAGTAGAACCATTAGAAGAGCAATGTATAACAATATCATTTCCAGAATTATTTACAAATTTAAAATCATAACTACCATAAGCAACAGCAGCATCTTTACCTTTTTGAATATAAGGAACATAATTGCTATGTGCGTGTCTTTCAGTAACAGATAAACTAGGAACAGCTAAAACAGCATTATAAAGAGTAGTACTTATTTGGCAATTTCCTCCGCCAAGTCCTTTTTTCTTATTACCGTCTTTGTCAAAAATATCAGCTTTTTGATATCCTTTTGCAGTTGTAGCTTGTCCGTACAGTATTACAAAAAGAGAAAGTTTCGCCATTTTTAACAGTAGTATTATCTAAAGTGTTACATGTAATATTGATATTGTTTTGTCTAGCTGATTCTTTATTATAAATCTTTGTAGAAAAAGTAGAAATGACTTCTGTTGTGTTTTCAGATTGTTCTGTTGCTGGAACTTCAATTTCAGTAACATTTTTTTTGTTTTCAGTTTCGTTAGAAGTGTTTTCAGATGTTGAATTACTTTCCGAATTTGTTGATGTTTTATTTGCTTCATAATCATTCTCTTTATTTTCATTTTTTGTACTATTATTAGTAAAATATAAATATCCACCAATCAATCCAGCTATAATAATTATTATTAATATTATCCATATCCATTTATTTTTTTTCAAATTAATCACCAAATTTAGTATAACCAAAAAAATAAAATATATTTAAATTATAAAAGTATTTATAAAAAACAAAAAATATTGATTAATAGACTAAATTTGACTTAATAGACATAATATGTTATAATGTAAACATAAAATGCCAGAAGGCATATAGAAAGGTAAATAAATACTATGAAGAAGAAATTAGTAGCACTGTGGAGAAACAAGCGGAAAAGTGAAATGTTTTTAATAATTACATTCGCTGTAACTATTGTATTTCCAATAATTCTTTTTGGTTTCATTTTTGCAAGCATATCAGTTGAATTGTATGCATATGCTTTTATGACTTTTATGTCATATTTAGCAATAATAGTAATCGGAAAACAATATTTAGATATAGCTGCTAACCAGAAAGAAGGAAAAAGATACTAATATCAATTTACCAGAAAAATTAGTGTATTAATATACACTAATTTTTTCTTGACATTTTTCGCAAAAAAAAGTATAATAAATATGCAAAATAAAAAAGGAGAGAAGTTTTATGCTTGCAAAATATTGGAAAAAAATAGGTATGTTAATACTAATAATAGCTTGTATATTTAACATAATGGGAAAATTAGTAAATAAACTATCATTAAATAAAGAAATGATATATTCAGCACAATATATGTATGAGCACGAAGAACAAAAAAATAATACAAAATAAAACAAAACACTTGAAAAAATAAAAGAACTATGATATTATAGAAAATAGTCAGTTATAAAATTGAGAAAGAGGTGAGCTTTAATGAAAAAAGAAATACAACCACAATACAACCAAACAACAATAACATGTGCTTGCGGAAACGTTTTAGAAGTTGGTTCAACAAAAAAAGATTTAAAAGTAGACGTATGTTCAAAATGCCATCCATACTGGACAGGTAACTTAAGACAAGAAACAGCTGGTGGTAGAGCAGACAAATTTAAGAAAAAATATGGTCTTGCATAAGACAAATAGAATGAGCAAAGGTTTAAAACTTTTGCTTATTTTTTTGATGTTTTTAGAAAAATGTCCAAAAGAGAAACGTCCCCAATTGGACACAATTTGACAATTGGACATTGAGTACTTGCAAAAATCGACAAAATGTAATAAAATAGGCATAGCTAACGGGAGGTAAAGATGAACGAGACAAACGAAATAGAAATACAAGAACAATTTATAGAGAAAGTAAGAGAAATAAATAATAATAAAAATCCAAAATATACAATATTAACAATGGGATGTCAGCTAAACGAAAATGATTCAGAGAAGTTGTGTGGTATGCTAGAGGAAATGGGATATACAAGAACTGAGAATCAAAAAGAAGCAGATTTAGCATTGTTTAATACTTGTTGTGTAAGGGAAAACGCAGAGGATAAGTTATTTGGAAAACTAGGTGAGTTAAAAAGAATAAAGGAAGATAGAGGATTAATAATTGCAATAGGTGGCTGTATGATGCAAGAGAAGCACATTACAGATAAAATAAAAGAAAGTTATCCTTTTGTAGATATTTTATTTGGAACACATACTCTACACAAGTTTCCAGAGGATTTATATAAATCAATAGAAGAGAAAAGAAAATTGGAAGATATTATAGATATAGATGGTAAAATATATGAAGGTTTACCAATTAAAAGAAATAGCAATATAAAAGCATCTGTAACTATAATGAATGGATGCAATAACTTCTGTACATATTGCATTGTACCTTATGTACGTGGAAGAGAGAGAAGTAGAGCTCCTAAAGATATTATAAATGAAGTAAGAGATTTAGCAAAACAAGGATATAAAGAGATAACATTGCTTGGGCAAAATGTAAATTCATATTTAAGAGTTGAAAGAGAAAAAGGGATAGAGTTTGAAGAGTATGAAGGTGTAAATTCATTTGCAACTTTGCTAAGAGCGATTAACAAAATTGATGGAATTGAGAGAATAAGGTTTGTATCACCACATCCAAAGGATTTTACAGATGATGTAATACAAGCAATAAAAGATTGTGAAAAAGTGTGCAAGTTAGTACATTTACCGCTTCAATCAGGAAATACAAAAGTTTTAAAAGAAATGAACAGAAAATACACAAAAGAGCAATACTTAGAATTAGTAGAAAAAATGAAAAAAGAAATTCCAAACCTAACATTATCAACAGATATAATAGTAGGGTTCCCAGGAGAAACAGACGAAGAGTTTGAAGATACATTAGATGTTGTAAGAAAAGTAAAATTTGAGCAAGTATATATGTTCATATATTCGAGAAGAGTAGGAACACCAGGGGATAGAATGGAAAATCAAGTTCCAGAAGATATCAAACATAAAAGATTTGATAGGTTAAAAGCTTTAGTGGAAAGCCAAATTGAAGAAAATAATCAAAAGTATATAGGAACAGTACAAAAGGTACTAGTAGAAGGAGAAAGCAAAAATAATGAAAAGATGCTTACAGGTAGAACTGATAGCAATAAAGTAGTTATATTTGAAGGAGATAAAAACTTAAAGGACCAAATAATAGATTTAAAAATTGTATCAGAACATATGTGGTATTTGAAAGGAGAAAGATAAATGGCAGAAAAATCAGAATATTCACCAATGATGCAAAAATATCTTGAGACAAAAGAAGAATACAAAGACTGCATACTATTTTATCGTTTAGGCGATTTTTACGAAATGTTCTTTGACGATGCAATAACAGCATCAAGAGAGCTAGAACTTACCTTAACAGGAAAAGTTTGTGGACAAGAAGAAAGAGCTCCAATGTGTGGAGTACCACATCACGCTGCAGAAATATATGTGTCTAGATTAATTGCAAAAGGATATAAAGTTGCAATATGCGAACAACTAGAAGACCCTAAGACAACAAAAGGAATTGTAAAAAGAGGAGTTATAAGAGTAGTAACACCAGGAACATTAGTAGACAGTAATATGTTAGAGGAAAGAAAAAACAACTACATAATGTCAATATTTAAAAGTGGAATATATTTTGGATTAGGAATATGTGATATATCAACAGGGGAGTTTTATTCAGCAGAAATAAAAGATAGTTACAATTTTCCTTCTTTATTAGATGAAATAGCAAGATACACACCATCAGAATTAGTAGTAAACTCTATGATGGCAGATTGCCAAGAAGAGATGAGTAAAATCAAAGAAAGATTTGAAAATATATATGTAACTAGATTTAATGATAAATTCTTTACAAATGAACTAAATAACTTAAATTTAAGATTTAATATTGTAGACACAAATGGAAGAAAAATTGAAAATTTAGAAGAAAAACCATTTGCAGTAAGCGCAATGAACAGCTTAATAGAATATTTAGAGCAAACGCAAAAAACAAGTTTGGACCATATAAACAAAATTACATTATATAATATTTCAAAATATATGGCTTTAGATATAAACGCAAGAAGAAATCTAGAAATAACAGAAAAAATGAGGGACAAGTCAAAAAAAGGAACACTTTTGTGGGTGTTAGATAAAACAGCAACATCAATGGGAGGAAGACTTCTAAGAAGATGGCTAAGTGACCCACTAATAGATGTTGTAGAAATAAATAAAAGATTAGATGCAGTAAAAGAGCTAAAAGATGACATTATGCTAAGAGGAGAAATAATAGAAAACTTAAAGAAAGTATATGACATTGAAAGATTAGCTGGAAAAATGGCTTATGGAAATGCAAATGCAAGAGATATGATAACATTAAAAAATTCTTTATATAAGTTACCTGCAGTAAAACAAATTCTAGCAAATTGTAAATCTCCGCTTCTAAAAGAGCTATATGAAAAATTAGATGAATTACAAGATATATATGAAATAATTGAGAAAGCAATAGTTGAAGACCCACCAATGACAATAAAAGATGGTGGAATTATAAAACTTGGATATGATGAAGAAATAGACAAACTAAAAACAGCTCAAACAGAAGGAAAAACTTGGTTAGTTCAATTAGAAGCAGAAGAAAAAGAAAAAACAGGAATTAAAAACTTAAAAATTGGATTTAATAAAGTATTTGGATACTATTTAGAAGTAACAAAATCATATTTAAATCAAGTGCCAGAAAGATTTATAAGAAAACAAACATTAGCAAATGCAGAAAGATATATAACAGAAGAACTAAAAAATCTAGAAAATCAAATATTAGGAGCAGAAGAAAAAGTTGTAAATCTTGAATACAATGCTTTTGTGGAAATAAGAGAATTAATTGCAAAAAATGTTAGAAGACTTCAAACAACAAGTGAAGTAATATCAAGCTTAGACGTAATTGCTTCATTTGCACAAGTAGCAGAAGATATGAATTATTGTATGCCAAAAGTAGACACAACAGGAGTAATAGATATAAAAAACGGAAGACATCCAGTAATAGAAAAAATATTAGGAACAGGCGGCTTTGTAGAAAACGATACATATCTTGACAAAGATGACAACAGATTATCAATAATAACAGGCCCAAATATGGCAGGTAAATCTACATATATGAGACAAGTAGCACTAATTACACTAATGGCACAATGTGGAAGCTTTGTACCAGCAGAATCTGCTCAAATTGGAGTAGTTGATAAAATCTTCACAAGAGTTGGAGCATCAGATGACTTAAGTATGGGACAAAGTACATTTATGGTAGAAATGATGGAAGTAGCAACAATCCTAAAAGAAGCAACAAGCAACAGCTTAGTAATTCTAGACGAAATAGGAAGAGGAACATCAACATATGATGGACTATCAATTGCCTGGGCAGTAGCAGAATACATTGGAGACAAAGAAAAATGTGGAGCTAAAACATTATTTGCTACACACTATCACGAATTAACAGAACTAGAAGATAAGTTAGATGGAATAAAAAATTATTCTATTGCTGTTAAAGAAAAAGGCGAAGATATAATCTTTTTAAGAAAGATAGTAAGAGGCGGAACAGATGAAAGCTATGGAATTCACGTAGCAAGGCTTGCAGGAGTGCCAAAAGCAGTAACAACTAAAGCAAACGAAATATTACGTTCTTTAGAAAGAAAGAATATCTTAACAGGTAAAAAACAAGAAAAACAAGATAAAAAACAGGTAGAAGGTCAATTCGATATGTACAATTATAAGTTAGCAGAAATAGCTCACGAAATCGACAAAATAAATCTAAATGAATTAACACCAATTGACGCACTAAATACTTTGGTAAAAATAAAAGAAAAAATGAAATAAGAAAGGGAGATATAAATGCGTTTAAAAAACATAGTAAAACACTTTATTTTAATAAGCCATCATAGATGGGTAGTATTTAAATTATGTTGTAAAGTAGGAGAACCATGGAGAGGATTTGTACATGACCTATCAAAATACTCACCAACAGAATTTTGGGAAGGTTGTAAATATTATGTCGGAACGCATTCACCTATTACTGAAGCAAAAAAAGCAAATGGGTACTCAAAAGCTTGGTTACATCATAAAGGAAGAAACAAACACCATCCTGAATATTGGCAAGACGATAGAGCACCAGAAAAAACACCAATAATACCATACCCTTATGCAGCAGAAATGATATGTGACAAAATAGCAGCAGGAATGATATATGAAGGTAAAAACTTCACAAGGGAATATGAACTAGAATATTTCCTTACACGTGAAAAAGGAAAAACAAAAATTAATGAAAAGATTTCAAATTTTATAGAAGAAATACTAACACAAGTAGCAAAAGATGGAGTAGATGCAACCTTAACAAAATCAAACGTAAGAGCGATTTATAAAAAATATTGCGAATAAACATCATCAAAGTATTGACAAAAAAGGAAATTACTTGTATAATTTTATAGTGACAAAAAACACGTCAAAAATAAATTAGATAAAAATGAAACAGATATATACATATATCTTTAAACAAGGGGGGAATTAGAATGGCACAACCAAAAAGAAGATGGTCAAAAGCAAGAACACATTCAAAAAGATCAACATGGAAAAAAGAAAATCCAACATTAGCAAGCTGCCCACATTGTCATGAACCAGTATTACCACACAGAGTTTGTAAAAACTGTGGTTACTATGACGGAAAAGAAGTAGTTGCAAAAAAAGAAAAAGAAAATGCATAATCAAAGTAAAAAAGAGTTCTAAAACAGAATTCTTTTTTTCCGTTTATAGACTTTACAAAAGCATAAAAAAGGTATAAAATTTATGAAAGGGGAAATTAGGAGGGAAAAAATATGTGGAAAAAATTTTTGAAGAAATCAAGTTGGACAGACATAGTAGTATCACTAGTATTCATACTACTAGGAGTTATGTTAATTGCAAATCCAGAGATAATAACAGCAGCAATAGCAATAATTTTAGGATTTATTGTTATAGGAATGGGAGTATTAAAATTCATTGATTATTTATCAAATGGAAAACAAGATAATTATCTATTGGCAATGGCAATAGTGTTAGTTATAGCAGGAATAGTTATTATGATTTGTGCAGAATCAATAATCTCAATATTTAGAGTAATAATTGGACTTTGGATAATTTATAGTGGAATTATAAATTTACAAACAACAATAGTTTGGAAAGATTATAAATCAAGAATATGGCTTACAACGTTGATTTTATCAATTGCTATGATAATTGCTGGTATTTATGTTTTAGTAAATGATGGCGTTATTATACAAACAGTTGGTGTTGCAGTTGTTATTTATGGTATTATAGATGTTATAGAAAATGTAATATTTATTAAGAAAGTTGATGATTATTTAGAGTAATTATAACAAAGAAAAGCAAGATGCTATCTTAAATGATAGTTTCTTGCTTTTTTACATTAATTACAGTTACAACCGTTATTAGCATTCATATTATTTGGCATTGAATAATTCATAAAATGTTTTTTTTCTGCTAACTTATCTTGAACACCTCTTAAAGCTTCTCCAAATCTTTGGAAGTGAACTACTTCTCTTTCTCTTAGATATCTAAGAGGGTCTAGTACTTCAGGGTTATCACGACATAAATCAATTAATTTTTCATATGTTGCTCTTGCTTTTTGCTCAGCAGCTAAATCTTCTTGAAGGTTTGCTATTGGGTCACCTTTACAAGCTATATATGCAGCTGTGAATGGCATTCCAGCAGCAGATTGTGGATATACATCAACTCCATGGTCTGTATAGTAAGGACCTAATCCTGCTTTTTCAATTTCCTCAATTGAAGCTCCATCTGTTAATTGGTGAACTATTGTTCCTACCATTTCCAAGTGAGCTAGCTCCTCTGTGCCTATATCGTTTAAGATTGCTTTTGCTTTTTGGTCTGGCATACCAAATCTTTGAGATAAATAACGAAGAGAAGCAGCAAGCTCTCCGTCAGGTCCACCATATTGTGATATTATTACTTTTGCTAATTTTGGATCTGGACATTTTATATTAATTGGATATTGTAAATGTTTATTATAAGTCCACATTAGAAATTCCCCCTTTCCCATGGCCATGGTTCTTCTAACCATCTCCACTTATTGCAAGGGTAATTAATTGTAAGTGGTCCATATACCCTTTGATATTTATCTTTTAAATCTTTTGCTCTCTTAGCATATTTTCTATGCAAGCAAAGAGCTCTTTCATCTTCTGGGTGTGTATCTAAATAAAGAGCAAGTTCATTAATAGCAAATTCCAAACTTTGAATTTCACACATCATTTCTCTTCTTAAATCACAGTCAACAGTATTTACTGGTTCACAGTCCATATTATTAACTTCCATAGTACAATTACAATTTCTATTTTCTTCTACTTGCATTTGTTACACCCCTTTCCAATAGTATTCATTTCCCTTATAAAGTTAATTTCTTCCATAGATTGGCAAGGAACATAAGGGCTAACTAGTTCTGGGAATATTGTTCCCATTTTTAATCCCACACATGGCTTAAAAGTTTTATCCATATATTGAATTGGTACATAACTTTGAGCTAACATTGGATTTTCTGGAAATAAATTTAATTCTTCGTCAAATCCGCAACTACAACCATCTTCATATTGGCTATATGAAGCAACATTTTGACAGCTAGTTTCCATCATATCATTTTCCATATCACATGAATTATTGTTATTTTCTTGATAGCTGTTGTTCATACAACTACATTTGTTACAATTTCTAAACATTTTTCTTCCTCCTTTGCTATTATTATATGTTTTATTTGAATAATTGACACAAAGAACTATTGAAATTTTAATATTATTATGTTATAATAGTGAACATAAAGTTGAGAACTTTGGAGGTAAGCATATGAAAACTTAAATAAGCTTCATAATCAACAATGTAATCACAAAGCAAAGTAAGGAAGGAAAGAATATGATAAAACAAATTACAGCACAAAAACTTACAAGAATATTCTTCACGTATACAATTATAGTATCAGTATTTGCAATTAGCACAGCTATAAATAACGATATTAAGCTAGCCTTAATATCATCGCCGTTATACATCATATGGATATGTTTAATGTTTGTTCTAACAAAGAAACAACAAGAAGAAAAAATTCTTAGAACGAAGGAAAGAGCGTTAGAAGAAATAAAGAAACATTTAACGAAGAACAACTTCTCAGTAATTCATCCTATAGATAAAGATATGAAACGATATGAGCGGTATGGAGTGATATATAGAGCTAAGTTAGACGAAGAAGACAATGTAATTGTGATATTAACAGACTACGAGAAAAACATTTATTCTAAATTAAAATTTGATAATCCAGTAGTATTTGTACGAATGTATATTGATAAAAGCTTTGAATATAAGTGATTACACAAGATACCAATTAACGTTTTAATTAAATTGTTAATTGGTATTTTTATTTCTTGTAATTAAAGTTTTTTAACATACTTTACAAAATTTTTTAAAAATGGTATCATTTGGAAAGAAGAGAGGAACAATGAATGGCAAAAAAATATCTAGAAAAAAATGTACTTGAAGCAGCAATAGAAAGATTAGAAATAATGTTTGAAAACTTTGAAAATATATATTTTAGCGTAAGCCGGAGGAAAAGACAGCTCAGTAATGGTTCAATTAGCAAACAAAGTAGCAAAAAGGATGAATAAAAAATTTGATGTGTTATATATTGATTTAGAAGCACAATATAAGCACACTATAGAACACGTTGAAGAATTAAAAGAATTATCTCAAATAAGAGAT
This sequence comes from uncultured Clostridium sp., assembly GCA_947648905.1. Taxonomy (GTDB): domain Bacteria; phylum Bacillota; class Clostridia; order TANB77; family CAG-508; genus CAG-269. The sequence goes on along the minus strand of CANSPP010000002.1, from coordinate 241,752 downwards.
TTTTATCATATAGCATTACCAATAGCACTTAGAAACGCGGTATCAGTATTGCAACCTAAATGGATATGCTGGGAAGAAGAAAGTAAACATCTATGGGTAAGGGATATGCCCAAAGATTGCATAAATATAAAAAACTGCCCATTCCCGTGGTTTAAAAAAGGAGAAGAGTTCGAAGAATTTACAGTACAATTTGCACAATGGTATCAACAAAAATACAATCAAAAGGTAGCTTGTGGTATAGGAATAAGAACAGACGAAAGTTTAAACAGGTTTAGAACTATAGCATTTCAAGACAGAAAATTTACATTTAAAGATTATAATTGGACAACACAATTAAAATCACATCAAAAGTGTTTCGATGTATATAATTTTTATCCAATTTATGACTGGACAGCAGAAGATATTTGGGGTGCAGTAAGTCAACTAGACTTGAAATTTAATTATATATATGAATTAATGTACAAAAATGGACTAACTATTTATGAACAAAGACTTTGCCAACCATATGGAGATGACCAAAAAAATGGACTAGATCAATTTAAAGCTTTAGAATATGAAACTTGGTCAAAAGTATTAAATAGAGTAAACCGGTGTCAACTTTGGAAATATATATTGTAAAACAACAGCGCTAGGAAATATAAAATCTTGTAAACCAGAATTTATGACATGGCAAGAATATACCGTATTTTTGTTAGAAAGTATAGGTATATATAATAAAGACTTAATGTTTCATTATTATAGAAAAATTAAGAAATTTATGCTTTGGCATGAGGTTAAATTAGGAATAAAATTAGAAGATATTCCAGATACAGCAGATAAAAAGTTAGAAAGTCAGAAAAAGGTAATTTCGTGGCGTAGAATTGCAAGAGCTGTAGAGAAAAATGATTTTTATTTAAGGAGGTTATCATTTACACAAACTAAAAATGATGATAAAGAATTAGAAAGACTTATACATAAATGGGACAACTTATTAAATTATTCAACAAAAACAGATGATAAAACTTTGCAAAAAATAATACAAGAAAATGCACAGAAAAGAGGTAATAAATATGATAGTAAAAATGACAAATAAAGATGAAAAATTTTATCAATATATGGGAAGATTTTTTGGATCAAGACTAATAGAAAAACAAATAAATGATAGAATTTATGACGACGATGATAAAGTATGGTATATGCTTATAGAAGAAAATAAAATAAAAGCATTTGTATCTGTTAGTAATGATGTGATAAAAAATATTTATACAATAAAAGAAGAATATTTAGAAAAGATATTAAAAAAAATAGCAAAAAGTAATGTAATAAAATTTAGTGTTGTAACAAATAAATATGTGGATGTTTATGAAAAGTGTGGATATTCGATTGGAAAAAACAAAAATTATAAAAATTTTGTAACAATATATAATGATAGATTACCAACTCCATTGTTGGAATAATATATAAACCTATATACGGAAAATTAGATTTAGTACAAGGAAGAGGATAAAATGAAAAAACAAAAAGTAGAAATGCCAGTATTAAACGTAAAAATGGTTGATATAGACAAAGTGGTTGCAAATGACTACAACCCAAACAAAGTAGCACCTCCAGAAATGAGACTATTAAAACATTCAATTGAAGAAGATGGATATACACAACCAATAGTAACTTATTATGATGAAAAAAATGACATCTATATAGTAGTAGATGGATTTCACCGTTATAGATGTGCAAAAGAATATTTCCATCTAAAACAAGTTCCAATTGTTACAATAGATAAAGACTTAGAAAGTCGTATGGCAAGTACAATAAGGCATAATAGAGCAAGAGGAACACATCAAATTATAGATATGTCACACATAGTTATAACATTAACACAAAACGGGTGGACAGAAGCAGAAATATCTAAGCATTTAGGAATGGAACTAGACGAAATTATAAGACTAAAACAAATTACAGGATTAAAAGAAACATTTGCAAACCATAAGTTTAGTAAATCTTGGGAAGAATTTGAACAAAAAATGAAAAAGAAATAAATGCCAAAGAGAGCGTGCCAATGGGGACGGACCTTAATGACAGAAATCTGCCAAAAAGGTCCGTCCCTAGTGGCATGTAAAAATTGACAAAATGTGATAAAAATGGTATACTAGAATGTGCGAAAATTTAAGAAGGAGGAAGAAAAATGAACAATGAAGAAAATATTTTAGGATATGAAAAAATAGGAAAACTGATAAGAAAATTCTCAGTACCTTGTATCATATCTTTACTTGTAAACTCCCTATACAACATAGTAGACCAAATATTTATAGGTTGGGGAGTAGGATACTTAGGGAATGGAGCAACAAATGTAGTATTCCCATTAACAATGATATGCTTAGCTTTCTCATTAATGTTTGGAGATGGAGCATCAGCATATTTAAGTTTAAAATTAGGAGAAAAGAAAAAGAAAGAAGCATCAAAAGGTGTAGCAAATGGAATTGCATTATGTATAATTATAGCTATAATATTATGTGCAGGTACATTAATATTTTTACCACAATTACTAAGCATATTTGGATGTACAGATGCATTAAGAGATTATGCTTTAAGCTATGGATATGTTATAGCAATAGGACTACCATTTACAATGATAGGAACAACATTAAATTCAATTATAAGAGCAGATGGATCACCAAAATATGCAATGACATCTATGGTATCAGGTGCTATACTTAATGTTATATTAGACCCAATATTTATATTTGTATTCAAAATGGGTGTACAAGGTGCAGCAATAGCAACAGTTATAAGTCAAGTACTAACTTTTATTATTAATATTTTATATATCAAGAAATTTAAAACAATCACATTAACAAGACAAGAATTCAAAATAAATTTAGGTGTTGCAAAAAAAGTAGCAACACTAGGAATAAGCAGTTTTATAACACAAATGAGTTATGTAGTGCTTGTAGCAGTTGAAAATAATTTACTTTCAAAATATGGAAGTCAATCAAAATTTGGTTCAGAAATACCAATTACAGTATTAGGTATTGTTATGAAAATAAGCCAAATATTAAATAGTATAATTATAGGAATTGCAGCAGGAGCACAACCAATATTAGGATACAACTATGGAGCTAAAAAATATGACAGAGTAAAACAAACATTGAAAACAGTACTTGGATTAAGTGTAGTAATTAGTACAATTGCATTTATCTTATTCCAAACAATACCAGACAAACTAATTGCAATCTTTGGTAGTGGAGACGAATTATATATGGAATTTGCCTGCTTAGGATTTAGAATATTCTTAATGTTATGTATTTGTAATGGTATACAAATACCATCAGGAATCTTCTTCCAAGCAATAGGAAAGAGCGTAAAAAGCGCAGCATTATCATTATCAAGACAAATACTATTCTTAATACCAGCAATGCTTATATTAAGTAGCTTTTTTGGAATAATTGGTGTGTTGTCAGCTGGACCAGTTGCAGACGGACTTGCATTTATAATAGCAGCAATATTACTTACACTAGAAGTAAAAAACTTCGGAAAAGAAAAAGTTAAGAGTGAAGCTTTAATTGATGATACAAGCACAGATAACAAACTAAATAAACAAATTGTAGTTACAATATCAAGAGAGTATGGTTCTGGTGGAAGATATATAGGTAGACTAATTGCAGACAAATTAGGTATTAAATTATATGACAAAGAATTCATTACAAAACTAGCTCAAGAAACAGGACTATCAGAGGAATACATAGAAAGCAACGAACAAAAAAGAGATAGCTTATCTGGCCTAAACAATGGATACTATTTTGGAATAGACAATGCAGACGAACTATTCTTAAAAGAATCAGAATTGATTAGAGAAACAGCAGAAAAAGAATCTTGCGTTATAATCGGTAGATGTGCAGACTTCATATTACAAGACAAAGAAAATGTAATAAAAGTATTTGTATATAGTAATATGGAAGATAAAATTAAAAGAGCAACAGAATTTTATGGTATGAACAAACAAAAAGCTGAAAAAGAAATCAAAAGAATTGACAAGCTAAGAGCTAACCACTATAAACATTATACTGATAAAGAATGGGCTAACCATAGCAATTATGACATATGTATTAATAGTGATGTATTAGGAGTAGAAAAATCAGCAGATTTAATTTGCAATATGATAAAAGACAAAGAAGAAACATTTTTGGGACAGTCCTAAAAAGCATCATATAAATAAAATGTAGCGGAGGAATAAAATAAATATGAGAGATTTATTAAAAGATTATTCAGCAAATGAAAATAATCCAAAATGGAACAATATAATAAAAAGAGAAAAGCCACTATATATAAGAGAAAGTGACATACGCTCAGATTTTGAAAGAGACTACACAAGAATTATACATTGCAATGCATATAAAAGATTAAAACATAAAACACAAGTATTTTTCTCACCAGGAGATGACCACATTTGTACAAGAATTGAACATACAACACATGTAGAATCAATAAGTTACACAATTGCTAAATATTTAGGATTAAACACAGAACTAACAAAAGCAATAGCATCAGCACACGATTTAGGACATAGCCCTTTTGGACATCAGGGAGAAAAAGTATTATCTGAAATATCTGTAAGAGATTTAGGAGAAAGATTTTGGCACGAAAAAAATGGATTAGAATATGTTGACAAAATAGAATTACTAGAAAATCATTTTAAAGATAGACAAAATTTAAATTTAACATATGCAATACGTGATGGTATAATATCACATTGTGGCGAAATTGATGAAAATAAGCTAAAACCAAGAGAAGAGTATATAGATTTATATGATTATACTAGACCTAATCAATATGCTCCATATACTTGGGAAGCTTGTGTTGTAAAAATAGCTGATAAAATCTCATATTTAGGAAGAGACATAGAAGACGCAATAACATTAGGAATATTAGATGAAAAACTAGAAGATTTATATAAATTACTAAACCATAACTCAGAAGAGGTAATAAATAACACAGTTATAATAAATAAACTAACTTGTGATTTATGTGAAAATTCTTCATTAGAAAATGGATTATGCTTCTCAGAAGAAACATTTAATATGCTAAACGACATTAAAAAATATAATTATAATAATATTTATTTTGACGAAAGAATTAGTCCATCAAATAGATATTTTAAACTTGTATTAAATGAAATATATGAAACTTTAAAGAAAACTTATAATGGAGAAAAGACATTAGAGAACATAGAAAAAATGAAAAAGGTATATCCAAAGCTATTTAATAGTTTTAAGGATTGGATATCTAATTATTGGAATTTAGGAAGATATTCAAATTCTAAAAATGAAGTGATATTTGATATAAATAATGAAAAGGATTACTTTAAGGCAATTATTTACTATATTTCTGGCATGACAGATAATTTTGCGATAGAGATATATAACGAAATTATTAGGTTTTAGTGTCCAATGTCCAATTGGGGACGTTTCCTTACTGGACATTGTCCAATTGGGGACGTTTCTTTCCTGGACATTGTCTCCTGAAAATATAAAAAGAAAGGTAGGCTGTTTTGGTGGAAAGATATCTAGATATGAAGAATAAAATAATTTTTGACAAATTAAAAGAACCAGCAAGTATTATTAAGAATGATGGAATAGTATTGTTTCCAACAGAAACAGTCTATGGAATTGGCGCAAATGGTTTATCTAGTGAGGCTGTAGAAAAGGTATACAAAGCAAAAGGAAGAAGTACAAAAAATCCTATTAATCTATTAGTTAGTAGTAAGGAAATGATAGAAAGTATAGCAAAAGAGATTACTGACTTGGAATATAAACTAATGGAAGCCTTTTTTCCTGGTCCTTTTACAATTATATTAAAAAGAAAAGATATTGTACCAGATATAGTGACTGCAGGTGGTGATACTGTTGGCGTACGTATGCCAAGCGGAGAAATTGCTAAGAAATTAGTAGAAGAAGCGGGAGTTCCTATTGCAGCTCCTAGTGCTAATTTATCTGGCAAACCTAGTGGTACAAATTTGAATGATATAATTGAAGAGTTTGAAGATAAAGTAGATTATATTATAGATGGTGGAGATAGCCAAATCGGTTTAGAGTCAACTATTGTAAAAGTGGTTGATAATGTACCACATATTTTAAGACCAGGTGCTATTACAGATGTTCAAATAAGAGATATTTCAGGAAGTGTAGTTTTGGATTATTTGAAGAATGCAAAGAATGAACTATTGCCAAGTAATGACATAGCTCACTATAAGATACATAGTAAGTGTGTGATGGTATATGATGGAAAAGAGCAAGTTAGTAATATTAAAGCTTTATTAAAGAATTATGAAAATGCAGTTATTATATGTTGTAGTGAGAATATTTGTAATTATACTACTGAGAATGTTTTTGATATGGGAGCTAAGAATAATTTTGAGGAGATTTCAAGAAATATCTTTAGTTTGCTTAGAAAGGCTGATAGGTTAAACCCTGATATAATTATTGTTGAAGGAGTAGAAGAGAAGCGGTTTAGGTAAGGCTATTATGGATAGACTTAGTAAGACTTGCTCTGATATATTTTAAAGAGGAGGATATAATCCTTCTCTTTTTTTGCAATAATTTTACATATAATATAAACACTAAGGTATTATCTATTGACATAATTTTTTTACGAATGATAAAATTTTTCTAAGAAAAAACAAAGGAGAAAAAATAAATGAAGAGCAATAAAATAAATGGTATTACATTAATAGCATTTGCTATTAGTAGGAAATGCGTTCGATATGAGGAAAGAGCTTGAAAGCCATGTGAGAGAAGAGAAAAAGAGAGAAAAGTTTAGCCGAGTTGAAGTAAAAGTTTACATGAATATGGTGTAAAATTGATAAAAAAATCAAAAAGTAGAATTGTTATCTTAAAAAATTGTAATAACATTATAGTATAAAAAATGAAAAGGAGCGATTCTATATGAAAAAAATAAAAGCAAAATTAAGTGCTAGAGATGAAAAGTTAATTATACAAGCATTAGTCGAAAAGAGAAATAATCAGCTAAAACAAAATAGACCAACAGAGCCAATAAATGAATTACTAATAAAACTAATCGAAAATTAAATACATAACTAAAAAGTCAATCAAAGATTGGCTTTTTTTAGTGGAAAAAATATAAGGAGGGAGAAAATTTGAAAAATCAAGAAGCAATAGATTATCTAAACAATTTGCAGCAAGGAATGTTTTGTACTGTCAATATACCAATATGTAATGACAAAGAAAAAATACCGATTACTGTTATGTATATGGGCAAAGACAAAGACGGCAGATATAATTTTATTGATACAGGTAGATTCATAATGAGTAAAGAGTTTATTGAAAATAAGGCTATTTCAATAGATAAGAGTTTTGATGAAGATAAAGCTTTTGAGATATACTCTAAAGTTCGTATGCAACCTAATAAAAATAAGAATAAAGAAAGGGCAAGGTAAAACAATGAAAGATAATCAAGTATTAGAATATCATGAAAAACAACAATTTAATAGTGAAAATTTACAACAATATGATAATGAGGGACAAAGATACTTTTTGGCTTATTTATTAAGAAAAGGTTATAACTTAGAAATAAAAGAGAGCAAAATAATTTTCAAAGATATAACATCTGAAGAAAAAGTAAAAGAAATGATAGAACACTATAACAATGATAGTAGAATAGATAACCTTAATATTAAAAGACAATCTATAAGAGAAGCAAGAGCGATAGGATTAGAAGAATATAGCCAAATGGTAGATAAAAAATTGAGGAGTTTGAATCAAAAGGAAAGGGAAAAAACAGAGAGATAATTTTTATAAACAAGTCGACCTAGGTTGATTTGTTTTTTTTACATAGTCATCATTATTGATGGCTGATTTTTATGAAAGGAGGGTAAAAAGTGTCAAAGTGTAAAGTAATTGCCATAGCTAATCAAAAACGGTGGAGTAGGAAAAACAACTACAACAGCTAATTTGGGAAATGGGCTAGCTAGAAAGGGGAAAAAGGTATTACTAATAGATTTAGATCCACAAGGAGATTTGACAACATCATTGGGGTACAAAAATCAAGACAACATGGAGATAACAATAAAAAATATTATGGAGAAAGTAATACAGGAAAAGCCTATAAGCAAGAATGAAGGAATACTACAAAATGCAGAAGGTGTAAATTTAATGCCTGCTAATATTGAATTAGAAGCACTAGATATATCGCTAGTTAAATATATAAACAAAGAAAATATATTGAAACAATACATTGATAATGTTAAAGAAGATTATGATTATATCTTAATTGATTGTAGACCTTCATTAGGACTTCTTACAATAAACGCACTTGCAACAGCTGATAGTGTAATTATTCCAGTTCAAGCTCAATACTTACCTCTTAAAGGAATGACACAGTTAATACAAACAATAGATAAAACGAGAGTACAGATAAATCCAAGACTAAAAATAGATGGAATATTATTGACCATTGCAGATATGAAAACAAATTTAGCAAAGACAACAATAGAAACATTAAGAAATAGTTATGGAAGCAGAATAAAGATATACAACACAGTAATTCCTATGGGAGTAAAAGCAGCCGAAAGTACGATAGAGGGCAAGAGTATATATGCTTATGACAAGAAAAGTAAGCCAGCAGTAGCTTATGAAAATTTTACGGAGGAGGTGTTGAAAAATAGCGAAAAGACCAGAGATAGAACTACCCAGTGTAGATGAGTTACTAAAATTTAGCACAAATAAAGGAAAAGCTGAAACAGTAGTAATATTAAATCCATACGATATTACAGATTTTCCAGATCATCCATTTAAAATAACAGACAATGAAGAAATGGACAATATGGTAGAAAGCATAAAAGAAATAGGTGTAAAAGTGCCAATTTTAGTAAGACCAAAACAAAATGGTGGCTATGAAATGGTAGCAGGACACAGAAGAAATTATGCAACAAAAAAGGCAGGATTAGATGGAATACCTGCTATTGTTAGAGAAATGACAGATGAAGAAGCTACTATTATAATGGTAGATAGCAACATACAAAGAGAAAAAGTATTACCATCAGAAAAGGCATTTGCTTATAAAATGAAGCTAGAAGCTATAAAAAGACAAGCAGGAAGACCAAAAAAGGAAAATTCCCGACAAGTTGTCGGAAATTATGAAAGTGCAGATTTAGTTGGCAAAGACAATGGAGAAAGTGGCAGACAAGTTCAAAGATATATAAGGCTAACAGAACTGATACAAGAATTATTAGACATGGTGGATATAGGTAAAATATCTTTTAGCCCAGCTGTTGAAATTTCCTATTTGTCTAAAGAAGAACAAAATCTATTATTATGCTATATAAAAAAATATGATGCAACACCCTCACAATCACAAGCAATATATTTAAAAAAGTTAAGTCAAGAGGGAAAACTTACAACAGATAAATTGGAAGAAATAATGTCAGCAGAAAAACCAAATCAAAAGCCAAAATATAATATACATTATGATAGGTTTGAAAAATACCTGCCTAGAGATGTAGTAACAGAGAAAGAAGTGGAAGATTTCCTTTTTAAATGTGTAGAAGAACATCACAGAAGATTAAAACAAAGACAAATGGCTAGATAATTTGTGTGGGAGTACAAAATAATAATAATATTTTAATTTGTATATTTGAAAGTAACTAAACATTGTAGTAAAATAAAGAAAAAAGGAGATGTTTGGTTATGAGTAAAAATAAGAAAATTGTTATTTTAATTACAATATTAGTTATAATAGTATTAGGAATTGCAGGAATATTCATATATAAGAATAGGAAAGTTGATAATATTGTTATTGGGGAAAACAATAAAAATCAAATGCAAGAGAATAATGAGTCAGCAAATATAATAAATAATGAAAATATTATTGAGAATACAGTAGAAAACAATGTAGAGCAAAGTAATACTGTTGAAGATAATACAACATCACAAAATCAAGCAGTAGAAGAAAGTAAAACAGTAGAAACTACACAGCCAGTTCAAGAAAAAAATGTAAAGACATCAGCTAAAAAAGAAAATAATAAAACTACAACAACAAGTAAACAGCAAACAACACAAGAAAAAACACCATCACAACCTCAAAAAAGTGAGCAAAGTTCTAAAAGTGAACAAACAACAACACCAGTAAAAAATAATGATAGTAGTTATAAAGAGCAAGAAGTTCAAATTGCACCAAAGACAGAATGCAAAGGGAATAATCATAAAGTAGGTGCAGGAAATACTGGCAAATGGTTTGAAACACAAGAACAAGCAGCTGCATATTTCAAAACAGAAATAGCAAAGTGGGGAAAGCAATGGGAGAATTTTGAAATAACAGATGAAGAATATCATAAAAATTGCCCTTACGGGTACGAAGTTTGGACTTGTCCTCAGTGTCAAAAATGGACAGTAAACTTCTATTATAATAAATAACAAAATAATAATATTTGATTTAAGAACAGGTTATAAAGACTTGTTCTTTTTTTCGTTAAAAGGAGGAAAATTTAATGTTAAAAGCAAAGAAGTTAAAGAAAGTTATAGCTTTAATGTTTATAGCAATCACATTGTTAAGCACAGCACAACCTATTTTTGCAGTAACAGATAGTGGTAGTGGAAAATGGACAGCAGGACAATGGGATTCTAATATTTACACAACAGATAATAAGTCAGATTTAGGAATGCTTATGAGAAGATTAGTAAATACCACAACAGGAGAAAAAATCACAGTATTTTGTGCAGAACATGGTGTAAATTCACAAACAGGAACAGTAGAAACAGGAACACATAATACACCAACAGATCCTAAAGTAAAAAGAGCTTGTAAAGTAGCTTTCTTTGGGTGGTATCAAAAATATGGTAATTATTGCATTGATGGTGGAATAATGGCAGCAGATATGAACTCAAGAAAAATGGACTATGTATTCACACAACAAATGGTATGGTCAACATTAGGACAAAGTAATGCTACTTTTAGAAATGCAAGTATTCAAAGCCAATATGAAGCATTTAAAGCAGATATAAATGCAAAAATTGATAATATGGAAAGAAAACCAAGTTTTTGTAGCGAAACAATAACAGTTGAAGTAGGACAAACAAAAACACTTACAGATTCTAATAATGTGTTAGGACAATATGTTAGTTTTGATAAAACAGTAGATGGGATAAGAATAACACATAACAAAGGAGAAAATACATTAAATGTTACAGCAAATGAAGATTGCACAAAGGAAGCAATAAGAATATCAGAAAATACAATGTTTGATTGGGGTGTTATCAAAGAAGAAACACATAACCAACATTCAACAGTATATTTCACTTTTAGAGATGGAGTACAAAATCAATTATACTCTTTGAATTACAATGATCCTGTAACTATGTCTTTAAGTTTCAAAATAAATCTTTTAGGAAATTTAGAGTTAAGTAAACTAAACACAAATGGAGATTTAGTTGACGGAGCAATATTTAATGTAACAGGAGAAAATGGATTTAATCGTGATGTAACAGTAACAAATGGAAAAATCAAGTTAGAAAAATTAAGAAAAGGAACTTACTATATAAAAGAAAAATCAAGCCCAACAGGTTATTTACTAAATACAGAAACTTATACAGCAGAAGTAAAACCTAATCAAACAACAGAGCAAGCAATAGTAAACACAGAGCCAACAGCAGAAATTACAGTAACAAAGACAAATACAAATGGAGATAAAGTACAAGGAGCAAAATTTCAAATAATTGCTAATGAAGATATATACAATGTTGCCAGAACAGTAAAACACCACTCAAAAGGAGATGTAGTAGCAACTATTACAACCAATAGTGTAGGAGTTGCAAGCAAATCAAATTTGCCACTTGGAAAATATAAAATTAAGGAAATTGAAGTGCCAACAGGTTACTTATTAAATACTGAACAAAAGGAAGTTACTTTAAGATATAAAGACCAAAACACAAATGTTATATTTGGAAGTGTTACAGTAGAAAATACAGAGCCAACAGGAAATTTAATTATTGAAAAGACAGATAAAGAAACAGGAAATAAAAATAGAGTAGATAAAAAGTCACATCACGGAGATGCAACACTTAAAGGAACTGAATATACTTTATATGCAAAAGAAAGAATAACAAATGTTGCAGGAACAATAAAATATTTTGATAAAGATGAACAAATTGCAACATTTACTTTCAATGAGTATGGAGTAGCTAGTATAAAAATAACAAATAATAATACACCTGCAAAAATAAGTGTAGAGGGAACAAAATTAACAGGACTACCAATGGGAAAATATTATGCAAAAGAAACCATAGTACCAACAGGTTATATGCCAGATACAAAAGTGTATGATTATACATTTTCATACAGAGATATGAATACAAAGGTTATAGAAGTAGCAGGAACAGTTACAAATACAGTAGAAAAAGCACCTTTTGAAGTAATCAAGGTTAGCACAAATGAAAATGCAACAGCAGAAACAGTAGCAAATGCAGAATTTACAGCAATACTTTCAAAATATGTTGACTATTACGGAAGTTTTGATGAAGCAAAGAAACATTTAAGCGAGTTTGCAACAGATGAATATTCAATATTTAGAACAGGAACTAATGGACACGGAATTTCTGGACTTTTAGCTTATGGAGAATATACAGTAAATGAAACTTATACACCATCTCCAGAGATAACAACAGTTGAACAATTCTATGTAACAATAGATAAAGACAGTAAAACACCAGTTAAAGAACTTGTTGAAAATGATTTGCCATTTGAGGCATATATAAAAATGCAAAAACAAGATAAAAAGACAGGAAAATTTGTAACTTATTCTAATGCAACATTTGAATTATATAGATTAAATGAAGATACAAACAAATGGGAACAAGTACAATGTAAAATTAGCGATAAATATTATAAAACTTGGACTACAAACAGCGAGGGAGTTGCAAAAACAGAAACAAAGTTAGAAGCAGGAAAGTATAAATTAACTGAAATAAAAATTCCAACAGGATTTATACAATTAGATGAAGAATTAACTTTTAAAGTAGATAACAGAAACTCTACACTAAATTATGATAAAGACTGGGATGCTTGGATTACAGTAACAGTAAAAAATGAGCAACCAACAGGAACACTAAAATTAAATAAAAAAGTAGCATTAAGAGAAGATATGGACAAAACAATGATAAAAGATATTGACTTTACAAAAATATCTTTTGAATTAGTAGCAGATGAAAAAATAATTGATTATGCTGACGGATCTACTATATATGAAAAAGGAAAAGTAGTAGGAAAATATAATTTAAAAGCTGATGGAACATTAACAGTTTCAAATTTACCAATGGGCAAATATCACTTAAAAGAACTAACAACAATAGATGGAGCAGTATTAGATAAAACAGAATACGAAGTAATATTTGAACAAAAAGATACAGTAACAAAAGAATATGTTGTAGAGAAAGATATTGAAAATAGAACAACAGCAATAGAAGTTAGCAAAACAGATATAACAGGAGAAAAAGAGTTAGTTGGTGCAAAACTAACTATTACAGACGAAAATAACGAAGTTATTGATAGTTGGGTATCTACTGAAAAAACTCACAAAATAGAAGGTTTAGTTGTAGGAAAAGAATATACACTAAAAGAAGAAACAGCACCAAATGGATTTGTGGTAGCAACAGAAATCAAATTCAAAGTAGAAAATACAGCAGAGATTCAAAAAGTAACAATGATAGATAAAGTAGTAACAATGACAAAACAAGACATTGGTGGAAATGAGATTGAAGGAGCAGAACTTCAAGTTATTGATGAAGATAATAATGTAGTTGATGAGTGGACATCTACAAAAGAGCCACATAGAATTAACAATTTAGTAGAGGGAAAAACATATACACTTATTGAACAATATGCACCAGATGGATTTGTTATATCAAATGAAGTTAAATTTACTGTAACTACTGATAAAGAAACACAAGAAGTGAAAATGATAGATAAAGTAGTTGAAATATCAAAACAAGATATTAGTGGAAATGAACTAGAGGGAGCTACTTTAGTTGTTACAAGCACTAAAACAAAGAACATTGTAGATAAATGGGTTTCTGGTAAAGAGCCACACAAAGTAAATGGACTTATTGAAAACGAAGAATATATATTACACGAAGAAATCGTGGTAGATGGCTATGTAAAAGCTACTGATGTAAAATTTACAGTAACAAGTGATAAAGAAACTCAAAAAGTAATAATGATTGACAAAATATTAGAAGTTGTAAAAACAGATCTAGTAACAGGCGAAGAAATTGAAGGAGCAGAATTGAAAGTAATTGACGAAGATGGCAATGTAATAGATGAATGGACATCTACAAAAGAGCCACATAAAGTAGTTGGATTAGAAGAAAACAAAAAATACAAATTAGTTGAAATTACTGCACCTTATGGCTATGAGATTACAGAAGAAATCGAGTTTACTGTGAGTGAAGATAAAGAAACACAAAGAGTAGAAATGAAAGATATGCCTATTCTTCAAAATATTAAATTAGTAAAAATTGATAGTAATACAAAAGAAGTTATCAAAGATAAATTTACTTTTGGAATATATGAAGATGCAGAATGCACAAAACTTATAAAAGAAGTAAAATCAGATAAAGAAAATGGAACAGTTTTATTTGAAGATTTACGATATGGAACTTATTATATTAAGGAAATTGCTGCACCAAAGGGTTATGTATTATCAGATAAAGTAATCAAAGTTGAAATGAATGACAAAGGAATATTTATTGATAATGAGAAAGTAGAAAGTGAAGATTCAACATATACTTTTGAATTTGAAAATGTACCAGTAGATACACCAAAAACTGGAGATAATAGTAACTTAAAACTATATGCAGGTTTATTAGGCTTATCTATACTTGCATTAGCTAGTGTGGGAGTACACGAATATAAAAAGAGAAAATCAGTAAATAAAAAATAGACCAATAACAAGGTGGCTTTAATTAGCCACCTTAATTCAATTTAAGGAGGAATTATCATGCCACAATATACACTAACACAAAGTGTAAAGACATTGGAAAAATTATTTGAAAACAATATAGATTCAGAACAAAAAATAAAAGCCTTAAAATGGGAAGATTTGAAACAGTTTAGCCCTGTTGAAAAAAGTTTTATTATGGATTTAAAAGAAGCAGTAGCAAAGAAAAATGTAATAGGATTTTTAGCAGGAAAAGAGGAAACAGAAAGGAGATAACTATGATAGAACATTATAAAAAGCCATCAGTAAAATTCATTGTAAATAAAGGAAACTTTAATAAACTAATGGCATTACTTGCATTTCAAGAAGAAAATATTGTAACAGAAGAATGGAAAGAAAAAGCTAAAAACTTACAAGATCTATTATTAAGATATTCTATACCACAAAAAGATGAAGAGGGAGAAATATCTATAATAGACATTGGACTATTCCAAAAAGAAGCAGCAGAACTAATAGTTTTATTACTTTCTGCATTTGATAATGTATTAAAAGTAGATGAAGATTATACAAGGAAAATGAAAAGACAATAATGTAGAGGAGGAATAGTTTGGGAAAAATAACAGAAACAAGACAACTCTATAAAGAAGTTATAAATGAACTTTCACAAAGTGCAGAAAATTGGAGAAAGTTTTTAGATAGCAGTTCATGGAATTTCAAATATGATTTTGATGACCAAATTCTTATATATGCACAGCGACCAGATGCAAGAGCTTGTGCAACTATGCAAGAATGGAATAAAAAAGTAGTACCACATAGATGGGTAAATAGTGGGGCAAAACCAATATATGTATTCGATAAAAATCCATATAGTGAATATCCATTTAAGTTAGTGTTTGACTTATCAGATACCAACAATTATAATAATACAGAGTATAAATTATGGACTATAAAACAAAATTATGAAGAAGATATAATCGAAAGTTTAGAAGCCAATTTTGGAGATATAAGCTCAAAAGAAAATCTATCACAAGCTATAATTTCAGCAAGTTATAATATGGTAGTAGATAATATAGAAGATTATTTTACATCAATTATAAAAAACAAGAAAAACTCAATGCTTGAAACTATATCAGATGATGAAATAAAAACTATGCTTATTACAACTACATGGGCAAGTGTAAGCTATATGATGATGACTAGATGTGGAATAAATGCAAAAGATCAAATACAAGAGCAAGAGTTATCATATATAAAATACTTTAATAACCAAGAAGTTATAACAACATTAGGTGCAAGTGTAAGTGATATAGCAGAAATGGGTTTGAGAGAAATTGCAAGGACAGTTGCAAATCTACAAAAAAGTGAAAAATTAAAAAATCGTACAATAGAAAAATTTGATAAAGAGATGTATTCTAATGATAATGAAAAAATCAAAGGAGGAAAAGAAGATGGTAGAGAAAATAGAGTACACGAAACAAGGGGATTATTACATGCCCAACCTAGTAATGGAGAAAGAGAAGATACCAGCAGGAAAATACGCTCTGATGAGATACAATTATCTAAAGAATCACAAAAACCACGAGTTGACAATATTAGTAATGAACAAGAAACTAGCACAACACTTGACACAAGTACAGGAACAAGTGAGCCAGAGAGTGGAAGAATTGGTAGAGATGATGAAGAAACAACAAGGGATAACAGAAGAATTGAAAGCCAAAGACCAAATGACATGGGTAGGATTCATGAACAACATCAAAGCGACAGCAGAGGAGATAGCAGCGAACGAAATAATTTACATTTAGGTATTTATAGTAGGGACAGTAGTAAGGACTGTCCTTATGTTGTTACAGATGCAAAAGTTAATCAAATACTAACTAATGCACCACATTTAAGAGTTTCTAATAGTGAAATCAGACAATACTTTGAAAATGAAAAAGGCAAAAGTAAACGAGCAGAATTTCTAAAAGGTAGCTTTAATATTGATTATACAGAAATTATAATAAATGATGAAAGATATGGCTATAAAGCATTTGAAAATGGACTTTTAGTATGGAAAGGTAGTTTTTTATCAAGAGATACAGAAAGTTTTATTTCATGGGAAAATTTAATTGATAATTATGAAGCTATGATTATGCTTAATCAATTAAAAGATGTGAAAACAAGAATCTCATCTGTTACAGACCAAATGTCTTTAATCAATGAAGTGGAAAAAAAGCCAGAGCTAGAATTTACACAAGAGTTTATAGATAGAGTATTACAAGAAAGAGGAACATTCAGCAAATATTCTATATATCAACAATTTGAAACACATTTGTCATTAAAAGATAATGCAGACTATCTAAAGAAAATGTATGGATTAGGCTATTATGGAACAACTGGAACTGTATCTGGATCAGGAATAGGTTTGCAATGTTCTCCTAAAGGTATGACATTAAATAGAGGTTATTTCAAAGATGAAATTACAACAACAATAAGTTGGAATGATGTAGCAAAAAGAATAACAGAACTTATTAAGGTAGAAAGATATTTGAATGAAAAGGAACTTGCAGAATACCCTAATTGGCTAAAAGAGCAAGAACAAGCAAAAGAATTAAGAGAAGCAGAAGAAAAATTAGAAAATCAAGCAGAACAACAAGAGTATGAGCTTGCCAAAAGAGTATATTCATTTGTTAAGCCATCAGATTTATATAATTATCCAGATGATACAGCAGCTTTAAACACAGATGAAGAAAATATTGAAATAGTAAAATCAGATATAAGTGATACGAGAAATGTAAATGACTATGTAAATGCTTTAAATAAAATAAGAGAAAATATTGCAGATACAGACTCACAAAAACATGAACTAGATGTGATAATATCAATATTAGAGAAAAGAGTTCCACATTATGAATATCATTTAGGAGATACTGTCTATATTGGTGCAGATAAGTATGAAATTGCAGGTATAAAGGACAATGTAGTTACCTTAATTGATACAAAATTTCCAATACTTAATAAACAAATGAGCTTTGATGAATTTGAAAGAAAAGTCAAAGATAATTATTCAAATGACCATTTAATTGTAAAAGAACAAAAAGAAAATTCAGCAGAAGTAGATAATGATAAAGGTCAAACACTAGAACAAGATTTGTATGACTTTTACAATACTTATGATATATATGATCTTAATGAAGTACCAATAGAACAAATTAGAGATGATTTAAAAAATTCGGAATCTATACAACAAACAATACAATATCTAAAAGAAATATTAAAACAAGAAAATGAAGTAAATGATTTTACAAATGATTTAAAAGAAATCATAAAAAAATTAGAAGTAGAATATGAAAGAAAAGTAGAAAAACAAGAAACTCAAAAAGAAGAGATAGTACAGCAAGAAACAGAAGAACAACAAGGAGAAAATAAGCAACAAGTTGAACAAGAAAAGCCATATAAGGTAGGGCAAAAAGTTTATTTAGAATCTGACAGAGCATATAATATATACAGTATAGACCTAGAAAAAGATAAAATAGAACTGCAAGACTTACAAATGCCTATACCTATTTTTAGAGAAGAAAGTATTTTAACCTTTGAAAGTCTATATAATCAAAATGAAAGAAACTTCCCTAAACAAGATATTAAGCCTAATTTTGTAAGAACTAAAAACAAAATTCAGGACTTCGTATTACACCCAGAAATAGCACTAGAAAATAGAAATAACTATAAAATTACAGATAATGATTTAGGAATAGGAACACCTAGAGAAAAATTTGAACGAAATATTGCTGCAATTAAAGTATTGAAAAAGTGTGAAGAGGAAAATAGGTATGCGACTCCAGAAGAACAAGAAATTATGTCGAAATATGTTGGATGGGGTGGACTACAACAAGCATTTAAAGAAGATGATAGTAGTTGGTCAAATGAATATAAAATATTAAAAGAATTATTAAATGATGAGGAATATAAAAATGCTAGAAGTTCTGTACTGACAGCATTTTACACACCACCTATTGTAATCAATTCAATGTATGAAATACTACAAAATATGGGATTAAAAGAAGCAAATATATTAGAGCCATCATGTGGTGTTGGAAATTTCTTTGGAATGTTACCAACACAATTAAAAGAATGCAAAATGTATGGTGTTGAGATTGATTCTATATCTGGAAGAATAGCACAACAATTATATCAAAAGTCTACAATAGCAGTAAATGCCTATGAAAAAGTAGAATTACCAGATAGCTTTTTTGATGTAGCAGTTCGGCAATGTACCATTTGATGAATATAAGCCAAACGATAAAAGATACAATAAGAATAAGTTTCTAACACATGATTACTTTTTTGCAAAAACACTAGATAAGGTTAGACCACGGTGGGGTTATTGCTTTTATTACCTCAAAAGGAACAATGGACAAAAAGAATTCAGAAGTTAGAAAGTATATTGCACAAAGAGCAGAGCTATTGGGAGCGATAAGGCTACCTAATAACACATTTACAAAAAACGCAGGAACAAAAGTAACTTCAGATATACTATTTTTGAAAAAAAGAGAGAATATGACAGACATTATGCCAGACTGGGTTTATTTAGATACTGATAAAAATGGTATTACAATGAATAAATATTTTGTCGATAATCCAGACATGATACTAGGAACAATGGAAATGGAGCCTACACAATATGGTAGACCAGATTCGACTTGTAAACCTTATGAGGGAATAGAATTAAAGACTTTATTAGATGAAGCAAAAGAGAAGATAGAAGGAGAAATTACAGAATACGAAATAGGAGATATTGAAGAAAGAGAAGAAACAATGCTCCCAGCAGATCCTTCTGTAAAAAACTTTTCTTATACTATTATTGATGGAAAAGTATATTTTAGAGAAAATAGTGTAATGGCAGAACAAGACCTGCCAATTACTACAATAAGCAGAATAAAAGGAATGATAGAACTTCGTGATTGTGTAAGAGATTTAATAGATTTACAAACAGAAGATTATCCAGAAGAAAACATAAAAGTAGCACAAGCAAAATTAAATAGAATGTATGACAACTATGTTAAGAAATATGGAATTATCAACAGTAGAGGAAATCGTTTAGCTTTTGAAGCTGACAGTAGTTATTATTTACTATGTTCATTAGAAGTAATGGACAGCGAGGGCAGATTTGTGAGAAAAGCAGATATGTTCTCAAAAAGAACTATCAAAGCATATAAAGAGATAACAAGTGTTGATACTGCAAATGAAGCACTAATTGTATCATTATCAGAGAAAGCAAGTGTTGATTTAGAATATATGTCAAAACTTACAAACAAAACACAAGAAGAGTTAGTAAAAGAACTAGATGGTATTATTTATAAACTTCCTATGGAAAATAATAAATATGTAACAAGTGATGAATACCTTTCAGGAAATATAAGAGAAAAACTAAAAATGGCAGAAGCATCAGTTGGAATGCACCCAGAATTTGCAACTAATATAGAAGCATTAAAACAAGTAATGCCAAAAGATTTAACAGCTAATGAAATTGGAATAAAGTTAGGGGCAACATGGATACCAACAGAGATTATTGATAGTTTTATGTATGAATTGTTAGAAACTCCAAATCATGCACAATGGAATATGAAAGTAAAATTTAGTGAGTATAATTCACAATGGTATATAACAAGTAAAAATTATGATTATTCAAATGTAAAAGCGAATAAAACTTATGGGACAAATAGAGTAAATGCCTATGAAATTATTGAAAAAACATTAAATTTAAAAGATGTGAAAGTATTTGATACTGTAACAGATATTGACGGAAACAAGAAGAGAGAATTTAATGCAAAAGAAACAGCTATTGCACAAGCAAAGCAAGACCAAATTAAGCAAGCATTTGAAGATTGGATTTTTAATGATGTAGAAAGAAGAGAACGATTAGTAAGGTTATATAATGATAAATTCAATAGCATTCGTCCTCGTGAATATGACGGAAGTCATTTGAATTTTGTAGGTATGAATCCAGAGATAAAATTAAGGAAGCATCAACAAAATGCCATTGCTCATATTTTGTATGGAAGAAATACACTGCTAGCACATGAGGTACGGAGCAGGAAAGACCTTTGAAATGGTTGCTCGGTGCTATGGAAAGTAAAAGGCTTGGACTTTGTAACAAGTCTATTTTTGTTGTGCCTAATCACATCATTGAACAATTCGCAGCAGAGTTCTTACAGTTATATCCAAGTGCAAACATTATGGTAGCAACTAAAAAAGACTTTGCAACAGCTAACAGAAAAAAGTTTTGCTCTCGTATTGCTACTGGAGATTTTGATGCAGTAATTATACGGACATTCACAATTTGAAAAGATTCCTATGTCAATAGAAAGACAACAGCAGCTAATTGAAAAGCAAATTGCAGATATTATAGCAGGAATAGCACAAGCTAAAAGAGATAAGGCAGAGAATTTTACTATAAAACAAATGGAAAAAACAAGACGAGGGTTAGAAAGCAAACTTGAGAAATTAAATTCACAAACAAGAAAAGATGATGTAATCAACTTTGAACAGTTAGGAATAGATAAAATATTTGTAGATGAAGCACATAACTACAAGAATTTATTTTTATATACTAAAATGAACAATGTAGGTGGAATTTCACAGACAGATGCACAAAAGAGTAGTGATTTATATATGAAATGTCGTTATATGGATGAGATAACAGAGGGCAGAGGGGTAGTATTTGCAACAGGTACACCTGTAAGTAACTCAATGGTAGAATTATATACTATGCAACGATATTTACAATATAATGATTTAAGAAAAATGGGACTTGAACATTTTGATAATTGGGCATCTATTTTTGGGGAAACAGTAACTGCAATGGAACTTTCGCCAGAACGGAACAAGTTATAGGAGTAAAACAAGATTCTCAAAATTTCATAATTTACCAGAGTTAATGAGTTTATTCAAAGAAGTTGCAGATATTCAAACTGCTGATACTTTAAATTTACCAACACCAGAAGTAGTAAGGCATGATGAAATAGTAAAACCTAGTCAAATGCAGCAAGATATGGTAGCAGAGTTAGGAGAAAGAGCAGAAGCTATTAGAAAAGGTAGTGTAGATCCTAGCGAAGATAATATGCTAAAAATTACTAATGAGGGTAGAAAACTTGCACTAGACCAAAGACTTATGAATGAAATGTTAGAAGATAATGAAAATGGAAAAGTTGGAACTTGTGCAAATAACATCTATAAAATATGGGAAGAAAATAAAGAACAAAAACTAACACAATTAGTATTCTGTGATTTGTCTACACCAAAGCAATTTGAAGAAAAATTTGATGACGAGGGAAATTATGTATTTACTGATGTTTATAACGATTTAAGAAGAAAGCTAGTATTAAAAGGTATTCCACGAGAAGAAATTGCCTTTATACATGAAGCAGATAATGAAACTAAAAAGAAAGAACTATTTGCTAAAGTAAGAAAAGGCGAAATTAGAGTGTTAATGGGAAGTACAAGCAAAATGGGAGCAGGTACAAATGTGCAAGATAAAATAATTGCCTTGCATCATTTAGACACACCATATAGACCAGCAGATTTAACACAAAGAAATGGTAGAGGAGTACGACAAGGAAATCAAAATAAGCAAGTGCATATATACACCTATGTAACAGAGAAAACATTTGATGCTTATTTATTCCAAATGTTAGAGAGAAAGCAAGGCTTTATATCACAAATAATGACTTCAAAGACTCCAGATAGAACAGCAGATGATATAGATGAAACGGCATTGAGCTATGGAGAAATTAAGGCTTTAGCAACAGGAAATAAATATATACTAGAAAAGACACAGTTAGATTCAGAAGTTGCAAAATTAAAAATAGTAAGACAAAGTTATCAAAGCCAGATTTATGATTTAGAAGATAAAATTGCAAGATCATATCCAAATCAAATAAAAGAGATACAAGAAAAGGTCGATGCACTAGAAGCTGATGTCAAGCAGCTAGAAGATAACACAATACCAAATGAAGATGGCTTTTCTAAAATGACACTTAAAGGAATTGAATATACTGATAAAGAGCAAGCAGGAAAAGCAATACTAGAAGTTTGCAAATCAAAATCAAATCCAGATATTGAAGATATAGGAGAATATAGGGGATTTAGATTAGAACTTGGTTTTAATTCAGTAGAAAAGAAATTTACTATGACTATGAGAAATAAATATAGTTATAGTATTTTTTTAGGTAGTGATACTTTTGGTAATATTACAAGAATAAATAATGCACTAGAAGCAATAAAAGATAAGATTCCAGATGCAAAGTTGAGAATAGAAGATATTGAAAAGCAACTTGAAACAGCAAAAATAGAAGTTCAAAAGCCATTTCCAAAAGAAGAAGAATTAAAAGAAAAAATGAAAAAACTTGAAGAATTAAATATTTTATTAAAGCTAGATGAAAAAGAAAAGCAAGTATTAGATACATCAAATGATGAAATAGAAGAAAATGAAAAAGATAAAAACAAAGACCATGAAAGGTAATCTATATGCAAAGAAGATATTAAAAAATTAGTATCTTCTTGTATCTTTTTATAAAAAGATATGGTATAATCATCTCGACAGATAGTAAGTTGTCGAGTAGGAGGAAATAATTTGAAAACTTTAATTATTTATGCTAGTAAAACAGGAACAACGGAAAAATGTGCTAAAGAAATAAATAGGCAGTTAAAAGATTCTAAAATTGTAAATATATTAAATCAAAATGAAGATATAAACAAATATGATTTAATTGTTATAGGCACTCCAATTAGAATGGGAATGATAGACAAAAAAATAAAAAAGTTTTTGATTAATAATATTGAAAACTTAAAATCAAAAAAGGTAGCATATTTTATTTGCTGTGGTTTTAATGAAAATTGGAAAAGTTATTATGAACAAAATATTCCAAAGGATTTATTAGATACTGCCATTATTTATGATACTTTTGGAGGAGAAATGGATATACAAAAACAAAAAGGCTTCGATAAATTTATTACAAAAATGGTAAGCAAAAACATAGATAAGAATAAAGAAATAAAAATATTAAACGAAAATATTGACAGATTTATAAAAGTATTAAATAGTGAAAAATTACAATATATAGGGCTAATAATTAGTTGATAATGTCAGTCTTTTATTATATAATAGTAACATCAATTAGTAAGTTGTAGAGGAGAGATAAATATGATACCAAGAATATGGTAAGATCACGAGTTATTTCGTGATAAGAACATTATTACAGTAACTCGTATAAAAATACGAAATGTAATAAAGGAGTAAATAAATGGATTTAATAGTAAAAGCAAAAAATATAGATTTAGAATATAATGGAAGACAAATTTTAAATATTGATAATTTAGAAATATATAACTATGATAAAATCGGAATAGTAGGAAAAAATGGTAGTGGCAAAACAACATTATTAAAAGTCTTATTAGGACAAATAGAATTAAAAACAGCAGAGATTAAAACTTATGGAAAAATATCATATATTCCACAATTAGAGCAAATAGATATAACCAACATAGAAGATAAATCTATATTAGGTAAATTAAATGTTCATAATGTAGAAGGTAATAATCTATCAGGAGGAGAAGAAACAAAATTAAAAATAGCAAAAGCATTATCAGAAAATAGTGATGGCATATTTGCAGATGAACCTACTTGTAATTTAGATAAAGACAGTATTGATTATATAACAAAAACATTAAAATATTATTCTGGAAGTGTAGTAGTAATCAGCCACGATAGATATTTTTTAGATGAAGTTGTAAATAAGATATGGGAAATTGAAAATGGCAAAATTACAGAATATTGGGGGAATTATACAGATTATATAGAACAAAAAGAACAAGAAAAGCAAACCCACTTAAAAAAATATGAACAATATATAAATGAAAAGCAAAGGCTAGAAAAAATAATTACTGAAAAACAAAAGCAAGCACAAAAAGTTGGAAAAAGTAAAAATCAAAAAAGTACAGAAAATGGTGGAAGATTAGCACATCAAAAATCAACAGGGAGTAAAGAAAAAGCACTTCATAAATCAGCAAAAGCAGTAGAAAAAAGAATAGAAGAGCTAGAAGAAATAAGTAAACCAATAAAAGAAAGGCAAATACATTTTAGAATTAGTGGTTCGCTTGAGATATATAATCCTGTTCCAATTATAAGTGATAATCTAAATAAAAAAATTGGTAATAAAATAATATTTGAAGATGCAAAATTTAAAATACCACTTGGCAAAAAAGTAGCAATTACTGGAGCAAATGGAACTGGAAAAACCACATTAATAAAAATGATTTTAAATAAAGAAACTGGAATAGAAATATCTCCCAAAGTACAAATTGGTTATTTTGCACAAAATGGATATAAGTTTGAAAAAGAAAAAAATGTTTTAGAGTTTTTAAAAGAAGAATCAGATTATCAGGTGTCAGAAATAAGAAGTATGATAGCAATGTTAGGATTAAACCAAAATGTAATTACTAGAAAAATGAAAACATTAAGTGGTGGAGAAATTGTAAAAATATTATTATGTAAAATGTTGCTTGGAAGATATAATGTACTAATTATGGATGAACCTAATAATTATTTAGATATACCAAGTATAGAAGCATTAGAAAGCCTTATGAAACAATATAAAGGTACAATAATATTTATATCACATGATAAACGATTAGTACAAAATGTAGCAGATATTGTATATGAAATTAAAGATAATAAAATAATGGAATAACATAACAATAAATTACAATTTATGAAGGAGAAATAAAATGAGATTAAGAGCAATAAATATATATTCTGCTTTTTTGGGAGATTTAGAAAAAACAAAGGAACGAACAGCATTGATACGAAAAGAATCAGATTTTTTATATCTTGAATATTACAATGTGGTTAGATTTTGTAATAACGAATTTATAAAACAATTAAATGTCAGTTGTGATGAAAATGCAAAAGAGATTGCAGTAAGGGAGAGAAATTCCGATGGTTATTCAGTAATTACAATGCCTTTTGATTTTTCTTCATATCAAACTTTATCACTAGAAGAAAAAAATGCTTTCTGGGTAGAAGAAATTATAAAGGTATTTAATTTTGTATTGCCTCTAATGAAATGTGAATCAGATAAAAAAATAATTGATTTTATAGATTATCTAAAAGAAAAATATATCAAAAGATAAATTACGATATATAGTGATAATTAGTTGACATTTTTTTCTAGGATATGATAGCATATTAAATATGAAAATACCAAAAGGAGGACATTGAATGGAAGAAAATCTTACTATAAATTCAGAGGAAGCTGATAAAGTAATTGAGAAATTAGTGAAACAAACACAGCCAACAGAATTAGGAATTTTTATTAGTTTATTATCACATAGATATATGCAGGAAGTAGGAATAACTAAAGAACAATTTATGACATCTTTATCTAATAGCATTGATAAAATTGAAAAAGGCGAGTAAAAAGCAAATACAAAAAATAATAAGCAATTTGAGAGATATTAAGAAATTAGTATCTCTTTTTTTGTTGGAAAGGTAGTGAAAAATATGCCTTATATACCACCAGAAATAGTAAAAAAAGCAGAAGAAATGGACTTATTAACTTACTTGCAAAACTATGAGCCAGATGAGTTAGTGAAGATAGGAAACGGAACATATACCACAAAAACACACGATAGTATGAGAATAAGTAATGGATTATGGAATTGGTTTTCAGAGGGTATAGGTGGAAAAAATGCTGTTTCTTATCTAATGAAAGTAAAAAAATATTCCTTTTTAGAAGCTATACAAACAATTATAGGCAATATAAATGTTAAGCAGCCTGTAATTTATAAAGAAGAAAAACAAGAAAACATTGTGTTAGTTTTACCAACAAAATCAAATAATTGTGATCGTGCAAAAAGATATTTAATGAGTAGGGGAATTGCCCCAGAGATAATAAAAGAGTGCATAGAAAACGATTTGATTTATGAAAGTGAGCCTAATCACAATGTTGTTTTTATAGGTGTAGATGATGAAAAATGTCCAAAGTATGCTTTTTATAGAGGTACAAACGATACAAGATTTATGGGAGAATCGAAAGGAAGTGATAAAGCATATACCTTTAGATTAAAGGCAAAAACAGAAAGCAATAGAGTACATTTATTTGAAAGTGCTATTGATTTATTATCTTATGCAACATTATTAAAAATGAAAAATATAGACTGGCATAGAGAAAATATGATTTCACTTGCAGGAGTAAATAGCCCATCAAAGACAAGTGAAAATAATAAAATACCAATAGCAATAAAAGAATTTTTAGAGAAGAATCCTAACATAAACGAAATACATTTGCATTTAGATAATGATGAAGTTGGAAGAAATGCAAGCATAGCTTTGCAAGAAACACTATCAAAAAGCTATAAAGTTTTAGATAGACCTGCACCATTAGGAAAGGACTGTAATGATTACTTACGATATATGTTAGGTATAAAAAAGTTGAATAAAACAGCAAAAGAAAAGGTATGCGAAGTAGCAAGATAAAACAAAAATGGAGGAAAATAAATTATGAATCAATATAAAATTGAAATGAAAGAAATATTTAGAAAAGAAATTTTAGTATGTGCAGAAAGTGAAAAAGAAGCAACAGACATTGTAGAAAAGGCATATTTAAGAACAAATATGTTAGACCATTCTTATAAGGATTTAGCAGCAGTTGAAACAAAAGTTATTGGAAAAAGAGAAGAAAATAACTACGGCGAAATGGAAGAGGAAAACATTATTGATAAAGAAAGTAGAGAAAATATTAAAGGAACTATTGACCAAATGTATGAAAATCTTAAAGAAATGGATAATGCTTTGGTAGAAGATGACATTGTATATATTGATATGTTAATTGAAAATTTGGAAGATAATATTGAAGATTTAAAAGAAGTTGTAAGAGAAATTGAATAAATTTTGAACAAAAATCAGCTTAAAAAATAGAAAAAATACAACAAAAAAATATATAGTTTTATTTTAGCCTATTTTAGAAATGTAAAAATGATGTCCTAGCAAGCACTGAATTTGTACTCCCGCACAAATTCAAAATGTGGGGAAACCCCAAACCCCATAAAAAATGATTTTAGAAAGAGGTGTATAATTTTTATTTGAGAACAAGAGATATAAAAAAACAAGTATGGCTAAATGAAGATGAACTAAAAGCACTAAAACAAAATTCGAAGAGAGCAGGATTAAATGAAAGTGCGTATATAAGAAATCTTATTATGGGATACAAACCAAAAGAGCAACCAACAGAAAATATGTATGAAATAATAAAACAATTAAAACTTGTTGGAATAAACTTAAATCAAATTGCAAGGAAAGCAAATGCTTTAGATATAGTTGATGCACCATTTTATAAAAAGGTTTATGAAAAATGGAATAAGCTAGCACAAGATATAAAAAAAGAATTTCTTGATATGGAAAAATAGAATGGCTACAACAAAAATAAAAGCAATAAAGAAAAGACTTGACCATGTAATTGATTATACAACTAATCCAAGCAAAACAAGTAAGGAAGCATATAGTGAACTTCATAATGTTATTGAATATGCAAAGGCATCATATAAAACAGAAGAACAATTATATGTTACAGCAATAAATTGTGATAAAGATTCTATACATGAAGATATGTTGAGAACAAAAAGAAGATATAGTAAAACAAATGGAATTTTAGGTTTTCATGCTTTTCAGTCTTTTGCAAAAGGCGAAGTAACTCCAGAAATTGCACACGAAATTGGTGTAAAATTGGCAAATGAATTATGGGGAGATAGATTTGAAGTTGTTGTAACAACACATTTGAATACAGAACATATACACAATCACTTCTGTTTGAATTCTGTTTCATTTAAAGATGGAAAAAAATATTATGATGATCATAGAACTTATGCTCTAATGAGAGAAACATCAGATAGACTTTGTGAAGAATATAAATTGAGTGTAATAGAAGAAAAGAAGTGTCCAAAAAGTAAAATAGATTACAGAAATTTTTATAAATCAGAAGTAAATAAATCTAATCATCATACTATTGCAAAAGAAGATATTGACTATGCAATAGGACAAGCATATTCATATAAAGACTTTTTATCTATATTAAATAAAATGAATTACACAGTAGAAAATCGTTATGGAAAATTAAGTGTTAGAAAAAAGCCATACAAAAAGAATATAAGAATAGAAAGAGCCTTTGGAGATGACTACAAAATTGAAAATATTGAAAAAAGAATTTATGAAACACAAGCAATTAGAGAGCCATTTCCAGAAGCAAGAGCAAAACCTAAAAGATATAGAATGGTAAAAAAGCAAAATCTAAAAACTAGAAAAAAGGCTAAAGGAATAAAAGCATTATATTTGCATTATTGCTTTTTATTAAAAGTGTATCCCAAAAATAAGAAGATGAAAAAACAATATTCAAAAGAAATGAGAGAAGAAATAAAAAAGATGGATAAAATTTCAAAAGAAGCAAAGCTCTTGTGTAGAAAAAATATTCAATCTGCTCAAGAGCTTTCAGCATATAAAAAATCACTTATACTTGATAGAAAAGAAAATAAGGCAAAGGTAGAGAGCTTATGGAAGAAAAATAGGAAAGCAGCTAATGAAAGTGATAAACAGAAAAATTATGAAGAAATAAAAATGCTTCAGAGTGAAATAAAAAAACTAAACCAAGAAATTGAGTTAATAGAAGGTATTGAAACAAGAACACCAAAGATAAAAGAGATTATTGATGAAGTAGAAAATAGAAATCAAGATAAAGAAAAGGAGAAAGAAAATAGTGAGTATATCAAGTGATTCGGCAGAACAAACTGTTAAATTGCTATTAGATGGAACAGTAGTAGTAGCAAAAATAAGTGGACTAGCTGTAAAAAATATTGCTGTAGCATTATATACTATATCACAAGACCAAAAGCAGACAAAAGGCAAGACTAGACTAAATAATATGATAAAAAGTGATAACGAATTAAAAATCTTTTCTATTAAAAAAGAAGATATGAAAACTTTTTGCCATGAAGCTAGAAGCTATGGAATATTATATTGTGCTTTGGTAAATAGAAAAAACAAAAATATTGATGGTATGGTAGATATAATGGTAAGAGCAAAAGATGCACCACAAGTAAATAGAATTGTAGAAAGATATAATTTATGCACTTATGATAAGGCATCAATTCAAACAGAAATTGAAAATGAGAAAGTTACTAATAAAAATGAAAAAGACTTGTCAGATAATGCACCAGATATAGGAGAGGAAAGAACAGAAGTAAACGAAGCTATGGTAGATGATATTTTTTCTAAACCAAAGGAAAATGAAAATCAAAACCCCGAAGTAGCAAAAACGGAAAAAAACCCTCCGTCAGAGCCTTCCTTGAAGAGCAAAAACAATTCCGAGGGGGTTACTAAACCTGCACAAAAAGAATCTGTTAAGAAAAAGTTAAAAGAAGCAGAAGCAGAGTTAAAGGTTGAAACGGAATTGAAGAAAGCTCAAAAATCTAAAGAAAGTATTATGGTAGAAATGCCACAAGTACAGACACCAAAATTAGAAATAGCAAATAAGGAAAGAGGTAAATGAACATGGGAGAATTAGACCAAGTATTTGATAATTATAGCAGAAAAAATAGGCAATATAATAAAGAAGAATGGATTGAATATAAAAAACAAGAAAAACAAGAAGTATATGCACTAATTGATACAACAGCAGAAAAGATCGTACAAGATGGGCAAGAATTTAAGAAATATTTAGATACTCAAAGTAAGTTTGAGCAATATTCAGTAGGAAATAGTTTACTAATAACAGCACAAATGCCAGAAGCAACAGTTTTAAGAGATTATGATAGTTGGACAAATGTAGGTGGCTTTCCAAAGAAAAATCGTAAAAATGATATAAAAATATTAGAGCCAGCAGATTCTTATATGAGAGAAGATGGCACAAAGGCAACAAATTATAATGTAAAATACTTAACTGATATATCACAAGTTAGTATAAGAAAGAAACCAAATCCTATAATGAGATATGATAATAAATTATTATTAAGAGTATTTTTAAATAGTAGCCAAGCAAAGGTAGAAGTAGTAAATGAAATACCAAATACAGATAGAAGTGCATTGTATGATTCAGAAAAAGATGTATTATATATTGCAAGAGGTGCAGAAGCACCACAAATTTTCCATGAAGTAACACAAGAACTTGCAAAACAAGAAATAGGAGAAAATACAGAATTAGATACTTTCAAAGCTAATTGTGTATCTTATATGGTTTGCAAAAAATATGGCATAGATGTTTCAAATTATAATGTAACTGATATTCCTTATGAACTAAAGGAGTTATCAGCAAAGGAAATAAGAGAAGAACTAGAGCCAATTCATGATGCAATGGAAAACATAAGTGGAAGAACAAGTCATTGTATAGAACTACTTGCAAAACAAAGTAGAGAAAAAGAACAAGCAAGATAGGAGAAAAATATATTGGAAGAACAAAGAGTAGTAATATTAAATAAGTACGAATATGGAATGATAATAAATTCCCTTAACGAACTTCGTACAAAGTTAATAAGAGAAAACAAATCAACAGAATTTGTAAATGAATTATTATTAAGACTATTAAATATCCCCATTAGAAAAAGAACAATATTTCAAAGAGAAAGAGTAAGTAACGAGAGATAATGAAAAAACAAATGAGCTTTTGTATATATTAGGTATAATTCCAGTAGTATGGGTAGCTATTCTAATTGCACCATATATAAATAATGGAATCGTAGGAATAATAAATAATTTTTCAAAAATAATGGAAAATCCATTTAATTTGATATGGTGTGAGAATAGCATAAAAACTATTCTTATTTTTATATGCTTTTATGTATTAGGAATAAGTATATATGAATCTACAAAAAAGAATTATAGAAGAAGAGAAGAACACGGCTCTGCCAAGTGGGGTATAGCAAGTGTACTTAATAAAAAATATAGGCAAAAGCCATTTAATGATAATAAAATATTAACGCAAAATGTAGCAATAGGTCTAAATGGAAAACAACATAGAAGAAATCTTAATGTTTTAATTTGTGGTCGGTAGTCGGTGCAGGTAAAACAAGATTCTATCGGTAAGCCAAATGTAATGCAATGTGGCTCAAGTTCGTATGTAATCCTAGATCCTAAACGGCGAAATTTTGCGAGATACGGGGAATTTATTAGAGAAAAAAGGGTATGAGGTAAGAGTGCTTGACTTAATCAATATGGAAAAAAGTCATTGCTATAACCCTTTTAAATATTTAAAGACAGATAATGATGTTCAAAGGTTGGTAACAAACCTTTTCAAAAGCACAACACCTAAACGGAAGTCAGAGCCAAGATCCGTTTTGGGACACGGCAGCTAGTATGTTATTGCTAGCACTTATATTTTATCTCAAATATGAAGCTCCAGAAGATGAACAAAACTTTCCAATGGTAATGGAAATGTTAAGAGCAGGAGATGTAAATGAAGAACAAGAAAATCCTATAAGTGCATTAGATATTCTATTTGATAAATTAGAATATAATAACCCAGAGCATATTGCTCTAAAGTATTATAGAAATTATAGGTCAGGCTCTGCAAAAACATTAAAATCAATTCAAATTACACTTGCTGCAAGATTAGAAAAATTTAATTTAGAGAGTCTTGCAAACATAGTAAAAATTGACGAGTTAGATTTGCCTAGTTTAGGTGAAAAAAAGGTGGCATTGTTTGCTCTAATTCCAGACAATGACACGAGTTTTAATTTTCTAGTAAGTATATTATACACACAATTATTTCAACAATTATTCTATATTGCTGACCATAAGTATGGTGGAAGTTTGCCAATCCATGTCCATTTTGTAATGGATGAGTTCGCAAATGTAAGTCTGCCAGATGATTTTGACAAAATTTTAAGTGTCATGAGATCAAGGTCAGTATCAGTATCTATCATTCTCCAAAATTTAGCACAGCTTAAAGCACTATTTGAAAAACAATGGGAAAGTATTGTACGGAAATTGCGATACTTTTTTGTATTTAGGTGGAAACGAGCAAAGTACCCATAAATATGTTTCAGAACTCCTACGGAAAAGAAACAATAGATTTAGACACACATGGAAAAAGCTCTGGTAGAAGCGGCAATTATTCGACAAATTATCAACTTGCAGGAAGAGAACTTATGACTCCAGATGAAGTGCGTTTACTTGATAATAAATATGCACTTCTTTTTATTCGTGGAGAAAGACCAGTTAAAGACCTAAAATATGATATATTAAAACACCCTAATGTAGCTTTGACTACTGATGGCAAAGGAGAGCCTTATATTCATGGAAAAACAGATAAAGCAACAGCTTCTATTATTGTGCTAGATGAAGATATTGAAGAAAATGAGATAGATACATTTGAAAAAGAACAATTACTAGAAAATTATGAACTCCTATCAGAAGAAGAATTAGAAGAATTTATTAGGGAGGTATCATAAATTGAAAAAGAAAAAAACTTTATTAAAAATATTAAAAAGGTCTTGCATAATTATTTTGTATATTGTTGCATTATTTGTAGCACAAGCATCTCATGTATTTGCAGCAGATGAGCCATTAACAGTAATAAATAATTTGTCAGACTTTATTTTTGGACTTATAAGAGCAGTTGGAATGATTATTTTAGGATTCGGAGTAGTACAAGTTGGTATGTCATTAAAATCACACGATCCATCACAGCGAGCTAATGGTTTCATGACATTGGCACGGAGGAGTAGTTATTACTTTCGCAAAGGAAATCCTAAATATTATAACAGGTGGTTAAAAAGTAAAAGGAGTAGGTTATTAAGAAAAAATAATCTACTCCTAAAAAACTTTAAGGAGGTAATTTTATAGAAGAAAATAAAAAATATAAAATCATATATGCAGATCCACCATGGCAATACAAAGTATATTCAGATAAAGGCAAAGGTCGTTCAGCAGAAAATCATTATTCTACAATGAGCATAGAAGATATATGCAAATTACCAGTAGAGAAAATAGCTGACAAAGACTGTGTCCTTTTTATGTGGATGACTTTTCCAACATTAGTAGAAGGACTAAAAGTTTTGGAGAATTGGGGTTTTAAATATAAAACGGTTGCTTTTGTATGGATTAAGCAAAATAAGAAAACACCATCATTGTTTTGGGGATTAGGTTTTTGGACTAGAGCTAATGCAGAGATATGTATATTAGCAACAAAAGGCAAGCCTAAAAGAATATCTGCAAAAGTGCATCAAGTAATTATATCTCCAGTTGAAGAACATAGTAAAAAGCCAGATGAAACAAGAAAAAGAATTGTGGAATTGTTAGGAGATATACCAAGAGTAGAACTATTTGCAAGACAAAAAGTAAATGGTTGGGATTCGTGGGGAAATGAAGTAAAATGCGATATTGATTTAATGGAATATGGAGATGATGAGAAATAGCAGAATTAAAAAAATTAGAAACAGTAGTAGAAGAAATACTACGAAAAGATAAACTTGCAAGAGAAGATGACTGTTACTTAATATTACAAGTAATAAGCAAATTATATCCTTATGAAGTAGGAAAACAATTTGCAACAGTAATGTTTAATGCAAAGAATAAAGGAATAAGTTTTGAAAGCATTACGAGATGTCGAAGAAAATTACAAGAGAAAAATCCAGAATTAAGAGATGAAGAAACAGCAAAAATGAGAAATAAAAAACAAAAAGAGTATATCAAGTATTCAAAACAAAGTTAGGAGGTGGTAGATATTGAATTGGGTAGTAGGAAACCTACAAAATGCAATAGAAACATGGAACTCAAAATTAAGTGAAATATGGACACTTGTATCACAATCGCCAGTTGATTTTAAAGGTGGAACTATCTGGAATGTAATAACAAATATACATGGAGCAGTACAAGCCATTGCATTAGCATTACTTGTATTGTTTTTTGTTGTAGGAGTAATGAAAACTTGTCGGAAGTTTTGCAGAAGTAAAAAAGCCAGAGCATGCCCTCAAACTTTTTATACGATTTGCA
The DNA here is from genome assembly GCA_947648905.1 of uncultured Clostridium sp. GTDB lineage: Bacteria > Bacillota > Clostridia > TANB77 > CAG-508 > CAG-269. The sequence continues at coordinate 206,818 of CANSPP010000002.1, read as the reverse complement.
GTTGCAAAAGTTTTAGTAACTTATGGTTTAGAGCTAATGATGGCAATTTTTAAGATTGTGCAAGGTTTAGCAAGTACAGTAATGAGTGCAGCAGGATTAGGTGGAGCAACAAATACAGTTCTGCCAAATGAAATTATATCAGCAGTAGAAGCCTGTAATTTCTTTGAAAGCATACCATTGTGGGCAGTAACATTGATACGGAGGACTATTTATAACAGTATTGTCATTTGTAATGATTCTTACAGTTTATCGGAAGATTTTTCAAAATCTATCTATATACAGCAATATCTCCAATAGCATTTGCAAGTTTTGGTGGAGAGCCAACACAAAATATAGGAAAGAGCTTTATAAAAGGTTATAGTGCAGTATGCCTAGAGGGTGTAATTATAATGCTATCATGTGTTATTTTCTCACTGTTTGCAACAAGCCCACCAGTAGTAGATACAAATGCAGCAGCAGTAACAATGGTATGGAAATATATACGGAGAATTGATATTCAATATGTTGGTGTTAGTAGGTACAGTTAAAATATCAGATAGATTAGTAAGAGAAATGTTAGGTTTATAGGAGGAACAATAGAATGCAAGAACAGATAAAAATTGCAAAAGTATGGCATATTGAGAACAATGAATTAACTTGTAAAAATAAGAAAGTAGTATTATCAACATATAATGATGTTGAGATAGCTACTTTAAAAGAAGAAAGATATTATGATGTGCAAGAGTTTTTAATTAAAGACAAAAATAATGAATATTGGAAATTAGGAATTGCTCCAATAAGATTAAATATGTTTATAGGAAGTATAGATTCATATTTATCAGAGCCATCAGTAGTAGAAAAATATAGAGAAGATATAACAGAAGCATATAAGAAATTAGATCTAAAAGCATTCTGGAAAAAGAAGATAAATGAAAATAGGTATTTCAATAAATGTGAATTAGAATATATCAATAGGTACTTTCCAGAGATTTATGAACAAGCAAGAGAAAGTAGAAGAACATTTGAAGAAAATAGAGATAGGGAACAAGAACAAAAAAGGCAAGAACAGGAACAGAAAGAACAAGAGAAAATAAAAGCTGTAAATGACAGATTCAAAAAAGCGTTAAAAGAAATGAAATATAAAATCTTTATTGGAGAAATGATTTCAGTTGAGGACTTTGAGTTTTATAAAGATGATAAATGCAGTGGTAGAACAATACAAAATAATATTCTATATTTAGCAAAACTATATGGAATAAAAATACCATTAGCAACACAAGGATTTATAAACAATAGGTTAAAAAGTTATAATTTCAAAACAAGAGATTGCTTTTATAAAATAACAGATGAAAATAAGAGATGTAGCACAAAAATGGGGATTTATTTAGAGCAAATTTATCAAAAGATACAAGAAGAATATAAAGAGAGTTTTAAAAGGAAAATGAAACTTGTACCAGAAAAGAGTATGGAAAGGTAGGAAAATGAAATATTTAGTTACAAATTACAAAGATAATGCAGAAAAACAGGAAATAGAAAGCAAAGGCTTATATTGTTATGATTTAAGACATAGTGATGAGGGTGGAGAAATTGCAACTATTGAGAAAAGTGTTTTAGTAAATAGAATAGGCTCTATTATTACAGATAAGGAATTAAAATTTGGCAATAAATACTACAATAATTTTATAGATTTTGAGGAATTTTCAGCTAGAAATACAGAAGTATATACAATAGAACAATTACAAGACAAACAAAAAGAAAAAGTAAATGAAAATAGCCATAAAGTAATAAATGGTTATTCAATTCATAAAGAGGGTACTTGGTGTGAGATAACTAAAAATGGGCAACATATTTTTGATGGGAATGTAGATGCAAATATGACTTCAGAACAAATTTATAAAAAAGTAATGGAGAACTTTAATAAGAATAAAAAAGGAAGAGAGGCACGATAATTGGAAGTAAAAATCAATAGAGAAATAAGAGAATATACGGAAAGCATATTTTTTGGACTGTCATTAAGGCAGTTCATTTTTTCTATATGTGCTTGTGTAGTAGCTGTTATCCTATATTTTATATTAAAACCTTATTGTGGAATTGAAACTTTATCATGGGTTTGTATATTAGGTGCAGCACCATTCGCAGCACTAGGGTTTATTAAATATAATGGAATGACAGCAGAAAAGTTTGTTGCAGCTTGGATTAAATCAATGATACTTACACCTAAAAGATTAACTTTCAAGCCAATAAACTTATACTACGAGGATTTGAAAAACATAGAAAATAGAAAAGTAAAAAAAGAGAGAAAAAATAAAAATAAGGAGGATTCGCAAAGTATTGAAAACATTAAATAAATTATTTAAACAAGACAAAGAGAAGTTTGTCATACCACGAAGTGTGCAAGATGCCATTCCTATTAAGGCAATATGGGAAGACGGCATCTTTTTTATTGGGAAAAATAAGTATTCAAAATGTTATAAATTTAGTGATATAAATTATGCAGTAGCAAGTAGAGATGATAAAGAAGCAATGTTTTTAGAATATTCGGAGTTATTAAATTCATTTGATACAGGTGCTACTACTAAAATAACTATAATCAATAGAAGATTAAATAAAATTGACTTTGAAGAAACTATGCTATTACCTATGGAAAATGATGATTTAGATAAATTTAGAAAAGAATATAATAAAATGTTACTAGATAAAGCAACAGCTTCAAATGGTATAGTACAAGAGAAATTTATAACAATATCAGTTGATAAAAAAAGTATAGAGGAAGCAAAGAATTATTTTGCAAGAGTTGGAACAGACTTGATAAATCATTTCAAAGAATTAGGCTCTATATGTATTGAATTAGATGCAGTAGAAAGATTAAGAATATTTCATGACTTTTATAGGGTGGGAGAAGAAACTTCATTTAATTTTGATATGATAACTAATATGAGAAAAGGACATAGCTTTAAGGATTTTATTTGTCCAGATTCTATGGAATTTGAAAGTGATTATTTCAAAATTGGAAACAGATATGGTAGAGTTATATTCTTGAAAGAGTATGCAAGCTATATTAAGGACAGCATGGTAGCAGAATTAACAGATATAAATAAAAATATGATGATGAGTATAGATGTTATACCAATACCTATGGATGAGGCAGTTAGAGAAGCAGAGAATAGAAGATTAGGAATAGAAACTAATATCACGAATTGGCAAAGACGACAAAATGCAAATAATAACTTTTCAGCAATTATTCCTTATGACATGGAGCAACAAAGAGAACAAAGCAAAGAGTTTTTAGATGACTTAATAACTCGTGATCAAAGAATGTTTATATCAGTTCTTACAATGGTGCATACAGCAGAAAGCAAAGAAGAATTAGACAATGATACAGAAGCATTGCTAACAATAGCAAGAAAACATTTATGTCAGTTCGGTGTGCTAAAATTTCAGCAACTTGATGGCTTAAATACAGCTATGCCGTTTGGAGTAAGAAAAATTGACACTTTAAGAACACTTACAACAGAATCTCTTGCAGTATTTATGCCATTTAGAGTACAAGAAATAAGACACGAAAACGGAATATACTATGGGCAAAATGTCATTAGCAAAAATATGATTATTGCAGATAGAAAGCAATTATTGAACGGAAATAGCTTTATTCTAGGTGTTAGTGGTAGTGGAAAGAGTTTCATAGCAAAAGAAGAAATTGTTTCTATAATGTTAAAAGATCCTAATGCAGATGTGATAATTGTAGATCCAGAAAGGGAAGCAAGTTCACTTGTAAAATCGCTAGGTGGAGAAGTAATAAAAATATCAGCAACAAGTGGAAACCATATCAATGCTATGGACATGAATAAAGACTATGGAGATGGAGCAAATCCTATCATATTAAAATCAGAGTTCATACTTTCACTATGCGAACAGCTAGTAGGAAGTAATAATTTAGGTGCAAAACAGAAATCTATAATAGACAGATGCACAGCAAGTGTGTATAGGTATTATCAGCAAGGTAATTATCAAGGTACACCACCTACACTACAAGACTTTTATGAGGAATTGTTAAGACAACAAGAGCCAGAAGCAAAAGAAATAGCACTTGCTATTGAATTATTTGTAAATGGTAGTTTGAACACATTTGCAAAATCTACAAATGTTGATACACATAATCGTTTAGTGTGTTATGACATTTTAGATTTGGGAAAGCAACTACTACCTATTGGAATGTTAGTAGTGCTAGATTCGATTTTGAATAGAATAACAATGAATAGGTCAAAAGGTAGAAATACCTTTATTTTTATTGATGAAATTTACTTGTTATTCCAATACGAGTATTCAGCAAATTTCCTATTCACACTATGGAAGAGAGTGAGAAAATATCGGAGCATATTGCACACGGAATTACGCAAAATGTGGAAGATATGTTGCAAAGCCATACAGCAAGAACAATGCTAGCAAATAGTGAGCTTATTATCATGTTAAATCAAGCAAGCACCGACAGAGTAGAACTTGCAAAACTATTAAATATATCAGACTTACAAATGAGCTATATTACAAATGTAAATGCAGGAGAAGGGCTAATAAAAATAGGAAGTTCACTAATTCCATTTGTAAACAGATTCCCACGAAATACAGAGTTATACAAACTAATGACAACAAAACCTCGGAGAAGGTGTTGCATAGTGAAAAAAGTATTGTATGTATTTTGCATTATGCTGCTAATAAGTTCAATTCTTATTAGCAGTTATTGTATTTATAAAGAATTGAAACAAAATAAAGAACAAGAAAACAATTTTGAAGAACTAATTGAAATAGTAGAACAAACAAATCCAGAAGAAAAAGAACAAGAAGAAACAGTAATAAATATAGATAACTTATATGCTATCAATAGTGATATTGTAGGTTGGTTAAGAATAAACGATACAACAATAAATTACCCAATAATGCAGACAAAAAGTGATCCTAACTATTATTTGCATAGAGATTTTTATAAAAAGTATTCATCTTATGGAACACCTTATATGTCAGAAGAATGTAGTATAAATACAAGCGATAACCTTGTAATTTATGGACATCACATGAATCATAAAAAGGTATTTGGAGCATTAGAAGATTATAAATCAAAAGAATTTTACGAAAATCATAAGGTTATAGAGTTTACAACATTAGAAGAAAAACAAAAATATGAAATTTTTGCAGTATTTAAAACAGTAGTATATAGCAAAAATACTTTTAAATATTACAATTTTGTAAATTTTAGTAGCGAAGATGAGTTCAATATATTTATAAATAGGTGTAAAGAATTATCATTTTATGAAACAAATATAAACCCTCAATATCAAGATAAATTTATTACACTTTCTACTTGTGAATATAGCAATAAGAACGGAAGATTAGTAGTTATTGCAAGAAAAATAAACAATTAGGAGGTATTTGTTTGGCAGATATTAAAGTTAAAGAAAGCAAAAAAGGAACAGTAAAAACAATTAACAAAGCAGTAGTTGGCACAGAGAAAATGAAAGACAGATTAGTACAAGCAAAGGACAAAACAAAAGAAACATACCAAGAAGAAACAAGTGATAGTGGAACAGAGTATGCAATAAATAAAATATCAAAAACAGCAAGTAATCTACCTAATAATATTTATAGATTTAATAAATATGGAAAAAAGAATTTTGACAAGACAGTACAAAATATTCAAAATGTAAATCAAAAAATGAAAACGATAAAAAAGAAAAATCATGCCAAAAAAGTAGTAAAACAAATGAAAAATGCAACAAAGACTATAAAAAAAGAAATAAAAACAGCAGAAAGAACAGTTAAAACAACAAAGCAGGTAGCAAAAACAACAGCCAAAGCAACTAAAAGAGCAATACAAATGGCAAAGGCAACAGCTAAAGCAACAGTAAAGGCAATAAAAGTAGGAATAAAAGCAACGATAGCAGCAATAAAGGCTATCATAGTTGCAACAAAAGCACTAATTGCATTTTTAGTAGCAGGTGGGTGGATCGTTGTCCTAATTATAATTGTAGTTTGCTTAATAGCAATGCTAGTTAGTTCGATTTTTGGCATTTTCTTTTCAAGTGAAGATACAGGTAGTACAATAACTGTAAATGGACAACAACAAGTAGTAACAATGAATCAAGTAATAGCAGACTTAAATACAGAATTTATGAATAAGATAACACAAATACAGAAAGATAATCCTTATGATGAGTATGATATAAATTCGCATAGAGCAGAATGGAAAGATGTACTAGCAATATACACAGTTAAATTAAGCAATGGTAATAATGAAGCAGATGTAATAACCTTAAATGATGAAAAGGTTAATCTTCTAAAAGAGATTTTTTGGGAAATGAATGAAATATCATTTACAAAAGATGAAGAAAGTCATGAAGAAATAAGAATAGGTTTTGCATCTACTGACAGAGTAACAGTAACAAAAGTTAAGTTGCATATTACAATAACAGGAAAAACAGCAAATGAAATGGCAGACAAATACAACTTTACTCAAGCACAAAGAGAACAACTACTAGAGTTAACAGATAATAAATATGCTAATATGTGGTCATCAGTAATATATGGCTCATCTGTTGGAAGTAACGATATTGTGCTAGTTGCAGCTTCACAAATAGGAAATGTTGGAGGACAACCATATTGGAGTTGGTATGGATATGATTCTCGTGTGGAATGGTGTGCTTGCTTTGTTTCGTGGTGTGCTAATGAATGTGGCTACATTGAAGCAGGAATTATTCCCAAATTTGCTGGGTGTCAGAGTGAAGGTGTAGACTGGTTTAGAACTTGTGGACTTTGGAAAGAAAAAGGATTCTCTCCAAAACCAGGGGACATTATTTTCTTTGACTGGGCAGATAAAGAAACAGGAGTAAGGAATGGACAAGCAGATCATGTAGGTATAGTAGAAAAAACAGAAAATGGAAGAGTTTATACAATAGAGGGAAATTCGAGCGATAGTTGTTGCAGAAGAGATTATGATATAAACAGTTTAGATATTTTAGGGTATGGAACGCCAATGTACTAATAAAAATAAGCAGAAGAGCTACTTATAAAAAATAAGTATTTCTTCTGCGATTTTTTTGTTTTTTAAAGACAAAATGAAAAATAAATGATATAATGCAATACAGAATGGAGTGGAAACAATGACAACGCAATTTGTAGAGAATCTTATAAATGAAAAGATGATAAAAAATGAAAATGAAATTATCTTTACTTTCTATGAATTAAGAGTTAAGCATAATTTATCAGAAGAGGAAGTTGACAAATTTTTAGCACTATGTAAAACAAGACTAGAAGGTATAGATTATAAAGTTTATTTCACAGGTGCAAAATTTACATATCAAAATGCAAATAGAACAGTACAAGACAATGAACTTATGGTAGCAATAAGGGAATAATTTAGATGAATTAAAATATGGAAAAGAGGATGTAATAATGAAATATTCAAAAAGTGAAAAACAATTATTTAATGAGGCAGGAATATATGTTGAAGATAAAGATTATACAAAAGAAGAAAGAGAAAACTTAAAAATAAAAGTAACAGATTATATTATGAATCAGAGTTCAAAAGATATAAGTAATCTTAATAAGAAATTTAGCAATATTTTATATAGTTAAGTTGAAAGACTAATAGTAATTTATTGCTCTAATTAAGGAGGAAATGTAAAAATGAAAAATAAAAATGTTAGAAATAGTGGAATGGGATTTATTAGTGTATTAACTTTAATATTCATAGTGTTGAAGTTAACGAATAACATTAGTTGGTCTTGGATATGGGTATTATCTCCAATATGGATTACAGCTGTTTTACTTATAATAATTTTTGCAGTTATTATGATAGGTGGTAGAATAAAAAAAGGAAAATGGTAAACACAAAATTACAATATATCACTAGGAATGGGGGAATAATAAATGAACTTTAAAGAATATGGAGATAATAATAAAGATACAATAATGTTATTACATGGTGGTGGTCTTTCTTGGTGGAATTATAGAGAAGAAGCAGAAAAATTACAAGAAAGTTATCATATTGTTATTCCAATATTAGATGGACATTCAGATAGTGATAGAAGTTTTACAAGCATAGAAGATAATGCACAAGAAATTATAGATTATATAACTAATAATTATAATGGTCATATTCGCTTAATGGGAGGATTATCATTAGGAGGACAGATTCTTTTAGAAATTTTATCAAGGAAAAATGATATTTGTGATTGTGCTATTATTGAGAGTGCATTAGCAATTCCTATGAAAGCAACATATAAAATGATTAGACCAGCTTTTTCTATGAGTTATGGGCTAATATCAAAGAAATGGTTTTCACAAATGCAATTTAAGTCTTTAAAAATAAGAGAAGATTTATTTAGTGAATATTATAGAGATACTTGTAAAATTAGTAAGGAAGATATGATTGCTTTTATGGAAGCAAACTCAAAATATGAAATTAAAGATTCTTTATCAAGCACAAAATCGAAAGTTTTAGTAGTTGTAGGAGATAAAGAAAGACCAATAATGAAAAAATCAGCAAGTATAATTCATAAAAAGATAAATGGAAGCAGAATTGAAGTGTTACCTAATTATTATCATGGAGATTTTAGCATAAATAATCCACAACAATATGTTATGGCAATTAACGAGCTTATTGCTAATAGAAATAGAAACTTGAAAAGCAAATCATTTGATAATACTAAAACAAAATCTGAAAATGAACAAAGACAATTAGAAGAAAGAAATAGAACAAATACCAAGTTTTTAGATGAAAGATAAATTACAATTTATGAAGGAGAAATAAAATGAGATTAAGAGCAATAAATATATATTCTGCTTTTTTGGGAGATTTAGAAAAAACAAAGGAACGAACAGCATTGATACGAAAAGAATCAGATTTTTTATATCTTGAATATTACAATGTGGTTAGATTTTGTAATAACGAATTTATAAAACAATTAAATGTCAGTTGTGATGAAAATGCAAAAGAGATTGCAGTAAGGGAGAGAAATTCCGATGGTTATTCAGTAATTACAATGCCTTTTGATTTTTCTTCATATCAAACTTTATCACTAGAAGAAAAAAATGCTTTCTGGGTAGAAGAAATTATAAAGGTATTTAATTTTGTATTGCCTCTAATGAAATGTGAATCAGATAAAAAAATAATTGATTTTATAGATTATCTAAAAGAAAAATATATCAAAAGATAAATTACAATATATAGAAAGGACTTTATTATGGGAACATCAAAAGATTATAAAGATTTTATATTAGAGCAATTAGACTTATTAGATGATATAAATTGTAGAGCAATGATGGGAGAATATTTATTGTATTATAGCAATGTCTTATTCGGTGGAATATATGATAATAGGCTACTTGTAAAGATAGTTGATAGCAATAAAAAATATAATATGCAAGAACAAATACCCTATGAAAGTGCTAAACCTATGTATTTAATTGATGATATAGATAATAAAGAAAAACTAAAAGAAATAGTAGTTGAAACTTGCAAAGATTTGCAAAGTAAAAAGTAACAAGAAATTACAATTTGTAAAGATGATTAGGAGATATAATATGGGAAACAAAGAAGATTGGGAAGAATTAGAAAAGTGGGAAGAAAGTAGGAAACAAGAACAAAAGGAAAAATTTAGATTAGACTTTTCTGAAATACAGAAAGATAAAGAACACAAGGGTGTAAATACTGTGGTAAAAGGAATGAAAATAGCAGGAAAAACAATTAAAATCGGAGGTATTATTACTGCTATAATAGTTATTGCAATTGTTATTTTGATTTTTGACCTTATTATTTCTAACATTAATTCAAAAACAAATGTAAATCCAGAAAAGACAATAGAAAGTATGTATAATACAAAGATTGATTTAGTAAATAAAGATATAGATGAAAAAGAAAATGGCAGATATACTTTTAAAATGTCAGATAATAATGAAATTCAATTTACAGCGATAAGAAGATTTGGAAATTTAAGTGAAGATTATATGGATAATTGTCATAAATATTATTTTGATAAATGGGAAAATGAATCCAAAAGCAATTTTGTAGTAAATGAAAATAGAACAGGTGATATTTTGGAATATGATACATATATCAAAATAAATACTTATGAGGATTTAGATAAGGCAATGAAAAATATAAATGATTTTGTAAGTTACTGTGGAAAAAATTTTTCTGCTAGTTGGAGAATTTATCTAAAAAAAGGAGATTATATAATTTATCCTTATCAACAAGAAGGAATAACTAAAGAAGAGGCTAGTAAGAATGCCAAAGAGATATTTAAAAATATTGTAAAATGAATAAATTTGCTAAAAATAAGCAAATATGTTATAATATAGTTAGATTATTGTAAAAAAGCAAAATAAACGAAAGTTTATGACGCAAAGCCATAGGTCTAAAAGCAGTAATGCTTATGATTGCTAGGTTGCACTAAAGAGGAGGTAATATATATGGAAAAGAAAAAAATAATAAAAAATGTATTAAAAATAGCCTTAATAGTGATTGCTATTTTGCTTGTAATTCTTATTATTCATACAATTAGAAATTATGTAATTGTTACAGATTTGCAAAATAAGATTGCAGAATACAATGGTAGCACAAATTATCATATAAAATCAGTTGCAACTGAAAATAATGGAACTATTGTAAAAATGGACTATTATAAAAAAGATGGTAAGCAAGTTGTTTTTATGGAACGAAATGTAAATAATGAAATAACAAAAATATCAATGTATAATAATGGAGAAAGAACAGATACTTTTACAGAAACAAAAGATTCAAAAATTGCACAACTCAATAGTGGAACAATAATGTCTGTTGGTATTTATAATCATTTAGAAAGTGATAGTAAGTGGCAAACAATTCTAGGATGCATAAATGCAAAAATAAAATCAGTTGATTATAATGGAAAAGAATGCTATATTGTAAAAGAATTTATGTCATCAATATCTTTAACTTCTGAAGGTGCAGAAACATATATAGATAAAGAAACAGGACTATTTGTAAAATCAACAGAAGCAGATATAGTAAATGAAAGAGAATATGAATTTAATACGGTAGATGATTCTGTCTTTACAGAACCAGATATTAGTCAATATACATTAAAAGAAAATGAGTAGAGAAATATTAAGGAACAGGTATTTTATATCTGTTCCTTATTTAACACACAAATTTTGATGGGAATAGTTATATTGATAAGTATTCCAATTTATGATAATATAAGCATAATAAAATATAGTAATTTTTTGTTGAGGTTAATTTATAAAAGGAAAGGTAAACTGGTGGTTGTTATGAAAAAATATTTAAAAGTAATTGGAGTTATTTTAGGAGTTATAATTATTTTAGGAATAATATTTTTTGCAGTAGATTATGTTAGAGTACAAAAACAAGAAAAACCTATTTTCTGCATACAAAATCCAGCAGGAATTATAAATGATGGAGGAACAATAGAATACTTTGGCTTAGGATATAAGGTAATTGATTTTCATACATTAGCAGGATTTGATGACATTAAAATTGGTACTTGGTTTATGGATTATAATGACTTTGAAGAAGAAATGAAAAAATATGAAAAAGAATTTGAAGAAGAATTAAATAAAAATAAGGAATATGTAATTAATTTATTTGAGTTAAAAGAAATATCAAGTATAACAATAGATACTTTAGCTCAATATGATAATGAAAAAGAGTTCAACGATGAAGAATCGATAGAAGAAATTTATGAGGTTTTTGCAGATAAAAAAACTCATATAGAAAGTGTAAATGATATTCCAGTTAACCCTGATATATTATATTTTGTCAAATTTAAAAATGATTCTGGAAATTACAAATCAGCTTATATTTATAAAAAAGACAATCAATATTATATTGAGCAACCTTATAATGGTATTTATCAGGTAACTGAAGATGAATATACTAGGATAGAGAAAGTTGTTAAGTAACATACAAATTACAATTTGAAAGTGAGATGACTGTATGGGAGATATAGAAAGAATCTGCTCTAATAGAGATATTACTAAAAGATTAAGACAAGTGGTTACTGATGATACTTTATGGCAAAGAGTAAATATTTTTTGTAATCATTTAGCAAAATTCATTCATGCACCTATATCATTAAGTGATTATAAAAGGATGGAAAAATATACTAATGACAAAGAATTAGTAGAAGCAGTATATAATGCTATAAAAGATTATTTCTATGTGGATAACACAGATGGTCATTTTGATATTATAGGACACGCTTATTGCGTAGCATTGTTATCTCAAACAAAATATAATAGAGAAAGTACAATAAATTATCTAAATAGATGTGCAGATATTCTAATAAAGAATAATGAGCAAGGTTATGGATTAGCAATGTATAGAAATATGAAAGCATTAAGCAAAGAATATCCTGATTTAAAGGATTTAGAAAAAAAGTTACAATGTTTTAAAGATTATGATTATTGGAAAGAAAAGAATAACAAGTAATCGCTAAATTACAAGTTATAGAGCAGATGATTAGTTGATAATATCAGTCTTTTATTATATAATGATAACATCAATTAGTAAGTTGTGAAGGAGATTGATTATGGGATTATTTAATAAAAAGAAGAAAAATGTAAATGTAGACAAAGAGCAAAATACACAAATAGACATTAGAAAGGGATTTGAGGCTAATTTAAAATATATTTCAAGTACCGAAAAAGATGTTGATGTTATAAGAGGACAATTTGTAAAAAGTGATACAAGATTTTATTTAACCATTGGAAAAGTTGATTGTCCAACAGGTAAAATAGTTGTTGCTGATCCTCTTGCATATTTACCATCAAATAAATACAGTCCAGTTCTTAATATTCAAGTGCCAGTTGGAGAATATCCAGTTGAAATTTCTATTTGTAGAAGTAACGAGGTAGGAGTTCGTATGTGTACTGTTAGATTGAAAATAAAGAAAACAGTAGCAATATTATATAAGTTGGCTAATCCTACCGAAGAAAGTGCAGCATTTATTGGAACAGACGGAGTATTAAGTGGCTTTCCAGTTGATGCAGGTATGATTTCTATTTGTGATGAACAAGTTGCAAAAGAGTATAAAGATTTTATAAATGAGTGGTATGAAGATAATCCAGACGGAAACCACTATGATGATTATTTTGCTAAACTATTTAAAGAAAGTTATGAAAAATTTCCACAATATCAAAGAAAAGGTGGAGATTTCATAGAATGGGAAAATCCTAATACAAAAAATAAGCTAGTTATGGTTGCTAGTGGATTGGGTGATGGCTTTTATCAAAGTTATTGGGGGTATGATTCGAATAACGATATTTGTGAATTGATTGTACCATTAGTAAACCCAGATTTATTTGGATTATAATTACAAATTACAATTCGTGAAGAAGATAATAAGTTGAAATTATCTGTCTTTTATTATATAATCGTAACATGAATAGTAATTTATAAAAAGATTAGAGATGTAATTATGGGATTATTTGATAAATTTAAGAAAAAAGAAAATAATAATTGGGAAAATGCTTATATAGGAAAGCCAAATTTTTATAATGGTAAAGATAGTAAGCCATTTGGTGCATTTGCACTAACAGAAGGCACTTTAACTTCCTTTCCTAAAAATCCGAGATTATTGTATAAAGTAAATAATACAGAGGTTGATGAATGGAAACTAATGCTTGTAAGTACAACAAATAATGGAGTTTTAGGAGATATAGATTATTATGAAGCAATAAATAGACTTATGAAATTTGTTATTGATGAAAAAGATAATAATATATTAATTAGAGGATTATCACTAGAAGAATTAAATGAAGTGTTGAAATAATTAAAAATTGCAAGTTCGTAGTATATTAAAAATAGTAAATTGGAGGAAAATATGAAAAAAAGTGAATTTAAAAAAATGATGAAAAAAGAAAACAAAGCATTTAAGAACTACTATGTTTATGAAATAATTATTATATTGCTTACAATGATAATGGTTGTAGGAAATGTTTTTGCAACAAGCAAAAATTTAATTCTCAATAATATAACTATAATCAATTCAATTTTAATTATGATAATTGCAATTCCAATAATTCTTATAGATGTAAAAAATGATAAAGATATAAAAGAGATGTATCAAATATACAATAAGGAAAGTAAAATACCAGAATATAAAGATAAAACAAAATCTTTAAAAATAGTATTAGTTATAAGTATAGTAGCTGCCTTAATTAGTGGTATTATTACAATAACAAATATATCTGTTAATAAAGATCCGTATATTAGTGAAATAGAAAATACATTGGAGATTACAAGTAATAAAGGAAATATAATTAAAACACAATATGAAGATTTTGGAGGCTTTTCACTAAAGATACCAACCGAATTTAAAATAATGAGTGATGAAATGTTAAATGTAAAATATCCAAATGGAAATCCACCATCATTAGTTTATACAAATGAAAGAGGAACAATAAATGTAGCATTAGTTATGAATGATGTAGCAATGAAAAATACTCAAATAGAAGAATATATAAAAACAATGGAATCTACATATAAAAATTATTCAAAAGATGTAAAAGTAAACTTTTGGGAAATAAATAATCATAAAATTGGAGAAATAGAATTTACAACACAGGCTTCAGATACAGAAATATATAATCATATAATAGCATTTTCAGTTGATGGTAAATTAAGATTAGTTAATTTTAATTGCACCAAAGAACTAGAAGATGAATGGAAAGAAATTAGTAAATTTATTATTGATTCTATAAAATTTGCATAAAACAAATTTAGAATCAGATAGTCATTATGAATATCAAGTAAAAAGACTTTATAAATAAGTTACAATTTGTATAAATAAAGAGATTACTATTTCAAATTTTAGTAATCTCTTTTAATTTTTTTCTTTTTTTACATATTTAGAAAAATCTTTTAGTAGTGCATCAGAAGTTGTATCTAACATTTCTGCTATTGCACAAAGTTCATAATCAGCTACAGTTCTTTTTCCAGATTCAATATCGTAAATAGCTTGCCTATGAATATCTAAACCAATCATAATTAGTTTATCAGATAATGCTTGTGCAGATAAATTTTGCTGTACTCTAATACGATTTATATTTTCGCCAGTAACATTTAATCTGCCTTTTAGCCCATTATATGGATTTCTATTATTGCTCATAAAAAAATTCCTTCCTTTTATTGTAAGTATGTTGATTTTATCATTTTTTTATGCTACAATTTGAAAGGCACAACCTTGAAAATGAAAGGAGGAAATTTATGAAGTATGACATTGTAAAGCTAGATCAAGATATTACTAATGCAGAAAATGAACTAAATAGACTTGTTGATAATGCAACTGAATATGATAAACTATATGAACAATCAGTAGTAACAGATAAAGTAATTGCAAAATATTTAGAAGCAAAACAATATTTAGAAAATGAAAAGAAGAAAATTGTGAAAGATTATAGCGAATTATTGAACAAGCCATTTAGATTAGAAATGACAATAAAAATAAAGGAAGAAGTGAGGAAATCTTTTCCTAATGCTCAAGAGGAAGAATTAAATCATTTTTCAAATAATGTTTATGTATATGCAACATTGAGAGCTTGTAATATTGATGAGCAAGAAATAGTTGAACAACTATTATACTTAAACAATAGATACTTTGACGAAATGCAAGAAGATGGGGTAGTAAAAAATACTCAAATTACTAATGCTAACCTTGAATATTTACAAAAATTAAATGATAAGTATATGAAATTGATAAAACAAAAAATGTAAACTCAAAGCGATTTAAAATCGTATTTTTATTTGCTTATAAAATGACTAATAATAATAATATAAATTATTATTGGTTTCTAATATTATTTTGCCTAAAATGAGATAATACTAACAGAAATTATAAAAATTATTGTTGGTATGGGGGCGAAATAATGAGCAGAACAGATAAAAAGGAATATACAGACTGGAAGGGCTTTGGAGAAAGAACAAAAAATGCGAGGGAAAGTATAGGATTAACAAGAGAAAAAGCATCTGAAATGATAGATAGAACTGAAAATTATCTTTTGAGTTTAGAAAAAGGCGACAAGAGTTGTAGCATACATACATTGCATCAAATATGTTCAAAATTAAAAGAATCTTCTGATTATTTATTATATGGAGAAAGAATGAGTAATAATAAAGAATACACCAATAAAGAAATATTGAAAAATATCATTGATAAGTGTGATGAAGAAGAATTAGAAATCTTAAAAGATATTGTTGTTGCTACATTTCCTAATTTGAATAAAATAAAGGAAAAAAGAAATTAGTGTAAAAATTTGTTTGACAATGTTATAAAAATAGTGTATAATGAATATACTAAAAGAGTAATCGTATGATTACTAATCGGAAAAACCCCTGCCGAAAGTGGGGAGATTTACATTAGGAAAACCCTTGCCTTAAGTAGGGAGTTATACATTAGGAAAACCCTTGCCTCAAGTAGGGAGATTTAAAATACAAACAGGGTATAGTAATATATCCTGTTTTGTTTGTAAAGGAGCAAAAATGGGAGAAAATGAAACACTAAAATTTTATACAGTAAATGAAGATTACATAGACTATTTGAGCAAATTTGATAGTCATGTTAGTTGGAATAAAGAGCAAAAAAGACCTTATGTAGGAATTGTATTAAGGGTAGAAAATTATTTATATTTTGCACCTTTATATTCATACAAAGTAGGTTATGATAAGTACAAAGATAATCCTAGTTTTATAAGAGTAGAAGATAGAAAAGGAAAAAATGTATCTATTATAAGATTCTCTGAAATGCTACCAGTTCCAGAAACAGCAATAAAATTATTAGATTTTAATAGTAGAGGGGACAAGTATAGAGATCTCTTACAAGCAGAAAGCAATTTTATAAATGATAATAAAAATGTGATATATTCAAAAGCAAAGAAAATATACAAAAATGTAGTACATATAAAAATCCCATTTTTTATTAGCATTTCATGTGATTTTGAGTTACTAGAACAAAAATTAAAAGAATATGTTGGAGATGCAGTAAGAGAAACAAAGTTTATAAAAGATGTAGAAATAACTTGTGAAGTCTTTGAAGAAATATCAACTATTGTTAAAGTTTTAGAAGATAAAGGATTCAAATACATAGAAGAATTTACATTAGATGATATATATATGAAAAATGATAAAACTAATGAATTTGCACCTAAAAATGGAAGAATTACAGACACACTAATTATTAGATATGTTAATGAAGATGACAAAAAGATAGTTTGTAAAAGAAGAAATCATAACAGCAATGGATTTGAGATAAGTACAGAAAAGTCTGTATTAAAAGTTATGAGCATAGAAGAAGCAGAAAAACATTTGAATATATTAGGTTATACAAGATTTTTAAATATGATTGATAAAAACTATATGTACGAAAATGATGAGTTTATAGCATATATTCAAGATGTTAAAGATTTAGGAATATTTATAGAGCTAGAAGCAAAGAAAGTAGAAAATGCAGAACAAAATATAGAGCAGCTAATAGAATTTGTAAAAACACTTAACCTAAAAATCGGAACAAAGTTTGATATTAGAAAAGCAAATTTATTATATTCAAAACAAAATAACGAATAATACATGGAGTTTTGCCTAGAAATAGGGCAAAACTCTTTACTTTATTTACATAATATGATATAATAATAGCGATTGAGAGGTGCTACTATGTCTAATGTAAATTATAATTTGTATAAGATATTTTGTGTAGTTGCAAGTTCTAAAAGCTATGCAGATGCAGGAAATAAATTAGATCAGACTCCAGCTAATATTAGTACACAGATAAGCAATTTAGAAAATCAATTAGATGTGAAACTATTTTATAGAGAAAAAAATGGAGTAAAGCTAACAGAAAAGGGAAAAGAATTATTTGAAATGGTTAATAAAAGTATTTCTTCCTTTGATTTTGCCGAAAAAGTAATAAAAGAAAAAAATGATTTAGCTAATGGTACTATAAATTTAGGGTGTCAATCTCACTTGACTAATTATTACTTAATGGAATATATCAAAAAAGCCAAAAATGATTTTCCAAACTTAAATATTGAGTTAACTTGTGGTGCAAATCCAAGTGAAATGTTTGAGATGTTAAAAAATCACAAACTTGGTTTTGTAATAACAGATGTTATACCAACAGAAACAGATGAGTTTGTAATTGAAGAATTAAAAAAAGTAAACAATATATTTGTTGCAAAAGAGCCATTGAAAATTGAAAATGTAAAAGAATTAGAAGATTTACGATATATATTAAATTTTGACAATACAATTTCTACTAAAAATCTATTCAAGATTCTAAAAGAACACAAAGTAAAAATTAAACCTAATATGAAATGTGATACAACAGAAATAAGAGTAGAAGCAGTAATGAATGGACTAGGAATAGCTTATGTAATGAAAGAAGCTGTCAAGAAACAATTAGAGAATGGAGAATTATACGAAGTTGAATTGCCAATAGAATTGCCAGAATTGAGTATAAATTTAGTGTATATAAAAGATATGCTAACACAAGTAGATAAGAAATTTATAAAAAAATACTTAAAAAATAAGTAATAAATGAATATAAGCAAATAGGCAGAATATCCTTAAAACAAAGGGTATTCTTTTTTTGTATTAAAAAATATTTAATACTGATTAAATATTTGAGAATAGACAGGAAAATTCTTACAAGATATAATAATTGTGTATCAATTTCAAAGAAAGAGAGATGTTAAAAATGCAAAAAAAGAGAGTTTGTTGGAATATTACAACAAAATGTAATCAAAATTGTAAATATTGCCACAGATTTTTAGGTATTAACGATCTTACTTATGAAGAAAATAAAGAGATATTAAATAATTTGATTAAAGATGGGGTAAACAACATTACTTGGACAGGGGGAGAAGCACTACTATATCCAAATTTAAAAGAACTATTGAAAATATCACAAGAAAATGGTATAAAAAACAAGCTAATAACAAATGGAATGGTATTAGCACAAAATGAAAATATGAGAGAGATTTTAGATTATTTAGATTCTTTGACATTGTCATTAGATACGATAAATGATGATACTAATGAAGAATTAGGAAGAGGCAAAAATCATTTTGAAGAAGTTAAAACTATATTAGACTATGTTAAAGGAAAAAGTTTAAAAGTCAATATAAATACAGTAGTTAGCAAGAAAAACATAAATGAGATGGAGCAGCTAGGAGAATTCCTAAACAATTATAATATTAGCAAATGGAAATTCTTTAAATTTATGCCACTTCGAGAAACAGCAGAGAAAAATAAAGACGAATTTGCAATAACAGATGCAGAATTTGAGAAAACTAAAAATGTATTTAGAAATTTTGGAAATATAGGAGAAACAGACTTTAGACAAGAAAAGGACATGGAAGATAAATATACTTTGCTAATAGCGAATGGAGATATAATAAAAACGGAACATGGTGTAGATGTGAAAAAAGGAAATGCACTATACCAAAATCCAGTAGAATTTATGTATGAATTAGAGGAGAATAGAATGAAAAAGATAAAAATTCTAATTGCTCATAATAACGAGGAAATAAGAAATAAAATAGCAGATACAATAAAAGGCTTAGACTATGTTGAATTAGTAGACACAGCAACAGACGGAAAAGAAACATATAATAAAATTATAGAATCAAAGCCAGAAATGGTTTTTGCAAAAATGAATTTAGACAATATGGACAGTATGGAAATAATGAGGAAATCAAAAGAAAGTTTAAAAGATAATGTGCCAATATTCAATATAATTACAAGTGATAATGTTAGTGATGAATATATGAAAACAGCATATAATCTAATGGGAAGAAATTTGAATACATTTGTATCAGAGCCAATAAACAATATGGAAATAGACAATATAATGCAAGGGTATAAAGAATTAAAAGAAAACGCATAAACTAAAAAAGAGGAATAGGTTTTTTACAAAACTTATTTCTTCTTTCCTTTTTGTAGATGTAAATACATTACTGCAATTTCTAAAAAATCTTTTGGGGTTATATTTTCTTCAATATCAAAATATTGCATAATAGGGCAGTTGATAGTATCTCTATACATATTTAATCGTTCTAATGCAGTTCTAAAACTTGATCGTATTGCCGAATTAGGCTTGTTGTGTCTTTGTCCAATTATAGTAAAAATATCTTTCAATTTTTTCTGTAAGTCAGGGTAGTAGTAGCATTCAAAAATAGCTTCTCTTATGTAATTAGTTCCATTTGAATTTAAAGGAATTTTTAATGTCAAAAATAATAAATCGAGTTCCTCGTTAGTTAATTCTTCATATTCTCCAAAAAGATACATTTCGTTAATTGTACTATAAAAGTCATTAAAATTTTCATCATCATAGATTACCTTGTATATTCTAGCAGCATTAGACAAGTTCAAATTTTCTTCTTTTTGAGCTGTTAATATAATGTTGTTATTTTTCTTATCTGCAATATTTGTAGATAATCTATCAATTATTTCAATACAATTTATATCTTTTAGGCAAGAATCTAAAACTAATACATTAGGTTTAATATCAAGATATTTTTCTAAAGCAGTTTTTCCATCAGCTGTTTCTATTACTTCTAACCTTTTATCATTTGCAAGCTGTTGACAAAGCCTTATTCTTTGCTCAACATTAGGATTAGCAATAAGGACTTTCTGCATCTGGAAACCCTCCTACAAATGTCTATATTATAAATTCGATAACATTATACCATAAAAATTATGTAAACACAATACAAAATGGAAAAAATAGTAAAAGAAAATTTAGCCTTTTTTCGCCCTTTTTCGCCATATTCCCCCTTTTTTGACATTAGAAAAGTAAAATTCTATATAATGCAAGCAACTTAATCAAAGTCTTAAAAGGGAGGCGATTCAAAAGATATAGAGAAAACACAAGATAATTACAAGTACATATTTTAGACTTTGATTATAGTATTGATTTATTTTTTAATTATTCAAAACTCCTTTAAGAATTTTGTTTAGGCACTATTCTATAAAGGAGTTTTTTATATGGGGAGGGGTACAAGTAAAAATGTAAAAGTAATTTCACAAGTATTTACATTAAAAAATGTAAATATTAGATATTTGTGCCTATTTCAAATCAAATGTGCAATTATGCGTTGTATATTTGATTTTTTTTATGCTCTAAAAGAAAAACATTGCCGTAGCCCACCTACCAATCAATTCACAAAAACGAATTGATTGGAGGAAAGAGAAATGCAAGATAATGCAAAATGTTTTATAAAATTAAAAAAAGGAATTTATGAAGAAATTACATATAAAGAACTAAAAGAGAAACGAAAAAAATACAGTACATATAAGAAAAAGAAATTTATTAAGTTAGATGATATTTTACTAGAAGTATCAAAAAAAGATTATGAAATTATAGAGTATGAAGAACAAAGACAAAAATATTTAGATCGAGTTGCAAGAAAAATGAATTTAATTTCTTATGATCATGAATCTGAAAATGGAGTAGCATTAAAAAATATAATTTCAAATCCAATAGATAATATAGAAGCTACTTTTGAAAGAAAAATTGAAATAGAAAAATTAAGAATAGCTTTATTACAACTAACTGAAGAAGAATATAAACTAATAAAGGCATTATTTTTTGAAAATAAAACATTGCGAGAATATGCTGCAATAGTAGGCAAACATTACACTACAATTCAAGATAAAAGAGATAGAATTTTAGAAAAATTAAAAAAATTTATAAAAATTTAAAAATTTAATCCTACAAACCTCTCATTTTTTCACAGGAGAAATGAGAGGAATTTTTATTCCACATGAACTTTGAAAATTAAATAGCAATTCATTAAATACATTCCTACTATTCGAGCTAGTTAAAAAGTAATCTCACAAATCACTTTACTTAAATATAAGATAGCCACTTATAAGGCGAGGACAAGTAGTAGGTATAATGATACACTTGTTTAGTCATAGCACGAGCGAGATAAAACCGTCCCACGCATTGAGAACAAATCTGTTGAAAGCAGGTAGGTGGAAGTCCTGTGGAGCAATTTAGCTAATTGCCGTTTAATGAATTTTAGGAGAAGATAGAAAGTAATTGTAAAAGGCTATCTAATCTATAAGGTAGCCTTTTTGAATAAAAAAGGAGAAATAAAACAATGAATATTTTACTAATTATATTTTTAATACTACTTATACTTATCACAATATTTACATATTTAATGATTCTATATGCGAGTATGAGTAAAACAGAAGAAGAAAAAATAATGGAAGATCAAGAACAAATGGAATATTTGAAAAATTATAAAGAAAAAAAGGAGAATAGAAATAAAATGGAAATTAAAAGAGGAGATTTATATTATGCAGCTTTAGACGAAACTTATGTAGGAAGTGAACAAACAGGAGTAAGACCAGTAGTAATATTGCAAAACAATATAGGAAATGAGCATAGTCCAACTGTTATAATTGCACCAATAACAAGTAAAGTAAATTCAAAATCGATTATACCAACTCATGTGTATATAAAAGGGTATAAAGATAGACTAAAACAAAATTCACTTGTTTTGACAGAACAAATCAGAGCAATAGACAAATCAAGATTAAAATATTATATAGGAGCTTTAGATATTGGAGAATTGAGAAAAGTAGATAAAGCTCTTATTATTTCATTAGGAATAGATTTAGAGAAAATCAAAAAAGAAGTGCCACATAGAGAGGGAATAGAAGAAAAAACAGAATTTGTTACGAGAAATCAAATTGCATCTTATGGAATGGTAGCAAGAGAATATCTAAAACATACAGGGAACTTGGAAATTTCAAACGAGGAATTTGGAAAATATATCTTAACACTTATTGATTTATATTCTCCAGATGAAGTTGAAAAACAAGCAGAAAATGTGAAAGATAGAAAATAATGTGTCAAATCTATAAAAATATAGGCAAGGTAAATTTTGTACCTTGGAAAAGATTTAGGAAGTTGAGTATGCTATTTATAGGCAATACAAAACTTCCTTTTTAAATTGGAGGAATTGTATGCGAGAAATTGCTAAAAAGTGCATAGAGATAGGAATTATAAAAGACCTATATGAACAAGGAATACTAACAGAAGAAGAAATGAAATTAGCAATTATAGAGATAGACAAAGATTTTGAAAGGAGGGTAGCTTGATGCCTAAAACAGAAATGAGAGTTTTTGCATATTGCAGAGTAGGTAATCCAGAACAATTATCAGAAAATGAGCAAAAAGAGGTACTTTTAAGGAAAACAAAAGATAACAAAGCAACAATTATAAAGAAAACAGCAATACATAATGATATTGAAAAATAAAAAAGAACTATCCAATAGCCGTGAAACTAATATAGATAGTTCGGAAAATATTAAAATACTTTCTGCTACTATTTTAGCACAGAAAGTAGGAAAGGACAAGCAAGGATGAAAAAAGTAGTAACTTATGGATTATATAATAATGAAAAGAGTATAAAAGATTTTGAAAAGCAAATACAAGAGTATATTAAAGATTATGGAGAATGGAAAATAGTAAAAAAATTTATAGACTATACAAAAAATAAACAATGTATAAGTTTTGAGAAATTATTAAATGAAGCTTTAGAAGAAAATATTGATATTATTTTAATAAAAAATGTAAGGCAATTTTGTCAAGCAACTAATTATAAGGTAGACTTTTTTATAAAATTTTTTAATCAAAAACAAATAGAAGTAATTTTCTTGGACGAAAAAATTAGTACAGCAGATGCAGTAGGAAGGACACAAATTCAAATAATTGTTTTTATGATTCAAAGCGAAAATGAAATGAGAAGTAAAGCAAAAAGAGAAAATTTATCACGGAGCTATAATAGGAAAAAAAGAATTTGAAAAAATACAGAAAAAAGTAAAAAACAATAGAAACATTGGAGAAAAAATATATGGTTATGACTTTGTTGATGGAAAATATCAAGTCAATGAAAAAGAAGCTACTAATATAAGAAATAGAATAGAGAAAGAAGTTGATACAGCTAAAAAGGAAGAAAAAAGAAGAAAAGCAAACAAATCACGAAGTGAAAAAATGAAAGCACTTTGGGAAAATGAAGAATATAAAAAACAGATGGCTGAAAGAATTAAAATAGCAAAGAAATTGAAAAAATTAAGGTAAAGGTAGGTATAAGAGAGTATGAAGCGAGTTGTTGCATACTGTCGTGTATCTACTGACCATGAAGATCAAAAAAATTCTTTGGAAAATCAAAGGTTGTATTTTGAAGAATATGTAAGCCAACATAAGGACTGGAAACTAATTGAAATATATGCAGATGAAGGAATTAGTGGAACATCATTAAAAAAGAGAAATGACTTTAATAGAATGTATCGAGATAGGCTAAAAAACAAATATGATATTATACTGACAAAAGAAGTATGTAGGTTTGCAAGGAATACAGTAGATACACTAGAAAAGACAAGAGAATTTAAAAAAATAGGAATTGAAGTAAGATTCATAATAGACAATATTAGTACATTTGATACAGATGGAGAATTAAGACTAACAATAATGGCAGGATTAGCTCAAGATGAAAGTAGGAGAATTTCTGAAAGGGTACAATTTGGAGTAATACAAAGTATGAAAAAAGGAGTTGCTTTTGGAAATATAGTATATGGCTACGATTTTGTCAGAGATCCTATAACTGGTAAAAAGACCAAATTAGTAATTAACGAAAAAGAAGCAGCAATAGTAAGAGAAATATTTAATATGTATCTTCATGAAGGTAAAGGTGCTTATACTATTGCAAAAGAACTAAAAGAAAGAGGAGTTGAAATCAAGAGAACTAGAAGTAAAGAGAAGTCAACAGACTGGAGAGAATCAACGATTCTAGATATTTTACAAAATGTGAAGTACATAGGAGATTTAAAACAAAGGATTACATATACTACTGACTTTTTAGAGCATACTAAAAAATATAATCAAGGCGAAGTAGAATTTATTTATAAAGAAAATCATCATGAAGCTATAATTGACAGGGAAACATTTATGGCAACACAAAAAGAATTGAAAAGAAGAAGTGAAATGTATAAACACGAAAAAAGTAAATATACAAATAAGCATACTTTCTCTGGCAAATTAGTTTGTGCTTGCTGTGGTGCATCTTATGTTGGTGGCGAAAATAGAAAAAGAAAAGATGGAACAATAAGAAAAACATGGAGATGTTACACTGCTACTAAATATGGAAAGAAACATATAGAAAATGACCAAGAAATAGGATGCGATAATGATAGAGTAAATAATGAACTTCTAAAAGAATGCTTTACAAAGGCTTTAAAAGAAATATTAACTAATAAAAATGAAATCAAAAGAGATGTAGAAGAATATGTAAAAAAAGCAATAAATAAATGTGAAAAAGAAACTGAATTAAGTGATATACTTTTAAAGGAAAAAGAACAACTTTGTAAAGAAAAAAACAAACTACTAGATTTGTGTATAAAAGAAATAATTGATGAAGAAACTTATAGACTAAAGAACAAAGAGATAGAAAACAAAATGATAAAATTAGAAAAAGAACTAAAAGCACAAGAGCAGAAAATCAAAATTAGAGATAATATTGAAGAAATATTAAGTAGTGTTAGAAAAACGGTAGATAACATATTGAATTTGAAAAAGTTTAGTAAAAACATTTGTAAGGAATTAGTTGATAAAGTTGTTATATACAATGATACAAAATTTGATTTTTATTTAAAGGGTTACGAAAACCCATATATTTTTGATGAAAAAAGTAACATTTTATCCTTACAGCACTAGTAATAACAATAATTCTATTATTAATATTAGCAGGTGTAACAATAGCAACATTAACAGGGGACAATGGCATAATAGGAAAAGCACGGAGAAGCAAAATTCAAAACGGAGTTATCAGCAGTAGCAGAAGAATACGATTTATATGTAATAGAAAGAACTTCAAAAGATAGAAACTTTGAAGAAGGTGCACTATATGCCGGAAAAAATGCACTGATTTATGATTCTATAACGGAAGAAGGAAATATATATACAGTATTAAAAAATTCAGATAAGAAATATGTAGACAATTTCGAAGTAATAAAAGGAGAATTATTTTATTTTGCTCAAAATGAACAAGAGAAAAAATGGGCACAAGAGATAGGGATAAAAGTAAGTCCATATATAATCATAGACGGAGAATTAATGTCGACAGATAAAAATCTAGATATAATGGATGAAGTAACAGGTTCAATAATAATACCACAAAATGTGACAAAAATAGGGGAAGGAGCATTTTCAAATTTAGATGGATTACGAACAATAGTAATACCAGGGACTGTAAAAGAAATAGGAACTAATGCTTTTAGAAATAATAAAACACTTGAAAAAGTAATAATTCAAGACGGAGTTGAAACAATAGGAGATAATGCTTTTCGAAGTTGTAGCAATTTGAAAAGTGTTAGTATGACAGACTCAGTAAATAATTTGAAACCATTTGCTTTTGCTGAATGCACTAATTTACAAGAGATAAATCTTTCAAATGGCATAACAAAATTAAGTGATTCTGTATTTGACCTCTGTCCAGGATTAAAAGAAATAATATTACCAGAAAAGTTAGAAAGAATAGAAAGCGCATCATTAGCTTGTGGTAATTTAACATATTTAAAAATTCCAGAAACAGTAACATATATAGATCCTCGTTTTTGTTTCGGAAGAAATAATATAAGTGAAATAGATACAACAAACAATAAAAATTATATTTTTAAAGAAGGTTTTCTCACAACAAAAAGTGGAGATACAATATGTTATATTTCTCCACAGAAACTTAAAGAAGGAAATACTTTTAATATTCCGGAAGGAGTAAAAAACTATGTCTATAGTATAAGTAATTATACAAATATTAAAAAAATAATATTACCATCAACATTAGAAATATTAGGGGAAAATACGTGGAGTTGTATTCCTTCAAGTATAGAACAAGTAGAAGTAGCAGATGGAAATAAAACTTTTATAGTTGATAATGAAAATAAAATTCTATATACTAAAGCTAATAAGCTAATCCTATGTTATTCAAAAGCTGAGAATATAAAAATAAAAGAAGGAATAGTTAGCGTTCAAGATGAAGCATTGGCACCAGCAACAAGAGCAAAAGAAATAATTTTTCCAGATTCATTAGAAACTTTGGGATATAGGGCATTGAGTAGAATGGCTACGGGAGTTAATATTGTCTTAGGAAAAGGCTTAAATAGTGTTGGAGGAAATGTAATCGATCATAACGATATATATAAAATAGGAGAGGTTACAATTAGTGAAGAAAATCAAAGATACGCAATAAGAGACAATATTTTATATTCAAAAGATTTTAAAACATTAGAAAAAGTTTTATATGGTATAACAGGAGAATTTACGGTGGCATCTAATGTAGAAAAAATGTCAAATAGAGCATTTTTGGGAGAAAATAGAATGACAGATATTATTTTACCACCTAATTTAAAGGTGATAGGCGATACATGCTTTCATAGATGTAGTTTACTAAAAAAAATAGAAATTCCAAATACTGTTGAGGCAATTGGAAGTGAATGCTTTGCAGATTGCACAAATTTAGCAGAAATTAAAATAAATAAAAAAGAAAACAGCATTACAGGAGCACCTTGGGGATGTCCATATGGATTAAGAGCCATTAAGTGGCAATAATAATTTAATAGTCTAGAGGTATAGTACTCTAGGCTATTTTTATATATAAAAACAAGGTATTATCTATTGACATAATGTACATAAGATTATAAAATTTAATCAACTATCGTATTGACTAATTACATAATTATGTGTAAAATTAAAATGACATTGTAAATAATAACAAAAGAATAAACAAAAACAAAAGAAGGAGTTTTGAAAAATGAAGAAAAACAAATCAAAAGGTATTACGTTGATAGCGTTGGTAATAACAATAATTGTATTATTAATACTAGCAGGTGTAACAATAGCAACACTTACAGGAGACAATGGCATAATAGGAAAAGCACGGAGAAGCAAAATTCAAAACAGAGTTATCAGCAGTAGCAGAAGAATATGATTTATATGTAATAGAAAGAACTTCAAAAGATAGAAACTTTGAAGAAGGAGCATTATATGCAGGAAAAAATGCAATAATATATGACTCAGTACAAGAAGAAGGAAACATATATACAGTGTTAAAAAATTCGGATAAGAAATATGTTGATAATTT
The DNA here is from genome assembly GCA_947648905.1 of uncultured Clostridium sp. Lineage (GTDB taxonomy): Bacteria > Bacillota > Clostridia > TANB77 > CAG-508 > CAG-269. The sequence continues at coordinate 178,643 of CANSPP010000002.1, read as the reverse complement.
TGAAGTAATAAAAGGCGAGTTAATATATTCAAGCCAAGACGAGCAACAGTTGAAATGGGCACAGGAGATAGGAATAAAAGTAAGTCCATATATAATAATAGATGGGGAATTAATGTCATCAGATAAAAACTTATACTTAATGGATAAAGAAACAGGAACAGTAATAATTCCAGAGAATGTAACGAAAATAGGGGAAGGGGCATTTTCAAATTTAGATGGATTACGAACGATAGTAATACCAGGGAGTGTAAAAGAAATAGGAACTAATGCTTTTAGAAATAATAAGACACTTGAAAAAGTAATTATACAAGAAGGTGTTGAAATAATTGGGACTGCAGCTTTTCGTGAATGTACTCAATTACAAACAATAGAATTACCTGAAAGTATTACACAAATTAAAAATGGTGCTTTTTATATTTGTACAAGTCTTCAAGAGATAGAAATACCAAGTAAAATAACTAAAATTGAAGAGATGACATTCGCACTTTCTAATAGACTATCTAAATGTACTTTTAGAGGTGATAAAGTAACCGAAATATGTGCAGAAGCATTCCATAGTTCATGTTTTAGTGAATTTAATATTACAAAAAATGTGCAAAGTATAAGTAGTTCGGCATTTACTAAAAATAGTAAATTAGATAATATAACAATAGATAATACAAATTTTGTCTATGAAAATGGGATATTAACACCACAAGATAAAAGGACTATAATATTCGTATCTTCAAAATATTATCAGGGAAAAACAGAATTTACAATACCAGAAGGAGTTGTTAATTTTGAAACATCAATAATTGATTTAAATACAGTAAAAAAATTAATTATAACAAGTAAAGTGAGTAATATTAATCCTAGAAATTTATCCCCAAATTTAGAAGAAATAGAAGTTGTTAATGGAAATACTGTATATGAAGTAAGTGAGAAATGTTTATATACTACAAGTAATCCAAAAAGACTAATATATTGTTATTCAAAGGAAAATGAAATAACACTTAATATTGATGTAGATATTATAAGTCAATTTTCATTTACAGCAGCAACAAATGCCACGAAAATAACTTTAAACGATACAGCAAAAACTATAGAAGAGCAGGTATTTACTTCTAAATTAAGAGAGTTAATAATAAAAGATCAAGTTAATGATATAAGTGGTATGTTTTTATATTTGAGATATAATACAAAAGTAACTATAGATAGTAAAAATCCAAACTATATAATAGAAAATGATATATTGTATACAAAGGATAAATCAAAATTAGTAACTGTAATATCGCAGATAAAAGGAAAATTTATTTTAGATGATAATGTAAAAGAAATTGGCAATAGTGCATTTTACTCTCAAGGAGAAATGACTGAAATCGATTTAAAAAGTATAGAAAAAATTGGAAGTAATGTGTTTTATAGTTGCAATAAACTGATTCAAATTGATATTCCGTCTACAACAGTAACAATAGACAATTATGCATTTAATTCAGCTAGTAATTTAAAAGAAGTTGTAATTCATAAAGCAGAAAATACAATTGCTGGTTCGCCTTGGTGCAACCCACATGGATTAAGAGCAATAAAATGGCAACCATAATTTAATAGTCTAGAGGCATAATACTCTAGGCTATTTTATATATAAAATCAAGGTATTATCTATTGACATAATGCACATAAGAATATAAAATTTAAGCAACTATCGTAATAACTAACTACATAATTATGTGTAAAATGAAAATAGTATTGTAAATAATAGCAAAAGAGAGGATAAAAACAAAAGAAGGAGTTTTGAAAAATGAAACAAAATAAATCAAAAGGTATTACATTGATATCACTAGTAATCACAATAATTGTATTATTAATACTAGCGGGTGTGACAATAGCAATGTTAACAGGAGATAATGGAATAATAGGAAAAGCAGGAGAAGCAAAGTTCAAAACAGAGTTGTCAGCAGTAGCAGAAGAATATGATTTATATGTAATAGAAAGAACTTCAAAAGATAGAAACTTTGAAGAAGGGGCATTGTATGCGGGAAAAAATGCCCTAATATATGACTCGGTACAAGAAGAAGGAAACATATATACAGTGTTAAAAAATTCAGATAAAAAATACGTAGATAATTTTGAAGTTATTAGAGGAGAATTATTTTATTTTGCTCAAAATGAACAAGAGAAGAAATGGGCACAAGAGATAGGAATAAAAGTAAGTCCATATATAATAATAGATGGGGAATTAATGTCGTCTAATACAAATTTAGATTTAATGGATGAAGCAACAGGAACAATAGTAATACCACAAAATGTAACAAAAATAGGAGCAGGAGCATTTAGAGATTTAGCAGGCCTACGAAGTGTAGTAATTCCAAGCACAGTAAAAGAAATAGGGGAATATGCTTTTTCAGGAAATCCAACTTTAGAAAATGTGGTAATAGAAGAAGGTGTTGAGAAAATTGGAAATCATGCCTTTTATAGCTGTGCCAATTTAAAGAAAATACAATTTCCAGAAAGTGTAACAGAAATAGGTTTATATTGTATGTGTGCTTGTACAAGTCTAGATAATGTTGAACTCCCACCCAATATAACAACCATTAGAGGAGGAACCTTTGAGCAATGTACAAATTTAAAAAATGTAAAACTTCCAGAAAATCTAAAAACAATAAATAGCTTTGCTTTTGCATACAATCGAATAGAAAAAATAGAGATTCCAGATACTGTAACTACAATATATGGTTCCTCATTTGTCAAGCTCTATCAATTAACAGAAATAGTATTAGGTGAAAATTCAATATATAAATATGAAAGCGGAATATTGATGAAAAAAGATGGAACAGATATATATATTTCATTTCAGATAATGTGCTAAAAAATACAACAACATTGTATATACCAGAAGGAACAAAATCTTTTAATATCTATATTTCAAGTTATGAAAACATAAAGAAATTAGTAATTCCAGAAAGCCTTACAGATATAAGAGTAGAAGTTTTACCAATAAGCATAGAGATAATAGAAGTTAATCCAAATAGCAAATCATATGTTGTAGAAAATAAATGTTTATACACAAAAGATAAAAAAACAATAATTGCGTGTTTTTCTAAAGAAAAAGATATAATAATTAATGAAGGACCTGAAATTTTAGGTACTAGAGCTTTTTTGCTTGCTAGTAATGCGGAAAATATAGAACTCCCAGAGTCATTAAAAACAATTTATTCAAATGCATTAACTAATTTAGGTAAGTGTAAAAAAATAAACCTTGGGAAAAATGTAGAAAATATTAATCCTATATTTATGTTATGGAAATATGATGTAACTGTCACAGTAGATGAAGCTAACCCATACTATAAAGTTAATAATAATATTCTTTATAGTAAAAATGGAGAAAAACTCATAGCAGTATTATATAAAATACAAGGAGAATTTATTTTAGACAACAGTGTTAAAGAAATAGGAGACCAGTCTTTTTATCAACAAAATCAAATGACATCAATTATAGTACATTCTAATGTAGATACTATAGGAAAAAGTACATTTTATCTATGTGATAACTTAAAAGAGATAAAAATAGATAAAAGTAAACTTCCAGATGGAAGTGATCCAATACCAGATGCACCTTGGAATTGCCCATATGGGTTAAGAGCTGTATTTTGGAAACAGTAAATGTCAAAATTTGAGTGATTGCAATAATTATAGCATAACCACAAGGAATAAAAGTTCCTTTGGTTATGCTTATTTTTATATAAAAGAAAAATAAAAAAACTATTGACAAAGAAAAAAATAAGTCATAAAATAAACATATGAACAGTTGCTCATATATAAAAATAAAATCAAAGGAGGAAATTATGGAAGAAGGAATGTGTGAAATTACAGTAATACACGAAGATACTGTAAACAAAGTAAAAAGTAAAATGCCAGATGATGGCTTAATATATGATATGGCAGAGCTTTTCAAAGTCTTTGCAGACTCAACAAGGATGAAAATAATATATGCTTTAATGGAAAACGAATTATGCGTATGTGATATAGCAAACATAGTAAAAACAACACAATCAGCAATATCACATCAATTAAGAATATTAAAACAATCCAAGTTAGTCAAATTTAGAAAAGTAGGAAAAGTAGTTTATTATAGTTTAGATGATGAACATATTTCTCAAATTGTAATGAAAGGTCGTGAACATATTGAAGAATTATAGATATATTTTACAAGGATTGGATTGTGCAAATTGTGCAAAAAAAATTGAAGATAAAATAGCTGGAACAGAAGGCTATGAAAATGTAAATGTGAATTTTTCAACACTAAAGCTATCATTTCAAACAGAAAAAGAAAATCCTAAAAAAGAAATAGTACGGAATTGTAAAAGCACTAGAGCCAGATGTAACAGTAATAGAAAGCGAAAATATAAACAATAATACACAAAGAAATTATATAGATATTGTAAGATTAGTGGTTGGATTGTTAATTTATTTTGTGGGAATGCAATTACATTTAGGAAGAACAGCAGAAATTATAATTACTATCGTTTCATTAGTTATATTGCTTTTCAGAACAACAAAAAAGGCATTTGGTCAACTTTCAAAAAAAGTATTAGATGAAAATACACTAATTACAATATCTGTTATAGGAGCTTGTTTTGTTGGTAAATCTTTGGAAGGTGTTATGGTTATAACATTATATGAAATTGGTAAAATTTTAGAGGCAAGAGCAGTGAGCAAAACACGTAAATCAATATCAGATTTAATGAATATAAAACCAGAATATGCAAATTTAAAAATAGGCGAAGAAATAAAGCAACTTAGCCCAGAAGAAGTAAAAATAGGAGATATAATTTTAGTAAAAACAGGTGAAAAAATACCACTAGATGGAAAAGTTGTATCAGGAGAAGCAGAAATTGATAATTCTGCATTAACAGGAGAAAGTGCATTAATCAAAGCTGAAAGAGATTTAGAAGTATTATCAGGAGGAATAAACGTAAGTGGACTTATAGAAATAAAAGTAGAAAAGACTTATGAAAATAGTACAGTTAGCCAAATTTTAAATTTAGTTGAAAATGCAACAGACAAAAAAGCAAAGACAGAAACTTTTGTTGCAAAAGCAGCTAAGATATATACTCCAATAGTATTAGGTTTAGCATTGCTAGTAGCAGTATTTATGCCATTAGTATTTAAGGGAGTAACATATAGTGAAAGCATTTACAAAGCATTAATTTTCTTAGTAATATCTTGTCCATGTTCTATTGCAATATCAGTACCACTTAGCTATTTTAGCGGAATAGGTAAAGCATCTAAAAAAGGAATTTTAATAAAAGGAAGCGATTATTTAGATGGAATAAAAGATATTGGTCAAATTATCTTTGATAAAACAGGAACAATTACAACAGGAAATTTTAAAGTAAGTAAAATAAACACATTAAACAATAATTATAACGAAGAACAAATTTTAAATTATTTCGCTATGGGAGAAAGTTTTTCTAACCACCCAATTGCGAAATCAATATTAAAAGAAGTGTCTACAGAATTTGACAGTAAAAATGTTCAAAATTTTGAAGAAATAGCAGGAAAAGGGCTTCAATATGAAATTGATAATAAATCAATAAAAATAGGAAATGCAAGCTTTGTAGAAGCTGAAGCTGACAAAGAAATAGGAACAGTATTATATTTAAAAATAAATGACGAAGTTGTGGGTTCAATAATTTTAATGGATGAAATTAAACCAGATGCAAAACAAACAATTAGTAAATTAAAGAAGTTAGGTATAAAAACAAAAATATTTACAGGAGACAAAAAAGAATTTGCAGAAATCATTGCAAAAGAAATTAATGTTGATGAAGTAAAATCTGAAATGTTACCACAAGATAAATATAAAGAATTGGAAAAAGTATTAAATACTAATACATCTGGAAAAAAAGTAGCATATGTTGGAGATGGAATTAATGATAGCCCAGTATTAGCAAGAGCAGATATTGGTATTTCTATGGGTGGAATTGGCTCTAATTCTGCAATAGAAGCTTCTGATATGGTCATTATGACAGATGAATTAAACAAGGTGTTAGAATCAATTTCGATTTCTAAAAAAACTAATAGGATTATTAAACAGAATTTAATGTTTTCTATTGGTGTAAAAATCGCTATATTGCTTTTAAGTGTTTTTGGCATTGCAGATATGTGGGAAGCAGTTTTTGCTGATGTTGGAACAACCTTAATTACAATTTTTAATACCTTAAGAATTTTAAAATAATTGGGACATTTGGGGACGTTTCCCTTTTGTCCCCAATATAGATGTGAAAGAGAGAAAGTTATGAAAAAAAGAATAAAACAAGAATTAAAAGGATTGCAAGATAAAAAATACCAAGAATTCCATCAAGGACTATGCCCAGGAACTACTGATATAATTGGAATACGTGTGCCAATACTTAGAAACTATGCAAAAGAATTGCTAAAACAATATGAATTTACAGAAATAATGCAAAATTTAGACAATCAATATTATGAAGAAATATTATTAGAAGGAATGTTAATAGGACTAAGTAAGCAAGATTATGAAACAACTATAAAACATATAGAAAAATTTGTGCCTAAAATAAATAATTGGGCAGTTTGTGATACTTTTTGTGCTGGATTAAAAATAACTAAAAAACATAAAGAAGAAATGTTTGAATTTTTACAAAAATATTTAAAATCTGACAAAGAATTTGAAATTAGATTTGGTGTTGTAATGTTATTGGATTATTACATAGAAGAGCAATATCTAAATAAATTATTTGAGATATTTGATAGTATAGAAAGTACAGATTATTATGTACAAATGGCTGTTGCTTGGGCAATTTCTATTTGCTTAATTAAGTTTTATGATGAAACTTGCAAATATTTAAATGTAGCCAAATTGGATGATTTTACTTATAACAAAGCATTACAAAAAGCAATAGAATCTTATAGAATTTCTAATGAACAAAAGGATTTTTTACGAAAAATGAAAAAATAAAATAATTTTTTAGAATTAGTTTGCTAAAAAAGTAATTTATGATATATTAGTAGTGTAAAAAAATTAAGGAGAAAAACATGAGAAAAGAAAAAAGTAATATACAAAAACATAAATCGAAGGGAAAAAGGCTACAGACAAGGCAAGATATAGAAAAAAAGAAAAAGATTATAACTAGAACTTTTTTTACAATAATAGCACTAATTGTAATATTTGTAGTAGGAATGTTTGCAAGTGATTTTATAATTTTAGATAACAATAAGGAAACTAATCTAGTTATAAACAATAACAATGTAACATCATATTTAAAAAATCAAGTATTAATTGAAGATGGAATTATATATTTATCTAAGCCTGATATAGCAAATTTCTTTGATAAATATATTTATGAAGAAAAAGAAGAAAACAAAATAATAACAACATATGAAAAGAAAATTGCAACAATAGGTTTTGAAGAAAACAAAATCAATATAAATGGTTCAAATAAAAACATATACGCACACGCTGTAAAAAAAGATGGAGTTATATATTTGCCAATTTCAGAGATGAAAGATGTTTATGATGTAGAAATTTCTAACATAGAGAAAACAAAAGTGGTAACTATGGATTCATTAAAAAGAGAGCAAAAGAAAGCAATAGTAACTTCTAGCACATCAGTAAAATCATCTACAAATTTTATTGCTAAAACTGTAGATAGAGTAAAAAAAGGAGATTGCGTAATTGTAGTTTCTTCTAACAATGGGTATACACGAGTAAGAACTGATAATGGAAAAGTGGGATATATAAAATCCAGTAAGTTAGATAATGAATTTGTTGTTAGAGAAGAAATGGAAGAAGAAAAGCAAGTTGAAGGAAAAATCAACTTAACTTGGGATTACTTTTCACAATATGCTTCAGCTCCAGATAGAAGTGGAACAACAATTGATGGAGTAAATGTTGTATCACCATCATTTTTCTATTTAGATAAAAGTGGAAATTTGCGTGAAAATATAGGAAGTAAGGGACAAGCTTATATAGAATGGGCACACGAAAATGGATATAAAGTATGGCCAATGGTATCAAATGCAGAAGCTGCAACAGAAAGTTTATCAATAACATCAGAAATTATGAATAGCTATAAGTTGAGAGAAAACCTAATTGAAAGCATTGTAGAAAAATGTGTAAAATACAAATTAGATGGAATAAATATAGACTTCGAGAATATGAAGCAAGAAGATAAAGATATGTTTTCAAGATTTATTATAGAATTAACACCTAGACTAAAAGAAATTGGACTAGTAACATCAGTAGACGTTACAGCTCCAGATGGTGGAGAAACCTGGTCTTTATGCTTTGATAGAAATGTACTTGGAGATGCAGCAGATTATATTGTATTTATGGCATATGACCAATATGGAGTATCTAGCCAAAAACCAGGAACAACAGCAGGATATGATTGGGTTAAACTAAGTCTAAATAAATTTTTAAAAACTGAGGAAATAAAACCAGAAAAAATAATATTAGCAGTACCATTCTATACTAGAGTTTGGACAACAGATACAGATGGAAAAACAACATCAAATGCAGTATCGATGAAGAACATAGAGGCAGTAGTGCCAGAAGATGCAGAAAAGAAATGGAATGATGACTTAAAACAAAATTATGTAGAATATATGGATGGCAATAATAAAAAACAAATATGGATAGAAGACTTAGAATCTTTAAAAGCAAAATTGTCACTAATAACAGAGAATAACTTAGCAGGTGTGGGTTCTTGGGAAAAAGATATGGAAACAGACGATGTATGGAAACTAATAAAAACAGAACTAAGCAAATAAAAGGCAAAGGCGTTTTTTTGAACAGAGGGAAAAAACACCTAAAAAGTAGAAAAACCGCTTGACATTAGTGAATTTGACATATATAATACAAAAAAAGCACTTTCGGAGGTATTTTGACATATGCAAAATGAGAACGTATTTTATGCGACAGAAAATTTCATAAACCTAACAGATGAGCAAATAATATCTCTAATAAAACAGGGGAATGAAGAAGCTTTAGCATACTTATTAGAAAAATACAAAGACATAGTAAATATAAGAGTAAACAAATATTTTATGATAGGCGCAGAGCGTGAAGATGTAATACAAGAAGGAATGATTGGTTTATTCAAAGCAATAAAAAGCTTTAATCCAGAAAAACAAAATTCTTTCAAATCTTTTGCAAACATATGCGTAGAAAGACAATTAATAACAGCAATAAAAACATCAAATAGACAAAAGCATATGCCACTAAATTCATATTTATCATTAAATACGTCAGCATATGAAAATAATGACGACAATACTACAGAATTAATAGAAATATTTAATAATAAAACAGTAGAAGATCCACTTGAAACAATAATGAAAAAAGAATATTATAATCATATAGAAAGTGCAGTAAACAAGAATTTGAGTAAATTTGAAAAACAAGTATTAGATAGATTTTTAAAAGGAGAAAGCTATGTAAAGATAGCTCAAAATCTAGAGGCTCCTGTAAAATCAGTAGATAATGCAATTCAAAGAATAAGAAAAAAAGCAATAAAGAATATGTTTAATGAATATGAAGGATAACAAAAATCTGCCAAAAGGGACGGCCCTTTTTGGCAGATTTTGTATTATTTTATGGGGCTTCCAATCGGGATTGAACCGACGACCTCTACCTTACCAAGGTAGCACTCTACCAACTGAGCTATGGAAGCATATTCAATTGTGTCCAATTGGGGACGTTTCTTTCCTGGACATTTTGTCCATATTGTGACACATCTTTGACTATTATATAATACAAAAAATAAAAAGTAAACAATTTCTATTGACTTTTCTAAAAAAAGAGAGTAAACTATTATCATAAGGTAAAAAACGAGTAAGAGACAAAGTAAAATAAAGGTTACTTACAGAGAGAATTAGTCAAAGGCTGAAAGCTAATTCAAGCAAACATATTTGAAAAACTAGCTCTTCTAAGTTTTTGGTGAATAAGCCAAACGTGTAGGATACGTTACAATCTGTTAATTAAGATAAAAATAGGATGGAACCGTGTAAAGTAGCACTCCTATGGATAAGAAATTATCCATTGGGGTGTTTTTGATTGCTAAATCAAACAAATTAAAAAAGGGACAAAAGGAAACGTCCCAAATTGGACAAAATGTCCAGGAAAGAAACGTCCCCAATTGGACAGAAAGAAGGAGGAGTTTTTATGATTAAAATTAGCTTAAAAGATGGCTCAATTTTAGAAGTCGAAAAAGGAGCAACGATACTTGATGTTGCAAAGAAGATTAGCGAAGGGCTTGCAAGAGTTGCAACTTGTGGCGAAGTTGATGGAGAAGTTAAGGATTTAAGATATGAACTACAAGATGATTGCAATTTAGTAATTCATACATTTAAACCAGATGATGTAGAGGGAAAAAAGGCTTATTGGCATACTACTTCTCATATTATGGCTCAAGCTGTTAAAAGACTTTTTCCAAATGTTAAGTTTGCAATAGGTCCTGCAATTGATGAAGGATTCTATTATGATTTTGATGTTGAAAAACCTTTTACAGATGAGGATAAGGCAAATATAGAAGCCGAGATGAAAAAGATTATTAAAGAAAATATAGAAATAGAAAGATTTTCTTTACCTAAACAAGAGGCTTTAAAGTTGATGGGAAATCAACCATATAAACAAGAATTAATCGAAGAATTACCAGATGGGGAAGAGATTAGTTTTTATAAACAAGGTGATTTTACAGATTTGTGTGCAGGACCACATTTAGCAAGTACAGGTAAAGTTAAATCTGTTAAAATTCTATCATCTTCAGGAGCTTATTGGAGAGGTAGCGAAAAAAATAAAATGCTACAAAGAATTTATGCTATTTCATTCCCAAAAGCAAGTGAATTAGAAGAATATTTACAATTATTAGAAGAAGCAAAACAACGTGACCATAGAAAAATAGGAAAAGATTTAGAGTTGTTTATGACACACAAATTAGTAGGTTCAGGATTACCAATGTACTTACCAAATGGTGCAACAATAAGAAGATTACTTGAAAGATATATTCAAGATAAAGAATTAATGCTGGGATATAATCACGTTTATACACCATCACTTGCAAATGTTGAACTATACAAAACATCAGGACATTGGGACCACTACAAGGACGATATGTTTCCTGCAATGAAAATGGATAACGAAGAAATGGTATTACGCCCAATGAACTGCCCACATCATATGTTAATTTACAAAAATAAGATGCATTCATACAGAGATTTGCCAATTAGAATTGGAGAATTAGCACACGACTTTAGATATGAATCAAGTGGTAGTGTATGTGGACTTGAAAGAGTACGTCAAATGTGTCAAAATGATGCTCACTTATTTGTAAGACCAGATCAAATAAAAGAAGAAGTTGGAAAAGTATTAAAACTAATTCAAGAAGTATATATCAAAGATTTTGGATTTTCACCTGAATCATTTAAATATAGATTATCATTAAGAGACAAAAATAACAAAGAAAAATATATTGATAATGATGAAATGTGGGAAACAGCAGAAAGCCAATTAAGAGCAATATTAACAGAACTTAACATAGACTTCTATGAAGCAGAAGGAGAAGCAGCTTTCTACGGACCTAAAATTGATATACAAATAAAAACAGCATTAAATCACGACGTAACAATTCCAACATGCCAATTAGACTTTGCATTACCAGAAAGATTTGAACTTGAATATGTAGGAGAAGATGGCGAAAAATACAGACCAGTTGTAATTCACAGAGCAATATTAGGTTCTTCTGATAGATTCATTTCATTCTTGCTAGAAGAAACAAAAGGTGTGCTTCCAACTTGGCTTGCACCAACTCAAGTAAAAATATTACCAATTAGTGAAAAACAACACGAATACTGTGAAGAATTAAAAGAAAGACTTCAAAAAGAAGGAATTAGAGTAGAATTTGACAGCAGAAATGAAAAAATTGGATACAAAATTCGTGAAGCACAACTTCAAAAAATTCCGTATATGCTAGTAATTGGAGATAAAGAAAAAGAAGAAAGCAAGGTTACAGTACGTACTAGAAAAGAAGCAGATTTAGGACAAATGAGTATTGAAGAATTTGTTTCAAAAATAAAAGAAGAAATTGAAAACAAAAAATAGTGTCCAATTGGGGACGTTTCTTTCTTGGACAAAATGTCCAGGAAAGAAACGTCCCAACCTGGACAAAAGGAGGAAAAGATGAAATTAGGAATTGTTGGTCTTCCAAATGTAGGGAAGAGTACAATGTTTAATAGTATAACTAAGGCTGGTGCAGAGTGTGCAAATTATCCATTTTGTACAATTGAGCCAAATGTTGGTGTGGTGCCAGTGCCTGATGAAAGACTTGATGAGTTAACTAAGATGTATAATCCACAAAAGACTACTCATGCAGTTATTGAGTTTGTTGATATTGCAGGTTTGGTTAAGGGAGCAAGTAAAGGTGAAGGGCTTGGAAATAAGTTTTTGTCTCATATTCGTGAAACTGATGCAATTGTAGAGGTTGTAAGATGCTTTGAAGATGGAAATGTTGTTCATGTTGATGGAAGTGTTGACCCAATTCGTGATATTGAAACTATTAATTTAGAGCTGATTTTTGCAGATATAGAGACTGTTAATAAGAGATTAGATAAGGCAAAGAAAAATTTGAAAGCAGATAAAAAATATCAAGAAGAAATTGATTTGCTAGAAAAAATCAAGGAAAACTTAGAAAAAGGTATATCAGCTAGAGCTCTTGATTTTAATGAGGATGAACAAGCTTTAGTAAAAGATATGTTTTTACTTACAACAAAACCAATTTTATATATTGCTAATATTTCAGAAGAACAAATTGAAAATGCTGAAGAAGATAGTATGGTTTTAAAAGTTAAAGGATATGCAGCAAAAGAAAAAGCCGAAGTTATTCCTTTATGTGTTAAAATTGAAGAAGAATTATCAGGTTTAGAAGATGAAGACAAGCAAGAAATGTTAGAGGCTTTAGGGTTAGACGAATCAGGGTTAGACAAAGTTATTAAAAAAAGTTATGATTTATTAGGCTTGATGTCATTCTTAACAGCAGGGGAACCAGAAGTAAGAGCCTGGACTATAAAAAAAGGTACTAAGGCTCCACAAGCTGCTGGAAAAATCCATTCAGATATAGAAAGAGGATTTATTAAAGCAGAGGTTGTATCTTATGATGATTTAATGAGAGAAGGCAATATGGTTGCTGCTAAGGAAAAAGGATTAGTTCGTCAAGAAGGTAAAGAATATATTATGCAAGATGGAGACATTGTATTATTTAAATTTAATGTGTAACCCAATATTTATAGTTTTGTAATATAATTGTAAAATAAAAAAACAAAAAAGGTATTGACATATAAAATCATAAAGTGTAAAATAATAAATGTAAACAAAAGAAAAATATTGTTTTAGAGCTATTTATACAAATTGCTAAAAAATAGTATAATAAAAGGCAAAAGTATAAATAATAATAAAAAAATATGAAAGTAGAGGAGAAAGATATGAAAAAATCAAATTTAATTAAAGTATGTTCAATTTTAGTAATTGCCATAATGGTAGCATTAATATTTGGTACAACAGTTAATGCAGCAAATGATACTAATGAATCATTTACAGATATGACAAATTCATTAAGAAGTGGAAATACAAATACTGGAAATACAAACACAAACACAAACACAAATACAAATAACTCAAATACAAACACAAACAATGCTAACAGAGCAAATACTAATACAAACAGCAATAATGCAAGTGTATATAATAGCAACAATCTACCAGACACAGGAATTGAAAGCTCTATTCCAATAGCATTATTAGTAGTTATATTTGCAATATCTTCTGTTTATGCATACAAAAAAATTAATGATTATAAAAATATATAATAATATCAAAAGTCATAGCATTAACTTAGCTATGACTTTTTTGTTTTGCTTTTATTACAAATCTATTAGAATTTAAATTATTACAAGTAATTAATGTTAACTGCTTCGACCTTGGTTCATAATTTAGAACTGGGCTCAAATCAGATTGATTGACTTCATAAAAATCAAAAACAGTATATACATATTTCCTTCCAAAATTATCATAAATAAATATTTCATCATTAAAATCCAGTAAAGGTAAATTACTAAAGAATTTAGAGTTATTGTAGTTATGACCAGCAATACAAATATTTCCGTCTGTATTTAAAGTTTCGCCATAAAATTTGCAAGGAGAAACTTTTAAAAGCTCTTCAGTTAAAGTAGAAAATACTGGGTAATAAACATTTATTTTAGGTATTTCTATAATTCCAAAAAGGTTATTATCAACTTCTTCTTCTAAATTAGAAACTTTGTTATTATTTGCATACAATTTGGCAATATTATAATTATCTATTAAAGTATGTGATAATTCTTCTTTTTGATTTATAGAAGATACATAATACATAATTCCCAAAATAAGAACAATTACTATTATAAATGATAAAATAAATTGAAATTTAAAAATATTATTATTTCCCTTTTTTGATTTTTCTAATTTTGTACATAATATCTGATTCATATTTATATTATATGTAGAAAAAAAGATAATATAATGAAAAAACTTGTCAAAATAAGCAAAAAATATTACATTTTGATTACATATATATACCAATATTGAAATAAATAAATATATATGTTATATTTAAATATGTAAAAAATTGCCAAATCAAACTCCAAAATTTACATAATCACATATTATATATAAATAATATATGAAAGGAGGATTAAATAAATTTTGGAACTAAAAGGGCTCAATATAGGTTTTGTTTTAACTGGAGCATTTCCAATGCTTCAAACAACAATACCAAAAATAAAGGATTTAATTAAAGAAGAAGCAACAGTTATTCCTATTATGTCAAATTCAGTATATAGTACAGATACCAAATATGGTAAAGCAAAAAATTTTATAACTGAAATACAAGAAATAACAGGCAAAGAAGTGATACATACCATAAAAGGATTAGAGCCACTTGGCAAAAAAGACTTAATAGACTTAATGATTATTGCTCCTTGTACGCGGAAATACTATATCAAGACTTGCGACAGACATTACAGATAATACAGCAACAGTGGCTGTAAAAATTTATTTAAAACGTGAAAAACCAGTAGTGTTAGCTGTATCAACAGGTACAGGATTAAGTGATAATGCAGAAAACATTGGGAAATTATTAAATAGAAAAAATTATTATTTTGTGCCATTTAGGCAAAATAATCCAATTACAAAGCCAAGGTCGATTGCATATGAACCAGAATATATTGTAAAAACAATAAAATATGCTTTAGACAAAGAGCAAATAAGTCCAATTTTATTATGAAAGGAAAGTATATTAATTATGGATACAAAATACGAATGGAATTTAAAAGAAATATTTAAAAATAAAGCAGAATTTGAACAAACAAAATCAAATTTAAAAGAAGATTTAAGCCAAATCAAAAGCTATGAAGGAAAATTATGCGAAAATTCAAATAATTTATGTGAAGCATATAAAATTTACGAGAAAGCTTTACAAAAATTTGAAAAATTATATGCCTATGGTATGCTTTTTTACCATTTAGATATGTCAAATCAAGAAGGAATAAAACTATATAAAGAAGTAGAAGATTTAGGAACAGAATTTAGTACAGCAACATCATTTATAACACCAGAGATAACTTATGCAGACAAAGAAAAAATTGAAGGCTTTTTACAAGAAAATAAAGAATTACAAAAATATAAAAGAAGCATAATTGATATTTTAAAAGAAAAGGAACATATATTAAGCAGGGAAGAGGAGAGCTTGCTTGCAAACTATAGCGAGCTATTTTCTGCGCCTGAAAATGTATTTGACATACTAACAAATGCTGAATTCAAATTTGGAACTTTAGTAGATAGTGATGGGAAAGAAGTAGAAATGACAGACAGCAACTACACAATATATTTAAAAGATAGCAATGAAAACGTAAGAAAGCAAGCATTTGACTTAATGTATAAAAAATATAGTGACTTTGTAAACACAATAACAGAGCTATATTTAGCAAATGTAAAATCAACAGCAGTTTCAGCAAAATTGAGAAAATACAAATCAAGTATAGAAAAAGCAGTTATAGCTGATGATGCAAGCATAAAAGTTTATGAAGCTTTAATAGAAACGATAAATAAAAATATGCCTGTAAACCATAAATTTATAGAACTAAAAAAGAAATTGTTAAATAAAAATGAATTCCATATGTATGATTTATATGTAAATCCATTTCAAATAGAAAAGGATGAAATCACTTTTGAAGAAGCAAAAGAAGAAGTCTTAAAAGCTTTGCAAATAATGGGAGAAGAATATATATCAAAACTAAAAGAAGCATTTGAAAACAACTGGGTAGACGTATATGCTAAGCCAAACAAAAGGGGTGGAGCATACAGTATGGGAGTATATGGAGTTCACCCATATGTATTATTAAACTTTGTAAATAGTAAAAGAGATGTAAGCACTATTGCTCACGAATTAGGACATAGTATGCATTCATATTATTCAAACAAAGAACAGCCAATAATAGACTCAAATTATACAATAATGACTGCTGAAGTAGCTTCAACAGTAAATGAAATATTACTTAGCAATTATCAAATAAATAACGAAACAGATAAAAACAAGAAAGCAGAACTTATATATGAATTGCTAGAAATGATACGTGCAACACTATTTAGACAATCAATGTTTGCTGAATTTGAAAAAGAAGTACACGAAAAAGTAGAAAATAAAGAAATGCTTTCTGCTGAAAATTTAAATGAAATATATTACAATTTAAACAAAAAATATTTTGGCGAAAATATGATAGTAGACGAAGAGATTAAATACGAGTGGGCAAGAATACCTCATTTTTATACAGATTTCTATGTTTATAAATATGCAACAGGAATATCTGCAGCAATATCAATTGCAACCAAAATATTAAAACAAGGAGAACCTTTTGTTAAGAGATATATTGAAATGCTTAAACAAGGATGTTCTAAAAAATCTATTGATTTGCTAAAGATGGTTGATGTGGATTTGGAAAGCACAGAGATTTATGAAGATGCTATTGCTTTTTATAATGAAAAGATTGATGAATTGGAAAAATTAATTTAATTTTAAATAGAAAGAAAAGATGTATATTATAAAATAATATACATCTTTTTCTCTTAAGTTTAGCAAAACTTTTTTGGCCTGTCCCAAAAAGTTTTGAAAAGTATTATAAATCTGCTAGTGGATTTCTCTCAACTGCACTTCTAATTTGGTCATTGTTAACGTGAGTATAAATTTCAGTGGTGGAGATACTTTCGTGACCTAACAGTTCTTGTAAAGCTCTTATATCAACTTGTCCATATTGATACATTAAAGTCGCGGCTGTATGTCTTAATTTATGTACAGAATATTTGTTAGTATCTAATCCTGCTCTACTAAGTTCTTTACCTATAATATATTGAACAGTTCTATTACTAATTCTTTCACGTCTTTCACTCAAAAATAAAGCTTTTTCAGAGTGTTTTTTATCATGTTTTATTCCTTCTTTTGGACGTACTTGTAAATAGTCTGAAATTACTTTCACACAAGGTTTGTTCAAATATATTGTACGTTCTTTATTACCTTTACCAACAACATTTAATTTACATTCCGAAAAGTCAATATCTTTTATATTTATTCCAACTAATTCTGATAAACGCATACCACAATTTAAGAATAGGGTAGTTATTGCTAAGTCTCTTTCATAATTTCTATTATCTTCATTTCCAGCAACTTCTAAAAGTTTTTTACTGTCTTCTAGTGATAAATATTTAGGCAATCTTTTTTCTTTTTTAGGTGTTTTTAAGTTTAATGTTGGATTATGGTCTAATTTATATTCATTACTTGCATCTTGACATAAATAATTGAAAAATATTCTTATTGTTGATATTTTTCTTGCTCTTGTTGCAGGCTTGCTATGAAAAGTAGATGTTAGATATCCTAAAAACGCGTGAATATCGTCTATTTTGATTTTATTAATTGTATTTATATCAAGGTCATTTATTTGTATCTCTTTAAAGTCTGTTTTTTTCGTCATATTGAAGTGCATCTTTATAAATTTAAAAAACATTGCTAAATCATAGTTGTATTCTTTTATGCTATTTGGGGATTTGTTTAGTATTGTTGTTGAGTAGTCTAAAAATGCATTCAAAAATCCCGGATTATCGATTCTGTTTATCATATGTATCACTCTTTCTTCGTATTTGTTTAAATTATATATCAAATAAATAAAAAAAGTAAATAGATTTAATGTAAAAAGTTTTGTGCAATCTAAGTTTTAGATGTTGATTAATTGACATAATCCAATAAAAGTTATATAATATTGGTGTTTAAAGTAAAAGGAGGTTTTCGTAAGATTATGAAAGAACAGACATCAAAGATATTAAAAGAAGAAACTGCTCGGGAAGTTCCAAACGATACTGAATACGTAGAACGCTTAATATTATTGGTTGCAACACACGAAACAGGACATTATATTGTTAATAGAGCTTTAATAAATTATAGACGGACAATATTGCTCTCAACAATGTTTGACACAGACGAGGGAAGCTTGGGAAGACATAAGAGTGTAGAAAGAAAAGATGTAGAAAAACAAAAAGAAGACTATGTAAATGAAATTGCAATGTTATTAGCAGGAATAGTAGCAACTCATATATTTTTAACGGAAGAATTTATTAAAGATATGAATGAAGGCACCACTATTCATCAAGACTTTATGCAAGCACTAAAATTAGCAAATGAAATAGCTCCAGAATACTGTTGTAAATCTCAAAAAATTTGCAAAACATGTAAGAAGTGGCCAAAGCATTTGCAGAAGCAATTTTTAGAATCGGCAAGAGATGAAGTTTTAACAGAAGCAATGAGGTTAGCAATAGAAACTATATTAAAACATAAAAATCAATATGTTAAAGTAAGAAGAGAACTAATTATTAAAAGAGAATTGTCAGGAGATGAGTTAGAACAGCTATATAATCTAGAGTAAAGAAAGCCTAAAGGGTAGTATATAATATACTACCTTTTTTATTTAGCATAATGTAACACTAAAAGTGTTATTTAGTAATTGACAAAAAGATATTAGTGTGATAAAACTATTTTGTAATAATTTAGGAAATACTTATGATAAAAATATATGGAAGGTAATAGTGATGAAAAACAAATTTAAAATTATATTAGTCATTATTGGGTTAGTTATAATATTGTTATTAACATTTATTATAGTAAACCAATTAAAAGTGAAAAAACAAGAGAATTCTATAAATTCTATAGAAACAAGTAAATATCAAGAAGAAAACAGCAGTAATATGCAAGCAACTAAAAAAGCAATTATTGTGAAGGTAAATAGTAATTATTTAACAGTTTTAGGAAGGGAAAATGAAACAGATTATTTATATGAGGTTAGCTTTAGTGATGAAGGAGATATTGGATTTAAACAAGGACAAGAAATCTTAATTTACTTTGATGGAAGAATACTGCTTTCTAATCCAGCAAGAATTATTACTGCCGGAAAAATTGAAATTATAAAAGAAAAAAGTAATAAATCAATACCAGAAGAGATACTAAGACGTTGTTATAGTTCGCATAATAATGTTAATGTTGATATATCTGAATTGACAAGCAGAGGTATATCATTAACTATAACAGATAAAAATGAGATACCTTACAATTATTCTCACAATTATACTATATATCAAAAAAACAACAACAATAGAGAATACATTTGGAGTGAAGCTAATAAATATTCAAACATTCCAAGCTCAGATACAGAAAAAAGCACATCTGATAATGAGGAGAATAACAATGAGACAATTGAAACAAGAAAATATGACTGGTCTTCATTATATGGGAATTTAGAAGAACGGAGAATACGAATTTGTTTTATCAGACAACAATTCGATTACAGTACGAATATTATTTAATATAAACAAGAATGGTGATATATCTTATGAACAACCAACATATCAATAATTGTGTTGATATAAATTATTATGTGTCATTTGGCCAGAGAAGAAATTTCTTCTCTGGTTTTTATAATTTGAAATGCATTCTAAAGTAAGAAGACAAAAGGAAAAAGATTTAGAACCAAAAGCAATAAGAGAAATGAAAAATAAAAAGCAATCAGAAGAAATAAAAGAAACAAAAAAAGGTAAAAAATTTAAAAAATATTACTTATAATAGCACTAATTATAATCTTATATTTAGGTATTGCTATAGGAATATCAACACATACATTGTATAGATTTCTTGGCTTAAGTTTTCTATTTTTTTTAATTTTTTTGTGATAGTAGAAGGATTTCTATTAATCGATTTGGCAATTTCAAATTTGCGAAGTCCGTTTTTCAATTCCTTCTTCAATCTTTTTCTATCATCTAGAGAAAGATGTTTTTCCATTATATTTATTATTGATTAAGACTAATGTGAGACTTAGTTATGTTTATTAATATTCAAAAATGAATTTACTTTTTTAATTGACACTTTGCAATAAAAAGGAAAATCTAGCAAAACTACTTGACAAATGTTTACATAAGCAGTATAATATAACTGACAATTAAATATTGTTGTACCTTAATCAAGTAGAAATGATCAGAACCAAACTAACACATGTACTTTATGAAAGGAAGGCATTAATTATGGCTAATATCGATCAGGACTATCTCAACGATTTGGAAAAGTATCTAAATGCGGATGAGGACACTACAGAACCCCAGGAAGAGATTGTTGTCAACAAAGGTCTGAAAGGAAACATTACTACTGATGAAATCAGATCTGCAGAGCAGGCATTGCTCTACCTCGTGGTAGACAAGTCTGGTTCTATGTATCACAATGGGCTTGAAAAAGGTGTTGTCGACGGACTGAACGAAGTCAAGAAGACGGTTAATGGTGCAAAGGAATCCAAATGCATCCAAACTGCCATGACATTCTTCGGCTCTACTCTCGACATGAGACCGTTCAAGTATGGTGAGTGCATTGATGCTACCTATGAAGCGACTGAAGGCGAAACTCGTATGTACGATGCAATCGTCGAAAGTTGTAGCAATATGATCAGTCAATATGACAGTCTCGTCAGCGAGTGCAAGATCAAAGGTGTTATGCTCATCTTCACCGATGGTGGTGAAAATGGCTCCAAGCAGTACAACTTGAGCGATGTTCAGAATTCACTCAAGGAACTCAAGAAGAGAGATATCGTATATCTCGTAGCAGCCTTTGACGGTATCGATTCGTCGAAACTTGGCAATGACTTAGGCGTTGAGCCTATTCCGATTAAGGACGAACATCAGCTAAGAAGACTGATGAAGTTCGTATCACAGAGATCTATGGCGTAACCTTATTGGTTGGGCTGTACGATAATTTTACTTGATTTAAGGTGAGGATGGAGAGTAATCTCTCCATCCTTTTTTAATATTATGTCTAAAAAAGAGAAAGGATTTTAAATATGCAAGAAAATTCTAATACATTTAATAATAAAGTGAAAAAAATCTTAATAGATGAAAAGGATGATACTATTACTTATTTTATGGAAGATGGAAGAGTACTATCAACTATCTTATCTGATATTATAACTCGTAGAAAAGAAATATTTAAAAACTTCAAAATATCTACAAAATGTCATGAACTTACAACTTCATTTATAAAAAGAAGAAAATTAGAAAGAATTTTAAATCCTGTTATTATAGAAGGATTAAATGACAATGTTGATATAATGGAATATATAAGTTGTGTTAAAAATCAATCAAAATTACCTTTTGAATTAGAACATAATACTATTGACTCTAGTCTAAATATACTTGATAAATTAAAAATGAAGAGTATTGCAAAACATGAAAGGAAGTTAGGTGCAAAAGTGAATATAACAGATGAAAATTTCTTTGATATAATAAAAAATAAAGTGAAAAAAATAATGAGCAAGCCTATAAAAGAGAAAAAAGAAGATACAGCAATTTTGTCAGAAAAAGAAGTTGATCAAAAATGTGAAGAAATAAAAAATTTTTTAAAAAATTACTATGATAATATTACTGGAGAATTAAAAAATATTGGGAATTTAGAAAGTGTAGAACATAATCTAAAAATAGCTATAAATTGGTATATTAATAATCAGAAAAATGATAAAGCAGATGTTAATATACGCATATTTAGAAAATTATTAGATACTGAACGAAAATACTATTATGAACCAAATATTATTAGGAAACTCAATACTTCTGACAGAGAATCAGTGATTAAATATATGGAACAATTATCAATAAAAAATTATGAATTACAAAAATTAAAGATAAGAAATTTATTATCAATAGGAAAAATAGAAGAAGCTGAAAAACTATATAAAAAAACATTAGAAGTATTAGGAATTAAAATAACTCCAAAAGAAATGAAAAAAAGTTTGAAAGATGGAATTAAATATGATTGGTATTATACTCAAGATAATAAAGAGTTTAAAAAAAATAAAATAAAAGGTAATGAAAGTGTATTAAAAAGTGTTGAGGACTTAGAAAATGCAAACCAGGAATTAAAAAAAGTTGTAAAAAAGAAAGAAGTTTTGGCAGAGAATAAGTCAAAAGAAGAAAAAGACAGAGAAAATGTTAAAACCAAGAAAGAAGAAAAAATATACTCAAAAGAAGAGATTATGGCGATTATGCAAAAATGTGATAAATTTGAAAGTAAGATTAAATTTCAAAAAGGCGCAATAATTCCAGTAATTAATGCCTTAGTATTGTATTTAAAAGAAAATAAAGATGAAAAAGCACAGAATTACTTAAAAAATTTGCTTACAAAATTTGACCAATTAGAGCCAATTGACTTACTTAAAGAAAAAGAAGGCAAAGAAAATAAATATAATATTTTAATTTTGGATTATATTAGTAACTTATACAAAGTTGGAGTTTCAAATGCGAATGGTGAAAACATAATAGAAGGT
Source organism: uncultured Clostridium sp. (assembly GCA_947648905.1). Taxonomy (GTDB): domain Bacteria; phylum Bacillota; class Clostridia; order TANB77; family CAG-508; genus CAG-269. The sequence continues at coordinate 155,717 of CANSPP010000002.1, read as the reverse complement.
AATGAAAGAAAATATTCATACTATATATATTTACTAAATAGAAGGATAGAAGATGATTTTGGAAATAACAAATTATTAAGTGACGACAGAATTAAGGAAATAAAGGAAGAATATTCTAAAAAATCTGAAAGTATTGAGTTGAATTACTTTGAAGAATTACTAGAAAGAAATAAAGTACAAGTTATTGGATTAAAAAACAAGTTGACAAAAGCAGACAAATATTCACAAGTAATTCAGAATTTAGAAAACAACTCTAAAAACGATAGCATTAGATTACTAGCTTTGTCTGAAGATTTAAAAAGCGGAATTTATAGAAAACATGTGGGATTACCAACAAACTTAAAAACATATATAGATTTAAGAGAAAAAATACTTCGAAAAATAGCTTTAAATCAGTTAACAAATAATAAACTGTTAAAATTAATAGCGGACATAGAAAATGAAGGCATACACGACCACTTAGCTAATGAAGTAGTAAAATCAGATAAAGATATGGCACAAAAAATATATGAAAAAGTACTAAAAGAAGATATTGTCATTAAAGAAAACCGTAAAGAAAATCCCAGTGAGAATAATAAGAAAACAGCAAAATTAAAGCCAAAGAGAAAAGGTCCTAAAAATTTATTTAAGAAAATACAACATAGTAATCAAGAGGAAAAAGTAGAACAAGTGACTGTTGATGAAGAAAAGAATATATATGTTTGTAGTGATTTACATGGACAATTTGAACTATATAAAATGATGCTAAGTCAAATTAAAGAAGGCGAAAAGTTATATATTTTAGGTGATGTAATCGATAGAGGATCAGATGGAATTAAAATTTTACAAGATATATTGCAGAATAAAGACAAAATAGAACTTTTTGTGGGAAACCATGAATTGATGATGATGCAAGCGTTATTTTCAAACAATGAAATTGAAAAGCAAAATTGGATTAGAGAATCAAATGGTGGAAGAAAGACGCAAGAAGACTTTCTGAAATTATTTCCAGAAGAACAAGAAAATATTAAAAATCTATTATTACAATCTACAGTGCATAGCGAAATAACTGTTGGTGGTGAAAAAATTTATTTAGTACATGCAAAAGCAGACAAAAATTCAGATAGAGAAAAAGAAACTGTTATAGACTATTTAGATAAAAATAAAGAAAAAGAACTTTACGATAGTGTATGGGCAAGGATAGGTGATATAAAGGCTCAAAGTAGTTCTGAAGTATGGCAAGAAGACGATATAGCAAGAAAGAATGTCTTTACTATAATTGGGCATACACCTACAGATGATAATAAAATAGATATACATGACTCGTATGCAATTATAGATTGTGGAGCTACAAATTATGGTAATGGCTGTTTGTTAAGATTAAATGATGGAAAAACAGTATATTTTGATAATGTTGCAAGATGTCTAGAACAACTAAAAAACGAAGAAGAGAGATAATAAAAGAGTTCATATAGAACTCTTTTATCATAAATTAAATACACTTTTATTTTTGCAAGTTTGACATAATGTAAAAAAAGTGATATTATATATACGTGATTTTTATAGATGCTTTATTTTAATACAAGGAGGAACATTGTATGACTAACTATACAAAAAGATCACCTTTACTTCGTTCTAATACTATAAGCAAACGGGAAGTTGATGCAATAATCGCTCAATTAAAAAATATCCCAAGTTTTTGGAAGAAAAAATTTATCCAAGATGATTGGCAATTAGTTATAACAGATAAAATGCCTCAGGAGTTTGGAGGGGTATTAAGTAAATTTTATGCTGATGCTAACAAGAGACAAATGTGGTTGAATGTAGGAGCTTTAGATATCCATTCAAATATAATATATATAGCATTTGCATATTATATTAGTATGGAATATGCTCAAATCAAAGAATCTATTAAATTTGCAGAATTGGTTAATCAGAATGAACGTGAATTAAAATTATTCTTAAGGTTCAGGAGAAATACTTCTTCTACTAGAGACGCAATTTTTGCGGAGTTATTTTCACTTGTAATTGAAACTGATGGAAAAAATTCACTTTCAAAAATTGACGAATCTTATCAATATGTAAAAAAGTGGGTATATGGCCAAATTTTCGATAGAAATCTTACTTATATTCCAAATTATATTGAAATCGGTGTTGATGTTATTGATGAACAAATTGAAATAACTGATAAAGCATTTAAATCTTTACCTCAAAAATTGCAACAGCAATTTCTAAAAGAGGAATGGAAAATAAGAATTTCTAACGAGAAACTTTTAAAAGACTCTACGTATGGACTTTGTTCAAGTTTTGATAGTAGGATATTCATTAGAAGTTCGTCTCCAGAATTAAGTAAAACCATTTGGCATGAATTTGGCCACTATTTGGATTTTAAAGAGCACTTCATAAGCCACAAAAGATCTTTTACAACAGTTTACCAAAAAGAAAGAATGGCTATTAGAAGGCTCTACGACAACAATGAAGAATTTGAATATGGTATTTCAAATAGCGTAGAATATTTTGCGGATACTTTTGCATTATATATGGCAAATCCAGAAGCGTTGCAAGAGTGTGCACCAGAAAGCTATAATGTCATAAATGATGCAGCAAAAGGATGGAAGTAGAAATAAGCGGATGAGAACTCAGACTTGAGTTCTCATTTTAAATTAATAAAGAATATGATAAAAACTTAATATTTTAAAATGTTCACATAATATTGACAAAAACTAAAAAAAATGATAGAATAAGCTACAGTTAAGAGGTTTTAAAGATTTTCAAAATTCTTAACTAAGAACTTTGACAAACTGGTAGTAAACTACCAACATACTGTAATCAAAATCAAAATCTATGATTGGAGGTAATTTTATGAACTACACATTCACAAACAAGCGGGATTACATCAAATTTCTCTCTAATCTTAGAGAGGGAGTTGTTGGTATCCAATCCACGATTTATTTCGATGACCGAAATAATAAAGCTATTAAGATCTTTTCTCTGGAAGATCAGAATCTTGATAGCCGAAAGAAAGAACTTAAACTTAAGGAGTTGATGAAACTCAAAAATCGTTTCACAACAGTTGCATTGCCTGAAGCAATAATCACCTGCCAAGGAAAATGTGTGGGCTATGTAATGCCCAAACTTCCGGATGCGGTGAGCCTCAGAGATTTTCAGTTTAAAGCCAAAAAGCAACAGACCGATTTAAAAGAAAGCTTGAAAATTGCATGTGAATTAGCTAGATTCATTGAAAAACTTCATAGTGAAGGTATTATTTTTGGAGATTTCCATTCAGATCAGTTTATGACTAAAGATGGAAAAATCTATGTATGCGATACTGACACATGGGGATTTGCAAACAAAGGCGAAGACTATGAGGCAGATAGAGCTGGACGGCCTGAGTATATTGATCCCAAAGTAAGGGACTTCAGTAAGCCTGATATTTATATTACAGGCTATACAAAGCAGTCTGACTACTTTTCACTAGCTGTTGTCGTTTTTGAAATGCTTGTTGGATTCAATCCGTATGACGGAAGTTATCCTCTGGTAAAGGGATATAACAGACCCCTGAGAGCCTTGAATCATATTTCGATTTTAGGTAATCATGACTTAAAGAGCCTGGATAGTTTCCAAATGAAACATGTAGCTTGGATGTCTGAAGGATTGCAGGGTGATTTTTTGCAGATTTTCGAAGGAAATAAGAGATTTAATATCTTGCATTCTCTTGAAAATCAGGCTAAAGACCTGAAAAAATGTAGAAAGCATCAGTATTATAATTCTTCAAGGTATTCCAAATGCCCTTGTTGTCGTGCGTATCAGGATAGTTATGCATTGAGAGAATTCAAGAATTACAACGTAGACAACATCTCTTATAAGAGAAATAGCGTATTTGTTCAAAAGCAGGTACGTAAAGTTGTAAACTTCTCTACGATTCTTGATTATGACACCAATGCAGTCCATTTGAAAGAAAATGGTAGATTGGAAAAAACAGCTGTAACATCTAGAACCGATGAAGTTTTTTTACTGAAAGAGGAGTTGTCGTTAAAGTGAGTAGAATCAGCAAAGTCAAGCAATTTTTCAATATGCTGTTTGGAAAATTCAATTCACTTTATGGCAAGTGTTCGTTTAGCGAAAAGATGAAAAAATGTCGCAATCCCAAAGATCCAGCTTGTGAGCTTGAGATTTTTAGTCCTAACGGAAAGAAATTGTTTTCAACTTTGATTCTTAAGCTAAGTTCTAAAATGATAGTTGTAGGAAATCATCTTTTTTATCTAAGAGATAGAAAAGAATTGGTTGACGTTTATATGACAGAAATTTCCTGCCATGCAAAGGTAGTCACTACAATTACAGATCCGTTCATTTACGAAATTAATGAACTGGGTGAATATTGTATGTGTAGCATTAATAATGCTGGGCATTTGAACATCATTGTAAACGGAAAACAGCTTAAACAGCTTATCAAGGAAATTCCTAAAGCTATCAAGTACGACCATATAAGTAAGAGCTGGTGTGTTGTAACAATAACGGAAGCAAAAAACTACAAGGTATATGTCATCGAAAAGAACAACCAGACAAAGCAAAAGTTCGATTCTTTTTCTTTTGGTGGACTTAATTTGAGAAATTGTATTTTCAACAATTCGATGCTGGTCATTCCTGCTGAGAAGAGAATTCTTTTCTTGAAGACTGGTCCAACCGTGGCAAAATCAACAGTAACTGAAAAGAATATTGGTATTGTTAATCCAAATTCCAAAATTGCAATTCAGTATAACTCTTATGAGAGATGTACATACTTATATGTACAGAACAATGATCAAGTTTATAAAATCAATTTGAGTTAGGTTTACAGTATGGATTTAAGGTGCTACTTTTTGTAGCACCTTAAATTTTAAAATCAATACTATTTTAAAGAGGTGAACAAAATGAGAGACCAACGGAACAATAACTTTTGGGCTGATGTATTCAAGTGCTTCTTGATTTGGAATCTTTTAAATTTATTGGTTAGAGGTTTTGCATTTGTGTGTAAAACCATATTTATGGCTCTTTCACAATTAGCTTATCTTATCGCAATTGGAATAAAGAAACTTATTTTAGTGATAAGAGCCAAGCTTAAACAATTAAAAGCTAACTATACACAAAAATATAAGCCAAAAATTAATACCGGATTTCCTGAAATGAAAGAGTTCTTCTCTAACATTCTTTCCAATTTCAAGAGTAAAATTGCTTCTTTCAAAATTAAAAGCAATGAATATTCAAGAAAAAGAACTAAAAAGAAAGAGGAGAAAAAAAAGAACAAAGCACTTAAGAAAACTCAAAAGCAAAGAACCTATCAAGAATCTGATTTCACCTTAAGGGTGAAAAAAATAAAATATTGTATAATCGACTTTTTCTATACTTATGAATTTCAAATATTAATTATTGGAATTTTAGGAATAGCAATTGTTATAGCGTTGATCGTCTTGAACGTAGCAATGAAATAGTTATGAAGTGAACTGATTTTAATCAGTTCACTATAAAATTGATATTTTATGTAAAAATAGATATAAATAATACATAACGGCGAAAGTTGATATAAGAATAAAAATTTTAAACAAGCGATTGATTTTTACAATCCATCTTTTCTTAGGAGACTTGTTTTTCGTGTTATGGAAAGTTCTGGCTTTGAAAAAGCTGATTGGAACAAACAATATGGTTTTCCTTGCGATTCAAAATTTATAAAAAAAGTTTTTTCAACAGGTAAATTTGATGTTGTAATACCTCAACCTAGCGAAATTGAAATAACTAGGTAGAATATTGTCAAAGATTAGAAACAATTTTTGATATTCGAAAATCTTCAGGATTGTTTCAATTTCTAAAAGAAAACAAGGAGTAGCAGTTGCTACTCCTTGTTCGCAATTAAACTTATTAAAAAACATAAACAAATATGTTGCAATATATATTCTAGTCTTTGACACTTTTTTAGTATATCAATAATTCCTGTTCATTATTCTAATTTTTTTCAATTTCCTCTCTTCGTTGATTTACTCTTATTATAAATAAATTGACATAAAAAGGAAAAAATGATATAATAAAACGGCAAGTATAAAAAGAAGGAGCCTATTATGAAAATAGAAGACGAAATAAATCAAATAAATAAAATTATTAGTAAGTTAGATGTTATTCAAGATAACGAATGGCAAAGAAAAGAAGGCGAAACTGAGGAAGAGTATAATAACAGAATAGAAGATATAGAAGAAGACTTAGAAGAAGAACTATTGGATTATATTTCTGATAGTTTGTTAGTTGAGCAAGAAATAAATGAGGAAGAAGCAATAAAAGAAACTCAAGAAAAAATTAAAAGTGATTACGAATTATTTAGTGATGCTTTTATAAAAGATAAAAATGGAACAATTACTTTAAAAAACGAAGAGGAATTAGCCTCATTAGGTTATGATGCACCTGAAGAGATTGAAAAGCTTAAAGAAATAGAAAAAAATATAAATGCTCCTGAATCATATATTAACAAAATAAAAGAAAGTATACAAGCAAGCAAAGATATTGATACAGAGATAGATAGAAAAATGAGGCTTGCAAAGTCAATTATCTCTGCTAAAAAGAGAGGAGAAACTCTTCCAAGAAGTTTAAATCCATCTATGGAAAAAGATAAATTTGAAGGAGCAAATGAATATATTGCCAATACAACTACTTTAAGAAAAATTTCGATCATTCAAAGTGAGTATATAAATAACAATGATATAGCTGAAAAGAGATATAATAATGTTATAAGAAATAATATAAATAATACTGCAAATAGAAGTAATACAAGCAATAAAGCTACAACAACGACTACTCATATACAAACTGTGACACCAGTAGCACCTGCAACTGTATCCAAAATTGTAACAAAAAAGATTCCAGAAAGAAAAAATACAATTTATACAAACTTTGAAAAAAAGTTAGATAAAGATAACGATTTGACTAAACAAAAAATTAAAGCAAGAACCGAGTTAAAAAGTATCTTTAGAGAAACTAAAAATACAGAGTTATCAAAAGAAAAATTAGAAGAATTAAATTCAAAAATAGAAAATATTAGAAAGAAATACCCAAATATAATAACTGACAAAACTCTAAATAAACTTTATGATACTTTTAGAGTAAAATTGCCAACAGTTGAAATCGAGCAACACCCTCAAAGCACAGAAAAAGAAAATGATAGTGAATTAAAAGAAGTTCAACAGAATCTAGAAGAAAATTTAGAAAAATTAAAAAGTCCTAGAGAAAAGGAAAATGAGAAAGAGAAGAAAAAAACTGATGACTTGCAACAACAAGCGAAAGAAATTATTGCTTCAATAGAAACGACAGAAAATGAACCTTCAAAAGTAGAATTTAAAATAGAACCCTCAACACCAAAAGTAAAACCAAAAGCAACAGATATAGCATTAGGAGCTTTAGCTGTAGGAGGAGCAATAGGTGCAACAATAAGAACTATAAAACAGAAAAGCGAAAAGAAAATAGAACAATTAAAACAAAAAAGTGAAGAGGTAATTGAAAACATTGCTCAGCAGCAGAAAAAAACAACATACACTCCTAAAAAAGAAGTAAAAAGCAAAAAAGATAAAGTTAAAACTCCAAAAGTTGATGCAGAATCAATCAACCAAGTGCCTTCAGATAGTAAAGAAAATAAAACAGAAAAAAAGGCAGATATTCAAACAGCAGTAACACCAAAAACAGTTTCTAGAAATCATAAAATGTCAAAAGAAGAATTAATGGAAGCATTAAAAAAGGCTGAAAGATTTGATACAAAAATACTACATACTAAAGGAATGAATTTATTAGTTATAAATAAATTGATTTGTTACTTAAAAGATAATAATGATCCTGAAATTCAAGAAAGATTAAATAAAGAAATAATAAAGTTACAAACAGATAAACTAGGTAATGGAAAATTATATATTTATGATGAAAAATTTACTAATCCTGAAACCTTAAAATATATGTACGAAATTTATAGGGAAGGTGTAAAATCTACTGACGGGAATAGAAATATTATACCAGTTAACAATAATGCCGCATCATATTATTTGTATTTAGCACATAATTCAGTTCAAAAACATAGTAAAGACTCTGAGATAATGAAAAAAATAAATAATGAATTTAACGTTAATATAGAAGAAACTTGTTATAGATATTTTGAATTCATTAAAGAAAAATATAATATAGATGGACTTAAGGGAACAGCCCGATTAAAAGTTGAACCTGATTTTATAAGTGAATTAAAACAAGGTAAATATTTGCCAAATAAAACAGAATATTTAAATTTAGCAATTTATAAAGAATTCCTTTCTAGAATTGTAGATAATAAAGATAAGGAAGATTTTCTAAATAAGATAAAAAGTATTGAAACAAGAATTCAAAGTGGAGAGAAGTTAAATTCGAGAACATTAAAATTATTAGGGGATATGTATTATCAAGGATTCAAAAATGCTTCTGATGAAGATATGATAATTCAAGATAAAAGAAAAGCTTCAAAAATCTATGAACAAATAATAAATGAAAAAGGTATAGGCGATGAAACTAAAACATATAGTAATTTAATAGAAATATATAGTGATAAAACTACACCATTATATGATAAAACAAAGGCAAATAAATTATTAGAAGTAGCTACTAAAAAAGGACTAACACTAAAAGAAAAAGATAAAAAAACTAAAAGCAAAGAAACTTCTACCTATGTTTGTAGTGATTTACATGGAGAATACCCAGCTTATCAAGCTATTATAAGTCAATTAAAGGAAAAAGATAGGTTATATATATTAGGAGATGTAATAGATAGAGGTCCAGATGGAATTAAAATTTTACAGGATATAATGAAAAGAAAAGAAAAAGGCCAAGTTGAATTTTTAATTGGTAATCATGAATTAATGATGGTTCAATCATTGTTTTTGGGAAATGAAAAGCAAAAACAAAATTGGACTTCTAAAGCAAACGAAGGACAGGTTACAAGAGATGCATTTGAAAAATTAAATTCTAATGAACAGAGCAAAATTAAAGAATTTCTTTTCAATTCGTATGTATATAAAAATATCGATGTAAATTCAGAAAAAGTTCATTTAGTACATGCTAAATCTATTCAAGATAAAAATGATAATAGCGATAAAACATTAAGAGAAATTATTACGGAAGGAAAAGAAAAATTATTGGTCGATGCAGTTTGGGCGAGAGATGAGGATGGAAGTAGTCCACATAAAGAAAGTGCTAAACCTAACACATTCACAGTAATAGGGCATTCACCTACAGATAGCGATATGATAGAATATAGAGACGGATATCTTGATATAGACTGTGGAGCAGCAAAATCAAGATTATACCCAAATAGAAATGTTTCAGTGGTAAATTTAACTAAGGGGACAGTAAAATATTTTAATGTTAATCGAGAAAGAAAAAAAGAAAACAATAAGCAAAAAGAAAAATAATCAAAAGTCCAAAGGCTAGATAAAACAGTACATAAAAGTACGAAAAGCACTAACTATTAAAAAAGAATTGTCAGGAGATGAGTTAGAACAACTATATAATCTAGAGTAAAGAAAACCTAAAAGGTAGTATATAATATACTGCCTTTTTTTTATAATTTGAAATGCAATTTTTTATTGCCTGAAATGATTATATATGTTATACTATTAATGCATTAAAAAGAAGGAAAGTGATAAAATGCATTCTAAAGCAAGAAGGCAAAAAGAAAAAGACTTAGAACCAAAAGCAATAAGAGAAATGAAAAATAAAAAGCAACCAGAAGAAGAAATAACAGAAACAAAAAAAGATAAAAAAATCAAAAAAATATTACTTATAATAGCACTAATTATAATCTTATATTTAGGTATTGCTATAGGAATATCAACACATACTTGGAAAACTCTTGCTAAAGATATGATACTAAACGAATACTCAACAGTAGTAGACACTGATGGAAATGCAATTGCAAAATTAGGAAGCGAAAAAAAGAAAATCGCAATAGCAAGCAATGAAATTCCAGATAGTCTAAAAAATGCGTATGTAGCCATAGAAGATGAAAGGTATTATAAACATCACGGAGTTGATATGAAAAGAACAATATCTGCAATAGGCTCATATGTAATACATTTTGGATCATCTTCATTTGGTGGAAGTACCATAACACAACAATTAGTAAAGAATTTTACAGGAGATTCAACAGATAGCATACAAAGAAAAATAAAAGAATGGTGGAAAGCGTGGCAGTTAGAAACTTGCCTTTCAAAAGACGAAATCTTATCAGCATATTTAAATGTTATTTATGTTGGACCAAGTATATATGGAGTTGAAGCAGGAGCTAAATATTATTTTAACAAATCTGTAACTGACTTAGAATTAGAAGAATGTGCATTTTTAGCAGGAATAAATCATTCTCCAAATTCATATAACCCATTCAATGATAATGACAATGAAGAAAAGATAGCAAAAAGAACAAAAACAGTACTATATAAGATGAAGGAATTGGGCTATATAACTAATGATGAACAATATGACAAAGCAGTTGCAAATGTTGATAATGGATTAAAATTCAAAAAAGGTGAAGTGACATCAAGTGATGGAATATATTCTTATCACACAGATGCATTAATACCAGAAATAACAGCTGAAATAGCTAATAAATATAATATTTCTCAAACTTTTGCAACTAATTATATAGAATCTGCGGGGTTAAAAATTTGTAGTACTCAAAATACAAAAATACAAAATCAATTAGTAACAGAGTTTGAAAAAAGTAGATATGTTTTAAAGTCTTCAAATGGAACAGATACTTCGCAAGCTGCAATGATTATAATTGACCACAAAACACGGAAATGTTCTAGGTTGTGTAGGTGGACTTGGAAAGAAGACAACTGCACGCTCATTTAATAGAGCAACTCAAAGTGTGAGACAAACTGGCTCATCAATAAAACCAATAGCTGTTGTAGCACCTGCTATTGATAAAAAAGTAATAACAGGAGCAACAATATTAGATGATACTGAAAAAGATTTTGCAAATAACTATCATCCAACAGATTACAATGAGCAAAGTTTAGGAAACATAACAGTTAGAAGAGCTATAGAATCTTCTCAAAATATTCCATTTGTAGAAATAATGGAGGACTTAAAACCTAAAACAGCTATTAATTATTTGAAAAAGATGGGAATAACAACATTAACAGAAAAGGACAATGGTTTACCATTAGCATTAGGTGGTTTGGAAAAGGGAATTAGCCCATTACAAATGGCAGGAGCATATGCAACAATAGCAAATGATGGAAAATATATAGAACCAACATTTTATACAAAAATAGAAAGAAAAAATGGTTCTGTTATAATAAAGGCTAAACAAACAACTAGAAGAGCATTCTCAAAAGAAACTGCATACATATTAAAAGAAATGCTAACCCAGCCAGTTCAAGGACAAAACGGAACAGCAACATACTGCAAAATAACAGGAGTTGATGTGGCTGCTAAAACAGGAACTACAGACGAAAACTATGATAGATGGCTTTGTGGATTTACACCATACTATACAGCAGTTACTTGGTATGGGTTTGATATAAATGAAAGCATTAATTTTAATCAAAGAAACCCAGCAGGATTACTTTGGGCTAATGTAATGTCTAGAGTTCATACAGGGCTAAATAGCGCAAAATTTGAAAAACCAGCATCAGTAACAGGTGTAACAATATGTGCTGAAACAGGCAAGAAAGCTACAACAGGTTGTCAAAACAAGTATGTAGAATATTTCCTAGCATTTACAGCACCTAAGGAACTTTGTAGCAAACATTCTGGAAAAGAAATAGATACTAATAGTACAAATGATTTTAAGAAGAATGTGACTGAAATTGTTAAAGGAATAACAGAAGATATTGATGCTAAAGAGCCAGTTCCAACAATAGAAAGCCCTACAAATACAACCAATACAAATACAACTTCAACTGAAAACAATACACAAAAAACAAATAATAGTACTTCAAATAAAACTAATAGTACTACTAATACAAACACTAATAATAGCACTAACACACAGACTTCGAACACAAATAAAACCAATAATACAAATTCAAATGATACGAATACTACTAACAATATAAACACAAACAATATCTCTTCTGATGATACAAGAATAGATAATACTACAGAATAAAGAAAAAAGGGAGAAAAAAATGAAGAAAAAAACAAGAAGCAAAAAAGAATCATTTATGTCAGGTGTAATGACATTAATGATATCACAAATAATAGTAAAAATATTTGGACTAGTTTATAAAATATATTTAACAAATAGACCTGGATTTGGAGATACAGGAAACGCAATTTATAATAGTGGATATCAAATATATGCGTTATTACTATTGTTATCATCAATAGGAATACCAAATGCAATATCAAAACTAGTATCTGAAAAAACATCTTTAGGCGACTACAAAGGAGCACACAAAATATTTAAAATATCATTTATGCTACTTACAGTAATTGGAACAATAGGAAGTTTGATATTATTCTTTGGAGCAGACTTTATAGCAAACACAATATTACAAATACCAGAAGCTAAACTTACATTGATGTGTATTTCACCATCAATAGTGCTAGTTGCAATGTCTTCTGTAATTAGAGGATATTTTAATGCTAGAAGTAATATGAAAGCTACAGGAGATTCTCAAGCATTAGAGCAAATATTAAAAACAGTATTTACAGTATTAGCTGTAGAAGTAGTTGCTCACTTGACATCAAACAATGTAACTTTAATGGCCGCAGGTGCAAACTTTGCTACAACAATATCAGTTATAGGAAGCTTTATATACATATATAAATTCTACAAAGTTAGAAAAAAAGAAATTCACCAAGAAATACAAACAGCAGAAACTTTTGAAGAAGAAGATACAAAGGGAATAATATCTTCAATATTTAAAATATCAATACCAATATCACTAACATCAATAGTTTCATCAGTAAACAAAAACATAGACTCAATAACAGTAGTAAGAGGTCTAAAGAAAATAACTACAGAAGCAATAGCAAAAGAACAATATGGAATTTTAGCAGGAAAAGTTGATACATTAGTAGCATTACCATTATCATTTACAGTAGCCTTTGCAACAGCGCTAGTACCAGGATTATCATCGGCAAAAGCAAAAAATGATAATGCAGCAATTGAAAAAAGAGTAAAATTGTCATTACTTATAACTATACTAATAGGAATGCCTTGTGCCTTTGGACTTTGTGTATTTGCAAAACAAATATTACAATTAGTTTTCCCAAATGCAGCAGCAGGAGCAAATATACTACAATATATTTCATTCTTAGTAGTATTTGCTACACTTGCACAAACAGTAAATGGTGCATTACAAGGGCTAGGAGATTTTAAAACACCTGTAATAGCTCTGATAATAGGAGTGATTGTAAAAACAATATTAAACGTACTAATAATACCAATTCAAGGAATAGGAATTATAGGTGCAACACTAAGCTCACAAATATGTCAATTTATAGCATTCTTTATAGGATTTATAAAATTAAAGAAAATGACAAAAATAAAATTTGATTTTAATAAATTTGCTGTAAAACCAGTATTAGCATCAGTAATAATGAGTGTTATATCTTATGGTATATATTATTTATTAGACTTTGTAATTCCACACAAAATTGCTATAATAGCTGGATTATTGATTGCTGTAATAGCATATGTAGTTGCTGTAATAGCATTAAAAGTATTCTCAGAAGAAGAAATAAAAGATTTACCAAAAGGAGACAAAATACATAAAGCATTAGTTAAATTAAAAGTTTATAAAGAAGCATAATAAATAATTAAAATATATAAATAGGAGTAGAAATAATGAAAAACGTAAGTAATATAAATGAAAAAGAATTAAAAGAAAATGGAATAGATAAAGAATATGAAGATTTTGTACAAAGTCATTACAAAGGACATTTTGCTCAATCAATAAGATGGGCAAAAACAAAAGACGAATGGCAATATGAAACAGTAGTAGTAAGAGATGAAAATGAAAAAATTAAAGGTTCAATGTTATTATTGATAAGAAAAGTGCCAGGATTAAATTCTAGTATTGTATATTCACCAAGAGGACCTGTATGTGATATAGATGACGAAAAGACATTCCAAGAGCTAACAAAAAAAGCAGAAGAAGTTGCAAAAAAACACAAAGCATTTCTATTAAAAATGGATCCAGACATCTCAAATTCTGATATGGAATTTAAGAATATGGCTAAAAGAAATGGATATAAAATAGTAGAAAAAGTAAAAGACTTAAACGAAATTGCACATCCTAGAATTGTATTCAGACTAAATTTAAAAGACAAAACAGAAGAAGAACTATTTGCTTCATTCCATCAAAAAACACGTTACAATATACGTTTAGCAACTAAAAAAGGTGTTACAATCAGAGAAGGGAAGAGAGAAGATATTGTAGAATTCCAACAAATAATGGAAGTTACTGGACAAAGAGATAAATTCCCAATTCCATCTGTTGAATACTTTGAAGAATTATATGATATGATGGGTGAAGAACATGTTAAAATATTATTTGCAGATTATGAGGGACAACCTATTGCAGTTACATATAATTTCATATATGGCGACAAAGTATGGTATATGTTTGGCGGAAGTTTAAATGAGAAACGTAATTTAATGCCTACATATTTATTACAATGGGAAAATATTAAATGGGCTAAAGAGAATAATTGCAATGTTTATGACTTTAGAGGAATTTGTGCTGTAGATTTAGAACACAGAAATGAAGGTTTATATAGATTTAAAAAAGGATTTAAGCCAGATTTAATTGAGTTTACTGAGATTTATAAAGTGTATAATCCTTTTATGTATTTTGCCTTTAAAAAGCTTTTCCCTGCTTATAGAAAATTTAGAGTTATGCTGATGAAGAAAAACAAAGAAAAGGAAGAAAAATAGAAAATTACAACATAAAAGCAGATAATTTTAAAAGTTACCTGCTTTTTAGAATATTAAAAGTTCACAATCAATTCATTTTTCTAATATATAATACTAAGAAATTAGGAGAAGTTTATGGAAAGAAATAAACAAGAAAAAAAGCAATTTAGAATATTTGGATATAGTATATGGAGAATACTAGCATATTTTATTATATATAGTGTGCTAGGATATATTATAGAAACTATTTTTGGAATTATAACAAAAGGAACATGGGAAAGTAGGCAAAGCTTTTTATATGGCCCATTTTGTGGAATTTATGGTCTAGGCGCTATTGTAATGATATTGTCACTTCAATATTTCAATCAAAATAATAATAGGTTATTTATTGCTGGATTTATAGTAGGGTCTATTACAGAATATTTTGTAAGCTGGTATGGAGATGTTTTTCTAAATGTAAAATGGTGGGATTATTCTCATATGCCACTTAATTTGAATGGAAGAATATGTGTCTATTTTTCAATATTTTGGGGACTTTTAGGAATATATCTAATATCATATGTGAACCCTAGAATTGATAAATTAATAGATTGGGCAAAAACAAAATTAAAAAATACTCAGGCAAAAATCATAATTATATTAATAATTATATTTATATTTATAGATTGTATTGCTACAGGCTTTGCACTAAAATTTTTTATAGTAAGAAAAGTACATGAAAATAATATTCAAGTAACAAATAAAGAACAAATAGATATGGCTTATGATAGAATTTATAAAGACGAAAAACTTGCAAATTTTATTGATAAATATTGGAATGACAGAAAGATGATTAGGACATTTCCTAATTTGAAAACACAAGATAAAGAAGGAAATATGATTTATTTTGATTGTTATGTAGGAGATATTCAACCATATTATTATAAATTCGATTTTAAACTTAAGAATATTCGAGATAGAATATTTTAGAAAATAGAGGAACAATTATATGAAAAAAGTATTAATTTTATCTTGTGGAACTGGTGGCGGACATAATTCTGCTGCATTAGCAATACAAGAGAGTTTAAAAGAAAAAGGAATACAAGCAGATTTCGTTGAATACCTAAGTATTGTCAATCCAAAAATAAAAAATAGGGTTAATAATTTATATATAAAAACAACTCAAAAAAATGGGAAATCATTTAAAATATTATATCACTTAGGGGAATTATACCAGAAAACAAAGCTGAAATCTCCAGTATATGGCTTAAATAAACTTAGTAAAGAGAAGCTATATCAATATATAAAAAATGGAAATTATAATTATATTGTAACCACGCACTTGTTTGCAGCAGAAGCATTGACAGCTATAAAAAAGGAACATCCTATTCATTTTATAGCTGTTGCTACAGATTATGTAAGTATTCCTTTTTGGGAAGAAACAAACCCAGATTATTTTATAATACCTGATAAAGATTTAGAAAAAGATTTCATTAATAGAGGAATTGATAAAAATAAATTATTACCAATAGGAATACCCGTAGCAAAAACATATACACAAAAATATGAAAAAAATGAAGTTAAAAAGAACTTAAATTTAGAAGTAAATAATAAATATGTATTAATATTAACAGGAAGTATGGGATTTGGAAATGTAGAACAAATGCTACAAGAATTATTTGATAATATTAATGATGCTGTTTTTATCATTTCATGTGGTAATAATACAAACCTATTAAATACACTGAAAAAAACATATAAAGATAATAAGCGCATTATAATTCTTCCATTTACAAACAAACTAAGCGAATATATGAAAAGTAGTGACATTATACTTAGTAAACCAGGAGGATTAACTACAACAGAAATAGCAACACTTAATAAACCTTTTATTCATACAATGCCAATACCTGGGTGTGAAAATTATAATGCAAAATTTTTTAACGAAAGAAAAATGTCAATACAGTGTGATACAATAGAACAAGTAGTAGAAAAAACAAAAGAATTATTGCAAAATGTAAAATTACAAGAAGAAATAATAGAAAATCAAAGAAAATATATGAATAAAAATGTAAGTAATGATATAGCAAATGTTATTATAGAATATTGTAAATAAAAGGGGAATTTATGAAAAACGATACTACTGATGCTATTTTTGAAGATGAAAATAAAGATATTATTCACTTATGGGAACCACTTAAATTTAGTATTGATAAAAATTATAAATACATACCAAATGGAAAATTATTTTCTATTTGTTCTAACATATTATATTATGGAATAGCATTTCCAATTTTGAAAATAGTTACTAAAGTTGTTTATGATTTAAAAATAGAAGGTAAAGAAAATATAAGAAACCTTAAAAGTGGTGCAATTAGTGTTTCTAACCATGTATTAGTTTTAGATTGTGCTATGATAGGATTAGCTTGTGGGAGAAAAAGAATTTATTATACAACGCGAGAAGGAAGTTTTAAAATTCCTTTTGTAAGAAAATTAATTAAATTATTAAGAGCTATACCAATTCCTACTAGCATTGAAAACAAGAAAAATTTTATTAAAGCAGTAAGCGATATTGTAAAAGATGGAAAAGTAGTTCATTTCTATCCAGAAATGGCTTTATGGCCATATTGTGATAAAATAAGAAATTTTAAAAACGGTGCATTTAAGCTCGCTATTGACAATAATGCTCCTATAATTCCTATGGTATTTAAATTTAGAGACCCAAAGGGAATAAGAAAATTATTTAAGCGTAAAAAAGATGTTACATTATTTGTGCTTAAACCAATAATGCCTGATAATTATGATAAGAGTAAACAGGGAGTAGAGATACTAAAAGAAAAAGTTCGTCAAGAATTCTTAAGAAAATAAGATGTATTGTATGAAAAAGGAGGAGAATATTAGTAGAAATGGCAAATATTATTGATTATGTTAAATGGAGAGGAGATATAGAATTAAAAGCATCAAAATTTAATGAAATAGATAGTTTAATATTAAATAGATTTTCCTATTTTCCATTAGATAGTATAATAAAAGAAAATGAAATAGTATCAATCAAAGAGTTGAGTGAAAGATTTGAAAAAGAAGACAAAGATAAAATAAAAGTACTTTGGAAAGATGATGCAGAACTATTTCCAATAATGGGAAATAGTAAAAGATTTGGAAAAATGAAGGCTTTAGAGTATATAAACAAAATAGAACCAGAAATGCAAAAACAATTTTCTGCCATTACAGTAATTCTGCCAGATGACACAATCTATGTATCATATAGAGGAACTGACAATACATTAATTGGTTGGAAAGAAGATTTTAATATGAGTTTTAAAAGTCATATTGCGTCACAAATATCTGCAAAAGAATATTTAGAAAAAGTTGCAAAAAAATACCCAAATAAAAAAATAAGAATAGGAGGACATTCAAAAGGAGGAAATTTAGCAGTATATGCTTCTATTTTTGCTAATGCTGAAGTTAAAAAAAGAATTATAAATGTATATAATAATGATGGACCAGGTTTTAATGAAGATATAATAAATACTGAAGAATATAAAAAATCAATTAAAAAAGTAATAACATATATACCACAAGATTCAATATTTGGAAGGTTATTAAATCATAAAGAAAAATATATAGTAGTACAAAGTACAGAAAAAGGGTTAATGCAACATGATGTATATTCTTGGCAAGTGATGGGTAAAAACTTTGTTGTACTAGAAGAGGTTACAAATGGAAGCAAATTTATAGATAAAACAATAACAACTTGGCTAGAAAATTTAGACTTGAGTACTAGAGAGCAAGTAATTGATATTCTTTTTGAAATAATTAACTCTACAGAGGCTCAGACAATTTCAGACTTAAAAGTTCCTTCAATAAAGAATGCAAGAATTATATTATCTTCTTATAAACAGGTAAACTCAGAAAATAAGAAAATGATAATGAATACGTTAAATGCTCTTTTTGGAATTATTAAGGATACTATTAAAGAAGAATATAAGATTACATTTCGCGAAAAGTAAATATTTTAATTTTCGCGAAATGCATATATGACAAATGACTTGATTTACTATTTTTATATATTACGAGAGTTTTCTTGAATTTTTATAAATTCAAATAATTTAGCAAATTTTTTATAATTCTCTTTTAAAATCACAGAATAATAATTAGCAGTAGCTTCTTTATCTAATACGGGAATTAAAACTTTAAAATCACTTTGGTTTCTTCCATAAATACGAATTGATTTATTTGTTGCAAAGGAAGGGAATGAAGTGGTATTTAGCAATGTGTTAAAAGTATTATTATCATGCTGTATTAAGAAATTTGCATTTGGGGCTTTATCTTTTACAAGGTCATACCAAAAACCTATTTCAGAATACAAAAGAATATCTTGATTATTCAATTCAGATAAATATATGCCATCTTTTTTTGCTAAAGGATGATTTTTATCTATGTTCAAATATAGTTTTTCACTACAAGTTTTAAAACTGATTAATTTTTCATCTTCAATTTCATTATTAAAGATACAAATATCATAAGTATCAGATTTTAGTCCATCCAGTAATTTTTCTCTATCATCAATTTTAGATGAAATAGTAAAACCGTCATATAAAATAGATACCGCTTCTGTAAGTTCAGAAAGAGGAATAGGGGCACACGAACCAATAGATATAGTAGATTTCTTTTTATCAAATGCTCTAATTGCACTTATAGCATTTTCTTCATATCTAATAATTTCCCTAGCATATCCAGCGGCTAATTTTCCATTGTCATTTAATGTTATTTTATTTTTACTCCTATTAAAGATAATTACTCCGATTTCTTCTTCTAATCTATTCATAGAACGACTTAATGCAGGTTGGCTAATGAATAATTCTTCTGCAGCTTTTGACAAAGTACCACATTTCTCAAAGACAGTTAACTCTTTCCATAAATTAATATCTATCATAAAATCACTCACCTTTTTAGTATGCACTAAAGTTATAGTGCTATAAATTATTTATATTGTACATTTTTTTCTAAATATTGTAAAGTATATATAGTAAAAAATAATTTTAGGAGGTGCTGTTATGAATACAACAAAATTAAATAATGGGATAGATATGCCAATGGTAGGAATTGGAACATTTATGCTAAATCCAGACCAAGCAGAGGAATCTGTATATAATGCGTTAAAAAATGGATATAGATTAATTGATACAGCAAATGCCTATGTTAATGAAAAAGGTGTAGGTAGGGGAATTAAAAAATCAGGTGTTCCAAGAGAAGAAATATTTTTAGAAACAAAATTATGGCCAGCACTTTATGAAGAAGAAGACCAAGTAGAAAAAACATTAGAAAGATTAGACACAGACTATATAGATTTACTATTATTACATCAACCATGTGGAAACTACATTAAAGGTTATCAAATAATGGAAAAAGCAGTTAAAGAAGGAAAAGTAAAAGCAATAGGCTTATCTAATTTTAGTGAAGAACAAGTACAAGAAATATTAAATATTTGTGAAATTAAACCAACAGTTTTACAAGTTGAAGCACATCCATATTATCCAGAAAATAAATTAAAAGAATTCTTAGCAAAGCATGATATAAAAATTCAAGCATGGTATCCATTAGGTCACGGAGATAAAAACTTAATTAATGAACCAATATTTAAAGAATTAGCTGAAAAATACGGCAAGAGTAATGTTCAAATTATATTAAAATGGCATATTCAAGCAGGAAATATTGTAATTCCTGGAGCAACCAATCCAGACCATATTAAAGCTAATATTGATATATTCGATTTTGAATTATCAGAAGAAGATATGGAGAAAATTGCTAAAATTAATAAAAATGTTAGATATTATGAACCAGACCCTGAAAAACTTGCAAGTTATGCTTCATATAGACCAGATTTAGATGCTCAAAAATAAATAGTATTAAATGGCTAACAAATATTTTTGAAAAATAAGTATAAAAGTATTGACAGGTAGTAACTACCGACTTATATAATTCTATTTAATAAAAATAGGGAGGAAAATTATTATGAATAAGATTTTATTTATGAATTGTAGTCCAAACAAAAATGGAAACACATATCGTATTGGAGAAAAAATATTAGAAGGGAAAGAACACAATATATTGCAAATGGCAGATTACAAAATAAGTCAATATGGGCAAGTATATGAAGATGACCAAATAGGAGAAGTTTTTAAAGAAATTGAAAAAGCGGATACATTACTAATTGGAGCACCTGTTTATTGGTATACAGTTAGTGGAATATTAAAAACATTTATAGATAGACTTTATATGTTACCAGAAGCAGAAGTTTTAAAAGGAAAGAAATTATATTTATTTGCTCAAGGAAGTGCACCAGATGAAGCAACAAAAAAATCAGTAACATTTTTAGCTGGTAGAGTTGCAACACTTATGGAAATGGAATTAAAGGGTGTTGTAACAGATACTTCAGATGGTAATGAAATAATTGAAAAAATAAGAGTTGTATAAAAAATTAAAGGAGGAAAAGAAAGATGGAATATGTAACTTTAAGCAATGGCGTAAAAATGCCAAAGAACGGATTTGGAGTATACCAAATATCAAAAGAAGATTGTGCTAGATGTGTATATAATGCAATAAAAGTAGGCTACAGACTAATTGATACAGCGCAAAGTTATTTTAATGAAGAAGAAGTAGGAGAAGGAATTAAAAAAGCAATTGAAGATGGCCTAGTTAAAAGAGAAGAACTTTTCATTACATCAAAAGTATGGATTGATAATTATGGCTATGAAAAATGCAAAGAATCTGTATTAGAGTCAATGAGAAAATTAAAAGTTGATTATATTGATTTAATGTTATTACACCAACCTTTTGCAGATTATTATGGAGCATATAAAGCATTAGAGGATTTATATGAAGAAGGAAAATTAAAAGCAATTGGTGTTAGCAATTTCTACCCAGATAGATTAGCAGATATATGTTTATTTGAAAGAAAAATTACACCACACGTAAATCAAGTAGAAACAAATGTATTTAACGCTCAATATGAAGCACAAGAAAATATGCAAAACTTTAATGTTCAAATAGAAGCATGGGCTCCATTTGCAGAAGGAAAAAATAATATGTTTTCGAATGAAGTGTTAACAGAAATAGGTAAAAAATATAACAAATCAGTAGCACAAGTAATTTTAAGATGGTTAACACAAAGAAATGTAGTAGTATTATCAAAATCAACAAGAATAGATAGAGTAGAAGAAAACTTCAACATATTTGATTTTGAATTATCAGAAGAAGATATGGCAAAAATAAAAGAATTAGATACAAAAACAAGTTTATTCTTCTCGCATACTGACCCTAATATGGTAAAATGGTTTGATGAAACAGTAAAATCAAGAAGAACAAATCAAGACCATACAAAAGATAAAAAGAATTGGTAATATAGAAAAGATTTTTATGAAAAAATTTATAAAGGATTAGATTTTATATGAAAAAGTTTAAAGTATTAATTGATATTTTGTTATTTATAACAACTATTCTTTTGTTTGATATAGAGCTAATAGGAAATTTGAATCACGAAATATTAGGAATAACACTCGGCATTTTAATTATAGTTCATATTGCGTTGAATTTTAAATGGATAAAACAAGTAACGAAGAATTTAAAAAAAGTAAATACTAAAACAAAAATAATGTATGTAACAGATATTTTTACAATGCTAATTTATTTAGGAGCTATTATTTGTGGAATACTAATATCTGACAAGATATTTGATTTTCATATGGGAAGTAATTTATATGTAGTATTAGCACACTTAAGTTTAGGAAGACTCGCCATAATTGTAATGCTAATACACTTAGGATTACATTTTGATAGAATGTTTTCAAAAATTAAAAGTAAAAAACTAAAAAGAGTACTTTATACTATTTATATAATTATTATCTTACTAATAATAACTTATTTCATATATACATTAACTCATGGTTTTCAATGGATGTATGCTTTTGGAAACGGAGAATGGTAAAAATTAAGTAAAAAAGGAGAGATTTTAAAATGAATAAAAAAGGAATAATAGGGCTAGTTGTAGCCATTGTAATTATTATAATTGCAGTTATATGTTTTGTAATGTACCAAAATACTAAGACAGAAGAAAATAACTTAAAAGTAGGAAATACAGAAAGTACAGAATTAGAAACTAATATAGATAATACTAATGTAAACAGCGAAGATAACAAAAATACAGATACTTCAAGTAGTGGAAGTAAAACTTTAGTTGTATATTATTCAGCTCAAAACCATACAAAAGCAGTTTCTGAAAAAATTGCTAAAAACTTAGATGCTGATATTTTTGAAATAGAGCCAGAAGAAAAATATTCATCAGAAGATTTAAACTGGACAAACAATAATTCAAGAGTTTCAAAAGAGCATAATGATGAATCTTTAAGAGATGTTAAATTAAAAGAAACAAAAGTAGACAATTGGGAAGACTATGATACAGTTTTAATAGGTTATCCAATATGGTGGGGAATTGCCGCATGGCCAGTAGACACTTTTGTAAAAGCAAATGACTTTAGTGAAAAAACGGTAATTCCATTCTGTACATCTGCATCATCTGGTTTAGGACAAAGCGGAAAATTACTTGAAAGTGAAGCAAATTCAGGAAATTGGGAAGATGGACACAGATTTAACGAGAGGCCTTCAGATTCAGACATTAAAAAATGGACAGACAGCATAAAATAATTATTCAGGAGAATTAAATAATAAATAAAGGAGAAATTTAAAATGAATAAAAAAATTATAGTAGGAATTGTAGCTGTAATTGTAATAATTGCAATTGCATTAGGTGTAATATTCATAACAAATTCTGACAACAATAGTGGAAAAGCAAACAATACTGAAAATTTACTAAGTGAAGAAAACGAAAACAATAATGAGGCAAATATAGAAGAAAATATAAATAATACAACAACTGAAGATACTACAACAAATGAAAATAAAGTAGCAAATTCAGGAAAAACATTAATAGCATATTTCTCATTACCAGAAAATACAGGTACTGCAAGAGAAGATAGCACAGTTACAGTAAATGGAGAAAGATTAGGAAATACACAATATGTAGCAAACCTAATTAAAGAACATACAGGAGCAGATATATTTAGAATAGAAGCAGTAAAACAATATAATACATCAGACCACCAAGCATTAATCGATGATGCACAAGAAGAACAAGGACAAGATGCTAGACCAGAAATAAAAAACAAAATAAACAATTTTGAAGATTATGATACAATATTTATAGGATACCCAATTTGGTGGAGTGATTTACCTCAAATACTTTACACATTTTTAGAAAGCTATGACTTTTCAGGAAAAAATGTATATCTATTTAGTACAAATGGCGGAAGTGGTTTATCAGGAACAGTAAATACAATTACAAATAAGTTATCTAGTGCAAATGTAAATAGTAATGCTTTCAAACTTAATAGAAACAGTATGGAAGATGCACCAAAGGAAGTAGAGAGTTGGTTAAAAGAGATTAATATGAGTTACTAAATATAAAATAATTATTTCCTTATTTATCAAACTACCTAGTAAAAAGATATATCATATGATAGAATATAAACAATAGGAGGGGACTATTTATTATGGCTAAAAATGATATTATTTTATTAGATGGAGTTATTGAAGAAAGGATCAAACTTAATTTACCATCAAAAGATTTAGCAGAAGCATTTGAATATTTAGCTTCAGAACAAATAATAAAAAATTATGATTTATCTACGGAGGATATTATAAATAGTATTGTAGATGGAAGAAATGATGGTGGAATCGATTCGTTTTTTATATTCATTAATGGACACTTATTAACAGATGTAGATAATTTTATGTGGCCAAAATTAAATGCTGTAATAGACGTTTTTGTTATTACATGCAAGCATCATAATACATACAAATTGTCTACATTGGACAGCCTAATTTCAAGTATTACAGAACTTTTCGATTTTTCAATAGATGAACAAAATCTTAAATCTGAATATAATGAAGAATTATTAGAAAAAAGAGAAAACTTAATAATTGCATATAAAGTACTTGCCACATCATTACAACAATTTAATATTACAATTGTGTACGCTTCTAGAGGAGATACGTCATGTATTGGAGAAAATATATTATCTAAATCAAATCATATACGAAACATTATAGAGAATTATTTTAGTAATTGTAATTTAAATATCGAGTTTTGGGGAGCAAAAGAATTATTACAAGCATATAGAAAAAAGCCTAATATGTCATTGGAACTGAATTATAAAGAAGTATTATCTAAAAACCAAAATTATGTTATATTAACAAATCTTAATTCATACTATAAATGTATTACTGATGAAGAATTTAAATTGAGAAAATATCTATTTGACTCTAATGTGCGAGACTTTGTAGGACTGAATAGGGTTAACGAAGATATTATGAGTACTTTAAAAGAAAATGAATCTCCAGATTTTTGGCTTTTAAATAATGGGATAACCATTTTAGCTACTTCTGCCATTCTTGTTGGTAAAACAATACATATAGAGAATGTACAAATAGTAAATGGCTTACAGACAACTGAAACAATATATAGATTTTTCTCAGAAGGAAATAGTGATTTACAAGATAGATCTATATTAATTAAAATTATTGTAACTTCAGATAATGTAATAAGAGATAAAATAATTAAGGCAACTAATAATCAGACATCAGTTGAATTATATTCACTGCATGCTACAGATAAAATTCAGAGAGATATAGAGGAGATTCTCCTAAAATACGGATTATATTATGAAAGGAAATTAAATTATTATGCTAATCAAAGTATCTCACAAGAATTAATTTTTACACCACTGTATTTAGCTTCTGGATATGTCAATTTAGTATTGAAATTACCAGCAATTGCTTCATCATTAAAATCAAAATTTATGAGCAACAAAGATTTATATAATAAAGTATTTTCGGAAAATACAGATTTAGAAATATGGCCTGCAATTGCCAAAATCCTTAGAAAAACGGATTTATTATTACAAGAACTAAAAGAGAATTCTATAATTTCTAGAGTACCATCTGAAAAATATAGAAAAAATCTTAGACACATTGTATCTTTTATTACTATAGCTAAAATTTTTAAAACATTTAATTTTAGCATTAAAAATTTAATTGATTTAAATATTGAAATATATACCAAAGAAAAAGTAGAAACAACATTGTCAGATATAATAGAAATATTTCCTGAAATTTTCAATCTACGAGATCTTACGCGAGAAACTATTGTACTAAAAATTTGTAAACATATTAAAAGAAAATATAAAATATCGGATTTTGGAACGCTTTTTATTGGAAGAAGAGAAAAAATAATGGGATTTAGAAAAAAGATATATGATATTGACGAAGAATTTATTAATCAAGTAAATGTATTACTTCCAAATCAACCATGGCCAATAGGAATACATAGAGAGATTAGTAATAAATTAAATTGTCCAGCTAATAAAGTACATTGCGCAATAAATGAATTAATAAAATCTGGAAGAAGATATTCTCAAATAGAAGGAGAATTATTTGATAACAATGGCACAAAAATAAATATATAAAAATTATTTTAGTTTATCGCATATAAATATGTAATTTTTAAAAACGAACATTTGTTATAATTGTTTGTAAATAAAAATTTGCATTACAATTTTATAAATATTTTATAAAATTTTTGTATAATCATTATATAAATTTAGATTACTACTTCCATAATATAATTCCATATTATAAAGCTTCAAAATCAATTTTAAGACATTTTAATAATTTATCCAACAAGTTATATGTTTTAAATTTGGTGTGCATATTATAAAATGTCATCTTTATAATATGATTCTAGTAAAAATGCTGATTTTTAGGCACTTATTAAAAGTACCGAAAAATGGCTAAAAAAACGACGCACGAGAATCGATTTTAAGCCGTTTTTAAAAATTGGACATATAGTTTGTTGTCTATAAAATCAAGCAAAATACTGAAATATAAGGATTTAGGAATTTTTGATAAAATGATATAAAGTTATATAAATTTTTTTATAATTATGAGGTTACAATAATGAAAAAAAATCCAACCAGGAATAATCAAAAATAATGAAGCTCCAGAATCGATTTTAAGGCGATTTTATAAAAAAGTAGTATAGTTTATTGTTAGAACAATAAGCTAAAACGGGCTTTATTAAAGGAATAGCAAGATTTCAGAGGTAGGACCATATTGATATGGTTCTATTTTTGCTCCTATTCCTTTTTGCACAAAAGATTGATTTTGTGCAATGTTATATATTTATAATTATTAAGCATATGTCCTATATGCCCTATCAAAATAAATTCATATATAAACAATTTATATAATTAATATAAAATATATCTATTAAATATCATAATAAAATTATTTTGTCAATACTTTTTTGAAATTATCAAAATAAATAATTTTATTATTAGTTTCTTTTTCTTCTTCACTTTCTGAATAATTTTTCCATTCTGAAACTTCTCTTTCTTTAACAAGAAAATATTTTAAATTTCCTACTAATCTATACTTGTTGTTAAAAAAATCATTATCAACAAAATATGGACGCTGTCTCTCTTCTTCTAATTGTATAAGTTCGTAAAGTTTTTGTTTAGTACTATAAATATTATCATAAAAGTGTATCATATAAGGTCTACCTGTACCTTGTCTAATATAAATGCCATACTGTTTCAAAATACTCCCCCCTTCTCTTATATTTAAAATTATAACACATTTATGTAAACAATGCAAATGTTACAAATTTTTTACATTTATATTAAATAATTGTTAAAAGTTTATATTCAATAAACAAGAATGATATAATTATAAAAAATAAGAAGGGATAATATTATGGATAGAAGAAAAATGAAACAAATAGAAGAAAAAGGGATTTGGGGTACAAAATATGTAATAATTCCTAATTTCAAAGAAAAGGAAGAACCTTTTATATCCAAAGATGAATTTAAAATGTATAGATGTTTAGAAGAAATATACAAAGATACAGACATAAGAATATCAACACAAGTAGCTTTAAATCAAATATTACAAATTAATACGAAAAGATATGAAGAAAAATTATTAAAACATTATATAGGAAGAAGCTTAGATTTCGTATTATTTAATCCTAAAAATCAAAAAATAATATGTTGTATAGAGTTAAATGATAAAACGCATATAAACAAAAGAACAGAAAGAGACATATTTTTACAAGAAGCATTTGAATATACTTCTATACCAATAATTTTCATAGCTTCACAAGATAATTATAATCAGAAAGAAATCAAAGAAATAATAAACAGAGAATTAAATGAAAAATATTTAAAGAACAAAGAAGTAGTTTAAGCTACTTCTTTAAATTCAAATGGATTAAAATAAAATAGTTCCATTTCTTCTATTTTATAACTTTGGCTAAAATCTATATTAGAATTTTTTAAATCTTCTATGTTACGATAGAATACCGATTTAGAAGTATTTTCTTTAGTATCTATTAAACCATTTAACTGGATAGCACAATAAAAATTGTAAAGTCTACTAGCTTTACTAGGTTTATATAATTTATTTAATCTTTCTTTTACTTCTTCCCTTCCCCTTACAACTTTTAAATTATTTTCAACTAATTTTAATAACTTCATAAATTCTTCACTCCATATTTTTTTTAATTCTTCATATTTTACATTTATAATTTTTATATGTTTATCTTTATATATTTTTACTAAAGCTTTTTTCTTTATTTCACATTCAAATCTAATAAATCCTTGTATAATATCAAGATAATTTGCTAAATTAAATTCTTTACATATAAACTTTTTTAAATCGTGTTTTTTAAACTCTAACATCTTATTATATATCTTAAGAGTAGTTGTTGTACCTGAAAGATATAAACTTTCGTCATAATAGAATTTCACGTTCCTACGTGGGTATTGACATCTACTAAGACTATTGATATAACTTTTAACATTTTTCTGATTATCTAAATTATAACAAATAGCAATGTCACATCTTTGTAAGAACCAATATTCTAAATGCGGTAATTCTAATCCATAAGATAATTCAACCATTTGTATAAGATTATCGGCAATAAACTGTAAATCGCAATAGCCATTATGACTATTATAGCCATTAATAATCTTGTGATAACTTCCTTCTATTTCTATATAATAGCCTAAATTAACAAATCCATATTTAGAACCACAACCAACACGAACACTTAACCTACTATCGTAAGAACCTTCTAAATGGTCGTTAATTATTTCATAAAGCAAAACAGCTTTATTATTATCAACAGAATTTTTAACAATAGACATAGATTTTATTTTATTATATATATCTAAATCTATCTCGGTATATATTTTTATAGTATCAATCATTTTAGTAACTCCTTTTTATAAAAATTCCCTAAATTGGGACGCTCGGAGGGTGTTACTAAGAACCCTCCTTAATTTTTTGTTCTAATTTAGTAACTCTTGTTTCCAACCAAAAAAGATAAATACATAAAATAGCCATAATAGTTGGTGGTAAAATCTCTGACATATTAACACTCCTTTCTACCTTAGTTGTAATAAATCTATTCCACAAGACGGGCAATGCCTAATCTCTCCTAATCTACTAGTATCAATTTTAATAGTAAAATAAATAATACCAGTAGAAAGGAAACCAAAAATAACAACTGAAATGGCAATTTTAAATAATGGTTGTAAAATTTCCCACAAGCCTTCTAAATTTTCTTTTAAATTATTCATAATAAATATCCTTTCACTCAAACGGCGTTAGCCTTGTTATTATGGGGGACTATCCCCCATAGAGATGAAAAGCTTTCGCTTTTCTAATCTCTTCCCCCGCATATCGGAGTAGAACTTCGTAGTATGTTATTTTTTAAAAATATCATTTATCATATTTTCTAATATATAAAATTTAGGTGTTCTAAATTTTTTAGGAAAATTTTTTAAATTATTATACATAGAATTACAAAGTTCTTTTATATAATCAAATTCCATATCAGTTAAATTAACGATTATATGTCCTTCATTTCGTAAAATTCTAATATCTAAATTATTTTCGTCCATATTAACTACTCCTTTCATTTCTGTCTATAAATTCTTTATTTTTTATGCTTTCTACAACAGAATAACTGTCAAATAAATCTCTAACATAGTTACTTTGTACAAAGCTATATTTCCACTTTTTACGTGTTCTAAAACGTCTTTCTGGAGTTGGATTGTCTATAATATAATTATAGTCGTCTGCATCGTAACATTTCTGTTTGGTCCAACGTCCGAAAAAAGTTTTACATTCTACTACTTCATAGCATTGTTCACGAAGCTGTTTTACAACTCTAGTAAAAACTTGACTAGTTGCTACGATTTTAATACGTTGTTTTCTTTGCATAGTTACAACAGAAAGTAAATCTTCAGGAAAATCTTTCCAATTATTAGAGTTATATTCATTTTGTAATTCGTCTATTGCAAAAATTACACCATTTAAGCCGTTACGAACTTCTGTAAATTGTCGCCAACTCGTAAATGGCATATCTTGTCCAATGTAATTAAAATTAGTAATAATTAATGCGTCAGGATACATTACTTTCATTTTATCTAGGTACTCAACCATAGATATGGTCTTTCCCCCACCTTGACGACCAACAAAACAAGTAAGTCCATATGGTTTAAATACTTTTCCGTTTATAATGGTCCATAAAATATCATAAACGAGCCACCTGAATAAATCTAATAACATACTAAAAAATCTAAATATTGGTATTTCTATTCTAGGAATATTTATATTCTCTAATTTCTTACATATTTGCAAAAGTTTATAATCAAATTTTAATTTCTTAAACTTACAGAATACTTCTGTAAATTCTTCTATTGGTAAATCATAAAACACATTCTTTCGTAAATTTCTATAATATTTATTTAAAACTACATTCTTCATAACTAATCTCCCATACTAATAAAAGGTATCCAACCAACAACAAATTTAATTAAAGAAACAATAAAGTGAACTGTTAACCAAAAAACAATATTACTTATAGCCATAACCCAAACATCATTTGGAAAAAATTGCATTGCTTTAAGTAATAAAGACACAGTATCTACAATAGATGTAGGTATGTATGTCAAAACAGGCAATAAAGCGATTATTCCGTCAACTAATAAGAAAAATGGAGCACATATTAATTCAATTATCATTTGTTATCACCACCAGTCTTAGAAAGTCCCTCAGCAACATTATATCCCCTGAATAGTTTCATAACTTGATTTATATTATATACAATTAAAAGTATAAATAATACACCACGTACCCAGCTATACCAAGTAGCTTTATATTTTGTAACCCAACTAAAATTTATAAAATTTGGCATATTAAAATTACTATTACCAACTTTATAATTATTTAAACTAATAGATATATCCTGACCACTTTCAACTTGTTTAACAGTTTCAAACATATCAACATAGTCTTGATAGGGTATTTTTTTAGATATATTAGATTTAATATTTTCTATTTTATTATCAAAATAATTTTCTTCTGGTACAAATAATCTAATAAAAAAATCCCATAAACTCTCAAAAAAGCTACCTATCCATTTAAATAAAGTTTTTAGAAAAAATTTATCGCTAAGTGGATTAAGGCAATCAACAATATTTTTAATACCATCAAATAAATCCTTAAAAACTTCTCCAATACCATCAATTATATCACTCGCGATGTTACCAATCGCACTAAGTATATTACGAAACCAATCGACAATACTATCAAACCAATTGGTATCATTATTTTCATTACCTGTGTTATCACCTGGGGTATTTCCGCCACCTGTGTTATCTCCGGTATTGTCACCTGCTCCACTGGACGTGGAGCCCCCTGAAAAACCACATTACCATCTACATCATTTAAAGTAGTATTAGCAAAAGTTAAAACACGTCCTTCCCACATTTCTTTAGATATAGATATAGTAGATGGATAAGAAACATGTGTAGACAAAAAATCTTCTTCATTAAAAGAATTAAAAAATCTATCTACAAAACCTTGTACTGTACTAAAAAATTTGTCAACATTAGTAAAACCAGTGCTAGACCCAATATTATTATAAAAACCACTCTCAGAAAAAAGTTTAATAGGATTTTTAGATGTATCAACAACAAGTTCACTTGTAGAATAACAAAGATTTACCATAACACCATTTACATTAAAATTAGAAACAAATAAATAGTAATAATAATTATTTGATAATGTACAATCAGGAATTGTAATATTTCTAGTAGTATCTCTAAAGGTAAGCGGTATTTCTGTATCAGCAAATACACTATTTGTCACAAAACAACTTGCTAAAATACATACAAAAAAAATTAAAGTATATAATAATTTTTTCATAAAAATCTCCTTTCATTTTTAAAGATAAAGCCCCAACGAACAAAAATGTTCGTATGGGGCATTCTATTCCTATAAGAATTTATATACAATTCTAGGAATTAAAGACACAGCTACCATAATACCCATTATAGTAAGTCCGACAGGAATTAAAACACCTAAATTAGATGTAATAGCTGATAATAAGCCATCGAACATGGCACTAGTTAGTGTTAAACCTTTTACGGCTGTTTCTCCCATGTTTCGCTCCTTTCCTTTATAAGAATAATTATTCCTATAAAAATCAATATATATATTAGTTTTTAATAGATTTATAGGGGCAAAAGCAAAGCTAATAGAAAAATCTACTAAAAAACCAATAACCAAAATAAATAATTAATAACAATACAAAACTATAAAAGAATATTTGTAAAAATGTACTTATAGTTTGTAAATATACTAAAATTTCTGAAAGAATTTCAATTTCATTCATTTTACTCAACTCCTACAAGTTCACAAGTCCAATAACTTGTACGTTTTTCGCTGTTGTAAATTCTTTCAAATTTTACAACCAATGTAACTGGAGCAAACTTTTGTAAATTTAATGGTGCAACTTTATTAATTAAATCATTATCTTTAGAAATAAAATTAAACTTTCTATTATCTGCTGATAAAACATTTATAGAAATATATTGCTCCCCATCTTTAGTAACTCCCACACGTTTGTCGATAAAATTAAATTTCTCTTTTCCTGTAATCATAAAACTGTACTCCCTTCAAATATAAAAATAATGGCTAGGTAGGACTTGAACCTACAACTACTGGTCCTGGTTTTGTTAATAGTGCACTCCCAACTCTACCATTGAGTTACTAGCCATATAAAAAATAGACATATATATACCAATTATATAAATAAGTATATATATATCCATTTTAATTAAAAACTTTGATTTTGTGCAAAGTTATATGTATAAATATATATCAAAACACTTGACACTTCCCTATTACAGAGAATTTATTGACTTTGCGAAATCGATTGATTTTGCGCAATGTTGTATATTTATATTTCTTTACTTCATATATTATATTCCATCCCTCTCCCTCATAAAATTATATTAGAGGTGTTTATATGGACTCTTGTGAATTTGTAACTTTTGTTTCTATTTTAGCCTGTAACATTGCTAAAGGAAAAACTCAAAACGAACTCAATATATTAGCAGCATTTTTCTCTCAACTTGGAGACACTTTAGCCACTATCTCAGCAATTGACTCAAATTAAAAAACTAAGAAATTTAAAAAATCTCTTAGTTCTTTTTATTATTTAAATTTATAAATGAAATTTTCAATTTTATCAATAAACTCATCATTATTTTTAGTTTGAGTCATTTGGCTAATAACTTGTTCAGTAACTTCAGCAACTGGCATACTATTCATAGCTTTTCTTAAAGCAAATACAGTATCCTTTTCTTGTTTTGTTAATAACAAGTCTTCCCTTCTTGTACCAGATTTATTAATATCAATAGCTGGGAAAATGCGTTTTTCAGATAATTTTCTATCTAAATGAACTTCCATATTACCTGTACCTTTAAATTCTTCAAAAATAACATCGTCCATCCTACTTCCTGTTTCAACTAAAGCTGTTGCCAAAATTGTTAAACTTCCACCAAACTCAATGTTTCTAGCTGCTCCAAAGAATTTTTTTGGTTTATGTAAGGCTGCCGGGTCTATACCTCCTGATAAAGTTCTTCCAGATGAAGGTATTACTAAGTTATATGCTCTTGTAAGTCTTGTTATACTGTCTAGTAATATTACAACGTCTTTTTTATGTTCAACTATTCTTTTTGCTCTCTCTAATACCATTTCAGCTACTTTTACGTGATGTTCTGGTAATTCGTCAAATGTTGAGTGAATTACTTGACCTTTTATAGAACGTTTCATATCTGTTACTTCTTCTGGTCTTTCGTCTATTAGTAATACAATTAATTCTACTTCAGGATTGTTTTGAGTAATGCTGTTTGCTACTTTTTTTAGTAATGTAGTTTTTCCAACTTTTGGTGGAGCAACTATCATTCCTCTTTGCCCTTTTCCTATTGGACACATTAAGTCTATTATTCTAGTTGAATAATCATTTGGAGTTGTTTCTAGTTTTAGTCTCTCATTTGGATATATTGGTGTTAGTTCGTCAAATCTTTTTCTTTTCATTGCTTTTTCTGGATGTTCTCCATTTACTTCACCAACAAATATTAATGATGGGAATTTTTCGCCTTCTCTGAATCTAGAAATCCCTTTTATTACATCTCCTGTGTCTAGTCTAAATCTCTTTATTTGAATCATTGAAATGTATACATCTTTGTCACTAGATAGATAATTATCTCCTCTTAAAAATCCATATCCATCTGGTAAAATGTCTAGTATTCCTTCTACTATTTCGTCTCCTTCATTTGTTAATTTATAGTCTACTATGGCATCTCCGTTGGCATTGTAATGTCTTTCAACTGGTTTCTTTTCGATTTTTTCTTCTATTTCCACTTGATCAATTTCATTATCAGTTTTTATAACTTGTTTTAAGACTGTTATTAGGTCTTCTTTTTTTAGTTTTGTAATATTTTTAATATTATTTTCTTTTGCTAATGCTTTTAATTCTAGTAATGTCATTTCTTCTAAATTTGGCATAAATACCTCCTTATATTTTTATAATATTTATATTTGTTTTATTTTGGGAATTTTTAACGAAATAATAACATAATTATTATAACATACTTTTTCGATTTTTGAAACCAATTTGGCAAAAAAAGTAAAATTTATATAAAAAAGAATGTAATAAAATTGTATTACATTCCTGTATCGATATATACTCTTTCATTTGGATAATACATATCCAATTTTTCTCTTGCTGTTTGTTCTATAAATTCTAATGAATTTACATCATCTTTTCTTTTAGCAAGTTGCTCTTTATTTTGTTTTTCTTCTTCTATTTGTTCAGATAGTTCTACACTTTCACGATTATATTTATTTAATGTTTTTTGTTGATTTATTACTGTAAAAACTGCATATACTATTAATACTAATATAAATACTTTTTTTATTTTTTTCATAAGTTATTCTCTCCAATTCCGTTGAATAAATCCTTACGGACACTATATTTATATATTTCTACAAAAAGTAAAAAAATCCTTCTTGTTTTATAATTTTTTTACATTATTTTTTGTTGTTTCTTGTTTTTTGTTATTTTTATCATATTATTATATAAATTTGTAGAATTTTTTCTTATATTTATAATGATAAAAGATACAGGTTTTAAAAATAATTTCTTTATTAATTTTAGGATATATTTGAATGGAAGTTTTATTATATTAAATATTATTGATATTATCTTTTTGAAGAAATTTATAATTACTACATTCGTTTTTATGATAAATGAACTAAATAACAACATATAACAAGTAATCCCTAATCCAATAGCTAAGAACATAAAGAAGCGTATTTCTCCATTATTGAATACAAATATACTGTATAGAATACTAAATCCTGTTAAAATCCAAAATAGAATGTCTTCTACATATGTTATGAAGTCACTTGTTTTCATTGTTCTTCTTAAAATTCTAAATACATCAAATAATAAGCCAATTATTATGCCATTTGCTATAAAAATAAAGAATAAGTATACTTGATTTGTAATCATTATAAATTTCTCCTAAATTAATATTATTTAAAAATTTTGCTCATTAAACTTCCTTTTGATTTTTCAACAGTTTTATTATCACTATATGCAAGAGAAGCTATATCACCTTCAACTATTACTTCTGATGTATCAATGCTTAACTTGTTTATTCTAAGATTTTCTCCTTTTACAGTTAAAAGTCCTAGCTCTGTTTCTAATATAACGACTTGGTCATCAAAGCTTAGTACGTCTAAAACTCCTGATATGCTTAGTTTTCCCCTGTTTTCTAGAATTAGGTTTTGTATTACACTTGTATTTAGCGCTTTTCTTTCATCTATTGTCATTTTCCCTACCTCCTTATTTTTCCTGCTAAAATATATATATTCAGGGTTTGTCTCATTTAGAACAAAAGTATATAAAAAAGTCCTTATATAAATAAGGACTTTTTGAAAGGTTTAATTAAAATGTGATTTAAAGCTCTTTACCAATCCATATGCATTAATCCGATATGCGAATTCTCTTCCAAGGATAGCAGTTTGTTTTGGATTTACTTCTTTAGCAACTTTAGTTGCAAATTCTTGCTTACTTTCTAAGTTTCCATGGTTTATTAATACCATCTTAAGAGCTGTGAATTTTTGTAAAAATTTAATCATTTCATCTGATTTGGCATGAGCAGAAAATTCATTGGTAAATTGTACCTCGCCTCTCTTTCTGACTATATTTTTACCAATAAACAGAACTCCCTCTTCGGCATTTTCCATGAGCTTTCGACCTAAAGTTCCTTCAGCCATATATCCAGTAAAATGTACTAATCCTTTCGGATGTGACAACGCTATTGGTATATGAGTTTGTGCTGGACCATTCGATCCCATTCCAGATGATGTTACTATAATTTTCCTTTTCTCTACATTTTCTGCAATACCAATGCGATTATCGGCATTTATGAATTGCAGATTTCGAGGTAAAAAGTCTTCCATAGTTTCCTTTAATCCCATATTTTCACTTAAATATATCCGTGTATATGATTGTGATAAAGGACCATCTAGATAGATAGGATAATTGAATGGAATGCTTCCTTCTTCTTTCATAAGTTTAAGCATATACAAAACTTCTTGAGTTCTACCCAAGGAAAAAGCAGGAATAACAATTGTTTTAGACTCATGTACCGCTTTTACGATGTTAGATTTAAAGCAAGCATTAACTTCTTCTGTTGTTCTACTTCCATAAGTAGATTCTTGAACTACAGTTAATGGCAAATCTAAAACATATTGCGGTAATTCTGGAACATCGAAAAATATATTACTACCTTTATAATCTCCTGTAAACAGAATATTGATGTCATCGCTATCTGGTACAGAAATTTGCAATAAAATCAATGCTGCACCAAGCAAGTGTCCATTCTTAAAGAATGTAGCTTTTATGTTTGGTGTAATTTGAACAGGTTTGTCAAACTCACATCCTTCTACAAGAAAGAGTGTATGCTCTACATCATGCATATCATATGGGCTTTTACCGTTTTGATTTTGAATAGTATAACTATTTCTTAAAGACGGTGCCATAAGAGCTTTTGTAGTTTTTGTAGCATAAATTTCATTTACAAAACCTTTTTTTACTGCTAAAGGCAGTCTGCCAACATGGTCAAGATGTGCATGTGTTACAAGTATAAAATCTAAATCCTGTACATTAAAAGGAAATGTATCATTCAGTTTATCATAGGCTTCTTCTTGAAACATTCCACAATCTACAGCAAATTTTACACTTTTCTTTTCATTATATTCATTTATATAATGAACAACGCAGAAAATGCAAGAACCTGTAACTTCAGGGTGGGTAGCTGATATATCCACATAAACCCGATTTTTTCCATTAGCCATAATTTTTCTCCTTTTCTTCTTTATGCAAAACTAATGACTATTCAGTTGTAAAAAACTTTAAACTTTCTCCTTTCTACTTTAAGCTAAAATATTAGCTTAATTCCTAAAAATGTAGGATATCTATATTATATAATAGAAATTAACATAAATCAATAAAAATGTCTAAAAAAGCAAAATTTTTATGTAAAATGTCCAAAAAAGAAACGTCCCCAATTGGACATTAATTGGAAACGTTTAAATAACTTTCTATAAAACCATCAATTTCGCCATCCATAACAGCATCAACATTGCCTACTTCATAATTAGTTCTATGGTCTTTGACCATAGTATATGGACAAAAGACATATGAACGAATTTGACTTCCCCAAGCGATGTCTTTTTGTTCACCTTTCAAGTCTTCTATTTTTTCTTTTTGTTCTTTTTCTTTTAAGTCTAATAATTTTGATTTTAGCATACGCATAGCTGTTTCACGGTTTTGAATTTGTGAGCGTTCTGATTGACAGGCTACTACTATATTTGTTGGAATATGAGTAATTCTTACAGCAGAAGATGTTTTATTTATATGTTGTCCACCTGCTCCAGAGGCTCTATATGTGTCTATTCTTAAATCATCTTGATTTATTTCAATATCAATATCATCAGTTATTTCTGGTAATACTTCGACAGAAGCAAATGATGTATGTCTTCTTCCGCCTGCATCAAATGGAGAAATTCTAACTAAACGATGTACTCCCATTTCGCATTTCAAATATCCATAGGCATTTTCTCCAATAACTTCAAAAGTTACACTTTTTAATCCTGCCTCTTCCCCTTCTAAGTAGTCTATTTCTTTTAGTGTATAGCTATTTTTATTTGCCCATCTTGAATACATACGATATAACATTTCTGCCCAATCTTGTGATTCAGTTCCTCCTGCTCCTGGATGTATTGTTACAATTGCATTATTATTATCATATTTGCCAGATAAAAGAGTTGCTAATTTGAATTTTTCTAGTTGTTTTTCTATTTTCTTTGTGTTTTTTAAAATATCTTTTGAGATTTCTTCGTCAGGTTCTAATTCTACAAGTTCAGTTAGTTCTTGTAAATTTGTTATTTCATTTACAATATTTTCGTAATCTGTACATTTTGATTTTAATCGCTTTATTTGGGTTAACACTTTTGCAGAATTCTTGCTATCATTCCAAAAGTTCTCTTGTACTGTTTGTTGTTCTAATTCTGCTAAATCATTTTTTAATTTAGCTATGTCAAAGAGACTCACCTAAATCTTTAATTTTTTTGCTCATATTTTCTAGTAATCTAGAATTTTCTTCAAGCTCTATCATTTTATCACTCCTTATTATTGAAAAAAATAGTCATATAAAAGGAATATATCATATGTTTTAATTTCTGTCAAAATATTTCATCTGATACATCTAAACTAATTTTAGCAATCAACTCATCTGCATTTGAGATATTTTTAGTAAATACTCCTATCAAATATGTACTTTCTCCAAATACAATGCCATAATCATGAACGCATCCATTATAACTTCCATATTTATGAGCTACATCATAATCACTGATATATTTTTTTAAATATTCACCATTAGATGATTTCTCCAAATAAGTAATTAGTTCTTCATAATTTTGCATATTTTCATATAAATAATTAACAACATTATATGCATACTTAGCTGATATAATATTACTACTAAAAAAGTCTTCTGAAAGTTCTGTATCTGAATAATTAGCAATTTGTGTTTTACAATTATTATATCCCAAATTTTTTATTAAGATATTTATAGCTGTATTATCACTATTAACGATGCTTTGTTCTATCAAGAAACTAATAGGTATTTTTGAGCCTACTGAATAAGTATATGCTGTTGTTCCTGCACCTTCTTCATAACAATCACTTGTATAAATAATTGTATCATCTATTGATAATTCTCCCTCTTGAATTTTATCATAATATAACATTGCTATTGGCATTTTAATGGTACTTGCTGCTACAAAATAAGCATCTTCATTATAAAAATAGTAATCTTTCTGTTCTAGATTGTAATAGAAAAATGAAAAATTATCTTCATTCAAATTATTTTCTATTTGCGCTTGCTGTATTAATTCTTTTACTTGAACATTTTCTGTAGGTTCTATCTGTTCTATTTGTGCTACTGTTTCTATTGTTTCCGTATTTATTTCTTCTTCATCTGTTTTATATTCGCCTATTGTTTCTACTACAGTTTCTTTTTCTTTACTATTAAAAATATTTGAAATATATAGAATTACAATAAGTATTAATACTAGTATTACTATTGGTTTAATATTTAATTTTTCCTTTTCTCTTTTCTTATATCTTTTTCCTTTTATTGTAATACCTCCTCTTAAGTGCTATAAATACTTTTTCTTTCTATTGCACCTGTTTATTGTTTTTTAGTTCATATATTACATCTGCTCTATCACAAACATTTTGAGAATGTGTTACTATTATTATACATTTATTTTCCTTTTTTGCCAAATTTTCAAAAATATTTAAAATATCATTTTCAGTATCTTTATCAAGATTCCCTGTTGGCTCATCTGCAATTATTATTTTTGGATTATATGATAAACTTCTTGCAATAGCAATTCTTTGTTGTTCTCCACCTGATAATTTTAATATCTTTCTTTTAATATGTTCTTCTGATAGTCCAACACTTTTCATAAGTTCTACTGCTTTTTGTTTTTTATTTTTTATCTTTACTTTACTTACATCCATAGATAATACAATGTTTTCTATTGATGTTAAACTTGGTAATAAATTATAGCTTTGAAATACAATTCCTATATCTGTATTTCTATATTTATCTAAGTTCATCTTTTTTAAATCTTTTCCGTCATATAAAACTTTTCCTTCTGTACATTTTTCAAGTCCTGTTATAAGGGATAAAAGTGTTGTTTTACCACTTCCACTTTTCCCTTTAATTGCATACATCTTTCCTTGTTCAAATTCATAATTTATATTTTTAAATACATATGAATCTTTTGGTGCGTCATTATATCTATATCCTACATTTTCTAATTTTAAAATACTCATATCTTTAAGACCTCTCTTTCAATATAGTAAGTGGGCTAAATCTTTGAATGCTAATCATTGATGCTAAACTACTAATTAATGTTAGTAACACTCCTATTCCAAGTAATTCAGCAATTACTGTAAAATCAACTACTGCGTCAATTGTATCTATTGTTTGAATTTGAGTTGTACGACTATAATTCATTTGCATATTTCCTTTTCCAAAGTTGTTTGAAATTTCTTCTTTATCAGATTCGCTTGTTTCTATTTCATTTTGAAGAAGCATATTTCCAACAGGTTTAGAGAGATACGTTCCACACATAGCACCTATACATAACATTATAATAGCCACTATCAACAATTCTAAAATAAATTGCACTGTTAACTTAAATTTGCTAACACCAATGGTTCTAAATACACCAATCTCATATTTTCTTTCTCTTATATTTATCATATTAATTACAAATAATACTATAGAAGATATTATTAATGTAATAACCAAAAATGTTGTTGCAAATGTTTTAACATTTTCAATAGATTTTGTTGCATTTTTTAGTTCTTCTAAATTTGTACTAATTGTGTAATATTCATTTAATCCTTTTTCTTTTACTTCTTCTGTGAATTTTGCTATACTTTCTTCATCTTTCATTACAAAAGATGGTGTTATATTTGTTACAAGTGTGCTGTCTTCTTGAACTAATTTTTCTATAACAGCACTTCCTGTTATTATCTTATTAGCAGATAGTGAATACATCCTAGATGAATCATCAGAATTTGAATTATCTTCATATATTCCCTTTACTATAAAGTCATATGTAACTTCTGTATTTGGATTTTTTAAAGTAATTGTATCCCCTACTGTTATTTCGTTTATTGTTGCTAATTCTGAATTTATAACACATTCCAAACTTTCAAAATCTGAAATCATTTCACCATCTGTTACTTTATATGCTCCACTTATAAATTCAGTCATTGCATCATATGAAGAATAACCATCAAGTTCAAAATCTCCTGTTAAATTTCTTGAACTTTGGAAAATTTCTTTTGATTTTGTTATAACTGTAGTTGTATTATTATTTGTGATAGTATGTCTTTCTCCTCCTTCACCGCCTTTTCCCATTCCGCCATTATTTCCACCAGTTGTTGTACTTGTAGTACTAGTTGTAGTTTTTGTATCTTCTACTTCATATTCATATGAATCTGTTGCTTTAGTTAAGCTGTCACTATTTAGAGATGTCGAATATAAGTAGTAATATCCTTTTAGATACTCACTTTCTCCATAATTCTTTACATCTTCTAATTTGAAATATTCAATATTATTAAATGCTTCAATATTACCTTTTTGATTATCAGCACCACCTTTAAAATTATTTGTTAGTGATTGTCTATCAAATGAAATTGATGCAATAATATTATGTGATTCTTCATAATCTTTCACTAAATTATTTGCTGTATTTCTTATTGCCAAAGTAACTGTTGATGCACATGATATAACTAAAATAATTATACCAATTAAAATATTTCTTCCTTTGTTTCTCATAATTGAAACTAAACTGTTTTTTAAAATATACATTTTTATTCCCTCCTAATCTAGTACTACTATACTATATAAAGATTGAAAAATTATTGAATAAATTAAAGTTTTAGGAAATTCAAAAAAATCAAGATATTCCTTATTTTTATAGGGATATCTTGATTTCATAATCTATTAAATTGGTAGTAGTACTTTAAAAATAGTAAATCCATCTTTAAAGTCAACTTCTATTTTTCCTTTATATTTTTCTACGGTAGATTTAGCAATTGAAAGTCCTAATCCATATCTTTTTTCATTTCTATTTCTTGATTTATCAACACGATAAAATCTTTCAAATATTTTTTCTCTTTCTTCTTTTGGGATTGCTTGTCCAATATTTTTTACTTGAATTATTATATCATTTTTTTCTTTAATTAACTCTATAATAACTTCTTTTTCAGCTTCGGTATGCTTTATTGCGTTATCTATTAATGTAGATAAAATATGTTCTATATCTTCTTTATTTCCATTCATTGTAATATGTTCTTGAATATCACTAATTAATTTCACCTTTTTTTCATAGGCCATACTTTCAAACATCGAAGTTATAATTTCTGTTTCTTTTGATACATCAAATTGTTTATATTCTCTTACATTATCAATGTTTTCTATTTTAGCAAGTAATAATAATTCATTTATCAATTTATTCATACTTTCAATTTCGTTTTGGAT
Organism: uncultured Clostridium sp.; assembly: GCA_947648905.1. Taxonomy (GTDB): domain Bacteria; phylum Bacillota; class Clostridia; order TANB77; family CAG-508; genus CAG-269. Next base: position 112,673 of record CANSPP010000002.1, on the reverse strand, counting down.
ATATTTCATCCATTTGTTATTTCCAAGTTCATTTTCCAATACATCCACATTTGCTTCAATTACAGCAAGTGGTGTTTTTAGTTCATGTGATGCATCTGAAATAAATTGCTTCTGCTTTTCAAATGTTTCTTCTACAGGTTTTACTATAAATTTTGATACTTTTTTTGCTACCCAATATATAATAATCAATGATAGAATTGCAGTTATAGCTGAAACTATTATTATTTTCTTTGAATGTAAAATTGCTTCTTCATTTTCCATAAGCATTACATTTATTATATTACCCTTTGTCTTTCTGATTTTGTATATATAATTTCCAATAATTCCGTTTTCTTGATTTCTTTTACTTACTTTGATAGCATATTCCTCTATTGTTTCGTTTTTATAAATATTTGAATTTTCAATTACTTTTGAATCTTCTACTTGTATGTAATACAATCCTTCAATATTTGTTCTAGGATTTATAGTTTCGCCTTCTAATCTATCATTTATATTCTTTCTTGTTTCTCCATTTACAAATCTATCCATCATTAAAGTTGCTGTATTTATTGTATTTCTGTAATTTAAAATTGCAAACAATATAATAATGCCTAAAACAACTATGCTCAAAGATGTCATCATAAGCAAAAATATTCTTTTACTCAATTTTTTAATCATCTTCTACCTCCATTTTATATCCTATACCTCTAACAGATTTTATTTTTACATTTGATTTAATGAGTTTTAATTTTTTTCTTAAAAACGAAACATATACTTCTACATTATTATATTCTGCATCACTATTATATCCCCATATTTTATTTGCCAACATCTCACGATTAACAATTTGGTTCTTATTTAATAGCAATATTTCTAGTAAGTCTAATTCTTTACCATTTATTGCAATTTCATTGTTGTTTGAAATCATTTTTCCAGTTCTAATATCTAATTTTAAATCGTCATATTTTAAAATTGATGCATCTTCCATATTTGTTTTTCTTTTTAAAATAATTTTTACTCTTGCCACTAATTCTCGCATATGAAACGGTTTTGTAATATAATCATCTGCACCATTTTCTAGTCCATTTAGTTTATCTGTTATTTCAGATTTAGCAGTTAAGATAATAATTGGTGTTTCTATTTTTTCTTTTCTTAAATTCTCTAAAATTTTAAATCCACTCTTATTTGGTAGCATAATATCTAAAAGAATTAAATCGTAAACATTTGTTAACGCTTCGTTTTCTCCCTCTTCCCCATCTGTTACTATGCTTACTGTAAAATTTTCTTTTTTTAATGTTTCTGCTATTGCATCAGCTAAACTATATTCATCTTCTATTATTAATATTTTCATTATCAATTTCCTTTCTGATATTATTATAAAGTTTAAAGATTGAAATATTATTGATTTTATCATTTTTTATAATTTTTGTAAGTAAAATATTAAAAAAAGACGAAATTTTTCATTTTAAAACTTCGTCTTTCTCATTATTATTTATTTTTTCCACAACAATTCTTATATTTCTTTCCTGAGCCACAAATGCAAGGGTCATTTCTACCTACTTTAGGTCCATCATTGCGAACTGTTCTATCAATATCTGAACCAATTTTAGCACCACCATCTACATCGTGTATTGCTTCTAAAGCTGCTCCTGTGATTTTAACTGTTTCTTGTCTTGTTGCGTTTTCTTGTTCTTTAATATGCATTAATATTTTTGTTACATCAAATTTGATATCATTAATCATTTCTTCAAACATTTCAGAACCTTCTAATTGATATTGTACAACTGGGTCTTTTTGACCATATGCACGAAGTCCAATTCCATTTTTCAATTCGTCCATACTATCAATATGTGTCATCCATTTTTCGTCTACAACTTTTAACATAACAACTCTTTCAAGTTCTCTTAATTGTTCTGGTTCAATTTCTTGTTCTTTTTGTTTATATGTTTCTAATGCTTTTTTAGTTAATTCTTCTGAAATTGCTTCTACATCGTTTTTATGTTCTTTGATGTAATCTAACATATTTATTCCAAATTGATTTGTTATTTCTGTATTTAAAGACTCTACATTTAACTCTCCACTTTCTCCTTCAATATACATATGAGGAAGACTGCTAGCTACAAATTCTATCATAGATAATATACTGTCGTGAATATTTTCTCCATCTAAAACTTGTCTTCTTTGTGTGTAGATTATATTTCTTTGTGTGTTCATAACATCATCATATTTTAATACGTTTTTACGAGTACTGAAGTTTCTTCCTTCTACTTTCTTTTGAGCATTTTCTACGGCATTTGATATCATTTTAGAGTCTATTGGCATATTTTCGTCTGCTCCTAATGTGTTGTAAACTTTTGTAATCATATCTCCACCAAAAATTTTCATTAAATCATCATCTAATCCAATGTAGAATTTAGATTCACCAACATCTCCTTGACGTCCAGAACGTCCACGTAACTGATTGTCAATTCTTCTTGATTCGTGTCTTTCTGTACCAATTATTTTTAGACCTCCAGCGTCTATTACTTTTTGTTTTTCATCTTTTATTTGTTCGTCATATTTTTTTACTAATTTATTGAATTGCTCTCTTGCATTTAAAATCTCTTTGTCATCAGTTTCATAATATGTGTTTGCTTCTTCTATTAATTCAGGAGCAACTTTGTTTTTTCTCATTTCTTCTTTTGCTAAATATTCACTATTTCCACCTAACATAATGTCAGTACCACGTCCGGCCATATTTGTTGCTATTGTAACTGCCCCATATTTTCCGGCTTGTGCAATTATTTCAGCTTCTTTTTCGTGATATTTTGCGTTTAATACTTCGTGTTTTATTCCCTCTTGTTTTAATAGTTTTGAAAGTTTTTCTGATTTTTCAATTGATACTGTACCAACTAGTACTGGTTGACCTTTTTTGTGACTTTCTTTTATGCTTTCAACAATTGCTCTGTATTTTGCATTTTCATTTTTGTATACAACATCATTTTCGTCATTACGTACCATTGGCTTATTTGTTGGTATTGCTATAACGTCTAAGTTATATATTTCTTGGAATTCAGCTTGCTCTGTCATTGCAGTACCTGTCATTCCTGATAATTTATCATACATTCTAAATAGGTTTTGGAATGTAATTGTTGCAAGTGTTTTTGATTCATCTGCAATTTTTACTTTTTCTTTTGCTTCAATTGCTTGATGTAATCCATTGTTGTATCTTCTTCCATACATTATACGTCCTGTAAATTCGTCTACAATTAGAACTTCTCCATCTTTTACGATGTAGTCTATTTCATTTTTCATAACTCCATATGCACGTAATGCTTGGTTAACGTGATGTACTAATGTTGAGTTTTCTAAATCGTTAAAGTTTTCTAATCCAAATGTTTCTTCTGCTTTTTTAATACCTTTTTGTGTTAATGATGCTGATTTTGCTTTTAAGTCTACTATATAATCATATTTTTCGTTATCTTCTGCTTGGTCAAAATCTTTTACATCTTCTTCTACTATAACTTTTGGTGTTAATTTTCTAACAAAGCTATCTGCTTTTTTGTAAAGGTCAGATGATTCATTTGCACGTCCTGATATTATTAATGGTGTACGTGCTTCGTCAACTAAAATACTGTCGATTTCGTCCACTATTGCATAATGTAATCCTCTTTGTACTAATTGATTTTTGTATATAACCATATTGTCTCTTAAGTAGTCAAATCCAAATTCATTATTTGTTCCATATGTTATATCTGCATTATAAGCAGCTTGTTTTTCTTGTGGTTCCATTCCTGCTATTACTAACCCAACAGATAGTCCTAAGAATTTATATAATTTTCCCATCCATTCACTATCTCTTTTTGCTAGATAATCGTTAACTGTAATTACGTGTACACCTTTTCCTTCTAATGCATTTAAATATACTGGTAATGTTGCAACTAATGTTTTTCCTTCTCCTGTTTTCATTTCGGCAATTCTACCTTGGTGTAATATAATACCACCTATTAATTGTACGTCAAAGTGGCGCATTCCTAAAACTCTTTTAGAAGCTTCTCTTACTACTGCAAATGCTTCTGGTAATAAGTCGTCTAATGTTTTTCCGTTTTTTAATTCATTTTTGAAATATTCTGTTTTTCCTTTTAGTTCTAAATCACTTAATTTTGAGATTTCTTCTTCTAAGCTGTTGATTTTCTCAACAATTGGCGCTAATCTCTTTACTTCTTTTTCGCTATAAGATTTGAACATTTTACTAAATAAACTCATTAATTTCAATCCTTCCTAATGTTATATTTTTCTACTTTGTTACTATATCACTAAAAATAATTTTTAGCAAGTTATTTAAGAATATTTTTATTAATACATCATAAGTTTAAATAAGAACTTATATTTTAGAAACGAGGAATTACTATGTTTGTTTATAATTTTAAAATTAATGGAAGTAAAACATTTAAATTGATATTTATTATAATGCTAGCATTGTTGTTGTGTATTCTAGCTGTTGTAATGTTTAAAATATTTACAGGTGCATCTAATTCGGCTTCTTCTTGCCTACCAAGCAAAAATGTTAATAAAATAACTTCAAAAAATTATACTAATGTTTTAAAGGCTGTACACGATAATATTGATGACTATGTTGGAACGAAAGTTAATTTTACTGGATATGTGTATAGAGTTTTAGACTTAAAAGAAAATCAGTTTATACTTGCTAGAGATATGATTATATCTTCTGATTTTCAAAGTGTTATTGTTGGTTTTTTATGCGAATGTGATAATGCAAAAGATTTTGAAAATGATACTTGGGTAGAAATTACTGGTCAGATTTATAAGGGTGATTATCATGGTGCTATGCCTATTGTAAAGGTTACTGCGATTAATAAAACAAATAAACCTAATGATGAGTATGTTTATCCGCCTGACGAAAGCTATATTCCAACTTTTGGAATTTTATAATAAAAATAAGAAGTAAGATAAAATTTATCCTACTTCTTACTTTTTATTTTTTGATTACAATCATTTATTTCTGCTGTTTGTGTTTATACTTCTAACGTTCTTCATAATCTTCTTTACATATGCTATCCTTTTTGTTAGTATTCAAATTTGTTTTTCCAATTATATTGTCAGATGTATATTTTCTATTTTTTTCATGTCCCAACATTAATTTTCTATATGTTGTTGTAGATCTCTTTTTCATCATCTCAGGGTTTCGTGGTGTAAAAACTATATTTATTCCTTCTGTATCTGCAAAATCCTTACGTAGGTCTGAACCTAAAAATACGGCATCTACTTCTTTTCCAAATCTATTTTTTATATAATCATTAGCTATATGAAGATTTCTAGTATAATATTCATATACACCATATACAAATTTAAAATGTCTTAGTATTTCCATTCTTTCTTCAGCTGATATAATTGGCATTCTATTTTTGTGCTCTAAAACTAATTCATCTGATTTTACACCTACAATTAATTTTTTGCATTGTCCTGATGCTATTTGTAAATTTTCCAAATGACCTGCATGGAACAAATCATATGTACCTGGCGCATATCCAAATTCATATTCTTTTTCTTTTTCTACTTTCGATTGTTTATCCTCTTTAATAAATTGTTTATATTGCTCTTTTAATCTTTTTTCTATTATTTTAGGTTCTAAACTATTAATTGGAAAAACAAAATCAACACCTCTTATTTGTTCCATAATCTTCATTCTATCTTCTACGCTTTTTAAAGGCTTGTCAAATCCCAATTGTTCAAACAAATTATCATCATAAATACCCAAAGCAAAGTATTCGGCCCCTTCTTCTTTACTTAATTGTATGTACTTATCCAATTCTTTTAAATCATCTGCCCTTAAAATATCATATGAACCATATTTATATGCAATCATTTAACCACCTCTTTTACACTAAATTTTTGTACGAATTCCATATAGGATTATTGTTTTTTACTTCTTTTTGTATATCTTCTAAATTTAAATTCGAAACTTCTTCTATTAATTTATTTACCATTTCTAGTGATAATAATTGAGGTTTTCCTTCTTTGAAGAATACCTTATCCTTTACACTCTTTGGAATGATTATATTATATTTTTCTATTAAGTATTTATTTGTAAAATCATAATCATCATAAATTTGAGGTTTACTAATTTTAGTTAAATATTTATTATAAAACAAGTAATCTGTAACAAGATGTAGGAAATATCCCTTATTAAAGTCTGTATCTATACTATTATTCTGCAAGAAATTGTTCAAATTAGTATATGCAGGCGACTTTCCATAATGTGTTTTAGATTTGTCATTAGTAAAATCTGGGGCTATTGTTCCTTCTATAAATTCTTCTGAAAATTCTTTTTTGTGTTTTCTTAAATATTCTTGTGCTGTTGCTATGTGTATTATATATCCTGGCATAATTTCACTCCCATTCTCTTTTTCGAAACATATAATAATATTATACCATATTTTTCTAATTTTGGCTAGTTTATGCTTATACATAATCCTACTTTCTGTCAAAAATTGTCTTAAATACACCTTGGTCAATTAAATTAGCAAAAATATTCTTAAAAATAATCAATACAATAGGACCTATTAAAAGACCAAAAATCCCAATAACTTTAAATCCTGTATACATAGCAATTAAAGTAAAAATAGGATGAACACCAATGTTTTTACTAACCAATTTAGGTTCTAAAACTTGTCTTGCCACAGACATTATAACAAGCAAAACAATAATTGCAATCCCTAGATTAATATCTCCATTAATTGCACAAATAATAGCCCATGGAACCATTACACTACCTGAACCGTAAGATTGGAAGAGCATCAACAAATCCTATAAATAAAGCCATTAATAGTGGATACTGCACATTAAACCCAGCAAATTCTAGTATATACAAACCGAATTAGCGAAATAATAAAAGAAACAAGAATTAATGTGGCTTGAGCCTTTAAATATCCACCTAATGTTGAAATCAAATCAGTTAAATGTAATTTTAACTTTCTTACCCAAACTTTTGGTAAATGATATTCTATTTGGTCTAATATATAAATCTTGTCAACACAAATAAAATATAGAGCAACTACTGATATTCCCACACATATCGCAATAGAAGGTAAACTTGTTACAAAAGATATTAATCCTGTTAAAAAATTTCTAAGCCAATTTGATGCAGTTTCTAATATGTTTGTTGTTGAATTATTTATTACTGACAATAATTCATTTGATAATTTTATTTTATCAAAATTAAATGCAGATAATAAATTTTGAAATTGATTATATGCTTTTCCAAAATAATCATTTAATCCTTGTAGTAGACTAGAGGATTCTGAAAATAATGTTATAAGTAACCACGAAATAGTGCCTAACAAAACAATTAAAACAATTGTAAATATTATAATCGAACTTGTTCTTCTAGTTAGGTTTGTTTTTTCCATTATAAATTTTATTGCAGGTTCTATCATTAATGATATTATAAATGCAACTAAAAATGGCATATAAAATATAGATAACTTTAATCCTATGTATAACCCTAGTAATAAAAATACTACATATAATATTCTTTTTCCAACTCTTGTCCAATAAGAAACATCAAAAATCATTTATATCCTCCTATCAGTCTTATTATATGCAAAGAGACGGAATAATATCCGTCTCCCCTATTTCTTATTCAGCGTTTTTGTGTGAATGACAATTACAAATATTTTCAATTGTAGTACAAACTTCTTGGTTTCCTAATGTTTGACCATTTTGTGCTAAATCCCCTATTGTTAAAATTCCTATTACCTTGTTATCTTTATCACATACTGGTAATCTTCTTATTTGGTTTTGCCCCATTTTTGATTCTGCATTTGACATTTCGTCATCTTCTTTACAAGTACATACATTACAGGTCATAATATCACTAATTGGTGTTGTATTTGCATCTTTATTACAGCATACTGAACGAAGTAAAACGTCTCTATCTGTTACAATTCCACAAATGCAATTGTTTGTATCACATACTGGTATACAACCAATATGATGTTCTGACATTAACTTTGCAACCTCACTAATTTTTGTTTCTGGTTTTACGCAGCAAACATCGCTACACATACAATCTTTAACTTTCATTTTTAATTTACCACCTTTCAAAGTTTTATAATTTTATTGTTTGTAAATTAAAAAATTATATTCGAAAAAAATTAAGAAGAAAAAGAAAAAAATGGAAAATATTTTTTCAAATATATCCATTTTTATTCAATAATTAACGTTCAGAATCTTCTTTTTCTTTATTAAATTTATCATACACATCTGGATAGATATCTTTATAAGAAAAAGTTTTTCCATTTTCTCCAAATTCGATAAATTGCTCATGTCCTGTTAAATATAGTTTTTCTAGACTTTCTGCTCTTTGTCTAGCTGTTGCGCCCTTATAAATTGGAACTTCTTCATCATCTTTTGCTAACACTTCATATGGCACTAATGTTTTTCCTAAAGATGCTAAAGCAAAATTTCTATGATGACCTTCTATTATATATTGACGTCCATCAACTTCAACAGTTTCAATTGCTTCACTTGGTATATATCCAAATTCTGCTATACTACTTAGTACATCGTTAAATCCATTACCTGTTTCACGTTCACCTTGAAGCGGAAGAAATATTTTAGGGCTTGCCCATTTTTGTGCAAATTTTTTATTTTCTTTATATCTATCTAGGCAAGTAACTATTGTGTCTGCTATATCTTCTGGTTTTGAATAAGATGTGTCTATTATTAAATCATAATTTTTATCATCTTCTAAATCCACACCATATCTCTTTTTGTATCTTTCCTGTTCACCTTTTCTTCTATTTTCTCTTGCTACTAAGGCTTCCTTCACTGTTTTGTATTTATCTTCTTTTCCTCTTGTTTGGTCATTGAATACCCTTTGAGCTGCTACCTCAGGATTTGAAGTTAGTCTAACAGAAAATGCTTCTGGAATATTATGAAAAGCTAGCCTTGAATCAAAAATCCATATATCATTTGGTCGTTCTTCTTGATTTATTTCAATTCCTTTTTGTTTGATATCTTCATCTATCAAATTATCTATTATTTGTCTTACTTCATTAAGTTCTTTTAGACTATTAGCTTGTTCAACTGAAAATTTAGATAAATCTATTTTTGCATCTTTTAATTCTATTAGTGATTTAATAAATGCGTTTCTTGATTCAGAACTTTTCATTATTGTTTCCATTTCTTTTGTTTTTTCTAATTTATCGGGATTATCTAAATTTTTTATAAATTCCACCATTGTATTAAAATATTTTCTGAATTGTTCCCCTGTTGATATTGTGTGTATATTTTCTTCTTTGTAACCTTGTTCTAAAAGCTTGTTTTTTAATGTTTTTATTGTAGTTGATTTTCCTGTGACAGGTTGACCTGATATTGCTATTATTTTATTTTTTATTACTTCTTTATTCATATTCTTATCCCCCTTTATTAGAGTTCTAACATATTAATTATACCACATTTTTCTAAATTTGTACAATTTGTTCACATAATTTAAAGGAAGAAACTAAATTTTAGTTTCTTCCTTAATTCTTATTGTTCATAAATATCATAATCTCTTGGCATCATTGGTGGTCTACCAGGAAATGGTGGCCTTCCTGGACCTCCTGGAAATGGTGGTCTTGGTCTATGTCTTCCTGGTCTATTTAAAAGCTCTCTAATAAGTAATATTCTAATTAAATCTTGTAAAGTACTATTTCTTCGGAATTGCCTATCTTCACTTCTATCTTCTCTTGCTGGCTCTCTTTTGTTTAAATCTTTAGTAACTGTAGTTCTATTTTCTGGTCTAGTTGTTGTGGTTGTATTTTGTAAATTAATATTCAATTGAACTTCATTAGTTACTTCTACTGCTGAATAAATTTCATCTGTCATACTGTCAATTAGCTCTCTTGTAACAGGTTCTGTAATTCTAGAACATCTTTGTGTTACCATTGGATAAATTATTCTATAAATCTCTGGATAACAGCTTTCTAAATCCTCATTTATGCTTGGCTGTTGGTTCATCATAGAATAGTCCATTTGAGTATTATCTATATACATTGAATTTGTAGTTGGATATCCTAAAATGCTTCTTATGTAATCATTTACTGATTCATTTTGATACATATAAAAAAACCTCCTCATTATTTTATATATAATATGGAGATTTTTTTGAATATGTGATTATAATTCATTTACTAATTTTTTAAATTGCTCTCCCCTATCTGCAAAGTTCTTAAACATATCAAAACTTGCACTAGCAGGAGAAAATAATACAACTTGATGTGGTTTTGCAACTCTTTTTGCAAGATTTACAGTTTCTTCTAACGTATTACACATATAAATATCTATTTTAGTATTTTGCTTTTCTGCTTCTTCTTTTACGCAATCATATATTTTTCCTGATGTTTGCCCTATCAAAATTAATTTTTTTACTTTTTCTACAATTGGTTTTGCAATTGGTGTATAATCTAAATTTTTATCATAACCACCTGCAATAAGTACAATTTCTTCATCAAATGAATTAAGTCCAGCAATTGTTCTAGTTGGAGAAGAGCTAACAGAATCATTATACCATTTTACTTTATTTATTTCTTTTATAAACTCTATTCTGTGCTCTACTGGTTTAAATTCTTTTATAGCCTCTACTGCCACATCTTCATTTACTAAAGTTGCTGTTGCCGCCAATGCTGTTGCAACATTTTCGTAGTTATGCTCTCCTCTTAATACAATATCTTTTGTCTCTATAATATGCTTTCTTATATCATCTTCACATCTTTTTATAATTTTTCCATCAACTATAAATCCATTTTCCAATTTTTCTTTATGACTGAAAAACACTACTTTTGACATAGCTTCTTTTGCTGAATTTCTAGTAATTTCATTATCATAATTTAAAATCACTATATCATTTTCATTTTGATATTTAAATATATTCTTTTTAGCATCTATATACTCTTGATAATCTTTATGTATATTTAAATGATTTGGAGTAATATTAGTAATAACACCTATATGTGGACTAATTTTCATTCCCATCAACTGAAAACTACTTAATTCTAAAACAACAACATCTTCTGGCGTCATTTCCTCTAACTTTGTAAATAAAGGTGTTCCAATATTTCCACCTAAATATGTATTATATCCTGCTTTTTTTAAAATTGCATAAATTAAACTTGTTGTTGTAGTTTTTCCATCGCTTCCTGTAACACCTATGATTTTTGCAGGACACATTTGCATAAGCATTTCTATTTCAGTTGTTACTATTGCCCCATTTTTTGCCTCTTCTTCTAATTCTGGTCTTGTTGGCATACAACTTGGCGAACGGAATATTATGTCGAAATTTTTTAATTTTGATAAATTATCCTTTCCAAAAGAAAATTCAAATTTATATTCTTTTATTTTGTCCATAATTTCTTTTGGTATTTTATCTTCTTCTCTGTCATCAAATACAGTTACTTTCGCTTTTTTATCATACATATAATCAATTAAAGGTATATTACTTACACCTAAGCCAATAATTGCTACTTTTTTGTTAAATAGATTTTTATTAAATTCTTCTAATTTTTTATTTTTAAATTCCATTATTTAACACTTCCTTTTAATTTGCTCCGCAACTATTATATAACAAATAATATGAAAAAACAAATTAATAGTTGAATAATTTTATTTTTTTTGCAAATAATAAAATTAAGATTTTGATGGAGGTGCTTTTCAATGTCAAAGAAAAATAAAGAAAACAAAAATAACCAAAACAGAAATAATCAAAACAACAATAACAACAACAATGAAAGACAAAACAACAACTGCAGATAATTAAATATTATTTTAAATTTTAATAAAAAAGCATATTATAATATTAAAAAAGTTTGAACGGAAAATATTTTGTAATTAGCAAATGTTATCAAATAATTTAGGAGAATCTCAAACTCGCTTTGAGAGGTGCCTAAATTATTTGGTTACAATTGCTATAAAAAATATTCTGACAGAAAAACTTTTGAAAATATTATAATATGCTTTTTATCGTTTTATTTATCCAATTTATACTTATCTCTTTTATTATAATGCGTATGTAGCAATTTATGAGCCCTATAGCTACCAGGTTCTTCCAAAAACTCTGTATACAACTTCTTCATCACTGGACTTTCGTGGCACTTCCTAATAGTACTCTTTTCATCAATAGAATACAAACTATCAGCCCTTAACTTTCTAACATCCACATCTGAAATTGTCTTAGAACTTTTAATAGGTTGACCTCCACCCATAACACATCCACCTGGGCAAGCCATTATTTCCACAAATTTATAATCTGCTTTTCCTGACTTTATTTCATCCAATATTGTTCTAGCATTAGCTAATCCACTTGCTACAACTATTTTAACGTCTTTTCCTGCAATATTTACAGTTGCTCTTTTTATTCCATCTCCACCACGAACTTGTTCAAAATCGATTTTTTCTAAGCTTTCTCCTGTTAATGTATCTTGTGCTGTTCTTAGTGCTGCTTCCATAACTCCGCCTGTTGTTCCAAAGATTGCTCCTCCACCTGTTGCTTCTCCCATTGGAGCGTCAAAGTCGCTGTCTTCTAATTTATCAAAGTCTATATTTGCTTGTTTAATCATTCTTGCAAGTTCACGAGTAGTAATTACATTGTCTACATCTAAAAGCTGGTTATTTTTCATTTCTTGGCGTGTGCGTTCAAATTTTTTAGCAATACAAGGCATTACTGATACTGTATAAATTTTTTCAGGGTCAATTCCTTCTTTTTTAGCATAATAAGTTTTTAATATTGCTCCAAACATTTGATGTGGTGATTTACAACTTGATAAGTTTGGCAACAGCTCTGGATAATAACTTTCTATAAATTTAATCCAAGCTGGACAGCAAGATGTTAACATTGGTAAATTATCATTTTCTGTAAATCTTTCTACAAATTCTGCTGCTTCTTCCATAATTGTAAGGTCAGCACCTGTGTTTGTGTCAAATACTTTATCAAATCCTAATCTTTTTAATGCTGTTACCATTTTTTTAGTAACATTTGTGCCAATTGGCATTCCAAATTCTTCTCCTAGGCCAACTCTAACTGCTGGTGCTGTTTGGACTAACACAACTGTTTCTGGGTCTTTTAGTTTTAACCATAATTCATCTATTGTTTCTTTTTCGTGTAATGCTCCTGTTGGGCAAGCCTCTATACATTGACCACAAAATGTACAGTTTACGTCATTCAAACTCAAATTTCCTACTGTTGAAATGCAAGAGTCAAAACCTCTATTAACACAATCTATAGCCCCTATTTTTTGTACATTTTTACAAGTTGCCACACATCTTCTACATAAAATACATTTATTAAAATCTCTCACAATTGATGGAGATAAGTCGTCAACTTTGTGTTCTGCTCTTTCCCCTTCAAATTCTATTTTTGAAATGTTGAATTTTGTAGCTAACTCTTGTAATTCACAGTTTCCTGAACGTGTACAAGTTAAGCAATCTTTTGCGTGATTTGATATTATTAAATCTAATATTGTATGTCTTGCTTCCATTACTGCTGGTGTATGTGTATGTACTACCATTCCTTCTTCTATTTTTTGAATACAAGATGTTGCAAAACCACGTCTACCTTCTACCTCTACAATACACATTCTGCAATCTCCGACCTCGTTAATTTCTTTTAAGAAACACAATGTTGGAATATCTATTCCTGCTTGTCTTGCTGCTTGTAGAATTGTTGTTCCTTTTTTTGCTTTTACTTCTTGCCCATCTATTGTTAAAGTAACTAAATTTTCTTCCATTACTTTTCCTCCTATTATTATTTTAAAAATTACCCTATTGCCTTAAATGGACAACTTGCTAGGCAAGTACCACACTTAATACATTTATCTTGGTCAATAACTCTTTTATCTCTTCCTTCTCCCTTGATTGCATCCACAGGGCAATGTTTTTGGCATAAGCCGCAACCTTTACACTTTTCTTCATTTACAGTTATTTTTGACATAGCTTTACATTCCAAAGCTCTACATACTTTTTGTGTTGAATGTTCTCTAAATTCTTCTCTAAAATATTTTAAAGTACTAATAACTGGGTTTGGAGCACTTTGACCTAAACCACATATACTTGATTTTTGAATATTTGCTGCAAGCTTTTCTAGTCTGTACACGTCTAATTCTGTACCTTCTCCATTACATAGTTTTTCTAATATTTCTAACATTCTTTTAGTTCCAATTCTGCAAGGAGTACATTTACCACAGCTTTCGCTAACAGTAAATTCTAAATAGAATTTTGCAAGTGATACCATACATTTTGTATCATCCATAACAATTAATCCACCAGACCCCATCATAGAGCCAATTTCTTTTAAAGACTCATAATCAATTGGAGTATCTAAATGTTCTTTTGGAATACAGCCACCTGATGGTCCACCAGTTTGCGCAGCTTTAAATTCTCTACCATTTGGAATTCCTCCACCTATGTCATAAACAATTTCTCTTAAAGTTGTTCCCATAGGTACTTCTACTAGTCCAATATTATTTACATTTCCTCCTAATGCAAATACCTTTGTTCCTTTTGAATTTTCTGTTCCTATTGATGAATACCAATCTGCTCCATTTAGAATTATTTGAGCTATATTTGCATATGTTTCAACATTATTTATTAAAGTTGGTTTTCCCCATAATCCTGATTGTGCTGGATATGGTGGTTTTACTCTTGGTTGTCCTCTTCTTCCTTCAATTGATTCTAATAGTGCTGTTTCTTCTCCACATACAAATGCTCCTGCACCTAGTCTTATTTCTATATCAAAATCAAAGTTTGTATCAAAAATATTCTTTCCTAAAATCCCGTATTCTCTTGCTTGGTTTATTGCTATTTCTAATCTTTTTACAGCTATTGGATATTCTGCTCTTACATATATGTATCCCTTATTTGCACCTATGCAATATGCTGCAATTGCCATTGCTTCTAAAACAGAATGTGGGTCTCCTTCTAATATGCTTCTATCCATAAATGCCCCTGGGTCTCCTTCATCTGCATTACAAACAACATATTTCTGTTCACCTTCTGATGCTTTTGTAAGTTCCCATTTCTTTCCTGTAGGGAAACCTGCTCCACCTCTTCCACGTAAACCTGAATCTATTATTGTTTTTATTACATCATCTTGTGATAATTCTTTTAAACATTTTTCTAAGGCTTTATATCCGTCAAAAGCTAGATATTCATCAATGTTCTCTGGATTTATTACACCACAATTTTTTAGTGCAATTCTTTTTTGTTTTTTGTAGAATGATAGTTCATCTAAACTATTTACTCTTTTTCCATCAATATCTTTGCAAAGTAGTCTTTCTACATTTTTTCCTTCTACTATATGTGTTTGAATAATTTCTTCGCAGTCATTTGGTGTTACATTCGCATAAAAAGTGTCTTCAGGTCTTATTATTACAATTGGACCTTTTGCACATAATCCAAAACATCCTGTTTTTATTACTCTTACATTTTCTATGTTCTTTTCTTTTAATATTCTTTTAAAATTGTCTAGAATTTCAGGTGATTTAGAAGATGTACACCCTGTTCCGTGACATACTAAAATGTGTTTTTCTCTTGTATCTGCTTTAGTATTTACTCTTAATTCTAGTTCTTTTCTTTTTTCTTCTCTAATTTTATGAAGTTCTTCTAAAGTTTTCATCTTTACCTCCTTTAAGACTTTTGTCTTATTTTGTATATATCTAATTATTATTTTCTGCTTTAATCAATTCGTCTAATACTTGGTCTAATTTTTGAACAGTAGCTTTTCCATAAACTTCATTATTTATCGTAAATACCGGTGCTAAACCACATGCACCTACACATCTAGTTGGTTCTATTGTAAATAATCCATCTTTTGTTGTTTGTCCTGGTTCTATTTTTAATCTATCTGTTAGTCTGTCCATTATTTTTTGTGAGCCTTTTACATAACAAGCTGTTCCTAAGCATACTGCTATTTTGTATTTTCCTTGTGGTTCTAATGAAAACCTTGAATAAAATGTAACAACACCATAAACTTCTGCAAGTGGAATTGATAGGAATTCTGATAATTCTTGTTGAACATTTTGGGGAACATATCCATAATGTTCTTGTATTTCATTTAACATTTGAATTAGATTGTCTTTTTCTGGTTTATAAACTGAAAATAATTCTTCTAAAAAAGCGTCTTTTCCGTTATTTTCGCAACAACATTCTTTATTTTCGCACATATTTTTTCCTCCCTTTAATAATATGTATTAAGTCGTTGTGTAAATTATATCAAACTAAATTTTTTTATACAATGGTTTTTGAAAAATTTACATTTTTATGACATTTTTTGTTTTTTCTTGACATATTTTATACTTTGTAATATTCTAGTAACATAAAAATAAAAGGAGGATTTGTTATGGGATACAATTATTCTAATTATTATGCAACCAGTAATTACAGCACTACAGCACTTGACTCAACAGTATTTGGAGCTATGGCAGGAATAATGATATTTTTCCTATTAATCGGATTAGCAATTGCGATTATCCAAATAGTTGCTATGTGGAAAATGTACAAAAAAGCAGGTCAAGCAGGTTGGAAATCTATAATTCCAATTTACAATGTTGTTATATTATTTAAAATTGCTGGACTTTCACCTTGGTTAATATTAGTATACCTACTTATGTTTATTCCAATAATAGGATGGATTGCAGGAATTGTTCTTACAGCTGTACTATCTTATAAGTTAGCATTATCATTTGGAAAAGATATTGGTTGGGCTGTTGGACTTTACTTCTTAGCACCTATTTTCTATATGATTATCGCATTTGGAAAAACTGAATATGTTGGACCAGGTGGAGAAGCACAATAAAATAAAAAAGACGATAATAATCTCATTTGAAATTATTATCGTTTTTCTATTTTTCTATTATCTTATTACATTTCACAACTGTAACATTTTTTGGTATATCTGTTAAAACTGTTGCATTTGCTCCTATTTTCACATTATTTCCTACCTTTATTGGACCTAAAACCTTTGCTCCTGCACCAACCATAACATTGTTTCCTAAGTCAGGATGCCTTTTATATTTATCTTTTCCAGTTCCACCAAGTGTAGAATTGTGATAAATAGTACAGTCATTTCCAATAGTTGTAGTTTCTCCTATAACAATTCCCATACCGTGGTCTATGAACAATCTTCTTCCTATTTTAGCTCCTGGGTGTATTTCTATACCAGTGAAAAATCTTCCTATCTGTGAAACTAATCTGGCCAAAAATTTTAATTTATGTCTATATAAAAAATGAGCTAATCTATGAAAAACCAAGATATGAAATCCTGGATATAGAATAATTACTTCTAAAATATTTCTACTCGCTGGGTCTTTTTTCTTTATATTTTTTGCATCTTCATATAATTCTTTAAAAACTCTCATACATATCACCTTTATTTATAATATGCATAAGAGTTTTATTTTGTTTCTCTATATAAAATTATGTTTCTGATACTTCATTTACATTTTTTATAGAAGTAATCCTACTTAATAATTCATTCTTCTTAAATCCCTTTTTGTTGTAGTTACCTACAATTTTAACTGTTTCTTCTTCTGTATCTGTTTCATCTTTGTTTGGTCTTTTTATATTTTTTATTTCTACTTTATAATCAGTTAAGCAATCTTCTATTTGTGCTAATGTTTCTTTTACATTTTTATTAATTTTTATTTTTAGTTCTAATAATTCAAAATGGTCTAATCTATCAGAAATTTTATATGAATATGAAAGGATTATATATGCAACCAATGTTGCTACAATTCCTCCTAAATAAAATCCTGCACCTATACTTAATCCAATACAAGTAACAGTTAAAAGTCCTGCTGCTGTTGTTAACCCCTTTACGTTGAAACCATCTCTTAATATTGTTCCTGCACCTATAAATCCTATTCCTGATAATAATTGAGCAGGTATTCTTGATGGGTCAATATTATATAATTCTGACATATATTCACCACAAATCATAACCAAAACTGCACTTACCCCTACTAATGCATGTGTTCTAAATCCTGCCGGTTTACTCCAAGATGACCTTTCTAGTCCAATTATTCCTGCTAATATACATCCTAATAATATCTTTGCAATTGATTGAAACCAAAATGATGAACCCATGGTTATTATAAAATCCATTTTCAACCCCCTTTTTTTATTTGTAGTTACTAAATTTACACTCTAAAATTAACATATTTTTCTTAAAAAGTAAAGAGACGATAATAAATTCAATTGAAAATATTATCGTCTCTCTTTTAAAAGAAAATGTTCAGTTCGGTAAATCCTTTCCCTTTATACTTATCTACTTCTCTTTCAAGGCACTTATCACCTTTGATTTTGCTCGGATTGTAAGAAATTACTTTTGACATTCCACTTGCTATCATAATAGCTGGTGTTTCGTTTACTAAAAAAACTGCAGGTTGTCCCTTAAATTTACTTTTTTGGTAGTTGCCTTTCAGTTTTTTATCTTCATTGATAATTTCAAGAGCAATTTCATTGTGGAAGACATTGGGATTTACACTAATCCGTCTATAAATGCTTTTTCCAGACCGTACAATAAAACCATTTTCTTTTCTTTGAGATGCTAAACAAGCATCTCTTTTTTCTTTTTGCATATACTTCTCCTTTGTCATAAATATATTATACCACATTATGTATATTTTCTCAAGTTATATTAATTTTTCCAATTCCTTAATTTTGTCACGAACTTCTGCTGCTTTCTCAAATTCCATTTGAGCTGCATATGTTAACATCTCGTCTGTCAATTTTTCTATTGTTGCTTTTATATCTTCATCTTTTTCTAATTTATATTCCACTTCTATATCATCTACTTTTGTTATAGAAATTGTATCTCTTACAGATTTATTAATTGTTTTTGGTGTAATATTGTGTTCTTTATTATATTCTTCTTGAATTTTTCTTCTTCTATTCGTCTCTGTTATTGCTTTATCCATAGAGTCTGTTAATTCGTCAGCATACATTATAACTGTACCATCTGTATTTCTTGCAGCACGTCCAATTGTTTGTATTAGTGACCTTTCTGAACGTAAGAAACCTTCTTTGTCTGCATCTAATATTGCAACTAGTGATACTTCTGGTATGTCTAACCCTTCTCTTAAAAGGTTTATTCCTACTAGAACATCAAATTCTCCGAAGCCTTAAGTTTCGTATAATTTCCATTCTCTCTAATGCTTTTGTGTCTGAATGCATATAATTAACTTTTATTTCTAAGCTTTTTAAATATTCAGTTAAATCTTCTGCCATCTTTTTAGTTAAAGTTGTAACTAGCACTCTTTCTTTTCTTTCAACTCTTATTCTAATTTGTTCTATCAAGTCATCTATTTGATTTTCTACTGGTTTTACTTCTATTTTAGGGTCTAATAGTCCTGTTGGTCTTATAATTTGTTCCACAACATTGTCTTTTGCGTGTTCCTTTTCATAATCTGCTGGTGTTGCACTAACAAATACTACTTGATTTATTCTTTGTTCAAATTCTTCAAATTTTAGTGGTCTATTGTCAAATGCAGATGGAAGTCTAAATCCATAGTTTATTAGTGATTCTTTTCTTGCTCTATCTCCATTATACATTGCTTTTACCTGTGGAATTGTTGCGTGTGATTCATCTATTAATAACAAAAAGTCATCTGGAAAATAATCAAACAATGTATATGGAGGACTTCCTTCCTCTCTTCCACTTATGTGTCTTGAATAGTTTTCTATTCCCGAACAAAATCCTGTTTCTTTCATCATTTCCATATCAAAGTTTGTTCTCTCTTCTATTCTTTGAGCTTCAATTAGTTTATTTTTAGATTTGAAATATTTAACTCTTTCTTCCATTTCCTTTTCTATTGTTCCTAATGCTCTTTCCATTTTATCTTTAGTAGTAACATAGTGAGATGCTGGTGAAATTAAAATGTGTTTTCTAGTTCCTATTGCTTTTCCTGTTAATGGATTTATTTCTGTTATTTTTTCTATTTCATCTCCCCAAAATTCAACTCTTACTGCTGATTCTGATTGGTCAGATGGATATATTTCAACAATATCTCCTTTAGCCCTAAATGTTCCTCTTTTGAAGTCTATTTCATTTCTTGTGTATTGCATTGTAATTAATTTTTTTAATACTTGGTCTCTTGATTTATTCATTCCTACACGTAAAGATAACATCATTTCCTGATAATCTACGGGGTCTCCTAATCCATATATGCATGAAACTGATGCTACTATTATTACATCTCTTGATTCAAATAATGATAATGTTGCTGAATGTCTTAATTTGTCTATTTCCTCGTTTATTGATGAGTCTTTTTCAATATATGTATCTGTTGATGGTATATAGCTTTCAGGTTGATAATAGTCGTAATAAGACACAAAATACTCAACATTGTTTTCAGGGAAGAACTCTTTGAATTCCGAGTATAATTGCCCTGCTAATGTCTTATTATGTGCTAAAACCAATGTTGGCTTTTGTACTTTGTTTATTATGTTTGCCATTGTGAAGGTTTTACCGAGAACCTGTAACTCCTAGAAGTGTCTGGAATTTCTTACCTTCCATTATTCCTTTTGATAAATATTCTATTGCTTGTGGCTGGTCGCCTGTTGGTTTATATTCTGAATGTAATTTAAACATTTTTCCTCCTAGCTTTCATTAAGAACTATTGTTTGTATTTTATCACGATAATTAATTAATGTCAATACATTGTTTTATATTACTTGTTTCAATATAAAAAGCACAATTAATAATTGTGCTTTCCGTTTTTTCTAACATTTGTAAGTTCTGTAAAAAGAAACATAATCTGTGACATATTCTTCGGAATTTCCTTTTTCGTCCTGAACCAAAATCAAAATACTTTCTTCGTCTAATATTTTTGCCCAGAATGAAAAATTGAAATTTTCATATTTACGAAGATTTTTGTTTTTGGGATGAACTTGAACATATCCATTCTCTTTCAAATGCCTCCGAATAGAATTACAAATTTTAGATTTAAACATAATGTACCTCCATAGCTGTTTAGCTTTTATGTATACTATTATAACATATATCTAAACTTTTAGCAAGCACATATTATTTATCAATGTCTATTAATTCATAATCTCTTGTTCCTACACCTATTTCTGCAGCTGCTTCAATTGTATGAATTCCATTTTGTCTTTCTACTCTAGCTAAGAAATGTTCTTTCCCTTCATCTTTTGAATTCTTTACTAGGTCTATGCAAGCTTGATCTATTGCAACTGGGTCAAGTGAAGCTAAAATTCCTATGTCTTTCATACATGGGTCTTCTGCTACTGCACAACAGTCGCAATCTACTGACATATTACACATTACATTAATATATACAATGTTTTCTTTAAAATATTCTACTACAGATGAAGCGCTGTCTGCCATTGCTTCTAAAAATTTATTTTGTTCTGCTACATTATCCCATAATTTAGTTTGATCTTTTGTTACTCCTGCTGAATGTATCCAACTTTTTCCTTCTGATGAAGCACATCCAATTGATAATTGTTTTAATGCTCCTCCATATCCACCCATTGGATGACCTTTAAAATGTGATAATACTAGCATTGAGTCATAGTTAGCCATATTTTTTCCAACATAATTTTCTTTTATTACTTTTCCGTTTGGTATGTTTAAAACTAGGTCATTTCCTTCTGCATCCATAATGTCTACATCAAAATATTTTGTCCATCCGTGTTCTTCCATTAATTGTTTATGTTTTTCAGTATTATTTCTTTGTCCTTCATATGCTGTGTTACATTCTACTACTGTTCCATTTACTTTTTCCACTATTGCTTTTACAAATTCAGGTCTTATATAGTTTTGATTTCCTTTTTCTCCTGAGTGTAGCTTAACTGCAACTTTTCCATTTAAGTTTTTTCCTAAAGTTTCATAAATCTTTATAACACTTTCTGGTGTTATCTCTTTGCTAAAATATACTTTTGATTTTTCCATTTTTATCTTTCCTTTCTAAGTTTAAAATTATTATCTAGAGCTTGGCATATATGGAATTAATCTTCCAGCAAATTCATTGAAGTTTTGAGATTGTAAAATTACTCTTCCTGGCCCTACAAGTTTTGTTAAGAATAGCCCTTCTCCACCTAAGAAGATATTTCCTAATCCCTTTATTGTTTCTACTTCATAAGATACTGTTGGCTCAAATGCAACAACATTTCCTGTATCTACTTTTAAAACTTCTCCTGGTGCTAAATCTTTTTTTATTGCATCTCCATCAACTTCTAAAAATAGTTTTCCAGTACCTGTTGCTTTTTGTAAGATAAATCCTTCTCCTCCAAATAACCCTGCACTAAATCTTTTTGTAAATGCTACTTCTGTATTCACACTTTGTTCTGCACATAAAAATGCTCCTTTTTGTAACATTACTCCTCCTGGCATAGAGTCTAAATTTACTGGTATTACGTTTCCTGGTACTGTTGAGCCAAATGCTACTGTTGCTCCATCTTTTGTTGCTGTATAATTAGCCATAAATATAGATTCTCCTGTAAACATTCTTCCTAGGCTTTTCATTACTCCGCCTCTAGCATTTGTTTTCATTTCTATGCCTTCTGATTGGTATACCATTCCTCCTGATTGTGTGTATACTGATTCTCCTGCATTTAATTTCATTTCTACTAGTGGTACTGTTTGTCCTATTACTTTGTAGTCCATTTTTTGTTCCTCCTTTTATTTCTTTTGTTATATTATATAAATAATTATTTTTTTATGCAATATTTTTTATAATAAAACTTATAATCTGTTTTGCTAGTTCTTCTCTTCTATCTTTGTAACTGTGGTCCGCTCCATCAATATAATTTATATCCTTATTTGGATTTTTTATTATCTCATTTAACATATTGACTAAATCTTCTGCATTTTGCAATATCATTTCATTAACATTTCCCCATCTCATAAATAATGGTCTGTCTATATTGTTTATTTTTTCTAATCTAGTGTCTTTGCCGTAACTTGCAAAATCTATTTCTTCGTTATCTCTTGCATAACGTAAAAATGTTTTTGCACTTACTGGATGTATAAAAGCTTCTTTTGGCATCAATTCATTTTGCTTTCCTTCTTGTTTTAATTTTTCTGCATACTCTATGTAATTGTCTAGTTTGTTTCCTAAATATATATTTAGTGTTCCTGGAATATCTACTAATGATAATAATATTATTCCTTTTATATTTTCTAATACATTACTTGCTTCTCTTTTTAGTTTGTTATATGTATATACTATTTTTGTGCAACCCAAACTATGTCCTTGCAAATATATTTCTTTATATCCTAACTCTTTTAACTTTATTATTGCTCCTGTTATGTCTTCGTAGCCTTCTAATACATCTTCATAACTAGTTCCACCCAATAGTTTCTTGCCGTCTGTACTTCTTTTTATGTATTTTACAAGTTCACTTCCTCTGTTGTTAAAGCTGAAATAGTCTATATTATTCTCATTTGCTTGTTCTGCTATTATTTCGTCTCTTTCTTTCATGCAATTACTGCTCATTCCGTGCACTGCAAGTATAATTCTTTTTGTTTCGCTTTTGGAATTGTATAATATTCCGTCTAGTTCTATTCCGTCAGTCGCTAAAAATTTTATTAACTTCATTGTTTTTCTCCTTTTATAATTCTATTTTGAATTCTACTATTGATTCTTCGTTTTCTCCTATACTCTCAACTATTATATTATCTACTATAGTTTCAAATGTTTCTTTTAAATCTATATTTGCGTCAATTTCGTCTATAGTTCCTAATGTTATATGTGGTGGTATTATATTTGCTAGTTCATCATATTTATTTCTGATTTTCTGTATTTTTTCTATTTCTTTGAAATTAGGAAATATTAGTATATCCCTTTTCCCTGCATTTATATAATTCATTTTTTGCTCCTCTGTTTAACTTTTTTCTCTTTCTATAAATTGCTATCAATTAAATAATTAAATTCATCCTCTCAAATATATCATAGTTTTATTTTCTTCTCAATCAAATTATAAAAAAAAATAAATCTGCCATTAGGGATGGTCCTTAATGACAGATTTCTGCCAAAAAGGTCCGTCCCCAATGGCAGATTTTTAATAATAATGATATCTGTTATTTGGTGTAGAACCATAAATTCCAGTTGTAGAAATAGTAATAAATTTGATAGAATAAATATCACAGTAAACTAAGCTGTCATTTTCAAATGAACGTAATAAAATATAACTTGCTCCAACATCTTGTAGTATGCCTATTCTGTCAACTAAATTGTTTGTTCCTATTAAAAATTCTACTCTCATTAATTTTCCTATTTGCTCTCTTAAAAATGCTGGCGTATAAATGGGGTTTGTTAAAATCTCTGGTGAATTTTGGTCTATGTTTACTTGTCTTGTTTCTCTTTTGTCTGTTCTTTCTTCTGAAATTGCCATATTCTTCCTCCTTTACGTTTGGGAATATTTGCTTGTTGGCCTATAAAAGCAGTGGTCTCCTAATCTTGTATGAAATGTTCCAGAGCCATTACTTGGAAATGTTGACCCACAACTTGGTCTAAATGGGTTTAAGTACCATAAGCAATCTCCTATTTCGTTTAGTGTATTTCCTGCTAATGCCCAGTCTGCAATATAATAGTGTAATTCTGTAGGTGTCATATTATAGATGTTTTGTGGGTTGTATTGGTTTCTTATTGTTTCTCTTGCGCAGTCATATTGCCCTTCTTGAAATATGATGTTTCTTATATTCCCTCCTTGTGAGATTCTTGCATATTCCCCTTCTGTGCTATTTACTCTGTTCATTGTTACTGATGCTACCGCTTTCATTCCGTTGTCTCCTTCTCCGCCCGTGCTTCGCATTGTACTATTCTTGCTAATAGTTCTCTTTCTGAATATGCCATAAAAAATCACTCCTAATACTTTTATTGTATTCAGTATTGGAGTGATTTGTTCTATTTATTTATTTTCCATCTTGTTTATTTTTCTTATTTTAATATATAGAACTGTTACTATTATTGCCAATAATGCTATTCCTACAACTACTAAAGCTATTGTATTTGCCTTATTCCCTGTATTCGGTAAATTTCCATTTACTGCGTTGGCATCTTTATCATTTTCTTCATTTATGCTATTATCAGGAACTTCGTTGTTCTCATTGCTGTTTTCTTCTTTTGTGTTATTATTGATGTCATCACTTTCATTATTTTCTGGATTATCATTATTATTGTTTTCTGTATTATTATTGTTACTGTTTGTTCCATTGTTTCCAGAATTATTGTTGTTATTTTCACTATTGCTTCCTGGTCTATTATTATTGTTGTTGTTATTATTGCTGCTGCTACTTCCTGAATTATTATTACTGTTGTTGTTATTATTATTGCTACTGCTACTTCCTGAATTATTATTACCATTGCCAGTTTCAGGATTGTTATTTTCTTCACTGCCACTATTATTGTTTGTTCCTATATTTATTGTAGTACTTGCATTTACTAATTTATTGTCTTTAGAACTATTTGTAACTGTTATATTTGTTAAGTTAATTCCTACATTTGACTTGTTTTCTACTTTTTTTCTAAATATGATTTTAAATACTGTTTGATTACTTTTTGCAAATTCTTTACCTTTTCTAGTAATTGCAAGTCTACCATTAGCTTCATTGTATGAAACACCATCCCAACCTTGTTGTTCTTCCATTCTTAGATATTCTAAACTTCCTGTGTCATACTGTAAGATAGCACTTAGTCCATATATTCCTTTTTCGTCTTGTATATTTGATAATACAACATTTACACTAATTTCTCCATTATTAGTTGCTTGTGCTTGTAAATTTACACTACACATAGAGCTAGCATATACTTTACCTACTAAACATATTGTTATCAATATACTTAAACTTAATAATGATATTATCTTATTCATATAGTTGGTCTCCTTTTTAATTTTGTTTGTCTAACCATGCTAATTTGATTTGTGCTAAATCTGTTATAGTTATTTCATTATTTCCATCTAAATCTGCTGCTCTTAAGCTAGCACCTGTTAACATTTCACCTTCTGCTTCAATAGAATGTAGTTTTAGTTTTGATATATCTGTTATAGTAATTTCTCCATCTCCATTTATATCTCCAATTACTATTAATGTAAATTGTAGATCATCACCAACTTGTAAGATTGCACCTGTTCCTATAATATCTGTGTCTTCGAGAGTTTTTCCATCAGCATCTTTTATTGTTATTGCTTGAGATGCTGTTACATTTTCTTTGAAATCACTTACTGTCGTTTCATCACTTATTCTTGAAATAAATCCTTCTTCTATTATATAAGGTACACCTGGATTAGCTTTAATTGTACTTGGTGCTTTTTGTACATCAACACTAATTTCTACATCATTTGATGAAATATCTCTTATTGCATTACTTGCTACAATATTTTTAACTTTTATTGTTGTAGTTGTTGCTTCTTTTACATTATCTGCTACTTTGAATTTTATTGTAAAAATCCCACCATTTTCAAGTATATATTTATCGTTGTCCATAATAAATTTAAAGCTTTTACCATTAAATCCATTTTCCATATCCCAGCCATTTTGTTCTGTTATGTCTACTATTTCTAATATATTAGTATCATATTCTAATTGGCCACCTAATGCAATTAATCCTTTTGGTATGTTTTCAAAGTCATTAATATTTACTGTTACTTCAAAGTTCTCCCCTGGGTATAAGGTTTTATCAGTTGATTTTGTTATTGCTGTTGTAAAACTTGATATTGTAACTGTGCAAGGTTCGCTTATAACGTCAACACTTACTGTGTCTAATGTTGATGTTACTTTTAATTTGTATTCTCCTGCATCTTGTTTAGTAACATTTTTTATTTCTAATACTTTATTTGTTTTTCCTTCTAATTTTTCCTCGCCTTTATACCATTGATATGTTTGTATACCTGGTGTTTCTGTTATTGTTGGTTCTATTTTTACTGTTTGTTTTAAACTTGTTTCAATGTTTTCTGGCATTGTTATTTCAGCTGGTGTAACTGTTGGTTGAACAAGTACTTCGTTTCTTGCTTCCTCTTTTTGAATAACTGATTTTGCAACAAAGGTTGCATTAACTATGTTGTTTGCATTTTGTATATCTTCATAGTTTACAGTAACATCCATAGCGTCTTTGTTTGTTACTTCTACTTCTTTACCACAAACTGTTATAGATTCTATTTCATATCCTTTGTCAGGTTTTACACTAATTTGCTTACTTTCATTTTCTGCAAGATTAATAATTTTTGTTTCATCTATATTTTCCCCAGTAATTATACCACCTTCTGATGATGTTACAATTACAGATTTACTTTGTTGTGTGGTTTCTGTTTCGTCTGATTTTACTGCTGCAATAGTAAATGGACTGAATGAATCACATGTTATAATTAAACCATATTGTGTAACAACACAATCTATTTCTTCTACTCCTGTTACTTCTCCTATGGCATTTCTTTTAAAGTGATATGCTTTATATGTTACACCTTCATCTTCAGGTCCGTATCCTTCTGGGAATCCTAGTTTTACTTTTACTTTATGTCCTGTTTCTACTACCATTAGCTTACATACAGATAATGTTATATTGTATGTTGCACTAGATATAACTTCTTGGTCTGGATAGGCTTTTTCCATTAGTTCTTCCATTTTTTCTGTTTGTTCTTTAGTTGTTTTAGTTGTTACAAGTGTTATTCTGTCTTTTAGTTTTTCAGAAACAGGTACACCAGTTGATGTTTTCCAATCATTTGTAGAAAGGTCTTGACTTTCAAGTAATGTTGGCTTACCATATATTTCCCATCTACCTCTTCTAGATTGTACACATGGACACTCTACTTTATTACTAGCACCATATGTTACAGGATTTGGAGCTTTTTTACTATTTTTACCTACTAAACCTGTAAGATATATTCTGTAATCCACATTGTCGTCTGCATACATTTGGCTAAATTTTACATCAAATTCTACTGTATCTGTTCCATTCCAAGTAAAATTTGTTATTTCTGTATATTTATCTCCAGTTACATCTGCTCCTATAGATGATATACATTCTATTTTATATCCAATAGTATCTTCAGTATAGCCTTCACTTAATGCTAATTCTTCATCCCAAACAGCTGTTACATGATATGGTTTTTCACGTATATCTAATGTAGCAGTTTGTGTTGGTGTCTGTTTTTTTACATATGGCGGTGGTAAATATCCACTGTTTTCATTGTAAATTTTCTCTGTTCTTGCAATAATACTCTTGTCGTCTCCTCTATATCTTAAATAATCGTAGTCCGTTTCAGATAATCTGACAGATTTTACAGTTGTTGCTGCAAATTCCATATACATTGCTTGATTTTCATATAAATTAAAATACTCTTCATGGTCATCTAAAGCATACACCTCTGGTAATACATAACACCATGGTGAAACAGTGAAGCTATCTGTTTTTTCATTGTAAACATTGTATCTTACTAGCATATATATTCCTTGTTCCATAGCTTTAGCTGCTCCCATTCCTCTATAACTAACTCTAAATTCTGCTGAACTAGAATCTCCATCAACTTGAGCATTTGGTCTATATGTTACAGAAAGTCCGTCTGCATTTGAAACCTCAGTTGTACCAAAGTTTTCATCTTCTAAAACTGGGTATTCGAATTCATAGTCACCTGCTGCTTCTACAACACCGTTTGGAAAATGTCTTTCATTCATAGTTAGTTGCCCTGCTAGCAAATATTTCATACCTTCAAATCCATCTAATCCATAAGTATCAAAATTATTCATATAATTAATTCTGTCTTTTTCATCTGCTACATATATCTCTGGGTCATCTTGCGTAGTATCAACTGCGTACCATTTCTTTGTTGCTTGTCTTGCTTTCGTATCTTCTATTTGCACATAATTCCACATATGAGAAACTGCTGCTTCTCCTGAATATTGGTGAACACCTTGTACAAGTATACAATTTATACCCAATTTATCTAATATTGTTTTAAAAGCTCTTGAGTATCCTTCACATACACCTTGTTTCTTTACAAGTATTCCATAAGGTGTACCTAAATAACCCTCATTCCCCTCATAACATGTGTCTTCAAGTCTGTATGATGTGTTGTTGATTATTTCATCATGTACATATTTCATTTGTTCTACTTGTTGATTTTCGCCTTCTTTTATTTCGAGATTTTTTGCATTTTGCACTATCTCATTTACTCTGGCATCAAATTCTTTTATGGCCTTTTCTACTTCTTCTTCATTAGAAAATCCATTTATATAGTAATTTTCATATCTACCTGAGCCAAGATAAATATGATATTTTCCATCAGCCCCTTGTGTGGTTCTGATAGTAAGTTTAGGAAAATTCACATAAAAAATTTCAGGATAATCTGCGTAGAAGGCATATCTTGCTGCATCCATAGCTTTAATTAATTCTGAATTTCCTTTTTTGTATTGTTCAATTTGGCTTTCTGTAAAATAGCCATTTTCTACAAGATCGTAATCTTGCGTCCCTGTTTTTAAGATACCTTTTACATACATATTGTATATTCCATTATAAATACTTTTTGCTGTTTCTGTAAGTTGTTGATAATGAAATTTACCTTCACTTTCTGTTACAGTATCTTGTGCATACACAAAACTATTAACTGGAATGAAACTAACTTGTGATATAAAAATTATTGTTAGTATTATTCCAGCTATCATCTTTTTCAATTTCATAAATTAATCCCTCTCTTTCCTTTTTTTACAAATTTTGCATATAACATATATATTATATCAAAAAAAAATTGAGAGCTCAACAAATTTGTAAATTTTGTATGAGTTTTTTTGCCGGGAATTTCCCCAGATTATTTAACTCTTATTTACTTAATTTCATTCATCAGATCTCTTGTTCAATCAAATAATTAAATTCACTACTTTTATTATCTACTAGGAGTTTTTTTATTGATGTAGGCTTTAAGTCTAATCCTTTAAGTTCTTCTCTACTTACCCACTTAAAATGTAATAATTTCATTTCTCCATTGTCATTTTCTTCTATATTCCAATCATTAGCAGGAAGTTTATTTTTAGGTTTAACCGTAAAATAGTTTTCTATCCAATGTTCAACCTTTTCTTTTTTGTTATAGAAGTTTTCGTGAAAACAGAAAAACTCACATTGCTCTATATCAATATCACATCCTACTTCTTCTTTTACTTCTCTTTCCAAAGCTTGCAAAGATGATTCACCTAAAGAAACATGTCCTCCTGGTAAAATATAATATTCACATTCGTTTATTTGTTGTATTAAAAACTTGTCCTCTTGCATAATTACTGCTGCAACTCTAAAATGAAAATTATACTCATCATTTTTAATTCTTATATCCTTCATTTCTCTTCCCTCCATATCTTTTTATTCATCCATCCAAATATATCATACTTTTATTTTCTTCTCAATCAAATTACAAAAAATTAATTCTGTTAGCTCTCTTTCTGAATACGCCATAAAAAATCACTCCTAATACTTTTATTGTATTCAGTATCGGAGTGATTTGTTTTATTTATATTATTCAAATTTCGCATTTACACTTTTTATTTCTTTTTTATCATTATCTGCATTATATATATGAACCTTTACAATTATATCCTTTATTTCCTTTTCGATTTCTTCTTTGCTCTTTCCATCTACTTTTACTAATACACTAATGCTTTTATTTATTTCACTATTTGCGTTAATTGTATCATTTTCATTAGCCATTGTAATTGTGTCAATCCACATATTATCTTTGTTTATTTCATATACTGCTTTTAGGTTTTTCTTACTGTCATTTTCTACCTTACATCTAAAAGAATATACAATATAATTATCAGGATTTTCTAAAAAGTCTTTGTATTGTTCTTCTGTCATTTCAGAACTTGGAACAATATCATTTACAAAATGTGTTTGATTTTTTGCATATGATTGTTTTAAAGGTTCATTTTCAGTTAAGTCAAATAAATGCGTCTTAATACTAATTTTTGTATTTATCAACAGTATTATAATTAATATAATAACTATTAGTGCTATTATACTACTTGTTATTACTTTCTTTTTATTTAATTGTTTCATAGGCTTTCTCCTAGCAATACTGTTCTAACAGAGTAAACGAATATTTACTCTGTTAGACATAATAATTTACTTTTTCTAATAAATTGCTATTTCTACAAAATTGATGTCTTATTATATTGTTTCTAATTCCTTAATAACTGTTAATATAAATTCATCCAATTTAGTTTCGTAGATTTCAGGTAATAATGACTTTATATCTTCTAATTCACAACAACATTCTAATAATTCAATTATGTTTTTTCTTGGCTTTTTCGCTGTAATCTTCTTTATTTCCCTTGGACAAAATAAATATTGTTCACTTTCATCAATTGTAATTGCTTTATTTTTTAATGCATATAATAATCCTAACGTCTTTATTAAAATTTGCTTTTCTTCTGATTTTTCCATACTAATCCTTTCTAATTACTCCATCCACTTTTAACTTTTACATCAAATACTTTTCCTGATTTACTTTGAAAATAGTGTATAGAAATTTTATTTCCATTGATATCATATCCATCTTTATATACTTTTTTCCATTCTCCTGCTTCAACTTTTCTTAATTCTTCTAATAACTCCTTATTTTTTACAGTATTCTTAGTTGTACCATTTTGTCTAGCTGTAAAACCTTCAGGATAATTTGAAGAATCTTTTATAGAATTCTGAACATCTTGTGGCTTATTCTCTGAACTAGTTCCACCTGTACCTACTCCTATTGAAGCTTGTACAAAACTACTTATTAATTCTGTAGCTGATGCTCCGCTTAGCACTAGTTCTCCTGAAGCTACTCCATTTGTAACATTTACCACATTAACAGTTGATTGTATTTTTCCTGCTGAATTCACAAGTCCTAATAATCCGCTTGCTAATGGAACTACAATACCTGTTAAATACCCAGCGTCATACCCTTCTTTATTTGGTGCAGAATCTCTTATATTTTGTAATACTGGATTTACAAAATTTTGATTAAATGATGTGTATCCATATCCAAATCCGTTTCCTAAAATATCTTCACCTATTCCTGCAAGTGTACCGCCTATTAAACCAATTCCACCACCTATTATAGAACTTGACATTCCTTCTAATGCACTTAATGCCCACTCTTGATTTTCTTTATAGAATTCTTGTTGCTTTCTCATAAATTCATCTTGTTGCATTTCTATAAGAGAGCTATACGTTTTAGAATCCGTATTAGATATTTGTATTTTATTCAAGCCATTTTCACAAAGTTTCTTCATATTTGCTTGTAAATAATCTGCCATTTTATTTGCATCTGGTGTACCAAGTTGTCTTAATAATCTAATTTGATTTTCTATTTCCCTCGCTTTTTCTACTTTTGAATTATATTTTGCCCCTGCTGTTTTATTATTATTTTGCTTACTTACTACTTGCTTATTTACTACTTGTTGTCTATTATTTGTATTTTCTTTGCTATTGTTGCTTGACCTATTATTATAATTATTAATATTATTTTTTGCTTGAGAATAATTGTTTTGTACTTTTACTGCTGTATTTACTACTTGTTCAACTATATTTTGTGGCGTTGGGTTTGTTACAACATTCCATACCGCTTTTCCAACATCCCATAATGTAGTTAATGTTGCTTTTCCATATTCTACTGCTTTATTCCATAATTCTTTTAGAAAATGTCCTGTTGGATCTATATAGTTTACTGGGTCATTATTTGTATATAAATATTTATTTAATGTCAATGGGTCGCTCATATCTCCTGAGTAAGTATCTTCTGATATAAATCTTCCTGTAGTTGAGTCATAATATCTAGCTCTTAAGTATTGTAATCCTGTAACTTTATCTGTTGACTCTCCATTAAATTGATATGTA
Source organism: uncultured Clostridium sp. (assembly GCA_947648905.1). GTDB lineage: Bacteria > Bacillota > Clostridia > TANB77 > CAG-508 > CAG-269. The sequence goes on along the minus strand of CANSPP010000002.1, from coordinate 79,836 downwards.
TTTTCAGTCTTCTTAGCTTGTTTTCCGCTTATTGTTGTTTCCCCAAATGCATCATAGCTGTATTGTACCATACTTGTGCCATTATCATCAAGTACATTTGATACACTTCCTCTGCCATCATAATTGTATATAAATGTATCTGCTTTATTTTTGTTTTTGGCATCTTCGTATGATAGTCTTTCATTACCATAGTTGTATGCTACTGTATCTTTTGCTTTCTTTCCATATTCCACTAATACTTGCGTATTTTCTGTTGTTACATCATTAATGTATTGTGTTAATTCGTATTTATTTCTATTTTGATGTGTAATTCCTAATGGTATGAATATTATTTCTTCTGTTTCTGCTTGTTTATTTTTGTTTGCTCTTTTCATTTCTCCAACAGAAATTTTTCCATTATGGTTGTAATCAATCACATTAGCTGTATATTCTTCTCCCTCTGGTATCTCTTCTTCATCTTCTTCATATTCGTTATCTTCGTTATTTTTATTGTTACCATAGTGATTTCCATTATTGCCATTGTTGTTGCCGTTACCGTTATTGTTTTTATTTCCATTGTTTTTGTTGTTTCCATAGTGATTTCCATTATTTCCGTTGTTATTTCCATTACCATTGTTGTTTATTCCACTATCATTTCCATTGTTACCATTGTTTCCATTTTCTTGTCCATAATGGTTACCATTATTAGATTTGGCTTTGTAATTCTTTGGACTTACTGAGAAAACTCTATCACCATTTCCATCATAAATTGAAGCCATTAATATTGTATTTCCGTCTTTAACTGCTTGTAATCTATCTTCAACAGTATAATTATAAGTTAATGTTGTATCTTCATCAGATTTTTTAATTAAGTTTCCATTTGAGTCATATGTATATTTAATCTCTTTGCCGTCTGTAGTTTCTTTTAATAGTTGATTTAAAGAATTGTATGTATATTCTGTTGTTACTGTTTGGTCATTTACTTTTAATTCTTTACTAGTTCTATTTCCTGCATTATCATAGCCATAAGTTGTTATAGTAATTTTACCATCAATATCTTCTTTGTATAGTAATAATTCGCCTCTTTCATCATAAGCAAAATCTTTTACTGATGTAACATTTTGATTTGATGCTGTTTCTTTTACTATTTGTCCTTTATCATTATATTGGTATTCAAATGCAGATACTGTTTGCTCTCCTACAAAGTTTTCTAATTTATTTACTGCATCTAATTCATTATAACTAATAACTGTATAACTTCCATTTGGTCTTATTGTTTTTGTTACTCTACTCTTAGCATCATATTCATAAGTTGTAGTATCTCCATTTCTGTCCACTACTGTTTGTAAATTGTCTAATACATCATATGTATATTTTACAGATTTTCCATCAGGATAAACTATTTCATTTAGTCTGCTTAATTCGTCATATTTGTATGCTAATTGTTTTCCACCTTGCATTGTAACTTTTGAAATTCTTCCCGCTTCGTCATATTCATAAGTTGTTGTTCCTAAGCAGTCTTCCATTTTAATTAGTTTTCCTGTTTTGTCATATCCATACATTGCATTGATATCTTCATCTTGTTCTGAATCTTTTGATACTAATTCATTTATTTTGTCATAATCATAATTTATTGTATTTCCATCTGCTTTTATAACTTCTGTCAAATTACTTTCTTTGTCATAGTTGTATGTAGTTATATTTCCATTTGCATCTATGCTTTGTTTTAATCTATTTAATAAATCATAATTATATTGTGTTACTGCTCCATTAGCATTAGTTTGTTCAACCATATTGCCAACATTATCATATTTATATGATGTCTTTGCTGTTCTTTCATCTTCAACTTCTGTTAATCTATCTAATAAATCATAATTATATTTTTTCATATTACCTAATTCATCTGTAATAGATGTTACATTTCCATTTGCATCATAAGTGTATGATTTTTTAGCATTTTTTGAGTTGATTATCTCAGTTACTTGTCCCTTTAAATCATATGTATAAGAATTTTTGTTACCTAATTCGTCAATTGCTGATGTTATATTGTTGTCTTTGTTATATGTGTATGTTTTACTGTTTCCTAATGCATTTGTTGATTTTGTTAAATTTCCAACATTGTCATATTCATAAGTTGTAATTCTTCCGCCAGCTCTATCTTCTTTAGTTAAGTTTCCTAATACATCATATTCAAATTCAGTAACTACTCCTGTTGGATCTAATTGCTTTTCTAATTTGTCAACAATATTATATTCGTATTTTGTAATAGCTCCTTTTGCATCTATTACTGAAGATAAGTTTCCTCTGTTGTCGTATTCATAGCTTGTTTTATTTCCTTCTGCGTTTGTAACTCCTGTTAATCTCTTCATAATATCATATTCGTATTTTGTACTGTTTCCGTTTCCGTCTATTTCTTCTATTACATTATCTGCTTTATCATATTTGAAGTTTCTTTCTACTCCTTCAGGTGCTGTTACTTTAGTTAATCTTTTTGCATCATCATATGTATATTTGTATTTTGCTCCATTTGCTAGTATTTTTTCTTCTAATAATCCATTAGCATTTATTTTATTATTAGTTATATTTCCTAAAGCATCTATTACTTTTGTAACATTTCCTAATGAATTATATTCATATTTTGTACTTGCTCCATTTGATGTTATAGTTTCAATTAAATTGTTATTAGCATCATAATTATAGTTTGTTTCATTTCCCAATTCATCTATTTGTTTAATTTTGTTTCCTACACCATCATAAGCATATTTTGTACTTCCACCTTCTGGTTTTTGAACGTCAGTTATTCTACTTAATGCATCATATGTAATTGCCATATTTGCATTATTTTCGTTTGTTATATTTGTTATTCTGTTTAATGCATCATAAGTATATGTTTTCTCGTTCTGTTTAGGATTTACCGATTTTAATAAATTGCTATTTGCATCATATTCAAATGATGTTGTTGCATTTTGTGGGTCAACCGATTTTATAATGTTTCCTAATTTATCATATTCATATTTCCATATTCTTTCAGTACTATCTGTTTTACTAATCAAGTTGCCTTTAACGTCATATTCAAATATTGTTGCTTTTCCTTCAAGGTCAGTAAATTTAACAAGCCTATTTAATAAATCATACTCATATTTTGATATTGTATCATCATAATTTTTTACTTGTGTTACATTTCCTGCTAAGTCATATTGATATTCTATTGTTCTTCCTGTATTATCTTGTAATTTTATAAGCCTTCCATTTTCGTAAGTGTAATCCATTCTGTTTCCAATATTGTCATATACAGCCGTCATTCTTCCCATAGGGTCATATTCGTAATTTGTAATTGTTCCTTCTGCATTTGTTGCTTTTATAAGATTATCTTCATTGTCATATTCTAGAATTACTTTATTTCCATTTCCGTCTATTGTGACAGTATTATTTCCAACTTTATCGTATTGTAATTCACACACATTACCATTTGCATTAATTACTTTAGTTACTTGATTATTATTTGTATATTCTGTTTTTGTGCTATTACCTAATGCATCGATTTCTTCAATTAAATTTCCTACACTGTCATATTTATATGATGTTGTATTTCCTAATGCATCTATTTTTTTATTTATTCTGTTTAGGCTATCATATTCATATGCCGTTTCATTTCCGTTAAAATCAATATATTTAGTTTGGTTTCCATTAACATCATATTCAAATTTTTCAATGTTGCTTAATTGATTTTGTGCTTGTATTACCTGTCCCATTGAATTATATGTATATTTAGAAATTGCACCATTTACATCAGTTACATTTTCTATATTTCCTGTTTTATCGTGAGAAATAGTTTGTTCATTTCCCATTGCATCGATAATTTTAATTACATTATTTGTTTTGTCATATTGATATTCATAGTTTCTTCCTGAATTGCTTTCTAATTTTAGAACATTGTCATTATTGTCGTATGTATATGTTATACTTTCTCCTGTTGGTAGTTTTTGCTCTTTAATTCTGTTAACATCATCATAAGAATATTCTGTAATTAATCCATCTTTATCAATTTTCTTTATTAATAATCCAATTATATTGTATTCATATTTTGCAACATTTTCATTTGCATCTTTTTCTTCTAGCATAACATTATTTATAGTATCAAATTTCATTTCTGTTGAATGTCCATTTGCGTCTATTACTTTTGTAATGTTATTTGAATTATTGTATTCGTATTTTGTTTCATTTCCATTTGCATCAATTTCACTTATTAGTCTATTTAATGAATCATATTTGTATGTGCTAATTCTACCTAATTCGTCTATTTCTTTTGTCTTATTCTTATTAGCATCATATTCCATTGTTATGATTCCACCATCAGGTTTTATAGCTTTTACTACATTATCTGTAATGTCATATTGAAATTCTGTTTTATTTCCTTTAGCATCTATTGTTGCTACTAATCTTCCTTTAGCATCATAAGAATATGTATTTGTTGAACCATCTGGGAATTGTTCTAATGTTTTGTTTCCATTTTTATCATAAGTTGTTCTTTTTATTTCTCCATTAGCATTTTCAACTCCTGTTATTTGATTTAATTCATTGTAGTAAATTTTGCTTGTATTTCCATTTGCATCTGTTACAGATGTAATATTTGCTCCTTCATAAGTATATGATGTTACATTTCCATTTCCGTCTGTTTTACTAACTAATCTATCCATTTCATCATATACATAAGAGTTTACAACTCCTGAATTGTCTGTTGTTTTTGTTAGGTTACCTTTTGCATCATATTCATATGTAACAAATTTTCCATCAACATCAGTAATTTTAGTTGGTTTGCTTAATTCGTTATATTCTGTAGAAATTACCGCTCCATCTGCTCTAATTTCTTTTACTTTGTTATGTTTGCTATCATATTCGTATTTAGTTATATTTCCTGATTTATCTTTTACTTGAATGCAGTTTCCATTGTCGTCATATTCTTTTTCTTCTGTTGCTCCATTTGGATATTCTATTTTAGTTGTATAATATCTATCGTTATAATAGTATGTTGTTACATTTCCATTAGCATCAGTAGAAATTGTTTTTCCGTCTTCATATTGTAATGTTACTACTTGGTCTTTTGCATCATATTGTTTTAATACTCTTCCTTGTTCGTCAAATTCATTTTTTACAGATGTTACTCCATTTTTATCAATGCAAGCTGTCATTTGTCCTTTATCGTTATATTGATATTGTTCTGCATTTCCCTCTGCATCTATAAATTTAACAAGATTACTTTTTTCGTCATATTCATATTGTAATATACCTTTATTAGGTAATTCTATTTTTGATATTTTTCCATCTTGAATTGTAAAATTATAAACTTTGCCGGTTGGAGATGTTATTTTGCTTATTTCTAATTCTTCTGTATAGTCTATTTTTGTATCGTGACCTTGATTATCAATAATGTTTGTTAATAGTCCATAACTATTGAATTTTCTTAATTCTCCATTACCATCATATATTTCAAATCTTACTCTAATTTCTTCATCTTCTTCAACATTATATTGAATTTCTTTTATTGTTAAATTAGTTCCGTATGGGCTTGTAAATCCACCATTTCCATCAGGTTTGAAATAATATGTTTTTCCATCACCTTTGAAATATGAAATTGTTCCGTCTTCTAATTTTCCTAAGCTTTCAGCATATTCAAAGTCCCAATTCTTTCCAAACATTGAATTGTAACCTTCATTGTTTGAATTGTATGTTCTGTTTATTGAAAATTCTCCATTTATTTCTGATATGCTTGCATCTTGTTTTGCCATATAGAAGTTACCTGTATTTAAGTTAATAGGCTCATATCCATATTCACAATGTAAGTGTCTGCCTCTTAAAGCTCCATCAATTTCTTTCTTTTGTTGGTCTGTTAAAGGTGCAGGATTATATGGGGTTTCTGCATTTTTATTTGGATTTCTTATAAATAAAGTATTGTTTTCAACTAAAAGTGCATCTTGAACCCTGTTGTCTTTCATAATAACTTTTGTTGGAACGCCATAGTAATTCGCAATATATGGTATAGTATCTTTTTGCCTTACTTGATAAACCACAAAGCTATCACTCACTTTTTCATCTGACGTGTTATTTTCACTGTCCACTGCTTGAGCATAAAATCTATATAGTTTATTTAATTGTGGATTAGTATATATTGCTCCTGTTTGCCAGTTTCCTAATTTATCTTTGTACTTATTAGCTTCAGGGAACATACTGTTAAAAGGTTCACTGTTTGGGTATTTGTAACTATAACTTGCTTTTGTATTTCCTATAAATCCTTCAAATGGATTTATCCAGTAATTTACCATCGTACCAGGTTTTGAAAGACCTTCTGCAAAAACACCATCAAATTTTAATTTTCCACTAAGGTTTTTCTCTGTCATTGGTCTTAAATTAATTGTTAATGCGTTTAATGGTAAATTTTCGTCTACTGGGTCAGGCACAGTATATGTAATTGAAAATGTTGGAGCATAAGCAGGGTTTATTGTATTTCCTGCTGCTGCAGAACCAATTAGTTCACATTGCATTGTGTTTTCTGCAATCATTTTTAAGCAGATTCCTTTATTTGGTTTAATTCCTTGTACCCATTCATTTACTAAGTCTCTAATATTGTATGTTATATATCCAGTAGAATCTAAAATTTGTTGTGAATCGATAAATTCTTGTCCATCAAAAGGTTGGTTATTCCAAGATTTGTTTCCTTTCCAGTCACTTGTTACTGAATATAATCCCATTTCTCCTCTTACACCTGTACTATTTGCTTTTTTATAAAATGTTGACCTTTGATATACAGTGTAAGTTGCATTTGTAATTAAAGATTCCTCTGGTATATCAGTTATATCAAATTGTGAATAAATTCTTACTATACCATGTCCAGAACCACCTGTCCCTGTTGCCTTTCCATTGTCATATCCTACATATGTATAATTGATATTTCCAAGTTCTAAATTTGGTACATATTCTTCTACTGGAACAAAATAATAATGTTGATTTTGATTTCCAGTAATTGTTGGGTCTATTTTTACAGGATATACTCTCTCTGGAGCATTTAGCCAATCTTTATCAGCTATTATTTTTACATATTTGTTTCCTTCTTTTTCTTCCAAGATCAACTGTATTCCTGCACTTAATTCTCCATTAGCATCTTCCATAATTGGTGCTTCTATTGTATAAACTTTATCTTCGTTTTCGTAAACATTAATGTAATTTCCTTCTTGTTTAAATTCTAAGTTGTCACTTGCTTTCACTAGATAAGCAAATTCATTTTTTTCAACTTGCTTATTTAATATTATATCTTCTTTTAAAGATATATTTAATGATGTGTATTGATAGTCTACGCCATCAAATACATTATTATATCTTATTGCGTTTTCTAACACAACAGAATGTGAAAAATCTCCTTCTGTTGGTATTAACTCTAACTTTTTATTATCTTTCTCAATTGTAATTGGTTTTTCTTCTTTTATATCATCTTTAGGTAGTGTAATATCAAAATCATTTGCGTTGTTTGTATAACTTTCATTTTCTGTTACAAGTGTATTGTCAATTTCTTTTTGATTTCCTTCTTCATCTTTATATGTATTTGGATATGCTGAATACACTTTCTTGAATGTTTTGTCATCTAATTTGTAAGTAATACAATGTTCATCTACCTGTACTTTTTCTCCTTGTTCTTCTTGTAAATTGTTTTCAAGTTCTGGTTTCTTCTCTAAAATTTCTTTTGAAACAACATTTGTTTCTACTGTTTCAATATTTTGCTCATTGTTTGAATTACTTGTTTCATTTTCTGTTTGTTCATTAGATGTGTTTGTTTCATTTGTATCTTTTTGATACAAAATTTTTTCTGTAGTACCATTGTTTCGTACTTCTTCTACTGCTACACTTATTGTTGGCATTACTGTGAATAATACCATTACTATTAGTACTATTGTAGCAATGATTTTTTGAGTCATACTCATTTTAAATTACCTCCCTTTTTATTTTTATAATTAATAACCTCCTTTCTTACATTTTTCTACAATATTTATATCACTTTTTAGCTCATTTATGGTCAAATGTGGAAAAAGTGGAAAATTTTGTCTAAAAACGGAAAAAGTGGAAGAATTAGTATTACAAATTCATTGATTTTCGTACTGTATCTTTGTATAATATATGGGGGTGTATGAGTATGTTAAGTATCCTTATTGCGGATGATAATAAAGATTTTGATATTACTATGACCAACGCCATACTAGAAGCTAATTCTGATTTAATACAAATCTCAGGAATTGCTACAAATGGATTAGAAGCTTATGAGAAAATTAAATCTTTACATCCTGATATTGTTATATTAGATATAAAAATGCCTATTATGAGCGGAACTGATTTAATTAATAAATTGGTAAAAGAAGAATTTGAATTACCTAAAATAATTTTGGTTTCGTCTTGTTTAGAACAACTTAATAAATCGCGCATTATTGAATTTGTATCTCGAACATTACCTAAACCATTTAAATTTGAAACATTGAATAAATATATTAAAGAATTTATTGATGAAGATGCAGAAGGAAACTTGGATGACGATATTATGGATATATTATCTAAGTTTGACTTTAATGTACGTAGTGTTGGTTACTCTTATTTGGTTGATTGTATAAAAATTTGTTTAAAAGAAACTAAGTATCTTAATAATTTGGAAAAAAATTTGTATCCATATATCGCAAAAAGGCATCACGTTTCTAACCCTTTGAAAATAAAATGGTCAATTGAAAAAACTTTAAATTCGATGTATAGATATACCAATACCGAAGTGTTGCAAATATATTTCCCAAATATGCAAAAAATTCCACCTAAATTCTTTATTAAAAAAGTCGTGAGTTTAATTGATGAAAAAGTACTACTATAAATAAGCTATTATTTAGCTTTTTATAGTAGTATTATCTTTTATAGAAAGTTATATCCCCCATATTAAATTTTTGATTTTTTAAAAGTAGAAAATTAATTCCAACATTAGATACTAAAACTCTTATAGACCAATAGATGTTTCTTTTATACTATTGATTTTATAAAATTAACACATTCTACATCAAAAGTACTATTTCTATTTTTCAACTCTTTTTCTGTCAATTCACATATGTATTTTTTTAGTTTTGGATCATATTGAATTCTAGATAATGCATCATATTTAGCAGGTTTATCGCATATGTTTGATGTAAAAATAAATGTGTCTTCTTTAATTTCTTTTGTATATATTTTTTCATCTTTTATAATGGCTAATCCTGTATAGTAATAAGCTTCACTTTCCCCTCCTATCTCTTTTAGTGCTTTTACATAGTATTCTTGTGTTTCTTCCATAGTTAGAACTTTTCCTTCTATTCTATGTATGTATAATCCAGGTTGTTTTTCAAATTCTTCAATGTATAATGCTGAATCTCCAGCTATTGTTGGTATTTTAGCTATGTTATAATATGCATTTGCTTTTAGGATTGCATTTTCTGTAACTGTTGTTCCATTTTCGTCTACTTCAATTTCTATGTTTAAATCTTTTGGCGATATTATCTCAATTTCTTCTCCCTTTAATCTTTCTTTCATAGCTTGTATTTTGTATTGATTACTTGTTGCATATAGTATTTTTTTCATAGTAAAATCCCTCCTTTTTACTATACTTTCCATTTGTAGTTTTATTTATTTTTTTGTTGCAATAATACCAAACAGTCTTCTTTTTAATAAAATCCCTTTATCTGTTTTATATTTATTTACATATTGATTGAATTTTCTATCATCATCTTTTTCCTCTAAAAAATTCATTATAATAGGTGTATTTAGTAATAAATACATTAAATCGTCTTCTGTTTTATAATATTCATTAATATTTATCTGATACAAAATGATATTTTGCTTTTCAAATCCGCTATTTATTAATATTTCTAATATTTTATCTTGTAATCTTACCTTTTCGTTAAAACATTGACCTCTTCCAAATACTTCTTTTAATTCTATACAGTCATCGTTTTCTATATCTTCCGAAAAATACATTCCCTCTTTTTTTAATAATTCATATGCTCTATATGGGTTGTCCCAACAATGTCTTGAGCATACAATATCAAATATGCCGTTTGGAAATTTAATGTCGTTAGAATCCATTTTTATAAATTTAACTCTTTTATCAGGATATTTTGATAAATTTTTTCTTGCTGTTTCTATCATTTCATTACAATTGTCAATTCCAAAAATAAATCCAGCATTACTAAATTGTTTTAAAACACGTTCTCCTCCACCTGTTCCTACGTCTAAGACTAAAGAATTGCTTGTTATGTGTTTGTTTATTTCTTCAATATAATTGTAATCTGCATTGCATTCTTCTTCATACTTAATTTTTGAAAAGTCCCATCCTCGCAATTTTCCAACTCTTTTATATAGTTCTTCATATTTGTTATCCATTGTTAATAACCTTTCTTATTAATTCTTTAAAATTTGCCACATTATAATCTGCAAGTTCATTTATTTTTTCTCTATCTTTATCAGCATATTTATCATAAATTGCTATAACTCTAAGATTTGCATTTTTTGCTGCAAGAATACCTGACAAAGAATCTTCAACTACTATACATTTTGATAAATCATTGATTTTAAATTCTTGAATAATCTTATTATAAACTTCTGGATTAGGCTTTTTTAATGTAACATCATCTTTCGTAACTATAAAATCAAAATATTCTTGTAAATTGCATTTGCTTCTGATATGTTCATTTTCATTTATATAAATATTTAAATCTGCTCTTCTAGAAACTGTACCTAAAGCTAGTTTTATATTTTGGCTTTTTAAATATTTTATCATTGTGTCTGCATCTGGTTTATATTTGATTTCTTTTAAAAACCTTTTTGCTAGATTTCTACGAAGTTGCAATATTTCTTCTTTTGATAAATCTAAATTGTATTTGTTTTTTAAATATTCACAATAGTTCAAATATATGTCACCTGTATTATTCTTTTTAAAAATGTTATTTCTTTCTTTTAAGATTTCTTCTGAACTTTTACTTTCGCCAAATGAACGAACTAATTCGATGTCTATTTCGTTATGAGTTCCATTTGAGTCAATTAGTGTTCCATCTAAATCAAAGATTACTAATTCTAAATTCGCTAATTCTTTATGGTTCATTAGTAAACACCTCTTCCTTATATATTTTTATTTCTTATATAACTTTCATTAAATTCATTTGACAATATATCCATAGAAATTGTATCATAATACTTTCCATTTACAAAAACATTTTCCCTAGTTCTTCCAGTTTCTACAAAGCCACATTTTTTATAGCATTTTAAAGCTCTTTCATTAAAGCTTATCAATTGTAATCTAATATTGTGTAGATTCATATAATTAAAACCAAAATCTAAAATTAATCTGATTGCTTCTGTTCCATATCCTTGACTTAAATAGTCCTTATCCCCTATAAAAATTCCTAATACTGCACTTCTATTTATTGTATTTATGTCTTTTAATCCTATAGTTCCTATTATTTTATTTTCAGCTAATGTAACTATTGCAAATGTGCCTTCTAAATTGTAATTTTCTTCTAAATATCTCTTTTCACATTCTAGTGACATTAGTGCTCCGCTTCTCCCTATATAGTCTGTTACTTGAAAATCATTCATCCATTCTGTAAATTTTTCTACATCTTCACTATTTCTTGGCGATAAATATATTCTATCTCCTACTAATTTCTTAAAATACTTCATAATTCTTCTCCTTTTATTTCATTTTTTAATTCTTTATAGTAATAATACATATCTATACATTGTAAATCTCCATCATATATCTTCTCAGAATAATTATCTATAAAAAAGTTCTTTACTGTATGATGATATTTTGTAAATCCATTTAAAACATAAAATGGTATCATATTTTCCGTTGTTCCAACTATCATTCTTTTATATTGATTTTTATATTTTTCAAATACATATTTGATTAGTTCTTTAGCATATCCTTTGCCTCTGCATTTTTGTAATGTAGCAATGTTTTTTAATTCACATTCTTCATTGTTTACTTTGGTTATTAGTATTTCACAAACTACTTTTTCGTCTTCTTTTCCTATATACATATCGCCTTTATTTATGTATTGTTTCACAACTTCCGCTTCTGGGTCAGCTTCTAAAAGTAAATTCATATATTTTTCTTTATTACTTTCTACTTTTTCTATTTTCATATTAATCACCTATATTAATTCTTAATAAATTATCTTTTTCTAATATTTACCTAGTTTTCATTTTACTTTATTTCATTACTTTCTTTTAAACTCATTTTATCTCCTTAATTCAACTCCACTAATCTCAAACTAATTTCTTCTGCCTTTTCAAAGTCTATTATGGTTGGCTCTTTTTTGTCATTATAAATTAATTGTTGAGAGCAAAAATCTCCGTGACTATTTAGCATTGTAATTTTATCTAAAATGTTGAAATCAAAATTATCTTTAATGTAGTTTAATATTTTTATTCTGTAATTTATATCTTATTATATTTGTGCTTTGTGTTCATTATCTTCTAGATTTGTCTTTTGAACTCCCATATTTATGTTCCTTTCGTTTTTCCATATTTTATCATCTTATTATTTTTATATCAACATAAAAACAAAAAAATAGAGAAATTTTCTCTATTTAAGATTTTTTATCTCTATCTTCGTATTCTTATCTATATTTTCCACTATTATTCTCATACTATTTGTATCAACTGCTACGCAACCAGCCGTTGGTTTATTGTTACTGCAATGCAAAAATATTGCGCTTCCTTTTCCTAATATGTTCTGTGGATTTGCTTTTATTTCTATTAAATATTCATATTCTATTGGATATTCTATTAAATGTTCTGCTGAATTCCAGTCTTTTTCTACTTCTTTTTCATTGACTAGTTGATTATAATATTTAGATTTAACGTCATCTACCCAATACATTTCCTTAGTTATTTTTCTATATTTTAATTCATTTTTATTTTGTATACCAATTTGCGTTCCTAAAATAACTCCTAGTTCAAATTCTCCTAGTGGTGTTTTGCCATCTCCTTCTTGTTTTTTCTCTGTTGTCCCATTTTTTCCAATGTATGCATCAATTTCGATGTTACATTTAGGATATTTTAATATGGCTTTTTCTTGTTCTAGCACTTGGACAAGAATTTTATTGTAATCATTATGTTCTTTTATATTATTCACCCTCTATATTTATGTTTCTATTTCTTATGTATTAAAATATGATAATGATATGAATCTGATACTCCTTTATCTCTTTCATAATAGTCCACTACTTGATATATGTTTACAATTTTGAAGTCTTTGAAAAGTTCTTTTACTAAATCATAATCAACATAAAAATGTGGTACTTTATATTCTGGACCTTCTTCCATTCTCAGCCTTGTATTTGCATCAACTAATGGCCAATCCTCTTGTTTAAATCCCCATGTATCTTTAGAACCTAAAGTCAAATAACATTCTCCATCTTTTTTCATCACTCTATCAAGTTCTTTTATTACTTGTTTCATTCCTTCTGTATCAGTATGAGAAATTACATTTCTACAATAAATACAATCAAATTGTTCATTTTCATATGGTAATTTAAGCATATCTCCTACTTTATAATCAAACTCTAAATTTTCTTTTTTTGCCCATTCTTTAGTTCTTTTAACTGCTTCTTCGCTTATGTCAAAGCAACTAACTTTAAAGTCATTTTTTCCAAATAGAATTGAATGTCTTCCTAACCCACATCCTAAGTCTAAGAAGTTTTTCTTTTCTTGTGATTTCCATCTGTTTAACAAATAATAAGATTCAATACTTGGATTTTTCCATATTTCTTCTTCACTTTCTTTTAATATCTTCCAATCCCAACCTTTTGACTTTACCATTGATTTTCTCCTTTTTTATATAATCTTTATCTCCATATATCTTCATTAATATGGCTTGTCAATGCCATTATAAAAGCATTTCTTACCAAATCAATTCTTGTCACTTCTTCTTTTGTTAGATGATTTATTCCACCTTTTCCTTTTTTCAAGTCTTTTCCATCGAATATTCTATCCATAACTTTTCCTAGTTCTGTTTTTCTTATTTCATCTATATATTTGTCTGGAATTGGAAATCCTTGACTTGTTCCTATGCTTTCAAAGTTTTGCTTATCTTCTACTACAACACAATTTATGTCGACCCATTCTCCTAATGAATTTGTAATTCCACCTTCACTTGATATATAAAAATCTGCTTCAATTTGATTTTTTCTTGCATATTCTTTTAAGTTTTTCACTCTATTTCTTGCACCTTCTAAGATTTCTTCGTTTACAGGTTGAGCTGATACTTCTGAACTTACGTCTATTCCTTCTATTTCAACATTTTCAAAGTATTTTTCAAATGCTTCTTTTGCTCCTTGTATTTTTCCTGGATTTTTTGTTCCTATTAATACTTTCATAATTTATACATTCCTTTCACATATTAATTTCTATAATACAATTCTATCACATTTATTTTAATTATCAATCATTTTCTATCAATTAATTTTAGAGAACAAATGTGTTTAAATTATCTACTATAATCTAAAAGTGCATTATAATATAATTACATTTAATATCGTACATTTAAATGTGAATAATTCGTTTATAAACGCTTGAACTCTCTATTTAAATAGAGAGTTCATATTTTTATTTTACAAAGGCAACTTAACCTTTATATGTTTGCTATAAAATCATTAATCTTCTTATGATTTTATCTTTTGGAGTAAATACCATATATTTTATAAAATATTTTTGAATCGGATTAAAGAAAACCTTTAATAGCAAAATATCTTTTATTCTAAATTTAATTCCTTTTTTCTCCAAATAGTCACAAGTAAACAATTTGCAAGAAATACACTTAGCACCACAAGTATAGTCTTCCTTTAAGTGTTCACATAAAACCAGTTTAGACCCAATAGGTCCTAACCATTTATTTTTGAAATGATGACAACAACCTGTCAGTGATGTAGTATTTCTTTTTTCACCACATTGATTATCTTTGAAGTCACACAAATTTTTCCCATAAAAATAACTGTCTAAATAGTCACATACTGTATCATAAATGTAATTATATCGTTCATATCTACTATTGTAAAAAATAGCATTAATTGCTGATATAAAATCTTTTTGTTGTTTACTTTCTTCATCATAATTTATTATATAACCTAATAATATTTTTGTATCTGTTGGTATTCCAATTTTAATATTAATTTTATATATTACTTTTTTTATTAAAAGTAGCCTTTTTAATACTTTTTTATATTGCTTTTCATTTAAACTGTTAAAATCAATTCTTAATAGTAGTTTTCCTTTTCTTAATACATCAATTATATTTAGCTGTTGAATAGTTATAGTTTCTTCTGAGATATCATTTATACTATTAACTTTTTTTAAGTAATAATTATTGTCTAAATTAATTATTATATCCATATCTATAATCACCTTCTCAAATTTTTAAAAATAAAAAAGGTATAGTCTTATGTTAATACTTTTTTGAAAATTTATAATTTTTTATTTCTTAATTATACAAATTTTTTTATTTCTTCTAAAGCCTTTTTTCTAGGACTGATCGCATACTTTTCTTCACTAGTTAATTCAGCTAATGTCCTACCACTATCCAATTTAAAAATCTCATCAAAACCAAATCCATTAGTTCCAATAGGTTCTCTTGCTACTTTTCCATCTAATGAATACTCTACCACATTACTTATATTCTTATCTGCAATTGCAATAGCAGTTGTATAATGACAAGCTCTTAAATCTTCTGGTACATCTTTCAATTTTTCTAATAATGCCAAATTTTTTGTGTGGTCATCTGCATCCATCCATCTATGTGTATGAATACCTGGAAATCCATCCAAAGCATCTATACTAATTCCACTATCGTCGCCAATAACAATTATATTTTCGTCTAGTTGTTTTGCAAGTCCTGTTACTTTTTGAAGTGCATTATTTTTAAAACTATCTGCATCTTCATTTACTTCTAATTTTTTATTTAATGTCGTTTCCATTTCTTTTAATGTAATAATATCGAAGTTACTAAAAATGTCTTTTATTTCTTTGATTTTTCCTTTGTTGTTTGATGCAACAAGTATTGTTCTTTTTTCTTCCATAATACTTCTCCTTTTATTTAAATTCTATTTTAACATATCTACTTTATTATTATCAAGAGAAAAATAAAAAACGTAAAATTGCAAATAAATGTTTGACAAATTTGTTTTTTATGATATAATAAGCACAAATGTTCGATACGCAAGAATATAAAAAGGGAAGTAAAAATGGATACTTTAGAAAAATTAGAAATATTAGCTGACTCAGCAAAATACGACGCTTCTTGCAGTTCAAGTGGAAGCACAAGAACAAACAAAAATAATGGAATTGGGAATGGCAACAAAGCAGGAATATGCCACAGTTGGGGTGCAGACGGAAGGTGTATATCATTACTAAAAATACTTTTCAGTAACTGTTGCATTTATGATTGTAAATATTGCATTAATAGATGCACAAATTCTGTAAAAAGAGCAACCTTTACCCCGCAAGAAGTAGCAGACTTAACAATCAACTTTTACAAAAGAAATTATATAGAAGGTTTATTTCTAAGCTCTGCTGTTATAAAATCTCCTGACTATACAATGGAACTTTTAGTAAAAACTGTTTCTATATTAAGAAATGAATATAAGTTTAATGGATACATTCACTGTAAAACAATACCTGGCTCTAGTAAAGAATTGATAGACAAGCTTGGTAATTTAGTAGATAGATTAAGCATAAACATTGAATTACCTTCTGCTACCAGTTTAAAATTACTTGCGCCAGAAAAAGAAAAAGATGGAATTTTGGAGCCAATGTCTTATGTATCAAATGGTATAAAACAAAATCAACTAGAGAAAAGTAAATTTAAGCCTAGTTTTGTTCCCGCTGGGCAAACAACTCAACTAATAGTTGGCGCAACACCTGAAAGTGATTTGAAAATTTTGAAGCTTTCAGAAGGTTTATATCAAAAACTAAAATTAAAAAGAGTGTATTATTCTGCCTACATAAGTGTAAACAATGACAAAAACTTGCCTACTTTAGAGTCCCCTCCTCTACTTCGTGAAAACAGATTATATCAGGCAGACTGGTTACTACGATTCTATGGTTTTAAAGCTGATGAATTACTAGATGAAACTCACCAAAATTTTAACCATATATTAGACCCTAAATGTGATTGGGCTTTACGAAATCTTGACAAATTTCCTGTTGAAATTAACACAGCTGATTACTTTACATTGCTTAGAATTCCTGGTATTGGAGTAATTTCAGCTAAAAAAATAATTAGAGCAAGACGTACTTTTATGCTAGATTTTGAAGCTTTAAAAAAGCTTGGAGTAGTATTAAAAAGAGCAAAGTATTTTATAACTTGTAAAGGAAAATATTGCGATAAAGTTTACAAATTTAATCAAAATTTTATTGAAACTAACCTAATTTATCAAGAGCGAAATGCCCTACCTCACCCTAATTTTCAACAATTATCAATTTTTGATAGTTTGCAACCTACAAAGGAGGATAAAATAAAATGTCTAACTGGAAGCTTATAAATAAAACTTTTTTATATGATGGCACTTTTGATGGCTTTTTAACAATTGTGTTTATCTGTTATTCTAGCAGAACCTTGCCACAAAAAATATTCTCAGAAGCGGAATATACTGCGAATTTTTTGGACCACACAATTTATATAGAAACAGATTTTGAAAAATCTAAAAGAGTATTTAATGGAATTGAGAAAAGTATTAGTTACACAACTCTTTATAATACTTACTATGCCTTTCTTTCTAATGAAAAGGACAAAGAAATGTATATATTAAAATATTTGTGTGATGGTTTCGACATTGGACCTAAAATTAATAATATGCTTACAGTTTCTTATGTATTTAAAGTAATGAATATGAAAAAAAGAAGCTTTGGAGAATGCCATAGATTAAAAGGATTACTACGTTTTCAAGAGATTGGAAATAATTTATATTATGCATCTATTCACCCTGATAATAATATTATAGAGCCATTAGGGCATCATTTTATTAATCGCTTACCAAAGCAAAACTTTGTTATACACGATAAAATAAGAAATTTATGTCTTTTATATAATGGTAATGAGTATAGAATAATTGATAGCTCAAATATAAAAATTCCCAATATTTCTTATGAAGAACAAAAATATCAGGAATTGTGGAAACTATTTTTCAAAACAATCGCTATTAAAGAGAGAAAAAATGCTAGATGTCAGATGCAATATATGCCTAAAAAATACTGGCAAGACTTAATAGAAGAACCTTAAATACTAGGTTCTTCTACTAAAAATTTATTTAAAATTAACTATTACTTCTCCTATACCTGCTTCAATTTTAATTAAAGAATTTCCATTTCCAAAAGTTTGATGATTTGAAACTTTTTGTCCTGCTATTTCAAAGTTTCCTAATCCTGCTTCTGCATTTATTTTATAGTCTTCTGGTTTTCCAACTAAATTTAATTCAAGTTTTCCTACGCCACATTCAATGTCTGCATTTTTCATAATTTCACTTGTTAATATTACTTTTCCTACTCCCATATCGACATTAAGTTTATCTGTTTTTAAATATTCAATATTTGTATCATTAACACCTGTGTCTATATCAACTTTTTCAAATTGCATATTTTCTGGTACATAGATTATAACAGTTGGTGTTATATTATTTATATTTAAAAAATTTCTGTTTAAACGCTTGTCTTCAATTTTTAATTTGCTACCACTCGCTTCGCACTTAAATTTATCAGAAACATCAGCAACATTTACTTTTAATGTATCTCCTTTTCTTATGTCAAGCTTACATAAACTTAAGTCAATATCCATTTCAGTTATGTTAGAATATTCTTGCTCCCAAGTTGTTATTATTTCTGAATTTGCATTTTCTTCTAGCATTTCTATTCCTGTTGTAATACCAAAAATTGCTGTAATTCCAACTACTATACCACTTATAATCATTAAACATAGGTATCCTGCAAATATTAATGCTCCATATTTTACTATTTTTTGAAATGTTGTCATTTTATTTCAACACCTCCAAATACAGCTGTTCCATTAATATACAATGTTGGTAAGTTTTCGTTATAAGTTACTTGTGCTTTGTTGCTTACCCCACCAAATATTGGTGTTGATTTTAATTTTATATTTACACCTTCTGGTACTTTTATTTCAACCCCTCCAAATATAGCTGTTGCATTGATAATTTGGTCTTGTTTTATGATAGCTTTTGAAAGGTCTAGGTCCACCCCTCCAAATACTGCATCTACATTTGCGCCATTAAATTCTTGCCCTGCAAAGTTGCTTTTTTGCTCTCCAAATGTTGCACAAAGTTCTTCTAAATTTCCTTTGTTTTGATTTAATTCTTTAATTTTGTCTGCCACTTTTTTGTTTAAGGTATCTTTAAATATAAGACTAATTCCTATCATAACTAATATAAATGGTATTATTAACTTGCCAATCATTGAAAATGATAGTATGTTTTGTGTACATAGTAATAATACTATTCCAATTACTAGCCATATAAAGCTCCACATTTTGCTGTCACTTCTAATTAATTCAATAAAGCTAGGAATAATAATTATTAGTGTCCACCATCCTTTGAAGAATATGTTAATATTAGTAATTCCTAATGCATTTAATCCAAAGATTACTCCTATTGCAATTAACAAAATTCCCCATAATAAGTTTCCAAATTTTTTCATTTTTCCACATTCCCTTCTTTTTTCTTAAATTTTATCACAACATTTCTTCATTTACAACGCTTATATTAATTTTATTTATTTGATTGTTTACTTAATTGTATAATTCGCTTTCACTTTTTCAGGAAGTTCATTGTATTCTACTTCTTCCCATTTGTGGACTCCAGTAGCTAATACTTCTAACTTCAAGTAAGAAGCTTCTTTTAGCTCTCTACTTGTTTTGAATTGAATTTCTTTTTTGGTCCCTTTTTCATTGTAACAGTTTAATGTATATTGATATTTCATTTCGTCTGTTGTTGATAATTTTTTAATTTTACTATTATCTATTTGAGTGTAATAATTTTCATCATAGGTTTCTGCCCAATAAAATACTGCTCCACAAATTACTATCGCAACAATAATTGCAAGTATCATTGGTATTTTTTCTTTTATAGCTTCCATATTCTATTTCTCCTTTATAATATTTTTACTTCCAAAGTAAGTTGCTAAGAAGTATGAACCATAAATTATTCCTATAATTATCACTGTTGCAACAATTGAAGGTACTAAATCTTCTTTACTTGCTAAACCTGCCATTGTTTCAAGTGCAAATTGTATTCCAAAAATAGAATGTATAATTGCAAGTACCATAGGTAATCCAAAGAATATTCCTATTTGTCTAAACAATGACCTATTTATAATTTTTTCATCGCAACCTATTTTTCTTAAAATAGTATATCTTTGTTTGTTGTCTGAACTTTCTGTTAGTTGTTTTAATGCTAATATTGCTGAACTTGCTATTAAGAAAATAATTCCTAAGTAAATAGCTATAAATGTTATTATTGTAGCAAGTCCTGTGCTTGATTGTATTATAGATATTTTTGTCATTCCATCAATTTGAATTCCTTTTTCATTTAAACTTTGTACGAAACCTGACTCGCCACTTTCAAGCATTTCTTGTATTTTTCCTTTTTCTTCATCTGTATTTGCATTAAAGTTTGCTGCTAATAAATACCTTTCTTTTTCATTTTCTTTTAGCTCACAGTTATTTGGTACAAGAATAATTCCTGTGTTTGTGTGGCTTGTTGACATTACAATGAACCCTTCTTTACATTCATTGTATTTAGATTTATATTCTTTTCCTGCTATTGTTAATTTATGATTTCCATCACTTAATGCCATATTTCTAATTTGTTCCATATTGTCAAAATCACAAATAACCATAAATTCATCATCTTCTAATTCATATTGTTGTATTCCATATAACTTTGCAATTTTATTATAGTCTGAAATTTTTACTATTTGTTCTGCTGTGTTATAGTTTAACATTGGAAATTTTGCCTTCACTTCTTCTGTTTTATCTCCAAAAAACTTCTCTATAGTTATTTCGTTTGTTGCATATAGTGGTATTTCTACAACATCTTTTAAATTATCCATATCAAATTTGTTGTTTATCATAGTCTCTTGTATTGATATTTTAGAATCTTCTCTTTGTTCTTTTGTAGTTGTTATAGTTCTGCCATATTGCGTATATATTTCTGGTAAATTTGCCGTTTTATATAAATTTACATCAACTGGTGTCATTTCCATTAAATCTCTTTGCATTGTATTTCTTAATGCTAAACTTGTAGAAAGTATAGAAATTGTCATAAATAACATTAGACAAATAACACTCATACTAACTGTATTTGTATTGATTTTGTTATTCATTTGTCTTAGCACAAACATATTTGTATCTTTTAAGTAGATTTTTTTGTTCTTTTGAATTATTTGTAATATAAATCCTGATAAAGACCAGAAAATCAATACTGTACTAACTATTCCCATCATAATAGGTGGTATGATTTTTTCTGCTCTATCTAGTGATTGTGCATCTGCTGTTACTTTCCAATAAGCATAACCTAAAACACTTACACCTATAATAAATATTAAAATAGAGATAATAGGATTTTTTATTTTTACTTGTTCATTTTTCTTGTTTGCATTTAATAAATTTATCAATTTATATCTTGAAACTGCTATTGTGTTAAAAATTATAACTGCTAAATACATTACTGCAAAATATATGCAAGTTTTTATACACGCATCTTTTGAGAATACAAATTGAAATTCACTCATATCTGCTTCAAACATTTTTGCAACTAATACTGACATAAATTGTGAAGCAAATACTCCTATTATGAGTCCAACTGCAAGAGAAATTACTCCTACAAAAATAGTTTCCATTAAAATTATTTTTGATATTTGCTTTCTTCCCATTCCTAAGGTCATATAAATTCCAAATTCTTTTTTCCTTCGATTAATTAGAAAGTTATTTGCATATACAATTAGTAATCCAAGTACAACAGCTACAAATACTGATACAAACCCAAGCATTGTTATCATCAATTTTATAATTTCTCTTTGTGACTGTGATACTTGTAGCATTGCTTGTTGACTATCTAAAGAGTTGAACATATAAAAAATACTAACCCCTAGTACCAATGTTAAAAAATATATGCTGTAATCTTTTATACTCTTTTTCATATTATTGAAAGATAATTTAAATAACATCGTTCAAATCACCTCCAAGAAGTGTTTGAACTTCTATAATCTTTTCAAAAAATTGTTTTCTTGTATCATTTCCCTTAACTATTTCATTAAATATCTTTCCGTCTTTAATAAATAGAATTCTTTTCGCATAAGAAGCGGTAAAAGCATCGTGTGTAACCATTAAAATTGTTGCATTTAGTTTTTGATTTAAAAGTTCAAAATTCTCTAATAATTGTCTAGCTGATTTACTATCTAGTGCTCCTGTTGGTTCATCTGCAAGTACAAGTTGTGGATTTGTTATAATTGCTCTTGCTGATGCAATTCTTTGCTTTTGTCCACCAGATACTTGGTAAGGATATTTTTTTAATATATCCTTAATACCTAATTTCTCAGCAATATCTTGAACTCTTCTATCAATTTCTTTTGCTGGAACTTTTTGAATTGTAAGTGCTATCGCAATATTTTCATAAGCCGTTAATGTGTCCAATAAATTGAAATCTTGGAATATAAATCCTAATTCCTCTCTTCTAAATTTATTTAGCTTATTTCCGTTTAGCTTTGTTATATCATCTCCATTAACTACAATATGCCCTGCTGTTACTCTATCAATAGTTGATATACAATTTAAAAGTGTAGACTTTCCGCTTCCACTTGCTCCCATAATTCCTACAAACTCACCTTTTCTAACATTAAAACTAATATTGTCTATTGCTTTTGTTAAATTAGATTTGTTTCCATAGTATTTTTCAATATTTTTTACTTCTAATACATTTTCCATAAAAAAACTCCTTTCTATCTACACTAATTATAACTACTTACTTATTTTGTTGCCATCGATTTGCCTTACAAAACCTTACATTTTCGTAAGGGGAGTATTTTTATTTAAGTTCTATAAAACTATTTTTAGGAAATATCAACCTAACCTCTGTTCCAATATTTTCTTTTGATTTTATATCAATTGATATTCCTAACTTATCACATAATTTTTTACATAAATACAATCCTATTCCTGTAGACTTTTTATTTGAAAATCTACCGTTAGTACCTGTAAAGCCTTTTTCAAAAACTCTTTCAACTTCACTTTTCTTAATTCCAACCCCATTGTCTTTTATATGTAAAATTGTATTTTCCTTATGCTTCGTTGAATAAATTTCAATTTTCAAATCCTCATCTTTTTTTCTATATTTCACACTATTTTGTATAATTTGATTTAAAATAAAAACAATCCACTTGCTGTCTGTACTAACCTTGTTATCTATATCGTGTAAATCTATAGTAACTTTTTCTGTAATCAAAATATTTTTATTTTTCTTTATACTTTCATTAACAAGCTCTTTCAACTCAACCTTTTTTATGTAATAATCCTTTTCAACAGTATTGCTTCTTGCATAAAACAGCGCTTGTTCTACATAGTTTTCAACCTTGTCTAACTCTTCATTTATATTATCCATTATAGCTGATTTATTATTCTCAATTATCATTTTACTTGTAGCTATTGGAAGCTTAATTTCGTGAATCCATAACTCTATATATTCCTTATAATCCTCTTGAAGATATTTATATTTATTAACATTCTCTATCATAGATTTATTAATTTGTACCAAATTATCATAAGAACTCTTGCCCTCAGCAAAATTTGGTCTTTTAATAATTTCAGTAATCAAATACTTCTCTTCTAACTCTTTTAAAGTATCCTCCAAATTAAAATAATAATTTCTTTTAATAAAATATTCAATTGTAATACCGATAAAATATAGTCCCAAAATCACTATTGGAATATAAAATTTCACGAAAGTACCAAATGAATAAATCATTAAAAATATCTCTATTGTAACTAATCCAAACAATAATAAAAATATTGTAAGCAATTTATCTTTTATAAAATCTTTAAATCTCATTTTTATTTCTCCTTAAGATGTTTTTTGGGACGAGGCAAAATGCATCATAATAAAATATAGCCTTGTCCTCTTTTTGTTACTAATAATTCCTTTAAGTTTAGCTCTTCTAGTTTATTTCTTAATCTAGTAATATTTACTGTTAATGTATTATCGTCTATAAAGCTTTCGTCATCCCACAAGTATCTCATTATTTCGTCTCTTGATACTATTTTTTCTCTATTTTGAAGTAAAAACTTTAATATTTTATATTCATTTTTTGTTAATTCTATTATTTTGCCCTCTTTTTCTATTGTACTTTTTGATATATTTAAAACGAATTCTTTTGCGTCTATTTTTTCACTATTTTCTTCCTGCATATTTGTTCTTCTTAACAATGAACTTATTTTTGCAAGTAAAATTTGAATGTTAAATGGCTTTGTTACATAGTGGTCCGCACCATAATTTAAACATAATAATTCGTCAAGCTCATTATCTCTACTTGTTATTATTATAATTGGCATTGTTGACTTCTTTCTTATTTCTTTACAAATGTATTCTCCATCTGCAAATGGTAAGTTTATATCTAATAATAATAAATCTGGATTTATATCTAATACATCTTTTATTGTGTTATTAAATGTTTTTAATGTTTCTGCTTGATATCCATTTTTATTTAAGAATATTTCTAGTTCTTCTCCTAATTTTTTATCATCTTCAACTATTAATATTTTTTGCATTCTTATTATTCTCCTCTATTTTCTAGTAAGGAACAAAAGGAAACGTCCCCCAATGTCCCTTTGCTTGGCATTATAGCACTATTTGATATTATATTTCAAGTATTTTTAATTTTATACTAGACAGGTTTTATTCTTTGTGTTATGATATTAAGGTAAACAAAAGAAATGAAATTTAATTTCAAATGGAGGGTAAAAAATGTTAAAATCAAAAAATTTAAAATTAATAATATCACTATCATTAGTATTACTTTTAGTATTTACATTTACTTCTTGCTATGCTGTTGATTTAGATTTAATAGATGATTTAAGATCTAACAACTCAGTATCAGATGAAAATACAGCTAATACAAATACTTCTGATAATACATCAACTAATACTTACAATAATTCTTCAGACAACTATAACAGTTATAACACTAATACAAATAACACAACAACTACTCAAGATTATGATACTCCTACTGCTACTATAAGCAATTCTTTACCAGAAAGCGACGAATTAGGATTAGATAGCATATTAAATATTCTTTTAATAGTAATTGGAGTATTGTTAATTTTACTTGCTATAGCAATTTTAATAAGATTAAAAAATTAATTTTTAAAAGTTCTATTTTATAGAGCTTTTTATTTTTTGCATTTTTTTGTATGTATATTTTGTCCAAAATTTTAGATACTATTAATAGAATTTATTTTTCTAATTTTATTATGAAAAATGAAAATCTTTAAATTTAATAGGAGGATATTTTTATGTACAAGAAGTTACTTATAAGTCTTGGTGTTCTTGTTGCTATGGCCTTTTCTTTTACTTTTTGTTTTGCAAATGATAACAATATGTTACAAGATGCTGCTAATGGTGTAAGAAATGTTGTTGGTGGTGCTGAAAATGCTGTTGAAGATGCTGCTAAAGGTGTTTCTAATGCTTCAAAAAATACTACTGAAAATATGGAAAATGGTGCTAATAAAGCCGGAAATGCTATGACAAATAACAACAACAACAATAATAACGGTTATAGTGCAACTAGAACTTCTACTAATGCTACTACTAATACTTTTATGGGTATGAGTGCTACTGCTTGGACTTGGTTAATTATTGGTATCGCTGCTATTGCTATAGTTGCTCTAGTTTGGTACTATGGAATGCAATTGAATTCTACAAATTATGATGATAGAGATTAATTTTAGTTTTATGTGCTTCAATTTATTATTTATTAATATTTTGGGGTGCATTCTTTTTTATTTTGTGTTATAATTGCATTAGCTATTAATAATAGTTGTTTTATGGCTTTTATGGTCTATTGACAACAGATTGGAGAATTATTATGGAAAATAAATTGATTGCTAAAAATCCTACCGCATACCATAATTATGATATTGAAGATAAATTAGAAGCGGGAATTGTACTTTCTGGTACAGAAATTAAATCTATCAGAAGCGGAAAAGTTAATTTAAAAGATACATATGCAATGTTAAAAAATGGCGAAGTTTTTGTTGTTGGTATGCATATTAGCCCTTATGAACACGGAAATATTTTCAACAAAGACCCTTTACGTGATAGAAAGCTTTTATTAAATAAAAGAGAAATTAATAAATTATTTGGACTTGTTAAACAAAAAGGTTATAGCTTAGTTCCTATCAAATTGTATTTTAAAGGAAGTTTAGTAAAACTAGAGCTTGGTATTGGTAAGGGTAAAAAATTGTATGATAAGCGTCAAGATATTGCAAAAAAAGATGCTGAGAGACAAATTGCTAGAAATTTAAAAAATTAAAATTATATTAAAAAGAGAGATTAGGTACTATAATAGTATCTAATCTCTTTTAATTCTTTAATTAAATTTTATTACTTGAACCGAAAACATCTACCATTTTATGTTTTACAGTTTCTTTAATTAATTCTCTTGCAGGAGTTAAATATTTTCTAGGGTCAAAAGCATTTGGTTCTTCTGCAAATACTTTTCTTATTCCACCTGTCATAGCAAGTCTCAAATCTGTATCAACATTTATTTTAGATACTCCTGAAACACTTGCTTCGTGTAAAATTTCATCTGGCACACCTTTTGCACCTGGTATATTTCCTCCAAATTTATTGCACATTTCTACTAACTCTGGTATTACTGTAGAAGCTCCATGTAATACTATTGGAGTATTTGGTATTCTTTCTTTTATCTCTTTTAAAATATCAAATCTTAATTTTGCTTCACCTTTAAATTTGTATGCTCCATGGCTTGTTCCTATTGCAATTGCTAATGAGTCACATCCTGTTCTTTTTACAAATTCTTCAGCTTGTGCTGGGTCTGTATACATTGCATCTGCTGCATCTACATTGACATCATCTTCAATTCCAGCTAATTTTCCAAGCTCTGCCTCAACTACCACACCTTTTGAGTGTGCATAATCTACAACTTTTTTCGTTAAAGCTATATTTTCTTCAAAGTCATATTTTGAACCATCAATCATAACTGATGTAAACCCTGCATCTATACACATTTTTGCTGTTTCAAAATCTGGTCCGTGGTCTAAGTGAATTGCTATTGGCACTTCTGGGTGTTCTTCTACTGCTGCCTCTACCATTTTCATTAGGTAATTTATTCTTGCATATTTAATTGCACTTGATGATGCTTGTAATATAACTGGTGACTTGCTCTCTGCTGCTGCATCTACAATTGCTTGGATTATTTCCATATTGTTTACATTAAATGCTCCGATTGCATACCCTTCTTTCATTGATTTTTCAAACATTTCCTTTGTTGTTACTAACATTTTCATTCCTCCATTCTTTGGTTTATTTACCATTGTTATTGTATTTCTATTTTGCTAATATGTCAAGTGTAAAATTCACTTACATAAAAATTGATGTGTTTTTTGCCTTGTCTCTCAAAAACACATCAATTAACATATTAGTCTTCTACATATTCGTAGCTTGCACACATAGATTCATCTGGTTGCATTGTTTCACATTCCATTATTGGCTCTACTTGTATACTTTCTAGTATGCACTTACCATCTTCACTATTATTGTATTTGCAACTTGTTACTGAACATTTTATTTCTTGATTTTTTTCCATTTTCTACCTCCACAAAAATAATAGTATGAACTTTTTTTATTTTGCTCATACTATTATTATGTTGAAATAAAAAAATACTATTCATTTAATTCTTTACAATTTTCATTTTCTTTAACACATTCTTTTGGAGGCTCTTTAAAACTTAAATACCAACTTATTCCATTTCTATTTTTATTTATACTTTCTACTCTTTCTTCTAATTGATTATAATTTTGTGGCATTGGAACTATTAATGGTTGATTTGGTATCCAATTTGCTCCTGTTGATGCTTTAGCGCAATCTGCCATTTGTAATGCTTGCACTACTCTTAATATTTCTGGAATAAATCTTCCTACATTCATTGGATAAATTAAAATTGTTCTTATTACTCCTTTATCATCTATTATAAATACATTTCTTACTGTTTCAGTATTACTTATGTCGCTTGCTATCATCCCATATTTTCTTGCAATTTGACCATTTCTGTCCGCTATTATTGGAAATGATACTTTTATTCCAGTTCTGCAATATATGTCATACATCCACGCTAAATGTGAACTGTTTGAGTCTACACTTAATCCCAATAATTCTGTATTTATTTGATTAAAGTATTTCTGCGCTCTTGTAAATGCTATCATCTCCGTTGTACAAACTGGTGTGAAATCCCCGTGGATGCGAGAATAATACAAGC
This sequence comes from uncultured Clostridium sp., assembly GCA_947648905.1. Taxonomy (GTDB): domain Bacteria; phylum Bacillota; class Clostridia; order TANB77; family CAG-508; genus CAG-269. Next base: position 51,248 of record CANSPP010000002.1, on the reverse strand, counting down.
CATTTTCCTTTGTAGTCTTCTAGTTTTATTTTTCCAAATGTTGTTTCCGCTTCAAAGTCTGGTGCTTTTTGTCCTATTCTTACGTTGCCATTCATCATTAATTCATAGTCCATAAAAAATAAACTCCTCTCATTTTTTGTATATTTTATGAGATAGAGTTTATTTTGGTTACTATTATAGTTTCTAATCCTTTTATTTTTATAAAAGTTAATTTCATATAAGATTTTTATTCTTTATATTTATATTTTGATAAATCAACTTTATAATTAATCACTTCTATGCCATCACTTTCTAATCTCTGTTTTTGAACCTCTATTCCTCCATCACCGAAATTCTTCGAAAGTTGTCCTTTACTATTTACTACTTTATAACAAGGTTGATTAATTGGATCTGGATTATTATGCAAAATATTCCCTACAACTCTGCATAATTTTTTGTTTCCTAAATATTCTGCAATCTGTCCATATGTTACTACTTTTCCTCTTGGTATCATTTTTAGATATTTGTAAACTTCTTCTTTCATAAACTCCTCACTTATTTTAATTAGGTACTGTTAGAGATATACTATACAAAATAATTATCTACATAAATTATAATTCAGATTTTACAAAACCAATGCTTTTTTAGGGCAGAAATTTGAACATTTGCCACATCTTATACATTTATCATAATCTATTTTAGGTGCTTCAAAATCTTTTTGGGATAATGCTCCAACTGGACAAACTTTTACAGCAGGGCATTTATGATTTTGTGGGCAATTCTCTATTATTATTTTTAACTTTTTCTCCATAATTTTGTCTCCTTTTCTTTCATTTATCAATTTTTCATATCATTTTATAAAATAATTCTAATATTTATCAATTTCAGTTCCATTTGCTAAATAAACTTTAATTTGCTTTATAATATGTGGAATATTATAATTACCAGCAAACTTTTCTATATCAAGTAAATCATCATTTAAAACAACCCATTCAAGTTTATTCTTTTCCTCAATCAACTCAACTTCATGTTTTAAAATACCATAATAAACTTGTAAATTATTTTCATACTTAAAATAATTTAAATCCATAAAATGTTCTAATTCAATATCTTGTTTTCTAATTCCTGTTTCTTCATATAGCTCTCTATATGCGCCTTCGTCATTTGTTTCATTTTCTTCAACTTTTCCACCTACAAAGTTATACATTCCTTTATATGGTTCTTTTGCTCTAATACAGAATAGTCCTTTTTCTAGTTTTTTGTCAAAAACAACAATTAAATTTAATTTTTGCATTTCGTATCTCCTTATTGTAAAACTCTTGTTTGTATTCTATAATGCTTTTATTTTCTTGTCAATAATTTTATAAAAAATTTATGCATTTAAATATTATTTATTCCAATAAAAACCACATAAAAACACTCCAGAAAATTTTCTAGAGTGTGGAAAGAATTATTTTTTCAGAACCCAAACCTTTCTTATTTGTGATTTCTTCAGTTCCCAAAAAGTTGCCTGAACATATTTCAAATTATGCTTTTTAGAACAAATTACTTTTTCCCAGCTTTTTTCTTTGTACAATCTCTGATTTTCCTTTGATAAACTATTATAATAGTCTTCCTCCATTTCAGTCAGTCTTTCCCATTCTTCATCTGAAATGTCGTCAATATAGTTTGCCTCATAATTAATTGAATCATTAAGAGTACAATGCCAAAGAGTATGATCTGTGAGTAATACGTCTGAATCTGGAATTTCAATTTCTAAAAGAACAGATTTTTTATCTACTTTAAAAGCAAACTTTCTCATATCTGGTCTTTTATGTTCTCCTTCAACACAATAATATGCCCATACAGGATATTTTACACCTTCTGGTGGATTTCCAATTTTTTCTTTCATTTTCTTAGAAATCCAATCATAAGCGTTTACAAATTCCTCTGTGTCTAAAAAAGAACTTAACTCAGGGTTGCACCTATAAATGCCTTTAAGCCGTAAAAGCTCATATACACAATAAGGCTGAATTGTCCATAATAACATTTTTAGGTTCCTTTCTTTTATATCTAACCTATATAGATTATATCACAAAAATAAGATTATGTAAAATTGTGCTTTTTACGGGAAATTTATTTACGAATAGAAAATTTTTATCTTTTCTATTCGTAAATAAAAGGGGATGTTAGTGCCAATTGATGCTCTTCAATCAGCACTATTCTTCCAATATTTTATCAGCTTGTGTTCTAGTCAAATATCCATATTCAATCATTTTATTAATCACCTGTTTTTGTCTTTGCTTTGCAAGTCCAGGATTTCTAGTTGGTGCATAAACTGATGGTGCATTTGGAATTCCTGCAAGCAAAATTAGTTCACTATCTGTCATTTCATTTAGTTCTTTGTTAAAGTATCCTTTTGCAGCCTCTTTTAGTGTGTAATAACCATTTCCAAAATAACTTGTATTGATATACAATTCTAGTATTTCGTCTTTTTCATAATTTTTTTCTATTTCAAAAGACATAAATAGTTCTGCAACTTTTCTTACCATTTTCTTATCTTGCGTAAAATAAATATTTTTAGATAGCTGTTGAGTTATTGTGCTTCCACCTTCAACAAATTCCATTGCTTTTACATCGTTTATAATTGCCCTACCTATTGCAATTATATCAATTCCACTATGTTCATAAAATCTATGGTCTTCTACTGATATGACTGCATTTTTATAAATTTTGGGTACATCCTCTATATTTGTATAGTTCTTTTTTGATTTTATACTTTCTACTTTTTGTGATAACGGTATTTGTTCAATAGCATCTTTATACATATTATAACCGTTTCCAACTACTAGTAACCCTATGCTAATTGAGACTAATATTACTACAAAGATTATTTTCCCTACTACTTTCATATAATCACCTTATTTCCTTTAATACTACTTTTTATTTTATTATATTCTCTTTTTTGCAGGGTTTCTATCGATTTACCTTACACTTTTCTTGCATTTTCGTAAGTTTTCTTTTAAGCATTATAAAAGAGACTTGAAGGTATAGTTTTATATCTTTCGAGTCTCTTTTTTCATATTTTATAATTATTGTTTTAATCTCAAATATCCAAGTTCTTCCCAAACATTATAAGCAAGATTTAATTTGAATAATAATGTAGGTTTAGCACCAGCCCTGTTTTTATCAACAACACAAGCATAATATCTAATATCTGGGTCATCATATTTTTCTAAATCAAAGAATTTTGTATCAACCTCATTTAAAGAATACTCATAATTTTGTAAAGTATCTCTATTAATTTGTTTTATCAAGCATAAAGTATCTAAAACTTCTTTTACTGTTCTGCTAACAGCTAAGTCATTTACATTTAAGTTAACTGGCAAAGTATTACTTTCTGCTAATTGTAATGTTGAACAAATGAACATATTGAAGTTTTGTGCTAAATTTGAAAGTATTGTTGCAGTTTTCTTTAACTCCTCTCCTATACCTATGTTAGCCGTATCAGTTTTTAGTGTATCATAAAACACATATTCAATTTGTTCCTTATAATAATAATTCATTATTACTTTTTTTAGTTCATCATTTGTATGGTCCGTTATGTTAATAAAATAAATTGAATTTTTTATTTCTTTATTGGCCCAGTTTGTTATTTCAATTATTTTATTAAATTCTGTTGATTCTTCTACTAATCTTTTTACAAATTGTTCTTGTGTTTCTTTTTCTCTTTTTAAAATGAAGCCATCTTCATCTACCTCTACATTTTTCTTGTTATCTGGTCTAAACTTGAATTCTAGAAGTTCTCCTTCTGTTTTACTTATTGTTTGTCCGTGTAACTCTTGAATTGCTTTATTATTTATTATTGTAGTTATTAAGCAAAGTTTCATTTTTTCTTCTGACATTTCGTTTGAAATTATAAGCACTTTTTTCTTGTGTACTAGTGCTGTATGTGCAGCTAAATCAATTGTAAATCTACTTTTTCCTGCATTTGATGGCATTGCATATGCCATTGTTTCACCTTTTCTTATTCCTTTAAATACATCTGTTAGTGTTGGGAATGGCAAAGGTAAGCCATTTCTTAAATTATTATCTCCTTTTTTCAAAAACTCTGTAAGGTCTTGATTTAATACCGCTCTTTTAAATTTTTCTGTATCATTAACTTGTACGACAGCTGCTTCAACCTCTTCTACCGACATTTTATCATATAATTTGTAATCTGTTATTTCTACTACTCTATCTTGAATGCTTTGTATTGGAATTGCTAAATAGCTTTTTCTTAGTGCAAATAATTTACTAAGTTCTACATACACTTTTTCCATATTATGATCTTTGTCACGTATTTCACTTTTCAATTCACTTTTTAATTTAAATGATTGCTCTGTATCTTTTGCAAAATTGTATCCCTTCTTTGCTGCTTCAGAGCTATATGCCCCTCCTTCAGTAAATAAGATACTTTTATATATATTTTCTAGCTCTTTATCTTCAAAATAGCAATTCTCATATATAAAATAAAACTTCACTATTAATTTTGGGTCTAAAAGTAATAATCCTATATATATTCGTTCTAACTCTTTATTACTTAATTTTTCAGGATAAATACCTTTCTTCTCTTCTTTTTTATTTGTTTTTGGAACATTTAAAATCTCTTTTTCAGTTTCTTCTCTTTGATTTACTATCTCCTCAAGCTTTTTTAAAGCTTCTATATAATTTTGGTTTATTAAGCATTCTTTCACTTCTTCAACTGCATCAATATTCCACTCATTTATTGGTATTTGATTCAATAACTCTTGTATCTTTTGTTTAGTCTCTTCATTCATATTTTAATTTCATTCCTTTCTTTTGCATTAATTATATACTTACAAATTATTTTAATCAATAGATTTTTTGTAAAATTTATGGTATTATAGACTTATGCCAACAGGGACGGACCTTCTTGACAGGATTAAAAAAGGAGAGATAACAATGGCATTCGACGGAATTGTAACAAAAGCCATTGCTTCAGAGTTACAGCAATTGTCTGGAGCAAGAATTGATAAAATATTTCAACCTAGTTCAAATAATGTTGTTTTAGGTTTTTATTTAGCTGGAACTAATTATGCTTTAAATATTTGTACCAGCTCACCAAATTATAGAATTCATTTAACAACTCATCCAAAACCTAACCCACAAGTTGCTCCTAATTTTTGTATGGTTTTGCGTAAACATTTAATAGGATTACATATTAAAAATATCATAACAAATGATTTAGAAAGAATTGTAACTATTGAGTTTGAAGGTTTTGACGATGTTGATGATATTATTTGTAAAAAGCTTGTTGTTGAACTTATGGGAAAACATTGCAATATTATTTTATTAGATGATGACAATACAATTATAGATAGTTTAAGACATATAAACAACGAAAATAGTTCTAGAGTTATTGTACCACATATCAAATATTCATATCCTGAACCAACAAAGCAAAACTTTTTGGAATGTACAAATTTTAGTGATTTTGAAAAAGCTGTTTTCTCAACTGGTGAAAATCAAATTAGTGTAGCTATTTCAAATACTTTTAATGGTATTAGCAAAAACTATGTTGAATTTATTATGGATAAATTGCAAACATCTAATTTAGAAGTAATTTATAATTATTTAGAGAAAATCATTTCAAAAACGGAAGCACAAGCTTTAAGCTTTGAGCAATTGGAAAAAGACTACTTTTTAGTTACAGATGACCATACTCATAATTTTGATTTAAACTTTTTCATTGATGATTTCTATTATAAAAAAGAAACTAGCGAAGATTTAAAAACTTATAGAAATACTGTTTTAAAATTAATTTTATCTACACTAAAAAAATATACTAAAAGGCTAGAAAACATTAATAGAAAATTACAAGATTGTAATGATATGGACAAATATAAACTATATGGAGAGTTGATTACTGCTAATTTATATAGAATTAAAAATGAAAATATAGCTCAAATTGAACTGGAAAATTATTATGATAACAATAATTTGATAACGATAAAACTAGACCCTGCCTATACTCCTGCAATAAATGCAAAAAGATTTTTTAAAAAATATAATAAACTAAAAAACGCATTAGAAATCGTAGGCACTCAAAAAGAAGAAACTTTGAAAGAATTAAACTATATTGAAAGTATTGTTTATGAATTAGAAGTAGCAACTAGTATTGAAGAAATTTCTGACATCTTTGAGGAAATTTCAGAAAACGTTATTTTTAAACCCCAGACTGATAAATATAAAAAGAAAAAGAATGCAAAAATAAAAAAATCATCACTTACAAAAAATAAATTACAAAAATTTAATCCTTTAAAATATACAATTAATGGATTTACACTTTTAGTTGGTAGAAACAATAAAGAAAACGACTATTTAACATTAAAGTATGCTAGGAAAAATGACTTGTGGTTTCATACTAAAGACATACACGGAAGTCACGCAATACTAATCTTAAATAATGTTACCACTTCCCCATCTGATGAAGTATTAACAAAATGTGCTGAAATTACAGCACAACATAGTAAGGCTAGACTGTCTTCTAACGTACCTGTTGATTTTTGCGAAGTCCGCTATGTTAAAAAACCAAATGGAGCCAAACCTGGTATGGTTATTTATACAAATAATTCAACTTTATATGTTAACCCATAAATGTCCAATTGTGTCCAATTGGGGACGTTTCCTTCTTGGACATTTTTATGAATAAATAAAAACCTTAAATTTGTACATAAGTACATTTTAAGGTTTTTACTTTTATTTTATATTTTACCAAAAAATTAATAATGTAAATATTGTTGCAACTACTATTTCGCTCTTCGTCCATTCTTCTGGAATTAATTTTATTTCTTCTGAATCTTTGTGGTCTACTATTGATAAGTTATATGATGTTACTTCATTTAATTCAAAATATGCACTAAACTCTTGGCTTGTTGTTGCTTCTGTAGTTGTTATTGGTATGTATTTTGTGCCTACTAAAATATCTCTTTTTGAATAAAAGTCTATTTTTACATATTTTCCTGTTAAATAATCTTCACTAGAATTTGTAATTGTTCCTTTCATTCTTCCGTTTACTAGTGTTGCTTGTGCTACTTCCATTGTTACTTGTGGTGTTTGGTCTTTTCTTTTTATATTTTTATATGATGAGTTTAATCCTACATTTATTATAAATTCTGAAAATACAAAAAATAGTATTAGCCATATTGCATATTTTAAAAATGTTCTCATTCTTTTCATAATTTTTCTCCATTTCTTACTTCGATATCTATATTATACCAATTTTTTTGCCAATTTTCAATAGTTTGCTATGCTTTTATCTTTTTAATTAATTTCAATTTCTTTACCTAAATATACTGAATAGATGCATTTCTTAGCCACCTTTTTGTTCAAAGCCAACTCAAGGGCCTTTTGATAGAACTCCAACTGCTTTGAATATTTATTTACTAATTCAATTTCTTGTTCAACATAATCTGTCTTGTAATCCACCAAAACCAAATTATCATTTGCATCAATATAATATAAATCTATAACACCTTGTACCAGAATTTCTTCTTCTAATTCTTCTTGATAGACTTCCTTTGCAGGTATATTGATATAAAAAGGCTTTTCTTTGTAGACTTCTTTTGCATTTCTAGCCTCTTGCCAAATGATAGATTTTGTAAATTCCAAGATTTTAAATGGATTTATGGCTTTTGCCTCTTTTTCTGTTATTATCTTTCTCTTCAGCAAATCATTTATTAGGTCTCGTATTTTATTTAAATCATAATCAACTTTTTCATCTAAACGTTGCATACATAAGTGTACCAATGTACCTTTTTGCGCACCTGTTATTTTTTGTTCTTCATCTTCTTTCAAAAATTCTGGCTTTGGTAATTCGGTTACGGCAACGTAATTTTCACCTTTTAAGTTTGTAACAGATGTCTTTGTTGGTATTGTTACTGCGGTTTGATGTGGATATGAATAGTTCAAAATGTTTTCTATTTCTTTTGCTCTATTTTTACCTATATTGCTTTCTTCTAGTAATTCAACTACATCTATTTCTTCTTGTTCTATTGTTTTAAACCCTTTCATCACTTCTTGTTTTTTCAAAACATTCAACTCTATCGATTTCACAGTTTCCTTTTCATATTGATGCACTAGTAATATCCAGTCTAAATATTTTTTATACTTTTTGACTAATATAGGATTGATTTTCCCTGAATTTTTTTGATATTGCACTACTTGCGAATTCATTTTAGTTGCTTCTTTTTCATAATTTCTACTAAGTCCTGTAATTATTAGTTTTTCTTTTGCTCTTGTTAACGCAACATATAAAATTCTCATTTCTTCTGATAATGTTTCTGTTAACATTTTATTTCGTATTGCTGCTTTAGTTAATGTATCATATTGAATTTGCATATTGTAATCTATGTATTTTACACCTATTCCTAATTCCTGATGTAGCAATACATTTTGATTTAAGTCCATTAAGTTAAATTGCTTTGATGTGCTAGATAGGAATACAACCGGAAATTCTAGTCCTTTACTTTTGTGAATACTCATAATTCTTATTACATTATCATTTTCTCCAATTAATTTAGCCGCACCCATATCTCCACTACTCAATTTCACTTTATCTATAAAGTTTATAAAATTATATAGTCCTTTAAAATTGGCACTTTCATATTGTTTTGCCTTTTGGAATAACATTTTCAAATTTGCCTGTCTTAATTCTCCATTTGGCATAAGTCCAACATAATTATAAAATCCTGTATCTGAATATATCTTCCAAATCAATTCGTCTAATGCCAAATATTCTTGCTCTTTTCTCCATTCTTCTAACCTGTTTAGAAATCTCTCTATTTTTTCTTTTAATTCTTTATCTACGTCTATCATTGCCTTTTGCATACAAGTGTAAAAACTATCGTATTTATCTGATAGTCTAATTTTCACTAGTTCGTCATCTGAAAATTTTGCAATTGGTGACCTTAATACACTAACTAGTGGAATATCTTGAATAGGGTTATCTATAATTTTCAATAATGACATTACTGTTTGTATTTCCATCGAGTCTAAGTATTCTTGCGAGCTATCTGAAAACACTGGCATTTCTAGCTGTAACAATTCTTGTTCATATACTGGTGCTGTATTCGCAGTTGACCTTAACAATATTACTATATCTTTATATTCAATGTTTCTATATGTTTCTTTCTGTCTGTCCCAAACTTTATATTTTTCGTCTATTAATTTTTTTATTCTGTTTGCTACAAACCTTGCTTCTAGCTCAACATTTTCAATTCTTTCTTCATCTTGTTGTTCTTCTTCCGACTCTTCCTTTTCCTCTTCTTCTGCTAAATCTATAACATTTATTTCTGTATTTAAATTTTGGTTTATATCTGGGTAACTCGCTCCTAAATTCAAATATTCTTCTTCGTTGTATTCTATGTCTCCCAGTAAATTGCTCATTATATCTTGGAAAATTAAATTTGTAAAACTTAATATATTCTCTCTACTTCTAAAATTCTTAAATAACTGTATTTTCAAGCCTTCTTCTAATGTTCTATTTTCTTTATTTTTATATGTCTCATATTTGTGCAAAAATAGCTCTGGCATGGCTTGACGGAATTTGTATATACTTTGTTTTACGTCTCCAACCATAAATATGTTGTTGCCTTTTGATACTGATGTTAAGATATATTCTTGTACTAAATTACTATCCTGATATTCATCAATTGCTATTTCTGTATATTTTTCTTGATATCTTTTTGCTACTTCTGACGGTTCTATTTTTCCATCTTTTTCTTTTATTAAAATGTCTAATGCAAAATGCTCTACATCATTAAAATCAACTATATTTTGATTTCTTTTCCTTTTTGAAAATTCTTTGCCAAATTCCAGTATTAAATTTTGAAGTTTTACTAGTATTTCGTACATATCATAGATGTCTTGGTTCGCTTGTTTTGAGTCACAAATTATTATTTTATTTAGTGCTTTTTCTAGTTTCTTTTTTACACTATCTCTTATTTGCTTTGCTTCATCTTTTTTTATAGAATCCACTTTTTGCCTTGGCCAAGTTACAAATTTAAGTGTTTGATTTATGTTATATGCTTTATCCCAACTATGTAAATTGTTTTTCAATCCTGTTAACATATCTATGTCATTTCTGATTGTTTGCTCAAACTTCTCCAATTCCGGCTCTAAGCATAAAATTTTTCTTGCATTTTCTAAGCTTTGAATGCTATCTATTAGTTCTTCTTCTACTTGCTCTAGTAACGTTCTTCCCCAAAGTGTATCTGCAAAGTCTTCATCCAACTTTTCGCTTAAATTGAACATTTCTATTTTCTCTTTTAGCCATTTTTCTGGAAATGGGTTACTTTGTATGTAACTATATATTTTTAAAACTAAATCTTTTAACGGTGTATCATCTCTATAGCTTGTATATGTATTTATTAGTTTTGTAAAATCTTCATCGTCTTCTTCATATTTTTTTTCAAATATATCTTCTATTACTTCTTGTTTTAGTAACTCAATTTGAGCTGTATCAGCTATTCTAAAGTTTGGAGCTACATTTTCTAACTCATAAAAGTTGTTTCTTACTATCTCTAAACAAAATGAGTCAATTGTGCAAATGCTTGCTTTATTTAATAAAGTCACTTGCCTTTGCAGTTTTTCATTTTCTGGGTCGTCATCTAATTTTTTGTATATAGCACTTAATACTCTTTCTCTCATTTCTGATGCTGCTGCATTTGTGAATGTTACTACTAATAATTTATCTATGTCTACATTTTCATTTATTATTTTGTTTATTATTCTTTCTACTAGTACTGCTGTTTTTCCACTTCCTGCCGCTGCTGCTACTAGTATATTTGAACCTTTTTCATATATTGCGTCTTGTTGCTCTTTTGTCCATTTTACTTCACTCATTTTTGTTTTTCGTACCTTTCTTTTTTTATGATTTTATCATATATTGATTTAGAATTCTAGGTATAAAATAAAAAAATCGGAATATGATTCCGATTTATATGCTAGTTTAAAATTTACTTAAGAAGCATTGCATTTTCTCTTTATCCTTGTTATAATATATGCATAAAAAAGTAAAAAGAAAGGAGCTGATTAATTATGTCTGAAACACAAATCCAAGCAATAAAAGATGTTATTAAGATGACACCTAGACTTAATGTAGAATGTCTAAATTCTATAAGAATTCTAATGGAAAAAGCAATAGATTCTGAACTTTTGAAATTAGAACCAACTGTTATTTTAGAAAATATGGATATTACTGAAAAAGTAATGTATTTAGACTATTTAACAGAAAACAAAAATACTAGAGAAACAGAATTAGAAAACTCTATATCTTTTGAAGAAATACTTAAAAGAGAGGGGTTGACATATGATGACTTACAAAATTAAAATTAGACCAAAAGCTCTCAAGTTTATTGAAAAGCAAGATAAATCTCAAAAATTACGAATCTATAAGGCTATTTATAACCTACCTAATGGCGATGTAAAAAAATTGGCAGGTTATAAAAATGAATTTCGACTTCGCGTTCGGCGATTATAGAATTATTTATCAATTAATTCAAAAAGAACTTATTATTCTAATAACAAAGGCTAGTAACAGAGGCCAAATTTATAAATAATTTTTATTCTAAAATTTAAAATCTATTAATTTTCCAAATATTTATAATTATTTTTCAATTTTTAATAACTATGCTCAAAACTATTTTCTTTTCCACCCTTTTGTCGTATAATAATCTTAGATAAGATTTTTAGAAAGGGGTTGAAAAAATGGAAAATGAAATTAGTGTAGAAAACAAACTATTCGGAAGAACTTTTTTCTGGATGTTTTTAGGACTTCTTGGTTCTGCCATAGTTGCTTGGTATACCTACTCTTCTGGACTATTTTTCAAAATAGTACTTGGTGGATATTTTAATATGTTATTAATTTTAGAACTAGTAGCAGTATTAGTATTTAGCTTACTATTTAGAAAACTTCCACCAACAATTGTAGGGATTTTATACTTTGTATATGCAATGTTAGATGGTGTAACCTTATCTGTTATCTTTGCTGTTTTTGATCTAAACTCTATCATTTACTTATTCATAATATCTGCTTGCGTTTTCGGAGCTTTAGCATTCATTGGTTATAAAACAGACAAGGATTTAAGTTCTTGGAGTCCTTATATTACAGTATTTTTGATTGCTGGTATTGTCCTTAGTTTTATTAACTTAGTATTACTAAAAAATTCTATGTTTGATTTAATCTTAGATTGGGTTATTTTAGCATTATTCTGTGGTATTACTATTTACGATATTAATAAAATTAAGATGCTTCAAGCTGAACCTGATATAGCGCAAGAAAAAATACATATTTATTGTGCTATGCAATTGTATTTAGATTTTATAAACATCTTTTTAAGAATTCTTTCTATTTTTGGAAAGAGAAGAGATTAAGAAAAAAGAGTAGTTTACTTTATATTCTATAGTAAATTACTCTTTTTAATTTATTCCTCTACTTCTTCAAATTGTGAATTATATAAATCAGCATAAAATCCGCCTTTTTCAAGTAACTCCTCGTGAGTACCTTGTTCAACAATATCTCCGTGATTCATAACTAAAATCAAATCAGCATTTTTAATAGTAGACAATCTATGTGCAATAATGAAACTGGTTCTTCCCTCCATTAAATTATCCATAGCTTTTTGAATTTGTATTTCTGTTCTTGTATCTATTGAACTTGTTGCTTCATCCAATATTAGTATTTTAGGGTTTGCAAGTATTACTCTCGCAATTGTAAGTAATTGTTTTTGTCCTGCAGATACATTGCTTGACTCTTCATTTAGTACTGAATTATATCCTTTTGGTAATGTTTTTATAAAGTGATGTACGTGTGCTGCTTGTGCCGCTCTTATTACTTCGTCATCTGTCGCATTTTCGTTTCCATATTTTATGTTGTCTTTTACTGTTCCTCCAAATAGCCAAGTATCTTGTAATACCATTCCAAACATTTTACGTAATTCTCCACGGTTAAAGTCTTTTACATTATGTCCATCTATTTTTATTTCTCCTGAGTTTACATCGTAAAATCTCATTAACAATTTTACCATTGTTGTTTTTCCAGCTCCTGTTGGTCCAACAATTGCTATTTTTTGTCCATCTTTCACTTTTGCATTAAAATCATTTATTATTGTTCTGTCTTCATCATATCCAAAATGAACATTTTTAAATTCTACATTTCCTTTTAGTTTTTCAATATCAATATTTCCTTTTGCTGTTTCTTGTTCTTCTGGTTGCTCTAAAAATTCAAACACTCTTTCAGCAGCTGCTGCCATTGATTGTAGTGTTCCTGATATTTGAGCTATCGAACCTACTTGGTTTGTAAATTGTTTATTATATTGAATAAAACTTTGTATATTTCCTACTGTTATTGTTCCTCTTATTGCTAAATAACCACCTACTACTGCTACACCAACATATCCAATATTTGAAATAAAGTTCATTACTGGATGCATTAGTCCTGATAAAAAGTACGCTCTCCATCCAGAACGATATAGCTTATCAACTGCTTTTTCAAACTCTGCCTTAGTTTTATCTTCTGCATTAAATACTTTTACTATGTTTAATCCACCATATATTTCTTCTACTTGCCCATTTACTTCTGCTAAATAATTTTGTTGTCTTTGGAAGTATTTTTGAGATTTCCCAACAATATTTTTAACCAATATTCCTGCTATTGGAATTATAATAAATGATATTAGTGTCATTTGCCAACTTATTGATAACATCATTACTATTATTCCTATGACAACACAAACTGTTCTTATTATTTCTGTTATACTTTGGTCTAAGTTCATACTTAATGTATCTATATCATTTGTTATAACTGATAATACTTCTCCGTGTGTTTTTTTATCAAAATATCTCATTGGTAATCTATTTATTTTCTTTATTATGTCATTTCTTATTTTAAATGTTATTTTTTGCGCCACATTTGTCATTGTAAACCCTTGTATAAATGAAAATATTGCACTTACTATATATAATCCTAATAATGTTAATAATATTTGACCAATTTTAGCAAAATCTATTCCATCTCCACCAGATAATTTACTAACTAATCCATTAAATATTTCTGTTGTTGCATTTCCTAATATTTTTGGTCCAACAATTGTAAATATTGCACTTCCGTACTGCAAATATAAATACTATTAATAATAAAAATTTATATTTTGACAAATAATTTTTTATTAATTTGCCTGTTGTTCCTTTAAAATCTTTTGCTTTCGCTTCTTGACCAACTTTTTTTCTTGGTCCTCCCATAGGTCCTGGCATATGCTACTCCTCCTTCCCGTCTTCATTTTCTTTTTGAAAATTAGCAGTAAGCTCTTCTTCTGATAATTGTGACAATGCAATTTCTCTATAATTTTCATTGTTTTTCATTAATTCCTCGTGTGTTCCAATTCCTACTACTTTTCCATCTTCTAACACAATAATTTGGTCTGCATTTAAAATTGTACTAATTCTTTGTGCTACAATTATTACTGTTTTATCTTTTGTCTTTTTAGATAATTCTTCTCTTAATATTGCATCTGTTTTAAAGTCTAATGCTGAGAAACTATCGTCAAATACAAATATTTCTGGGTCTTTTGCAATTGCTCTTGCAATTGATAAACGTTGTTTTTGTCCACCTGATACATTTGTTCCACCTTGTGCTATTGCATCTTTATATTTGTTTTCCTTTGCTTCTATAAACTCAGTTGCTTGAGCTATTTGAGCTGCATTTATCATATTTTCGTCTGACATATTTTTGTTTGAATATTTTATGTTAGACTCTATTGTTCCAGAGAATAGAATTCCCTTTTGTGGTACAAATCCTATAATATCTCTTAAATCTTTTTGTGGTACATCTTTAACATTTACCCCATCAATTAAAAGCTCTCCGCCTGTAACATCATAAAATCTTGGTAATAGATTTACTACCGTTGATTTTCCACTTCCTGTACTTCCTATTATGGCTGTTGTTTTTCCTGGCTCTGCTGCAAAATTAATATCTTCTAAGATTTCTGTTTCTGCATCTGGATATCTGAAAGATACATTTTTAAATTCTACTAAGCCTTTTCTATTTGGGTCAAATTTCTTCGTTTCTTCTTTATCTTTTATGCTTGGTTCTTTTTCTAGCACTTCATTAATTCTGTTTGCTGAAACTGTTGCTCTTGGTAACATTATTGATGTCATTGATATCATTAAAAATGCCATAACTATTTGCATCATATATTGAATAAATGCCATCATATCTCCAACTTGTAATAACCCTTGGTCTACACCTTGGCCTCCTACCCAAATTACTAAAAGCATCATTGAATTCATTATAAACATTAATGTTGGCATCATCATTGACATTGCTCTATTTACAAACATATTTGTTTTCATTAAATCTTTATTTGCTTTTTCAAATCTTGCTTCTTCTCTCTTTTCTTTATTAAAAGCACGAATTACTGGTAATCCCGTTAATATCTCTCTTGATACTAAATTTAATTTATCTGTTAGTTCTTGTAGTTTTTTGAATTTAGGCATTGCTATTATAAATAAAGTTCCTACTACAAATAAAATCCCAAGTATTGCAACTCCTATTATCCAAGCCATAGAACTATCACTATTTGTTAAAACTTTTACAAATCCGCCTATACCTATAATTGGTGCATATACTACAACTCTAAACAGCATTGTAATCATCTGTTGAATTTGTTGTATATCGTTTGTACTACGAGTAATTAATGAAGCTGTTGAAAATTCGTTTAACTCTTCATTTGAGAATTTTAGTACCTTTGAAAATACTTTTTCTCTTAGTGTTTTTCCAAGTCTTCCTGCTACTCTAGATGATAATAACATAATTGACACAGCTGAAACCATTATAACTAATGCTACTCCTAGCATTTCTACACCTGACAATAATATGTAATCATTTTGTAGTTTTTCTGTATCTACACCTAGTTCTGTATATACTTGTTTTACAGAAGATATTGCAGCTTGCTCCTTTATAGAATCTTGCATATTATTTATTTGCTCAGAAAATTGTTTTAACACTTGAGTTCTTTGTTCTTCTGGCATCGTTTTTAATATTTCTGTTAAACTCATATTTTGTATGTACATTTTTTGAGCATTTGGCATATTTGCTAGCATTTGCTCTTTTATTTTATTTGCTGTCTCTTCATTTTTTATTGTTGTCATTTCCATAAGAGGTGTTGCTAGAATTTTTGATAATTCCGCTATTTCCTCTTTTTCTATATCATTTAATACATAAATAGTATCCGCTTGTACTTCATAATCTTTACCTAGATATTTATCGACTTTCTTTTCCTGTTTTTTATCTAGATTGCTTCCTAATAAAGTATAATTGTCTGTTATCTTTTCGTCATTCTCTGAAAGCATTACGATTAAATCCATATTTTCTTTTGATATTACTTCTGGTACAGCATTTTCTATTCCACCTGCTTGTATACCAACATTAACTATTCTTGACGTATAGTCTGGCAGTGCTAAATCTGCTGTTGCTTGTATACATAGCAATATTACTATTAATACTATTGACCAGAATGATT
Organism: uncultured Clostridium sp.; assembly: GCA_947648905.1. Lineage (GTDB taxonomy): Bacteria > Bacillota > Clostridia > TANB77 > CAG-508 > CAG-269. The sequence continues at coordinate 34,707 of CANSPP010000002.1, read as the reverse complement.
CTTTTAAATTGCTTAATAATTTTAACATCTCTTCCTCCTTATATTTTCTGCCATTGGGGACGGTCCTTTTTGGCAGATTTCTGCCATTAAGGTCCGTCCCTGTTGGCAGATTTTTGCGTAAATAAATAACACCATATCATTTTATGTGACATAGTGTCATTTAGTCAAGGTTTTTTATGTGAATTCTTTGTAAATTATTTACATTTTTCTAAATACTCCTGCTACTTTTCCTAATATTTCACAGTTTGGTACGATTATTGGGTCCATTGTGCTGTTTTCTGGTTGTAGTCTTATGTGGTCTTTTTCTTTGTAGAATGTTTTTACTGTTGCTTCTTCCCCAATTAGTGCTACTACTATTTCTCCGTTGTTTGCTGTGTTTTGTCTTTTTATTAATATGTAGTCTCCATCTAATATTCCTGCTTCTATCATACTTTCGCCTCTTACTGTTAGCATAAAGCTTTCTGAGTTTCCTACAAAGTCTACTGGTATTGGGAATGTATCTGTTACATTTTCTACTGCTAGTATTGGTTCTCCTGCTGTTATTTTTCCTATTATTGGTACTTCTACTAGTTCTTTTTGTGTATAGAAGTCTTTACTTGATGTTGTTTTTGCTTCTCCTGAACCACCTTTTAATAAACGTAGTGTTCTTCCTTTTTTATCTTGTTTTTTGATGTATCCTTTTTCGTCTAATTTTGCTAAATATCCGTGTACTGTTGCTGTTGAGCTTAGTCCAACTGCTTTTCCTATTTCTCTTACTGATGGTGGATATCCTTGTGTCATTATTTGTTTTTCAATAAATTTTAGTATTGATTTTTCTCTTTTATTTAGTTCTGGTTTTTTTCTAGGCATTTTTATCACTCCTATTTCTTCTATTTTCACATATAATATCACACAAACAAAAAAATGTCAAACATATTTTTGACATTTTTATTTGAATTTGAAAATAGGACAAATGGGAAACATCCCAAATGTCCTAATTTTTTATTTCACATAAATACTTGGATCAACTTGAACTGAATCTTTTAACAATTCAAAATGAAGATGTGCCTCGTCTCCACTTTCGAAAGAAGCAGTATTTCCAACAGTTCCAATAGTTTGTCCCTTATCTACATTTTCACCTTCAACTACAAATTCAGCAGTTAAAAGATTTGAATATACTGTTTGATATCCATCATCGTGTTCAATTACAACTGTTAAGCCATATCTTGGGTCGTTCTTTATTGATTTAACTTTTCCTGCCTCTGCTGATTTTACAACTGTTGTCTTTTCTGCTTTGATATCAATTCCTAAGTGTGTAACCCATTCTTCTAATGTATTAGAATAAACTAAGTTGTCTTTTGCATATTCCTTCATAATTTCCCCATCTACTGGCTTTGCAAAACTTAGCTCTCTTTTTGTTTCCTCTTTTGGGGCTGTTGTGTTTGTTGTTGCACTTGCTCCACTAGTATTTGTCTTATTTGTTTTAGTTGTATTTGTTGCTGTATTTGTGTTTTTTACTGTATTACCTGTTTGTGTATTATTAGAAACAGTATTATTTGTAGTATTTGTCTCTTCCTTAGCTTCTTCTACACTTTTTCCTATTTCAGTACTTGCACTTTGAGTATTATCTGTTTCATTATTTTTTGAAAGGTTTGCCATTTGTTCTAATGTCATAGTTCCTTCTTTTACATCATCACTTAAAGATTTGCTATATAAAAGTAGCCCTATTAAAACTGCTGCGAGTATTGCTACTGCTATGCAAGAATAAATAATAATTTTATCACTAAGTGATTTTGTTTGACGGTTTGGTTTTCTTGAATTTCTTCTCATATAATCCTCCTTAAATACTTTATTAATACAAGTATTTCCTTTTTTTAGAAGAATATACATTTATAATAAATTTACATCTTTAATTTCTACTCCTACATAAAAATGTTTTATGATATCTTCAAATGTACTTCCTTGTTTCGCCATTGCATCAGCTCCTGTTTGGCTCATTCCAACTCCATGTCCATACCCCACTACTGAAAATTTGATATTTCCATTTTCTCTTTCTATTTTGAAATTAGTAGATTTTAATCCTAACAATGTTCTTGTTTCAACTCCTGAAATCTCGTGATTTCCAAATTTTACAGTTTTGACTCTTTTGCTATCTGTATAATCTAATACCTTTATATCCTCTCCACTTTCAAAGTTTATTTGTATGTCTTGATATTTCGTTTTTAATTTTTCTATTAAGTCGTTTGGGCTCAAAACAACTTCGGAAGCATATTGAGTGTATCCTTCTTCTCCTGCTGTTTCTACAACTTGCAAATATGGAAAATTTGATCCTCCCCAAACATTTACCGGTACTTCTGTTGTTCCTCCACTATTTGAGTGAAAAAATGCATTTATTGGCTGACCATTATAAGTAATAATTTTTCCTTTAGTTTCATTTACACATTGTTCTATTTTTGCCCAATTGCTCTCTCTTGCGCTTTCTTCCCATCTTGATAGCCTAACATCTTTTGAAACCCACGCTTGACAGCAAGCAGAATCATCACATATGTCTGCGTTTTCGTGTTTTGGATTTTGCGCTTTATATATTGTGTATGTTCTTGCAACTATTGCTTGTGCTTTTAATGCCTCCAATTCAAATGTTGCTGGCATTTCAGCTGATACTACATTATAAAGATAATTATCTATTCCAACTTCTTCTACTTCACCTGTTTGTTTATGTAGTAATTTTATTGTTGCATATTTTTCATAATTATATTCAATTTGAGTTCCTTGTTCTTGCTGTTGTTCATTTGTATTATCTGGCATCACATCAGTAGTTGCCGTTTTCTCCCTTTTTGTTAGTATTGCTGGCAAAATAAAACAGATAAATATGAATAAGAAAAAATATGTTAAAAATTTTTTCATTACAAAATTCCTTTCTAGCTAGCTATGAACTTAACTTCATTTTCATTTGTTCTAAAACTCGTCGTTCTATTCTTGATACTTGCACTTGCGAAACTCCTAGTATTTTTGCTACTTGCGATTGGGTTTTATCCTTAAAAAATCTTAGCATTATTACTTGCTTTTCATTTTGCTTTAACCCATTTATAAGTTCTTTTACTGCTATTTTATTTGTAATTATTTCTTCTTCATTTTTATCTGTTTAAATTTTTTCTATTAAATTAATTTGATTTCCATCTTTATTATTTATATAAGTTGCACTTTCAATCGACTCTACCCCTCTTGATACTTCTAGTGCAAGACTTATGTCTTCTTTTGTTACTTTAAGCTCTTCTTGTATTTCTTCAATTTTTATTTCTTTTCCCTCTTTTATCAAATAGCTCTTTTGTAATTCTTTAATCTTCATTCCTAATTCTTTTATACTTCTGCTAACTTTAATAGGTCCATCATCTCTAATAAACCTTTTAATTTCGCCTATCATATACGGAACTGCATACGTAGAAAGCTTTACCTCGAAATTAGTATCAAACCTTTTTATCGATTTTATAAAACCTATACACCCAATTTGATATAAATCGTCTAATTCATAACCTCTGCCATTAAACCTTCTAACAATACTCCATATTAATCCGATTATTATATTTAATCAGCTTTTCCAATTCGTATTTATCACCTTGCTGGGCTTTTTTTATTGATTCCATATCATTTTCGTACATAATTTCCCCACTTTTCTTTTAATCTTTTGTTTATAAATTTGTTGCAGTTATTTCGAGTTCTTCCTCTGACTCTTTCCTAGGTTTAATCTTCTTACACATAGTAACCTTTGTACCCAATCCCACAATAGATTGAACCTCAAGCTTGTCCATAAAACTTTCCATTATTGTAAATCCCATACCTGACCTTTCTAAATTAGGTTTTGTCGTATATAATGGCTCTTTTGCTGCATCAACATTCTCAATACCCTTACCCTTATCAGAAACCTCAATTATCACTTCGTTATCCTTCAACTTTGCAATAATCTTCACAACACCTTGACTTTTATCATATCCATGAACAATACTATTTGTTACAGCCTCTGAAACGGCCGTCTTTATATCAGCAAGCTCTTCTAAACTAGGATCTAATTGAGAAGCAAAAGCAGCCACTGTAATCCTTGCAAACGCTTCATTTGCCGACTTACTAACAAACTCTAACTTCATTTCATTTTTAAACTCATCTTTCATTCTCTTTCTTCCTTTCTTTGTCCAATTGTGTCCAATTGGGGACGTTTCTCTCTTGGACATTTTCTATGTTTCTGCTAGTGGTATTAGTTTTAATATCCCACTCATTTCGAAAATTCTTTTTACACTTTGTCCTAAATTACTAATTTCTAATTTTGCTCCTATCATATTTGCAAATTTGTACCTTCCTATTATTAGTCCAATTCCGGCACTATCCATGAAAGTGACACTATCAAAATCAAATACAACTTTTCTAGGCATATATCTTTCCATTTCATAATCCGCTTTCCTCCTTATCTCTTGTACCTTATGGTCATCAATTTCTTCTGTTATTTTTAAAACTAGAAGCTTGTCCTCTTCATAAAATTTTGATTCCATTTTTATTTCCTCCTTAGTTTTTCTTATTATAATTTATTTTCCATTTATTTCCAAGAGCAAAACTTAAGAAGTTTTGTCGTTTCTTGAAAAGTTTTCGACAAAAAAAGATATGCCTATTTTGACATATCTTTCCATATTCATATTCTTTGATGCATTTTAGGACTATCCCTAAATGCATCGCTTCTATTATTTTAAGCTTTCCACAACTTTTTCAAGCATAGCTCTATATTTTTCAAGTTTAGCTTTTTCCTCATCTATTTTAGCTTGTGGAGCTTTATTTACAAATCCTGGATTAGATAGCATTTTTTCGCATCTTGCAACTTCTGCTTCTAATTTTGATTTTTCTTCTTCTAATCTTTTTCTTTCTTCTTCTAAATCGATTAGACCCTCTAATGGCATATATAACTCTATTCCATCTTTTATTATATTTATTGCATTTTCTGAAATATTAGTTTTATCAGCTTTAACTGTTAGTTTTTCTCCAAATCCTAATTTTAATAATATTTGTTCTAATTCTTTTACTTCGTTTGCATATTCTGTTGTTACAAATATTAATTCTGATTTTTTGCTTGGATGGATATTTTTTGTGCTTCTAACATTTCTAATTTCTACTATTATATCTTTGATTTTTTCTATTGTTTGTTCTTCTTTTTCAAAGTCAAATTTTTCATTTGATTTTGGCCAGTCTGATACTATCAAGTCTTCTGTACCCTCAAAAACCAAATTACTATAAATTTCTGATGTTACAAATGGCATAAATGGGTGTAATAACTTTAGTGATGTTGATAATACATAATTTAACACTGCACTTACAGCTATTTTTGTTTCTTGATTTTCACTATAAATTCTAGGTTTTACCATTTCTATGTACCAGTCACAAAATTCATTCCATATAAAGTTATATATTTTATCTAGTGCTACTCCTAGGTCATAGTTCTCTATATTTCTTGTTACGTCTGCTACTAGCTTATTTAACATATCTAATATCCATTTATCTTCTATAGCTAATAATTTTTCATCCATTGCGCCTAAAAATTCTTGTACTTTTTCTTTGTCAGGTGTGTTCATTATAATAAATTTAGCTGCATTCCATATTTTGTTTGCAAAGTTTGATGCTTGTTCTAATTTTTCTGGCATATATCTTACGTCATTTCCCATTGTTGTTCCAGAAAGTACTGAAAATCTTAAGCTATCTGCCCCATATTTGTCAATTATTTCTATTGGGTCAATTCCATTTCCCAATGTTTTTGACATTTTTCTTCCTTGACTGTCACGTACCATTCCGTGTATTAAAATATCTTTAAATGGTGCTACTCCTGTAAATTCTAGTCCTTGTGACATCATTCTTGATACCCAGAATGTTATTATGTCAAATCCTGTTACTAACACATTTGTTGGATAGAACATTTTGTAGTCTTCTGATTCTGTATTTGGCCAACCTAATGTTGAAAATGGCCATAATGCTGAACTAAACCACGTATCTAGTGTGTCTTCATCTTGATGTAGTTTTGAACTTCCGCATTTTTCACATTTTTCTGGTTCTGTTTTTGCTACATTTATATGTCCACATTCTTCGCAATAATATGCTGGTATTTGATGTCCCCACCATAATTGTCTTGATATACACCAGTCTTGAGTATTGTCTAGCCAATTAAAGTAGTTTTTTTCGTATTTTTTAGGTACAAATTTAGCTTCGTCATTTCTTATTGAATCTGCTGCTCTTTTTGCTAAATCTTTCATTGCTACGAACCATTGCTCTGAAACTTTTGGTTCTATTGTATTTTTACATCTTTCACATTTTGCTACATTATGAACATGTTCTTCTTCTTTTACTAATGCTCCAATTTCTTTTAGTTTGTTTACAATTTCTTTTCTAGCTTGTAGTAAATCCATTCCCTTATATTCTGGAACTAAATCACCCATTTTATTATTTTCGTCAAATACTTCTATAATTTCTAAGTTATGTCTTAGACCTGCTTGATAGTCATTCATATCGTGCGCGGGCGTAATTTTTACACATGCTGTCCCGAAATCCTTGTCTACAAAATCGTCTGCAATTATTGGAATTTCTTTGTTCATAATTGGTAAAATACAAGTCTTTCCAACTAAGTCTTTATATCTTTCATCATCTGGATGAACTGCTACTGCAGTATCTCCTAACATTGTCTCAGGTCTTGTTGTTGCAACTGTTATGTATTTATCTGTATCTTTTATTTGGTAACGAATGTGCCATAAGTGTCCTGCTTCTTCTTTATATTCTACTTCTGCATCAGAAATTGAAGTTTTGCAGTTTGGACAATAATTAATCATTCTTGTTCCTTTGTAAATCAAACCTTTTTCATATAGACTTATAAATTGCTCTTTTACTGCTTCTGATAACCCTTCATCTAAAGTAAATCTACGTCTATCCCAATCACAAGAACATCCTAATTTTCTTTGTTGATTTTCTATCGTTCCTCCATACAGCTTAGTCCAGTCCCAAGCTTCTTTTAAAAATCCTTCTCTTCCTAATTCTTGCTTAGTTGTTCCTTCTTTTTTTAATTTTTCAACAACTTTCATTTCTGTTGAAATTGACGCGTGGTCTGAACCTGGAAGCCATAGTGTGTTATATCCTTGCATTCTCTTAAAACGAATCAAAATATCTTGTATTGTCTCATCTAATGCGTGTCCCATATGTAATTTACCTGTTACATTTGGTGGTGGCATCATTATGCAATAACTTTCTTTAGTTTTGTCCATATTTGGTTTAAAATAACCATTACTTTCCCATTTTTCATATAGGACATTTTCAAAATCCTTTGGATTGTACTTTTCTTTTAGCATACAAACTCCTTTCTATACTTTTGGGACAGGGCAAAAAAGTTACCCTGTTCCTTTTTATTTTTCTTCATAATTAGCTGGTATTTCAAATAAACTACTATTTACTTTATCAGAAATATCAACCTTTAGTAATTCTTCCTTTTCACCTACAATTGTCTTAATATAAGCCAATTTGTCCCCTGAAAAATAAAATCTAGTTTTCACATCTCCACTTGATGCTATTTGTGCTGAAGACATCATTGTAAAATCTGTTGCTTGTCCATATTCCATATATTGATATTTTTTGTTATTAACCTTTTCTTCCCCTGTTGTAAACTCTAAACCAGAAAGATTTGCTAATATCTTCTCAACTTTATTTAAATCTGTTTCATTGTTAGCATAAGTATAATATTCGTTAGACTCATCTACTATCAAATATGAATTTCCATCTTTAATTACATATTTTGAAACATTTCCATTATATACAGACTCTGTATATGAAGCATTGTTTCCTTTTGCATAAAATTCTTTATTATTATCATCTAATATCGCTGTAAAACTATAAGTTTCCTTTGCTTTTAAATTTTCGTATAACTTACTTATTTTGTTAACAGGGTTTTCATTTGAATTTTTGTTTCCAAACGCAAAGAAGCAAATTACTCCTATAATTATTGCTACAATAACAACTGCTATTACTGAAAATATTATCATTTTTTTCTTATCCATATTTTTATTCCTTTCTTTGGAACATTCTGGGACGTTTCTTTTTTGTTCCATTAGTCTCCTAAGTTTATTCCTATGTTTCTTGCTGTTTTTATTAGGTCATCATCCATTTTGATTTTTCTTAAGTTGCTTTCTTCTGTGTTTCCTGATGCTGCTCCTATTTTTGTGTTGTTTCCAACTACGTCATCTAATGTTGCATAATCTAGTTTTCCATTTCTCATAACTGCTAATGTTCCAAATTTTCCTTCTAGTGCTAGTTCCATTGCTTTTGTTCCGTATTTTGTTGATAATACTCTATCAAATGCTGTTGGTGTTCCACCTCTTTGCATATATCCTAATGTTGTGTTTCTTGCTTCTAGCCCTGTTAGTTGTTGTAGTTGTTTTGCTACTACTTCTCCAATTCCACCAAGTTTTGTGTTGTCTACTCCTGCTCCGTTGTCTCTTGTATTCATTACTGTAAGTTCTCCGCCTATTGGTGTTGCTCCTTCTGCTACTACTACTACACTGAAGCTTTTTCCTCTTTTCTTTCTGTTTTCTATTTTTGTTGCTACCCTGTTTATGTCATATGGTATTTCTGGTATTAATGCTACGTCTGCTCCTCCTGCTATTGCTGCTTCTAGAGCTATCCATCCTGCATATCTTCCCATTACTTCTAACACCATTATTCTGTGGTGTGTTGCTCCTGTTGTGTGTAGTCTGTCTAGTGCTTCCATTGCAACTGATACTGCTGTGTTATATCCAAATGTAATGTCTGTACATGCTACGTCATTGTCTATTGTTTTTGGTACTCCTATTACATTTACTCCTTTTGTTGAGAAGTCTCTTGCTGATTTTTGTGTTCCGTCTCCACCTAGTGTGAATATACAGTCAAATCCAAATTCTTTTATGTTTGCTATTGCTTGGTCTGATACGTCTTTGAATTCTACACTTCCATCTTCATTTACAATTTTGTAATTAAATAGGTTTGCGTTTGTTGATGAGCCTATTATTGAACCACCTTGTGGTAATATTCCTATTGCATTTCCATCTCCTGCTGTGCTTAGTCTTTCAAAGTCTTTTTTTAGCAATCCATTGTAACCATCTATTATTCCATAACATTCTACATCGTGATTTTCTGCTGTTTTTACAATTGCTCTTATAACTGCATTAAATCCTGATACGTCTCCACCATTTGCCAATATTCCTACTTTTTTTATCAATTTCTTTTCCCCCTTGTATGTTGTTTTTTATATTATAACACTAATCCTAATTTTTTACACAACTTCTACTTGAATATTTAATTTTTCGCCATTTATATTTGTTTCTGTATAATCTTCTTTGTTTGCTCCATAAACTATTTCTACTGCTAATGTGTCATTTTTGATTACTTCTTCGTTTTGTTTTACAACTTTTTCTAGCATTTCATTTCCAGAAACATATAGTGTTATGTTGTCTAATACTTCAAATCCTTTGTCTTTTCTCATATTTTGAACTTTTGAAAGTATTTCTCTTACATATCCTTCTTCTTTTAGCTCAGGAGTAATGTTTGTATCTAATACTACACCTATTTCTCCCTCACCACTAAATGCAAATCCTTCTTTTCCTTGCATTGTTATTAATAAGTTTTCTGCATTTAATTCAATTTGAGTATCATCTATTTCAATATATTCCACTCCACCATTTTTTACAGTGTTTGCTAAGTCCATTTGATTTTTATTAGCAATTTCTTGTCTAATTCTTGGAATTAGTTTTCCATATTCTTTTCCAAGTACTGGTAAGTTCGGCTTAATTTCAAAATTTACGTATTCTGACATTTCTGCTCCTAGTTTGATTGATTTTACATTTAGTTCTTCTTTTACTATGTCTGAATAGTATTCTGGTAATGTATCTACTGAAATTAGCATTTCTGATAATGGTTGTCTATTTTTGATATTTGCAGAATTTCTTGCGCTTCTTCCTAGTTTTACTATTTTATATGCTAAGCCCATTTCTTTTTCTAACTCTGGATTTATAGCTGTTTTGTCTACTTCTGGCCATAAGCATAGATGTACACTTTCTGGAGCTGTATTATCTAATCCAACTACTAGGTTTTGATAGATTTCTTCTGTTACAAATGGTACAAATGGTGCTGATATTTTTATTAATGTTGTTAATACTTTGTATAATGTTACATATGCTCCTATTTTTTCGTCATTTAAACCTTGAGTCCAAAATCTTTCTCTATTTCTACGTACATACCAGTTTGAAAGTTCGTCTGTGAAATCTTCAATTGCTAGTGCTGCTGATATAATATCATATTCTTCTAGTTTTTTATCAACTTCTTCAACTAATGTATTTAACTTAGAAATTATCCATTTATCCATAACATTTGTAAGTTTGAAGTCGCTGTAATTTAATGGATTAAATTTGTCTATTTCTGCATATAGAACGTAGAATGAGTATACATTCCATAATGTAGATATAAATCCTCTTTGTGTTTCTTGCACATTATTTATACCAAGTCTTGTTGGAAGCCATGGTGCTGAGCAAGTATAGAAATGCCACCTTGTTGCATCTGCTCCTATTGTGTCTAATAATGTCATTGGGTCTACACCATTTTTCTTTGATTTAGACATCTTTTGTCCTTTTTCATCTAGCACGTGTCCTAAAACTATACAGTTTTCAAATGGTGTTCTTCCAAATAACGCTGTTCCTACTGCTGTTAATGTATAGAACCATCCTCTTGTTTGGTCAATTGCTTCTGATATAAATCCTGCTGGGAAGTTTTTATCAAACATTTCTTTATTTTCAAATGGATAGTGCCATTGCGCAAAAGGCATTGAACCAGAGTCAAACCAACAGTCTATAACTTCTTTTGCTCTATTCATTTTCTTACCACATTTTGGACATTTTAGATGTACATTGTCTATATATGGTTTATGTAATTCTATATCATCTGGGCATTCAATTGCTTTTTGTTTTAGTTCTTCTATTGAACCAATACATTCTTTATGTCCACATTCTTCATCTTCACAAGTCCATACTGGTAGTGGTGTTCCCCAATATCTATCTCTTGAAATTCCCCAGTCAATTACATTTTCCAAGAATTTTCCAAATCTTCCTGTTCTTATTGTATCTGGATACCAGTTTACTTTGTTGTTGTTTGCAACTAATTCGTCTCTTAGTTTGCTCATTGCAACAAACCAACTCTCTTTTGGATAGTAAAGTAATGGTGTATCACATCTCCAACAATGTGGATATGAGTGTAAGTGTTTTTCTTTGCTAAATAATTTATTTTCTTCTTTTAACCATTTGCAGATATCTTCGTTACAATCTCTTACAAATCTTCCTGCCCAAGGCTCTACTTCTTTTACAAAGTTTCCAGATTTATCTACTAAATTGATAAATGTAATTCCATTTTGTTTAGCAACTAAGCTATCATCTTCACCATAAGCTGGCGCAATATGAACAATACCAGTACCATCTGTTAATGTTACATAGTCTCCGTGGATTACTTCAAAAGCTTTTCCTTCAACTTCTCCAAAAGGCATTAATCTTTCATATTTTGTTCCTAATAACTCTTCACCTTTAAATGTTTTTACTAGTTCATATGGTGTTTCTTTTAGGACTGTATCAATTAAATCCTTTGCTAATATATAATTTTCATATACTGGCTCATCATCTGTTCCAATATTTGCTTTTACTTCTGCATATTCATAAGCTTTATTAACACAAAGTGCTAAGTTTGAAGGCAATGTCCAAGGTGTTGTTGTCCAAGCTAGAATATATTTATCTTCATCTACAACTTTAAATTTTGCAATACAAGTTAAATCTTTTACATCTTTATAACCTTGTGCTACTTCGTGTGAAGATAAAGCTGTTCCACATCTAGGACAATATGGCATAACTTTGTGACCTTCATATAATAAACCTTTTTCCCACATTTGTTTTAAAGCCCACCATACAGACTCAATATAATCGTTATGGTATGTAACATATGGGTTCTCCATATCTACCCAATATCCTACCTTCTCTGTCATCTCTTCCCATTTATGAACATATGTAAACACACTTTCTTTACATTGTTTAACAAAATCTTCTACACCATATTCTTCAATTTGCTCTTTTCCAGAAATACCCAGTTTCTTTTCAATCTCAAGTTCAACTGGAAGACCATGTGTATCCCATCCAGCTTTACGAATAACTTGATAACCCTTCATAACTTTATATCTTGGGATAATATCCTTCATAACCCTTGTTTCAATATGACCAACATGCGGCATTCCATTTGCTGTTGGAGGGCCGTCATAGAATGTAAAATATCTTTTCCCTTCATTCATAGCAAAATTCTTTTTAATTATGTCTTTCTCTTTCCATTGTTTTGCAACATCTCTTTCAATTCCCACAAAACCTTCTTGTGGCAGTTCTACTTTTTTGTACATAAAAATTCCTCCTTTTATTCAATTGTGTCCAATTGGGGACGTTTCTCTTTTGGACATTTTGTCCATTTGGGGACACATCTTTAATTTTGGTGGTGATGTTTTTTGCTCTGTCCCTAAAACACCCAAAAACATCAAAAAATCTTTTCATCCTATTGTTTTAGGACGAAAAGATTTTATTTCCGCGGTACCACCTAAGTTAGTAAATTTGTTTTTTTATTTACTCTCTTTACTATCTTTAACGCAGATTTACGGCTAATTTACTGTTATTTCAATTTAGCAACAAACTAAGGTGATAACAAATAATTTTTACCTGCCAAAATTCCACCATCCTTTGGCTCTCTGTTGGTTATTGTATTATTCGTGTTGTCCTTGTTATTGTTTTTTCAATATTGCTTTATATTATATCACATTTTTTTCGTTTTGCAAGGACTTTTTTAAACTTTTTTGGTCTGTATCAAAAAGTATTTTAAGAGATGTGTCCCAAAATGGACAAAATGTCCAAAAGAGAAACGTCCCCAATTGGACATTATTCTGTCCTTAGTGCTTCAACTGGGTCTTTTTTGCTAGCCATCTTAGATGGAACTAATCCCGCAATTATTGTAAGGAACATACTTATTAGAACCAATACAACTCCTGCTGTTAGTGGAACCATAGTTTTTACTGATACTCCTGTTAATGCATAAATTGCACTATTTATTGGTATTGTAAGTAAAACAGTTATTCCTATTCCCAATAATCCAGATATAAATCCTATTATAAATGTTTCTGCATTAAATACTCTTGATATATCTTTTTTAGATGCTCCTATTGCTCTTAATATTCCTATTTCTTTTGTTCTTTCTAATACTGATATATAAGTTATAATTCCAATCATAATTGATGAAACTATAAGTGATATTGCAACAAATGCAATCAATACATAACTGATTATATCTATAATTTGACTTACAGATTTCATCATAATTCCTACCATATCAGTATAATTTATTACATTTTCCTCTTTGCCTTCATCTCTTTGTTTTTGATTGTATTCTTCTATTGCATCAGAAATCTTTTCTTTAGCTTCAAAGTTTTTCGGATATATGCTAATTGAAGATGGTTTATCTAAGTCAATTGCACCTAATTTTTCTAAATTTTTCTCATAACTTGCATTTTTGTTTTCTGTATATGCTTGCATCATTTCTGCTATCTGTTCACTGCTTAATTTACTCATTGCCATTTTTTGTTCATTTGATAGAGAATTGTAGTCAAAGTTTGCTGATGCCTCTTCTTCTGTTGGGAATTTTAATCCTGAAAATACATTTGTTTCTTGGTTTTCTTTTTGTTCTTTTACTATTTCAGAATTATTTGACTTATTAATAACATATTCTTCTAACTCTTTTATATAGCCTATTCCTCCAGCCATTGATGTTGCAACAGTTTCTTCATTTTGTCTTATAATTCCAACCACTTTTATGTCTTCAGCTTCTTTTAATTGATTTTTCATATATTCTTCGTCTTCACTTTTATCTAGCCATATTCCATTTTCTTTTTTATAATAGTCAGAATTTAAAATTAGTTTAAATGATAAATTTAGTAATTCTTCATATGTATAACTTGTTTGCTCTTCTTCAGAAATTTCTTCTCCTTTTTGAACTGCATTCCATTTTTTCTCTAATTCCTTTTGGTCTTTTAATCCTAATGCATATAAAGTATAATCACTTATTTCATTGTCCTCAGTTGCAATTAGAACTACTTCGTTGTAATTTTTTGGCCAGCTACCTGCTAGCAAGTCATATTGTGAATGTAGTAATTCTTCATTATCTAGCATTTTGGTCCATACATCTGTATTGCTTGCCATTTGCATTGCAGAACTTCCAGACACCATTGAATACATAGAAGAATTATTTCTTGCTTCTAACATTTCCCCCATTCCTAAAGCATTCATAACTGTACTTGGATTAACTCTAACAATTCCATTTTCTGTATCTTCTTTATATAAGTTTATATTTAAGTTGTAGTCGTATTGAATTGCATTGCTATTATCTGTTATTCCGTTATTTCCTTCTTTAATATATTTTCTAAGTTCTGTTAAATTGTTATTCTCTACTTTGTTTGATAAAGTTGTAATCATTTCTCCCATTATGTCTGAAGAATAAATCTTTCCTTCTTCATAATTTGATGTGTCACTATTTGTTTGCCCCATCATAGCTTCCATCATACTTGACATGTCTATTGTTGATTCTTCTATGCTAATTGGATAAGAAGAAAGTGTGTCTTCTTCAACTTTATCTATATAATTTTGTACACCTGTTGATATTGCTAGTATTAAGGCTATTCCGATAATTCCAATTGACCCTGCAAATGATGTTAATAATGTTCTTCCTTTTTTAGTCATTAAATTGTTTAAGCTTAACCTTAGTGCTGTAAAGAATTTCATTGATGTAAATCTTACTTTTTCTTTATTTGTTTCCTTTTTGTCTGCTTCGTATGGATTAGAGTCATCTGTTATTTTACCGTCTAATATTTTTATAATTCTGCTAGAATATTTTTCTGCTAAATCTGGATTGTGTGTTACCATTATTATTAACTTATCTTTAGAAATTTTCTTCAAAATTTCCATTACTTGCACACTTGTTTTTGTGTCTAATGCACCTGTTGGTTCATCTGCCAGAATAATGTCTGGGTTGTTTACCAATGCTCTTGCTATTGCAACTCTTTGCATTTGCCCACCTGATAATTGGTTTGGCTTTTTGTTAATTTGTTCTTTTAATCCCACATCTTCTAACGCTTTTATAGCTCTTGCTTTTCTCTCTTTTTTTGATACTCCTGAAATTGTTAGTGCTAGCTCTACATTTGATAGTATTGTTTGGTGTGGTATTAGGTTGTAACTTTGGAATACAAATCCTATACTGTGGTTTCTGTATGTATCCCAGTCTCTGTCTTTAAAGTCTTTTGTTGATTTTCCATTTATTATTAAATCTCCTTTTGTATATCTATCCAAACCACCTATTATATTTAATAATGTTGTTTTTCCACATCCGCTTTGTCCTAGTATGGATACGAACTCTGATTGTCTAAATTGTATGTTTATACCTTTTAGAGCTTCTACTTTTTCGTCTCCACTTACATATGTTTTTGTTATATTTTTTAATTTTAACATTACTATGCCTCCTTTATTTTATATCTTATATCATAAAATTAATAAAAAGAATAGCTTTTTGTTGCTATTCTTTGTGAATTTTTTGTGAACTTATCATTGTTACATTTCATCTTCTAAAATTTTATTTAGTTGATTAATTATTCCGTCTCTAAAACCTATATATACATCTTCATTACCCTCTAATGTATGATATTTTAAAATTGTATACTCTGGATATAAATATTCTATACTTCCACCATCATCATATTCTCTTGTTTCACATACTGCGTTCTTTTCATCTGCTTTAGCTTGTTGTAATATCTCTTCTATGCTTATAACGTTTTGCTCTAATTCATCTTTCAATTCATATACCATATCTTGTTCTACTATAATTGTTACGTCTCCGCCAAATGTATATATTCCTTCTGCCATTTTCTCTATTCCTAGGTCTTTTCTTTGACTATATCTTATTTCAAAATCTGTGTTGTATTCCTTGTTATTTTCATTATTTTCTGGTATGTTATTTTGGATGATTTCTGCTTGTTTTTGGCCTTTTATTTTGATTTCATTAATATAGATTACTGCTCCTGTGATTAGCACTAATATGATTATTGCTACTATTAGTATTTTGTGTTGTTTTTTCATTTTTTAATTTCTCCTTTTTTCTTATTTATATCATACCAAAAGAATATTTACAATGCTTATATAAAAAACAACTAACAAACATTTTTAAAAAGTTTATTTTGTCTACTTGTCTTTTATTAGATCTGTATAATATATAATTTCCTTACCTAATTTTTTAGCATATTCTATTTCTAGCTTTGCGCTTTTTCCAATATAATTATTTACGTTTACGACTAATATAGCATTTGATAATTCTATTCTCTTAAAATGTGCTTCTTTTAGTTTTAATAATTGTTCTTCTGTCCTTTCAACATTCTCTAATATTGGATAAACTGGTGTAAGAATACAATTTCCAATTAATGACATTTTTTCTGCAACACTCATCATTTCTTTTTTAAATTTTAAACTTCCACATAAGGTTATTATTTTCATTCTTGTTTCTCCTCTACATATTGTAATTTTTTGTTACGACTTATTTTTATTTACATATCTATAAATAAGTAAATATAGTATGATTATACTTGAAACTCCTATTGAAATAAAACCTATATCATCTAAATTCTGTCCATTATCTCTAATGTAATTTTCTAAATCTACTAAATTAAGCATTCCACCTGTAATATAAAGTGTATATGTCTTTCCAAAAGAATAATATATGGTTAATTCTCCAGAGTGCCACCCTTGACCTAATATAATTTTAGTAACATCATCAATCTTTTCTATTTTTCCCTTTAGTGCATTGCTGACTAAATCTCTATTTTTAGAATTTATCTTTATTGTATATCCTTCTTGACAGAAAAGAGAAAATGCAAAGATAATTCCTATTATACTAATAATAAATAATATAGAATTTATTTTTTTCATAGTTTAACACATCCATTTTTTACTTTTCAATAGCTTATCAAATCCATATTCTCCATAATGCTGATCATTAATATGTCTTACATAATATTATCCAACTGTATGAACATTTTCTTGTTTTGTATGTACAAATTCCCAATTATTTAATAAATCTCTTGTTCTAAATATCGGTTTTAAAATCCCCGAATCACCTTGCCCTAATTGAATATAATATTCTCCATTTTCAAAAGTTATTTTATCAATATCTGTTATATATGTAATTTCATCTGGTAAATTAAAATATGTGAAATCAACTTTTTTCCAGCTTTCTCCTCCATTAGTTGTTGCATATATATTAGGCATATTTATATCTTGACTATTATTTAAAGCAATTACTCCTTTGTCTTTATCATACATATATAAGTCTATTAGTGTTTCTGAACTATAGTCTTCTACTGGTGGATTTATTTCATTCCATGTTTCTGCTCCATCACAAGTAATATATATTTTTTTCATTTCTCCACTACCCATAGAATAATCTGTACCAAGTGCTACATAGCCAAAATTCTGTGATGTAAATCCAACTACTCTCTCTGTAATGCCCTTGTAGAAATCTTCTTGATTTGGAAGCTTTAAGTCTCTCCAAGTCTCTCCATTATCTTTTGAGATTCTTAATGTAGCTTCTTTTCCATAAAAATATGCTATTGGCATCAAATCATTAGTTGATACAAACCAACTGTTAGGCTCTAAAGAGTTACTTTTATAATATTCTAATGTTTCATCTATCTGTTCTTTTGTTAAATCAGACTCAATCCAAGTTTTTCCATAATCTTTTGTAAATTTTAATGTATTATCATTTATATAATAATCTGTTTCCATCATATACTCTGGATTATTTGGTACATCTTCTTGAATTTCATCAAAAACATATAAATATTGTTCTTCTGCAATTATGCTACTTCCATCATATAACCTAATTACATTTCTTGTATCTCCATCACTTATACCACCCAAACCTTTGTTATAGTCTTCTTTAGAGAGAACTTTTACTTCTTTACTATCTCTACAATCAAAGATAGGAGTTCCTTTATCTATTTTTGTTCCTGGATTGTAACGCACAACATAATATTTTAATTCACTTGCTTTAATTTGCTTTCTTATAGGAATCTTCTTTATTTGCTCACTAATATATGTAAGATTACTGTTTTTTGAATAAGTATGTACTAAGTCTAAATTGTCATTCGTAAGAGGAGTATAATTAAGAATGTTCTTTTGATATGTAAATCCTACACGTCCTATATACTCTTCATCTTCATTAAAGGCATCAAGTGATAAAGTAAATTGTTTTACTATTCCGTTCTTTATCTAATCTAGCATCAAAATATGAAATATCGTATTTTGATGGCATATTCTCTGACTTTTCTATAATTTCTTTCATTTTATCTAGTCCACTATCTTCTAAGCAATATCTTTCTAATTTATAATTATTTTCTCCAGTTACTATTTTATTAGGATTATACTTTATATAATTTTTTACTGCGATAAATATAATTAGGGAAATAAGTACTACTATAATTATCCCTTTTACTATATTCTTTTTTATTTTATCATTTCTTTCTTTTATTTTTTTATTAATATTTTCTATTGCTTCATCTATAGATTTCTGGACATCTATACTTTTATCTTTACCAAATTCCCCTTTTAAAATTTCTGATACATCAACTTCTAGAATTTCTGCTAAAGAATTAAGTAATGTAATATCAGGAAAGCTCAATCCTCTTTCCCATTTACTAACTGCTTTATCCGTAACTGATAATTTTAGTGCTAATTCTTTTTGTGTTAATCCTTTGTTTTTTCTAAGTGTTGCTATAAAATCTCCAAACTTTTCATTATCCATTGGTTAGTTTCCCCCTTTAAAATTTAACTAAAAAAATTATAGCATTTCTTTACAATTTTAGCAATCTACTGTTAGTTTACAAGACCAATATAGGCTATTTTTATGAAAAAATATAACTATAAAATAAAGAACAAACTTTTACGTCTGTTCTTTATCCTATTTTATTCTTTTTCTTTTATTTTATATTGGCTTATATCTGGTTCTATAAAAATAGAATCTTCTACTTTATCAAATTCATATTCTCTTTCACTGACTGTGTCATCTTCTGTTATTTTTACAAATAACCCAGTTTCCTTATCTATATAAGTTTCTGCACCTTCAAAGGTTAGTAAAGTTGACGATAGAAATCCTTTTATAATATAACATTCTTTTCCGTTATAATTTGCAGATTTTACTTTCGAAGATATACTACCTAAAAAAGTTTGCCATTTGTTGTCTGTTTCTAAATTATTATAAATACCAACTGCCATAAATGCTCCACTATCTATTTGGGCTGTTTTATTTTCTTTATTATCCCAAAATACGTCTGTTCTTTCTCCATTATCATACATAGATATCTTATTTATTTCTCCATTTAGATTTCTCTCTAAAAAAACTGCTTGTCTATTATCTTTTTTATAATATTCCATAGTTACAATAGTTCCATTATTTTCAGTAGAAACTGATTTAATATAGTAATTTGTACTATCTTTGTATGATGAAATTTTGTTTTGCAAATCTGTAATAATCACATAATTTCTAATTGTATGTATAATAAACAACACAATCAATATAGCTAAAATAATAAAAACTGCTTTTAATACATTTTTTAACATTTTTTTATTTTCCATATATATTACCTCCTCTTTAGTGTAGCCTAGCTATCTTGAGTTAAAAAACTTTTAGACCTTGGCTTTGCGTCATAAACTTTCGTTTACTTTGCTCTTTAACAATATCTACCTATAGTATAGCATATTTTGGTATTTTTCGCAAATAAAAGGTAACTACGAATTACTAATTATACTATGAAATTATTGTCATTTTCTATTTTTCCTATTGTTTCTTTTATTGTCAAATTAGTAGTATCTAAGAAGTATCTTTCTTCAAAATTATAGTTTTTGAATTTATTTAACAACACAATACACCTTTCACCCATTCTACAATCTTTTATTCTTTCTTTATCCCTTTTTAAAATAGTTTCTTCATCAGTTATGAGAACTATAAACTTCATGCTATAATTTTGAAATTTCTCTTTTATTTTGGCAAAAATTTCTGGTGTAATAATATAATTAAATACCACATCATATCCTGCTTTTAAATATGTTTCAATATTATTTAAACATATTTGCCAAAATAATTCTAAATGATTTCCTTCTTTCCATGCTGGAACATATCCACTAATAACTTGAGCATATATTTCATCACCTTCTATAATAACTGACTTGTTTTTGTCTTTTGCTATTCCTTTTGATACTGTACTTTTTCCAACTCCTGCTGGTCCAGTAATTATATATAATTGGTTCATTCTATTCTCATCTCTAATTATTTTATGTTCAAAAAATCTTTCTTGAAATTCAATTAGTGCATCAATTTCTTCATTTGTAAAAGTTCTATTTTCTGGAACAATTATAAGTTTATCATCATTATCATTAATTCTATGTATTATTGCAATACATTTACCAATGAATTCATTTACTGGTTCAAATACACCTAAAACATAACAATCTAATTCTTCTCCGTCTCCACTTATTGTGTTTGGAACATATCCATAATTGACTGGATATATAAATCCATGTTTTGGATGTTTGCTTCCCATTTGCCTATCAATTATCACTTTAATACTTTTGTTTAAATATTTTGTTAAATCCATTTTCATTTTTCCTCTAAATTATTCATAAAATATTATTTTTATACATCTCAAGTCTTAATATATTCATAAATCAAATCTATATAGCTTTTCATTATTATTTAATTTTCTCATAAAAATAGCCCCAAATTTTTCATAATAATTGGACAAATTAGTCTTTAATTATATAGTCTTAAAATTTCTCTTTTTAGCTTCATCTAATATTGCCTCATTTAACAATCTTGAATATCCTTGATTTCTATATTCTTTCTTTACGTACATTGTTGAATACCAAAGAGTCAAATTCTTTTCTTCTTCACAATCATTAGGAAAAATTGATATAAAACCTATTAAATTATCACTATTTACTAAAATTAGTTTACAAAATGATTTATTAGAAAACATATTACAGATTTTTTGTTTTTTTCTTTCAATTCTGATTTGTTTGTTTTCTTCTTTATTATTAGCCCATTCTTCGTATTCTAAAATTGCAACTTCTTCTAAATATTCCAATTTATCTTGTAAATTATATATTTTCACACTTTCTTTCATTTCTTTTCCTTAATATACTAAGTATTTCTTTCAATACTCTTATTACTTTTTCTTTTTTAATTTTGGTATTGATATCACTTTTTCTAATTCAATAATAACAGATTTACAAAATTCGCTATTATCAATATCTAAGACATAATGTTCTTTTTCTCCATTGTATGGGCAACCTGTTTCTGCATTTTGCATTTTATCTTTAATACAATCTAGTTTCTTATTTTGTTATGATTATGAATTTCTCCTTCTATGCCATT
Source organism: uncultured Clostridium sp. (assembly GCA_947648905.1). Classification (GTDB taxonomy): domain Bacteria; phylum Bacillota; class Clostridia; order TANB77; family CAG-508; genus CAG-269. The sequence goes on along the minus strand of CANSPP010000002.1, from coordinate 13,158 downwards.
CTTTCCAGAAAGCAATATACCCTTGCCTTTCCATTTCATCTTCTGGCAAAATTTTAGGAGTACTCTTATTATAAAATTCTTCAATCAAATCAACAAATTTGAATACTTCCTTTTTATATTCATTTATATTAATTATTGTTTCTGTTCCTGTTTCTGTAATTAATTTTACATTTTCACCTTCATGTATCACGTTCCAATCAATTCCATTTGGGCATCCACAAATAAATACATCTTCAGTATTATCATCTTTTAGCCATATAGAAAATCCACAACATGGTAACATTTGAATATCATTATATATTATATGCTCTTCTTCTATTGATTTTAATAAATATAATGCTGTTGCACTTACAGTTGCATTATATTCAAAAGTTTCACTTCCTATCTTAGCTATTGTATGTCCATGAAGACATAAGTCGTTTTGGTCATCTTCTTCATTATTTATCCATTTTAATTTATTAGCAGTAATGCTGAATTTCTTCATATATTTCTCTCCTATTTCATAACTCCTTATTAATACTTTTTATAATATTTTTTATAGATTCTTTTACCGCAGTCGTTTTCTCTATCTTTAATGCCTTATTTAATAAAGAAATTATCTTACTAGAATTATCTCTATTTATAATCTCTGATATACAATTTAATGTTACACACCTATTTTGATAATCACTATCCTTTAAGTATTCTAGCAATACATCTAATTGTTCTTTGTTTCCTAATTCATATAGTACTTTTGAAATAGCAATATTTACTTTTGTATTTTTATTTATATCTTTTAGGATAAATAAATTGTTTAAAATCTCATTTTTGTTTTCAGAGCTACTTTTAGCAATATCCCCCAAAGAAAGAACGCAATAATATTTTACAAGATCCGTATCATTATTAAGTTTTTTAATAAGTGCTTTTACAACTCTTGTAGATGTGTTGTTATATAATGAGTCGCATGCATTTGCCCTCACCAATTCGGAAACGTCATTAATTAAGTCTAATAAAATTTTTTCTGCATTGTTAGTTGTATCTTTTGCTAATTCTTTGATTATTTCTATTTTTTCCATTTCATTATGCATATACATTTGCTCCTTGTTATTGTTGTTTTGAAAGTCTATATTTTTCGAAAAACATATCTGCTATTTTTTCGTCTTTACAAGTTATTTGTACATAACTAGAATCAAATGCCACTATTTCTATTTCTGCCAATGGGTGTTGGATGCTAGCATTGTCTAGAGCAGCAATGCTAGGCAATTTATATTTTAGTATTTCTTCTTGTGAATATATAGGAGAGATTGCAGAAAATACTCCCCAAACCCATTGAAAATCTTCCCTCTCTAATAACTCTAACAGTTCATTGTTTGACATTATCAAATATTCACCGCTTATTTTATCTTCAATTGATTTTATTAAAGGATATGCCTCAATATTATTGATTAACCAATTATAATTTAAATTTCTACCGCCTATTGCATTCAATATATCTAGCATATATGTGTAATATTTATTATCTTCTTTAGAAATATATCTTTTCATTTTTTCTCCTAATTTAATATTAACTTTAATTTTTATTTAATCAATTCCACTCACTTCATCTTTTCTTGGCTTTCGCACATACGGAATTATTTCTTCGCTACAAGCTCCAAATTTTATATAGTTCTCTCTTTATTCTTCAATTAAAATAAAAACTTACTAGCTCTCACTCAAATTATAACATTGTTTTCTAAAAAAGCAAACAGTAGAATTTAATCATATTAGACTATTTCAATTTCATCTTTTTTTACATTTCTAATTATAATATCTTTTCTTCTATAAATTGATAAAATTAGAGCTAAACACATAATATTAATAATCAAATTCACTCCACCATAAGAAACAAATGGTATATTAAAATCAGCTTCTATCCATAAATTTAAATTCATAAGAATATTAAATATACTTTGTAAAATAAACATACTAGATATTCCAATTGTTAATAATTTTCCATACATATCTTTCAACTTAACTGAATTTATAATCAGTTTTACACTTAATACTATAACTGCTATAACCATACCTAAGCTTATTACCCATCCATAATGAGCTAGAATTGATATAAAAGCAAAATTTGTTCCTTCGTCAAATAACTCAAGAGCATTACTCATATCTTCTGCTTCTCCGTAAACTTGAGCTGAATTTATAACTAACTTTCTATTAATACCTAGCCAGCCACCACCATCAGGGTCTGACTCTGGATTGAATGCAGATGTAAATCTATTTATTCTATATGGTGCTACACCTGTGTAAAACATTAACATTACTATTCCTAGGATAATCGTTGTTCCCCATAATAGAGTTATTCTTTTAATTTTATTTTCTTTTAATTCTATTATTTTTGCAGTTGATATTATTAAATATATTATACCTAACACAAAGGCTGAAGCTATTGATGGTATTATTGTTAGCATTAATAATGATATAACGCTAAGTACAGTTGTTTTTATTATATTAATATTATTTAAGAATCCTACAAACGAAATTATATATAGAGGTACAGCAATTATGGAAGTCGAAATAAATATATTTCCTAAACGCATATAATTTTTTCCATATATCGGACACCCATTTGTCACTGTCAATATAATAGCAATTGTTGCAATTATATATATTATATTGGAATATTTAGAAATTTTTTTATAATCTATAAAATATATAATTGTTCCAATACTTATTCCAGCACATACAAATAATAGATATTTTTCAAAATAATTTATTTCTGAATTTCCTGTTAGTGTATTACTCGTTTTTATGAATGCAACTAAAAATCCAAAACAAATTAGTATTAATGAAATTACCAATAATTTCCAGTCTAATTTTGGTTTATGTATTTTGTTTAGTTTTTTCCCAATCTCTTCTGCATTTCCCATTTGTTTAATTGCTTGTTCCTCTGCTATTTTTTCATCAAGTCCATCTGATATATAATTTTCTTTTAGCTCTTCAATATGATTTTCTATTTCTTCTGATATTTCTTGTCTTATAGGTTTATACTTTATTTGCTCACATACAGAATTTAAAAATTCTTTAATTTGCAAAAGAAACACCTCCTAAAACTTGGTTTATTCCGCTACTAAATATTTTCCATTCTTCTTGTCTTTCTTTTAATTGTTCTTTTCCTTTTTTAGTAATTGAATAGTATTTTCTTTTTTTAGCTCCTGTTTCATCCCAATATGAAGTTATAAATCCTTTTTCTTCTAGTCCATGTAATATTGGATATAATGTTCCTTCTTTTAGTTCAAATACATCATTTGATTTTTCTTTTAGCTTTTTTATCATTTCGTATCCATACATATTGCTGTCTTTTAATAAATTAAGTATTAACATCGTTGTACTTCCTTTTAAAAGTTCTTTACTGACTTTCAAATTTCCCTCCTCCTTCCATATAAAAACACCTAGATATTCTATGTATTTTTATGCGTTGTATATCTAGGTATTTTATTTGTCAAGATTATTTTATTAAAAATTTATGGTATTATTGTTTCATTATTATGAGAATTTTTCATATTTACAAAAACAACCTATGTAAATTACTGATATTTCAGCACTTACATAGGTTTCAAAATTGGTACCGGTGGTGGGACTCGAACCCACATGGTTTCCCGCACGATTTTGAGTCGTGTGCGTCTACCAATTCCGCCACACCGGCAAATATAATGTGTACTAATACATATTAGCACACATTTATAAAAAAGTCCACAATTTTTTAAAAATTATTTAAGAACACCATCTAGTTCAAAAACATTAACAGTCTTAACACTAACCTTAGAAAACTCATCATTTTCATCTTCAAAATCCAAAATTCTAAAAGTAGACTTAGTATTAAGCTTTAAATCCAATTTTAAAGTATCAACTAAAATTTTAGTTGACAAATCTTGTCCAACTGGTAATGTTTTATTTTGATTATCATAAAATATACAATTTGTAAAACTAATAGCATTCGAACCTTGTGGTAAATTAATTTTATAAAAATTAATTTTCTTGCTTTTCTTTTTAACCGCTTCTTGCATTTCTTCTTCTGCATTGATATTAAATACATTGATTTGTCTATCATCTAATTTATCATCCAAAACAGCCTTATAAACAGGAATTTCTTCTGTTATATTAACTTTACTTAAAGCATCTTTCACATTAGAAATCACATTTTCTAATGACAACTTAAAGCCTAGTTGTTTTGTATTTTTATTTATTTCTAAAATATTAAACTTATCTTTTGGCAATTCTCTATGCTTTTTATTTTTTATTTTTGATATTTTTGTGCTATCTTGAAAAGTTCCACCAAATATATCTATTTCTTCACCTAACAAGGTTTTTTCTTCAATAGCTTCCTTTTTTAGCTCTTTTAACTTGTTATCTATATCTTTTGGTAAGAAATCGTTTATTTTTATTTTGTTTAATATTTCTAAAAGGTTAGTAGTTGTTATAAAGACACTATCTGTTTCATTTTTGTCTAAAACATCTCTTTGTAATTCGTCCATATTTTTTCCGAATTTCTCTAAGTCTTCTTCATAATCAAAAGTTTTTGTTATTTTTTTTATTATATTTACTTCTTCCTCTTCGCCTTCTGGTAAAGCTGCTATTTCGTCTTTATTACTATATTTCCAAAATTCAAATATACTCTTTTTGTGGCTATCAATTTCTTGTATAAAAGCTGTAGCATTCTCAATTTTCTTTTCCATATTTTTATGTTTTAATTTTAAACTGTTAATATCCATAATTAAATTTCTTAAAATATGTTCTTTTTCTTCTATCTTTTTATACAATTCTATCAAGCTTTCAATTGTATTGTTTGACTTTCTTTTCTTTTTTGTTAATGTGTCTGTATTTTCTTCTTCACTTATTTCATCTTCTTGAACTGTTTGAACATCGTCTTGCTGGTCTTGCTCTTTTTTGTTTTTGTTCTTTTTACCACTATATTTAAAGTAATATTTGAACCTTCCGAAAAACGTCTTTTTACATTCTAAAAATGTAGATATTTGTTTTTCTTTTGCTAAATATTCATATTCTTGTGCAGCAATATCTATTTTTAATTGTTCTAATCTTTGTGTACTTGTCTCTATTAAATCTTCTGTTTCTTTTTGTCTATTTTCCCCAAAGCGATATTGCTCATTTATCCAGTCTGCTATATCAATATATTCTATTTTTCTATCTTCTAAATAGAACTCAATTTCACCACTTTTAGAGATATTTGTTTTAAATGTAAAGTGTGATGCAAGTTCTGTTTGCAATATAAACATTGCTTTTAATAATTTGTAAAATCTAACTGCATCTTCTTGATTTTCTAAGGTAATTTTATATTGACTTTTTACCTTTTGATATATTTCTGTTTCTCCTATTATTTGTATAGTTAAATTGTCGTTTTTGTCGTAAACTTCATACACTACTGGCCAATTTTTTGTAAATAACCATAAGTAATTTTCTAAATCATCCAATTCTGATTTTCTTAAATATGTATTGCTACATTCTAAATTTTTAATTGGTACAAAGATTTTACCTGTTCTCTTTTTTTCTAATTGTTTTTTTAGTAAATAGAAAAATGCTGAATAGTTTGTGTCCTCTGTTGATACTATCATAAAGTATTTATCTGTGTTTTCTGAATAGTAAATTTGCCATAAATAGTTGTTTTCATATTTTACTTTAAATGGTATTTTCTTATTTAAGTTTTCTTGCTCTTTTTCTATTTCTTCCACTTCTTCTATGCTAAATTGATTTAACATTTTTAAAAAGGTTGTATATTTAAGGATATTTTCTTCTGTTTTACTGTCTAAGTAATCTGCTAATGGACTTGCTTTTTTATATTTTTCTTCAATATCATCTAGTCTATTTGTTGGAGATAGTAATATTTGTATATCTTTGATTGGTATATATCTATATTGTCTATGTTGATTTTGCGTATATGTTTTAGATATTCTATATTCCAAGTCTTCGTATTTTTTTAGGCTTCTAGGTATCTTTTCTAAATCTAATCCTAGATATTCTAACTTGTTTTGTATAGCGTTACTTATATCATTCTTTTTTCCTGACAAGTTTCCTACTCCTTCCTATTTTATTATATCGTAGAAATTTTTGAATTCATATCCTTGTTCTCTTAAATATGAAATTATGTAAGGTAATGCATCTGCTGTTATACTTTTTGCAGGAGCATCATGCATTAATATAATTACACTTTGTTTATTTCCTACTGTTTCTTTTAATCTATCTAATTCAAATTCTATTGAAAGATTATTTGTTTCTGCATCACCACTTAGAGCATTCCAATCGACAGATAAAATCTCGTTTTGCTCTAATATTTCTTTTGCTTGTTTTTTTATCTCCGCATATTTTCCACCCACAAGTCCTCCTGGAAATCTAAATAAATGTGCATTATATTCTGGAACTTGAATTGCATTCCTTATTATTTCCATACTTTGATTATATTCGTTTAAAACCGCTTCTGGCGAAGAATATATTTGTGAGTATATATGCGAACATCCATGACTTGCTATAAAATGTCCTTTATCATATATTGTTTTTGTCATTTCTGGCATTTCTTCTACCCTAGATCCTAGAAGAAAAAAAGTTGCTTTTATATTTTCTTGTTCCAATATTTCTAATATCCTTGGTGTTACTGAGGATGGTCCATCGTCAAAAGTTAAAAATGCTCTTTTAGTTTCTGACTTATATATACTAGAAATATTTTGTTTTCCTTCTTCAGTTAATTTAGGTATTTTTTCTTGTCTTTTTCTTTCTGCCTCTTCTAATGCCTTTGCTTGCTTTTCTTGTTCTTGTAGTTCAAATGCTTTTAGTTCTGCTTCATATCCGTTTAAATGTTCTATACTGATTAATTGTCCTTATTATATAGTGTGTGGTTATTAACGCGCACACTACTGCTATTATTATTAATATTATAAAAAAAATCTTTTTTAAATTTAGTTTACTTTTAGTCTCGATTTTATAAATATTTACAGGATATTTACTATCATTTACCATCTGTTACATCCTCTTTTACTACTTATTGGGACATTTGGGGACGTTTCCTTTTTGTCCCTTTTGCCCATTTTTATTTATGCTTTCATTGCTTCTTTTAAAAATTCAATTTCTTCTTCTGCGTTTAGTCTCATAAATATTGGTTCACCTTTTTCTATAACTTTTGCATTTTCGATTTTGCCATATGGTTGTAAACTTTCCCAAGTTTTTAGGTTTTCATCTTGTATTCCTATTTGTCTTAATATATTTTCTGATGTGTGCTCCATAAATGGTTTTATTAAAATTGCAATTTTTCTTAAGTTTTCAATTAGATGGTACATTGATGACTCTAGCTTTTCTTTTTGTTCTTCGTCTTTTGCTAGTTGCCATGGCATTGTTTCGTCTATATATTTGTTTGTTCTTGAAACTATTGCCCATATTTCTTGTAATGCGTTTGATATTTCATATTCTTTCATTCTATCTTCAAATTTTTGAATTTGGCCTAATGTGAATTCTTCGAATTCTTTATCCACTTCGTTTGGTGTTCCATTGTATTTTGGAACAACTCCACCAAAGTATTTGTTTACCATTGATACTGTTCTATTTAATAAATTGCTTAAATCATTGCATAAGTCATAGTTGTATTTTTCCACAAATTCTTCTGGTGTAAATAGTCCATCTTGTGATACTGGTACAATTTTTAATATGAAATATTTTGTTGCATCTAATCCATATCTATCTATTAGTGTTTCTGGATATATTACGTTTCCTTTCGATTTTGACATTTTCCCGTCTTTCATCATTATCCAGTTATGAACTAATATTGTTTTTGGAAGTGGTAAGTCTAGTGCCATTAAGAATATTGGCCAATATATTAAGTGAAATCTTGCTATGTCTTTTCCTACTACTTGTAGGTCTGCTGGCCAGTATTTTTTGAATAATGTATCATCTTCTGATAAATACCCTAATGCTGTTAGGTAGTTTGTTAATGCATCTACCCACACATAAATCACGTGTTTTGGGTCCTTTAATACTTTTATTCCCCAGTCAAATGATGTTCTTGTTACACATAAATCTTCTAATCCTGGTTTTATAAAGTTGTTTATCATTTCATTTTTTCTATATGCTGGTTTTATAAAATCTGGATGCTCTTCATAATATTTTAAAAGTCTATCTGCATATTTTTTCATATTGAAGAAGTATGATTCCTCTTTCATTAGTTTTACTTCTCTTCCACAATCTGGGCATTTTCCGTCTACTAATTGTGTTTCAGTAAAAAATGTTTCACAAGGTACGCAATACAATCCTTCGTATTCTCCTTTATAGATATCCCCTTGTTCCATAAAACGGTCAAATATCTTTTGAACAATCTTTTCATGTCTTTCTTCTGTTGTTTGTATATAATCGTCATATTCTATTTCCATTTTTGCCCATAGTTCTTTTGCCATTCTTGCCATTTCGTCTACATATTCTTTTGGGCTTTTCCCTGCTTGCTTAGCTTTTTCTTGTATTTTTTGTCCATGCTCGTCTGTTCCTGTTAGCATATATGTGTCTTTTCCTTTTAACTTGTTGTATTTTTTTATACTGTCTGTTATAACTTCTGTATATGCTGTACCTATATGATATCTACCACTTGGGTAATAGATTGGTGTCGTTATATAAAATTTATTATCCATTTGCTTTCATCTCCTTTTTTCCATAAATATATTATCACTTTTTTGCTAAAATATCAAGAAAAAGAAACCTTTTTCTAGTGTTAACTTTAAAAAGTTCCTTTTTCCATATTTTTATTCATCTTTTGCTGTATTTACTTTGAATAATTTAAACATTTCTACTATTACTAATGGCGCTAAAATTAATCCTACTAATTCTAATATGTTTTGTGTTGGCAATACTGGTATACTAAATACTGTTCTTAAAGCTGGTATAGCCAAAATTACAAACATTAAAGCTGCTGATGCTAGTACTGCCCAAATTAATTTTGTATTGTTAAATACTTTTGTTTTAAATATTGATTTTTTGTTATTTCTTATGTTGAATACGTGTACTAATTCTGATAATGCAAGTGTTACAAATGCCATTGTTTGACCTACCTCTATTTTAGATTGGTCTAATGTTAATCCATCTATTGGAGTTGTCGTTGTTCCTAATCCTATTGCAAATGCTGCTAATGTTAAAAGGCCTATCATTGCACCTTGGTAGATTACTCTCCACGTCATTCCTTTTGTAAATACTCCTTGGTTTGGCTTAGCTGGTTTTCTTTGCATTATGTCGCTATTTGCTGGGTCAAATGCTAATGCTAATGCTGGCAATGAGTCTGTTACTAAGTTTATCCATAAAATGTGAATTGGTAATAATATTTCTAGATGTGTTATGTCTGTTATTCCAAACCATTTTGCAAATACTGGTGTTAATAGTGTTGCTAAAAATAACACTACTATTTCTCCAACATTGCTAGACAGTAAGAATTGAATTACTTTTAAGATATTGTCATATATTCTTCTTCCTTCTTCTACTGCTGATACAATTGTTGCAAAGTTATCATCTGTTAAGATTACATCTGCTGCTTCTTTTGCAACATCTGTTCCAACTATTCCCATAGCACAGCCTATGTCTGCTGTTTTAAGTGCTGGACTATCATTTACTCCATCGCCTGTCATTGCTACTATTTCGCCATTTTTTTGCCAAGCTTTTACTATTCTAACTTTGTGTTCTGGAGACACTCTTGCATATACAGAATATTTTCTTACATTTTTTTGTAACTCTTCATCTGACATTTTTTCTAGTTCTAGACCTGTTATTGCTTCATCATCATTTTCCAGAATTCCTAATTTTCTTGCTATTGCTGTTGCTGTAATTTTGTGGTCTCCTGTAATCATAACAGTTTTTATTCCTGCCGTTTTACATTTCTCAACAGCTACTTTTGCTTCTTCTCTTGCTGGGTCTATCATTCCTACCATTCCTATAAATGTTAGGCCATTTTCGATGTTTTCCATTTCTTCTTTTGATGGCTTATGGTCTAATTCTTTGTATGCACAACCTAGTACTCTTAGTGCATCTTTTGCCATTTTTTCGTTATGTTCTCTTATCTTATTTATATAGCTTCCTATATCTTCATTTATCTTCCCGTTAATTTCATATGATGTACATCTTAGTAATAGTTCGTCTATTCCACCTTTTGTATAAACAATATATTTTCCATCTTGTTCGTTTACTGTAGTCATCAATTTTCTATCAGAATCAAATGGAATTTCTTCTATTCTAGGTATTCTATCATAAATACTTGGGTCGAAATCTAATTTAAATGCCATATCAACTAATGCTGTTTCTGTTGGGTCTCCTGTTAGAGTTCCATCATTTGATATTTTTGTGTCATTACATAACATATTTGCATATACTATTTTTTTTAGTTCTTCATCTATTTCGTTTTCTTTAATATTAGTTAGTTCTCTTACACCATTGTTCCAAAATATTTTTTCAACTGTCATTTTATTTTGTGTTAACGTTCCTGTTTTATCAGAACATATAACTGTTGCACTACCTAATGTCTCAACTGCTGGCAATTTTTTTACAATGGCATTTTTCTTAACCATTTTTTGTACTCCTATTGCAAGTACAATTGTTGATACTGCAACTAAACCTTCTGGGATTGCTGCAACTGCTAAACTTACCGCTGTCATAAACATATGAATTGGTTCTTTCCCTTGAAGTAGACCAATTATAAATATGAATACACAAATTGCCAATGCTGCTATTCCTAAAGTTTTACCTAATTTATTTAATTTATCTTGAAGTGGCGTGGTTTGTTCTTCTGTATTATCAAGCATACCTGCTATTTTTCCAACTTCAGTTTCCATTCCTGTTGCTACAACAATACCTTTTCCTCTACCATATGTAACTAAGCTAGAAGAAAACAACATATTTAATCTGTCTCCAATACCTATCTCCGTATCTTCAATAAGCTCTGTATTTTTCTCAACTGGTACAGATTCTCCTGTCAATGATGCTTCTTGTGACTTTAAGTTTATAGCTTCTATTATTCTTAAATCAGCTGGTATATAATCACCTGTATCTAAAACAACAACATCTCCTGGAACTAAGTCTTTTGCTGGCACTACTGTTATCTCTCCATTACGAATAACCTTTGAAGCGTGGTCTGTTAGCTTTTGCAAAGCTTCCAATGACTTTTCTGCTTTTGCTTCTTGAGTTACACCTATAATTGCATTTACAATTACAACAATTAAAATAATTATAGTATCTGTTATTCCTTCTCCTTCAGCTATTCCAACTGCACCAGATACAATCGCAGCAATTATTAAAACAATTATTGAAAAATCCTTAAATTGCTCTAAAAACTTTTGCACTAATGATTTCTTCTTTTTCGCCTTTAGCATATTTAGTCCATACTTTTCTTGCCTTTTTTGTACTTCTTCGTTTGTTAGGCCTTTTGCTGCGTTTACATTTAGTTCTTTTTCTACTTCACTTACTTTTTTGTTGAACCATTCCTTTTTGTTTTCCAAATTTACCACTTCCTATCTATATTTTTAACATTTCTTACTAAAATTATTCGAGCTCTTTTTTTGAACTAATCTGCCAAAAAGGTCCGTGTCCCCATTGGCAGAAAATTCAAAAAAGACTTTTAAAAGGATTTTTTATTTCCTTTTAAAAGTCTCGCTTACTATTTTTATAGCTTACTAACCAGATACTCTTTTGTATCGCGACTGTTGATTAGTAATTAAAAGCTACTCCCTTTTAATTTTAGTTTTTTACTGTTCTTATTTTATATCTTTTTTGATTGTGTTGTCAAGTGTTTTTTATAGTTTTAAAACATTAGATTATTTCTTCCAAAAAACTGCTCTTAAGCCATATGGGCATCCCCAAGGTGCTCCTGATATTTCTCCTTCTTTTTTATCAATTATTATTTCTTTTAGACTATTGCATCTAGTAAATGCATTTGTTGCAATATTTTCTATATTTGACTGTATTGTAACTTTTTGTAAATTTGTTGAATAATCAAATGCATTACTTTGAATATTTTTTATATTTGCAGGTAAAGTTATTTCTTTTAAATTGTTTCTAGAGTAAAATGCATTTGGGCCAATATTTTCAACTGAATTTGGTATTTCATATGTTGTTAAATTTTTAGTTACAGCTACTAATTTTTTTCCATCTTTACTTAGAATTATTGTTCCATCTTCTGTTTTAAAATTTGGATTATCTTTTGATATTGTCACATCAACATTTCCAAATGCCGATGCTGATAAATAATTTACCTTTTCTCCTAAATATAATTGTGTAATTTTAGTTCCAGGGAAAGCAAAGTTTTCTATTATTTCTAAATTGGCAGATAAGGTAATTTGAGATATATTTGTATTATTAGCAAATGCATACGATTTTATAGTTATTACTGTATCTGGGATTGTAAATGAACTTTTATTTTGTGCATATCTAATAAGAGTTGTCATGTCTTTATTATATAAATTTCCATCTAAGCTTTTAAAATATTCATTTTCTTCTACTACATTTATTTGGATTATATTAACTCCAAATAAATCACTAACATTTTTTACATTTTTCGAAATATTCAATACTGCTTTTCGTGAGTAGGAAGATAAAGCACCAAATTCAATGCTTTCTACTGTTTCTGGTATATTTATTTCTGCTGTATTTGATATAACATAATATAATTTCTTGCCATCCTTAGACATTAATGAGCTATTCAAAAAAGTATAGGTGTTATTCTCTTTTGATATCTCTATATTAGTTAATTTACCTGTATATTGGAATGCACTACCTACTATGATTTTTACAGTTGATGGTATAGTTACTTTTGCTAAATTAGAACAGAATTCAAAAGAGCAGCTATCTATTATCTCTATTCCTTCTGGTATTTCTATCTCTGTTAATGAAGTACAATAGCTTAACATTCTATATGGTATTGTCTTTAATGACTTTGGAAAATTAATTTCTACCAATGATGCACATCTACTAAAGCATGTGTTACCTATTTCCAATACACTATCTGCTATTTTTATTGATTTTAAGGCACTACAACCTTCAAATGCAAACGCTCCTATTTTTTCAACACCTTCTTCTATTACTACATTTTCTAAAGTTGGATTTCCTGAAAAGGCATACTCTCCTATTTCTTTTACTGTACCTGGTATTACTATACTTCTTAAACCTGTTACA
>CANSPP010000001.1 GCA_947648905.1 uncultured Clostridium sp. | reverse complement strand
TATATCCAGCATAGTCTACAATTAAATTATCTCCATAGTCTTCTGTTGTAGCTTTTAGGTTGGTTTCTAAGTTTGTTTTTAATAGGTCTTTTTCAATATCTCCGCCCCTATCTAAAGCACCTATTGCTTCCAATTCTACTGCTTCTAATGCTGTTGCTTTATTTGTTGCGTTTTTTGCTTCTCCTGCTTTTCCTATTATTCCATTGTCTCCTGTTAATGTTGCAACCGTCACTCCGAGCTAATATTAAAAGCACAATTATTGTTATTACTAGCGCTATTAATGTAATTCCCTTTGCTTTGTTTTGCATTTTTTCCATCTCTCCTTTTCTTATGTTTTTATTATTTTATCGTTTATAGGAGAATTACGTCAACAGATACATAACACTTTTTTATTTTTATTAATCTTTTCTAAATTATATCTTTATATGTTGTAACTAATTTCGCCCCTTGCTTAATTAAATCATTAGTTCCTACAGAATTAGCTGAGTTAATATTGCCAGGAACAACAAAAACATCCCTTCCCTGTTCTAAAGCAAAATCAACAGTTATCAAAGTGCCACTTTTCTCCTTTGCTTCAACCACAATAACCCCATTACTAATTCCACTAATTATTCTATTACGAGCTGGGAAATTCATTTTATCTGGCTTTGTTCCCAAAGGATATTCAGAAATAATCGCTCCACCGCTTTTAATTATCTGTTCCGCCAGCTTACTATTTTCACTTGGATATATTGTATCTAATCCATTACCTACTACAGCAATAGTTCTTCCACAGTTTTGCTTATTTTCCACACATAAACTTCCCACATGTGCATAACTGTCCACACCTTTTGCTAATCCACTCACAATGTTAAAATTATTTTTTGCTAAATTATATGCAAAGTATTTGGCTGCCTTTTTGCCATATTCGCTCGCTTGCCTACAACCAACTATTGCTAGTGATTTGTTATTCAATATCTCTTTATTTCCTTTTATATATAAGCTAATTGGTGCATCATATATATTTTTCAATTGATGTGGATAGTTTTCCACATCTATATTAATTATGTCTATATTGTTTTTTTGCATATATTCTATATGTTTTGGCACAATTGCTCTTATTTCTTGGCTTAGTATTTTGTCTGCTAGTTTTTCTCCTATTCCTGGTATTTCTAGTAATTCTTCTTTATTTAATTCGTAAATGTTTTCTGGAGTTTTATATAGTTCTAATAATTTTTTCTTTTTTATTGCTCCTAATCCATTTATTAGTGATAACCATATCCAATATCTGTTTTTTTCTAGTTCTTCCATATTCTCTCCTTCTCTCTTATTTTAGTAAAAACGCCAAAAAGAGCACCATTAATAATGATGCCCCTATTTTTATTAAATTTATAACATTGATTTTTCTTTTTGTTGTTCTTTTGTTGCTTTAATTACATTATTCATAAGCATCGCAATCGTCATAGGCCCAACTCCTCCTGGAACTGGGGTTATATAGCCTGCCTTTTTCTCAACATTTTCAAAATCAACATCACCTGTTAGTTTTCCATTTTCATCTCTGTTTATTCCTACATCAATTACAACTGCCCCATCTTTTATCATATCTGCCTTAACAAATTTAGCTTGTCCTATTGCAGATATTACAATATCTGCCCTTTTTGTGTGTTCTTCCAAATCTTTTGTTTTTGAATGGCATACTGTAACTGTTGCATTTTTTTGTAAACAACATTGTATTAAAGGTTTACCAACAATATTGCTTCTCCCTAGTATTACAACTTCTTTTCCTTCTAAATCTATATCATATTCCTCAAACATTTTCATTACTCCATATGGAGTGCAAGAAATGAATGTATCTTCTCCTATGCAAAGTTTACCAACACTTGATGGTGTAAATCCGTCTACATCTTTCATATATGTAATTGCCTTAAAAGCTTCATTTATATTTAAATGCTTTGGTAATGGACTTTGTAATAATATACCATTTGTTGTTTTATCTTTATTTAATTTTTGTATTAATCCTATCAGTTCGTCTTGTGTTGTCTCCTCTTCTAAAAGGTATTCTTGATATTCTATTCCAACTTCACTACAAGCTTTGCTTTTATTTCTTACATACACTTTTGATGCTGGATTATCACCTACCATTATTACTGCTAATTTGGGTGTTATTCCTTCTGTTTTTAATTTATCACATTCTTCTTTTAGTTCTTCTCTTATTTTTTTTGCAAGTAGCTTTCCATCAATTATTTTTGCCATCTTTGGTTCTCCTTTTATTGGATTATTTCCTTGCATATTGTATATTATTTTTGTTATTTTTTCAACATTTTTCTAAAAACTTTTTGGGACAGACAAAAAAAGTCTGGATTACAAATATGTCCAAAAAAGAAACGTCCCCAATTGGACACAATTGGACACTATCTTTCTAGTTCTAACTTTTCTTTGACTGGCTCTTTGCTTTCTTTTCTTGAAATTTTAGGTAAATTATCACATCTATATCTAGAGATAAACGAGTCGCTACTTCTGTGGTCATCTAATACAACTTGTCCTAAATCATAGATGTTAAATCTAGTATATGTTTCTATGTCTTTTCCCTCTTTGTCATAAATCTCAAATATTTTTTCTCCCACCTCATGTATTACCATTATTGCATGTTTTAATGATTCTAAATCAACATTATCCTTTTTTCGTATTTTAGGAAATTTGTTTAAAAATTCGTAATCCATAATTAGGCAAGCTTCCCAGTCTCTTGGTCTTTTTCCTTTGTCAATTGAGTCTACTAATTCTTGAGTTACTTTTTGTAATTCTATTCTGATATTTGGTAAGTTTTTATTGTTTTGAACTGCTAATGTTCCTACAAATGGCGCTGCAAAGTATTTTGGAGATACTCTATGTATTACAAATTCCATATTTTGGTCTTTTTGTTTTTGTTCTTTTATGAATTTTTTTATTTCTTTTTTATCTTTAAATGTGCCTTGTGGCAAATTTAGTTCTGAACCATATTCATTACCAGCTCTTACTCTCCATAATTGGTCTGATTGGTCTTTTATGTCTAAATCTTCATCTTTCAAATTTTCTAGCTTGTCCACAAATAAACAGTCTACTGTTAAGTCAGAAAAGTTATCTTGCAAAAAGCGTAATCCTTCTAGTTTTCTCATACATCCTCCTATTTTACATCAAAAAAATCATTTTTATTTGTGTCTGATAATATGTTTTGGTCGTTCCAAAAAAACATTCCGTCTACATAGTATCTTCCTACTGGTGCATTGTTTTCAAGATAATATTTGTCATATAAATTTATTTCTGAGTTTGCTTTTATTTTTTCTGTTCTAGCAAATTGCTTTTCTTCTATTCTTCCATCTGGCTTAGTTATTTTATATTTTATATATCCTTCTATATCTTCATTTGAGTTGTTATTAATTCTCATATGAAATGTTGTAAACTTATCTTTGTTTTTATTTAAAATTTTAGGTGAAATACTCATTTTATGTTTCCTTTCCTATGTATTAAAAACGCATTTAAAGAGAGGTTATGTACCTCTCTTTTTAACCACACATTCTACAAGTAATTATTTTCTTTGTTTCTTCTTTTTGTTCAACTTTTTTATCTGCTTCTTTATTCATAAAAAAACCTCCTTTTATATGAATTTTATATTAATGCAAAAGTCAATACTTCTGCAAAATAGAAAACTTTGTATTAACTACTTTCTAATAAACATAAAGGGTCTTCCTCAAATAGTGAATTTTTCAATGCTACCGCCGATGCTCTACATCCTCCACATATTGTTTTATAATCACATTTTGAACATTTTCCTTCTAACTTTTGTTTATATTGTTTTAATTCTACAAATAGTTTATTATTATTTAAAATTTCATCTAATGGTTTTTCTTTAATATTATCAGCAAAAGTTGGTATATATGAACAAGCACCCACATTTCCTTGATAGTCTATGTAAATTATTTCGTCTCCTGCTTGACATCCAGCATATATCCTTTTCAAATTGTCATTTTTTATGTCTATTCCAAATATCTCTGGAAAGATTGGCACTAGAAGTGGATCTCCAGTTCTAAAGTTTATATTTAATTTGTTACATTCTTTTATAACTTCTTTTATGGTTTCTTTGTATTCTTCATTTGAAATTAGCATATCTTTATCTGCGTGTCCAGCAACTAATACTCTTCTTATATTAAATTCATTTGCACCTTTTGAAGCTATTAATTTTATCACTTCTTTAACATCTTTTACAGTTTCTGTTGATAAGGTATATTTTATTGCATATGGTATATTATACTCTTTTAACAAAGGTAATGTGTCAATTACTTTACGAAATGTTCCTTTTTTTCTGCGAAAACTATCATGCGTTTCTTCCATTCCATCTAAGCTAATAGATAACTTAATATTTGGATATTGCGCTAGTTTCTCGCAAACTTCCTCATCAATAAGTGTTCCATTTGTTGTTATAACAATATCTTCAAACTTTCTTGCATACTCTAATATTTCAAATAAGTCTTCTCTCATAAATGGCTCTCCGCCAGAAAGATTTAATTTTGTTGTACCTGTGTACCACAATTGTGCAAGCAATTCTTTTGCTTGCTTTAATGATAGTTGTTTTTTGTCGTTTTTCTCTGATACTCTACAATGCTTGCAATTTAAGTTGCATACATTGTTTATATCCCATTGAGCAATAGTCGCCATAATATCACTCCTATTCTTTTGTTGTTGCTCCTTATTTATTATTTTTATTTAAATAATTCATCGCAACTTCAAATGCATCTATATGATTTTTATAGAGTTTATCTTCATCTATCATTGATTTTATTTCTTCTTCTGAGCACCATTTAACTGCTTCTACTTCTTCTTTTTGTAATATTAAATTCTCTGTATCTATGTTTTTATTCATATAATATAAATTAAAATTGTTTTGTCCTTCTTTTACCCTATAAAAAAGATTTAGGTCTTTTTCATCTATATTTATTCCCATTTCCTCTTTTGTTTCTCTTATAACTCCTTGACTACTTGTCTCCCCTTTTTGCAAGTGACCACTTATAAATCCATATTTTCCGCCCTTTTGCTCACTTCTTTTTTGCAATAATAGTTTCCCATTTTCATTTTCAACAAATAGTGTTACTATATTATTTTCTTTCATATTACCTCTACAAAATTTTTATATTATATTTTATTCTTATGAATTTAAAAATATGCCTTTTTTATATATTTTCTAACAAATAGTGTTATAAGTTTTTTTCTTTCCGTTTTTTCCTGTATCGATGTATACATATTATCATTTTCTTATTTTATCGTCAACACTTTTTCATATTTTATATTCATTTTTTCTAACTATTACTAGGTGTGCTTTTCTAACAATTTACATTTCTAATCTATATTCAATATCTTCCATATGAGGAAACATCTCTTTTACTCTTTTCAGAGTAAGCATAAGCATCCTTGGTTGAGGATTTTTTTTGCTATCTGTCAATAATTTTTGAGTATAGCAATTTTCTGCTGTTTTAAATAAAACATATCTATTCCCAACATAAGTGTAATAAATCTGGTAGCCATCTCTTAAATCGCACCACATCTTTTCAAAAGTATAATCTTCCATAATCTCTCCTATTCTAATCATTTTGTTATAGCCCAAATTGGGCAAAATGTCCAAAAGGGAAACGTCCCCAATTGGACATTATTTTATTAAGTCTTCAAATTCAGCTTCTGTTATTATTGTTACTCCTAAACTTTGGGCCTTTGTTAACTTGCTTCCAGCTTCTTCACCTGCTAGTACATAGTCTGTTTTTTTAGATACTGAACTTGATGTTTTCCCACCGAATTTTTCTATTATATTTGCCGCTTCTCCTCTTGTGTAGTTTTCTAGACTACCTGTTAGTACAAAGGTTTTTCCTTCAAATCTTTCGTCTTCTACATTTTCTTCTAAGCTTTCTAGGTTTACTCCTGCTTGTTTTAGTTTTTCTATCAAGTCTTTAGTTTGGTCTTGGATAAAAAATTCTCTTATGCTGTTTGCTACTATTGGTCCTATGTCGTTGATTTCGCTTAGTTCTTCTGTTGTTGCTTTCATTAAGTTGTCAATTGTTTTGTATTTTCTTGCTAATATTTTTGATGCTTTTACTCCTACGTGTCTTATTCCTAATGCTGTTATTAGTCTGTGTAAGTCATTTTCTTTGCTTTTATTTATGCTATCTACTAAGTTTTGTGCAAATTTTTGTCCATTCTTTTTCAGTGATGCTATGTCTTCAAATTTTAATGTATATATGTCTGCTATATTTTGAATTAACTTTCTGTCTAGTAATTGTCCTATTATGCTTTCTCCTAGACCGTCTATGTTCATTGCTTCTCTTGATACAAAGTGGACTAAGTTTCTATATAGTTTTGCTGGGCATTCTATTCCTGTACATCTTATTGCTGATTCTCCTTCTTCTCTTACTGCTTCTGCTCCACATACTGGGCATACTTTTGGCATTTCGAAGTCTTTTTCTTCTCCTGTTCTTTTTTCTTTTTGCACTTTTACTATTTCTGGTATAACGTCTCCTGCTTTTTGTATTACTACTGTATCTCCAATTTTTAATTCTTTTTCTTTTATGAAGTCTTGGTTGTGTAATGTTGTTTTTGATATTGTTGAACCTGCTACTTTTACTGGTTCTAAGATTGCCATTGGTGTTATTACTCCTGTTCTTCCTACTTGACAAACAATGTCTTTTAGTTTTGTTTCTTTTGTTTCTGGTGGATATTTATAAGCAATAGCCCATCTTGGCGTTTTTGCAGTTGTTCCTAGTATTTCTCTAAATTTTAGGTCATCTACTTTTACTACTGCACCATCTATTCCAAATGATAATTCTTCTCTGTCGTCTCCTATTTTTTGTATTGCTTTTTCAATTTCTTCTATTGTTTTACAAGGTATTCTAACTGGGTTTACATTAAAACCTAATTTACTTAGATACTCTAATTCTTCAAAGTGGGAATTGAATTCTTTTCCTTCTATTTTTTGAACATTAAAAATATATATGTCTAATGGTCTTGTAGAAGTAATTTTGCTATCTAGTTGTCTTAATGAACCTGCTGCTGCATTTCTTGCATTTGCAAATAGTTCTTCTTCGTTTTCTTCTCTTTCTTGGTTCATTTTTTCAAAGTCAGTTTTTGATATAAATACTTCTCCTCTTACTGTTATATCTATTTTTTCTGTTAGTTCCAGTGGTATTGTTTTTATTGTTTTCAAATTTTGTGTTACATCTTCTCCAACTAGTCCATTTCCCCTGGTCGCACCTCTTACAAATTTTCCTTGCTTGTATTCTAGTGCTGCTGATAAACCATCTATCTTCGTTTCTATTACATATGTTTTATTTTCTATTTTATTTTCTTCTGCCTTTTCATCTATCTTTTTCACATATTCTTCTACTTCTTCTATACTAAAAACATCTTGCAAACTTTGTAATGGAACTTCGTGTGTTACTTTTTCAAATCCTTCTTTTACATGTCCTCCTACTTTTTGTGTTAATGATTCTTTTGACTTGTACTCTGGAAATTCCTTTTCTAAATTGCGCAACTCTACCATAAGCATATCATACTCAAAATCTGATATTTCTGGCTTGTCGTCATCGTAATATCTTTTTGCGTGATATTCCACTTCCTTACGCAATTCTTCTATCCTTTGTTTTGCTTGGATTTTGTTCATTTTTTAATCACAGTCCTTTTGTTTTAATTTTCTTTCCTATTATATACAATTTGCACAAAAAAATAAAGGAATTTTCTTAAATTCCTTTACTTTATTTATTTATATTTTTTAATCTGCTCTTGCTAATATTATTAATCTTTCTTTTCCACTATCTGTACATGTTGATAGTGTTACTTCTGCTTTTCCTGCAGTATCTCTTTGATAGAATGATGTATCTGTATCTGTTGTTTCAAATTTATTATATATTGTATATGTTACTTGTTTTCCGTCATTATCTGTTATGTATATTTTATCTCCTATATTTAGTTTTTTGTTATTAGAGAAAAATGCACCATTTCTATAGTTATGTCCTACTATTACTGTGTTTCCTGGTTGGTTTACTCCTACTCCCCATAAAAATGCTATTGATCTTTCTATTGATGTCTTTGTCATTTTTTCAAGTATTGGATATTTTAAGTTTATTTTTGGAATTGTCATTGTTCCTAAAACTCCAAAACCTTTGTATTGTGGTCTTGTTTTTTGGCTTGATGCAGATTGATTTGTTCCTCCAGTCATATTTTGTAATTGATCTAATGCTTCATTATTTCCATCATTGTCATCATTATCATTATCTTCTCTTGAGGCTACATCACTTTCAAAATTATTAACAAAATCTTCAGCATCATTT
Organism: uncultured Clostridium sp.; assembly: GCA_947648905.1. Classification (GTDB taxonomy): domain Bacteria; phylum Bacillota; class Clostridia; order TANB77; family CAG-508; genus CAG-269. The sequence continues at coordinate 525,520 of CANSPP010000001.1, read as the reverse complement.
GTTGTTATGTATTTTTGATAATAATCATATGCTAAAAATCCTAATAAACCTAATATTGCTACAATTACAATTACTAAAATAATTGTTAAAACCTTACTATATTTACTCTCAAACATATTTCTACCTCCGTACAATTAACTCTACATCTATTATATCACATTTTATTACAAAAATAAAGTTTTATCCACAAGTTATACAATTTTTTCTCCAAATTGTGTTCCAGCAAGTAAGTGAAAATGTAAATGCATCACTTCTTGACCAGCATCTTTTCCACAATTTACAATTACACGATACCCACTTTCTCTTACACCTTGTTCTTTAGCAATCTTATTTATTACAGTATAAATTTTTCCAACTAATGCCTCATCTTCCTCTTCTAACTCTGCAAGTGATTTTATATGTTTTTTAGGTATTACTAATATATGAACAGGTGCCGCTGGCGCTATATCTTTAAACGCTAATATCTCATCATCCTCATATACTTTAGTTGACGGAATTTCTCCCTTTATAATTTTACAAAATAAACAATCTTCCATAATTCTCTCCTTTTTGTCCAATTGAGTGTCCAATTGGGGACGTTTCTTTTTTGGACATATTCAGTCTGTTCCAAAAACATCACCTAGTTTTATTCTTTAATCAAAACTGCTTTTATTCTTCTTACTCCTGATGAGCTAGATTCTTCTTTTTTGATTTTAAATCTTCCAAGTTCTTTTGTATTGTTTACGTGTGGTCCACCACATAATTCTTTTGATACTGTTCCTATTGAGTATACTGTTACTATGTCTGGATATTTTTCGATAAACATACATTCTGCACCTGATTTTATCGCTTCTTCTTTGCTCATTTCTTGTTTTGTTACAGGCAATTCTTCAGCAATCCATTGATTTACCAAGTCTTCTACTTGTTTTTTCTCTTCGTCTGTTAGTTTGTGGTCACAGTTAAAGTCAAATCTCATTCTATCTACTGTTATATTTGAACCTCTTTGATGTGCATCTTTTCCTATTATTTGTTTTAATGCTGCATTTAGAAGGTGTGTTGCTGTGTGGTATGCTATTGTTTCTTCTGTTTGTTCTGCTAATCCACCTTTGAATTTTTGCTCTGATCCTGCTCTTGATTTTTCTTGATGTTTTTTGAATAGTTCGTCAAATTCTTTTAAGTTGATTTCATATCCGTTTTCTTCTGCTAGTTCTTTTGTTACTTCTGGTGGGAATCCATATGTGTCATATAATCTGAATACTACGTCTCCTGGTATTGTTTTTGTTCCCTGCAATTTATTTATTGCTTTTTGGAATTCTCTTTCTCCATTTGCTAGTGTTTTCATAAATTTATCTTTTTCTTCTAGCATTGTTGTTTTGATTATTTCTTTATTTTTTTCTAATTCTGGATACATTTCTTTTAAGTTTTCTACGTTGATTTCCATTAATGTTGATAATTCATTTAAATCTATTTGTAATTTGTTCAAGTGTCTTATCATTCTTCTTATTAGTCTTCTTAAAATATATCCTCTGTCCATATTGCTTGGTCTTCCACCATCTGCTATTAACATCATACTTGAACGTAAATGTTCTGCTATTATTCTTCTGCTTTCTATATTGTCTACTTTTTGTAGTTCTTCTAGTTTTTTCATTATTGGACTAAATAATTCCGTATCAAATGGTGTTTCTTTTCCTTGTAGTAACATTGCCATTCTCTCTAGTCCTAAACCTGTATCTACATTTTTTTGCTCTAATTTTCTATATCCATTTTTGTCTTTGAAATATTCCATAAATACATTGTTCCAAATTTCAACATATTTTCCACAGTCACATGATGGTTGACAATCTGCTGAACATGCTGGTTTTCCTGTGTCATAGAACATCTCTGTATCTGGTCCACAAGGTCCTTCTTCTCCTGCTATCCACCAGTTGTCATCTTTTCCATAATAGTATATATGACCATCTAATATTCCTGCTTTTTTCCAAGCTTCAGCTGCTGCTTCATCTCTTGGGCAGTCTTCATCACCTGCAAAAACTGTTACTGATAGCTTTTCTACTGGAATTCCTAATTCCTTTGTTAAGAATTCGAAGCTCATTGCTATTGATTCTTCTTTAAAGTAATCTCCTAGTGACCAATTTCCTAACATTTCGAAGAATGTTAAGTGTCTATTATCTCCAACTTCTTCTATGTCATTTGTTCTTACACATTTTTGATAATCTGTAAGTCTTTTTCCTTCAGGGTGTTTTTCTCCTAATAGATATGGTACTAGTGGTTGCATTCCTGCTGTTGTAAATAATACTGATGGGTCATTTTCTGGTATTAACGGTGCTGATGGTATTACTGCATGTCCATTTTTTTCGAAGAATTCTAAGTATTTTTTTCTTATTTCTATTGCTTTCATTTTATTTATCATCCTTTCAATTTTGCCTGCACTATTTTTATTCTTCTTTACTTGCTTCTAATTGTTTTTCTAATTTAGCAGTTAAAGCTACAAATGTTAATATATAAACTGTAACTATCATTGGAATTGTTAATCTACCTATTGGAATTCTTGTAATTGCAATTAAACTCATTAATGTTGCTTCTGCTATAATTAAAACTGCTATAGTTTTTAAAATTATTTTTACCCAGTTTAATTTTCTGTATCTTATTGCCATATATGCTAATATTACTACTGTTGCAATTATAAATGGTACTACATATGGTTTTATTAAATCTCTTCCTCTTGTATTTGGTATTGTTGCTATCTCTGTTTCGTCTGCGTTTAATTCTAATTGATATTTTTCATTTACTTTTTCTATTATACTTTGTTTTTGTTCCTCTGTTATTTCTTTGGCAATTATGCTAACAGAGTCTTCGTAAACTTCTACTTTTTGTAGTAATACTGCTTCATTTGGCATAACTTCATTTGTTATGTTTTTTATATCTGATATTTCATATTCTTTTTCTAAATATAGTTCTAATTTTTTTGTTGATTGAAATCTTAAGTCAAAATTAAATCCCATAACTAATGCAACTGCTATTCCAGCTATTATTATAATTGCTACAATTGACATTACTATTTTTTGTTTTTTTGTTAAATCTTTCATTCTTTATTACCTCCTATTTGTCAGCTTCTATTTTTAATAAAATATTTGTTACTATGAAATTATAAATAGCAATTAATGCAATTCCCCAGAACATTACCATTCCGAAGCTACTAATAGGGCTCCAATTTATGAAGCAAAATACTATTGCTAATATGCAAACTGGTATTATTCTTATAAAGAATTCTTTGTAAGTTTCTGTTAAACTTTTATTTACAATTCCTTTATTTATTTTTTCATTCTTTAATTTTGATAATAATTTATTTACAAAAATATAGTTTAGTACTAATGTAATTGCTATTGCAAATATTCCTTCTATTGATAATACAACATTTGCATATCTTATTAATATTAAAAATAGTGATATTAATCCAATATATGATATTGTTGCAAGTGCACCATATTTTTTATATCTTACAATTAGTGCTATTAATGCAACTACTACTATTGCTAATAATGCATATATAACAACATCTAGTTGTTCACTTGTTATATCTGATAATACATATTGATTTTCTGTTATTTGATATTTAATAGGTAATTTACCTGTATCTAATACTATTGCCATACTTGATGCTTGACTTGCATATCCTTGTAATGTTTTTTGGTCTGTTGAGCTTCCCCCCATTGATAATTGCATTTTTCCTGTTCTCATTGGTTCTTCAAAACTTGTTGACATTATTTCTGTATCATCTATTTTTAATGTTACCTTTTTTTCTGTATTTTCTTCAGTTGTTGTTTCTGTATTTGTCTCTTCTGTTGCTTCTGCATTTTCATCTGAATTATTTTCTTCTACTTTTACATATTTATTGCTTATATCTTCTAATTTTTTTGCTCCGTCTTTTGTAAATTCAACATTCAAATATACTCTTGTTCCTGCTTGTGTAGTTGTTGTGTTATCTGAACCATACATAACATTTGCTAATTTTATATCACTGTTATCCATTAAGACTTCGCCTGTTTCACTGTCTTGTATTTCAAATTTTCCTACTGTTGCTATTTGTCCTACTATTGTATCTGTTGCATCGTTTTCTGGTAATTCAACTACAATATCTCCTGTATTTTTGTCAAGTTTTATTGTATAGCTATTTAATCCCATTTTTTCAAATCTTTTTTCTAATATTTTCTTTGTTTGCTTATAATTTTCTTCGTTTTTTACTTCCTCGCTATTATTTGGTATTTCCTCTTTTATATATCCGTTTTCTGCTATTTGGTCATCTGTTAGATTTTCTGTGTCTTTAACTTCTTTTCCCTCTGCATCTTTTATTACAGTTGTTGTTCCCTCGTCTAATTTTAATCTTACATTTCTTGTACCTTTTAAGTCCATAGCATATTCATATTCTTTTACTACATTTTCCATTCTATTTTGTTTTTTCATATAAATTCCGCCAAAGGCTATTGCTGTAATTAATATAATTACTAGTGTTATTGTTAATATTTTTACTTTTTTCATTTTATTTCCTCCATTATAATAATTTTGTTCCATTGATTATTAGCTCAAACCATATTCGTAAATACTTTGCTGCATATTTACTCATAATTGTTCTATCAATAAATATTTGAAAATAATCTAGTACAGGACATATTTGATTATCAATTGTTAAATTTAATGTTATTTTTCTGTTTTCACAGTCCAATTTTAGTTCAGCCTTTGTTACTGCATAATTTACTTTATCATGTATATCAAATGTTGAAATATTTTGATTTCTTACTCTGTCTCTATGCACATCTGATTTATCTGCTAAAATTATTGCTGCTGATATATCACTTACCGCTGTACCTGTTTTTTCATCGTGATTTCCTATTGCCATCATTATTTGAGTTCTTTCCTCTACTGGCATTCCCATTTCTTTTAAAATGTTATATGCAATTATTGCACCATTGTGTGCGTGGTCAACCCTATTTACGCAATTCCCAATATCATGCAAATAACCTGCAATCCTTGCTAATTCCACTGTTCTCTCTGGATATCCTAATTTCTCTAATATATCTCCTGCTCTTTTTGAAACTATTGAAATATGCCTATGGCTATGTTCTGTATAACCTAGTCCATCTAACTGTTGTTGAGCCCCTTGAATTAAGGCTTCAACCTCTGGATTTTTTCTAACATCTTCTAATTTTATCATATTGTCCTCCTTATCTAACTTGTCCTATAAAATTTTATATTAAATTTCCAAAAATATCAACTGTTTTTGGAAATTATTTTAAAATATATTGGGACATTTTGGGACGTTTCTTTTTTGTCCCTCTTTGGGACATTCGGGGACGTTTCCTTTTTTCCTTCTTTTGGATATTTATTTCTTGTTTACCCCAATGATTCCTCCTATTATCCCAAAAACCATACCTACTGCTATCATAATTATACTTTGTATATTTAATCCAAATCTCCAGTTTAATATACTTGAAATTATATAAAGTATTAGTATGTAAATTCCACCTATTAAAGCGCCGTTTATAATTCCATTCTTTTTTATTTTGATATTTCCAATTGAACTTCCTAGCAATATACTTAGTCCTGTAACTACTATTATTACTGGTGTTATTGTGTTTTCACTTGTGTTTGTATATGCTAGTACTATTGAGAATATTAACAGTAAAATTACTGTTGTTATCATTGCTATTGCAATTCCTTTGAATATGTTTTTTATTGTTTCTTCAAAACCTGTTTTGTAACTTTCCATTTTTTTCACCCTTTCTATAATTCATTTATATTTTTTAGGGTAATTAAATAGAACTTTTTTGGTGTTTCTCTTTTATTATTTCCGCTTAATGATTTTTTATAATTTAAAAATAAAAAAACGAGATGTTGAAATCTCGTCTTAGTGGCTGGGCTGGCTAGATTCGAACTAGCGCATGCCAGAGTCAAAGTCTGGTGCCTTACCGCTTGGCTACAGCCCAATATAAAATTAAATGGGGTGGAAGATGGGACTCGAACCCACGGTCTCCAGTGCCACAAACTGGCGCGTTAACCAACTACGCTACATCCACCATTGTTCACGTGCACCTTTAAACCTCGAGCACATTTAATATTATAACCAATTTCTACCCCATTTGTCAACTGTTTTTCAAAATTTTCTATTAAAATTATATAATTAATTGAACAGAGCTTAACACATATTCTTAAGCTCTTATAATTTTTATTGTGCTGTTGATAAATTGCTTGGATCTATTCCATATTGTTTATATAACCAATTCATATAATTAAATGGTTCTAAAGTATTTGGTTCTCCATAGTTTACACCATTTGTTTCTACTTTAAGTGATGTGATTGTTACTGGGGTTACTGGTGTGCTAACCTCTGAACTTTCTGAGCTTTCTGCATCTTCTGTATTTGATTTTACTTCAACTTCTTCTATTTTATGTACTACATCCATTCCTTCTATTACTTTACCAAATGATGTATAGTATCCATTTAATGATGATGTTTCTTTTGTCATTATAAAGAATTGTGAGCTTCCAGAGTTATAAGATTCTTCCGCTAAATTTGGAGAATATGAAGTATAGTCATTTCTTGCCATACCTATAACTCCTTCTTCAAATTTTAATTTGTTATTTACTCCATTTGATATAAATTCACCTTTTATTGAGTATTCTGTATCTTCTCCACCATCTCTTAAATCTGCTAAAGTTGCTGAACCACTTCCTGTTCCTTGTTTATCTCCACCTTGTATCATAAAGTCTTTTACTATTCTGTGGAATGTTAATCCATCATAAAATCCTCTGTTTGCAAGTGTTATGAAGTTCGCTACTGTTTCTGGAGCTAAATCTGGATACAATTCTATTTTTATAGTTCCAAAGTTTTCTACTTCCATTGTAGCTATTGGGTTCTCTACTTTCATAGTTATTTTTTTGTAGTATCCATATCCTACTGTTGCTAGTAATATTATTACTAAAATTAATGCAATTATCCATATAATATTTTTTGTTTTCATTTTCATTTTCCTTTCGTTTGTTAAATTTTTATTTATAATTTTAAATTAAATTATCAAAAATAAATTGCTCTTGCATTCTTTTTAATGACTGTTTTATTGTTCTTGCTCTTACTTCACCTATTCCATCTACATCGTCCAAGCTTTCTATATCAGCTGCTAATATGTGTTGGAATGATTTGAATGAATCAATTAAATTTTCTACTATATTATTTGGCATTCTTGGTATTTTGCTTAAAATCCTATAGCCTTTAGTGTATACTCCAACTTCGTCATAGTTATCAAAAGTTTCATATCCTAATAGTTTTGCTATTAGTGTTTCTCTTGCCAATTCTTCATATTCTAAATCATTCAATTTTTCTATTACTTTTTTAGGCGTTATTCTTTTCTTGCCTGGCACAATATAATCTTTTATGATTAGTTCTTCTTCTTTTTCTAATCCACCTATTAATTCTTCTAGTTGCATTTTTACAAGTCTTCCGTCGTCTCCTAATTCATATATCTGTCTTTGTATTTCTTCTACAATTCTCATAACCATTTCTGCTCTTTGAATTGCAACTATTACATTTTGTAATGTTACTATATCATTAAATTCATATTCATTCAAGATGTTTAGTTTATTATCAAATACTTTTTTATATTTTTCAAGTGTTTGTATCGCTTGGTTCGCCTTACTTAAAACTGCATCTGTATCTTCTAATATATATCTATCATTTCCTTTAAAAACTGTGATTATACTTCTTCTTTGTGAAATACTTATTACTAGTTCTCCAGTTTGTTTAGCTGTTCTTTCTGCTGTTCTATGCCTTGTTCCAGTTTCTAATGTTGAAATTTCATGTGATGGTATTAACTGTGCATTTGCATATAATATCTTCTTTAAGTCTCCACTTAGCACTATCGCTCCATCCATTTTTGCCAGCTCATATAATTTAGATGAAGAATACTCTTCATTTATTGTAAATCCACCGTCTACAACTTCTTTTAATACTTCGTTTTTATCAGTTATTAATAATAAAGCTCCTGTTCTTGCTCTTAAAATGTTTTCTAGTCCGTTTCTTATTGGGGTTCCCGGCGCAATTAGTTTTAAAATCTCTGTTATGTTGTCTTCTTTGCCTGTTCTCAACTCTAATTCTCCTTTCCTTTGTCCAATTGTGTCCAATTGGGGACGTTTCTCTCTTGGACAAAATGTCCAATTGGGGACGTTTCCTTTTGTCCCTTTACTTTAACCCGACTTTTTTCATCGCTTCATTAATGTTTCTGACGCCTATTATATCTAATTTGTATTTTTCTTTCAAGTCTTTTTTGTTACTTTCTGGAATTATACAACTTTTAAATCCTAATTTTTCTGCTTCCTTCAACCTTTTTTCTATCAAATTTATTCTTCTTACCTCTCCTGTTAAACCTACTTCCCCTATTATAATCATATCTTTTGGAATTGCTACATTTTTAAAACTTGATGCTGTTACCAGCATTATTCCTAAGTCTATCGATGGCTCGTTAATTTTTAGTCCACCAACTACGTTTAAGTATACGTCTTGTGAACCTAGCATTAAGCCTGCTTTTTTCTCTAACACAGCTATTAACAGTGCTAATCTATTGTAGTCTATTCCATTTGCTGTCCTTTTTGGATATCCAAATACTGTTTGTGATGTCAATGCTTGAAGTTCAACTAAAATCGGTCTTGTTCCTTCCATACTAGAGACTATACAAGAACCTGCCGGATTGTCTTCTCTTTCCGAAATTAGTATGTCTGATGGTTCTGAAATTTCGCACATTCCTTCTTCTCTCATTTCGAACATTCCAATTTCATTTGTAGAACCAAATCTGTTTTTTACTCCTCTTAAAATTCTGTATGAAAAATATCTTTCTCCCTCTAAATATAAAACTGTGTCTACCATATGCTCTAAAACTCTTGGTCCTGCTATGTTTCCTTCTTTTGTAACATGTCCAATTATGATTGTTGTTATTGCTCTGGATTTGCAAACTCTCATAACTTGACCTGTAATTTCGCGTACTTGGCTAACACTTCCTGCTGCCGCTGTTATATCGTCTGAATACATAGTTTGAATAGAATCAATTATTACCAATTTAGGGTTCATATTTATAATTGCTTGATTTACTATATCTATATTTGTTTCACCTAAAAACATAATATTTTCATTATTTATTCCTAATCTATCTGCTCTTAGTTTTATTTGCTCTGCCGATTCTTCTCCTGAAACATATAGAACTTGTCCTTCTCCTTTGATTTTATCACAAATTTGTAGTATTAGTGTAGACTTTCCTATACCTGGCTCTCCACCTAGCAAAACTAGCGAGCCCTTTACTAATCCACCACCTAAAACTCTGTCCAATTCTCCAAAACCTGTATGAGTTCTTAAAGTCTCTTTTGCTACATATGAACTAAGTTTTTGAGGTGTGGCCATCTCGCCTGCATTCCTTGCTTTTTCTTTTCCTTTTGTTTCTACTATTGTTTGCTCGTAAAAACTATTCCAACTATTACAAGCAGGACATTTTCCTAGCCATTTTGCTGATTCGTTTCCACATTCGCTACATACAAATATTGTTTTATTTTTCGCCATACTTTCCTCCTTTTCCCAATGTCCAATTGGGGACGTTTCTTTCTTGGACATTCATTATTTACTATTCATTACTCTTTGTATTATTTTTCTGTTTATTCCAGTTATCCTTGCTATTTGTACTTTTGTTATTCCTTTAATATTTTCCAACTTGCTTATTGTTTCATTTCTTTTTTGTACACCATAATTTTTGATTTCAAGTACATTATCTATTTTTAATATATCTTCTATTATCGTTTTCACTTCTTCATCTGTTAATCGTTCTTTTATTTCAAACTCAATCTCTTTATTTATATCATTAAGTTCATCTTCTTTTCTATGGAACGCTTCGAAATTCCTTATTGCTTCTTGTCTATTAACTCCAAACATTGGCAATATTGTGTTTATATTTATCATTCTTTCTTTCAAATTCAATTTCACATATTCGTTATAACTACTCCACTTGTATTCATTTACTTTTGTAATTTTTGCTTTTACTGGATTTTGATGAATGTATCGACATAATTGCAATAGATATTCTCGTGTCTCAACATTTTTGCTTAAAAATCGATTTTGAAATAAATGTCCCACTTTTTCATACTTTTTCGCAAAATAACTTGAATATGCTATAGCTAAACTTTGCATCGATTTCGAAAGATTATCATTTTTGTCAAAAACTATTAAATGTACATGATTTGACATCAGACAATATGCTAATATTTCATATTGATATTTTTCTTTTGTGTTTTTCATTTCTTTTAAATATTTTTTGTAATCTTGTGTATCATAGAATATATCCTGTTTATCGTTTCCACGAAATATTATGTGATACACTTTTGTTTTACTTAATTCACGCGCCATACGGGGCATTACTATCATTCCTTTCTTCTTGTTTAATTTTAGCCCCTATATACGTTAAAAAGTATAGCATAATTTTTTTAATCTTGCTATACCTTTTTATAAATTCATTAAATTTTCACATTACGATATGTAAATATTCAACTGGACAAAATGTCCAGGAAAGAAACGTCCCCAATTGGACATTATTTTCTTTTTCCAAATGTTACTTCTTGGAATAAAAAGTCGTGTACTTTTTCCCATGTAATTTCTTGGTGTAAAAATTCGTTTATTTCGTCTTCTACTTTTTGTTGATATGGTGTTAGTTCTACTTTTATTTCTTTATTCCAGTCAATTTCTTGTAGCCAGAATGCTTTAAATTTTGTCCATAATCCTGTTTTTGCTGGTAGCGCTGTGTTTCTGATTGTTCCTGCTTCCATTCCTGCTCCTTCGAATCCACCAATTGCTCCATTTGCATTTTCTCCAGCGTTTCCACCGTTTATTTCAACTCCTCCGAATACTCCTGCTACTTTGTTTTCTGCACCTATTTCTGCCATTTTATTTTCCTCCTTTGTGTTTTTTACATCTTCTGTTTTATTTATACTATACTTTTTTATTTTTATCAAGTAGTTTTTCTGTTTTCTTATATTAAATGTTTATTACATAATTATTACAGTTTTGTTACTTTTAACCATTTCTTCTTCATTTTTATTTTACTATTATGTGGTCTTGTTCTGCCTTATAGCACTTAACCTCAACTATTTTATTTTCAAGATTTTCTTTGTTGTTTTGTTCACTCAAATATGCCTGTATATAATTTTTTGTATGACCTTTATATATTCCATCCTTTTCTTCTTCAAAAAGGACTTGAACTGTTTTTCCTACATATGTTTCATTGTATTGCTTTTCATTTTTATTTGATAATTCTATAAGTCTTTGGCTTCTTTCTTCTTTTTTATTTCCATCAATTTGTTCTTTCATCATTGCTGCTTTTGTGCCTTTTCTTGGTGAATATTTGAATATATGCATTTTATAGAATTTTATTTCTTTTAAAAATTGATATGTTTCTTCAAATTCTTTTTCTGTTTCGCCTGGAAATCCTACTATTATGTCTGTTGTTAGTATTACATCTTCATAATTTTTTCTTAATATTTTTACTATTTCTCTAAATTGTTCTGTTGTATATCTTCTGTTCATTCTTTTTAAAGTTTCATCACATCCGCTTTGTAGTGATAAATGGAAGTGATGACATATTTTTTCTAGTTTTGTTAGTCTTTTCATAAATTCTTCATTTATTAGTAGTGGCTCTATTGAACCTAGACGAATTCTTTCTATTCCTTCTATTTTGTTTATTTCTTCTAATAAATCGATTAGTCTGTATTCTTGTTCTTTAAAGTCTTTTCCATATGATGCTACGTGTATTCCTGTTATTACTACTTCTTTTATTCCATCTTTTGCTATTTTTTCTATTTCTGATATTATACTTTCTGGTTTTCTACTTCTTACTCTTCCACGTGCATATGGAATGATGCAGTATGAACAAAATCTGTCACATCCGTCTTGTACTTTTATTACTGCTCTTGTTTTTTCTGTGTATGTTACGTTTCCAAAGTCTACAAATTCTTTTTTATACATAACATCTGAACAACTCAAAGAATTTGCAGGTTTTTCTGCAAATTCTTCTACGTATTTTACTATTTCTTTTTTCTCGTTATTTCCTAGTATTATATCTATTTCTTCTATTTTTTCTAGTTCATTTTTTGCTACTTGTGCATAGCAACCACAGGCTACTACAATGGCTTGATTGTTTATATCTTTTACTCTACGAAGCATTTGTCTTGATTTTCTATCTGACATATTTGTTACTGTGCATGTGTTTATTATGTATATGTCTGCTTTTTCGTGTTGGTTTACAACTTCATATCCACTTTCTATAAACTTTTGTGTCATTGCGTTTGTTTCGTATTGGTTTACTTTGCATCCTAGTGTGATAAATGCTACTTTTTTCATTTTATCTCCTTGTTTTTCCTTCTAGTGCATCTAAGTTGTCTAATGCTTTTCCTGTTCCTAACGCTACACATGATACTGTGTCTTGGGCTATCATTACATTTATTCCTGTTTTTTCTTGTAATAGTTTGTCTAGCCCATCTACTAAACATCCTCCACCTGTCATATATATTCCTTTATCACTTATGTCTGCTGCTAGTTCTGGTGGTGTTCTTTCTAACACACTGTGTACTGCGTCTACTATCATCATTGCTGGTTCTATTAGTGCTTCTAGCATTTCGCTTGAATATACTGTTATTGTTTTTGGTAACCCTGTTGATAAGTCTCTTCCTCTTATTTGCATTTCTGTGTCTTGTATTTTTGGGAATACACATCCTATATTTACTTTTAAGTCTTCTGCTGTTCTTTCTCCTATTACCATATTATGTTTTTTCTTGATATATTTTACGATGTATTCGTCAAATCTATCTCCAGCTACTTTTAGTGATGTGCTTACAACTGACCCTCCTAATGATATTACTGCTATGTCTGTTGTTCCTCCGCCTATATCTACTACCATATTTCCACATGGTTTTGATATGTCTATTCCAGCTCCTATTGCTGCTGCTATTGGTTCTTCTATTAAATATACTTTTCTTGCTCCAGCTTGTGATGCTGCGTCTATTACTGCTTTTTTCTCTACTTCTGTTACTTGTGATGGTATGCATATCATTATTCTTGGTGCAAAGATGAATTTTCCACATATTTTATTTATGAAGTATTTTAACATTTTTTCGGTTACTGTGTAGTCTGATATTACTCCATCTCTTAGTGGTCTTGTTGCTACTATGTTTCCTGGTGTTCTTCCTAGCATTTTTCTTGCTTCTTGTCCAACTGCTAAAACATCTCCTGTAACGTTGTTTACTGCAACAACTGATGGTTCTCTTAATACTATTCCTTTTCCTTTTACATAAGCTATTACTGTTGCTGTTCCTAAATCAATACCGATATCTTGCCCCATTTTAAACATGCTTTTTCTTCCTTTCTAACTGTTTTTGTTTCTCTTTTATTACAAATGTATTACGATTATATTACAAGTATTCAAATTTATCAACCCTTTTCATTGAATTTTTTATTTTTTTATATTATAATACTTGTAGTTGATTAATTTATCCAGGAGGATTTTATGGAACACTATAAATTTATAGCAAAAAATGAAGATGATACAAAAAACTTTGCAAAAAAATTAGCTTCAAAATTAAAGCCAAAAGATGTAGTTGTTTTAACTGGTGAACTTGGCTCTGGTAAAACAAAATTTGTGGAAGGTTTTTTATCTTATTATGGTTTAGAAAATGAAATATCTAGTCCTACTTTCACAATTGTAAATGAATATAATAAAGATGATATAAATATATACCATTTTGATGTTTATCGCTTAGAAGACTCTTCTGAATTTTATGAAATTGGTGGAGAGGAATATTTTGAAAACGGTATTTGCTTAATCGAATGGGGCGAATTAATCGAAGATGCTCTTCCAAAAGATTATATTCATATTGTTTTTGATAAAGATGATGAAAATGAAAATATGAGAATTTTAGAAATTAGCTCAAAGGAGATTTTAATATGAAAATTTTAAGTATAGACACATCCAGTAATGTATGTGGCGTTGCAATTTTAGAAAATACAAATTTAATATGCAAACTAGACACGAATACTGGAAGAACACATTCAGAAAATTTAATGCCAATGATAGACGAAGCCTTGAAAAAATCTGAATCAAAACCATCTGACATCAATCTGATTGTTTGTGATATTGGACCAGGCTCATTTACTGGAATTAGAATTGGCGTTGCTACTGCAAAGGCATTTTCTGATAGCTTAAGTATTCCTTGTGTTGGTGTTAGTTCTTTAGAAACTTTAGCTTTTGGGATGATGTTTTTTGGGACAGAGCAAAAATGCATCAGGCAAACATTTGAGAATAAAGTTGAAATATTTCAAAATGAGATTAAATATGTATGCAGCATAGTTGATTGCAAAAACGATAATTGCTATTTTGCATTATATGAGAAAAGAAATGATGGGTTGATAACTTTAATTGAGCCTCAAGCTGAAAGTGTTGAAAATGCTTTAGCTATTTTAAATAGTTATTGCCAAGATACTTTAAATTGTGCTCCTGTTGCTTTTTGTGGTGATGGTTCTGAAGTTTATAGAAGTACTATTGAGCAAAGTTTTGAAAATTCTATTTTTCCTTCTTCTGATTTTAATGTTTTAAATTCTGAAGCTTTGGGATTGGCTGGTTTTTCAAAGTTTAATTCTGGTGAAGAATTAAAAGATGTTCTTCCTTTGTATTTGAAAAAGCCTCAGGCTCAAAGACAGTTGGAAGAGAAGGAACTTAATCAAGAAAATTAGGTATTTATAATCATATATATAAAAAGCTACTGACAAAAGTCAGTAGCCTTTTATATATATTTTTTATCCTATTTCAATCATTATTTTTTTACTGTTTTCTACATCAATTTTACTATACTTAACTCCACACTCATCAAGCAATTTTCTAGAAGCTATGTTGTTTTCAGAAGTTGCATATTTATCTGACAAATAGATAACTTCCTTGATTCCAGACTGAATAATAATTTTTGCACATTCATTACAAGGAAATAAATCCACATAAATTTTAGCATCTTCTAAATCTTTTTTACTTCCTCTATAATTTAAAATTGCATTCATTTCTGCGTGACAAACATATGGATATTTTGTATCCAAATTTTCGCCTTCTCTACCCCAAGGGAAATTTTCATCATCAAATCCGTTTGGTGCTCCATTGTATCCAATTGATAAAATTCTGTTGTCACTGCTTACTATACATGCTCCAACTTGTGTTGATGGGTCTTTACTTCTCATTGCTGACAATTTAGCTATTGCCATAAAATATTCGTCCCATCCTAGATAATCTTTTCTTTTTTCTCCACTCATATTATTACTCCTTTTAGTTCAATTTTGTCCAATTAGGGACGTTTCCTTCTTGGACATTTTTATGTCAATGTCCAAAAGAGAAACGTCCCCAATTGGACAATTGGCATTATTCGTACCACTCTAGTTCCCAATCGTCTAGTATTACTGTATCGCCTTGGCATACTCCCATTTCTTTTAGTTTTGCGTCTATTCCCATGTTCTTTAAGCATTTTTGTAGATAGTACATTGATTCGTTGTCTTCTATATTTACTCTTCCCATTAGTCTTTGGATTGCTCTTCCTGTTACTATAAATACTCCTTCTTCTTCTTTTATTTCCCATTCGTCTTTTTTGTCTTCTAATGTATATACTACTTTGTCTTCTATTTCTACTAGTTCTTCTTTTGGTAGTGTTTTTAGTATATCTGTTACGTGGTCAATTAACTCTTGGACTCCTTCTTTTGTTGCTGCTGATATTTTGTAAAGTTCTAGTCCTTCTTTTTTTGCTAATTCTTCTACTTCTTTTAGTAGTGTTTCGTCTTGCATTACATCTATTTTATTTGCTACTATTATTTGTTTTCTTGTTGATAGCTTTTCGCTATATTTTTTTAGTTCTTTGTTTATTGCATAGAAATCTTCTACTGGATTTCTTCCTTCTTGTCCTGATATGTCTAAGAAGTGTAGTAATAGTCGTGTTCTTTCAACGTGTCTTAAAAATTGAATTCCTAATCCTACTCCTTCACTTGCTCCTTCTATAATTCCTGGTATATCTGCTATTACAAAGCCGTTTCCGTCTTTTGTTTTTACAACTCCTAGGTTTGGTATTATTGTTGTAAAGTGATAGTTTGCAATTTTGGGTTTTGCGTCTGTTACTGTTCCTAAAAATGTTGATTTACCAACGTTTGGAAATCCTAGAAGTCCTACATCTGCTAATAATTTTAATTCTAGTATTAGTTCTTTTTCTTCTCCTTTTTCTCCATCTTCTGAAAATCTAGGAGCTTGTCTTGTTGCTGTTGCAAAGTGTGAGTTTCCTCTTCCACCTCTTCCACCTTTTAGAATTAATTCAACTTGTCCTGGTTCTGATAAATCTGCTACTACTTTTCCTGTTTCTGCATCTTTTACAACTGTACCTATTGGAACTTTGATGTATAGGTCTTCTCCATATTTTCCATTACAGTGGCTACCACTTCCATTGTCTCCATTTTTAGCTTTAAATTTTTTGTTGTATCTAAAGTCTATTAAGGTATTTTTATCTTTGTCAACTTGGAAATATATATTTCCTCCGTTTCCTCCGTCTCCACCGTCTGGTCCGCCAGCAGCTACATATTTTTCTCTTCTAAATGTTGCTGCTCCGTTTCCGCCATCTCCTGATTTAATTATTATTTTTGTGTAATCTGTAAACATTTTCTCCCCTTCTTTGATTTTTTCTATTATTAATTATTTATTTTCAATGATGTTTTTTTGCTCTGTCCTAAAAACATCATTATTCAAAATAGTCTAGCTTCATTGCCTTTTTTACTTTTTTCATTGTTTCTTTCGCTATTTTTTGAGCTTTTGCTGTTCCTTCTATAAGTATTTTATCTACTTCTTCTGGATGCGCTTCGTAATATGCTCTTTTTTCTCTTATTGGTCTTAATTCTTCTATTATATTTTTTGCAAGTTGCTTTTTACAAGCTACACATCCTCTTTTTCCTGCTCTACATTCTTCACATACTGTTTTTACTTCTTCGTCTGTGCCAAATAACTTGTGATAATATGCAACCATACATATATCAGGGTTTCCTAAATCGTCTTTTTTTATTCTGTTTGGATCTGTTACGGCTCCCATTACTTTTTTTGTTATTTCTTCTTCACTATCTGATAAATATATTGCATTTCCTAATGATTTTCCCATTTTTGCATTTCCATCTAGTCCTTTTATTCTTTTTCCTTCTGATAATACTGCCTTTGGTTCTACTAACACTTCTCCATATATGCTATTGAATTTTCTTACTATTTCATGACATTGTTCTATTAAAGGTAATTGATCTTCTCCTACTGGTACTAATTCTCCTTCAAATGCAGTTATATCTGCTGCTTGGCTTACTGGATATCCTAAAAATCCATATGTTACACTTTCTCCAAATAGCTCTTTCTTTTGTGCTATTTCTGTTTTTACTGTTGGATTTCTTTGTAGTCTTGCTATTGTTACTAAGTTTGAATAAAATACTGTTAATTCTGCTACTTCTGGTATCATTGATTGTACATATATTGTTGTTTTATTGGGGTCTATTCCAACTGATAAATAGTCTATTGCTACTTCTCTAATGTTTTTTCTTACTTTTTCTGGGTTATTAAAGTTGTCTGTTAATGCTTGAACATCTGCTATTAGTATGTATGGATCATATTCTTCATTTTCTTGCATTTCTAATCTCTTTTTTAATGAACCAAAATAATGACCTATGTGAAGTCTTCCTGTTGGTCTATCTCCTGTTATTATTCTTTTTTTATCCATTGGCTTTGCTCTCCTTTTCTTTCTTTGCATATTATACTATATTTTATGATATTTGGCAACAAAAAAGAGACTATAAACTAGTCTCTTTCCGCATTTTTCTTCAATATTGCAATTCCTCCATATGGTAACAAATAGTCTGTCGTTCCGTTTAGTGTAAATGTTTCTTCGTTTTTAAATTCATCTGGCACTGTTATTGTTCTTCTATTGCCACTTCTATTGAGCGCAACATACAAAGAGTTTTCTTTGTTTTCTCTTTTGAAGATAAACAGGTCAGAATCCTTATACAATACTTCAGGATTGCAATTTGTTGATAGAAATTTCTTTCTAAAGTTTCCAATTTCTTGGTAGAACTTAAGTAGGTCTTGGTCTTCTTTTCCCCAGTTATAACATTTTCTGTTAAATGGGTCTTTCCAACCATAAAGTCCCGATTCTGTTCCATAGTATACACAAGGGTTTCCTAAGAAAAAGTATTGAAGCATTGTTCCTACCTTTAGCAAGTTCTTAGCATATTGATATTCTTCATAACTTAGATTTTCGTTTTCATATTCAAAACGTCTAAATCCGTCAGTGTCGAAGTAGTTATATCCTTTATGCCAAGGAGATGGTTGTTCATCAATTTTCCAGATATCCATAATGCCTGTTCTCATATATTGCTTTTTAGCAAATATGGTCATAGCTCTTATAATATCATGTGTGCATAGTGAAAATAGTAAACTATCGAGTGTTTCTTGAGGATAGTTTTCTACCAATTCTTTCATTTTTGCTTCTAAGTATCCGCTTTCTCCATAAGCTAAGAATTTCAAAGCTGCATTTGTCATTGGATAACATGTTGGTACATCTAGTCCTGTTCCTAATACTTCCAGTTCTACATCATCCCAATATTCTCCTACAATAAATCTTGCTTTTTCTTTGTTAGCTCTGGTTCGAATTCCTTCTAAGAAAAATGGTGGTAACGCTTCTGCTAAGTCTAATCTAAATCCGTCTACATATTTAGAATATTTAGCAATTACGCCGTTTTCTCCATACACATAGTTTTGATAATCTTGGTTCCACAAGTTGAATTCTGGCATATCACTAAAGCCATACCAAAATCTTATGTTACCATTTTCATCTCTGCTAAACCAGTCTCTATAAACAGAATTTGGATTGTTCAGCGCATCTAAATAAATAGGGTTATCACTACAACAATGGTTAAATGCAACATCCAAAATAAGATACATTCCCTTGCTTAATGCTTTTTTATGTAGTCTGTCCAAATCCTCGAACGTTCCTACAATTGGGTCTATTTCCATATGGTCTGTTGCTGCATACCTATCATATCTTACGGTGCTTAAGTTAATTGGTGATAAATAAAGAATTTCTACTCCTAAACTTTCTAAATAGTCTAGTTTTTCTTCAATTCCTTTCAGGTTTCCGCCAAAAAAGTCATTGTTGTGGAAATTTCCATTTTCATCTCTTTCCCAGTTAACTTGATGTCCCCATACACGATATTTCCGTTCCGGCTGTTGCTCTACAGCATACTTTGGACTATTGTTAAATCTGTCTACAAAAATTTGATAGACAATTTTTCCTTTTGCCCATTTTGGTACGGTAAAGTTGTTGTGAATAAGAACTCGCCAATATGGCGCTTCTCCTTCTGTGATAAATGGTTCGTTTGTTTCCCTACTAATTTTGATAGCCTTTTCTTTTCCGTCAATCTTTACAAGAAAAAAGAAGAAGTATTCTCCGAGCTTATTAAATTGTACTTTTGTACAATATGTCTCGTAAATTTCTTCTTCTTTTGTTTTTTGTAATTCTTGTATTATTGATGGATTTTCTCCAAACTTGTTAAATAGTACTTTACAGCTTTCTACTTTTCCTACTTCTTTTGGAATTTCTACTCTTATTTCGAGTTCTTTCCCTAGTGCAATCTTCCGTTCTTTAGGCATAAATTCTACTTTTACATTGTTTTTCATGCTTTTTTCCTCTCTTTACTTAAAGTGTCGGATTTTGTCACTATTTGTTACCTCTTAACTTTACTATATTTATTAGTTATTGTCAATAGATTTTTTAAAAATGTTTTCCTTTACCACGTCTTCTGTTTTTTGGCTTTTCTTCTTCATATTCTTCTACATATGATTTTCCAAATACGTCATCTAATTTTGGTTTTTCGTCAACTGGATTTTCATATTTATTATCAAAATCTTTTTCTTCTATTGAATCGCTTTCGTAGGTACTTTCTTTTTCATTTACTTGATTATAATATTGCTCATAATTTTCATCATAGTCTTCCTCGTCATAATCTACGCCAAATTCACTTTCGAATTTTTTTCTTCTTCTTATTATTACGCAAGAAACTATAATTATTATTACTACTGCGACTGCTCCTGTTGCTACTGCTATTATTAACCATTTTCTTTCTTCAAGATTTTTATCTCCTTCTTGCTCAGTCTCTTCTTGGGCTACCATTCCTTTTTTTACAGTTATTTTATATTCTACTTTTTCGCCTGTTTCTTCATCTGTTACTGTAATTGTAATTATGTTTTCGCCATCTTGCAAATCTTCATTTCCTGTTATTTCTATGATTGCATTTTCTCTATTTGCAATAGCTGTAAGTGGAATTTCGCTTAAATCTTCTTCTAAGTTTATTGTGTATTCGTATACATCTGTTTTAAATTCTGGTTCTAAGTATATTTCATACCCTTCGTCTATTGATATTGATAATAGTCCTAGTGCTTCTTGCTCTTGATTTTCTTCTGGTTCTTCTGTTCCTGGTTGTTCACTATTATCAGTATTTGCGTTATTTTCATCTATTACATTTGGTGTTACTTCTTCGTCTTTAGATGCTTGTCTTGCTACATATATCGTATATGTATTTGTTGTTTTCCC
The DNA here is from genome assembly GCA_947648905.1 of uncultured Clostridium sp. GTDB lineage: Bacteria > Bacillota > Clostridia > TANB77 > CAG-508 > CAG-269. The sequence goes on along the minus strand of CANSPP010000001.1, from coordinate 504,836 downwards.
ATCTGGCGCTGTTACTGTTACTGTTATTTTGTTTGTTCCTACTTGTAGGTTATTGTATGGTCCACTTACTGAGTATTTCGCACCTGATGCTTGTACTTTTGCATATACTTGTACTGATGTTACATTATTTGGTACTGTTGCATTATATGTTGTTGTTCCTGATTTAAATCCAGAGAAATCATTTGGTGTTATTCCTAAGTTTGATAGTTTTGCATTGTTTGATGCTGTATTGCTTGTATTTCCTCCACTTGTTGACGTTCCAGTATTCCCTCCAGATGTAGAACTTCCACCACTTGAGCTACTAGCAATTGAAACACTTGCTGAAGCATTTTTAGTTTCTTCTCTCTCAGTTGTATAATCAGCAATTGTTCCTGATGCACTTATTGATACTGTTCCAGAACTTCCTGCTGTACAAGTTACAGTAGCTGATGACTTTAACATTAATTCCATAGTTGTATCACTTAATGTTCCATTACTTGCACTTAAATTTACATATCCTGCTCCTCCACTTACTGAAACAGTTACAGAAAATTTCTCCCCTGGAGATACACTAGATTTTGAAGTACTTATACTTAAACTAGCTGCATTTGTTTCTAATTGCATTACTATTAAAAATCCGATTACCATTAATATAGTTATTAATATTTTATAAAATACCTTTTTATTCATTTTTTGCCTCCTAAGCATCTATAAATAGTTATAGTTCTATTTTTGAATTTCCCATAATTTGATTTACAATTTTCACATAGTCTTCTGGACTAATTTCTCCATTTCTATTTATATCTGCTGCTTTTATACTTACTTCATTAAAGACTGTTACTCCCATAATTTTATTTACAACTTTTACATAATCTATTGGAGTAATATAACCATCTCCATTAACATCTCCTAGTTTAGCAACAACATATACTGTGTTATCAATGTTTATACAAGCTGTTGTCGCTAGACTTTCCTGATCTGATATTGCTACACCATCCTTTGTAGCTGATATAACATTATATTTTGCTTTGATATCACTTAACTTAGTCCCTGGTTCAGCAATAATATATGAGCCTTGTAATTCAAAATTTGTTCCACCTATTACTGTAGGTAGTTGTGTATCTCCTGGTTGATTTGGTACCTTATATGTATCAACCTTTGTATTAACAGGTGTTAAATAATCATTAATAACATAACCTTCTCTACCATTTACTCTAACCTTTGACCAACCTGTATTATTCTCATTATAATTTAGCATTAAAACTGGTGTATTTCTTTTTAAATACTCAATAGTTGTAGCTCCTGAACTATATCCTGTTCTTATTGCCACATCTGAATATCTAGAACTTATAAAATATAATGTTCCATCATTTGTTGTTAAACTGCTTGGCAATTTTACATATGCTGGCATATCTTTATAAACTGGAATTACAAATGTTAATTCATTATTTAGCCATCCATTGTTTAAGTATTCATCAAATAACATTTTAGCTTGGTTTGTTGGGTCTTGTATGTTTGTCATATATTGATGCCAATATAGCCCTGTTGAATTGTCTGCTACTATGTCAAATTTAAATGTATACTTTGTATTTTGTCCTACCTTCACATATGAATTAGCTATTAATTTTGCTCCTTCTATTAATGCTGTTCTTGGTGTGTTCCACCCTGCTCTAGAAGCATATGCTAGTCCCCTTTGTGTATTTCCTTCTCCGTCTGATGCTCCATAATTGAAGAAGTTATATGTATTTGGATATGTAGCATCTTTTCCATTTATCATTCCTGGCAAGGTATTTCCCTTACCTAATTCTTGAAATATTTTTACTGTTATGCTTAATGCATTTTCTCCTGACTCTTGTGCTGCATCATATATCATTTGTGCATATGATACTCCATTAACACTCCCTGCTAAATATGTTCCTTCTACTGCTTTTTGTATTTGTTCTATTGGTATTACTGTTTGATTTGATAAGTCTAAAAATTGGAATATTGTTGTTTCTGTTAAAAAGTTTCTTGGGTCTAAATAGTAATTTACTATTCTTCTTGATGCACAATAATATCCTCTATCCCCTTGTTGCCCACAAGGGCAAAGCCATGAGCCATTACTTTGGTGTATTGTATTTCTTAGGCACTTGTTTTCATTATCTGAACTTGTTAGTTCATCCCAACTGATATCTGTGTAAAACGGTTTAAATTTCCAATTTGAGTGTCCTGTGTCTTCTACCAATTTTTTTAACATTATTTGATAGCTTTCTGGAAATGCATCTATTCCGTTATTATTGTTGCTATTTGCATTTATTGTTATTTGGTTATATGTTGATGCTTGTACTCTATTTGGTATTAAAAAGACTGTTAGATTAAATATTATTATTGATATTAATGCTGTTAGAATTGTATTTTTAAAAAATATTTTTTTCATTGTCTTTTGCCTCCTATATTTATTTCTTTTGTTACATAATTCGTCTTATTTTACAACTTTAGTATATCATTACAAGTCGAAATTGGCAATATTTATCTTATTTGTAATATAAATGTAATAATATTACGCAGAACCAAATGTTTTGGATAGCACTACTGGAAATTATTATTTAAGTGGATTTAATATAGCAAAATAAATATTTAAATGATAAGAGAACTGAAAATATTTTTTTGTCTCTTTTATCATTTTTAATATTAACCTAGCAGAATAAAAAGTATATAGATTATTGACTTTTTATAGAAAACTATGTATAATAAAAATAGAAAATGAAAAACCACAGAGTGGTTGCCAAATTTGTAGTTAATAAACCATTTCACTCGGCAAAGCAGAATGGTTTATTTTTTATGCCTTATGTAGTAAGTACCAGATGATGCATACTAAGGCAAAATTTATGGCCGTTACACCTACTAATCCATAGAATAGTAGATAAATGATATTTATTACTACTGTATCTGCCATAGTACCACCCCCCATATATCAGTCTCACAACCTAAGTCGTGGAAGTAGTATGTAAACATCAAAGAGTTAAAAGGTGGCAATACACTCCGCTTATTCTCATTTTCTATATTTATAGTATAGTATACTTTTACTCATTTGTCTAGAGAACATTCAAAATTTTTAGCATTTCTTATTTGTTATAAAGACTGTCCCCAATGGCAAAATAAAAAAAGCGCCTAAGCGCTTTTTTTATTTTAACCATTCTGGATTTTCTAAATACCAGTCAATTGTTTTTACAATTCCATCTTCGAATTTTGTTTTTGGAAGCCATCCTAATTCTTTACTAATCTTAGTTGGGTCTATTGCATATCTATAGTCATGTCCTTTTCTGTCTTCTACGTGTTCTATTAAATCTTCTGATTTTCCTAATCTTTGTAGAATTAGTTTTACTATTTCGATGTTTCTTTTTTCATTGTGTCCACCGATGCAATATCTTTCTCCTGATACTCCATTGTGGAATACTAAGTCTATTGCTTCACAGTGGTCTTCTACATATAACCAGTCTCTAATGTTTAGTCCTTCTCCGTATACTGGTAGTTTTTCGTCTTTTAGAGCTAGTTTAATCATATGTGGTATTAATTTTTCATTGTGTTGGTATGGTCCATAGTTGTTTGAACAGTTTGTTACATTTACGTTCATTTTGTATGTTTCTTTATATGCAAGTGCAATTAAGTCTGAACTTGCTTTTGATGATGAATATGGGCTACTTGGTTTTATTGGTGATTTTTCTGTAAAGTATCCATCCTCTTTTAGTGAACCAAATACTTCATCTGTTGATATATGTACAAATTTGTTTGGACTTCCTTCTCCCCATACTTGTTTTGCTGCTTCTAATAATGTGTGTGTTCCTATTACGTTTGTTTGTGTAAATACAAATGGATTTTTTATGCTGTTATCAACGTGTGATTCTGCTGCAAAGTGAATTACTCCGTTGATATCATATTTTTTGAATAAGTCTAATACGAATTCAAAGTCGCATATGTCTCCTTGTACAAATGTTATTTTATCCATTACTTTTTTTAGATTGTCTAAATTTCCTGCATATGTTAATTTGTCTAATACTACTACATTGTAGTCTGGGTGTTTGTTTACAAAGTATTCTGCAAAGTTTGCTCCTATGAAACCTGCTGCTCCTGTTACTAATACATTTTTACTCATTTTTCTCTTTCCTTCCTTATTTTAAATTTTTAAATAAATCTGTTTCTCTTATTTCTGCTAATGATGGCCATTTAGCATCTTTTTCAGATGTTATTAAATCTTCTATCTTCATATCTCCCATAGGCCAATCAATTGCAACATCTTTATCGTTCCAAGCAAGTCCACCTTCTGCTTCGTGATTATATACATCATCACATTTATAAGTGAATTCTGCTTCATCTGATAATACTAAAAATCCGTGTGCGAAACCTCTTGGTATCATAAACATTTTCTTGTTTTCTTCTGAAAGTATAACACCTTCCCATTTTCCATATGTTTCGCTTCCTGGTCTTAGGTCTACTGCTACGTCAAAAACTTCGCCTTTTATTACTCTTACTAGTTTTGCTTGAGTATTTTCTTTTTGAAAATGTAGTCCTCTTAATACTCCTTTTTTTGATTTTGATTGGTTGTCTTGTACAAAGTCATAGTTTAGCCCTATTTCTTCAAAATCTGGTTTGCTGTATGTTTCCATGAAATATCCTCTGTTATCTCCAAATACTGTTGGTTCTATTATACATACACCTTCAATTGATGTGTCTATTCTTTTAAATTTACCCATTTCTATTTCCCTTCCTAAAATTATTCTTCTTCAAATCCGTTTGTTGCTAAATCTTTTAAGTATTTTCCATATTCAGTTTTCATATATATTTTAGATAATTCTTCTAGTTGTTCACTTGTTATCCAACCTTGTTTATATGCTATCTCTTCTGGGCAACAAACTTGTATTCCTTGTCTTTTTTCAATTGTTTGTACAAAGCTTGCTGTTTCAATTAAGGCGTCATGTGTTCCTGTATCAAACCATGCCATTCCGCTACCTAGTTTTTCTACTTTTAGTTTTCCCATTTTCATATATTCGTCATTTACTGATGTTATTTCAAGTTCTCCTCTTGCTGATGGTTGTATTGTTTTTGCTATTTTTACTACATCGTTTGTATAGAAATATAGTCCTGGCACTGCATAGTTTGATTTTGGTTCTTCTGGTTTTTCTTCAATTGATACTGCATTTCCTTGTTTGTCTATTTCTACTACTCCATATCTTCTTGGGTCTTTTACATAGTATCCAAATATTGTTGCTTCTTCTCTTTCGTTCGCTCTTCTTAATATTTCTGGTAGATGTGAACCATAGAACATATTATCTCCTAATATCATTGCAACATCATTATCACCTATAAAGTCTTCTCCTATAATAAATGCTTCTGCTAGTCCATTTGGTTTTGCTTGTACTTTATATTCAAATTTCATTCCCCATTTTGAACCATCACCTAATAGTGATTGAAATGTTACTACATCTCTTGGTGTTGATATTATTAATATTTCTCTTATTCCTGCTTCCATTAACACTGATATTGGGTAATATATCATTGGTTTGTCATATACTGGCATTATTTGTTTTGATATTGCTATTGTTAGTGGATATAGTCTTGTTCCACTTCCTCCTGCTAGTATTATTCCTTTTCTATTTTTCATTTATTGCTCAACCCTTTCCTTTTACATTTTGCCTTCTGCTACTAAATATCTTTTTAGTGATTCTTTCCATTCTGGAACTGTTACACCTGCATTTATTAGTTTATCTTTTGATAGTTTTGAATTTTTTGGTCTTTTAGCTTGTACTATTTTCATCATTTCTATATATTCTTCTGTTGTTACTGGATTTACTTTACAATCTATTTTTGCATATTCTAATATTGTTTTTGTAAATTCATACCAGTTTGTATATCCTTGGTTTGTTGCATTGTATATTCCATATGGTATTTTCTTTTCTATTGCTTCTCCTATTATGTTTGCTAGGTCTTCTGCATATGTTGGAGAACCCCATTGGTCTGCTACTACACTTATTTCGTCTTTTGTTTCTCCTAGTTTTAGCATCGTTCTTACAAAGTTGTTTCCTTCTCCATATAACCATGCTGTTCTAAATATGTAATATTTGTCTGTTTCTTTTTCTATATATTCTTCTCCATGTAATTTTGTTATTCCATATGCTGTTACAGGAGCTTTTGGGTCATTTTCGTTATAAACTTTACTTAAGTCTAAGTCTCCACCAAATACGTAGTCTGTACTTATATGTATTAGTACTGCATCGTTTTCTTTTGCTGCTTTTGCCAAATTTCTTGGTCCTTCTGCATTTATTTTTTCTACTATTTCACCTGCTGTTTCTGCTTTGTCTACTGCTGTAAATGCTGCGCAGTTTATTATGTAGTTTGGTTTTGCTTCTTTTACAAATTTGCTAACCGCTTCTTCATTTGTTATATCTAAATCTGCCACGTCTGTGCAAATAATTTCATTTCCTTTTTCTACTCTTGCCTTTACTGAATGTGCTAACATTCCGTTTGCGCCTGTTATTAATATTTTCATTACTACACTTCCTTTCAAAATTCACGCCCTTATCATATCATTTAAAGCAAAAAAGTACAAGGGGTTCTTGTACTTTTTTACGATTTATCGTATTATTTTATATTCTAATACTTTTTATAACAAATATTCATATCTACACGTCCATTAATTCCAGATACACTTCCGTTTGATGTATATTGCCACATAACAAATTCTCCAACATAGTCACAGTGAGTATTCCATTGTGCTACCCATCTATCATAATTATTTAATTTAGCATCATTTAATTGATTATTCCACCAATATAAACTAGCATATACTCCTGTTCTATATCCATTTGACTTTATTATATTGCAAAATGTATCACAGATATCTACTAATGTTTGATTACTTGGCATTCCATTTTTTGCTTTATATCCATCAGCATCTTCCATATCTATAAATATTCCATATTTTGGACTATGTCCTTTTACTAATCTTAATACATGGTTTGCTTCTGATACCGCTCCATTAACATCTAATGCATATGAATATAGATAAATTCCATATGGTATGCCTAATCTTTCACATTCACTTATATTGCGTGAAAAATATTTGTCGTCTTGGCTAACATCGTCTTTTCCATATCCACATCTAATTATTGCAAATTCTATTCCACTTGCTTTTACTTTTTCCCAATCAATTTCTCCATTAGCATATGATACATCAATTCCACGGAATTGGTTGTGATATACTAATACTTTTCTAGTTCCTGTAGCTATTACATCTCCATATTTTGTTATAAGTTTTAAAGTCACATTGTAATTTCCTGGTTCAAAACTACTTGTATCTATTTGTGCATAAAATCCTGGAGTAGCATTTACATCTTCTCCACCATATTCAGTTATTGCTGATATTACATCTGGTCTCTCGCTTCTTGAAATTGCTGATGTATAATTTTGATTGTTTACGTATAGTTCTATTCTTGAATCTGCTATTTCTGACATTTCCCAACCGTAAACTTCTAATTTTGAATTTGCAATTTGTGTTGATGTTGGTGAATCTATATTTAATATACCATCATACTTTCTTACATTCATATTTTTACTTACTTGTCCAATTACTTCATTTGTTTTTGATATAACTTTTACTGTTATTTTATGATTTCCATCTTTTAAGTTAGAAGTATCTACTATAGCATTATATCCTGGTGTCACATTTGTATCTTTTCCACCATATCCATCTATCTCATCTAAGATATCTTGTCTTATAGTTCTTTCAATTTTTGTTTCTACTTTTTTGTCATCTAGATAAATTTCTACATTTGCACCATTATCTTCTGACATTACCCATCCTTGAACGTCTACACTTGTTTTTACTTTTTGTGGTAAGTCTAATTCTATTTTTGTTTCGTATTTTTTAACAAAGTTTTTAGATACTTTAGATTGTTCTGTTCCTTTATGTGAAACTGCTCTTACTTCTAATGTATGTACACCCGTTTTTAAGTTTGATATATCTACTATTGTATTATATCCTGCATTTGAATTTGTTTCTTTTCCGCCATATTTATTTATCGCATCTAGTACATCTTGTCTTCTTGTTCTTCCTATATCTGCTTGCATTTCTTGTCCATCAATATATATTTTTACAGTAGCATTTGAATCTCTTGACATTAACCATCCTTGTATTGGTAATACATCACTTTCTTGTTTATTTGTATATGGTAAATCTATATAAACTCCTGATTCATATACTCCATTTATAATAGTTCTTTTTGCACTTTCTAAAATGTCTCCTGTTTTTGATACTATTCTTACTTCAAGTTCATTTTTTCCATCTTGAATATTTTCTGTATCAACTGTTATATAATATCCTGGTTCAGAATTAGTTGATTTTCCGCCATAACCAGAAACTGCTGATAACACATCATCTCTTTTAGTTCTTATTACATTATCATTTATTTTATTTCCATTAATATATACTTCTACTGTTGCACCTTTATCTTCTGACATTAGCCATCCTTGTATATATACAGAATTTTCAATTTCTTTACTATTACTTGGACTATCTACGCAAAACATAGTATCATACTTTTTACTAAATTTAACAATTTGTGATTTTAAAGCTTTACCTGCTTTTGTTGTTGTTTCTATTTTTAATGTATGTTCACCTATTTTTAATTTAGATATGTCTACTGATGAGATATATCCTGGAAGTATATTAGTTGTTCTATCTCCATAACCTTTTATTGCATTTAATACATCATCTCTTTTATATCTTCTTACTATTGCTTTTTGCTCTATATCATCAATATATATTTTTATATCAGCATTAGGACATTCTGACATTATCCATCCTTGTATATCTAAAGTATCAGTTACTTTTTTATTACTAGATGGTGCATCTACCCATATTTCAGTATTATAAATTCCGCACTTTTATTGTTGATATTTTTTCTAATAAAACAGAATTATCAATACTTGATATTACTTGAATTGACAAGTTGTATATTCCATCTGGAATACTTGATATGTCCACTGTTCCTGAATAGCCTGGTTTTTTGTTTGTATTTCTTCCTCCGCAACTTGTTATAGCTTGTAATACATCATTTCTTTCAAATCTCGAAAAATTTGTTTCTGTTATATTTGTATTTTGTATTGATACTTTTATAGTTGCATTTTTATCTTCTGACATTACCCATCCAGATATATTTAATGTATTATCTTGCTCTCTATTATTTACAATGCTATCTAACCATAATGTTGTATCATATTTTTTTATAAATTTAGTACTTTGAGATTTTAAAACTTTACCATCTCTTGTTTGTGCTTCTATTTTTAGTATATGGTTTCCTGTTTTTAATTTCGTTATATCTAGTGATGATACATATCCTGGAAGAGTATTTGTTGTCTTATCTCCATAACCTTTTATTGCATTTAGCACATCATCTCTTTTATGTCTTCTTATTATTGCTTTTTGTTCTATATCATCAATATATATTTTTACATCAGCATTAGTATAATCTGACATCATCCAACCTTGTATATCCAAAGTATCTGCTACTTTTTTATTACTAGATGGTGTATCTATCCATATTTGAGTAGAATATATTCCGTACTTTTATTGTTTTTATTTCTTCTGCTAAAACTGTATTGTCACCTGATATTGCTTGAATTACTAAATTATATGTTCCATCTGCAAGGTTAGATATATCTATTTTCCCTGTATATCCTGGATTTGAGTTTGTATTTCTTCCACCACAACTTGTTATAGATTGTAATACATCTTCTCTTCCAAACCTTGTAAAATCTGTTTTAGTTATATTTGTATTTTGTATTGATACTTTTATAGTTGCATTTTTATCTTCTGACATTACCCATCCAGATATATTTAATGTGTTATCTTGCTCTCTATTATTTGTAATATTATCTATCCATAATATAGTACCATTATTTGCTTCTACTTTACTATTACTAAATAATATAATTGCTATCAAAACTATACTTATTATAGTTATTATTTTTATAACTTTATTCATAACTATTTTTCTCCTTGCTTTTCTTCTTTTATTATATCATTTACAATTTTTATTCTCAAAGGAATTTTATTCCATTGATTTAAACACAAGTAATTTACTTAAAATATAGTTAGCTATAATAATTAATACTTGTGATACTAATGTCCAAACTACTACCCACATATCTGTATTTAGTCCTAACAAAGTTACAAATGTAAACATTATTAACATTTCCATTACTAATGTTGCCAATCTTGCACTAAAAAATTTAAGCATCTCTGAAAAAATCTTCTTTGATTTACTTTCAAATACCCAAATTCGATTAGTAACATATGCAAATAAACATGCTACTATCCAAGATATTACAACTGCAATTTGTAATTGCACACTATTTTTCGCATCTAATATTGTAAATAATAACAAATATTTAGTTGCAAGGCTAACTATTGTTGTTAATACTCCAAATATTAAATAATTTATTACTTCTTTATTTTTTATGTACATTTCCTTTATTTTTTCTATCATCTATTTTATTGCTCCTTATATGTAAATCCACTTTATCTTTTTCATTTTTTCTAATCAAAATAATTATAATAGCTAAATTAATTAAACCAATACAGCTAAATATTATTCCTATCTCTATTTTTGGAACAGAATATTTCAATTTGATTTCATGTTCTCCAGTTGGCACAACTACTCCAATAAAACCATAGTCTACTTTATAGTTTTCCACTAATTCATCATCAATATAAACATTCCATCCTTCTTGAGCAGGAACTGATAGCATTAGTAATCCTGTTCCTTCACTCATAACATTTCCTGTTAGTTCTGTTTGTTTTATTAAGTTAAATTCACTAACAGTTGCTCTCGCATTTTCATCTAATTTAATTGAATCATTAGTAATAACATAATCATATAATTTAGAATTTCTTTCATTTCCTTCTAATTGTGCAAATTCATCTTTTGTTATTGTTTTTGTATACCATTTTGCTATCGAATTAGTTTTGGTATTATTATAAACATATACTTCTCCAAATCTATTTATTTCTTCAACTCCATCTATATCAATTGGTCCTTTAGTTAAGATATATTTAGAATTTAATAAATATAATGCTTGTAAATCCGCTTCATCTTTTAAAGATGTTATTTTATAATATTTTAGGAAATTTGCATTTGGATATACCTTGTCATAAAATTCACATATATCTTCACTACTTGTAGTATTATACCATGTTGTTGATGGAAGTTGATATATAAATGGATCACCAAATGTTGATATATTTGAATATCCATATTCTTCTATTCTATAAAATGATTTATCATTTTCTTTAATCCACGAAACTGCTTTTCCTGTATCGTCAATTAGTTCTGATTTATTCCATATAAGTGGAAAATCACTAGCTTCTTTATATTTTCTATGATTTGTTGTTATATAATCATCAAAAATTGTAGTACTTATTATTAAAAAGATAAATATTCCCATAAACACCTTAGAGTGTTTATTTTTCTTATTAATAAACATTAATACTATAAAACCTATAATTAGAAAAATTAGCATTAATTGTGCAACATTTATATTTTCAATTGTAACTTTCTGGTATGAAATCCACCATACTCCTATACTTAAACCTGCACTTATTATTAATCCCCATATATTTATTTTATTTTCTTTTATTACTTTTTCAAAAACAATTCCAATAATTAAAGCTAAAAATGGTATTGCTAAATATGTATATCTATAAGCTTCATATGCAAAAGCATTTAATATTAATCCAGAAACTCCATTAAATATTAATAAATACAAAGCTACTAATTTTAAAACAAAAAATGTATAATCTTTTTTCGTTTTTGATTTTTTAAATTCATATATAATCCATTGTACTAAAAAGAAAATTATAAATATTGTACAAAATAGTTGTGGTAATTCATAATAATTTGTATTTTGATAATTGATATTATCATTCATACATAATAAATTATTAGACATTAATCTACTTAATCTTGTTTGAACATAGTCCAAATTAAATGAATGTGTAAAAGATTGTGCAATTCTTGTAAAAATATTTGTTCCTGCATCAGATAATCTAGATGATGAAGTTAATATGTGATAACAGGATGGAACAAATATTATTCCAGATAATAACATACCTGTTATTACACCATATAAGCATTTACCAAATGAAGTAATCATTGGCTTTATTTCTATCTTTCTTTGTATGTATATATATCTAAATACAAAATATATGCCACTCACAGCTAAAACCATATATGCTATGTAATAACTAAATATTAATAATGATGCTGTACTTAATGCTAAATAAATTAAGCTCTTTTTAGATTTTTTAGCTAAAAAATATTCAATAGCACATAACATCAATAATATGTATACACATGAAGTTCCTAAAAAATAGTGTTGTCCCCATAAAAATAGAAATCCATTCATTGCACTTAAATATGATGCTAAACAAATAGAAGTCCTATCTTTTAGGAAGTATGATAAATATTTTTTACTTAATATAAATACAACAATAATTTTTAATATTTGCATCCATACTAAAAAATATTGAAGCTTACTAGCTCCAATAATAAAACTTACTAAAACTAATATCATTGAAAATATATCAAATGTCCAAGCATTTACACTAAATAAGCTTTCTCCCAAACCATATTGAAAATTCCAAGTAGAAAACATTCCATCTTTTAAATTTAATACTTCATTTAGAAAATATGGAAAATACTGGTCTTTTGTATCAGAGCCTATGTCATAATACATATAATAAGCATTACCTATTATAAAGTTATAAAATATGACACATAGTGATAAAATTAAAATTGCCCAAAAAATTTTATCTACTTTATTATTTTTTTTACTTGATTTTAAAACTAATTCAAAAATAACTGTAAAGGCTAATGCTATTACAATATAAAAGCTATTTCTAATAATTCCTATTTCTCCACTAAGAAATTTTAATTTTATCGTGTCTTTTAATCCAATAATCATTACAGAAGAAACTAATATTATACACATATATATAAATAAAAACATAAGTATTTTTCTTAGTACTCCCATACAATTTTTCTTATTCATTTTTGTTCGACTCCTTTATATATTACAATGAAAAAATTAATACTCCTACGATTATTGTTATTAACCCTAATAATTTCTTCTTGCTTATTTTCTCTTTTAGCAAGAAATAACTAAGTATTGCAACAAATATGTATTCTGTTGTTCCTAAAATTGGTCCCATAGATAATGGTACATATTTATATGCAAATACTGAGCATAATGTTGCTCCAAAGAATATACCATATGCAAATATTGTTTTAAAATTTAAATATTCTTTTAGTTTACTTTCTCTTTCCACATCTGCTGATTTTTTTAATAATATTTGTGCAAGTGCTGAAATGATTACTCCTAAAATGTATATTCCTGAATATATTAATACTTTATTCATAATCTTTCACCACCAATCCTACACCTATTAATACAATTACTGTTCCTATTATCATATTTATTGTTATTGCTTCTTTGAAAAACAATACTCCCCATAACATTCCCCATATAATTGTAACCGCTTTGTTAAAAAATGCAGTTGTTAAAGAGAATTTCTTTAATATTTGTTGCCAAAGAAGTGCATATATTCCTAAAATCATAATTGAAATTCCGTAAAAAATACAGAATTTCAATGATAAAAATTCATTTGCAGATGCTAGTTTTGAAAACACTCCACAGAATGAAAAGAAAAATAACAATAAATGCAAATATACATATTTATTTATCTTCTTCATCTTTTTCTCCTTCTTTTATATTAAACATTTCTTTTATTACATATTGTGGTGAATTGTTGATACATATATAAATTCTTCCTAGGTATTCTCCTATCATTCCTAGCATAAGCATTATAATTCCACCAATGAATAGTAATACTGCCATCATAGAACTATATCCTTGTGCAATATTTGTATGAATAAATAATTTATGTATTATTATATATAATCCATATAAAAATCCTATTGCTGCTGTTATAAACCCTATTACTGTTGATATTCTTAGTGGTTTTACAGAAAATGCTGTAAATCCATTTATCCACAAGTTTAGCATTTTCTTAAATGTAAAGTTTGTACTTCCTGTTATTCTTTCTCTTTCTTCCATTTGTACATTTACAATGTCACTTGTTGTTCTTAATAAAAGTCCTGTCATATATGGATATGGATTTTCATATTTTAATATTTCATCTACAATGTATTTTTTTATTGCCGTAAAGTTTGTAAAGTTTAGCCCTTTTGGCTTTTCCATTATAACTTCTGTCATCTTTCTGTTTACTATTGTTCCAAAACTTTTAAATATACTTTGTTTGTAACTAGGATATTTTGCAATTGACACGTCATGTCCTTCTTCTAATGGTTTTATTAATTCCCATAAACTTTCCATTGGGCATTGTCCATCATCATCCATTAATATTACATAATCACCTGTTGCTTTTGACATTCCTGCCATTAAAGCTCCTGGTCTGTTCATATTTTTTGCTAAGTTTATTATTTTAACTTTTTTGTTTTCTTTTGCTATTCCTTTTAATACCTCCCAAACGTTGTCTGGAGATTTATCATTTACAGCTACTACTTCGTAGTCATATTTCGGATTTTTACTAACTATTTCGTCAATTTCTTTTATTACTATCCCTACTGTTTTTTCACTACCATAGCATGGTATTATAAAGCTTATTTTCTTATTTTCTTCGTTCATTTTTATCCACCTTTTATTTCTTTGTAAATCTATTTAATTTCATTTCTTTTTTATAATCTTCTAGGTATGCAATATAATCGTATTCTGGCTCATATCCTAGTTCTTCTTTTGCATTTGTTATATCCATAACAAAATCATCACAATCCTTTTTTTCTGGACATTCAATAATTTTTGATGGATTTTCTTTTGGAGAAAATACTTTTACTATCCCTTCTATTTGTTCTCTCATTGTTGTTTTTATTCCTGTTCCTGCATTGTATGTTCCAGTTTCTCTGTTTACGAAAAGAGATTTAAAAATCATTTGACATAGGTCTTTTACATATATTATGTCTTTTCCTAAATCAGGATTTCCCCACATTTCTAGTGTTTCACCTTTCATTGCTCTTTGAATTATATATCTATATGATATATATTTTTTCTCTCCATCCACATAATAGTACATTTCTGGGGAATATAAGTATATATTTGGTAATCTAAAAATAAAGTTTTTTAGTCCATACATTTGATGATAACATTCTATTAAGTCTACTGCTGCACATTTTGTTACTGTATATATTGCATGGTCTCCTGTATGTATTGGTTTTCTTAGTAAATCTGGTTTTAATGGTTTCTTTTCTTTTAAATAACCATTTAAATCTGCCCAAGTTTGTGTGTATATAATTCTGTCTGCTTTTACTTGTTTGCAATATTCTAATACATTTAATGTACCTTTTATATTAACATCTATATATTTATTTGGGTCATCTTTTGATAAATATGCTGGTAAAATTCCTGCAAAGTCAACTACTGCTTGTACATTTTCTTTTGGTAATTTATCAAAATCTTCTGGTTTTGTTATATCCACTTTAACATATTTACCTTTGTAAAATTCAAATGGATATTCATCTTTTGTTCCTGTTGCTATTACTTCATATTTTTCCATATCTAATTTTTCATTTAGATAGTCTATAAAATACATTCCTAAATTTCCTGCTGAACCTAAAACTATTATTTTCTTTTTTTCCATACTTTCTTTTCTCCTTTTATAGAATTATTTTTCAGGTGTATATATATAATACCCTATTCTGCTTGAACTGTCAGTAGTTTTACCTAAATTTTCTAATTCCATTTCACTTATTCTGTAGATTTGTTCTGGATTATCTTTTTGGAATTTTTCCATTTCTTCTAGGTCTTGTTTTGTAAATATAAATTTAATAACTGCTTTTGTTGGAACTGTAGTTTTTGTAAAATCTGGTTCTTTTCCTACTGCTACATCTATTACCATTTTTACAAAGTCATATCCTGTTGATATTTGTACTAGGTCTGAGCCTATACAATCTCCTCCCATTCTTGCCCCTATTTCTATAATTCCAAAGTTTCCTTTTTCATCTACTTTAAATTCTGTATGACTTGCTCCATTTTGTATATTTAATGCTGTTAGTGCTTTAAATATATTTTCTTTTATTTCTTCTTGTTTTTCTTTTTTTATGTCTGATGGTTCACAGTGCCCTGTTTCTATAAAGTTTGGAGAACCTGTTGTGTATTTCTTTGTAAACGCTAAGAAGTAATGTTTTCCTTTGTATGAAATACATTCACAACTATATTCTTCTCCTTCTATATATTCTTCTGCAATTGCCATTTTCTCAAAAGAGTCTTTTGTTGCATAATGTACTGCTTTTTCTAATTCATTTTTATTGAATACTTTTGTTATTCCCCTACTTCCTGACCTATCTGTTGGTTTTACTATTATAGGAAATTTTAAGTCTTCTACTTTCCAAGTTTCTGGGTCATTGCTTAGTTTTGCAAATCCTGGTGTTTTTACATTGTTTTCTTTCATTTTCCTACGCATTTCATATTTGTTTGTGCAATGTAGCGTATTAGCTGTTGGATTACAAGCAAGTCCTAAGTTTTCTGCTACATAGTTTACTGTTATTGTTGCTAAATCTGATGCTATTGAGCATATTCCAACAGGTTTTATTTCTTTACATTTTTCTAAAATTTGCTCTTTTTCTACTATACTAATTGGATAAAAATGATCTGCTGTTTTTTCTCCTATTGAACCATCTTGCCAAGCAAATACGTGTGTTTCATATCCTAATTCTTTAGCTTTTAATATTAGTTGATTTTGAAAATCATTTGCTCCTATTATTACTAGTTTTTCTTTCATATTTCCTCCTATATAAAATTCAAGTCGTTATTTTGTAAATTTATATACATTAAAAACTCCTATTGTATCTACTTGTTCTATTTTTGCATCTGGTTCAAGAGCTTGATATGAATCTATTGAACTTTGAGAATATAATACCATATACACATTGTCTCTAAACAACAACTCTTTAAAAGAGCTTGCACCTTGGTTTTTTATAACTTGTTTATGTAATGGTGAATAAACTGTCCATCCACTCATATTAATATAATTATTTACACTATATTCTTTAAATGGTTTAAATCTTTCTAACTCATTATTATCATAAATATAAAAATTTTCAGAGTGCTCTTTAAAATATGTCTCCATCATATCTGCATTTGTACCAAAAGGAGTACTTACACTTTCCATTGTTATATTTATAGATATAAAAAATGCAAATATTATGGGTATTAAGACTAACCATTTACCATAATTCAAAATTTTATTTAAACTATTTTTCAAATTTTTCTCTTGTAAAATAATATATATATTTGTTACTATGTAACAAGTATATAACGGTATTAATACCCTTTCTGGTATTCTTCCACCTATTGCTAAATAAGCTAATAATGCTATTTGCAATAAGATAAACGGTAATATCGTTATAATTTTTTCTTTTTTGTTAGACGATACTATTATTGTAATTGCAATTAAAATTAATGTTATAATGTAATAAATGTTGTCTGTGTTTTTTATCATTTCTTTAATTGTTTGTTTAATATCTGAATTTATTTTTATGTCTTGTTTGCATAGCTCTATCAATTTTCCCATTTTGGGCTGAATATCATCATAAAATGCTATTCCTCCATATGTATGCAATAAATTCATTTCTGCTTCGTCTAAACCTGCTTTTTCGTACATCTCTATGCTGTTTTCTATCGGATAATTTACAAATGCTCCATAATAATAATCATAATATAATGAACGTGACTCATTATATTCTAAATATTCTTTCCATTCTGAATTATTGTAAAAACTTTTTTCTACTATAAAGCAAATTATTAAAACCAATCCAACTTTTAATCCTAAAATAATGTCTTTTTTTAGTTTTTCTTTATCTTTGTAATTTTTATAAAATAGTGCTGGTACAAAAAATACTAATACCATTAAACATGATTTCATTCTTATCCCAAATGATAATGCTATTCCTATTGTCATTATTATATTTTTCATTTTAGCATCTGGTAACAAATATAGTATTAAACAACAGGTTGCAATAAAAGCAGATACACTAGTAAATGTAAGTTCTACTAGAAAAGTATTAAATACTATTACTACAACTGTAAATATCAAAATAGTATATATTACTTTTTTTAATATGTCTTCTTTGTTTTTTATTATGTTATATATTGTGTATCCTAAAAAGAACATCATTGATACTACTAATACTAATCCATACCAATCAACCGCATTTGTAATTTTATACAATAATACTAATAATATAGAGTATGGAAATCCAGAAAATATCATATAAAATGATGGTTCTCCTGTATATCTACCTGATACTATTGCCTTTAGCGCAATATCATCATTCATTGTATATATTATTTCATGTTTACTTACTAAACTTACAAAAAATATTATTAAAAGTACTAAAACAATAGAAATATTAATTATTATTGTTCTTTTAGAATGTTGACTATCTTTTTTCATATGTTTCATAGTTTTTTCTCCTATTATTGCTTGTAAAATTCCTTAATTGTTTTGCAAACTGTTAATACTTCTTCTTCTTTCAAACCATAATACATTGGAAGTCTTAATAATCTTTCACTTTCCTTTGTTGTATATTTATCTTCACCGTGGAATCTTCCATATTTCTTTCCTGCTGGTGCGCTATGTAATGGTATATAATGGAATACTGATGCTATTTCATTTTCTTTTAAAAATCTAATTAAGTTTGTTCTTTCTCCCATATCTTTTGTTTTTATATAAAACATATGCGCATTGTGTTTACATTCTTTTGGTACATATGGTAATTCTATTTGTTCTACATCTTTTAAATTTTCATAGTATAAGTTCCAATTGCGTAATCTACTATTATTTATTTCATCTGCTACTTCTAATTGTGCATATAAATATGCTGCATTTATATCACTTGGTAAGAATGATGAGCCAGCCGCTACCCAAGTATATTTATCTACTTGTCCTCTAAAAAATCTGCTACGGTCTGTTCCTTTTTCTCTTATAATTTCAGCTCTTTCGAAGTTGTCATTGTCTTTTACAAGTAATGCTCCACCTTCTCCCATACTGTAATTTTTAGTTTCGTGGAAGCTGTAGCAACCATAGTCTCCTATTGTTCCTAATGGTCTTCCTTTATATTCGCTCATAACTCCTTGTGCTGCGTCTTCTACTACTATTAAGTTATGTCTTTTCGCAATATCCATTATTGTGTCCATTTCACAAGCTACCCCTGCATAATGTACTGGTACTATTGCTTTTGTTTTTTCAGTTATTGCATCTTCTATTAGTTTTTCGTCTATATTCATTGTATCTGGTCTAATATCTACAAATACAACTGTTGCCCCTCTTAACACAAATGCATCTGCTGTTGATACAAATGTGTATGATGGTAGTATTACTTCATCTCCTGGCTTTATATCTGCAAGTATTGCTGACATATCTAACGCACTAGAACAAGATGTTGTAAGTAATGCTTTCTCTCCTGTTTTTTCTTCTATCCATTGATGACATTTTTTTGTAAATTCTCCATCTCCACATATTTTTTTATTTTTTATTGCCTTTTCAATATATTCTTTTTCTTTACCAATATATGGTGGTACATTAAAATCTATCATTTTTCTCTCCTTTATAAATCTTTTTCTGTTTCTTTTATAATATAAATTGGTCTTTTTTTAACTTCTAAATATGCTTTTGCTATGTATTGTCCAATAATTCCTAGTGAGAATAATTGTATTCCACTAACAAAGAATATTATACATATCATTGATGGCCAACCACTTGTTGGGTCTCCAAAAACTAATGTCTTTACAATAATTAATACTATTAATAAAAATGAAATAAAACAAAATAGTAATCCTATAACAGAAGACATTATTAATGGTGTAGTTGAAAATGCTGTTATTCCTTCTATTGCATATTTAAATAATTTCCAGAAGGACCATTTTGTTTCTCCTGCTACTCTTTCTACATTTTCATATTCTAACCATTTAGTTTTATATCCTACAAAACTAAATAACCCTTTTGAAAAACGATTATACTCTTGCATTGATATTATACTGTCTACTACTTGTCTTGTCATTAATCTATAATCTCTTGCCCCATCTACCATCTCAACATTTGACATTTTATTAATTAATTTATAAAACATTCTTGCAAAAAAACTACGAATAGGCGGCTCTCCTTTTCTAGTTACACGTCTTGTTCCTACTTGGTCATACCCTTCATTTTTTATTGCATCATACATTTGTCGTAAAAGTGATGGTGGGTCTTGCAAATCTGCGTCCATTAATGTTATATAATCACCTTCTGCCGCTTCTAAACCTGCTAGCATTGCTGCTTCTTTTCCAAAATTTCTAGAAAAAGATATAAATCTAACTTTGCTATCTTCTCTTGCTAACTTTTTCATTTCTTCTAATGTTTTATCTTTTGAACCATCATTTACAAAAATATATTCAAATTCCATCTCATCTTCAAAATCTTTTTTTCTTACTCTTTCCATTTCTTCATAAAATAGTGGTAAGCTTTCTTCTTCATTGTAACAAGAAACAATAACTGATATTTTTTCCATTTTTATTCTCCTTCTGTTTTCCATTTATTCTTATATTTTTCTACTTTTGTAAATATTTTTTCTAAACCTACCGCACAATATGGGAATAGCAAAATATAGTATGGAATTGCATACATTGATTTTGTCTCCCACATAATATGAAATAACACTCCACCAAAAAATATTATTAACATACAGGCTTCTCTATTTGTCATTTTCTTTAAATTTGTTATTATATAAATTGCTGAAAAACTATATATTATTATTTGAAAAATATCTAAATATTTAATAATCATTTTGTTTAGTTTTCCTTGATATATACTTATTAATATTTTATTATTCATATAATATTCTGGACTTTCTTTAACCATTTCTGCTGGTTCATTAATCCAAATTGTTTGATATGTTGGCTCTATCCAAGTAGAGGCTATTTTATCTGCAAAAAATATTAATGTTTCTTTTGGTTCACTTGCCATTTCCTTAAGTCTATTTTTTAAACTTTCTTTACTTGATATACTCGCCTTTTTATTGTCATAATCATTTTCTCTGTATATTTTTTCTACGTCTACTTTTGCATTATACCATCCTGATGCTCTATCAACTGGCTTAGCTAACCCCATATCAATATAAGATATCATTGGTATTCCATCACTTATTTCATGTCCTAATCTGAATTCCATTGACTTTACTATTATTTTGTTAGAAAGTACAAATATACTTAAAATTGCCATTATTGTTACAATTATTTTTACATCTACTTTTTTAAATAAATCTAGTAATAATGTAATAATTATTCCTATCATATAAATTTGGTAGTTACTTTTTATTATTACAGATAATGTTATTGTAATAGCTGTATATATCAAATACTTTAACTTTTTATCTTCTAAGTATTTTAAAGTATAATAAATTGCAATTACTCCTAACATTAGTCCTATTATATTTCCATATACAAATGTTGTCCAAAATGTAAATATCAAGCATCCCAAAAGTAATATTGTTACTATCTTTTGCGCTGTCTCACTTTTAAACAATAACCCTGTTATTTTATATATGTAGATAAATGCTATAATTTGAAATATAACATTTAACATTTTTATTATTATAGGATTCGCAAAATTTCCTGCTATTCTATATATTAATTCTATAAACACTACAATAGAGATTTGCAATGGATGATAATCCATATACATACCTTTATTAAAATCTACAAAATCTCCTTGTATAAAGTTTCTTGCAACATTTTCTACCATCTTCTGGTCTGCTCTTAATGGTGTTTTTGAAAATAAAATCCAAACTACTGATATTACTAAATATATTGCAATTGCACCTATTAAAAAATATTTAGGTTTTACCTTTTTCGATATCTTACTTATTATATATATAATAAGTATTGATATTACTAGTAATACCATATTTACAATAATATTGTCAAATTTGTATATTACATTTTCTAATGAATTTATATATTCGTTTTCAAATATTCCTGTACATACTATTGCTCCAATTGCAAATGTTATTAGTATTACTATTACAAGTATTAGTACAGTACTTATTCCAAGTTTTGGTATTCTTTCTTTTATTTTCATTTATTTTGGTCACTTTCTTCTGCTTTATTTATTATAATACTATCAAATCCATAAAATCTTGCCATATATTGATTTATGATATTATCTTTATCTTCTGTTGGCGAAAAATCAATTAACCAGCTTCTTGGGCCTAGTAATTGCACTTTATTTGATTCTTCAAATGCGGATAATACTAAATCTTTCTTTCCTTCTTCTTTTGCCTGATTAATTTCTGATGTTATTTTTTCTTTATATGGAACCATATATTTTTGTGCAGTAAAAATATTATTTGAAAGTCTGTAACAAATTCCAATTGTAAGAATAATCTCTATAATTATTAGTGATTTCTTTAAATTTAAATTCTCTATTATTACACTACTATTTGCTAATATTCCTATTAAAAGTATTGCTTCATATGGTAATGTCGACCTTGGTGGGAATTCATTTATTAATATCATTGGAATTAATGCAACAATAAATGTTACTATTAATATTACATGCAACTTTAACATATCTTTTCTATCTTGCTGTTCTTGTTTATTTCTTAATATCCAAATTATTATTAATGATATAACATAGATTATACCCAATCTTCCCATATTTTTTAAGTTACTCAATATATGATGTATTGAAGCTTTTATATCACTTTGCATTGTACTTGCTCTTAAAAAATTTCCTGGTGCAAATATTAATGCTAAAGCTCCTATTCCAAATATAATTATGCTAGATATTATTATTGCTTTATCTCTTTTAGGGTATTTCAAAAATTTTTTTATATTTATTAAACATATCATAATTATAAAAGTTCCTAAAACAAATGCAACATTTTCTTGTGACCATCCAGCCAAAAATGAAAGTATTAAAAATATTGGTATTTCTTTATTACTAAGCTTTTTATCTTTCATTAAAATTTTATAAAAATAATACATAACTCCTAACATTATTGTAGTTGTCCATAAATAATTTATACTTCCAGATAACCATATAAATTTTTCTCCACCTGCTTTTATAGTAAATAAAATTAGAAATAAAGTAAGACTTATCTTAAAATAGTTTATTTCTTTTTTTATAATACTTCCTAATAATATAATAAATATTATAAATATGATAGGATTTATTATATTGTATATCCATGTTCCTAACCATAATATTGTTTGTATTGTAGTGTGTACTGGTATTCTTCCTGTCCAATTTTGATATAAGCTTATTTGTGATGTTATTAAGTCATTTATTCCTGATATTTTATGGTCTGTCCATGCAATATGGCTATAATTATATTCATCTGGAGCTGGCAAATACGAATTTTCTATTAAGAATATACATATAGCCAAAAATACTAATAAAATTATAATAAATTTATTTTCTTTTACCCTTTCCAAAGTAATTTTCTCCTTTTAAGTAATTTTATTTATAGTTTACTTTTTCTTCTTTAATTGCACATTGGTCATTATCTAATCTTAAATTGATATTATAATATGGATCTCCTTTATCTAAGAATCCTTGCCATTTTTCATAGAAACGGTCAATTTCTCCTTTGAATCTTTGTTGTTTTTCTACTGTATCTTCATATCCTCTACTTTTAGATTCGTAATGTATAAATTCTACATATGGATTATAAACAATAAGTTTTCCTTGTTCACGAATTCTTAAACAGAAGTCAACATCATTAAATGCTACTTTAAATTTTTCATCCATAAATCCAACATCATCATAAATTTTTCTTGGTGTCATAATACATGCTGCTGTAACAGCACTTAAGTTTTGTATCATACAATCTTTTGAAAAATATCCATGCATTTTATATGGAATATTTTTGAATACATGACCTGCTACTCCACCAATTCCAATAATAATTCCTGCATGTTGTATTGTTTTATCTGGATAATACATTTTTACTCCAACTGCCCCCACATCTTCTCTTTGTGCAAATCCTAACATTTCTTGTATCCAATCTGGTGTAACTAATTCTGTATCATTATTTAGTTGTATTATATAGTCTCCTGTTGAATTTTTAACACCATAATTTATTATTGATGAATAATTAAATTCTTTTTCTGGATAATATACAACTTTTATATTGTCTTTTCCATCTATTGTCTTGTAATATTTAAATGTTTCTTTCTCTGTGCTGTTATTTTCTACTACTATAATTTCGTAATTTTTATATGTAGTTAATTTTGTAATAGATTTCAAACATACTTTTAAAGTTGATACATAATCTTTATTTGGTATTATTATTGAAATTTTTGGTTCTCCAATAATTTCATAATTTACTTTATAAGTTCCTATTGTTTTTCCTTGTTCTACTGTTCCTTTTAATCCCATTCTATCTAAATGTGCTTGTACTGCTTTTTTTCCTGCTTCATATGCATATGGCTTAGCATGAGCTCCAGCTTTAGCAGTAGATAGTTCATGTACTCGCCAATGATATAGAATTTTTGGAATATGCACAATATTTTTTGCATTTTCACTCATTCTTAATATTATGTCATAATCTTGAGCCCCATCAAATTCACTTCTAAATCCTTCTAACTTGTCCATTAAGTCTTTTCTAAATATACTAAAATGACAAATATAATTATTTGCTCTTAATGTATCTGGTGCAAAATCTGATTTAAAATATGGGTCATATCTTTTTCCGCCTACTTCTTCAAACTTATCTTCATCTGAATAGATAAAGTCTGCTTCTGGATGATTATTTATTGTTCTTACTACTTCATACAACGAAAATTCTGGTAAAATATCATCATGGTCTAATAATCCAATATAATCTCCTGTTGCCATTTTTAGAGCTGCATTTGTATTTTCTGCAATTCCTTTATTTTCCCCTAAAAAGTTATACTTAATTCTACTATCTTTTTCTATAATAGACTTTAATTCTTCATTTTGTGCTTCGCTTCCATCAGCCAAACATAATTCCCAATTTGAATATGTTTGATTAATTAATGAGTCTACTAATTCTTCAAAAAATTTTGCTGGTGTATTATACATTGGAATTATAATACTAATTTTAGGTGTTACTTCAAATTTTGTTTCTCTTTGCTTATCTAATTCTTCCTTATTGGGCTCATTTAGCTCTATCCATTTTTCATAAATATTTTCTGGCTCTGCAAGTGTACCCATAACCATATATCTTTTCATTTCACGAAATGTTGCTTTCCAGCCGTTCTCTTTTATACTTTTAATTTGTTCTTTAATATAAGTTTTGCTAAATATACTGTGAATAAATCTATTTAATGTTCTTAGCCAACTTCTTAATCTTCCGCCTTCTGGAAACAATTTATCTCTAATTCTTTTATTGCTTGACATTTTTTACAATCCTTTCTTCTTCATATAGTATTTATTTTTTGTTGAGTTTTAACATAATCTTTCTTAATGGTTTTGTTACTTTCCAACTTTTTGAATGTTCTATATAATATATTTGCTGTTTTAAAGCTTGTATTTCTCCATCTTTTTCATTTATTGTTTTTTGTTTTTCTGCTTCAATTTCATTAATTCTATTTTGTAATTGTGCTTGCAAATTTCTATAATGTATCATTGTTTCATAAATACTCTTTGTTGTTTTCTGACTTTGTACATGAAGATTCCAAACATCTTCATCTTTTATATTTTTTTGTAGTATATTTTCTAGTTCTTCAAAAGTTGAAATAAATTCATTTATTCCAAAAGCTCTATATAGAAAATCCACATCAATATTTTTATTAGAATTTCCTAAGTAATATATTGCTCTATATAAAATAAATTCTAATGGAATATTTTCTTCTTTCCACTCTTGGTCATAAAAATAGAACTCATTTTCTATTAGAAAACAGTTTTGAAAAATCAAATCAAAAACACCATCTTTAACAAAATGCAGTTTTTGCTTTTCTTCTTCTCCACAATTTATGCCATACTTGTCAAATACTGTATTGTCAGTAGAATTACTTATCTCCATTTTTTGTACTAATTCATTTTTAAATCTTTCAATTTGTTCTGCAACTGCTTCCATTCCTTTTCTCTTTGCTATTTCTATTAATTGCTCATCAAATGATTTCTGATTCTTTACTATAGTACTAAAAATATGTTGGTTTTCGTATTTATCTAAAATGTTAATATTACATTTTTTTAAGATATCAATGTTGTTTCTTATCTCCTGAATATGTTCTTGTGATTCTTCTGTTGTCCCTTCTTTTATAACTACATCTTCTTTCATAATAGTTTTTAGTCTATATTTTGATTTTCTTGAATTTCCAAATGATACATATTTAATATCATTTTCTTTCGCCTTAGAAGATATTTCTATTAAAAATGCATTACTAAAAGTCTTAAATAGTTCTTCATTTTCTTTTAGTATTTTTCTATATATTTCTCTTTCATCCTGTTTTACAAAAGTGTTTTCTGGATATATTGTTAGGTCTCTTAAAATACTTTCAGAATTTGGCAAATATTTATCTGTAAAAATAGCATTAGGAATTATTTCATTTGGTAATATATAATAAAATTTATAACATTTTGTTTCATCTTTGTTTAAAATTTTTTCTATTTCTTTTTTTGTATATAAATTTCTCTCTTCTTCAGCTTTTATATTAGTACAATTTAAACTTTGTAAACTCAATTTGTTCCTAATTGCAATAAGTATAGTTCCATTTTCTTTTTTGTAATCTTTTACAAAATTTAATATTTCTTCTAATGTTTCTTCTATTTGTTCTAAATTATGAATTATTATATAATCAAATTTTTCTTCTTTTGATATTTCTACTTGGTTTATATCTTGAATTGTAACTACTTTGTTTGAAATCTTATTTAAATACTTAGTTATTTGATTACAATTTTTAGATATTTCTAGCATATTTGAATTTTGTTCAAATGGATACCAGTTAATTAAATTTTCTTTAAGAAAATCCATATTTTGTTCAATTTCTTCCTGTATTTTATCCAAAAAACTCCCCCCTTTTTGGTTATTTTTTTGTTATTGTAATTTTAGATTCTAAATTCATTAATCCTACTGTATTTTTCATAGATAATACTTCAACTAAAAGTGCATCATATTTTCTATTTAATACTTCTAGCTCACCCTTATTATCAAAATGCGTACAACTAAAAGATAATGTATATTTTCCAGGAGCTACATTAAGTATTTGGGTGAATTCCGCTATTGCTATATCACCTTTTTTGAAGTTTCCTGTTATTACTTTTTCTATTAATGTATTTGTTCCGCAAATTTCTAATCCTTTAAAATCTTTAAGAGTCATTGTAAATATTGGGTCTTTAACATCTTCTTTAAATATTACTTTTGATTTTAAAGTGATTTCTTTGTCATTTTCTATTGCAAAAGCATAATTTCCATTTTCATCAAACATTCCATAGTCTATTACTTCTGCTTTTCCATTTCCATAATCAACCATATTAGAATTTTGTGTAAAATTTTCTTTCCATAGTTTTTCTGTATTTTTATCTTTATCTTCTTGACTAGATATATTGTTTACATTTTCTTCGAGAAGTTGTTCATCTGTTAATGCTTCCTGTTTATTTTTTTCTATTCCTAATCCAACAATTATTTTTTTGTATTTTTCAACACCATCTTTCACATTGCCTTCAAATATCTTTTTTCCAGAATCAATAATAATTGTTTTTGTACAATTTCTAAGTACATCTGATATATTGTGTGTTACAAAAAGAATTGTTTTTCCTTTTTCTTTAAATTGTTGGAATTTTTTGAAACATTTTAATTGGAATGCCATATCTCCAACTGATAGCACTTCATCTACAATTAAAATATCTGGGTCTACATTTATTGCACACGCAAATGCTAGTCTTGCAAACATTCCTGAAGAATATGTTTTTACAGGTTGATATAAGTGGTCTCCAATATCTGCAAAATCTATAATCTCTTGTTTTCTTTCTTCTATTTGTTCTTTTGTTAGCCCCATTACCTGCCCATGTTGATATATATTTTCAACTCCTGTTAAATCCATATTAAATGCTGTTCCTAGTTCCAATAATGAGCTTATTTTTCCATTTATTTTTATTGTTCCACTTGTTGGTGTTACAACTCCTGTTACCATTTTTAACAAAGTGGATTTTCCAGCTCCATTTTTTCCAAGTACTCCTAAAATTTCACCTTTTTTTAGTTTTAGATTAAAGTTCTCCATCGCTTTAAATGTATGGTGTCTATTAATTGCTGGTATCATTGTTTCTACTAGTCTATCCATTTTTCTGTCAAACATTTTATATTCTTTTCCTAGATTTTCTATTTCTATTACATATTCATCTTGTTTTTCCAATTTGCTGTTACCTCCTTATAACACGTCTGCAAAGTCTTTTTTGTTCTTTTTAAATATATAATTTCCCCATATAAACATTACTACTGTTATTACCCAGAATACAATTGTATATATAAAGTTGTTTTCTGTTACTATATTGCTTGAAATAAATGCATCTCTAAATCCTGATACCAAATAATTAAATGGCATACATTTCATAATTGTAAGTATTGTAGGGTGATTTTCTAACATTGATAAGTTCCAAACAACTGGTGTAAACCAGAAAAATAATTGCATTAATATTCCTAGCAATTGTGAAAAGTCTGGTACTAATGTTGTTACTGCTGATGTAAATCTTGTAAATGCAATTAAAAATGCATATGCCGCTATAATTATATAAATTACTTGTAAAAAGTTTGGTACATATTTAAATATCATTCCTACTGCAATTGCTACAACAAATAAAAATAATGCAACAAAACTACTTGCTATAATAGATATAACTGGTATTATATCTACTGGGAATACTACTTTTTTTACTAGATAGCTATATGTTCTAATTGATGCACTTGCATTTACTACTGTATCATTTATTGTTTGCCACATAGCCATTCCTGGCAAGAACCATACTACATATGGGTCATTTCCTGCACTTCCCGTTTTTAATATGTATTGAAATACTATTACATATGTAATCATAAATACAAATGGTTGTAAGAAGCCCCAAATGCTTCCTAAGCTTGTGCTTGCAAATCTATTTTTAAAATCATTTTTTCCTAATGAAAATGCTAATTTTTTGTTTTTATATAATGTTTTTATAAATTCCATATTTTATCGTGGTTTTATTCCACTTTCACTCCTTTACGTTTAAATATTAATTGTTATATCCCCATCTTTTTCAATATAATTTCTAGTTACTTTTAATTCTTCCATCCAATTTCTTGTTTCTATTGTTGTCCATATTCCTGTGTTATATCCAGTTCCTGGATCATTGTCCCATAACCAATCCGTTGTTGGCCATAAACAAATTTTAGGATTTATTTGTTCATATACCTCTTTTTCTGCTCCTCCTTGTCCATGGTGTGCCATTTGGAGAATATCTGCTTTTAGTTTTTCTTTTTGGTTTTTTAATAACTTTTGTCCACTTTCTACACCAGTATCTGCTAAAAATATTATGCTTTTGTTATGCACTTTCATTTTTATAACCATACTTGAGTTATTAATTGGATTGTTTGTTATTTCTGGATTTTTTATTCCTAATATTTCACATTTTATATTGTCTATTTTTATTTCTTCATTTAAGCTTACTTCGTGTATGTTATTTTTTATTTTATCTGTTTCTAATGTTTCAAAGAATTCTTTTATTTCTGGTATTCTATCTTTTTCGTATTCTTCATACCAACTTAGTTCATTTAGTGTCGTATAGATATTATTTATTTTGATATCTGATGTTTTTACTATTTCTTGAAATGCTTCAATATGGTCCATATGTGGATGTGTTAGAAACCAAGCTTCTACTTGTCCACCTTCTTGTTCTATTTTGCTTAACAAGTTTGGCGCGTCTTCTTTTAGTCCACCATCTATTACTATTATTTTGTTATTGTCTGTTTTTATTATATATCCCATCATTTGTCTGCTTGAATTGTTTTGCAATTGTGTTAGCTTACTTGTCTTTCCTAATGTTATTAAAGCGGTTATTATTAGCAACATCACCAATAGTACTATAATCACATTTTTTACATTATTTTTATTGTTTTGCTTCATTATTTTTCACACTCTTTTTTATTCTTATTTATTCTATATTTAATTGCCTCTTTTGTCAATTAAATAGCTTCCTTTACTTTATAAATTCCAAAAAACCTATTATCGGAAAATGGAAAATTACTATTTCTTTAATGGTCTTTTTCAAAAGATTTTTTCCTGCTAAAAATTTAAAATACTTACATATATGTAAATTTATATATTTGCTCTTTTCCAAATTTTCATAATAATTTATCAGTTTATCTAAAAAAACCTTATCCGCGTCACTTGTAGCGTATTGTTTGCACATTTTCGCCCCATCTAAATAAGCTTTGTCTATTACCTTTTCTTTTCTATATTTCAAATATGACTTATAATTTTTTCCGTTTTCTTCTTTCCATCTTGCTAAGTTTTGTGCCAAGTTTCTTCCGCCAAATACATTGGTATTGTGTAATCTATATCCAAACAATGGCTGTTCTATATAGCTTATTCCTTTATTTTCATTTGCTATAAATGCTGCTAGCCAATCATGAGCCATTACTTCTTCTGTAAATGGCAACATTTTATCTCTGACTTGTTTAGTAATTATCTGTGAACAGCCTATTCCTATACAACGTGATATTGCAAGTTTGTTCTTTCCTTTTATTAATGGTACATTTTTATATTTAAAATAATCTTTTTTTATAACTTCATCTTTTTCATTTATTTGTGTTGAATTGCAATATACTAAATCCACATTTTCACTTTTTATTTTTTTGATGCTTTCTTCTACTTTGTTTTCATACCATATATCGTCATGGTCACAAAACATTATATATTCTGCTTCTGCTTTTTCTAGCAAAAATTCGAAGTTTTTTATATACCCTATATTTTTTTCTTGTATATATAGTTTTACTCTAGCGTCTTTTTCTTCATATTTTTTTAAGGTTTCTCTCACTTCTTTTTCACTTGAATTGTCATCACTTATAATTAATTCTATATTTTGATATGTTTGTGCTAATATGCTATCTATCTGCTTTTTTAGGTATTCTATTTTTGTGTTATATGTTGCAAGTATAATGTCTATTTTGTCTTCCATTATTTTTCCTCTTTTTTGGTTTTGTTTTTCTTCTGGATTATATCATATAGTGCTTATATCTACAAGTTTTTTACGAATTTTCTTGCTTTTTTGCACAAAAAAAATCAATCCTTCTAGATTGATTTTTTATTGTTTTATTCTGCTACTGGGTAAACACTTACTTGTTTTTTGTCTCTACCTTTTCTTTCAAATTTAACTGTTCCATCTACTAATGCGTATAATGTATCATCGCTACCTTTTCCAACATTAGTTCCTGGATGTACTTTTGTTCCTCTTTGTCTTACTAGGATGTTTCCTGCTAAAACAAATTGACCATCAGCTCTTTTGACACCAAGTCTCTTAGACTCACTGTCTCTACCGTTGTGACTGCTACCTTGCCCTTTCTTATGAGCCATGCTTCTCAACTCCTTTCGGTTTCGTTTTTATTTATGTTTTCTCTTTTAAAATCTATGTTTTAAATTATGCTTCCACTTTTTCTGTAGCTTCAGCTTTTGCTTTTGCTGCTGTTTTCTTTGCAGCTGTTTTAATTCCTGTGATTTCTACTTTTGTGTATGGTTGTCTGTGTCCTTGTTTTCTTCTGTAGTTCTTTTTAGCTTTCATTTTGAATACTATGATTTTTTTAGCTTTACCATGAGAAACTACTTTTCCTTCAACCTTTACACCTTTAACATATGGATTTCCTACTTGTACTTTTCCTTCTTCTGAAACTAAGATTACTTTGTCAAATGTTACTTTTTTTCCTTCTTCAGTTTCTAGTTTTTCGAAAAATACTACGTCTCCTTCTGCTACTTTGTATTGTTTTCCACAGCTTTCGATTATTGCGTACATTTAAAATGCACCTCCCTTATTTGTATACTCGCTAATCCTTAAATAAAGGTAATTAACCTATTGTTAATGTTTTTGTACCTTGACTAAGCGGATTACAGTTACCAATTTTATCATATTTTTACATTGTTGTCAATAATTTTTCAAAATTTAGTACCAATATCTTTGTTGTAGTGTCAATGATGCGAAACAGGACATATCCCTTTAACAATATTGCATCTTTTTTCTTTATTTTTAGAAGATTTCTTGTACGCTAAGATGCACAAAAAAAGCACTTCCTTCAGGAAGTGCTTTGGCATATTACATTCGCCGAGTTCTTATATTCAATTACTATTTAAAACTACTCTTGAACTAGTTTTAATTTTAGTTTTCACAGCATTCAGTCCTACTTTATATAAAGTGTGAGACGTGAAGAATTGTAGCTGTAGGTGTAGTACGGATAGTCGCTGTAGCGAATAGCTGGTGAACTGCTGTTACCGTAATAGCCACCACGATAAACTCGAGAGCTGTAATGGTAGGCCTCTAATGTCCATTCGTAACTATTTCCTAATAAATCATATACATTTTTTATTTTATCCGTTTCTACAAATCCTGTTCTTCTTTGTGTATCTTGATTTCTAACTGCATCAGTTACTGGAGTTGTTGAATTAACATTTACATTACTATCTTTATGCATCCAATTCATCATTGCATCATATTGACTTCCCCATATCATACTACTTACTACATTTTTTGTAGTATCTATTTTTAATCCATAATTTTTAGCCTTATCATATAATCCATACCACCTATTTGTATCAGTCTGTGCAGCATCTGTTGATGTTACATTTTTCTTCGATTGTGCATTTTTATTTGCATCTAAACTCATCTCATATCTTGCTACATAAAATCCATGATTTAAATCTACGCTTTTTATCATATCATTATATGCTTGTTGCATCTCTGCTTGAAAACTTGATTGTGTTAATCCTATATCATTTAAATATGTTTGTTCATCATTATCATAATTGCTTACTATATCTGGTTCTCTAAATTCACTTGTAGTTGTTGTACATCCACTTTTTACAGTTGAATCTGTATCAGTAAAATTATATAATAATCCCCTATATTGTGGATTTTCTTCTGTTCCTAAATTTACTGCCATTGCCTTATTTATTGTTCCTTGCTCTTCACTCTCTGCTATAGCTGTTGGAACCGGTATCCATACAAACTCATTTCCATTAGCATCTATTATAACTAATCCGTTTTGTACTGTATTTTCTCCTTCTACTTGTGACACCGCAAATCCAGCTGGAATAGTTGCTTTATCTCCATTAGTCTCTGTATACGTTGTATTTTCAATGTTTGATATTGCTTTTAACATTGTTAGTCTTCTTAGCTCGTCTTCTGTCGCTTTTTGTGTTTCTTGTTTCGCTTTTGCTGCTTTTGTTAGTACTCCATTATCTCCTGTTAACGTCGCTATTGCTACTCCTGCTAAGATTAATAATACTATAATTGTAATTACTAAAGCTATTAATGTAATACCTTTGTTATTTGTTTTTCTATTTTTTATTTGCATAAAAAATTTCTCCTCTCTTTTGTTTTTTCTTTTGTTTTACTGTTTTTTATTTTATTACATATTTTTATTTTATGTAAATAAGTAATATATTATTTTATTTATTTAAATTATTTCCACTTTTGCAAATAGTATTCTTTGTTCTTTATTTTACTATGTACAAAAATAGACTTAATTCATAAATATTTTATAAATAATTACGAATTAAGTCAATATGTTTTACGATTTTATTTCTGTTTATTATATTAATGTCGTACGGATTTCTTTCTCTTGTTTCACATCTATTGTAACACTACATTTAGATGTAATATTTTATAATACCTTTGAAGTCACAATTTGTGACCTCAAACATTTACAAATTTATAATTTTTTCTATTATTTCTGTATCTTCAATTCTATTAATTGCAAAACATTTTTTACCCAAGTCTTTTATAGAAGCTCCCAAATGATACATTTCTTTATTGTCTATTACAATAAATCTGTCATGGAATTTGTTTGTTTTAGAAACTTTAAGAATAGGATATTCTTTATTGAATTTTTTTATATCTAAATTATCAATATTACTTTTATCTGATGTTAGAATAACTATTTCTACATTATTTTTCTTTTTAGCTAGCATTTTCAAAACGCTATCATCAATATAATTGTCTATAATTAAAATTTTGCTATTTGCCTTTTTTATAATATCAATAATGATGCTATATGCATCATATATTTGACCATCAAAAAATACTCTCTGTTTAATGTTTTCTTTTAATTGTAGTTGATTAAAAACTTCATCAAATTTTTTATCATGTTCTAATAATTTATATTCCATACTTGTTAATCTTTCAAATACTTGTCCATTTAACATTAAAAATTTTCTCATTTCAACAAAAGCATCCATAATATGTATACTCACTTGAACAGCTATGTCATTTTTTAACAAACCAGACAGCATAGCTATTCCTTGTTCTGTAAATACATATGGTAAATATTTTTTACTCCTATATTTATTATCTTCTAACTTCGAAGTGGTCACAATTTGTGACCACATAGTTTCCAATTCTTCTTCTGTTAATTTGAAACAGAACTTTTCTGGAAATCTTTGTATATTTCTTTTCACAGTCTGATTTATTTTCTTTGTTTCATAATGATATAACATAGCTACATCACTATCTAGCATAACTTGCTTTCCTCTTATTGTATATATTAATTTTTTTATATCTTCATTTGATAATTCATTTTGAATTAGTAATTTATTTTCTTCCATGATTTCACA
Organism: uncultured Clostridium sp.; assembly: GCA_947648905.1. Lineage (GTDB taxonomy): Bacteria > Bacillota > Clostridia > TANB77 > CAG-508 > CAG-269. The sequence continues at coordinate 469,952 of CANSPP010000001.1, read as the reverse complement.
TCCTTTTCTTACTTTATATATTTTAAAACATTTGTTCTCCATTGTCAAGTCCTTTATTGTTTTTAATGTTAAAATTTATATATAAAAATAACCTACAAACTTATTAGTTCGTAAGTTGATATAAAATGGAGCGGGTAGGGAGGTTATTTGCAAAAAAAATTGTTTACTGATGCAATTCACTCAGATAAAAAATGTAAGTTTCTCTATTTTATTGCCAATTTAAAATAGAATATCAATTAAAGGTCTTTACCATTTGTACTTCTGCCTATAGATAGCTTTCTGTTCCTATTGGCTTAAATTCTTCTCCAGAAGTTTTTTGTGCTAAGACGCACAAAAAAAGCTTCCAAAAGGAAGCTTCAACTTACATTCGCCGAGTTCTTATATTCAATTACTCTATTTAAAACTGCTCTCGAATTAGTTTTAATTTTAGTTTTCACAGCATTCAGTCCTACTTTATATAAAGTGCGAGCCTGCCACCACCGCTGTCGTTGGTGTCGTCTGGATTGCTGCCGACGCGACTAGCTGGGGAACCGCTGTCGCCGTAACTGCCACCACGACTAAGTCGATAGCTGGAATTGTAGGCCTCTAATGTCCATTCCCTACTATTACCTAATAAATCATATACATTTTTTAATATATCTTTACTTTCAGTTTCTCCTTCATTTGGTCCACCTGTTATTCTTGTTGTATTTTTACTTGTCCCTGCTACAGGTGTTTTTGAATTAACATTTACATTACTATCTTTATGCATCCAATTCATCATTGCATCATATTGGCTTCCCCATATCATACTACTTACTACATTTTTTGTAGTATCTGTTTTTAATGCATAATTTTTAGCCTTATTATATAATCCATACCACATATTTGTATCAGCCTGTGAAGCATCTGTTGATGTTACATTTTTCTTTGATTGTGCATTTTTATTTGCATCTAAACTCATCTCATATCTTGCTACATAAAATCCATTATTTAAATATACACTTTTTATCATATCATTGTAATCATTTTGTAAGCTTGCTTCTGTTATTCCTACTGTATTATAACTAGATACATCTCCAGTTGAGCTATCTGTTAAATATGCTGGTTCTCTATAACTACTTGTAGTTGTTGTACATCCACTTCTTACAGTTGAGTCTGTATCAGTAAAGTCATATAACAATCCTCTATATTGTGGATTTTCTTCTGTTCCCAAATTTATTGCCATTGCCTTATTTGTTGTTCCATTTGCTTCTGTGTCTGATATAGCAGTTGGTACTGGTATCCATACAAACTCATTGCCATTAGCATCTATTATAACTAATCCGTTTTGTACTGTATTTTCTCCTTCTACTTGTGACACCGCAAATCCAGCTGGAATAGTTGCTTTATCTCCATTAGTCTCTGTATACGTTGTATTTTCAATGTTTGATATTGCTTTTAACATTGTTAGTCTTCTTAGCTCGTCTTCTGTCGCTTTTTGTGTTTCTTGTTTCGCTTTTGCTGCTTTTGTTAGTACTCCATTATCTCCTGTTAACGTCGCTATTGCTACTCCTGCTAAGATTAATAATACTATAATTGTAATTACTAAAGCTATTAATGTAATACCTTTGTTATTTGTTTTTCTATTTTTTATTTGCATAAAAAATTTCTCCTCTCTTTTGTTTTGCTTTTTCTTTTGCTTTACTGTTTTTTATTTTATTACATATTTTTACATTATGTAAATAAGTAATATATTATTTTCTTTATTTAAATTATTTCCACTTTCGCAAATAGTATTCTTTGTTCTTAATTTTACTATGTACAAAAATAGACTTAATTCATAACTATTTTATAAATAGTTATGAATTAAGTCAAGATATTTTACGATTTTATTTCACGTTTTCTGTTTGTTGTATTAATATCGTGGGTTCAAAAAAATAAAAACCGCTTTTGCGGTTTCTATTTTTTAATCTTCTTGTTCTGTGGAGCATAAACATTGTCCAAATGTTATAATTTGAAATGCAACAAAAAAATCTATATAAAATATTTTTGTTATTACCCAAGTTACTACAATTAGAACAATCACATTTTTAAGTATGTTTAATGCTATAACACAGGTAACGATTCCATTTACACCATGATCCGCTTCTTCGCCAAGCAAATTAGATATCAGTTCAATTTGAATTATTAGTGCAACAACACGTATAGTCAATAGAATAATAGGAACTAGGAAATAAATACAATAAAACATTCTTTCCTGTTCTAGTCCATCAAAAATATTTGCTAGTAAAAAACTAAATCCATATTCAATAAACCACACAAAAAAGTTAATCAACATATCTGATGTCCTCCTATTTCCTTAAGTTTTGCCTATCTATGTTAAACTAACTCGCAAGAAGTTTATTTTCTCACTAGTCAGTGAAAAAAGTAATTTACAAAAGGTTTCCCTTTGTCTTCGATATTATAGCATACTTTTACATAAATAGTCAATTTTCGACACTTTTTTTATGTAAATTCAATATGCGTTTACCTCTTAATATTTAGTATCTTTCTCTTGATATTCTTTTTTGCTTATGATATAATTCAATAGTATTTGCCAATATAGCTCAGTTGGTAGAGCAACGGATTCGTAACCCGTAGGTCGGCAGTTCAATTCTGCCTGTTGGCACCAAAAGAAAAGTAGCCATTTCAATGTAATAGCTACTTTTCTTTTGGTTTTTTTCGGTGTCTATAAAGTTATATTTTAATACATTCCATCCATTCCAGCTGGCATACCTGCACTATGGTCTCCGCAACCGCAACCTTTTGGTTCTGGGCTATCAGTAACTAAACTTTCTGTTGTAAGAACCATTGAAGCAATTGAAGCTGCATTTTGAAGAGCACTTCTTGTAACTTTTGTAGGGTCTACAATTCCAGATTTTTTCATATCTACATATTGCTCTGAACTTGCATCAAATCCGACTCCTATATCTGATGATTTTACTTTTTCTACTATAACAGCAGGCTCTAGTCCAGCATTTACAGCTATTTGTTTTGCAGGTTCTTCTAGTGCTGATAATACAATTTTAGCTCCTAGCTTTTCTCCACCGTCTAGCTCTTCTACTAGTTTTGAAACTTTTGGAATAACATTTATTAGTGCTGTTCCACCACCTGCAACAATTCCTTCTTCAACTGCTGCTTTTGTTGCAGAAAGTGCATCTTCTATTCTTAATTTTTTATCTTTCATTTCAACTTCTGTTGCTGCTCCAACTCCAATTACTGCAACTCCTCCAGCTATTTTAGCTAAACGTTCTTGTAATCCTTCTTTGTCATAATCACTTAATGTTTCTGTTATTTGAGCTTTAACTTGTGCAACTCTTGCTGATATTTGTTCTTTATCTCCCGCACCATCTACTATTATTGTATTTTCTTTTTGTACTTTTACTTGTTTTGCTCTTCCTAATTGTGAAATTTCTGTATCTTTAAGGTCTAATCCTAAATCTGCTGTAATAACTTCTCCACCTGTTAAAATTGCAATATCTTCTAACATTGCTTTTCTCTTATCTCCAAATCCAGGTGCTTTTACAGCTACAACATTTAGAACTCCTCTTAATTTATTTAAAATTAGTGTTGATAATGCTTCACTTTCGATGTCATCACATATTATTAATAATTTTCCAGACTCTTGCATTAAAGCTTCTAGTAAAGGTAAAATTTCTTGAATGTTAGTAATTTTTTTGTCTGTTATTAATATGTATGGATTATCTAAAACTGCTTCCATTTTCTCTGTATCTGTTGCCATATATGGTGATAGATATCCTTTATCAAATTGCATTCCTTCCACTACATTTAACTCTGTATTAGAAGTTTTAGACTCTTCAATTGTAATTACTCCATCTTTTGATACCTTCTCCATTGCATCTGCAATAAGGCTTCCTATTTCTTCATTATTTGCAGAAATACTTGCAACCCTTGCAATATCTTCTTTTCCATTTACTTGTGAGCTAATTTCTTTCAAACCTTCTACTGCAGCATTTACAGCTTTATCAATACCTCTTTTTATTGACATTGGGTCTGCCCCTGCTGCAACATTTTTTACACCTTCTTTAATCATACTTTGAGCCAAAACTGTTGCTGTTGTAGTACCATCTCCTGCCACATCATTAGTTTTTGTTGAAACTTCTTTAACTAAACGAGCTCCCATATTTTCAAACTTATCTTCTAACTCTATTTCCTTTGCAATAGTAACACCGTCATTTGTAATTAGTGGTGCTCCAAAACTTTTATCCAAAACTACATTTCTTCCTTTTGGTCCTAAAGTAACTTTAACTGTATCTGCTAACTTATTAACCCCTTCTAATAAAGACTTTCTTGCGTCTTCTCCAAATTTTATTATCTTTGCCATTTTTTATCCTTCCTTTCTTTCTGATGTTTTTTGGGACAACCCTTAAAAACACCCAACATTTTATTCAACAATTGCTAATATATCATCTTGTTTTACAATTATATAATCTTCACCTTCATATTTTATTTTAGTTCCAGCATATTCGTTAATGTAAATATTATCACCTTTTTTTACATACATTTTTTCTATTTTACCGTCTTTTTCACTACCTGGTCCAACTTCAATAACCTCTGCTATTTGTGGTTTTTCTTGTGCTGGTCCTGCTAATATAATTCCACTTTTGGTTGTTTCTTCGCCTTCTTTCATTTTTATTAATACTCTACTTCCTAATGGTTTTATCATTATACTACCTCCTTAAAATTTTATTAGCACTCTCTTTGTGCGACTGCTAATAATTTATACCTTTTATTTTTAAATGTCAATAGTTTTTATATTTTTTCACACAAAGTTCACATATCTATTATATTAAATTCATCTTCAATTTATGTCCAATTGGGGACGTTTCTTTTTTGGACATATCCAAGAAAGAAACGTCCCCAATTGGACACTTGCTTTTTCGCCTGTTTCAAGGTATAATTATTTTATGAAAAAGTTAATTGTTAATAAAAAATCAAATGGAAAAAAATTAAATAAATTTATATTTGAAAATATGCCAACTGTGTCTTCTAGCTTATTTTACAAGACTCTACGAAAAAAGGATATCAAAGTTAATAATAAAAGAGTTACTGAAAATGTAACAATTTTTGAAGACGATGAGGTTTTGGTTTATATTTCTGATGAGCTTTTAAAACCTAGTTTTAATTTAGATGTGTTTTTCGAAGATGATAATATTTTAATTATAAACAAACCTTATAATATTGAAGTTACTGGCGATAACAGCCTTACCACATATGTACATGAAGAATATCATTCTGGTTTTAAGCCTATGCCTTGCCATAGAATTGATAGAAATACTACTGGTTTGGTGCTGTTTGCAAAAAATGAACAGGCTTTAAATATTCTTTTGAAAAAGTTTGAAAATCACGAGATTGAAAAACATTATTTGGCTTGGGTTTATGGTGTTCCAAAAATTCAACAAAAAAGATGTGAGGCTTTTTTATTTAAGGATAATAAAAAATCGCAGGTTTATATTAGTAATTGTCCTAAAAAGGGATATCAAAAAATTATAACTACTTATTCTGTTTTGCAAAAATATGAAAATAACACTTCTCTTTTAGATGTTCAGATTGAAACCGGGAAGACTCATCAAATTCGTGCTCATTTGGCTTATTTAGGTTTTCCTATCATTGGTGACCGGTAAGTATGGCAAAAATACTGTTAATAAGACTTTTGGTAAAAAGTATCAAATGCTTCAAAGTTATATTTTAAGATTTAATTTTAAAAATGATAGTGATATTTTGAATTATTTGAATGGTAAAGAATTTATTCTTCCTGATAAGTTAAAAATCAAAAAATAAAAAATGTCCAATAGCCTAAATGTTTAAGCTATTGGATATTTTTATTTTGAAAATTTTTGTTTTGCGCTATCAATTTTTGTTTGTTCAGCTACGTCTGTTTTATACCATCCCTTTTCAGCCATTAAATTGTATATTTTGTTTTGAATATTTAATGTTTCATTTAAGGCTTCTTTAAATGCTGTATGCACTTCTGCTGTTGATGATTCTATTGTCCCATGAAGATATAAGTCACATACTCCTTTAATTACTAATAATTCATTTTCCATTAAATCTTTATCTTCCATAACTCTCTCCTTATAATAAATTTAGAAATTTGTTTGCTAATTCTGTGTGTTTTTGCTCTAACTCTTTAACAAATGTTGCAAGAGTTTGGTCTTGTAATTTTTTTGATGTCTCACATGCACATTTTTTCATAAAATTTTCATGTCCTAATGCATCTTCAACATATAAAAGTTCTTTACTTGTCATAATATCACCTCTTGGAATTATTGTTTCCAAATTTTTATAATTTATTCTTATACAAAATAATCTTTTATAAAAATATCAATTTGTTCTTTTATGTAATCTATGTTATAATAATTATAGTTTGCATTTTATAAAGGAGGAAAGCAACTATGGTAATGGCAAACAAAGAAATAACTACCCGGGATATTCTAACTCGTGCTACTTCTCTTATGAAACCTTGTACAAAACTGCAGATGGAGAACATAATCTTCCCTAAATGGAATGACCTTGGTCTCTTAGGAATGATTTTCCGTCAGGATGTTATTACCAAAGAACAACCTGAGGGACATATCTATGACGAGGCAACCTTTCAGGTTGTAATGCGGATTATCAATGGTAAAGTCCTTATGACAGGTGGAAAACCTGATTCTTACACTTGGAAACAGAGTAAAGTATTAGCAAGTAAAGGCCATCGTTTTGTAGGAGTTAATTCTGCAGATGCTCTTATTAATCTGTCTAATATTCTCAACACTATTGATAATGAAAAAGAAAAGCATCTTTTTGCAGATATGATGTGCAATCTGAAAAAAGACTTACTTCTTATCACTTCTCCAAAAGAGGAACGCAGATGTATAGAAGTAACTCCGGAGCTTTATGCTAATGGTCTTACGTACTGCGTTGACGAGTGGATGGAGACAAATGAAAACGGTGAAGCAGAGATTACCATTTTAAATATTGGTGATTTTCTCATCGTCTCTGAAACTGGTGTATACTGCATTCGTCATAACGAGTTTGTAGAAACACATCAAATCGGGTAGAACTCCTAGAATAGCGTCCCTCGCTAATTCATAACATTGATGTGAATAAAAAGGGGAAATATGGCACTGTTTAAAGTGTCATATTTTTATATTTTAATAGTATAAAAGTTATTGAAAATTAATACTAAATATAGTATAATAAATAGGTACTTGGGGATGTAATGGTTTCGACATACTACCAGAAAAATAGATAGCAAGTAGTGGATTCTCGTTGGCCACTTAAAAAACGGGAAAATAAAATAAACGCTGATAATAACGAATTAGCATTAGCTGCCTAAGATGCGGCTACGCTTTATCTTATTGCCCTGGTCGATAAGAATAAAGTGTCATAACCAACCAGGAAACAAAACTACTTTTGCTTTTGAAGTAGTGGGTATTTTAAAAAGCTATATCATAAATTATCCTGTTTGTCGGAGAATTTGTGAAAAATTTAAAAGATAAACTAAACTTGTAGAAGTCTATTTGGAAAGTATTATGGACAGGAGTTCGACTCTCCTCATCTCCACCAAAAAAAGGAAGCTATTATAAAGCTTCCTTTTTTCGTATGATTAAATAATAAAAGCTAGTACTAAAGATATTCCTGCAACACCTCCAATAAGGCAACCAATAATACTAAGATTAGTAGCTACTATGTTATCTATCTTTGTATTAGAGCAGGCAAAATTTAAAATACATCCAGAACAAAAAAGTAATACTAAAGCAGTAGGGATGTTGATAATCATACTTTTCCTCCTTACATTTGTTTCGGAGAACTATGTCTCCGAAAATAGATATGATTTTCAAAGACATAGATAAACTATATAATAAAAGTATACCATAATTTACATAAAAAATCAAATTTTTATAAAATTTTAATCAAATTTCTACACATTTAATTAAAAGTATGTTAAAATGTAATAGTAAATAAATTACTGCGGGTATAATTTAGTGGTAGAATGCCATGCTTCCGACCTGGTCGCGCGAGTTCGATTCTCGCTACCCGCTCCACAAAAAAAGCATCAAATTTCATTGATGCTTTTTTATTTACATTTTAATTTTACAAAGACAAATCACTTTCTCTTTTATCTTTATGTTCAACTTCTGCTTCTTCAAATATTCCCATTATTTTATCTCTTATAACTTCTTGAGAATATGTCTTTTCTGTATATTGTGCAATCTCGTCATTATTAAATTCCAAATTCTTTTCACAGATATCCATTACAGATTTACTAATTCCATTTACTGTGTTCATATATTGGCTTAAATACTTTGATACACCATCTTCTTCTAAATTTAATGCTACTGCCATTTCCTTTACAAAATTTGCTTTTTCTTGCTCATCTTCTATAATTGAATATTGTGTAGTCATTACATCTAATTCTTTTTTTCCTCCATCGTCTAATTGACTTGGTCTTTCTGGAAGTGGTGGAACTAGAACTCCTAATTTTGTTGTATATGTTTTTTCACTATCTGACAAGTCTTCTTTGTTCACATTTAATATTCCAGGTATTCCTCCTGAATTAGTTGCAATTACAGGATGTCCACATGATGTTCCTTCTATTACTACTAATCCAAAAGGCTCATTTCTTGATGGTATTAATGAAACATCTGCTATATTTTGTAAATCGCAAATTTCACTATGATTTTTTCTTCCAACAAAGTGAGTATGTTTTAATCCTAATGTTTCTGCTTGAGCTCTTAATGTTTCATCTAATACTCCAGAACCTACTATAATTGTTTCAATGCTTTTGCCTTTTTGTTCTGCTTGTTTTTCATAAATTCTTGTTGCATCTAATAATGCGTCTATTCCTTTAAAGTCTGCAAATTTTCCAACAAATAATGCTAAATTATCACATTTACTGTTTTCTTCACCTATTAATTTTGATAATATTTCTTCTTTGTTTACTCCTTGTTTTTGATAAAATACTTTTGCATCATATCCATTTTCTAAAAGTCTTACTCTTTTTTCATTTCCTGGGAATAAATCATTAAAGTCTTTCTCTTGTGCATCAGAAATTACTATTATTCTTTCTGATTGTTTTGCAGATTTTTCAGCTTCTTGCTTGTATAATTCATATAGTTTCTTTTTGTCATATATATCTATTAATTTTCCTAATTCTTCTTTTGAGATATCAATTTTTTTAGTTTGAATTGAATTTTTTAATTCTCTCATTATTTCTGATTTTGTTGCTGATTTTGCATATATCTCTTCAATATTTTTTATATTATTTAATTCTTTTTTGTCTAAATTATCTTTTATTTGAGATAGTTGTTCTCCTATTTCTTCAAGTTTTTCACCAGCTTTTTTGTATCCCATTAAATCTGTTCCATGTATTGTTAGCGCTACTGGTTTTCCAAAATTGTTACATATACTACTTGTTAACCAATTGTGTTGTGCGTGTATTATGTCTGGTTTGAAATTTTCTACTTCTTCTTTTATTGCATCTTCAAACATTTTGTTATATTTTTCAATTTCTGCAAGTCCTACATTCCAAAAATTTGCTGTACTTTCTGTATGTGTTGTAAACATTAAATAATTAAATGGACATTGTCCTTCTATTTTTTCAGGATTTTCGCTCTCTGATGTAAATGGTACTATGTGATATTTTACTCCTTCTAATTTGTCAAAGTCTGTTCTATTGTTTCCTGTTATAATTACAACTTCATCTCCATTTTCTACATAAGATTTTGCTTGTGTTGTAATTAATGCTCCACTTCCTGCTCCATGTGTTGGAAATGCTGTTACTATTAAAATTTTCTTTTTGTTTGTTTTTTCATCTTTCATATTAATATAATCCTTTCAATTATTGTTAACTTTAATGAGGATTATAACATTTCTTTTTCGTATTTTCAACATTTTTTGTACATTTGTGTAACAATATCTATTATTTTTCATATAATATATTAGGTGATTTTATGGCAATTGTTAAAACAAATATTAATTATACATATGAAACTATGATTTCAGACTTACACAAATTAAACACTACATACCCATTTTTACAAATACAAAATGCAGGATACAGCGTACTTGGAAAAAGTCTTCCAGTTGTAAGACTTGGGCGCGGTCTAAAGAAAGTTTTTTATTCCGCTTCTTTTCATGCGCAAGAGTGGATTACAACTGTTTTACTTATGAAATTTATTGAAGATTATTGCTCTAGCTTTGTAAATAATACTAGTCTTTATGGTTACAAAATACAAAGTTTATTCCGCTCTACTTCTATTTACATTATGCCTATGGTCAATCCTGATGGTGTCGATTTAGTAACTGGATTTTATCAACCAAATAGCACCATATACAATTCTTTTAAAAATATTTCTGATAAATACCCTGATATCCCTTTTCCTGATGGTTGGAGAGCAAATTTTAATGGTGTGGATTTAAATTTACAATTTCCTGCTCGGTTGGGAACAAGCAAGAGAAATAAAATATGAGCAAGGCTTTACAGGTCCTGCTCCACGTGATTTTGTTGGATATGGTCCTTTAACAGAACCTGAAAGTTTGGCTATATATAATTTTACTTTATTGCACAATTTTAGGTTAGTTATAGCTTATCATACTCAAGGGCAAGAAATTTATTGGCAATTTCAAGACTTTAGGCCACCTTTAAGCTTTTATATTGGAAGTAGATTTGCAAAGGCTAGTGGCTATACTTTAGCTGATACACCTTATAATTCTAGCTTTGCTGGTTACAAAGATTGGTTTATTCAAAGTTATAATAGACCTGGTTATACTATAGAAGCTGGTATTGGTGTTAATCCACTCCCTATTTCTCAATTTGATGAAATTTATCGTGATAATATTGGTATATTGGTTTTAGGAGCTGTTTTGTAAAACAAATAATAAGAGCCTTATTTTAAGGCTCTTATTATTTACTAATTTTACATATCTATCTTATTATTATAAACTTTATTTAAGAATTCATCTGGATAAACTCTATCTAAAAATACATCTATATTATTTTTAGGTTCTATTTGTCTACGTCTTTCTTCTTGTCTTGCACCTGCCATACAAGAAATTGTAATATCAAATGTCATAAATAACATTACAAAAATCGTAAAAATTCTTATCCACTTTTTATATATAAGTGGCTCTATTGATTTTAATGCTGGATATACTATTTTTAAAAATGCAACTGCAATAATTCCCCAATAAAAACAATATTCCAAGCTTGTCCTTCCATTAAGATTTATAAATTGCTTGCTATAGTCCCAAGAAATTGTTCCAAAAAATATTTCTTGAAAAAATGAACATAGGTATTCTAAAATTCCACCCATAAGCATTCCTGAAAAAAATGCTTCTTTTGGTTCTTTTACTTTTGTTATTAATAAATAGTATGCAACTGCTCCAATTCCATAAATTTGCACAAATGGACCATATACTAGTCCTTGTCTTATTACTATTGTTCTTGTATATATTGCTCCATAAGCCATTTCTGCAAAAAAGCCGAATACACTGCCTATCATAAATACCCAAAATATTATAATTATCCAATTAACTATTTTTGCTATTTTACTTTCTTTATTTTTCATATTTTTCCCCATATATTTTGCTAAAGTTATTATATACTAATTTTATTTAAAAAGGAAGAGTTATTTTATTTAATTTTTGTACTATTATGTATATTATATATTAATATAGTGAATTTATAAAAATTTTGTGCTATAATATCTATATAATTTTGGAGGATATTATGATAGTTATTAATAATATAAAAATACGAAAAGACCTTTCTTCTAACGAAATTTTTGAAGAAACAATTAGGAAAAATAAAATAAAAAAAGAAGATATTTTAGATTGGCATATAACCAAAAAATCTATTGATGCTAGAAATAAAGATGATGTTCACTATACTTATTCTATTGCTTTAGAATTAAAAAATGAGCACAAATATAAGCATTTTAATAAATTAAAAAATGTTGAATTACCAGAAATAAAATCAAATAATATAAACGCTAAAAAACCGGTTATAGTTGGAGCTGGTCCTAGTGGACTATTTGCTGCTCTTACTTTTGTTCAAAATGGTCTTGCACCAATTGTTATTGAACAAGGTGAATGTGTAGAAAATAGAAAGGCTACAGTAGATAGCTTTTTAAAGAATGGAAAATTAAATCCACTTTCTAATGTTCAATTTGGTGAAGGTGGTGCTGGTACATTTTCTGATGGCAAACTTACTACTGGTATTAATAGTCCATTTTGTAAAAAAGTTTTAGAAGAATTTGTTAATTTTGGAGCACCTGAACAAATCTTGTATTTGTCTAAACCACATATAGGGACTGATAATTTAGTACATATAATTAAAAATATTAGGGAATATATAATTTCTAAAGGCGGAACTTTTTTATTTAACACTAAAGTTGTTAATTTTAATACTGATAATAACAAAGTTTCATCTGTTGTTTGTATGCAAGATTCTAAAACACTTACAATTCCTACTTCTCACTTAGTTCTTGCAATCGGACATAGTTCAAGAGATACTTTTGAAATGTTATATAAAAATGGTGTTAGTATGGAGAAGAAAAATTTCTCTGTTGGTGTTAGAATTGAACATTTGCAAGAAGATATTAATAAAGCTCAATATGGCACAGTAACTAAACTAAAACTTCCTCCTGCTGAATATAAACTTGCTTATCACTCTCCTAATGGTCGTTCTTGTTATACATTCTGTATGTGTCCAGGTGGAGTAGTTATGGCTTCTTCAAGTGAAGAAAACACTATTGTTACAAATGGTATGAGCTATTTTCTAAGAGATGGAAAAAACGCTAATTCTGCTGTTTTAGTTAATGTTGTTCCTGAAGATTTTGAAGATTCTTCTCCACTTAGCGGTATATATTTTCAAAAGGATTTAGAGGAAAAAGCCTTTGTTTTGGGTGGTTCTAATTATTGTGCACCTATTCAAAGGTTAGAAGATTTCATTCAAAATAGAAAGTCTGAATTTATCGGTAGCATAAAACCAACATATTTACCTGGTGTTACTTTATCTAATTTAAATGATATTTTACCTGAATTTATTGCTACTACTTTGAAAGAGGGACTTGTTTATTTTGATACAAAACTTAAAGGCTTTGCTAATCCTGATAGTATTTTAACTGGTTTGGAAACTCGTAGTTCTTCTCCTGTTAAAATTCCAAGAAATGAAGATTTTGTTAGTAACATTTCTGGAATTTATCCTTGTGGCGAAGGTGCTGGATATGCTGGTGGCATTATGTCTGCCGCAGTAGATGGTATTAAGTGTGCTATTGCTATTCTTGAGGATTAATTCTTCTTAATCTTTCTACTATCTCTTTTAGGTTTTCTACTAGATAATCCACATCCTGTTTTGTGTTTTCTTCTCCAAAAGTGGTTCTTAGTGCTGAAAAGGCTTGATTTGGAGTACATCCTATTGCTGTTAACACATGTGATGGCTCTGGAGAACCTGTTGAGCAAGCAGAACCACTTGAAGCACAAATTCCTTTGGCATCTAAATTTAGTAATAAGGCTTCCCCATCTACTCCTTCAAAAGAAAAATTTGCATTTCCCGGAAGCCTATTTTCTAGCCTTCCATTTAGTCTTACATTTGGTATATTTTCTTTTACTTTATCAATATAATAGTCTCTAATCTCTTTCAAATATTTCATATGCTTATTCATATTTATTCTGGCCAATTCACAAGCTTTACCTAAGCCAACAATTCCTGCTACATTTTCTGTTCCACCCCTTTTGTTTCTTTCTTGATGTCCTCCATCTATTAATTTTTCAAATTCTATTCCATTTTTTACATATAATGCTCCTATTCCTTTTGGTGCATGTATCTTATGCCCTGATAATGATAACATATCAATTCCCATTTTTCTTACATTGATTGGCACATTTCCACAGGCTTGAACACTATCTGTATGAAATACTATATTATGCATTTTTGCTATTTTTGCTATTTCTGAAATTGGCTGTATTGTTCCTATTTCGTTATTTGCAAACATAATTGTAATTAGCATTGTATCATACCTAATTGAATTTTTTAGTTCCTCTAAATTTACTACTCCATCTCTATTTACATTTAGATATGTTACTAAATATCCTTGTCTTTCTAAAAATTGACACGTGTGTAATACTGCTGGGTGTTCTATTTTTGAAGTAATTATGTGTCTTTTTCTATGTGCATTTGCATATGCTATTCCTTTTATTGCTATATTGTCACTTTCTGACCCACACCCTGTAAAATATATTTCATTTGGATTGCAACCTATTAATTCTGCTACTCTTTCTCTTGCCTGTTCTATTGCTTTTTTGGCTTCTCTTCCCACTGAATACATAGATGATGGGTTTCCATATTTCCCTTTTAGATATGGCAACATTTCTTCTAGCACTTCTTCTCTTATGTTTGTTGTTGCTGCATTATCAAAATATTTTATATCCATAAGTTTTCTCCTTAATCTTTTTATTACATTATATTCGATAACATTTACAATATTGATTTAATTTTGCTTAAATTTTCCATTACTGCTCTATATCCATATTTATAACAACTATCCAATTTTTCTATATCTAAAAGACCTGTTTTATCTGTTTTAATTGTTAAAACAAAATCACTATTTTCTAAATTTTCCTCAGAAATTTTATTTCCCATAATATCAATAGTTCTCATAGCTAAATCCATAATATTGCTTTCTTTATCAATATCATCTGCTTTAAAGTTAATTGCAATAACTTTATCTGCTCCTTGTTTTTTTACTTCCATAACAGGTACATTGTCTAGCACTCCGCCATCTAAAAATTTATGTGTTTTAAATTCACAAGGACAAAATACAGCAGGGAAACTACTGCTTGCTCTTACTGCTTTTCCTATTGTTATATCTGTTATATATTGACTTTTATCTTCTGCTGTTTTGGGAATTCTATTAGTAAATATATATTCTTTTGCATCTTCTATATCTACTGCAGGAATTACTAATGGCATTCTTCTTATATCTTTTATTGTTCTTACTCCTTTTCTTGTCGCCAAACTATTATAAACTTCTTCTATACTGTTGCCTGTTTTTAACCCTGTAATTTCAAGTTTTTTACTCATCATATAGTTTTTTATTCCAGAAATAATTGGTGCAGAATTTATTCCTGCAATATCTTTTGAATATCTTTTAAATAGTATGTAAATATAATATGGTGAATATCCCAAAGCATATAAGGAAGATATTAATGCTCCTGCACTAGTTCCACCTATTATATCTATTCTTATTCCGTTATCCTCTAACGCTTTTAATGCTCCCGCATGAGCAATTCCTCTTATTCCACCACCTGATAAAGCTACTCCTAATTTCAATTTAACTTCCTCCTTTATACTACAAATAGTATTTACTTCTTTATATGAAGTTAAACCAAAAAAGTTGATAAATACAAAAAATGGGCTCAACTAAAATACATTAAATTTTAATCAAGCCCCTATTTTATTATTTTCTATTTTTTACTTTGCATTTGTATAATAAACTTCACCAAATCCATATTCTACTTGGTAATATGTGTTAATAAATGATGGTTCAATTCCTTCTTGAAATTTATATGTTGGTTCTAAAATTTCTTCTCCATTAGAGTTTACTACTCCCCATTTTCCATCTTTTTTTACACCTGCATATCCAAATTCATTAATTTCTGTTACTTCATCATATTTTGCTTCAACTACTATTTTTCCTTCCTTATCTGCAAATCCCCATTTATCGTTTTCTCTTTTTGCAAATAAAGTGTTTTGTGGATATATTTCTGAAACTGAAATTTCTTTTCCTTGCTTATTGAAATATTTAATTTCTTCATTATTATATATTCTTATATAGTTTTCTTCTACATCAATTTTTGCTTTTTTCATTTCACAAATTTTTGACATATTGCTATCATATAATGCTGTTGTTTCTGAACTTACAGTTGTTGCTTGCAACACATTACTTTCCTCTATTTTTTGAAGTGAATCATTTTCAAGTGCAATTTTTTCATTTCCTTTGCTGTCTATTACTCCCAATTTAGATTTTTCGTTACTAGCTCTAAAATAATCTCCATATAAGTATTCTATATAACTGTATTTTTCTTCTATTATTTGTTCTCCATCTTTTCCAATTACACCGTATTTTGTTCCTTCTTTTGTATTTAATTTAATTTTATAGTTTTCGTTTTCAGTATCTAATATTGCTACATCTTTATCTATTTCTACTTTTGTTCCTTTACTATCATATACTGTAGTATTATCTGCTTTTTTTGCATATACATATATTCCATTTATATCTATTTGATCATATTCTTCAGGTAAAATTACTTTTCCATCTAATGTTGCAATTCCATATTTTTTACTTTTTTCCATTGTTAATAATTTGTTTGTTTTATTATATGATATTGACTGATATTCATTTTTTATTAGTTCTTTATCATTATTTATTAGTCCATATTGTCCATTTTTTGCAACTATTAAATATGCATTATCTTTGTCTTCTATATCTGTTATTCTAGATATTTCATTATATTCTGTTGGTAGCCTTTTCTTTCCTTTATAGTCTACATATCCATATCTGTATCCTTCATCTGTTTTATTTGATACGATATATCCCGCAAATTTATATCCTACTCCATTTGTGTGATATGCATCTACTACAATGTTGTCATATTCAGAATTTACAACTGTTCTTCCATTTATATTTACAACACCACATTTATTGTCTTGTTTTACTAGAAGTTCTCCCTCTTTATATGATAAACTTTCTATTTCGTCATAAATTGCTTTTACTACTTTTTTTCCTTCTAAATCGATAAGACCATATTTGCCATTTTCTTCGTATTTTAGTACTGTTTTTTCGTACATTAAATCACTTGCTATATTTTTTAATCTTATTGGTTCTACTTTTTCATATTGTGTATAAAGTTCTTGTTTATTTTCACCTAATATTTTTACTTCTGAATTTTTGTAACAAGCAAATATTGCTTTTTCTGGGTTTGGTATTCTTATATCATCATATTCTGGTTCTATTACTATTTTTCCGTTTCTGTCTATTACCCCTGTTTTATTATCTTGTTTTAATACAAAATAATTATAAACTTCTACTTTTGCTATTTCATAATCTTTGTCTGAATTTTGAAAGAAGTAAAATCCTATCCCTGCAATTATTGCAATTATTATAACTGCTATTATTATATTTCTTATTATAAATGTTCTTTTCATATATGTTGGCCCCCTAATTTATATTATTTTTACATGCTTTAATTTTTAATATTCTTTTATCTTCATATTCTTCTATTTTATATGTTACTTTTGGTGTTTCCACAATTGGTGTTTCTTCCTCTTCTGGAATTCGTCCCAGTTGCTCTTGTAAAAATCCTGATATTGTATCATAGTCTCCTTCTGGTATTTCGGCATTTAGTATTTTGTTCACATCATAAATTGCCATATTTCCAGCTAACATATATGTGTTTTCATCTATTTTTTCAAATTCCATTTCTTCTTCGTCATATTCGTCATATATTTCTCCAAATAGTTCCTCTATGATATCTTCCATTGTTACTAGCCCCGCTGTTCCACCATATTCATCCACAATTATTGCTATTTGCTTTTTATTTTTTTGTAACTCTTTAAAAACTTCATTAATTAGTCTTGTTTGTGATACAAAATATGCATCTTTTATAACATTTCTTACTTTAAAGCTTTTTTTGCCAATATTTTTTAATATATCTTTTACATATAAAACACCTTTTATTTCATCTATTGTTTCGTCATAAACTGGTATTCTACTGTAGCGATATTCCTCTTTTGAAAGCTCATGCATTAGTTCTTCGCCACTTATATTGATGTCTACTGCAAATATATCTTTTCTGTGTCTCATTATCTCTGAAACTGTTATGTCATTAAATTCGAACACTTTATTTATTAGTTCTTTTTCCTCTTCTTGTATTGTACCTTTTTCTTCTCCTTGGTCTACCATCATTTTTATTTCTTCTTCTGTTACTGATTCTTCTTCATTTTCTCCTACTCCAAATATTTTTGAAATAGCATTTGTTATAACTGTTAAAAGTTTTACAAAAGGTGCTGTTATTACTGATATTGTTCTTATTATTCCTATTGTTGCAAATGATATTTTTTCATAATGTTTCATTGCAAGTCTTTTGGGTACAAGTTCTCCAAAAACAAGTGTAAAGAATGATAATATTATTGTTATTAATATTATTGCTATGCTTTTCCATATTCCTAGAGATATGAATGGCATTATATTATATAATACTGGCGCTAACCTTTCAGCAAATGCGTCTGATGCAAATGCACTTGATAAAAATCCTGCTAGTGTAATTCCTATTTGTATTGTTGCTAAGAATTTACTTGGTTCTTTTAGCATTTTTTCTATTTGTTTTGCTTTTTTATTTCCATCTTTTGCTTGCTTTTCTATTTTAGCATCATTTAGTGATATAAATGCTATTTCACTTGCTGCAAAAAAAGCGTTTAATAATATTAATATAAGTAAAACAATTACTTGTGAAAACATCTTTTATTTTTACTCCTTTTTTATTTAAAACTATGTACCCATTATATATGTTTTTTATTTTTTTTTCAACATATTTTTTTACATTCCTGCAACTGGTAATTTTTTTACTTCTTGTGTTTTTACCTCCTTATTTGCTGTTGTTTTTGCTTCTATTTCTGGTTTTTCTTGTTTTTTGTTATTTACTGTTACTGTCATTTCTTGATTTAATCCTAATTCTATCTTGATTAATTCTGGATAAGCTTCATATCCATCTGTTGCATTTGTTTCTTTTAAATAGTATGTCCCTGGAACTAGATTTTCAATTACTATTTTTCCATCTTTATCTGTTTTTAAATCTGCATATACTGTTTTTTGATTTTCATCTAACAATTCAAATTCTACTCTTTCTAGCATTGTTTCATCGTCTTGGTCTTTTTTTAGAATTATTATTTTTGTTTCATTCTTTATATATTCGTCTGTTGCAATCCCTGTTCCATCTTCATAAGGATTTGTTGTTATTGCATAATCTTGTGTTCCTGCTTTTTGAGTTTCTCCATAATATACTGGTTTTGTTTTTACTTTTGCTTGTACACTTAAATTAAAAGCAGTTGCCTCTTTCATATCTTTTATTGGTACTAATACCTTAAAGTTTTCATTTGGATAGAACTCTTTTCTTTCATTATTGTTTTCATCTGTTATTTTTATACCGCCTATATTTAATCCGTCTGCTCTAGTAAGTTCTATTGTGTATTTTGACATTTCAGCATTTGCTGTTGCTTTGTATGTTTTAGATACATAGTTTTTATCTTTTTCATCTTGTACCCATTTATCTGTTACTCTGTTTATTGTAATCGTACTTGATACTTTTGTTTCAGTTGAATTAGCTGCATTTGTTAATATCATTCTTAGAGCATTTAATGTTCTATTTCCTGCTTCAGTTCCAATTGAGCCAAAGTATTCTAGTCTTTTTCCGTGTATGTAGCAATATACAGCTTGTTTTGTTGCTGTAAAAGCCTCCCATTGATTTGCCACGCCTAACTCTGCTAGAGATTTATATGGATATCCATTTATAATGACTCTCCATAATCCAATATCTTGTAATGTGTTTTGTGTAGTTACATTATAACTTCCTTTTTCTGCTCCTGGCTTTGTTCTATCCATACAATAAGCTGGATATGCTACTCCATTTTGATTACTTTCTATATAGATTGCTTGTACTTCTGCTCCTTGATATGTTAATAATGTTCCACAATCTCCTACCATATATGTATTTATTTCGCTAAAACTTGCTGCATATATGCTATTTCCTAAACCTAATAAATTCATTATTAATAATGCAACTACTGTTGCAATTTTCTTTATGTTTTTAATTATATTTTTATTCAATATTTGTTTCATTCCTTTCTTTTCCTTGTATGCATCTTCTATATTCTCGTTGACCTTCAACACATGTAATTAGTGTTATGGTGTTGTCTTCTGTTTCTTCTAAATAACTCCAATCTGTATCTTTTATTATGGTTACTATTTCTACTTGGTATTCTCTTTTTTCTCCATTACAATAATATATTATAGTATCTCCTTTCTTTAGTTTTTTTATGTTTGCAAAATAATTGTTCTCAAAGCCTCTATTATGTGCTACTAGTCCAATATTTCCATTATTTTTTGAAGTTTCTTCAAAATGACCAATGTATTTGTCCATAACTTCTTTTGTTGTTCCTTCTTCTATTGGCGCTTTTAATTCTATTATCGGAATTTCTAATTGCCATTCATTTGTTTCTAACGTAATTTCCTCTTTTGTCTCTTGTTCATTTTCTTCTGTTTGATTTGGGTTTTCTTCTTTGATTTCAATACTATCTTGCACTATTTCTTGTGCTGATGTCTGATTTAAATTTGATAAAAATAAATTAATATTTGAAAAAATAATTATAGATATTATAAGAATTACAACATTGATGTAAATTGTAGTGTATCTAAATCGCTTTATTTTCTTCCTCCTATTTGATTTTAATTTTTGAGTTAACTCTTGGCATTATATTAATACATTTTTCTGCATTTGTAAAGAACTTTTCATCGACATTTTTCGACAAATAAGTTTTAAACCCTTGAAATATCAAGGGTTTTGACTATTGATTTTTTTATGATTTTGTTTGGACAAAAAGGAAACGTCCCCAAATGTCCCATTATAATTTTAATTCCAATTCAAAATAGAATTCCACTCCATCGTCCTTATTTATAACTCCATAACTATTTTGGTAATTGTTCATAACAGCTTTTACAAATGATAAACCAATTCCAGTTCCTCCATCAGTTCTATTTCTTGATTCGTCAATTTTATAAAACCTATTCCAAATTTTTTGCATATGTTCTTCTGGGATGTTGTCACCAGTATTAAATACCTTTATTCTAACTTTTCCCTGTTCTACATTTACTGAATTTTCAATTTTTATTATTTTTTTGTTGTTTACTTCTTTTATATTTTTTATAGCATTTGTTAAATAATTGCTAATAACTTGTTCTATATAAAAATCGTCTGCAATAACATTTACTTCTTCTGGAGTTTCAAATTCTACTTTGATTTCCTTTTCTTCTAGCATTACTTTAGACTTTCTTACAACTTCTTTTTCTAGTTCTACAATGTTAAATTTTGCGTCATTAAATTCTCTTTTTCCATATTCTAATTTCATTAGTTCTAGCAATTGTTTTACTAGTTTATCCATTTTGTTTGTTTCATCTTGTATAACTTCTGCATAAAACTTTCTACTTTCTTCATCTGAATTTACATTTTCTAATAATCCTTCGCTATATCCTTGTATTAGTGCAATTGGTGTCTTTAATTCGTGCGATACGTCTGATATAAAACTTTTTCTCATTTCATCTATTTTTGATTTTTCTTCGATATCTCTTTCCAATTCTAAGTTTGTTTTTCTTAATTGTTTTATTGTCTTTTCTAGCTTTTCTGACATTGCATTTATGCTTTTTCCAAGATTATTAATTTCGTCTCCTGCATCTGTAATTCTATATTTTTGACTAAAGTCTAAGTTTGACATTTTTTTTGCAATATCATTTAATTCTAAAATTGGGTCTGTAAATCTTCTTGATACATATGAAACAATTACAGCTGAAATTAGTATTGTTATTCCTGCAATTAAGTATAAGAAATTGTTTGAAATTTTTACACTTTCTTGAATTGCGTTAAGTGGAATTCTTATATACAATTGATATCCATTATCCAACATAGCTGACAACAATACATATGTTACTCCATTTTTAGTGTCTTTAATTTTCTTTATTACATATTGCTCACTTTCTTCTAGTATTTCTCCCATTCCTACTTTAAATTTTATTGTCATTTCATTCATTTGTCCTAATGTAGAATAAAAGTCTTTGTTTGAAGTATATATACTTACATTTTGGTCATTTTTTATTAAAATATCAAAATTGTTTTGTATTGAAATTTGTTCTAGCTGTGTCTCCAAATTTGTATTTTGCGGATTTTGGTAATAATTATTTACTGTTTCATATACAGATTTTAACGCTTGTCTTTTGCTATATATGTAGAATTGCCCTAAAACTAGATTGTTTACTATTACTAAAAATACAATTATTAATAATATTATTGTGGATATAGTAACAAACAATTTAACTCTTACAGATTCTAATGGATTGTGCTTCGTTTTCATTAATACGTCCCCTTTTCTTATTTTACTTCAAATTTATATCCAACGCCTCTCATTGTTTTTATATATTTTCCTTTTTTTCCTAGTTTGTGTCTTATCTTTTTGATGTGACTGTCTATTGTTCTTGAGTCCCCATAATAGTCATAATTCCATACGTTATTTAGTATTTTATCTCTTGATAGTGCAATGTTTTCATTTTCTATTAAATATACTAATAATTCATATTCTCTTAAGCTTAATTCGATTGCCTTTCCATCGACTTTTACTGTCCTGCCTTCTTTGTCGATTTCTATTCCTGCGTATTCTTTTACTTCATTTGATACTTGGCTTGTTCTTTTTAGTATTGCTTCAACTCTTGCTACTAAGATTTTTGGACTGAATGGCTTTGATATGTATTCATCAACTCCTAGTTCAAATCCAAATAGTTCATCTTGCTCCTCTCCTCTTGCTGTTAGCATTATTATTGGCACTTTTGATTCTTGTCTTATTTGTCTTAGTACAGACCATCCATCTAATTTTGGCATCATTACATCTAATATAATTAAATTGATTTTGCTTTTTTGTTTTTCGAATATTTCTAATGCTTTTTCTCCGTCTTCAGCTTCTATTATGCTAAATCCTTTTGCTGCTAGGAAATCTTTTATTAGTTTTCTCATTCTTTGCTCGTCGTCTACTATTAATATTGTATCGTTTATCATTTTCACCACTCCTGTTAGTTTTCTTTATTATATATTATAAACAGTAATTATGTCTATACTGTGAACATAGGAAAAAAAGACCTAAACGGTCTTTTAATTTTTCACATAAACAGTCTTTGTATCATAGGCTAATTCTATATTTTCTTCTCTTAAAATTCTCATAATCTTACTATTAATATTTTGTCTATCAGCCAAATAGCTTGTATAGTCTACTGATTCTGTATAACTAGATATCAAAATATTTAGCCCATTATCAGAAATTTCATCAAATTTTACAATTATTGATTCATCATATATAGCTTCTCTTTCTTGTAGCATTTCTCTTACTCTTGTCATAAATCTTTCTAATTTTTCTAGGGGTGTATCTATTTGTATACATAGGTGTGTTTTGTATCTTCTTTTTTCCATTTTACTCCAATTTATGATTGAAGAATTAGAAATAATTGAGTTTGGTATGTTTACTACTGAATTTTCAAATGTTCTTACTCTTGTACTTCTAAAAGTAATATCTTCAACTGTTCCTTCATATGGTGACATTTCTATCCAATCACCTACAATAAAAGGCTTGTCTAAAAATATCACTAATCCACCAAATAAGTTTTTCGCAGTATCTTGAGCTGCTAATGTTACTATTACACCACCGTAATCCTAAACCTGCAACCAAACCATTCAAATTTATTCCTAAAAGTGTTAATACTATAAAACCTGCCACAACATAGATAACTACTCTTATAATTTTTAATAGAAAGCTAAGCATAGAGTCTTCTACATTTTTTGTTGTCCTTTCTTTCATCTTTTTTACCAATGTTGATTTTGGCATAAAGCTTGCAGCTAATCCTTTTGCAAATACTATTACTGTACAAATTTCAAATAATTTTGTTATCATTGCCATTACTTCTACCGAAATTTGGAATGGTTTTTTTAGTAGTAATACTGCTACATACACTCCAAGTATGCTGAAAAACATTCTTAATGGATTATAAAATGCACTTTCTTTTATTACTCTTTTATTCTTTACTTTTAATTTAAACATTCTAACAATTATATATGCAATGCTAGAACTAAAAATTCTAAAAAGTATAATTAAACATAAAGCTGTTATAACATCTATAATTTGTTCACTTGTTATACTACTTATATAGTTTATTATTCTACTCATTTTTCCTCCGTTTTTTATCCCATATAATCTCTCAATTTTTTGCTTCTACTTGGATGTCTTAACTTTCTTAGGGCTTTTGCTTCTATTTGTCTAATTCTTTCACGTGTTACTTCAAACTCACGTCCTACTTCTTCTAGTGTTCTTGCCTTTCCATCTTCTAACCCGAATCTTAATTTTAATACTTTTGCTTCTCTTGGTGTTAGTGTATTCATTACTTCTTCTAGTTGTTCTTTTAATAATGTATATGCAGCTGAATCGTGTGGTGCTGGACTATCATCATCTTGTATGAAGTCTCCTAAATGGCTATCGTCTTCTTCTCCTATTGGTGTTTCTAATGATACTGGGTCTTGTGCAATTTTTTGTATTTCCATAACTTTTTCTACAGGAATTTCCATTTCTGCTGCAATTTCTTCTGGACTAGGCTCTCTTCCTAGTTGTTGTAATAAGTGTCTTGATGTTCTTATTAATTTGTTTATTGTTTCTACCATATGAACTGGTATTCTTATTGTTCTTGCTTGGTCAGCTATTGCTCTTGTTATAGCTTGTCTTATCCACCATGTAGCATAAGTACTAAATTTAAACCCTTTTGTGTAATCAAATTTTTCTACTGCTTTTATTAGCCCCATATTTCCTTCTTGAATTAGGTCTAAGAATAGCATTCCTCTTCCTACATATTTTTTAGCTATACTTACAACTAATCTTAAGTTTGATTCAGCTAGTTCTTTTTTTGCATCTTCATCACCAGCTAAAATTCTTTTTGCTAGGTCTAATTCTTGGTCAAATGTTAATAGTGGTATTCTTCCTATTTCCCTTAAATACATTCTTACTGGGTCATCTATATTTATTCCTTCGTAAGTTGTTTCTGTTACTTCATCTAATTTTAAATCTTCTACTTCTTTTAGGTCCTCTATATTTGGTTCTTCTTCCATATCGTCATTTAGAAGATTTACTCCTAATTCTTCAAAAGCATCAAAAACTTGGTCTATTTGATCTGGATTTACATCATCTAGTTCTTTTGCTAGGTCTCCTATTGTTATTTTCCCTTGTTCTTTTGCCTTTTTTAGTATTTTATTTACTTTTTCCTCTTTTACTCCATCTTTTTCTTCACTTTTATTTTCTTCTACAACTTCTGTTTTTTTATCTACTTTTGTTTCTTTGCTTTCTACATTTTTTACATTTTTCTTTTTTGTTTCTTTATTTTCTGTTTTTGGCATTTTAACTTCTTCTAATTCTTCTTTTTTCTTTGCCATCAAATTTTCACCCCTATTTAATTTTTGCTAACTTAATAATAATATTACTTAGCTCTTTTTCTAATTCTCTTTTTTGCTCAGCTTCTAAATCAGTTTCTAATAATTCTAAAATTTGAAACTTTCTTTCATTTATTCTATCTTTTTCATAGCTTTGCACTACATCATCTATTGCTTTTTCTATATCGTCTATTTCATAGTCCTCTGCTAATATTTCTGTAATGTGATTTTGCTGTAGCTCACTTAAGTTATCCATTATCCCATTTATATTGTTATTTCCCTTTTCAAATTCTTCATACAATTTTTTTGCAATTTCTTTATTTAATTCATCCTTAAAGTCGTCTACTGCAATACTTTGTTTAATAATTTGAAAAACATTTAAATCTCCCATTAGTAATATTGATAATACTGTATTTTCCCTTTTCTTTACTGCTGTTGATACTGTTTGCTCTTTTTGTATTTGATGTGTTACTACTGGTTTTGATTTTTCTAACACTTTTTCACTTTTTGTCCCTGCATATGTTAGTTTGTTTACTTCTGCTGTAAGTGCTTCTTTTGATATTTGATATTCTGTTGCTATTTTTTCTATGTATATTTCTTTTTCTATTGTGTTGTCCACTTTTGATATTAGTTTTGCTATTTCATTTAGAAATTTGATTTTATCGTTTATATTATCTAAATTCAAAGTTTGCTTTAAAAGTTTTACTTTGAATTCAATTACAGAAAGTGCTTTATCTACTAAATTTAGAAATCTTGCATTTCCGTATTTTATAATATATTCGTCAGGGTCTTTTGCCCCATCCATCTGCAAAACTCTTATGTCACACCCCATATTTTGTAAAATATCTAATGCTCTTATTTTTGCATTTAGCCCTGCTTGGTCTGAATCAAAACTTAGGACTATTTGCTCTGAATTTTTTCTAAGTAGCCATCCTTGTTGTTGTGTCAATGCTGTTCCGAAGTGGTGCTACTACATTTGTTATTCCCCTTTGATGTAATGATATAACGTCCATATATCCTTCTACTATTAGAATTCTTTTCTTTATGTCTCCTTTTTTTGCTACATTTAGTCCAAATAAATGCCTTCCTTTATTATATGCTACTGTATCATTGGTATTTATATATTTAGGTTTAGAGTCATCTAATACTCTTCCACCAAATGCTATAACTTTTCCTCTTGCGTCACAAATTGGAAACATTAATCTGTTTCTGTATCTGTCTATATATTTTCCATTATCGTTTCTGTTTACTAGTCCTGATTCTAATATTTCTGGATCTTTGAATCCTTCTTTTATTAATGCTCTGTATAATTCGTCAAAATTTCCTGAAAATCCTAATCTAAATGCTTTTAATGTTTCATTACTTAGTTTTCTCTTTTTGACATATTCTTGTGCTATCTTGGATTCTGGCTTGTACAATTTTTCGTGATAATATTGTGCTGCAAATTCGTTTACTTTTAGTACTTTTGCTTTTAGTTCTTCTTTTGCTGTATCTAAATTGTTGCCTATTGTTGGTAATTGTATATTTGACCTTTCTGCTAGCATTTGTACTGCTTCTACGAAGTTTATTCCTTCTATTTTGGTTAAAAAAGTGAATACGTTTCCACCTACTCCACATCCAAAACAGTGAAATATTTGCTTGTCTGGTGAGACGAAAAAAGATGGCGATTTTTCATTGTGAAATGGGCATAACCCTGCGTAGTTTCTTCCGCTTCTTTTTAAATGCACATATTGTGATATGATGTCTACTATGTCATTTGTCTGTCTTACTTCTTCTATGATTTCGTCACTATATCTTGGCATTCTTTCCTCTCTTCCTTTCATTTTCCTTCAAATAAATGTACATAAATATATTATTCGACGTATTTTACATAAATCCTTCCTTTGTTTTTAATTTTTTTACTATATATAACAATTTTTTTATATACAATTGCAAAAAATAGGGACTATAATTTTTAAAATTTATAGTTCCTATTTTATTTTATCTATAATTTAAAGTTTTATAAATTCGCTAAAACTAAAATAAATATCATACTTATATACAAAAACGCAAATAATGCTACCCCTATAATTCCTGTTATAAGTCCCGCTTTTCCAATCTTACTTCCTGTTTTTCTTGCTGACTTTGCTCCAAATATTATTGCTAATATTCCTGTTGGTAATGCTATATACCAAAAAAATGATGTTACTATTGAAATTATTCCTAATACTAGAGATGCTATATGCATTACATTTTTATTTTTTTCTTCCATATTAAATCCCCCTTATTTTATTTTCAACTCACTTATTAACTCTAAAGTATCTAAATTATTTACTTTTACATTTGTTTCTGACACTGTATATAAATTATCCTCTATGTACAATCCTCTTAATAATCTACTTCTATTATAGTAGTAATTATATTCTGGTCTCTCATTTGACACTTCGTGTGTTACTGTTCCCTTTAGTTTAAAGCCATTTTCAATGTCAATATTATATACAAAATATCCTTCTGCCACATAATTTTTATTATAATTTTTATATGAACTTTCTAATGTTGAATATGAATTGCTACTTGACTCAATTTCAAAGTCTTCACTATAATTATTTACTGGTATTGCTATTAAATTTTTCTCTTTAGAGAATAATAGCGCTTTTGGATTTGTTAAAATTGCAGATGTTGTTCTTCTATCTCCTATTACTATACTAGAAATTTGTTTAGGATTATTTACATCTGTTACATCAAATAAAGCCATTTTCATTCCTACAATTTTTGATGTTGTAGATGTCACTTTTCCAAATGAATTCCTATTTATAACTTCTTCTGTTTCCATACCTATTCCAATTAAGTGGTTTTCATCATATGGATGTAAATATGTACTATATCCTGGTATTTTAAGTTCTCCTAATACTCTAGGTTCTTTTTCATCACTTAAATCTATAACAAATAATGGGTCAACTGTTTTATATGTTACTAAATATGCTTTGTCTCCTATAAATCTAGAAGAATACATTTTTTCACCTTTGGCAACATATTGCGTTATTCCTATTTGTTTTAAATTTTCATCAAATATTGCAACCCTTGCTCCGTCATCATCATATAAAGCTATTCTTAAATGTCCATTAGCCTCATCTAAAGAATATTGATTTATGGTCTTTCCTTCTATTTTTGTTTTTGCACTATATTTTACTTGTCCATCTTTTAAAATATCAAATTTATATATTTCTGTCTTATACCCACTTGAATTTTCTTGCTCATTTTCATATTCAAAAGGTCCAAGTATTCCTTTTAACCCAAACAAACTACTTATCGGTGGAGCATATCCCCTATAGTCGTATTTTTGATCTAATAAGTAAATGCTATTTTCTGATATATATGCATTTGAAATATCTATTAAATAAGAATTTAACTTTATATCTTTCTCTGCATCATCTAAGTCCACCATTGAGAATAGTGTTTGCTTTTTCGTATTTATATCTTTTAAATATTTAATATTATCCAGTTCCAAATTT
Source organism: uncultured Clostridium sp. (assembly GCA_947648905.1). Classification (GTDB taxonomy): domain Bacteria; phylum Bacillota; class Clostridia; order TANB77; family CAG-508; genus CAG-269. Next base: position 441,174 of record CANSPP010000001.1, on the reverse strand, counting down.
TTTGTTTTATTATCTTCATAGTAATCAATTTTGATTTCGTTATTTTCTTTTCTCAATGTTCCAGATGCTATTACATATAATTTATTATTAATACACCTTGATGTATAATATGGCTCATTTAGTTGATAGCTTTTTATTAATTTTGGCACATCTCTTTGCTCTATGTCATAAACTTCTACAATTGTATTGCTATTATAACTAGAATAATTGTAATACATTTTTGATTTATCATTATCCTCTGATATGATTACTAGTTTGTCTTTATATAAAATTAAGTCTTCTGGCACTCCTTTTCCTGATATTCTAGCTTCTATTTTTATTTCTTCTGGATTTATAACATTTGTTATTACAACATCATTTTCTGATATTGAGTAAATATAATCTCCATCTGTTTTTGTAATATCTGCTTCATCTACATTTTCCACTTGTATATTTGTTGTAGAATAATCTTTTACTGATGTTTCGTTTGAATTTGACGCTGAATTTCCCTTCAAATTTTCTGGTACTAGTCTATCATTTATAGCGTCTGTAGTTATATTTGAGTCTAATTCCATATTATTAGAATTTATATAATATCTGCTATTCCAATTGCCTGCTATAATGCTAAATGGCATTGTTGCAATGTTAATTAGTGTTTCGTTTATTTCTTTTGATTTGTAGTTTTCTCCTTCATATATTTTTAGAAGTTCATTGCTTGATTTTATGCTTGTTAGTTCTTCGTCTTTTTTTGCATTTATACATAAAAATGTAATTATGCCTAATGCTATCAATATTATTATTAAAATAATTGTGTTTATTAATTTTTTCTTCATATGTTTCGCACCCCTTTGAAATAATACTACCATAACTATTTTTTCATTTCAACTTTTTTAAATAAAAAGTAATATTCTTATGATATAAGTTGTAATACACATATGATGAAACATACAAGAGGTACATCTCCTGAAGAACTTTGAAAAACCTATGCTCATATCTTAGACGATTTAGTAGAAAGAGAAATAGAAAGATCCATACAAAAACGTGAAAAAAATCTACCTTATGAAAAATAAAAAAGAGTAGCTATATTGCTACTCCGTGGTGCAGATGGCCGGAATCGAACCGGCACGGTTTATTCAACCGCAGGATTTTAAGGGGTTAAAGTTTATTTATAGATACTTTTAACTATTACTTTTTATTGATAGTTAAATATACTCCCAACTATATTAAAATCAGCACTTTCATTCATTTTTTTATTCAAAAATTCAAAGATATTTAATTTTCTTAAAAATTTCAAAAATAAAATGATTTGTATACAAATTGTATACCGAATTTTAAAATCAAAAGCCAATTCCTTTAACGTGAAAATAAAAATTGAAAGGATGATTTATGTATGAAAATTGAATACACAAAACAAGGAGATTATTATTTGCCAAATTTAATACCATCACAAAATTTAAAGAATTTTGAAATTGGTAGGTTCGGAAGAATGAGATTAAAATTTTTAAAAGAGCAGAAAAAATCAGAATATATTATTTTATTTATGAACAATAAACTGCAAGAACATCTATTAGAAATTGATAAAACTGCTAATGATAGGTTTGAATTTTTAATGAAACAATTAGCTAAAAAAGAAAATATTACAGAAGAATTAAAAGCGACCGACCAATTAAAATGGGTTGGACTTATGAATAACATTAAGAATTCTGCTGAAGAAATAATATTAAAAGAATTAATTTATGTATAGAAAAGAGGTAAAAAATGATGGAAGAAATAAGATTATTTGATATAAATTCTATTTAACTAAATGAGTTATTTGATAGTGTAAGAATGGAATTGAAAAACAAGAATGATGATTATAAAAAGCTAAAAAAACAATACCATGATATTATGGATAGATTTCCAAATTTGCAATTAATTTTTGAAGATGATGAAGTATTTGAACTGAATAAAGAAGAATGTAAAATGCTTCAAAAAATTATTCAATTAGGGTTAAAAATTGATGAACTAGAAGAATATTCTCTCTTCTTTTTAGGTGGTAAAGAAACATATTTTTACTTTAAGAAAATAGGGATTCTAAAAGAATAACAAAAAATATTGTCCTAGCAAGCACTGCATTTGTTATCCCGCAAATGCAACTTGCTGTCCCAGCAAGCAATGAATTTGTCTTCCCGCACAAATTCAAAATAAATGGGGACACCCCAATCCCCATTTTAAATTATATTAAGAAAAGAGGTGATATAATTGAGAGAAAGAGATATTAAAAAAATCTTTTATTTTAATGAAAAAGAAAATAAAAGATTTAAGAAAAATGCTTTAAAATCAAATTTATCAGGAAGCGGTTATCTTAGAAGTCTTATTACAAATTATCAGCCTAAAGATGCTCCTTCTGATACAATTCTTTTACCAATAATAAATGAACTAAAATCTGTTGGAAAAACTCTAAATGAAATTGCAAGAACTGCAAATAGATTTGACTTTATAAATACGATATATTGTAATAGAGTAATCGAGAGAATAGATGTTATGAGTGATGATATAAGAGAAAAACTTATAACTACAAAATAAAATATAACAATCTTATACTTTTAAATATGATAAGTATAGGATTGTAAAATAATTTTATAAAATGTGCAAACTTTTGTTTACTTGTGATTTATAATATGTTATACTTTGAAAAGCGAGGTGAGATTATGAATGATGAAATTCACAATAATATTGAAGAAACTGAAAATTTATTAAATAGTATCAATAATTCTGATGCTATTCAGTTTTCTGAATGGACTAAAGAAAAGGCTAATTTAAGGTATAATGGAAAACTTCCTAAATTTCCAATATATAATAATTTTATTTACTGGTGTAATCTTGGAATAAATATTGGAAGTGAGCAAAATAAATTAAGACCTGTTTTAATATTAAGAACTTCCAAGAATTCCCCTATATGTACTATTCTTCCACTAACGACTAAAAGATTACAAGATGGTTTTTGGTTTCATATTGATTTAGAAGAAGTCGACTCTACTGTTTTAGTTGAGCAATTAAAGGTTGTTAGTAAAATAAGAATTACAGATCCATATAGAAAAAAAGGACAATTAGTTACTATTTCAGCAAATGACTGGAATAAAATTAATTCACAACTTGAAAGTTTATATAGGTTAAGACCCCTAAAAGATGAATAAAATTTTGAATTTTGCTTGACTTTCTGCCATGGAATAGTTTATAATTAAATTAATAAAACATTAGTGTCCGTTCTGAAAAGAACGTAATCATTATAATCCGATAGCTCAAAAGGCTATCGTTTTTTATTGCATATAATTTGAAGTTTTTTCATATACTATTATTACATTAGTGTCCATAGCATTTTGTTATGCAAGTCATTAATAAGGAGAAAATCTAGAACATTAATTTTCTCCTTTTACTATATAATATTAGCAAAATCTAAAATTTGAATTGTAAGTGCAATTATTCCAGCTAATAGTGATAATAATTCTATAATAATAGATTTATTTTTAATAATGATTTTTTTATTTTTTATTATTTCACCTACTAAATAGTATATACAAATAATCAAAATAAAATATGAAATAACATTTAATATATTATTATTTTTTCGCATTAAAGATAGTGCTAACGTTATACCCATATAGCAATTCAAAACTAGATGACCATCAATCAGTTTTGAATGTTGTAATTTTGATATACATAGTCCAATAAAAGCGCCTGTAAATGTTGCTCTTACAACACTTGTAATATCTGCATTTAACAATAAGTTAGGATAAAAATATAATATTATTATAGATATCACTAATGTTATTAATATTTTACATATATTGTCATTTATATATTCTCTAAATTTTTTATGAATGTTTTTCTTCATATGTTCCTCCATATATATTATTTATTGTTTTTGTAAGTTATAAAACCATTGTCCATAGGTATTAAACATATATTTTTATCTTTGTCTACAAACTGGTACAGTCCTTCATAATTTCCAAAGTAAGTATATTCATAATTAATACAATCATCAATACTTTGATAAATAACATCTTGCCCCTTAAATCCTCCTATTGATATAGGAATTTCTAATATTAATGTTACATATAAAGAAATCGTTATAAAATCAGCCAATATGCCATTATTATTAATTATTGCACTAAAAATAGGATATAAAATATAGTAAAACAATAGTAATACAACAAATTTTCTATTATTTCCTATTATTATAATTAATATGATGCTTGTAATCATTAATAACGCAATGTGCCATACCAATGTTCCTATTATTTTAAATTTCTTATTTTCCTTTTGGTTGCTTCTTAGTATTTCTACAAATGCTATAATATTATATTCTAAAAAGGCAAATGCAACCACGAATAAAATTAAATATACTACTAAAAGAGAAAACTGAATAACTGAAATTGGTGCAAATGGCAAACCATAAATTTTATTTCTAAAAAGTAAAATTATTGTACCTATAATATATATTATAGGTATTATCCATACATTTTCTTTTAAAAATTTATTGATTTTTTCATATTTTCTGTTCTCAAAAAAATGCTCACAATTATTATAAAATGAATTTTGTATTTTTTTCATATTTTTCCCCTATTTATTTTTTATTTAACCACTCTACATATTCTTCATAAGTAACCTTGTCTTTATCAAGTTTTTCTCTCATCTTTCTATTATCTTCTTTAAACTTCTCAAACTCTTTTTCATATTGCAAATTCTCTGGATTTCTTCTTGTTCTTAACAATAGTTTTTGATAAACATTTCTATAAGTTCTCAAATCATCATCATTATTAATCATCTTTTGTTTTACCTTGAAAGAGCCGATTTCTTTGCAAGTTCTGCCATCTTCATAAATATTGTTGCAATACAATTCGTCAGTTCTCTTCTCTGGAACAAAGTATTTTCCACAGTTTTTACACTTTTTAATTTCAAACTTGTCCATGCAAACAATTTCTTGAAGTTCGATAATCAGTAATTGACAAATATCATTACTTTCAAAAGTATATGGTATTTGTAAGATTCTATCTTTATTCGCTTTAGCAATCTCTATTGCTTGATTTTCATCAATAATATTTAATGGTGTGTTTAATCTTGATAAATCACCAAGTGCAATATTCAATTTATCATTTTCAAAATGTGATAATGCTTTACTGTTATTCTTGCTCATAGTTAAAACATAAAATCTTTGTAATGGTGTTAAATCTTTTATTTCTTCTAACGAATTAACATTAAATAAGTAATTTATATCAGAAATAAAATCTTCTTTTATGCTTTCTAATTTATCTCCAGATTTTTTTACTAATTCATTTATTAACTTTTCATACTCATTTAAAGTATAGGTATTTTTTAATTTCATTTTTGTTATTTCTGCAAATAAAGTTAAACTATACTCTTGTACAAAATTTTTAACACTCTGAATAGCTTTAAAATCACAATTTAAGAAGTTACAAAGTAAAGTACCTATACGACTATCTTTTTGAACTAAAATAGCTTCAAAATCGTTTTTAACCTTTTTGTAGCTCATATAAGTAAGATATTCTTTCCTTAAATTTCTATCTACATATAATCTAATTACATTACTAATCTTTCTATTTTTAATAAAATCAATAACATCTTCATTTAAGTTTTTCATAAGTTCACCTAACCTTTTATTTGATACAGTTATTTTTTTATATTATTTTATCATAAACTATTGACTCTTGCAAGTAGATATGTTATTATTTAGTTAGTTTTAGATATTATTATATTAGATAATAACAAATAACTGCACATTGACAATTTAATATTACATAACCCAAATTTTAAAAAGGGTAAATAGATTAAAGGAGGTACTTGAGTGAACAATTTAGACAACTATCATTTAATGTTTAATAACTATCCAGATGTAGTAAATATTAAGCAACTTCGTGAAATGTTAGGTGTAGGAATTACAAAAGCTTATACTTTGGTAAATGACAATATTATTCCTTCAAAGAAAATTGGAAGAGAATATAAAATTCCAAAAGTAATGATAATCAATTACTTAACAAACACAAAATAATTTATTTACCAAATTTACTTTAATATCTAAAACTAACAATTCATGTTAAAGTAAATTGGCTGTTATAGAGAAAGGAGATTGTAGATGGTTAAAGTAACAGCAACAATTTACAAAAGGAGTAAAAACTGGGTGGCACTACTTTATATAGTAGATGGTATCAATCCACCTCGTAGGAAATCAGTAACAACTGATATTCCTATTGCAAAATCTGAGAAAACAGCACGAAAGAGTGCCGAAGAAATTAGAAGAAGATATGAAGAAGAACTAAACAATAATTTGAAAGTAACCCAAATGGCACAAAATTCTAACAATAGTATTTTATTTTGTGATTATATGCTAAATTGGCTTAAAATGATAAAACCTAATATTAGACCAACAACTTATGGTGGCTACGAAAGAATAATTAATAAAAGGATTTATCCTTACTTTAAAAACTTAAATGTTACACTTACAGAATTAAAGCCAATTCATATTCAAGCATTTTACACTTATCTTTTTAATGAACTAAAATTAAAAGGTGCAACTGTTAAAAAGTATCATGCAAATATTTTATCTGCTCTTTCTTATGCAGAAAAGATGGACTTAATTACTTCTAATCCAGCAAAGAAAGTTGATACACCAAAAGTTGAGCCTTATGTTCCAACTTTCTATAACAAATATGAGTTACAATTACTTTTTAGTATAATAAAAAATAGTAATATTAAAATACCAATTCTAATTGGTGCATTTTATGGATTTCGTAGAGAAGAAATTCTTGGATTAAAATGGGATGCTATTGATTTTGAGAATAATTCAATAACAATTAACTTTACAGTAACAGAAGCAAGTTATGATGGAAAACATCAAATTGTAGCAGAAGCTAAAACAAAAACAAGTTCAAGTTATAGAACTTTACCACTAATTCCAGAAATAAAAGAATTATTGCTTGAAGAAAAAGAAAAACAAAGAGAAAACAAAAAAATATTTAAAGATTGTTATTTGAATACAGATAATTATGTATGTGTTAATGAAGATGGCTCACTTATAAAACCAGACTATCTAACACATAAGTTTCATGAAATTATTGTGAATAACAAATTAAAACCAATTAGGTTACATGATTTAAGGCACAGCTGTGCATCACTTCTTCTAAAAAATGCTGTTCATATGAAAGATATTCAAGTATGGCTTGGACATTCTAGTTTTAATACAACAGCAAACTTATATGCTCATGTAGATAAAACAGCTAGTGAAAATTCAGCAAAAGTAATTGGAAATGTTTTAAGCATAGCAATTGCATAAAAATAAAAAGTTATTATCTATTGAGAATAGGTAATAACATACATATTAAAATGAAAATTAGATATTTTTGTATACAAATTGTATACTGATAGTATTTTTAAATAAAAAATAGACTTATCAAAAACTTTAAAAGCATTGATAAATCTAATGGTGCAGATGATCGGAATCGAACCGATACGGTTTATTCAACCGCAGGATTTTAAGTTTTAAAACTCCTGTGTTTTATTGGCACCACAAGTACCAAGTTTTCCCTTTTGGTATCTATGAGAAATTACTGATATAACTTGATTATGTTCAAATTTTATCATAATATCAGTACTTTGGCAAGTTCTTTAAAAAATTTTAATTTTGTTTGACATTTGTTAGACATATTATATTTTTAATCTATAATACATTTATTACATGGTTTCAAATTAGCATTTATTAAATCTTTTTTGGTGGTTGTCGTTTCTTGTATATATTTAATGTCAATATTGTTTAATTTACTGCAATTACTATCATATAAATGGAATTCATTTGTTTTTCTATTAATTATATAATTTAAATTTTTTTCACTTTTATCTTTAGTTTTGTCTTTAACTTTGTTTTTAATTATTATCTTTTTAATATTATTTATAATTCCTTTATCTTTAATTATTATACCATCGCTATATCTAAATTTAACATCTTTTTGAATATTATAACAAAATTGACATAGACTGAAATCATCATCAAGAGACTTAGCTTCTATTAATATTCCTGTTGGAATTCGATTAGTACCCTTATATTTTACAGTAACTCTATATAACATTCTAATATTATTTTTTTGTATATAATTTTTAATTTTATTTTCAATTTTTATCATTACACTAGAATTTAAATGTTCTGTTCCTATAAAAATATTTCTTTTATCTGCCAATTTAGCTGATAAGCTATATGCAATAATATGGCATCTTTCAAATACATCCTTATTTTCTAGTTCTTTACTCCATCCATATGGGCTCGGATATTTTAACTTTTTATTTATTATTAAGGGGATAGTATTTTTACTAATTAATGCTATTGCTCCCGTACTTCTCTCATATTCATCTGGTTCAAAATACTTAGGTTCTCCTTCTTTTATGTCATAATCTTCTTTTACAAAGAATGGTTTGTTATTATTAATAATAATTGTCTCTTCTTTTATATTTTCTATATTCACATTTAATAATTCTTTTATAATATCTTTATTTTTCATTTTTGTACCTTTCTACTATTTTTATTATTAAAATCCATAATATCCAATTCTGATTCTATATCAATTTTTATTCCTTCTCCCATATAATCCGCTTCTCTAAGTCCATTTTTTCCATAAGGTCTCCAAAATGTTCCTATTTTCATTCCTAATTCTTTAAACTCTTTTTTTGTAAATTCTGTCCTTGTTATATCTCCTTCATTATAATAATCTAAATAGTATTTGTTTTCTATTTTATCATAATCAAAGTAAAAAAAGGCTTTATCATAGGACATTTTCTCAAAACTTTGATTAATTATATCTTTTAATTGGTCTTTATATTTAGAAGCTAATGGTATGTCATTATATATCTCATTTTCAAAAGTAGTTTCAAAATCGATATTTCTGTTTTCTTCTAAAGTTTTGCTTAATTCATTTATGAATAATTTAATTTCATCATTTGCTTTATTTTTTGTAGTTACTTCATTTTCAATTGCTAAATCCATTATACCATCCTTTCTATTTTAATTTTTACTATTGGATTTATATTTAGAATAAAAAATATATTGATTAAATATTTAGAATAAATTTAATAACACACTTACTATACCATATATTTTTATATTTTGCACTACTTTTCACAGATTTTTCACAAAATGTAATACAATCTTTATTTTCGTACCTTTTTAAAAATCATACCAAACTTTAGAATATGAAGTCTTTGACCTGATTTTTATTGATATATTAATAAAAAATGGTATGGAAACTCCTCGACCATTCCAAAATTTGGTTATATAATATATTGTCATAAAGAGAAAAAGGAGGTATAAAAAATGAACTTTGTTCAACCAATTAGAGATAAAAATAAACTTGAAGAAATGAAAGAAGAATTGAAAAAAAGTGGTACTAGAAATTATATGATGTTTCTTATTGGAATTAATTCAGGTATGCGTGTGTCTGATATAGTTGGTTTAAATCGTGATGACATTAGAGATGAATATGGAAATATGAGAAGTCATATAACTGTTATTGAGAAAAAAACTAAAAAAATTAAAAAGTTTCCAATATATAATGATTTATATACAGAATTAGAAAAATATACTAGAAATATGAATCAGGGAGAGTATTTGTTCCAAAGTCAAATTGGAACTAATAAACCAATTACAACCACACAAGCTTATAGAATCTTAAAAAAAGCTTCTGTTAATATTGGACTAACCGAAGTGGGAACTCATACTATGCGAAAAACCTTTGGTTACCACCATTACCAACAATATCATGATGAAGCTGTACTTCAAACAATTTATAACCATAGTTCTCCTTCTATTACACTTCGTTATATTGGTATTAGTCAAGATGAGATTGACAATAGTTACAGAAATTTTAGCTTGTAAAATTTTAGTGGAATAAGTGTAATTGTTTTTTAAAACTATTTATTTTTACGTTTTGTATAGTTGTTAGATTTTATATAAAAGTTTTAGAATCTCTTACACTTTTTCCTTCTTTATTTCTTAGGTATTATTCTTTCGCCATTTCTAAATTTCATAAATCCTGTTTTAGTAAGATTACTTTTAGCTACATATATCTTTGATTTGTGTTTTTTATTTATATGACAAAACCATACTTCATCTGCATGCTCTGTAATCTCTTTGTTTTCAATATTATCTAAATTAAAATCATTATCCTTGATTTCTTCTTTTAATTTAGGGAAGATGTATACTAAAATATCTAATTCATGTGCTAATTTATTCAGTACTTGACTTAGTTGTTTATAGTCTATTTCTAGTTGTTCATCTTCTAAATCTAGTATTGCTAAATTTAAGTCTTTTTCTTTTTTTAGTTCGTAAATTTTTTCTTCTATATATTTAATTGTAAGATTCTTATTTTCATCTATATATATTTTATCTTTGGTTTCTTCTAAGTCTATGTTAAAATCCAATTTAAATTCTTCTTGTAAATTGAATATAGCTGTATAACTACTACATTTTAGTAGTCCTTCTGCTGTTCTTACTGCATGATTTATATATCTAAAATCATCTGCTATTACTACAAAATTTAAATTTTTCATATAATCTCGCTCCTTTTATAATATTTTACGATAAGCAAGAAGTAGGGAGCTTGAATTAAAGAATTTATGATTTTCGCAGGATCTTCGACCGGTTAAAATCAGTTTTAAGCCGAGTTTAATATCTCATATATGAAAGTATATTACTTAAATTAGTTATATATTGAAAAAAACACATACCTTAGCAATTTGGCATGTATTTTTTATTAGTATTCTCTTTGATTATTCTACCATATACAATGAACAAATAAAGACTCTTTCTTTCCATTTTTTAATACATATATTTCTTTATTCTCATCAAAAAATATATCATCGACTTCAATAAAGTTTTCTGCTATTACTCCATAAAGTCCCCAAAATGTAACAGCAACAACTTTGTTTTCTTGTGTTATTCCTGCAATGCTTCCATTATCATAAATTATTTTTTTATATGGTTCCCCATCGTTGTATAAATACATATCTAAATCATCCCATTCTTCTAACTCTTTTATTGGCATAATGCTGTTGTCATTTTTAATTTCAAACATCTCTCCATTTTCAAGAGAATATATATCTTTAATATTACTTTCTGTGCGAATTCCATTTATATATAATTCTCCATTTTTTAGTAATATGATATGGGTATTGTTCCAATAATTGGTTTCTATTTGCTTAATATCTTGTATATTAATAGTTTCAAACCAATTTGTATGTTCTTTTATATATTTAATATGTTTTTCCATAGCATTTTCGTTTATAATTGTATCTTGTCTTTCTAATAAATCAACAAACTTTAAATAACTTGACATCCAAAGTAGTTCTACTTCTCCAATGTTTCCATATTTATTTATTGCTGTTTTTATCGTTGCAATATCTTTTTTTTCTGTGTCTTCATTATAATAATCATCTCTATGTAAAAACAGTAACAAATCAGCATTTTTAACAACTTCATTATTTATATCGGATAATATAGGTGTTGGGTCTTCTTCTCGTTCATATCTGTATTGTGGTCCTTTATTTAATTGTGAAGTTATAATTATTGGTATATCTAATTTTTGTGATAATTTTTTAAATTCTAAACAGACATTACTTTTATCTATATAACTTATTAATTGTAAATAATCAATAATTATTAATTCAATATTTTTTTCTTGTTTTAATTTTATGCACTTTTCTTTTATCTCATTTACTGACATTGCTGGTGTATCATCTATATATATTGATTTATTTTCTAATTCATTTTTTGCATTCTTAATTTTGTTTGCTTCACTTTCATCAAACTTATTGTCTCTTATTTTCTCTGTATTGACCATTGCTTCTATACTTAATATTCTATTAACACATTCTATTGCAGAATTTTCTAAACTAAATATTGCAACTGTTTTTTCTTGTTTTACTGCAACATTTATAGCTATATTTAATGCAAATGATGTTTTTCCCATTGCTGGTCTTGAACCAATTACAATTAAATTATATTTATTTAAACCTTTTATTAAAAAATCTATATCCCTATATCCTATTTGTATTTTTAACTTTTCACTTTTACTATTATTTATTTCATAATCTGTTAAAATATCTTTTATTACTTTCATTACTCCTCCTATTACAAAATATATAATGATTTTGTTTTTCCATTTTTAACAATATATATTTCATCTTTCATGTATAATCTTTCCTTTTCTTTTACTTTTATCTCCCAAAATATGTACTCTTACAAATATGTTTCCGCTTCTTTTGATTTCTAATAAATTTATTTCCTTGTCCTTTTAAAATTATATAATCATTATTTTTAGTTTTAGGTGGTATTGTAATGACTACATCTTTTTTGTTATATACAAACCCTATTCCATTACAATTTTTACACTTACAATTATCACATATAGTTTTAAGTTTAATTGTGCCTACTATTGTATCTGTTTCTTCTTGTACTACTCTTGCACCTTTGCAAGCTTTACATTCTCCTGTTCTGTATTCTTCTTTTTTACCAGTTCCACCACAACAGTTACAAATATCAACTACATTAATTGTTATTATTTTAATTAGTCCTGTTCTTGCTTGTTGTCTTGTAATTTTACAAGTAGTTACAATATTTCTACTTCTTTTATTTTTTGTATTTATTAAAAATGTTGTAAATATTTCGTTTAATTCTTTAGATTTCTTATTATCCATATTTTAATATTGCTCCTTTAAAATAAATGGGGGATACAATACAATTTTTACAATATTTCTACTGTATGGCAGACAAAAACAGAATCTCTACTTATGTATTGTATCAATTTTATTCTACGATACTTTGTTCGTTTTTACAAGCCGATAAAAAGAAAAAAGATTCACTACTTTTTTTGTAGTGAACCTTTTATTATATTTAATAGTTGTGTTATAAATTTATTATGCTATAAAATTATCATTCATAAGGTCTTCCGTTCTTGTTTCTAACGTTCCATCATTATTTAATACAATATATTTATATCCCCAACCATCTGTATTATATTCATCACTCCACAAATCTCCTTCTAATTTAACTACCATTTTTCCATTAACGATTTGTGTTGTTGCACTCGTTATTTGTTTCATTTTTGTTTCTGCATTAATTTTAAATAATATTTTTCCTGCATAGTCTACTTTCATAATTGTATCTTTATTATTATCACCAATTAATATAATTCCATCAGCCATCATATTTACCTTGACTTTTTCACCAACAATTACTGGTTCAATTATATTTTCTCCTGTTTTTAAATCAATTAAATATAAGTCATTATCTATAACTGCTGCCAATTTATCTGATGTATAATCAACTGGACTCATAAAAGCTTTACTTGAATTATAATCAAATTCTCTACTCCATATTTTCTTTAAATCTCTACCAAAGTACTCTACATATACATGTTTAGTAGTTGCGTCATGTGTAGATACAATATAATGTTGAAAATCTGCTGAAACAAATAAACGCTTTGTGATATTTGAATCTAAATCATTTCCTTCAATATCGTATGTAATCATTCCTATATCGTTACGCATATTAAAAACTTTAAAATTTGAATTAGATTGATTGTCTAATGTTACTTTATAGTATTCATTTTCTTCATTATTTTTTGAAATTTTTATATCCTTTCCAAATATATATTCTGCAACATTTTTAACAGTCTTGAAACTATGTTTTTCTATTGCATATTCATATTTTACAATGTTAGTAGCTTCTAATTTTGGTATCACATAATTTTTTCCATCTATATCTCTACTCTCGATATCTTCATATTTTCCATAAAATACAAATTTATCTCCGTTTACAAATCTCTCATTCATTTGTTTTCCCTTAATGATACGTAATTGATTAACATCTATACCTTCGATATCAGGAGCACCGTAACCCATATATCCACGATAATCACAATCCAATGCTAAAATCTCAAATTCATCATTTGTTGATTTTAATACTTTTACAACAACAGCCAATGTTTCAACTTTTGCTCCTTGAAACACTTGTGGATATTTTTGGGCTTCTTCTGACAAAAACCACATATAATCATTATCAAAATAGTTTAAAATTTCTCTTTGTATTTCGTTAAATTTTTCATCTTCTACATTCATATTTCGAAAACTTACTGTTTCTGTTCCATTAACAGCTATATTCCCACTTTCTTGTTTAAATCCTTGTTCTTCTTTTGACTTATCATCTGTTGTTGAAGTTGTTGGAGCAGTTTTATTATTCGTTATATAATAAATTCCAATTCCACCACCCACTAATAATGCTATTATTATCAAAATAGCTATTATTACTTTTGTTTTTTTATTATTTGATTCCTTTTTGTTTAATAATTTTTCTTTTTCAATTTTAAATTCTTCATCTGTTAAACTTCCAGTATCTTTTAGTTTTTGTAATTGTTCTAGTTTTTCTAATTTCCCCATTTCTCTTCTCCTTTTTGTATTTTTTATTTATATATTTCTAAATTTATTCTACATTTCGTTACCACCCCCACATATAACAAAATAGCTTTTTATATTAATGATATTTCAACATCATTATAATACAAACTTCTATTTATTACAAGTATGTTTTATATTTATTTTTCTAACAATAAGTGTAACTTCTAGTAGCTAGCCTTGTAATTGTTATAATTAAAGCAATTTAAGGAGGTTCACTATGAATTCAAAGAATTTTAAAATGGAGAATTTAAAAAACATAAGAGAAAAGAAAAATATAACACAAATAAAGTTATCTGTTGACATTGAAGTATCACAAGAATTAATCTCACAATATGAGTTAGGAAAAACAAAACCAACAGTAGAAAATCTTATTAAACTTGCTGATTATTTTAATTGCTCTACTGATTATTTATTACAAAGAACAAATACACCTAACAAAATAGATACCTTAAATACAAAAGAATTAGAAATTGCTAATATTGTTGAACAATACAAATCTTTATCTACTGAAAATCAAAAACATTTGCAAAGCTATTTAAACCATCTTTCTAATCAATAATATTTTCCTGCTCCTTTACCTATCATACAAAATGTTATACAATAACAAAAAAGGAGCTGTAAAAAATGGAAGAAAGTAAAACAATTCTACAATTATTTAATTTATACAAAAACGACATCTATAAAATGGATTCTAGTTATTATGAAATTTTAAAAAAGATAGGGGAACAAGAAAAGTTACTAAATGAAACCTTGACCGATGAACAAAAAAATATCTTATCAAAAATAAACCTATATAAAGATGAACAAACAGAATATATGAACCAACATATTTTTAAATATGCGTATTCTTTATCTAATAAACTTCTTATTGAAAGTCTTACTGGTTCAACTCTCAAAGAAAATTAACAAAAAAGTATCTACATCTATGAATCTTTTATATTTATTCACAAAATAATATTACAAGTGGAAAAAGTGGAAGAATTTTCACACCTTAAGAAAAAATTAATTATATATAATATAAAAATGTATATAATATAAGAGTTAGCAAAATTTCTCCACTTTTTCCTATGACATCTTTTTGTTATTATACTTTTGGAATCGTAATTGTAATATTCTCTTTGTACATATAACAGAGATTCCTTTTGAATACTGAATTATATAATTTCTTTGGAAATTATTTTTGATTTTGGAATTTTTGAAAATTATTTGACATATAATAAATATTGTAGTATACTATATTTAACTTAATTAAGTAACAAAAATATTTATCGAAGATTCGAAAAGAGCTAAATGTGTGGTAGCATTTAGTTTTTTTCATTATATAAAAAGATAATGTAGCAAAGTGGTAGTGCTACATTATCATAATTTTCAGCTAGCTAAGCTTCATCTTGTTTTTGGTCATTTGATTTACTGTCTTTTTTGGATTGGTCAAGAGCTACTTGATTTAAGTCTTTTTCTTTTTGTAGTAGTAACGTTACCAAATGCCATACTAAGTCTGCATTATTCATCGAAGATTCCTCCTTTCCAAAGATTTCCTTTGTAAAAGGATATTCCTATTATAGTTGATTTCTCTATAAAATACAATAGATTTATTTGTTTTACTATATATTTTTTTATTAGTGTAAGAAATGTAATTTTTGTATTTCCAATTACATTCTTTACACTAATTTTTAATATAACTTTATATTAATACTTTTTTGTTCATAGCAAATTGCTGATATATTCGTGATATTTACTGATTTTATATCATCTTTGTATAATTTCAGTGATGTACATGTTTCTTCTGTTAAAACTGATTTTAACACCTATTTATTAGATAGCTTTTTTGTAGTTTCTTCTTGTGTTGCAACTGCCATAGCATACCCATATACAAAAGCTTGCTCAACCATATCATCTAAAATTCTATCTTCATAATATTGCCATTGTTCCAGAAGCTCTTTTTGTTCTTCTGTTAATGTAACTCTCATTTCTTCATTTATTTTACATTTCATCTCAGTAGCTTTCTGACATGTTAGAGTAGGAGAGTATAGATTTTCTATAAACTCATTAAATATATTCAATAGTATGGGGGTTTCTTTTATTCTAAGTTCTCTATGTACTTCAAATTCTTTTTTAAATTGTTCTAGGTACTCCTTATAGTTTTGTTTTTTTAATTCTTCTTTTTTCATTTTTCTTTGCTCCTATTTACTTTAATATTTAGTTCTTTACATACATGCTCATAATTATCTAACCAATACTTAATATCTGTTTCTAGTTCATCTAATTTAATTAGAAGATTTTTATTAGGATAATTGGTTATAATTTTATTTTTAAAATTGGGGGGTAGCTGGTTATAGATGTCTTTTGATGATATTGCTAGCAATTGTAGCTTTATAAATATTTCATGTATATTATCTTTAATTTCTAGATTCATTATTTTTGTTACTCCTTTATCTATTTTCATTTAAAATCATGTCTACTTGATAATTAAAATCTTCATCAAACATTGTATCTTTCTTTTTTAGTTCTTCATTAATTTTAGTTAATTCTTCGCTAGTAATATAATTGTTAAATTCAAATATTCCATATCTGTGTAATATGTAAAATGCTAGTCTAATATTATCATCATTATATTTGTTTGAAAGATTTTCTAGTTGATTCATTATTTCTTTAATTATTTCTCTATCCATTTTCTACATCTTCCTTTTTTTAAATTGTAATAGTCTGTCTTATAAAATCTATATAATAAACTTCTGTATTACCTTTTGGCTTTGGTATTATTATATCTTTCACTTGTATTTTTACTTCTTTTAAAATATTATCCTTGTATTTGGCAAGTTTATTTACATCAAATCTTGGTGTTTTCCATTTTTTATTTTGAGTAGACATCTCAATATAATTTGTGAAGTTTTTATATATAATTGGTTCAAGAACTGCTTTATATGAACAATATTCTTCTGTATAACATTTAGAATTCTTTAATTTCTTTACAATACCATTAAAATGTTCATACTCCGCTTTATTATTATGATATGTTAGTACAAAAGGTCCACCATCTTCCAAATATCTTTCAATTATTTGTGTATATTTGCTATCTTTTACTATAAATTTTATTATCATTATTGTTCCCTTTCTATAATCCAGTAGTTGCCTACACATCTAGTGCTACAATTCCATGTATCATATAAATTTTTATTTTTTACTACTGTTAAATGTTTTGCTACTTTTATAATATATGTTTTATCTTCCTTTGCTAATTGGTTTGCAAATTCTTCTATTGTGAATCTCTTTCCATTTTCTTTTTTAGGCATCTTTTGCATTTCATATCCTAATTTTTTTAAGTATTTTTTCCAATTTTCTCTACTATTTGGCATTAGACCTTCTTTTATTCCTTGCTCTGCTAACTCACTATATATAGCTTCCCAGCTTCTATTTGTTACTAATGCTATTGCTCTTACAACACAGTCTCCTGTTCTTTTATTTTTAGGGTTATTATTATATCTTATAAATTCCATTTTTTACTTTCTCCATTCCATATAAAAAATTAGATGTTAATATGATTTATGGAGAAGATAAGTAAAATTGTACTATTTTTCTACATTCTTCACATAAGTCTGTTTCTTTAACATCTAATTTATTACTTACAATTTCTATACAATTGTTACAGCCTTTTATAACTATTATTTTTGAGATTTCAGCTGATTTAATATATTCTATTTCTCTTGTTGCTCTTGCCTTTATATCTGGATATTTAGAGATTAGCTTTTTATAATCTTTCATAATTTGAAAGTAATCATCTTCTGCTAGTCCTGTTAATTGTCTTGCTCTTGGATCTACCATGTTATATTTACCTTGCTGTCTAATAACTTCATATTTTAATAGATTTTCCTTTTGTCTGCCATTTTGTAATAGGTCTATTATACTTTGAGCTTGTTTTATGATTTCCTGCTCTTGACTGGTTTTCAAGCACATATCTTGCACCTCCTTTACCAACTATTATTATATTAAGTATAACAGAAGTTAAATGGTTGGTAAAGGCGATATTGTTACTCTTGTGGGTTCAATTTTAGTGGTGGTTCTTCTTCTAACATAATTTCTATATCTTGTAAGCTGGCTCGTAATAAAAGAATTTGAGAACAATATTCAATCATACAAAGCTTATCAATATGAACTGTATCTATATATTTTATAATATCATTTATAATATCAATTAAGAATCTAAATTGTTGTTTTAAATCTTCTTTTCCATTTATAGCTTCATCATTGATTTTAATATTTGATATTCTGCTTGGGTCTATTTCTACTGCATCAAGCTCGTCTTGTTTTTCTTCTAATAATTCTATTAATGTACTTTCTAAATCCATTGCTTTTCTCCTTTATTTCATATTTTAGGTAGTATACATTTTAGTATCCTAATAATATTTTACAAATAAAGAATCTCTTAAAATCAAAAATCATTCTTAATAATTCCTAAAGTAAAAAGTGGAGAAAAAATAACAACTCCTAATTTTATTATAGTTATATTTGTTATAACTTATAAAATAGAAAGTTGTTAAAATTTATCCTTTTTTTACATTTTACCCATATTATTTTTAATATTATAATTTTAAAAATTATGTTTAATACTGTAAATAAAAAAGTAAATTTTCATTCATTAGTATTTAGGTTTAGTTATTGTTGCTACAAGCGATTTTTTAAGCTTTTTATCGGTATCATTTAGAAATTCTCCATATATTTTTAAATAATAATTTCTATTTTCGTCCTTAGTTGCTCCTTTTATTAATGATTTTAATTGGGTAACATAGCTCATAAATTTCTTTTTATTATTTAGTAGCTTTTTCTTGTTACTCTCATTAGTTGTTTTTCTTTTTCTTCTATCATTAAAACGCTCATTTAGTCTTTTATATAGTAAGTTTAAATCTTCAAATTCAAATTCCCATTTGTAAATTTCGTCTGAATTATATTCACGTTTTTTAGGAATACTTCTACATGTTTCATCAGGATTATCTGGACAAGGATTAGTACAAAATCTTTCTTGTCCTCTACTTGCAACAAAATACATATTACAATTGGGATAATTGCATTTCATTAAATATCTTTTATTTAATTTGGTTTGATAATATGAAATTGTTATAAACTGTTCTAATGTAGATACTACATATATGTATCTAATAGAAAAACTTTTCTCTTTTTTTATATTGCATGTTATTCTAGCTTCTGGTAATAAAAAAGCATTTACTTCATTATCTTTGTATATATTTGCTAAGTTTATAAGTTTTATAATAGCATTTAAAATCTTATCTATATTTTCTTTATATAATTTATTAATATCATTTATCTTTTCTTTTTTTATTGTTTCTGTTACATTTTCAAAATATTTAACAAACGAATTTTTAGAAAAAATAAAATATGGACTTATTTTTAATAATTCATTAAAAATAGTAGTTATATTGTTTTGAATATTTAAAAGATTAATCTTTCCATTATTCTTAATAGAATCATATTTTATATATTTTTTCATATTTTTTTGAAACTCTATTTTCAATTGTTCTACTTGCTCTTTAGAATTAATTATACTACATAAGCCAGTTCCTAATTTTTCATAATCAAACAATATCCCGTCTATATGTGAGCCATGGTTACTAGATAATGCTATTTTTTCATTTTTTTCATAAAACAGTACACTAAAAGAAACTCTTTTAAACTCTATCATAATTGTCTCCTTTTTTCTGCCAAAATTTCTTTTAATAAAAATTTTTGTGGGCAGATTATTCTTTTATTTTATAATCAGATTATACCACAAGGACATAACTATGAAAACTATTATTTGCAACTATATTTGCAAATTCATACGAAAGGAATAACAAAATATGAAATTAAAACTGGAACATTGGGTTTATAGGTTCCCACTAAATAAAAACCTACGGTCCACAAGAACCAAAAATCTTGAAATATTATAGAAAGAAGAAAAAGAAATATGAAAAGAAGAAAAAAGATAACTGCCGAAAAACCCGTAATTAAATATAAATCAGGAACAGTTAGACTTAGAAAGTTCATCAAAGAAAAAATAACTTCAATAAAACACGAATTAAAAATGGAAGGAATAGAAGAAATAGTTTTTAGCGATGATGAACAAATACAACTTATTGAATCTTGGAAAAATTACTTTAGAGAAGAAACTAATTTTTCTTTTAAAGATTTTGAGACACTTGTTGAAGAACCAGTATTTATACCAAAACCAAAACTATTTGCAACAGCAATAGAATATAGGCAAGACGAACTATACCAAATCATATTTTTTTATAGAAATGCAAAAATACCATTAAACAAGAAAAAATCAAATATGTTTCATGTAGTAAATAAAATTGTAAATACATTTTTATATGAAGCAGTTGCTGGTAGATATCCAGAATTACTAATGGCAAGATGTCTTGTTTACATTAATGATATTATTGATTATATAGATTCAAATACAAAATCAACAATATCATTATACAATGGTAAAATTTTAATTGCTAAAATGGAATTAGAAAAATTGTGGAAACTTGAAGAAGAACAACAACATAAAGAATACATTTCACTAAAAGAATATTTGGCATTAAAACAAGAAGCAGAAGAAGAAAAAGATTATTAGAAGGCTCATAACTTCTAATAATCTTCAAAGGAAAACGGCACATGAATTGTGGGTTCTCTTATATTCAACTAATAAGATTATACACTAATACATCATAGATTACAAGCCGTTTTCCTAAAATTAAAAAATAGGAGGAAATACAAATGTACAAATATGAAAATCTCGTACTACCTTATATTGAAGGTAAATATACAATTAATGATAAAGGAGAGCTGATTTCTTGCTGTCCCTTCCATCATGAAGAAAATCCAAGTTTCAATTTTAATTTAGATAAAGGGTTATACCACTGCCACTCCTGCCGGAGAAAGTGGAAATATTACACAATTCTATGCCAAAATGGAAAATATTGATACAAAACAAGCTTACAAATTAGTACATCAAGGCGAATTTTCTAATAGTACCTATACATTAGAAGATTATTCAAAAGAAAAGAAACTAGACTTAGGTATCTTACAATTGTGGGGTCTTTCAAATGGTTATAATTGTATACATATTCCATATTATGATGAAAATAAAAATCTAGTTGCAACTAGATTAAGGCATGACCCAAAAGATAATTCTAAACCTAGGTTCTCATGGAAAAAAAGTTCAAAAATTAGTCTATATGGTTTAAATGGATTAGCGGATATTCCTTCTAACGATTTCATTGTAATTGTAGAAGGCGAATCTGATGCCATGACACTTTGGAACTACCGGAATTCCTTGCCTTGGTGTACCAGGAGCAAATAACTTTAAAAAGGAATTTGCCACTTATTTAGAAAGGTTCAATAAAATTTATATTCATAAAGAGCCTGACAATGGTGGAGAAAACTTTGTTAAGAATGCTTGTAAAGTACTTCCCTTTGAGAAACTTTATACTATTTCATCTAAAAAAGTACACCCACAATGTAAAGACCCATCAGAGCTACATATACAAGGACTATTTAACTGGGACAAACTACTTGCCACTGCTGAAAAAATAGATAAAGCATTTTATGATGAAGTAACTTTTGCAGGTGCTGATGAAGAAGCTCCTGCTGGAGAACCAGAAGAAGAAATGGAAGAGCATGTTAAAATAGCAGAAGAAGTTATGAAAAAAATATATATAAAATTTTATAGAGAAAATTTTTATGTGTATGAAAATGGAGTATATCATAAGAACAAAACATTAATAGAGCAAACCATTTTATCCATAAAGAGAAATGCTAAGAAACACTTAAGAGCTGAAATTTTAGATTATATTAGAATTAATCAAATCGTTCAAGAAATGACAGTAAATGAGCAATTTATTAATTTTAAAAATGGTCTTTATGATTTAATAAATAAAAGGCTTATCCCCCATTCACCATTGTATTTTACTACTTGTCAAATCAATGCCAATTATATTAATGACCATGAATATTTAGTAAATAAGGACATTGAAAATTTTTTAAATGATATTACTTGTAATAATCTTGAACGTAAACGTTGCCTTTTGCAGATTATAGGATATTGCATGACTTCTAGTACTAAATTGGAACTAGCCTTTTTCTTCTATCGGTCCGTCTGCTAAGAATGGAAAAAGTACAACAATAGAACTTATAAACACACTAGTTGGAAAAGAAAATGTTTGTCATGTTACTATGAAACAGTTGAGTGGTAGATTTACAGCCTCTGAGCTAACAGACAAGCTATTAAACACAGAAACCGAAGTCGAGAAAGATATAATCTCAAATATTGAAGTCTTCAAAAAAATTATTACGCGGAGATGAGCTAAGTGTTGAAGAAAAATATAAACAAAGATATAATATCAAGCCCTTTTGCAAATTTATATATCGGAAATAACAATCTTCCACAGTTAGATGTTGGAGATAATGGATATTATAGAAGAATCTTCATCTTACCTTTTGATAAAAAAATAACAGATGAAGAAGCCATTAAATTTGATAAAAGTAAAATTCTTACACAAGAAGCATTAGACTATCTTGCTAATATAGCTTTAAGAGAATATCTTAAAATTGCTGATACTCGTAAACTTGCTAATACTAAAGAAAGTAATGCAATTGTATCTACATATAGGAAAGCAAATAACTCTGCAGAAGCCTTTTTGGAAAGTACAGAGATTATTGACCAAATGTTTTTAAATGATGATAGAGTTCCAAAAACTGTAATGTATGGAAAATATGTAGGTTGGTGCCATGAAAAAAACTATTTCATAAAACCAAAAAAGGCATTTTATACAGAAGTACTTTCACACACAGAATATGTAGAAGCTCAAAAAGATGGTATTGACTGTTTTAGAAATACTAATAAATCTACGACAGAAAGCAACACATCAAGAAAATTATTAGATGGAATAACAGGTCCACTAGATTCGCAAACAAAAAATCCATTTGGTGGTAAGCCATTTTAAATAATATAAAAATTTGTGTAGGAAAAAGTGGAAAAGTTAAAACAACTTTTATACTACTATACATACTATTAGTCAAACTATCAATCAAAATAATAAAATAAATAAGAAATACACACTTTTTCCTTTATTAATTATAAAGGAGATGTAGTAAAAATGAACAATTTAGAAAATAAAGAAATAGAATTATTAGCAGATTTTGATGATGTCTTAACAGTTACAGAAATGAGACAAGCTTTAAAAATTGGACGTAACAAATGTTATGATTTATTAACTACTGGTACTATTCCATCTAAAAGAATCGGTAGAGACTATCGTATACCTAAAATTAACATCATTAATTATCTCCAAAATGCCTAATAAAGCCTTTACCCTGTTTGACCCATATTGTATACTATCTTATGTATATAAATGGGTTACATTTTAAAATTTGGCGAAAGTGGTAGGCACACAGGACTAATTAATTGAAAGGAGAGATTATATAAAAATGACAAATACAGTAACCCCAGAATATATAACAGTTGCAAGTAATTTAACAACTAGCCGTGGTTGGTTTCAAGTGATTCTAAACTACTATATAGATGGAAAAAGACAACAAAAATGGAAAAGTCTTAGAATTAAAGACATACCACGGTAATAAAAAACTGGCAAAACAAAAACAAAAAGAAGTTGAAAGACAATTTGAAGAAGAATTAAATACACCTAAAGAAGAAATAGTACAAGAAGCTGTGGCAGGAGATGTAACTACTCCTGCTCCTGCTGGAGATGATATTTCTACTGATGACATTGGAAATATGTTGTATGGAGACTATTTACTAAAAGTTTGGCTACCATTTGCAAGGAATTCTCTTGAAGTAACTTCATATTCTGGATATCAAAGTAAAGTAAAAATAACAGCCAAATATTTTAATAATTTAGGAATTACACTTAATAATTTAACAAGAGCAGATATAAAAAAGTTCTATTTACATTTACAAGAAACAAGGAATATAAAAAACAAAACTATAAATCGTTATCACGCAAATGTACACAAAAGTCTTGAAGATGCTATTACTGAATTTGAAGTAATAGATGTTAACCCAGCTCATGGATTAAGAAGAAAAGAAGAAGATTTTATTCCTTCTTATTATAAATTAAAAGAATTAGAAACTTTATTTGAAAAAGTAGAAGGAAACTTAATAGAGCTACATGTCTTGTTAGCAGCATATTATCGGTTTTAGAAGAGAAGAAGTTTGTCGGACTTAAGTGGACAGCTATTGATTTTGATGCACACACTATTACAGTTTCTCATACTGTAACTCATGCGACAATAGATGGTAAATACAAAGTTGTTAAAAAAGATAGATGTAAATCAAAGAAAAGTAATAGGTCTCTGCCTCTTATACCTTTTATAGAAGAACTATTAAAAGAAGAATATAAACAACAACAAAAAAATAAAGAACTATATGGTAATAGTTACAAAAATGATGAAAACTATATTTTAGTAGATGAAGAAGGAGCTTTGATAAGACCAGATAGAGTAACAAGATATTTTAAGCAATTAATTGAAGATAACAATTTAAGGAAAATCGAATTACGTCAACTTCGTCATTCCTGTGCTACGCTTTTACTTTCAAAAGGTGTTTCTTTAGATGATATACAAGTTTGGTTAGGACATAGTGACATACATACTACTCAAATATATGCTAATAATGAAGTTATTGACAAACAACATTCGGCTAATGTTTTAGCTGACACACTTCCTAATAAAAGGAAATGTGCTTAAATAAAAAAAATTCCTATAACTAACTGGTACTTAGTTATAGGAAACACCAATATATAAAATTGCTTTTTTATATGCATTTGGTGCAGATGGCCGGAATCGAACCGGCACGGATTATTCATCCGCAGGATTTTAAGTCCTGTGCGTCTACCAGTTCCGCCACATCTGCATATATTTTCACAATTTATATATTTTTCTAAAATTTGTTAGACATTTTGTTAGACATCTATGTTTTTAAAATTTTAGTTTTGGTTCAATGTACTCTTACACAAGGCTTTCAAAGATTTAAACTTTTAAAAAGTTACAATATTTTAAGTCCTGTGCGTCTACCAGTTCCGCCACATCTGCATAAATAATGAACTGGTTATCAATTAATGACAATTGATATTATAATATGTCAAAGGAAATTTGTCAATACAATTTCAAAAATTTTGCAAAAAAAACAAATAAAAAACAAAGATATGCCTCAAAATGAGCAAAATGTCCAAAAAGGAAACGTCCCCAATTGGACATTTCCCATTAGTTATTTGTTCCTGTTCCATCAAATGGTATAAATTTATTTACCACACTTTCTGATTGTATATCATCTGCTCTAAACATCATATATGATGTGTTTATTTTGTTATCAACTAGTTGTTCTACTTCTTCTTGTGATGCGTGTTCTGCTAATACTAATTCACTTACTAGTATTTGTTTTGCGTTGTTTAGCATTTTCTTTTCTCCTGTTGATAGTCCTTTTTCTTTTTGTTTAAAGCTTAAGTTTCTTACAACGTCTGCTATTTCATATATGTCTCCACTTTTCATTTTGTCCATATTGTCTCTGTATCTTTTATTCCAGTTTTTGTCCATAACTGTTTCATCTTGTTCTAGTATTCCGATTACTTTATCTGCTGAACCTTTATCTATTATGTTTCTTACTCCTATTTCTTCTGCCTTTGCTGTTGGTACCATTACTTTTACTTCTCCAGGCATTTTTAATATGTAATAAGCTTGTTTCTCCCCTAATATATCTTTTTCTTCTATTGAATCTATAACCCCTGCTCCGTGCATTGGGTATACAATTTTGTCTCCTACATTAAACATGTAAGTTCACTCCTTTCAGCATTTTTTATTGGCGAAAAAAAGATAATAAAGTTATGTAAGAAAAAAACTTTTATTATAACTTTACTGGATTTTTTAACCATATTTATTATACTACAAAAAAAGGTAAAAGTCAAAGCCTTTACCTTAATTTTTTTATGTATATTTCCTCTGTTTCCGTTGAAACTGTAAGGATAAAAATTTTTAAAATTTTATTTTTATTATTATGACCATACTGTCTTATTTTTACATTCTACTATTTGCTTGTTGAACCGAATCCGCCTACTCTCTCTCCTTCTGCATTATCATCATCTGTTACAAAGTATTTTTGGAATACACCTTGTCCTATCGCTTCTCCTTTTTTTATTTCGATGTCTTCTTCTTTTATATTGTAGAATGCGAACATTATATGTCCATCATTATCTGGGTTCCCATAATAGTCTTTGTCTATTACTCCTACACTATTTGCTAATATTAGTCCTTTTTTCTTTGGGTTTGAACTTCTATTATATAGCATTAAAACTTCGTCATCAGCCATATATGCTTTTATTCCTGTTTTTACTAATGTTGGATTCATTCCTTTTTTGAAGCTTGGTATTGTTACGTCTTCTGCAGCTTCTATATCATATCCAGCTGAGTATTTTGTTTTTCTAACTGGTAAATTAATTCCTTTATCTTCAAAACCTTTTGCTACTTCAAATCCTCTTATTTTTTCCATTTTATCTACCTTTCCTTTCTTTATTTTACTTTGCTATTTTTTCATAATTAAAATAAATTGTCAATAGTAACATTTATTTTTCGACAAAATATAATATTATAAAGGCACTTTTAAAAGTTTAACAGCATTGATTAGAACAAAGTGCAAAACATAATTTTAGGAGGCATGCCCAATGAATAGAAATATTATGTCTTTGACTTCTTTGCCCATCTATCAAAAGGGCATTATAGAAAATTTAACTTGCAATGGAGAAATTCGCAGAAGACTTTTAGATTTAGGCTTAGTTACAGGTTCTTCAATTACTCCTATTTTAGCTAGCCCTTCTGGTGGATTACGAGCTTTCGATATTCGTGGAAGTTTGATTGCCATCAGAGATGAAGATGCATATTCAATTTTTGTAAGTTTATAGATTATATATTATCACCTTTTAATTTTTTTAACATACATTATATTAATTAAATTAGGAGGTGTTTTTATGGGCCTTACTAACTCTTCTACTGGAACTCGATTGTTAGAAGAAGATTTAAGAAATATGAAAAATAAAAATGGCTACACCATTGCACTAAGTCGGGAATCCAAATGTTGGTAAGTCTACTATTTTCAATAGCTTAACTGGCCTTCATCAACATACTGGCAACTGGCCTGGCAAAACAGTTTCAAATGCTACTGGCAATTGCCTTTTTAAAGGAAATGATTTCTTATTTGTTGATATTCCTGGTACATATTCTATTATGTCTAACTCTGAAGAAGAAGAAATTGCACGTGATTATATTTTATATGGTAGCCCAGATGCTACTGTTATTGTTGTTGATGCCACTTGCTTAGAGAGAAATTTAAATTTAGTTTTTCAGATAATGGAAATAACTAAAAATGTTATTGTATGTGTAAATTTATTAGATGAAGCTAAAAAGAAAAAAATTAAAATCGATTTAAAACTATTATCTAACGAATTGGGTGTGCCTGTTGTTCGGAACTATTGCACGAAAAAAGAAAACATTAAATAATTTGATGGATACTATTTCAAAAGTCTGCAAAAAAGAAATAATGCCTACTCCCAAACTAGTTGAATATCCAAAAGATACACAATCGCCTGATGTTATTGTTTCTGCCATTATGAAGCGTGCTGAAGAAATTTGTGAAAAAGTTTGCACTATTGAAACAGAAAATAATGGTCGGTATGACTAGAAAAATTGATAGAATACTTACTTCTAAAACCTTTGGTTTTCCAATTATGATTTTATTTTTAGGATTAATCTTTTGGCTTACCATTGTAGGAAGTAATTACCCTTCGCAACTTTTGTTTAGTGCTTTCGGGTGGTTTCAAGAAAAACTATTCTTGTTTGCAAATTGGCTACATTGTCCTAACTGGCTTTCAGATATGTTAATCGCTGGAGTATACCAAACTCTTACGTGGATAGTATCTGTAATGCTTCCACCTATGGCAATTTTCTTCCCATTATTCACCTTTTTAGAAGATTTGGGATATTTACCTAGAATTGCTTTTAATATGGACGGATTTTTTAAAAAATGTTGTTGTACTGGAAAGCAAATGATTACTATGTGCATGGGATTTGGATGTAATGCTGCAGGCGTTGTAGGCTGTAGGATAATCAACTCACCTAGAGAAAAGCTAATTGCAATATTAACAAATAGCTTTGTCCCTTGTAATGGAAGATTTCCTCTATTAATATCAATAGCAACAATATTTATTGCAGGAACAATGCAAGGTTTTGGAGCCTCAATTGTATCAACAATAGCAGTTCTATTTGTAATACTCCTAGGAATTTTTCTTACACTAGTAGTATCAAAAATATTATCAAAAACAATTTTAAAAGGAATGCCATCATCTTTTGTATTAGAATTGCCACCTTATAGAAAGCCACAATTTGGACGTATACTTGTTAGCTCATTTTTAGACAGAACATTATTCGTCTTAGGCAGAGCAATCGCCATTGCTGCACCTGCTGGACTTATCATTTGGCTATTTGCAAGTATTTCAATTGGCGGAGCGAGCTTACTTTCTATCATAGCAAACTTCTTAAACCCTTTTGCCAAACTAATGGGCTTTGATGGCTATATTTTAGCAGCTTTCATTTTTGGAATTCCAGCAAATGAAATTGTTTTGCCAATTATTTTGATGTGCTATCTTGGTAAAAATTCTTTGGTTAATTTAGACGATACTTTCTCTATTGGCAAAATTTTAGTGCAGAACGGCTGGACTATGCTTACTGCTATTAATGTTATGATTTTTACTTGTTTGCATTTTCCTTGCACCACTACTCTTTTAACAATAAAAAAAGAAACTGGTAGCTGGAAATGGACTTTCCTTAGTTTCCTAATTCCTACAGTTTGCGGTGTTCTACTTTGTATGACAACAACTTTATTTTATAATATACTTATTTAACATTTTTGGGACAGTGCTAAAATGTTGCAGAAAAAAACATTTTAGTCTGTCCCAAAAAGTTTATTTAATTTTTACACCTAACAAATATAACAAATCAATTGCCTGAAATTGGTCAATTATTGCACCTTTTATATCTTCAATTGAAACCGCTAATCTCTCTATCTTACAAGTAGATAAGTCAATGCCTTTTAAGCTTGTTTTAAAAAATTGAGCTCCGTGTTAAAGCAACATTTTCAAAAAATATGTCTTTTACTTTTGTCTCTTGAAAATAGGAGTTTCGCATTTGCATTTCTTTAAACTGTATTTTTTCTAAGCTTGCCATTGATAAGTTAATATAGTTGGCATTTGTTTCTGAAAATGTAACATTAAATAATCTGTTCTCTGAAAAGCTAGTACCTGATAATTTGCAGTTACTAAATTCACATCTTATAAACGTGCTGTTTATAAAGCTGGTGTTCGAAAAATCGCAGTTTTTTAATATGACATCACTAAATGTAATTTTGTCTAATTCAGCATTCTGCATAACTATGCTATTAAATCTGCAATGCTCAAATTCAGTGTCTCGTAATAATATATTATTACATTCTTCATTTTCTATATTG
Source organism: uncultured Clostridium sp. (assembly GCA_947648905.1). GTDB lineage: Bacteria > Bacillota > Clostridia > TANB77 > CAG-508 > CAG-269. Next base: position 411,155 of record CANSPP010000001.1, on the reverse strand, counting down.
GCATATTCAATTTCTTGGTCATTCTTTATTTCTGCTAATTTTATGTCTTCTAATTTTTCTAAATTGATTTTTTGTGGTTTTGTTATGTTCATCTTATCTCCAATCTCAAAATATTACTACTCACTTATACCATAAAAAAGTCTAAGTGTTTCCTTGTATATTTTACATAATTTTTATTTTTCAAAACCAAAAATTAAAATTTTCTGCTTTTATATCTTTAACTAATAACTCTTTAATCTCTGTTGGCAAAAGCAAAGTGCTCTCCACATCTTCTTTCTTTACAATTTCTGGAATATATTTACCACTATCAATATACTTAGGGTCATTATTAAATTCTGGTCCGTCTCCCGTTCCAAACTCTCCATCAATATATTTACACAAATAAAATATTTCTCTTTGATTAAATTTTTCTGAGTATGTTTCATATAGTTTTTTTACTATTTTTACATTAATTCCAAATTCTTCTTTTATTTCTCTTATCGTTCCTTCTTCTGGTGTTTCACCTTCTTCTAGTCCACCACCTGGAAATGTGTAATATTCTTGATAGTCTTTTCTTTTTATTACATCTTTTCTATGCATAAATGCGAAACCGCCTTCCATAGGGACAATTCCTGCAACTCTAGTTCTTTCCATATTTTTTGCTGTATGACTTTAAATTGTCATACTCTCCTTTCTGTTTTTTTCGATTATATAATATTTTTTTATTTTTTTCTATATTTTTGTATTGCTTTTTTCAATTAGTGGTATAATTTTTAGTGGAGATGATTTTATATGGCAAATACAAAAAATTCAAAAGATGATGTAAATGTAGAAAAATTATATGGAAAAGAGTGTACACTTCCAAAGGAAGATTTTATTAAAACTTATAATATAAGCAAAAAAGGCTTGTCTTCTAGTAAGGCTGAAGAAAAAATACATAAATATGGGCTTAATGAAATTAGTCAGGCCAAACCTAAAAAATGGTACAACTACTTTTTAGAAAGCTTGTTTAGTCCATTTAATAGTATTTTACTTCGGAATTGTTTTAATACTTTTTTATACTGATGTTTATTTAGCAGAAGTTCCAAGTTATGCAAATATTATTGTTATTGCAATTTTGGTTGCTGCAAGTACGCTTCTAGAGTTTTTTGAGGAGTATCGTTCTAATAAGGCTGCTGAAAAGCTAAAAGAATTAGTTGCAACTACTGCAACCGTTATGAGAGATGGAAAAGAAGTTCAAATTCCTATTAAGGAAATTACATTAGGTGATATTGTAATTCTTTCTGCTGGAAGTATGATTCCTGCTGATTTAAGGGTTTTGGAGGCAAAAGATTTATATGTTGGTCAGTCTTCTTTAACTGGAGAGTCTGACGCTGTAAGAAAAGTTGCTAATTCTGAAATTTCTTTAGATGAACTAGATAGCATTTCTGATTTAGATACTATTTGCTTTATGGGAACTAATGTTATTAGTGGTTCTGCAAAATGTGCAGTCATCAAAACTGCTGATAGCACTTATTTTGGTAAAGTTGCACACACAATAACAACTGGAAAGCCTAAATCTTCTTTTCAAAATGGAATTGAAAGTATTAGCAAATTACTTATCCGTTTTATGCTAGTTTTAACGCCAATAGTATTTATTTTAAACGCTTGGAAACATTCACCTGTAACTGCTTTTACTTTTGCAGTCGCAATCGCAATTTGTATTACTCCACTTCTACTACCTGTCATTTTATCTTCAAGCCTTTCAAAAGGTGCAGTAAAAATGTCAAAGAAGAAAACAATTGTAAAAAAACTGGATTCTATTCAAAGTTTTGGAGCTATGAACATTCTATGTACTGATAAAACTGGAACTTTAACAGAAGACAAAATCGTTCTAGAAAAATATCTAGATATAAATGGCGATGAAGATTTACGTGTTTTAAAACATGCATTTTTGAACTCATATTTCCAAACAGGCTTAAGAGGAAATATCGATGAAGCTGTTGTTAACAGAGCTCTTCAAAATGATATGCAAGAATATACTACAAAATATAAATTAATTGACGAAATTCCTTTTGATTTTTCACGTAGACGCTTATCTGTTATAGTTTCAGATGGGACAAAAAATCAATTAATCACAAAAGGAGCAGTAGAAGAAATCCTTGAAATTTGTACAATGGTGGATTATAAAGGACAAGTTTCCCCAATTACTAAACAAATTAAGGATAACATTAAACAAATTTCAAAAAATATGAATAAAGATGGCTTAAGAGTTATAGCTGTTTGCCAGAAAAATGATATAAAAGATATTAGCGATTTTGGAGTTAGCGATGAAAAGAATATGGTACTTCTTGGATTTATTGGTTTCTTAGACCCACCAAAAGAATATGCAAAATCAGCTATCGAAAAACTAAATAAAGCTGGAATTCGTGTAGTTGTCTTAACTGGTGACAATGCAGAAGTTACAAAATGTATTTGTAACAAAGTTGGAATAAACTCAAAACAAATTGTAACAGGAAGTCAAATTGAAAAACTTACAGACACTGCTGTTTTACGACTACTTAGAAAAACAAATATATTTGTAAAACTTTCGCCTATCCAAAAAGCCAGAATTGTAAGACTACTAAAAACCGCTGGAAATGTAGTTGGTTATATGGGAGACGGTATAAACGACGCACCATCACTAACAAACTCAGATGTAGGAATTTCGGTTGATACAGCTGTCGATATATCAAAAGAATCAGCAGACATCATATTACTAGAAAAAGATTTACACGTTTTACTAGATGGAGTTACAGAGCGGAAGAAAAACATTTGGAAACCTAATGAAATATATCAAAATGGCAACAAGCTTCAACTTTGGAGAAGTTATGTCTGTTATAATCGCAAGCGTGTTATTGCCATTTTTACCCGAAACACCAATACAATTATTAGTAGAAGGATTGCTTTATGACTTTGGACAATTAACACTTCCATTTGATAATGTAGATAAAGAATATCTACAAAAACCTAGACAATTTAGCCTAAAAAGCTTGAAAAACTTTATGCTATTTATGGGACCACTTAGCTCAGCATTTGACTTACTTGTATTTGCTTTATTATGGTTTGTGTTCCACTTACGTGAAGTAGCACTATTCCAGACAGTATGGTTTACTTACAGCATAGTATCAAACCTTTTAGGAATGCACATTATAAGAACATCAAAAATACCATTTGTACAAAGTAATGCAAGTAAAATGGTATACTTCTCATCAATTGCTCTTAGCATAATTGGAATTGCTGTACCATTTACTTGGCTAGGAAAAGTTATAGGTCTAGTGCCTATTCCACTTCCTTATATGTCTATTATCCTACTTGTTCCTATTTTATATTGCTTTGTTGCAATGTTTGCTAAGAAAGTTTATATTAAGAAACATGGAGAATGGATTTAAAAATCTGCCAAAGAGGTTCGTCCCCTTTGGCAGCTCAGTATTTTTTAAAACTGTCCCAAAAATGTTTTTTCTTTTCCAAGTATTTCTTCAAATTCTGTTAAAATATCGTCAGTCAAATAAATTTGACCACAGTCTTTTAATTCTTCTCCAATTTTTATTTTTACATTTATATTGTTTCTATCTCCGCTGAAAAATCTAATTGCACCGCGAAGTTTTTCTTTTTGTTCTTCACTTGCATTTGTTATATCAAGTATGAAGTTTTTTTGTTTTTGTTCTCCAAAGTCTTTTATTTCATTTGCTATTATTGTTGTTGTGTCGTCTTCTCTAATGCTTAATCGCCCGTCTACCATTACTATATTTTCTTCTACTAAGCTTTTTCCTGATTTGATGTATGCGTTTTCAAATACTATTATTTCTGCTGTTCCATATAAGTCTTCTATTGTTACAAATGCCATTATTTTGTTGTTTTTAGTATATTTCTTTTTTATTGCTGTTATTATTCCTGCATATTTTATACTTTGCCCATCTTTATATTTTGTCTTTCCACTTTGTCTTGTCATAATCATTTCGACCTCGTCTTGAGTTGATGACATTTGCTCGTCTATTGCTCTTAGGTCTATTGTGTTTATATTTGTTTGTGCTTGTATTTGTTCTTTTAATTTTTCTAGTGGATGTCCTGAAATGTATATTCCTAGCATTTCTTTTTCTAGTGATAGTAATTCTTTTTCTGGCAGTTCTTCTTTTTCGTCATATGTGTATTTTATTTCGTTTAACTGTTCTTTTTCTTCTTCTGAACCTAAGTCAAACATTGTTACTTGTCCTTGGAAGCCTTTTTTCTTTCCTGATTGGATTGTGTCTATTATTGTTTCAAATGATGCTAAAAGTGTGCTTCTTGTTTGTTCAAATTCGTCGAAGGCTCCTGCTTTTATTAAGCTTTCTACACATTTTTTGTTTACTGATTCGTCTGCTATTCTTTCACAAAAGTCTGCAAAGTTTTTATATTCTCCATTTGCATTTCTTTCTTTTACAATATTATTTACTGGCACTGTTCCTACATTTTTAATACTTCCGAAGTCCAAAACGTATTTTACCATTTTCTACTGTGAATTTTGTGTTACTTTTGTTGATTTCTGGTTTTAATATTTCTATTCCAAGTACTTTACATTCATCGATATATTGTGGTATTTTGTCAAGATTTCCTAAAAAGCTATTTAATGTTGCTGCCATAAATTCTGCTGGGTAATATGCTTTTAAATATGCTGTTCTGTATGCTACTACTGCATAACAAGCTGCGTGTGATTTGTTGAATGCATATTTTGCAAATTCTGCCATTTCGTCAAATATTTTATCTGCTGATTTTGCATCTATACCATTTCTTACACAACCTGGAACAACTATGTTTCCTTCTTCGTCCACTTGTCCATTTATGAATACTTCTCTTTCTTTTGCCATAACATCTAGTTTCTTTTTACCCATTGCACGTCTTACTAAGTCTGCTCTTCCCAAAGAGTATCCTGCTAAGTCACGTACTATTTGCATAACTTGCTCTTGATAAACCATACATCCATATGTTACGTTTAATATTGGCTCTAACCTTGGATGTGTATATTCGTTATGACCTGGATTTAATTTACCTTTTACATATCTTGGTATTTGGTCCATTGGACCTGGTCTGTATAAAGAAACTCCTGCTATCAAGTCTTCAAGGCAGTCTGGTTTTAGTTCTTTCATAAAGTTTGTCATTCCTTGTGACTCGAACTGGAATATTCCACAAGATTTTCCTTCTTGCCACAATTTATAAACTTTTGGGTCTGCCATTTCTTTGTCAAATTCTACATCTATTCCTCTATTTTGTTTTACTAAATCGATTGTATCTTGGATTACTGTAAGTGTACGCAAACCTAAAAAGTCCATCTTTAAAAGTCCTAGTTCTTCTAATGTTGTCATTATATATTGTGTTGAAATTTGGTTGTCGCGCACATATAATGGCACATAAGTGTCTACTGGGTCTTTTGTTATAACTATTCCACAAGCATGTGTTGATGCCTGTCTTGGCATTCCTTCTAATGCCATTGCTATATCTAAAAGATTTTTTACACTTTCATCTGTTTCATATTTTTCCTTTAATTCTCTATTTTGCTCCAAAGCCTTTTTTATTGTAATATGCAATTCGTTTGGTATCATTTTTGCCAATGTGTCTGCTTCTGAATATGGAACGTCCAAAACCCTTGCTACGTCTCTTATTACCATTCTTGCTGACATTGTTCCAAATGTGATTATCTGTGATACGTGGTCATGTCCATATTTTCTTGATACATAGTCAATTACATCTTGTCTATGTTCATAACAAAAATCAACGTCAAAGTCAGGCATACTAATTCTTTCAGGATTTAGAAATCTCTCGAATAGCAAGCCATATTTAATTGGGTCAATATCTGTTATTTCAATTGCATATGCTATAATTGAACCTGCACCAGAACCACGCCCTGGACCTACTGGTATGTTGTGTGTTTTGGCATAATGAATAAAGTCCCATACTATTAAAAAATAATCAACATATCCCATTTTTTTGATTACACCTAGCTCATATTCTGCTCTTTTTAGAACTTCTTCTGATGGGTTTTCTCCATATCTTTTTCTTATTCCATCATCACATAGTTTTTTAAAATAATCGTAATGTGTCTCAAATTCTTCTGGGACATCGTAATTTGGAAGTATTGTATGCCCAAATTCAAAATCAACATTACACTTCTCTGCAATTTTGACTGTATTTTCAATCGCATCTGGAAAAGCCTTGAAATACTCTATCATCTCTTCTGGAGATTTTACATATAATTCATCTGTATCAAACCTCATTCTGTCCATATCACTCATTCTTTTACCTGTTTGTATACATAGCAAAACTTCGTGATTATATGCATCTTCTCTTCTCAAATAATGTGCATCATTTGTTGCAACAAGTGGAATATCTAACTTTCTTGCCAAAGCAACCAATTTTTGATTAGCTAAAACCTGCTCTTGAATTCCGTTGTTTTGGATTTCTATATAATAATCATCTCCAAAAACTCGCTTATGCCATAAAGCTATCTCTTCTGCCTTCTCATTTTGTCCATTTAATAAAGCCTGATTTACAGCCCCTGCAAGACACGCACTTAAGCATATCAATCCTTCACTGTATTTTTCCAAAACTTCTAAATCGATACGTGGTTTATAGTAATATCCATCAACAAACCCTATTGACACTAGCTTACTTAGGTTTTTATACCCCTCATTATTTTTCGCTAATAATATCAAATGATTGTATTTATTATCTATGTTAGGCTCTTTATCAAAACGGCTTCTTGGCGCAACATAAACTTCGCAACCAATAATCGGCTTTACACCTTCTGCCTTACAGGCCTTGTAAAAGTCAATCGCCCCATACATAACCCCATGGTCTGTTATTGCAATTGAATCCATTCCAAGCTCTTTCGCTCTTTTAGGCAAATCCTTTATTCTATTTGCACCGTCTAATAAACTAAATTCACTATGTATATGTAAGTGTACAAAATCTGACATCCCTTTTTCTCCTTTTGAGTTTCTTCTTTTGTGGTCATTATATCACGTGTCTTACCTTTTTTCTAGTTAAAACATAAAAAACATTACTCTATTTTAGTTTAGTTAAATTAAATGTACTATAAAATTTTACAAACCCCTTTAAATTTACAAAAAACTATGATACAATGTAAAAGATTTTATTAGAAAATGTCAAAAGATAAAAATGGAGGGAACAAAAAATGGAATTTAATAGATGTACAAGATGCGGAAATTTTTATGTATCACAAGGCAATGTATGTCCAAGATGTAGTAGTAAAGACAACTTCGAACTTTCAACATTCAAAACATACATAGAAGAAAATGGACTAACAAACTCACTAGAAACAATATCAGGAGAAACAGGAATATCAGTAAAAAATCTAAATCGTTTCTTAGGATATGAAGAACTAAAAAATTACGGAGAAGAAATAAATAACATTAATCAAAAAGACAATTTCGGATTTACTGGAATTACACTTAACTAATACAAAAATGGCTAAATTTTTGTGCCATACAGAAAGGACTGATAGAATTATGCAAAACGTAATCGATATATTAGAAGAAAGAGGATATATTGAACAATTAACACACCCAAAAGAAATAAAAGAATTATTTGAAAAGGAATCAGTTCCATTTTATATTGGAATTGACCCAACAGCTAATAGTCTACATATTGGGCACTTCGTTTCACTAATGGTTGCAAGCCATATGCAAAAATGTGGACATAAACCAATAATCTTAGTAGGTGGTGCTACAGCTGCAGTTGGTGACCCTTCTGGGAAAACTGATATGAGAAAAATGCTTTCACAAGAAGAACTTGCATACAATGTTGAATGTCTAAAACAACAAATATCAAGATTAGTTAGTTTTGAAGGCGAAAATGCTGCAATAATGGTAAACAATGCAGATTGGTTTTCAGATATAAAACTTGTAGACTTTATGAGAGAAATTGGAAGCCTATTCTCAGTAAACAAAATGCTTGCAGCAGAATGTTACAAGCAAAGACTAGAAACAGGACTAACATTTTTTGAAATGAGCTATATGTTAATGCAATCATATGACTTCTGGCATCTATACAACGAATATGGTTGTAAACTTGAAATTGGTGGAAATGACCAATGGTCAAACATCATAGGTGGAGTTGAATTAATTAGAAAAATTGGAAAAGATGACTCTTTTGGTTTAACATTCAAACTTCTTACAACAAAAGAAGGTAAAAAAATGGGAAAAACCGAAAAAGGAGCATTATGGCTAAATCCAGAAAAAACATCTCCATACGAATTCTATCAATATTGGAGAAATATTGAAGATGCAAGTGTTGGTACAGTATTAAAAATGCTTACATTCTTACCAACTGAAAAAATAAACGAATTAGCTAGTCTAAAGGACGAAAAAATAAACGAAGCAAAAAAAATAGCAGCATATGAAATTACAAAACTAATCCATGGCGAAGAAGAAGCAAAAAAAGCTGAAGAAGCTGCCAATGCCCTATTTAATGGACAAGGAAGTTTAGACAATATGCCAACAACAAAATTAGAAGATACCAATATCTCTGTTGTAGACGCAATTGTTTTAACAGGAATTGCACCTTCAAAAGGTCAAGCTAGAACCTTAATCAATCAAGGTGGTATATCTTTAAATGATGAAAAAGTTACCGACATTAATTATAAATTGTCTGATACTGATTTTGAAAAAGGATTTGCAATATTGAAAAAAGGTAAAAAAGTATTTCATAAATTAGAAAAATTAAAAGAGTAAATTTATAATATAAATTTACTTTTTTAATTTATCTACTTTTTTCAACTATTTCCACAATGTCAGCAATATACTCTCCAATGACTGGAATATTCAAAGTAACAATTTTTTGAAGCAATATAATAAGCATTGCAGTAATAACAGTAACACCAATCCCTATACCAATTCCCCTAAAAATTCCTGCAAGCAAATTTCTTTTTATTATCTCTTTTTTATTTCCTAAAATGTACGTAAGTTCAACGAAATTCCCTTCCTCTAAAATTTTACTTAAATTATCGATTGCAATAGTCAATATATTTACTTTTTCTTTTACCTTTTTCTTTCTAACAAACATAAAAAATCCACCTTTTATTACTTTATTTATGGTGGATTTTTTACTAATTTTTTATACATTTATAATAATTATTTATTAACTTCGTTTCTACTAGATGTATTACCAGAAGACTTCGTATTCATATTATTAGTATTTTCTTCTTCATCTTCTTTAACTTGTTCTGTTGAGCTTTGGTTTGTTTTTTCTTGTTCTAATTTTTTCTTGTCTTCTTCTTGTTTTACTTTTTCTAATGAATCTATTAATTCTTGAAGTTTCTTTATGTCTTTTCCTACCATTTCCCAATCACCATTTTGATTAGATTCTGTTAAATTGGTGTTTGCTTTTATGATAGCTTCTATTAAGCCTTCAACATCATCTGTGTTTTCTACTTGTATGTCAACTGCATATTTAGAAAGTAGATTTTCTAATGCTTTGCTCAAGTTATCTCCTATTGCTACTTTGTTTCCTGATGCTACTATTACTTTTTTAAGAATTGGTACTTCAGATTCGTTTAGCATTGTTTGGTAAATTGGTTCTACATATAGTAATGTATTGTTTATTGGAACTATAAGCATTTGCTTTGTTAGCTTTGTTCCTGTAACATTTAGAGCTTCTAATTCTGCTGATATCACTTCATCTTCTTCAATTTGCTTATCTAATTGCATTGGTCCTACAATGTTACTATCTGCTGAGAATTTGTATAGTTTTAACTGATTATTACCATTTTCTGTACTTCCTACTAAGTATGATATTATGTTTTGTTTTTCATTAGGTGTGTATGTTTGAACTAATCCAAATTTTTCTCCATCTTTTGTTTTTAACATTGTGTAATATGGTTTCATATATGTTCCTGTTGATTTTGTAGTTTTTAATGTATTATGTTTTGATATGTCCCATACATCATCTGCTCTGTATAACACGTCTGTTTTAACATTGTGATATACTTTTAATACTTCTGCTTGTACATTATATAAAAATTCTGGATATACTACGTGACTTGCTATGTCTTGTGGTAATTCTGTCCCTAGTGGCATAAATAATTCTGGGTATATTTTTTGATATGCTACTGCTATTGGGTCATTTCTATCTGTTATGTAAAATGTCATTGTTCCATCATAGCTATCTATTAATACTTTTACTGAATTTCTAATATAATTTACTTTTTCTTTTATTCCATCATGTTCAATAGTTGTATATTGTGAATATGGATAACTTGAAGATACTGTGTATGCATCTAATACCCATACTATTTTTCCTTCTTCTGTTATAACAGTATATGGATTTTCATCGTATATTAGATATGGCAATGCTTTTTTTGCTCTTGTTTTAATTTCTCTATTCATTAATATTTTGCTGTCACTTGTTATTTCACCTGAAAATGCTAGGTTTATATCTCCCTTTGTAATTCCCAATATCAATCTATCTAAAAATCCTAATTGTATTCCTGCTTTTCCATTATATGTTGATGCATAATCTGTTCCATTTTCATCTGTGTAATCATATTCTTGTTTATTTTTAACATTTGTAGCAATAATTTCTTTTGTCTCTACCCCAAAGTATATACGTGGTTGAGAAATCTTTATTATTTCGTCTTTTCCTGATACATCTTTTTGTATATATTGAACATTTCCCGCTTCGTTGCTATTTGTTGCTGATGCAATTATTTCTCCTATTCCGTGTGTATATTCATATGTTTTGTTATTATATGTTCTACCTGAACTTTTTATTTCTCTTGGTGCTAGATATACTAGTTGCTCTTTTCCATTTACATCATATTTTGCTAAAGATGTATTTGGATATTTAAAATATCCTGTTCCTGTTTGTCCATCTTCTAGCGCTGTTAGCACTGTTTCTTTGCTTATTATTGGAATGTTGTTTATTACATTTCTGTTTTCTTCCACTTCCACATTTGTTATAGTTCCAGAGTTTTCTAGATTTTCTTCTTCAATATTAATATTATATGCATTTTTTGTATTCAAAATATTTTCCTGAATATATTTTTTCTCTTTATCTAATTCATTTGTTTGTACATATAATAAATCAAATGATGTCATTACAATAAACAGCACAACTAAGTATCCTGGTATAACTGCAAGGTTTCTCAATACTCTATTTGTATTTTCTTTTTTAAAATATTTAATTGCTCTATAAGCAAATATAATTATTACAACTGCAAATATTGCAAATCCCCACAATTTTACTATAGCTTCTGTCATACCTGCACCTGTTATTTCTATATCCTCATTTACAGATAATATCTTTCCAAATAATATATTTTGTGTATTTAATACAGTCATAGCTGCAATACATATTACAACCCAAAATAAGTTTCTTATTAGTTTTTTTATAAATAGACTTTCCTTTAGCATTTTACCTTCAACGCCATCGAAATATCTATTAAATACAATTATGTAATATAATGCTGTATATATTGATAATCCAACCAAAAGAACTATTGCATATATTAGAGATAATTCTATTAGTGGTTTTTGGAATATATAATATGATATATCTAATCCATAAATTGGATCTTGTGCTCCAAAAGCTGTGCCATTTGCTACCAACATTATTTTTTGTACAAATATGTTTGATACTAAAATACTTGCTATTGATGCTATTACTAGTGCTAGTGACTTATTTAGAAGCTTTGGCATTTCTTTCTTTTCTTTTTCAAAAAATACTTTTAACCCTTTTTTTATTCCTCTATTTGTAAAATATATTATGAAATATAATGCTACAAAATTAATTGCCATTATTCCATATTTATAATATTGATTTGTAAAGAATATATTTGTGTATTTTTCTCCTAGTTCTAAGTATTCTAAGTAACTTCCTCTTATCCCTACATAACTTATTCCAGCAAATATTATTAAAAATAATATAACTAAAATCATTCTTGTTTTGTTTTTTTCTTTTTTTGTTCCAATTGTAGCTTTTTCTACTTTTTTTGTATTATCTTCCACAATTTTTCCTCCTTTTAAGTTTAAACATCCCTTATATTCTAACTTATATTATAGCTTTTACAAAATCTTCAGAATTGAAAATTTCCATATCATCAATTTGTTCTCCAACACCTATAAATTTAATTGGAATTTTATTTTCTTCTACTATTCCTATTGCAACTCCACCTTTAGCTGTACCATCTAATTTTGTAATTACTAATCCTGTTAAGTTTGTTTCCTCTTTAAAAGCTTTTACTTGAGAAATAGCATTTTGACCTGTTGCTCCGTCTATTACAAGCAATACTTCTTTATCTGCTTCTGCCATTTCTTTGTTAATTACTTTTTGTATTTTGTTTAACTCATCCATTAGGTATTTTTTATTGTGCAATCTTCCTGCTGTATCTACAATTAGTATATCTGCATTTTTTTCTCTTGTTATTTTTATAGCATCATAAACTACTGAAGCTGGGTCAACCCCTTCTTCTCTTTTTACTATGTCTGCTCCTGCTCTTTTAGCCCAAATTTCTAGTTGTTCTACTGCTGCTGCCCTAAATGTATCTGCAGCCGCAACTACAACTTTTTTGCCATCTTTTGCTAACCTGTTTGCCATTTTCCCTATTGATGTTGTTTTTCCTACTCCATTTACTCCTACTACTAGTATTACTGATGGCTTTGTGTTTAAATGTAAACCTATATCTGTCACATTTAATATTTTTTGCATTTCTTCTCTTAATACTTTTTTTACGTCTTCTTCATCTTGTATTTTTTCTTTTTTTATTCTTGCCCTTAGATTATCTATTATTTTTACTGATGTTTCCATTCCTATGTCTGACATTATTAGTATTTCCTCTAATTCATCTAAGAAATCTTCGTCTACTTTTTTGAAGCTTTTGAATACGTTGCTTATTTTTTCGTCAAATGAATTTTTTGTTTTGTTCATTCCCTGTTTTAGTTTGTCGAAAAATCCCATACTTACTCTCCTTTAAATTTACTAAATAATTCGTTTTTAGTTACAGCAATTTTTTCACCAGTTTTAGTATTTTCAAGTTCGAAATTATCTCCTTCTTGCTTATCTCCTAAAACCAATAAATATGGTGTTCCTAAAACCTTGCAGTCTTTGATTTTAGCTCCAATATTTAGATTTTCTCTATCATCTAATATTACTCCAATGCCTTGTTTTTGAAACTCTGCATATAATTCTTTTGCCATTTCTACTTTTTCTTCATTATCCATTTTTGGAACTATTTGAACTTTATATGGTGCTATTTGCTCTGGTAAAGAGAAACCGCAAGCTCCCCACTTTGGGTCATTTATCAAACATTGTTCATATAATGCTGCAACTGTTCTACTTACACCTATTCCATAACATCCCATATAGTATAATTGTTCTTTTCCGTCTTTATCTGTGAATTTTCCATTCATCATTTCTGAATATCTAGTTCCTAATTGGAATATATGTCCTAATTCCATCGTTCTAATTTCTTTAAAGTTAGATATATCCTCAATTCCATACTCACTTTTTAAATATTCTTGATAATTCTCTTTTTCTAAAATTTCTGTATTTAAGCCAATTCCTGTTGTTTCATCATATAAAATTTTGTCTTCTCCTTGGTTTGAAATTAGCATAAATTCTTCTGATTTCTTTCCACCCATTGCACCATTATCAGCTACAATTGGAATTACTTTCATACCTATTTTTTCAAATATTTCTAAAAATGCTGCTCTAACATTTTCATAAGATTTTGCCATTTGTTCTGCATCAACATCAAAGCTATATGCATCAAGCATTGGGAATGATTTTCCTCTTAATAGATATCCTCTTGTTCTTATTTCGTTTCTTACTTTTTCCCCTATTTGATAGTATGTTACTGGTAAGTTTTTGTAAGATTTTAACTTTTCCCTTGCAAATTCTAACATTGCTTCTTCACCTGTTGGTGCTAAACAAAATGTTCCTTTATTGCTCTCTGTAATTAACATTGTTCCGTCATTTATGTAGTGGTCATATCTTCCTGAGTTTTTCCATATTGTGTCTGGTTGTAATGTTGGAAGTAATACTTCTATACATCCATATTTGTTCAATGTTTCTACTATTATTTGTTCTACTTTTCTTCTTACTAATAATGGTATTGTGTTGTATGCAAATAGTCCTGCTCCATATTGAACTAGTTGCCCTGTTTGTAATAATATGCTTTGTCCTGGATACATTTCATCTATGTTGTTTAATTTTATTGTTCCCATTCCTGTTTGTGATAATTTCATAATAACTCCTCTTTTCTATTCATTTTCTTCAATATCTTGTTCCATATTCTTTTCTTCCCTTTCGGGCATTGGAGCCTCTTGATTGACTTCATCTTTTTCTTCGGCATTATTTTCAATTAAATCATCTATTACAATTTGTTTATTCTCATCTAATTTATATCTTGGAAGTTCTGGTAAATCTTCTAAAGATGCATAACCAAACATTCTTAAAAAATCATTTGTTGTTTTATATGACATTGGTTTTCCTGGTAAATCGATTTTTCCTGCTTCTTCTATCAAGCCATATTCTAGTAGCTTGTATACACACGCATCTGCTGAAACCCCACGTATTGCCTCTATCTCTGCTCTTGTGATTTTTGGATTATATGCCACTATTGCTAGTGTTTCTAGCGCTGCATTTGATAGATTTGGTTTTGTTCTTTTGTCTAAAACTGGATATATATATTCATATAGCTCTTTTTTTGTACATAGTTGATATGAATTTTCTATTTTTATTATTTCTATTCCTCTGTTTTCGTTTTTGTATTCTTCTTGCATATTGTTCACTATGTTTTCTATGTCTTCTTCTGGTAGTTCAAGTGCTAGTATTAATTCATTTTTATTTACTGGTCTTCCTGCTGCAAAAAGTATTGCTTCTATTATTGATTTTTTTTGCTCGATTTCCATTTTCTTCCTTCCTTTTCGTAAAGTTTTGACCTATATATTATGCCAGAAAAATGCGAATATGTCAATAACAAAAAAAACTCACCAATATATTAAGTTCTTGCACTTTTACTTAATATATGATAATATGTAAAAAAACAATTTCGGAGGTAATTTTATGGAAGAAAAGAAAAAAATAGAAGTAATTACTGGCGATAGTTCAAATTTAAACATTTCTCCTGTTTATGATAATATAAAAGACGCCAAACCACAATCAACTACTAAAAAACCTAAAAATATTGTAGTTCCAGAAGAGTCTCACAAAAAAGATAAAGTATCTAAAAAGAAATAAAAAATACATTTTAGGGACAGTCCTCAAAACATTTAAGGACTGTCCCTAAAAACATCTAAAAACATTTTCAAATAATGTCCAAAAGAGAAACGTCCCCAATTGGACATTATTTGTTTGTAATTTCTTCTAAGTCAAGAAGTTCTTGCCATCTAGCGTCTACTTCTTTTTGGAATTCTTCAATCATCCATTCGTTACCTGGTTTAAACATATGTCTAAATCTTTTTTGTGGTCTTAAAAATTCTTCTACTGGTAATTTTTTCGCAGGTTTGTAATTTATTTTGTATTTTCCATCTATTACTTCATATAGTGGCCAATAACAAGTTTCTACTGCTAATTTGTTTATTTGCATTAGCATATCTGTTGGATATCCCCAACCTCTTGGGCAAGGTGCCATTACGTTTAAGAATGCTGGCCCTTCTGTGTATATTGCTTTTTCTGCTTTTTCGTATAAGTCTTTAAAGTTCATATATCCAACTGTTTGTGCTACATATGGAATATGATGTCCTACCATTATTTTTGCTAGGTCTTTTCTTGATTGCATTTTTCCAGGGATTACTGTTCCTGCTGGTGATGTTGTTGTGTCAGCAAATTTTGGTGTTGCTGATGAACGTTGTATTCCTGTATTCATATATGCTCCATTGTCATAGCATACATATACCATATCGTGTCCACGTTCCATTGCTCCTGATAAACTTTGTAATCCAATGTCATATGTTCCACCGTCTCCACCAAATGCAATGAATTTTGTGTCTCCGTCTTTTGGTAGTTTTCCTTGTTTTTTCATTGATTGATATGCAGCTTCTGCTCCTGATAGTGTTGCTCCTGCACATTCGAATGCTGTGTGTATAAATGAATCAGTCCAAGCTGTGTATGGGTATATAAATGTTGATACTTCCATACAACCAGTTGCTCCTGCAACTACTGCGTGGTCTTCTGGTTTTAGGGCTCTCATTATCATTCTTGCTGCTGGTGGCGCTCCACAACCAGCGCACATTCTATGTCCTGATGTAAATCTTGATGGTTTATTTGCTACTACTTCTTTTACATTATAAGGCATATTATTTAGCCTCCTTTCTTAATCCGAAATAGCGGTAAGGATTTTCTACTTTTCCTGTTTTTGCAATTTCGCTTAAATCGTTGTAAACTCCTTCAATGTCATCTGCTTTTGTATCTCTACCACCGATTCCATATACATAGTTTACTGCTGGTACAAAAGTTTTATTTACATACATTGCTGATGTTACATCTTCGAATAATGCTCCACCTGCTGCATTTAAAGAGTCTGCTTTGTCTAGTATTGCAACAGCTTTTAAATGTGATAAAGCATCTGCAATTTCATCTACTGGGAATGGTCTATATACACGAACTTTTAGAAGTCCTGCTTTTATTCCTTGTTCTCTTAATTTATCAACTACGTATTTTGTAGTTCCTGCTGTTGAGTTCATACAAACAATTGCAATTTCAGCATCATCTAATTTGTATTCTTCAAATAGTCCATATTTTCTACCTGTCATTTTCTCAAATTCTTCTGATACTTCTAAAATAACTTTTTTAGCATTTTTCATTGCTTCTGCTTGTTGTGCTTTGTGTTCAAATAAATATGCTTGTAAGTCTAATGGACCTACTGCAATTGGTTCTTCTCTATTTAATAAATAGTGCTCAGGTTGGTATTTTCCAACAAATTCTTTTACTTTTTCATCTTCTTCTAGTTCTATATTTTCAATAGAGTGTGATGTTATAAATCCATCTTGGCAAACCATTAATGGTAGCATAACATCTTTATGTTCTGCTATTCTGTGTGCCATAAGTGTATTATCATAAGCTTCTTGATTGTTTTCAGAAAATAGCATAATCCAACCAGCATCTCTTACACCCATTGCGTCTGAATGGTCATTGTGTATGTTTAATGGTCCTGATACTGCTCTGTTTACCAATGATAGAACAATTGGTAATCTTAAGCTTGAAGCTATATAAATCATTTCCCACATTAATGATAATCCATTTGCAGATGTTGCTGTCATCGCTCTTGCTCCTGCTGCTTGAGCTCCAATACATGCAGACATTGCACTATGTTCACTTTCAACTGCAACAAATTCTGTATCTACTGTTCCATTTGCTACAAATGTTGAAAAGTATTGTGGAATTTCTGTTGATGGAGTGATAGGGAATGCTGCAACTACATCTGGATTAATTTGTTTCATAGCAATTGCTGCTGCTTCATTACCACTTAATCTTTCTCTTATACTCATAATTCTTTCTTCCTTTCTATTTCATTTCAATTGCTCCAAATGGGCAAACTTTTGCACAAACGCCACATCCTTTGCAATAGTCATAGTTAAAATCTTCTCTTTTACATTCTTTATTTACTGGAATTGCATCATCTGGGCATACAGGGAAGCATAATCCACATTGTTTGCACTTTTCGCTTAAAAATATAGGTTTAATACTTCTCCAATCACCAGTTTTAAATTCTCTGGCATTTCCAGCTTCGTATATATCTCCACCTGGAGTCATTTTCTCCATTGGTGTGTTTGAATTTATAGTTGTCATATCTTTTTAACCTCCTTTAATGCCATTTCTAAAGCTTTCATATTTCCTTCAATAACTTCAGGTTTTTTAGCAAATTTGTGTTTAAAAGAGCTTTTCATATCTTCTAGTAATTCTTCATCTGTCATAATTTTGCTTACTTTTACAATTGCTGCTAGCATTGGAGTATTTGGAAAATATTTTCCAAGTGCCTCTTCTGATATTTTTCTTGCATCAATTGTGTAAACTTCACCTTTATATCCTTTTAAAACATCTTTTAAATATTCTGCTGATTTTGTTGTATTAATTACAATTGCACCTGTCTCTTTTAAACCAGCTGTTACATCAACTGACTCTAAAAGTGTATCGTCTACTACTACTACATAATCTGGTTCATATATATTGCTGTGAATTGTAATAGGATTACTGCTAATTCTGTTATATGCTGTTATTGGTGCACCCATTCTCTCTGGACCATATTCAGGAAAACCTTGAATATATTTACCTGTATTAAATGCTGCATCTGCTAGTAATAGTGATGCTGTTTTTGCACCTTGACCGCCTCTTCCGTGCCATCTAATTTCTATTAAGTTATCCATTATTTATATTGCCTCCTTTTTATTATTTTACGAGTTTAGTATATGACTATTTGTCTTTAATGTCAAGCCAAATTTGTCATATCTGACCGCCAAGTTTTAAATAAATAACACATTTCTATTGCATTTTACATAAAATTCAGTTATAATACTTACATGCAATATTGGAGGTAATATATATGCAACTAAATAATTTTTGTGGCATCGATATTGGTTGTACCAACATTAAAATGATGGCTATAGTAGACAATATCCCTATCACTAAAACTGTTCCTTCAGGTGATAACCTTTCACGGGAGAAACTAATTAGCACTATTGTTGATTTTTATAACTCATTCAATTGTGATTTTTTAGGTCTTGGGATTGCATTTTCTGGATATACCGCTGATTCTATGAAAGTTGAAGGTACTTCTCTTCCTTGTTTAAAGAACTTCTCAATCGAAGATTTAGCGGAACTAAATTGTGATAATATTAGATTAATTAATGATTCTAATGCTACCACTCTTGCTGGAACCATCGAATACCCAAATTCTAAAGTTTTAGTTGGCATCACAAACGGAACTGGAATTGGATGTGGAATTTCTATCTCTGGTAATCTTTTTACTGGTAGTTCTGGTTTTTTAGGAGAAATTTATGGAAATCTTATTGTAAATGAGAAAAATTCTATTACAAAAATAGGGCATCTTTGCTCTGGATCTAAAATATTAAAAAAATTGAATAACTTACCCGATAATAATCAAAACGGGCTAATCGAACAAGCTTCAATATATCTAGGGATTTTACTAGTAAATATAATTCACTTATATAATCCTGATGTAATTTATTTTTCTGGTGGTGGATTTTCTTTTAACAATTTTTTAGATAATGCTATTAACTTTGCTAAACAAAATGCTTACTCTCATTTTACAAAAAAATTGACATTTGCAAAGTCTAGTTATAAAAATTATTCAGGATGTATTGGTGCAATCAAACTAGTATCGCAAAAAATCGAGTGTCTATAAAGACATTCGATTTTTATTTTTTTAGACTTCTTCCAAAACCTTAACAACTCCATCTTCATCATTACTACTAGTAATATAATTTGCCTTTTTCTTTACTTCTGCTGTTGCATTTCCCATAGCTACTGAATTATCTGTTAGCTCAAACATTGATACATCATTTTCGCCATCACCTATAACTATAATTTCGCTTTTCTCTATATCTAAATATTTACACAACTTTTTTATCGCACTCCCTTTTGCCGCTCCTAAAGATGTTATATCACAATAATAATGGTTACTCGGTTTCAGATTCATATCTTTTAATCTTTTCGATTCATTTTCTATTTTCACTCCAAATAGACTCTCTTTTAAATATTGTTTAAATTTTATCATCTTTTCAATATCTTTATTAGCCACTACACATTGAACTATTTTTTCTTTATTAATAATATTATAGATTTCTTCTTCCGTTTTAACATTATCTTTTTCATCTGGATAAAACATTTTATTCATAACTAATTCGAAATTATAGTTAATATTGATTTTATAACTATTTTGTTGAGAAAAATTAAAAATCTTATTTACTGTCTCTTTATCAACTGGTGTACTGCATATTTCTATATCTTTTTCTATATCATATACATCTGCTCCATTAGAAGAAATTATGTATGGACTTGCACCTGCTAATTGTTGATATTCTAGTGTAATAGCTCTCGACCTTCCTGATGCTAAAATTACTTTTATTCCTTTTTTTATACATTTTTCTATCGCTACTTTAGTATTTGTGGTAATTTCTCTTTTACTATTTAGTAAAGTTCCATCAATATCTATAAAAATTGCCTTTATCATTTTTCTACTCCTATATATCTTTTCAAAAATTCACATTCTTCAAATTCCAAATTATTTTTTGCAATTTGTATTAATTGTTCAACCATTTCTTTTGTATATTTACTACTTTTCTTTTCATAAAACTTTTTTAATGGCTTTTGCAAATCCATCATTACTTTTGTCGCCTTATTTACATTCTGCTCTTTTAATAATTTATCCATTTTAGTTATTTGATTTTCATATATTGCTTTTCCTACTTTTGTATCTTTTATTTGTTCTAATGTATTCTCTTCTGTTATATCTTGCAAATCTATATATCTTTTGGGGATTTTAGTTTCAAGTAGTTGCTCAAATTCACTATCTGTTACTTTCTGAATATCTCCTTTTTTATATACTTCTGGATATTCCTTACAGATATTTTTATCATTTGATTTTATACTAATTTTTTGTTTTAATACAATTTCTTCACTAGATTTTCCAACTAAAATATTGTATTCTCCCTCTTCTATTGACCATTTTTTTGTTTCAATATTATAGTATTCAAATGCTTCTTTTGGTAAAATAATCTTTACTGTTTTTTCTTCTCCTGGTCCTAATTCTATTTTTTCAAAAGCTTTTAACTCTTTTCTCGGTTTGAAGATAGTTGGTCTATCTTGTCCGATATAGACTTGTGCAATTTCTTTTCCTTTTACATCGCCAACATTTTTTATTATGAAAGACAAATTAATATTTTCTTTTTCTTCAACTTTCAAATTTGAATATTCGAATTTTGTATAACTTATTCCATATCCAAATGGGTATAATACTTTAACTTCATTTGTATCATAATATCTATATCCTACAAATATTGACTCTTGATATTCTACACTTACTTCTGTTCCTGGATAGTTTTTATAACATGGTGTATCTTCCATTTTTAGTGGATATGTTTCTGCTAATTTACCACTTGGATTAACCTTTCCAATTAAACAGTTTACTATTGCTTTTGCTCCTGCTTCCCCACCTAAATATCCTGTAATAATTGCTTTTACATCATTTTTCCATGGCATTGTTATTGGTGAGCCATTTGAAAGTACTACTACTATATTTGGGTTATATTTACTTATTTCGTCTATTAGCTTATTTTGATTTTGTGGTAATTCTAAAGTTGTTCTGTCCATTCCTTCTGACTCATAATTTTCAGTTAGCCCTGCAAAAATTATTACACTTTCATTTTCTTTAGCTATTTTTATGGCTTCATTTCTTAATCTTACATCTTCTTCTGTCTCGATTCTTCCATATCCTTTTGCATAACTAATATCAAATCCTTCTTCTAAAAAACAGTTAAATGCATTTTCTAATCGGTATGGATTAATTGTTGAACTCCCTGCTCCTTGATATCTTGGTATTTTCGCCATATCACCTATTAGTGCTATTTTTTTATTTTTTAATGGTAATATGTTATTATCGTTTTTTAATAGCACTACTGCTTCTTCTGCCATTTCTAAGGCTATTTGATGATGTTCTTTTCTATCATAATCTTGTAATTGCCTTTTTTCATTCAATTTAAATGCTATTTGTAATATTCTATCTACTATCTCATCTAAATATTGCTCTTGAATTTCACCGCTTTTTACCGCTTCTATAATTTCTTCTTCACCATTGCCTCTTCCTCCAGGCATTTCTAACTCATTTCCAGCTAAAATACCTTTTACTCTATCATTGTTTGCTCCCCAATCTGTAATAACAATTCCTTGGAAATTCCATTCTTTTTTTAAGATATCTAATAGCTTTTTGTTTTCTGTGCAATATGTTCCATTTAACTTGTTATATGCACTCATAATCGAGCATGGATTGGCTTCTTTTACTATCATTTCAAATGCCTTTAGATAAATTTCTCTTAAAGTTCTTTCATCAATTACTGCGTTTATTGTTCTTCTTCTATTCTCTTGATTATTAACTGCAAAGTGCTTTACGCAAGCTCCAACGTTGTTTTCTTGTAGTCCTTTTACATATTCTATTCCCATTATTCCAGTTAAATAGGGATCTTCCGAAAAGTATTCAAAATTTCTTCCACATAATGGGCTTCTTTTTATATTAATTGCAGGTCCTAATACAATGTTCACGCCTTGATATAACGCTTCTTCTCCAAGCGTTTTTCCTAATTTATATGCCACTTCTTTATTCCAAGTATTAGCTATTGTTGATGATGCTGGAAAACAAGTTGATACCTCACTTTCGTTAATTCCTAAATTATCTGCTTTAGATATCTGAACTCTTAATCCATGTGGTCCATCTGACATTGTTATTTCTGGTACATTTAGTCTTCCTATATCCTTACTGTGCCAGTAATCTTTGCCTACACATAAACTTGCTTTTTCTTCTAAGGTCATTTTATCTATTAGTTCTTTATATTTCATATTCGCGCTCCTTGTTTTTTGTAAGTATTTTATATCATATTTAGGAGTAAATTTCAATAAGCTACATAAAATATGCTGCCGCTTATTGATTTTATGTAAATTGTGGTGTATAATTTATTTTGTAACATATTTTAGAAATTAGAAGCTTGTAAGTTTTTAATTTTTGTAATAGGAGGTAATTTTATGTTATTTAGCATTATTATTCCAATATACAACTCTGAGAAATCTATTCGGAATTGTATAGATAGCATTTTATCACAAACTTTTAGCGATTTTGAAATTATTGTAATTAATGATGGGTCAACAGATGCTAGCCTTTGCATAGTAGAAAAGTATGCTCAAAATGATTCTAGAATTAAAATTTATTCTTTTCCCAATAGTGGTGTATCTATTTCTCGCCAAAGAGGAATTACATTATCTTCTGGTGAATATATTTTATTTGTAGATTCTGATGACACTATTAATCCAAAACTTCTAGAAAATCTTTATTTCAATATTTGTAAATTAAACGCTCCTGATATTATTCGATATCAATGCAACCTGATTAATGATGTATCTTATAAAAATCATCAAAGATATAACTTTAATGATTCTTTATATGTGGTCTCTTCAGGAATTCAAACATTGAAAATGTGGTCTCTTCCTGGTAAAAAGTATGCTGTTTATTGGCTTTTTGCATTTAAACGTTCTGTATTTTCTAATATTTTATCTTTTCCAAATTTAAAATGTTATGAAGATATTGCTTTAATCCCTATTCTAATTGCAAAGTCTCAAAAAGTAGTGACTATTAGCTATATTGGATATAATTATACATATAATAATTCTACTAGTATAACAAATAAGTGTGACGAACTTTCTGAGAAGTCTAGAGCAATAGATTTTGTAAAAGCATATAATTATGCAATAAAAAATATTCAAACTATTGATAATTTGTCAATTTCAGATTTTGCTTTTTTTATTGAAGATTATAATAATCGGCTTAGAGATAAATTCAATTCTTTATCTCCTGCTCTAAGAGAAGAATTATATGAAATGTATAACATATGAAATTACAAAAAGAAGCATCATATTAAATGCTTCTTTTTATTGTTTTCTTTTTCTCTCAAAACACCTTTAGTTGGAATTAAGAACAAAGCGCCAACTATTATTGGTAAATAAAATGTATACATTCTCCAAAATAGGATAGACATATTGATTGTTCCCTCTTTAAATATTGATTGGAACAACAAATAAAATCCTCCTTCAGCGCCAAGACCTGAACCAGGTGTTGGAATAAACATCATTATTAATAACAATACTGCCTGTGTTGGGATAATTTGCCAAAATGTTACTCCACTATTTCCAAATGCTCTATAAACCATATAAGTTATTGAATAATATGCAAAACTTTGAATTGTAGCAGAAATAAACATTTTCAAAACCATCTTTTTCTCTTGCTTCATATATAAAAATTGTTCTCTAAAATTATCTATACTTTTATCTAATTTTTCTATTGTTTGGTCTGGATGTTTCAATATGTGTATTTTTCCTAGAAATTTTATTATTGGTGTTGTAAAAAATGTTATTATTCTTTTCTTAATTCCTACTAAAATCACTCCTACAATTGCTAATATGTTTACACTAAATCCTGCAATTGCTATCCAAATATATTGTTGCATTAGTCCTGCGAAAAATTGAAATTCAAATAATACTACAACTATTGTACTTAATACTAATGCTGTTTGCGTAATTACAAATTTCATTGCCATTGCAGATAGAGAATCGCTTACTCTTTTCCCGGTTTTGCTTAGTTCATATGCTTGCATTGGCTGCCCTCCTGATGCAAATGGTGTTATGTTATTGAATAATTGTCCTATCATTGTTACTTTAAATGCATTTTTTAATGTTTGTTTTTTGTACATTCTCTTTAGCGGAATATATAATGTAATTGCATCACAAATCCAATTTATTCCTAGACATACTACTCCTAACATTACCCATCTGTAATCAACACTTTTTAATACTTTTATAATGTTGTCTATTCCATCTACACTAAACATATAGATTAATAGTCCTATAAATATTACTAATATTAATAAGAAGTTTAATATTGTCATTTTTTTGTTGACTGGCTTTTTTTCTTGCACTTGCTCGTTTTCTATTTTTTGTTCTTCCAATTTGTCCCTCTCCCTAATTATTTTTTTCTTTCTTTAAAAAATCTTTCAAACAATTCAATTCTTTTTCAAACTCATATCTTGTAAATACAGTTTCACTCTTTTCTCTTGTTCCCATTGTATGAATAATCCATTTATCACATTCTCCAACTTCTTTTCCTTTTTCATTAATTAATGGCTCTCCGTCATAATATTCTCCGTCTTCTCTTTCTTCTACTTCCTTTAGTTCGTATTGATAATTTTCTTTAAACTTTTTAAATTCTTCTAATTCTTTTTCTATTTTATTCATACTGTTTCTCCGTATATTTTTTCCAATTATATCACATATCACAGAAAAAAAACAGAAAAACAAGCTAAAATTTTAGCTTGCTTAACAATCCTTATTTTAAAACTTTTTTGGTTTGTCCCAAAACGTCTTTTATGAACAAAGATATGTCCCCCATAGACAAAAATGGGACAAAAGGAAACGTCCCCAATTGTCCCAAAAAGTTTTATTATTCTTCAACTGGTGCTTCAACTGGGCAAACCCCTGCACAAGTACCACAGCTAATACATGCTGATTGGTCTATTACGAATTTATCATCACCTTGTGATATACATCCTACTGGACATTCTGCTGCACATGCTCCACAAGATATACATTTATCTGTAATTTTATATGCCATTTTTTTCACCTCCTACAACTTTTGAATCTCTAGTTATTTCATCTGCGTTATATTTTTTATAGAAATATTCTTCTCCATCTTTTATTTTAACTCTTACTATTTCTTTTAAAGTTTCCACACTTTCTACTTCGCCTACTCCATCTGGTGTTTTTACTTTTTCACCAATTTCAGGTAGTCTTGATAGTTTTTCTTCATATACTTCACTTTCATATTTTAGGCAACACATTAGTCTTCCACAGTTTCCTGATATTTTTGATGGATTTAGTGATATGTTTTGTTCTTTTGCCATTTTTATTGTTACAGCATCAAAGTCACTTAAAAATGTGCAACAGCATAGTTCTCTACCACATACTCCGTTTCCGCCAATTCTTTTTACTTCGTCTCTTACACCTATTTGACGTAACTCTATTCTTGTTTTATAGACTGCTGCTAGTTCTTTTACTAGGTCACGGAAGTCTATTCTTCCATCTGCTATGAAGAAAAATAACATTTTACTGTCATCAAATTTACATTCTACATCTGTTAGTTGCATTTCTAATTTATGCTCTTTTATCTTTTTTTGGCAAAGTTTATATGCTTCTTTTTCTATTTTTCTACATTCTTCAAAGCGCTTGTTGTCTCTATGGTTTGCTAATCTTACTACTTTTTTTAGTGGTTCTATTATTTTTTCGTCTTCTACATATCTATTTGGTATTACTACTTCTCCATATTCTTCGCCTTGCGCTGTTTCTACTATTACTTTGTCTCCTTTTTTTACTCTTAAGTATTTTGGATTAAAGAAGTATATTTTGCCTAATTTTTTAAATCTTACTCCTACTATATTTTTCAAATAAATTCTCCCCTTTGCTTGCAATTATTTACTAAGCAATTTCTTCACATATGTTAAATAACATATTATCTATACTCATATCATAATTTGCATTTTGTTTCAACCTTTTTTTCGTATTTTCCACAATTTGTATACAATTTGTGTACCTGTAATCTTCTTTTGCTTTTTTTAGTAATAGTATATTTATATAATCTAACATTTCATAAATCTCATCTTTTTCTTTATATAAGATTTCTGCTGATTTCATTATTTCTATTAAATCTTTTGTGTTTATTTGTTCTGATATCTTTTCCAATTCTTGATAAATATTTTCTTTATCTTTTAAGTAAATTGCTTTACCTATACTTCCTTGGTACATTTCTAACATATTTTGAGTGATATTTTGCATATTATAGTTTTCTTGCAAATATCTTTTTAATTGCTCATCTTTAATTCTATTAAAATGTAATATCATACATCTTGATTTTATTGTTGTTAAAAATGCGTTTTCATTTGTTCCAATTAATATTATAGTTACAAATTCTGGTGGTTCTTCAAGTGTTTTTAATAAACAATTTTGAGCTTCTTTTGTCATCTTATCTGCCTCATCTATTATATACACTTTTTTGCTAGCTTGAATTGGTTTTTCTTGCACTCTTTTTTGCATTTCCCTTATTTGTTCTATTTTGATACTGTTCCCATCTGGTTCTATATATAATAAATCTGGTATATTTTCTGTATCTCCTACTTTTAGTACTTTTATTGCAAATTCTCTTGCAAGCATTCTCTTACCTATACCTGAGATACCTAAAAACATATAGCTATGTGATATTTTGTTATTAGTTATCGCTTGTTCTAACATTTTTTTTATCGGTTCATTTCCAATTATATTTTCAAACACTTTGTATCCTCCCTCTTAATAGAAGATGTGTCCCAAATTGGACAAAATGTCCAAGAAAGAAACGTCCCCAATTGGACATTATTCTACCTTGCCCCACTTGTCTAGTGGCCATATTCTCATTGCTACTGTGCTTTCGATTTTTTCTAGTGGTACACATCCAAATGCTCTACAGTCTGTGCTATGGCTTCTGTTGTCTCCCATTGCGAATACGCAGTTTTCTGGTACGATGAAGTCATCAAATCCGACTCCGTTTCCGATTAGGTCTGTTACTATTCCTGGTTGTAAGTATGGTTCGTCTAGTTCTTGTTCATTTATATATACTTTTCCGTTTTTTATTTGTACGTGTTCACCAGGAAGTGCTATTACTCTTTTTATAAAGCTTCTTTTTCCTATTTCTAAGAAGTTTTTCAAAAACCATTCCATTCCATTAATTTCATTATATTGTGCTATTGGTTTTGCATTTTCTATTTCTGCTCTTGTAAAGCTTGTTTTTACTGGTTCTTCAAATGTGATTATATCTCCTTTTTTTGGTAGTGTTTTTGTTGTTCTTCCCCATCTGTTTAACCATAATCTTTGTCCTTCTATTAGTGTTGGTTTCATTGATTCCATCTTTACTATTGTTGGTGTTCCTATAAAATATCTAAATACCATTGCTAGTACTAATGCTATTATTATACAATATGCCCATTCTAAAATTTCTTTTAATGAATCACTCATAATTTGATTTCCTCTCATTTATGTTCTATTTTTTATACATTAACTTATGTTATGCACTAATAATCATTATACATTAATTTTTATTATTTATCAATTAATATTCTTCTACTTTTGTAGGAATTTTTATAACAACTTCTGTACCTTGTCCTACAACACTTCTAATGTCAATGCTTCCGCCATTTTTGTCTAGAATTTCTTTTGCTATTGAAAGTCCTAATCCTGTTCCACCCATTTCTCTTGTACGGGCTTTGTCTACACGATAAAATCTTTCAAATATTCTACTTAGGTCTTCTTCTGGTATTCCTATTCCATTATCAAATATTTTGATATATGCATCATTATATACAAAGCCTACATATATTTTTATTTCACCACCATTTGGAGTGTATTTTATACTATTTGTTAGTATATTTAATACAACTCTTTCAATATCATATTTATCTGCATATACTGGTGGTACATCTGCTGTTACAAAGCTGTTTACTGTATGTTCTTTTTTCTTTATTTCTATTGCTAGTTTATCTTGACATTTTTTTACTAAGTCTCCTAAATCAAATAGTTCTTTTTGTGTTGATTTTTTATTATTGTCATAACGTGAAAGTGTTAATAAGTCTGTTACTAATTTTGCCATTCTTCTTGCTTCTGTTGCTATTACATTTAGGAATTTGTCTTGTGTTTCTTTGTCGTATTCTCCTTCTAGCAATGTGTCTGCATATCCCATAATTGATGTTATTGGTGTTTTTAGTTCGTGTGATACGTCTGCTACTAATTCTTTTTGCATATTGTCTAGTTTTACATGTTCTGTTATATCTTGAATTACTGCTATCACTCCGTCTGGTCTATCTTCTGCATCTCTAAATGGCGCAAAAAATACATTTACATATTTGTCGTCAACTTCTATTCTTTGTTCTGTTGATGTCCAGTTTTCTAAATAAATGATTTTTTCCATATTTATATTTAAATTAAACTTGCTAAATATATCGTTAAATGTGTTGTCTTCTGGTCTAATACTTAGTAATTTTTTTGCTGCTGGGTTTATTAATATAATTTCCCCTTCTCTGTTAAATGCAATAATTCCATCTGTCATATGTAAAAGTATTGTCTCTATTTGATTTTTTTGTGTAGTTTCTTCACTTTCTATCATCT
The DNA here is from genome assembly GCA_947648905.1 of uncultured Clostridium sp. GTDB lineage: Bacteria > Bacillota > Clostridia > TANB77 > CAG-508 > CAG-269. The sequence goes on along the minus strand of CANSPP010000001.1, from coordinate 382,208 downwards.
TGTCTCGTGGATATATTACAAATTTAGATAAAAATGCAGAAATTAATATTCCAGCTATTACAAACATTGCAATCGCAATTCCTAATGATATTTCCGTATTTAATTTTAAATTATTTAATTGGTCTATTGCTTGTCCCATATTTGATATTTGTCCAGCTGATATTTGAGAAGTTATATTATCTACTGAACAAATATAAAATGCACTTATGCCACCAATTAGTGTTATTCCTACAAAAAAGAATATTAATATTACTTTTCCTTGTATGTTTTTAAACATCTTTTACCTCTATTTTACTAATTTTTTGATTTCTTCATAAATAGTTTCTTCTGCATTTGTTGTTGATATTTTTAATGCATTTTGTCCCATTTTTTTCATATGTTCTTTATCTGATATAATTTCTTCTATTTCTCTACTTAAAACATCTCCACACATTTTATCATTTAAAATAATTTTTGCTGCATCTATATTTTCTAGTGCTTTTGCATTGTATAGTTGATGGTCATGACTTACATTTGGTAATGGTACTAATATTGCTGGTTTTCCTAAATTAGAAATTTCTGTTATTGTCATTGCTCCACTTCTTGCAACTATTACATCTACAACATTCATTAATTCTTCCATATTATATATGTATGGAATTACTTTCATTTTTGATATATTGTTTATATTTATATGTAATGTTTCCATTTCTTCTTTTATAATATCATATTGTTTTGGTCCTGTTGCCCAAATTACTTGATAGTTGCTGTTTTGCTTTTTTCTTACCATTTCTAGAACAGCATCATTAATTCTTTTAGCACCTTGGCTTCCACCAAATACTAGAACTATTGGTTCTTTTTCGTTTAATCCTATACCTTCTATTATTTTAGTTTTTTCTTCTTTTGAGTAATTCTTTTTAGTTATTTTTATCGGTGTTCCCGTAAACACTACATTTTTTGCTTTTTTTATTCTTGGTATAGCATCTTTAAATGATACTAAAATTGTGTCTGTTTTCTTAGCTAACATTTTTATTGCTTTTCCTGGAAATGCATTGCTTTCATGTAATAGTGTTGGTATTTTTAAGCTATGTGCTGCTGATATTGTTGCACCACAAATATAACCACCTGTTCCTATTACTATATCTGGCTTAAATTCTTTTATGATTTCTTTTGCTTCTCCATATCCTTTTAATGTTTTATACATCTTTTTTATATTTTCTATTGATATTTTTTTGCTTAATCCATATGCATCAATAGTTTTTAATTCATAACCTGCTCTAGGAACTAAATCATTTTCAAGTCCTCTTGTTGTTCCTATAAATATTATTTCTGAGTCTTTTTGTTCTTTTTTTATTTTATTAGCAATTGCAAGCCCTGGATTAATATGACCTGCTGTCCCTGCTGCTGCTATAATAACTCTCATTTAGTTTCTCCTTTTCTTTATTGTTTTGCTGCTGCTCTTGAAATATTTAAAAGTACTCCCATTTCACAAAGTAAAATAAATAATGCTGTACCTCCGGTAACTAAAGAATGGCAGTGGCATTCCTGTTGCTGGCATAGATGATGTTACAACTGCTACATTTATTATAACTTGTATTCCAACTAGCGCTGTTATTCCAACAGCCAATAAGCTACCAAACATATCTGGTGCTCTCATTGCTATTAAAATACCTCTCCATATAAAAATTGCAAATAAAATTAATACAATTGCACAACCAACAAATCCTAATTCTTCTCCTAATATTGAAAAAATAAAGTCATTATGTGGTTCTGGTATGTATAAATATTTTTGTTTACTATCTCCTAAGCCTACACCAAATAGTCCACCTGAACCTATTGCATATAAACTTTGAATAACTTGCCATCCATCTCCTGTTGCATCTTTCCAAGGGTCTAAAAATGTTACAACCCTTTGTAATCTATATGGTGCTGCTATAATTAGTGCAGTAAGTAATGGTACTCCTGCAACTGCACCTGTTGCAGCAAAATGTTTAAATTTACATCCTGCCATTATCATCATTATAGAACAAATTCCTATAATTACTACTGATGAACTTAAGTGTGGCTCTAATATAAGTAACCCTATAATAGGTACTACTAGGCATATATGTTTAAAAAATCCTTTTCCATAACTTTCTAGTTCATCTCTATTTTTTACCAATATTCCTGCATAGAAAATTATCATTAACATTTTTACCATTTCTGATGGTTGAACTGTTAATGTTTTAGTTATTGTAATCCATCTTTTAGCTCCGTTTGTTTCAGTTCCTATAAGTAATACCATTGCTAGCAAAATTAGTGACAACCACCAAGCATGCTTATAAAATTTCTGATAAAATCTATAATCAATTTTTGAAATAAATAACATTGCAATTATTCCTAAAATCGCGAATAATAGTTGCTTTGAAAAGAATGAATAACTATCCCCATATTGTGAAAGTGCAGAGGGTGAACTTGCTGATAATACCATTACTATTCCAATTCCTAATAATAATAAAATTGTAATTAATAATGTAAAATCAAATGGATTATTTAAAAACTTTGAAAAGCTTTTTTCTTTTTTGCTTTTTGCCATTTACTTCTTCCCTCCTTAACTTTTGTTAATATAATTCTATATAATCTTTAGTCCAATTATGCACAAAATTAATGTAATAATGCTAAATATTATAACCACTTTACTTTCTTTCCACCCTGATAATTCAAAGTGATGATGTAATGGTGCCATTTTAAATATTCTTTTTCCTGTTTTCTTAAAATATGCAACTTGAATAATAACAGATAATGTCTCTAATACTGGTATTAGGGCTATTACTATTAATATTATAGGAAGTTTTAGGTATAATGCCATAGCAGAAATAACTCCCCCTAATAATAATGAACCTGTATCTCCCATAAATACTTTGGCTGGGTGTAAGTTAAACATTAAAAATCCTAATGTTGCACCAATTACAATACTTCCAAATATTGATACTTCTGGCAAGCTATATCTTATTCCTATAATTGTTAAACAAGTAGTAATAATTGCACTTACACTTGAAGCCAATCCATCTATTCCATCTGTTAGATTTACTGCATTTGTTGTTGCAAGTATTACTACTATTGCAAATGGAATATATAAATATATTGGTATTGTAATATATTCTTTTAAAATTGGTATATAAGTTTCAGTTCCTATATGTAATCCATAAACCAGATAAATTACATATGCTACTGATATTATTAGTAATCCTAACATTTTATATTTTGGCTTTAGTCCGTCTGTATTTTTTAATACTAGTTTTTTAAAGTCATCTATAAATCCTATTAGCCCAAATCCTATTGTTAATAATAAAATTGGTAATAATTTGTTTGCTATTTCACTTTGTCCGTTAATACTTAAAAATATGTATGTCCCTGTGACCACTAAAAGCATTGTTATTATCATTATTATTCCACCCATTGTAGGTGTTCCTTGTTTTTTTAAATGTGATTGTGGTCCATCATCTCTTTCTATCTGTCCTACTTTTAGTTTTTTTAGTATTGGTATTATTATAATTCCTAAAACTACTGCTGTAATGAAAGATATTATTAATGTTGATGTTTCTGTTTTCAAATTTACCAAACCTTTCCTTTGTTTATTTCATCTCTTCTATCAATTTTCTAACTATAATTCTTTCGTCAAAAGAGTGTTTTACTCCATTAATTTCTTGATATGGTTCATGTCCTTTTCCTGCAAGTACTATGATATCCCTTTTGGTTGCCATTTTTATCGCTTGTTTTATAGCTTCTGTTCTGTCTACAACAACAGTGTATCTGCCTTTTGTCTTTTTAATTCCTTCTTCTATTTGGTCTACAATTTTTTGTGGGTCTTCTGTTCTTGGATTGTCTGATGTTATAAATGTGAAATCTGCAATTCTTCCTGATATTTCTCCCATTATTGGTCTTTTGCTAGTATCTCTATCTCCACCGCAACCAAATACACTTATTACTCTTCCCCTTGTGTAACTTTTTACTGCTTGTAATATGTTTTGTAAACTTTCTGGTGAATGTGCATAGTCTATCATAATTGGTATTTCTAGTTTATTATCTACTAATTCTGATCTACCTGGTACTCTTACATCAAGCAAAGCTTCTTTTACTGACTCTGCTGGAATCCCTAGTTTTTTAGCCACACAAATTGCAGCTAATGAATTATAAACACTAAATCTTCCTGGTATGCAAGTTTTTACTCTTTCATTTCTATCTGTTATTTTTACTTTAAAATCAACATATGAGTTTGTTATAGTAATATCTCTTGCTAAAACATTTGCAAAATTGTCAATTCCGTATGTTGTAATATTATTTTCTGGAAACATTTTTACAAGTTTTACACCTTTTAAGTCATCTGTATTTACTATTCCTGTTTTGCACATTTCAAACAATTTTGCTTTTGATTTGAAATAGTCTTCCATATCTGGGTGTTCATTTGGACTGATATGGTCTTCTGAAAAGTTTGTAAATAATACTATATCAAAATCACATCCGTCTACTCTATGTAGTTTTAAACTTTGTGATGAAACTTCCATTACAACAACTTCTACACCTTCTTTTACCATTTGACTAAATAATTGTTGTAATTCTGAACTTTCTGGTGTTGTTCTATCACTATCTTTTAATTTTTTTCCATTTATATATGTTGCAATTGTTCCTATTAATCCTACCTTTTTTCCTGCTTTTTCTAGGATTTCTTTTATCATAAATGTTGTTGTTGTTTTTCCTTTTGTTCCTGTTACTCCTATTAGTTTGAATTTTCTTGATGGATTTCCATAGAAATTGCAAGAAGCTATTGCTAAAGCTTCTCTTGTGTCTTTTGCCATTACTATTGTTACTTCTGCTGGTACTTTTATTTCTTTTAGGTTGCATCCTTCTTCTATTATTATTGCTGTTGCTCCTTGGTCTACTGCATTTGCTATATATTTGTGTCCGTCTGTTGCAAATCCCTTTATTGCAACAAATACATATCCTTCTTTTATTTCTTTTGAATTGCTACTTATTCCTTTTATTTCTGTATCTAAGTTTCCTTTGGCTTTTAGCCCTTCTAGGCCTATTAGCATTTCTTTTAATTTCATTTTTAATCTCTTCCTTTCGATTATTAATAAATGTTGAATTGCAAATTTTTGCTATTCGACATTTCATATTATATAACTAAATCGTTCTTTTGTATAGGTTTTTAGATAAGTTTTTTTATTTTATATATTACATTTTATTAAAGCATTTACAAAAAAAGACCTAATATATCAACCTATATTAAGCCTTTTAAATTTATTCTTCTACTTTTTCAAATAAATCTTTTCCTACTCCACATAAAGGGCAAACCCAATCATCTGGTAAATCTTCAAATTTAACACCTTCAACTTCTTCGTCATATACATATCCACATACTGTACATACAAATTTCATCCTATTCACCTCCTTAATCTATACAAATTCTTCTGCTAATTCTTCAAGTTTCTTTACTGTTTCTTCATTCATAGTAGTTTTAATTGTAACCATTGGTTCGCATAACGTTATATCTTTCATATCTTTTATTATATCTTTCATATGCTTTCCTGCCATTGGTGCCCAAGAGCCATTTTCTATTAAGCCTATTTTTCTATTTTGATAATTTTTAGCTTTTAAATGTCTTAAGAATTTTTCTGTTGTTGGGAATAATCCTGCATCATATGTTGGAGATGCAATTATCATTTTGTCATATCTAAATGCATCTTCTATAACTTCTGCCATATCTGCTCTTGATAAATCACTTACTACTATATTTTTTACATTTTTTTCTTTTAATATTCTTGCTAATTCTTCTACTGCTTTTTCAGTATTACCGTGTATTGAATTATATGCAATTAATACACCTTCATCTTCTGGTTTGTAACTGCTCCATATGTCATATTTGTTTATATAATATTCTAAATTTTCTTTTAAAATTGGTCCATGTAATGGGCATATTGTTTTTATTTCTAGGTTTGCCGCTTTTTTTAATATTGCTTGTACTTGCATTCCATATTTTCCTACTATGTTAAAGTAATATCTTCTCGCTTCACAAGCCCAGTCCTCTTCTACGTCTAATGCTCCAAATTTTCCAAATCCGTCTGCTGAGAATAGTACTTTTTCTGTTTGTTCATATGTAAACATTACTTCTGGCCAGTGTACCATTGGTGCCATTACAAATGTTAATTTATGTTCTCCAAGACTTATTTCGTCGCCTTCTTTTACTATTATTAATTTTTCAGATAGGTCTTTGTTTATAAATTGTGGTAACATCTCTGCTGCTTTTTTGCTTAATATTATTTTCATTTCTGGATATTTTTCTACAAGGATGTTTATTCCTGCTGAGTGGTCTGGCTCTAAGTGTGATACTACAAGATATGCTGGTTTTGTTTCTCCTAATTCCTTTTCCATGTTACTTATCCATTCACTTACTGCTCTTTTGTCAACTGTGTCCATTATTGTTGTTTTTTCATCTTCTATTATGTATGAATTGTATGATACTCCATTTGGAATTATGTATTGGCTTTCAAATAAATCTAAAGTTTTGTCGTTTACTCCTATATATTTTATTTTGTCTGTTATGTTCATTTCTATTCTCCCTTTCATATCGTCAATTTTCTTTATTTTAATTCAAGGTTTATTAAAAGTCAATATTTATATCTATTTTGATAAAATCCCTTGAAATATATTCAAAAAAATATTATTATATAAGTATCAAATTAGGGAAAAGAGATGATACAAATGATATTTTATTATAATTCTGAAAGAGATTTAAAATTACAATCAGAGGAACTACTAAATACTTTAACAATGCAACTTAATACTGAACAATTAAATTTAAAAATATTATTAGAATGTTTGAAACATTTAAATTCTGTTATACAAACTACTAGTAATTTTGAAAACCCAACTGAATTAATAAATTTATTAAGAGAAATCAAAGAAAATTTAGATAATACAAGAGCAATAATTTCCGATTTAGAAAAACTTAAAAATATGTTATCAAAATTAAAATCTAAAATTGATTTAGTCCCTAATATAAAAGAAGATGATGTCCTAATTTCCGAATTAGATAATTATAATAAATTAGCAAGTACGTTAAAAAATAAATTAAATACAGTTAATTCTGGCAATTTAATTTTAAGATATATTCAAAATACAGAATTTGCACTTTCACCTTGTTCAAAAAAAGAACAGCCTGAAAATAATGAAAATCCTTCACTATTTGAGCAATCAACTCCAGAACCTCAAGAAGTAGCAACATCTGAAAAGATATCAAATTCTACACTTGAAGATAATAACACCCTTATTATTTCTGAAATTCGAAATGCTGTATTTTTACCATATTCTATATCAGATTTAGAAGAACAATTAAAGACAAGTATAAATTATGCCAATGTGCAAGAAATTATAGATAATGAATATATAATTCCACTTGATAGATATAAAAATGCTGCACTTTCAAGATTTAGAGAAAGTTATAATCTAATGAGAAAAAAAGAGCACGCTTCTATAACAGATAGTCTAGATTTAGCTTTAGAACTTACTTTTAATAGTTTGCTTAATCCTGCAATTATTACAGCTTGCAAAAATTTAGATGAACTTGATATTTATCTTGATTGTTTAAATTCAAATGAACTTGATGATTTTAAAATATTTAATATAAAATATGAAATATTACCAAAAAAATAGTACTTACTTTCGTAAGTACTATTTTTTATATTATTGCCAATTTAACATTGGATAATTGCTGTTTAGCCCACTAACCCATTTAAAAGCTCCTCCTAATGTTGTTGCAAAAGTTGATGCTTGCATTTGTGCTCCTGTTCTTGCAATAGTAGTATTTGCAACATTTGATGTAGCTGAACTAGCTATTGTATTTAAATAATATGAATTAGTATATTTTAGTGAAGCTGATGCTGCTGTGTATCCAACTAAACCACCTTTATTTGCAGCTGTTCCTGATGATATTGTTCCAGCTGAATATGAATTAGTGATAGTTGTTGTCCCAGCTCTGTGACGTGCTAAAAGTCCACCTGCATAAGTACCTGTTGCTGTTGCCGTTACAGATCCTATATTATAACTAGAAGTAATATTAAGTGCCCCATTTGTAGAGCTTATAAGTCCTGCTACATTTTGGTTTCCTTTAATTGTACCACTATTAAAACATTGAGTTATATTTACAATTCCTGTGTTGCTACTATTCTTTACCACAAGTCCTGCTGTTCCGTTATTCGAGTCGCTAGATACAGTTGTTGACGATGTTATACTTGCCGTATTACGACACCTTTCCATAGTTACAGTTGATCTATATACTAATCCAATCATTCCTGCTGTTGCAGAACCTCCAGTAATGCTTGCTGCATTCCAGCAATCCGTAAGTGTAAGATTTGCATTAGACCACGCAGTTCCAACTATTCCACCATTAGAAAAATCATTAACTGTACATTCAACTGTTGCCCAATTTTGACAATCTGCAATATTACATACTCCATACACCCATCCAGCTATACTTGACGAATCCCCTGCTGATTTAATTGTTCCATTCATTCTTAATCCTTTTATAGTAGCACCTTCTAAACTATTGAATAATGCTACTGGTTTTCCTACCCTAGAACCTGTAGTAGTATTAATATATAAATTTCTAATTGCTTTTCCATTACCTTCATAAGTTCCTCTAAATGGCTTATAATCACTTGCACCTGTAAATGTTCCTACTCCTATAAAACCTGTTCCTGTTGTATTTTCTGTTAAGATCTTGTTTCCATCATTTGCATTTTCATTTAAATTGCCAAAACTTGTATCATTTGAATTATAATATGAAGTTGAAAGGCTAAAATCTAAATCATCAATTTGTTTTACTACTTTAGTTGTACTATCTCCTTGGCTTGAAACTTCTTGTGCAAATCTCACTAAATCTTCTACTTTATATACCAAATATGGATTTCCTGCTGTACCTAGTCCAGATCTGCTTATTCCATTTTTCACAACATTAGTAATTGTTCCTTTTAAATTAACTTTTATACTATTGTTAGTAGTAGCATAAGGTGCTGTAACATTCACAACCAAATCATATTGGCCAGCTGTCAATCCAGATACCATTGTTTTTGTTAAAGTTAAATTTGACAATGCTTTTGTTTCTCCTGCTGGAATTTCAAATGTTGTTACTTGTTTGTTATTAAAAGTTATATTTCCAGATATTGCATAACTATTGTTATTTTTTACTGTTGCCGATAATTTATCTACATCAATATCATAGACATCTTTTTCTGTTCCTGTAATTTCTACACTAAATGGAGCCGTTTGTAAGTTTGCTTCAAAGCTTCTTGTAAGTTTATATCCTGCATATAATTCATTTGTAGCAAGTACCAGCAATACTAATAAACTAATATATAAAATTCTTTTTAACATATTTTTTCTACTATGTATCACTTTTATCTTCTTTCTCCTCCATTTCCACTCTTTTTTGATGTCTTATCATTTCCTTATTTTCTTTATTTCTCATTTGAATTTCTCTTATAAATAATAGTAAAATCACAACAACTATTCCAATTCGAGTTTGCAAGCTTCTAACTACATATCCCACTTTAGGAATTTTAAATAAATATTTTCCCATTATTTCTTCATATTTAACTAAATCTTCATCAGAACTATTGTTGTTATCTCCTTTGGTTTTATAAACTGTTTGTCCATCTTGTTCTACTATCTCTTCTATTCTATGTGTTATAACTTGATCTTCTTTATAAAATGATATGATGTCTCCTTGTTTCAATTCGCTTTGTTCTACTTTTACACTAAATATCAAATCATTTATATCTAGTGTTGGCATCATACTTCCTGAAATTACAATAAAGCTGTTTATTTGAAACCCTGAATTTCTTTCTGAAAAAGTTCCCCATATCACTATAATAAAGTAGATAGATAGTATTGCCAATAAAAAATATGTAATAATACTTTTCAAAAGGCTTCTTCTGTTTTTCTTCTTTATTTTTTTATCAATACTATCATTTGTAAATTTTTTTAATTTATTTTTCATAATTTACTATACCTTTATCCGCTTTTGTGTTGCCACTAAATTAATTGCATATTTTAAATTCATTCCTGCAAATTTAGGGTCATTGTTATTTTTGTCCCATTTTAATGTTAGTCTATAATTAGTCGTTATTTGACTTCCATATGGCAATTCAATTTCTGGTGTTTTTCCATTTGTCAAGTTAATTTTTTCTCCTGTCGTTACATTTTGAAGTTCTACTACTAGTGGTGAATTTGTAGATGTTGTTTTTATTTCTAAGTAATATTTCATTAGTACTTCATTTGTATTTGTTTCGTCATAATTTGCCACACTAAAATCATATGTTTTTGTATCTCCGTGGTAGTAAATTCTCTTCTGTATATGTTAGTTTATTATTGTTTAGTGTCAGTACTGTTTTTGCAATTATGTCACTATCAGAAGATGCACCACTTAGATATCTTGAATTTGTTTTGCCTATTGAGAAGATTATTATTAAAAAGATTAAACTAATAATTATAAATCGCAATTTATTAAATTTGATTTTTTCTTTTTGCATCTATTCATCTCCTAACTTCTGTTTTACTATCGCATTTACATTAATTTTTAAACTTTCTCCTGTAAATTCCGGATTTTCTATGTCTGCTGTCCAACTCCAATATATTTTTATATTGCAATTGTCTTCTGTTGTAAATTTAACCTTTTCTCCATTTACTTCTTTTAAAATTTTCTCTCCACTAATTGTGTTATTTTCTATTTGATTTATTGTTCCGTCATTTATGGAATATCCTGTTATTTCTAAGTTTATTCCATTATTTTTTAATATACTTGTATCTATTTCTAGTTTGTAGTCTATTGAAACTTCTGTGTTACTTAAGTCTAATATGATTTCAAAATATCCGGTTACTGTCTGGCGCAATTTTATTGTTTTGAGTTTGTGCACTTACTGTTTGTTGCATATTTTTTAATAAAAATGTATTACTTGTTTCTATATTTTCATTATTAATTTTTATTTCCCATGCTGCTATTGAAATCTTACCATTTGTTGTTCCTATCGCTCCATATTTTGATAGTGTCATATTAAAACATAAAAAGAGAACTATAAATGTATAAAATAGCAAGAAATTATTTATTCTTTTTTTCCTAATTTTCTTATATTGCTTGTTATCCAACATTTATAATCCTCCTTTCTTTAGTATTGTTCTGCATACATTCCTATAAATAGTTTATAATTTGCCTCTACGTTCTCTCCAATTTCTGTATCATTATCACTTTCAAACCAACACCAGTCCAGAGTATATGTATCATAAGAATTATTTGCAAGTAAAATTCCAATTCTTTGTAATTCTTCTGCTTTAACCCAGTTGTCACTATCACCTATAATATATTTTCCTCTCAATTTTAATCTGTAACGCATATTTATATTGTAATTATTTTCTTCACTCATTACTAAGTTGTATTTTATATTGAATTCATTTCCGTTCCTTACAATGAACTTATATGAATTTTTGCTCGTTGGTGCTATTTTATTGTCTACAATATTAAATGCTGAGTGTTTAAATATTTTTGCTTCATTGTTTTTATATACAATGTCATCATCATATATTACAACTTGATTTGTTTCTACTTTTCCGTTTTCTTTGAAACCGCTTACAAATTTCTCATTCACGTTATTAGCTATGTTGTTTGTAGCATCACTGTTGTCCTTATCGTTGTCATACCCAAAGTGCAAATCAAAAATATCAACATTTCCCGTTGGTATGAAATTATTCAATTTTCCCATTTTTTCTATTATTAAAAATAATATTAGAATTATTACTATAATAATGAAAAAAATTTCGACGATATTTCTATCTTTCTTTTGCTTTAGTTCATTTTCTTGCACTATTACAATTCTCCTTTTATTATAACTTTCAGCTAAACAAATATTTAATTAATTTGCTTAGCTGAGAGTTATAAAAACTCTCATTTGTTTTATACGTGTTGTTCCATTAGTACTGTTACTGGTATTGTTATTTCTCTTTGTGTATCTTCTTTTATACCTTCTTGTGTATCTGAATTTTGTCCATATCCATCATCATTTACACTATTTAATGTTGTTTTATCATCTTCCCAGTAAACTTCTATTGTTACGGTTTCTGCATCATCTACAGTTAAGGCCTCTTTTCCAGCTAATTCAATTGTTCCTGAATAATATCCGTCTGCACCTCTTGTTATTGTTGTGTTACCAACTTTTACAGAAGATACTTTCATATTTATACCTTGTGGAAGTTTTGTAATATCAATTTTGAATTTATAGTCTACAGATACTTCTGAGCCTGCTGGATTTATATCTATAGTTCCTGTTGCTGTACATCCAGGCGCTATTTTTCCTGTTGCTACATTTGCATTATCTTTAACAGTAAATGTAACATTTGTTGTAGCTGTTTGTTCAGTTCCTAAACCTACCTTCCATTTTGCAACAGCTACATTTCCTGTAGCTGTACCTTTCCAAGTATATTTAGCATAAGTTCCAGCAACAAAATATAAACATACTACTAATAACATTAATGTAATTATTGCAATTTTTCTTGTTGTTGATTTGTTAGATTTTTTCATTTGTTTTCCCCCCCTTTCCTTTGTTCCAGTTATTTAACTGAATATCTATTATAATATTAAATTATAATCAAAACATTTTATTTATGCACTTTTTCCTTCTGTGTATTAGATTGCTCTTCTATTTGTTTTTTTCTTTTAAATTCTTCAAATTCTTTTCTATATTTTTCATCTTCTTGCATCACTTTTTTCATGTCTGATTTGTTAGTAGCATATAACCATATCATTCCTATTACTAGTATCACTAATAGTACTATTACTAGGCCAATAGGTTCTTGTAAAAACATTAACATATTCCCAAGTTTTGATATTTTGCCTATGTATATTCCTTCTATTGCTTCTGTGCTTACAAGAGAAGCATCTTCAGTGTTGTTTGCATCGCCTTTTGTTTTGTAGAATGTTTGTCCATTTTCTTTTATTACTTCTATTATTCTGTGTGTTGTTACTGTATTTTCTTCATTTCTAAATGCTATTATGTCATTTGTTTTTAATTCTTTAGGTTCTATTATTTTTACAAAAGCTAAGTCTCCTGTATATATTTCTGTCTCCATTGAACCTGATAGTACAATAAATGGTTTTATTCCAAATACATCTGGTACTTTGTCCGGATATTTATTTGCTTTATAAATTATTGACATTCCTATCAATAATAAAATTATACATATTATAAAAAATATCGTTTTTATAATGTATGAAATACTTATTTTTCTTTTTTCTTTGTTGCCCATATTATTTTCAACTCCATTTTTTTATTTTCACATTATGTCTATAGTCTTCTCATATTTTATTATAAAGCAAAAAAGGAAAAATATCTACATTTTTCCCTAATATAAGTATTATTTTTACATTACAATTTTGTTACAGTAATATTACATATTTTATCATTGATATTTAATATGCACCTTACTTCCTTTATTTACAGTAATTCCAGCACTTGGTATCTGCTCTTTTACAGCTATATTTTCTTTATCTAATTCTTCTGTTTCATTTTCAATTACTAACTCTAAACCACTTTCTTTTAAAAGCTTTTCCGCTTCTTTTATACTTTTCCCTAAAATATCTGGCGTTTGTACTCTCTCTACTGGTTCTAATTCTTCAACATTACCCTGATTAACTTCTAAATATGGTAATATCTCGCTAAAAATCTGACCACCTACTGGCGCCGCAACGCCACCTCCTTGGTGACCGCCTTCTCCTGTTGGATTATACAAAGTAACCAAAACAACAACTTGTGGATTATCTATAGGAGCAACTCCACAAAAAGATGTAACATATTTATTTGTATTTACACCATCTTCTGACGTTCCTGTTTTTCCACCAATTCTATAACCTGCAACTTTCGCATTTTTTCCAGTTCCTTCTGACACAACCGATTCCATCATACTTAGGACTTTTTCCGATGTTTCTTCTGATATGACTCTTTCGTCTTTTTGTACTGGGATGTCTGTTACCTCTTTTGTTTCACTATTTATAATTTGTTTTACAACTCTTGGTTTTACACTCATTCCCCCATTTGATATTGCTGATACTGCTGTAACTAGCTGTATTGGTGTTATCTCAAATCTCTGTCCAAAACTTATAGTTGCAAGTTCTACCGGTCCAGCCTTGTTTTCTGCTAAAAATATACTGTTTGCTTCTCCTGGTAAATCTATTTTGGTTGTATTTAATAATTTAAATTTATTTAAATAACTGTAATACTTTGCTACTCCCATTTTTTGCCCAAGTCCTATAAATACTGGGTTACAAGAATTCATTAATGCTTCTCTTAAACTTTCTGCTCCATGTGGTCTATAATATCTCCAACATTTTATTCTGACTCCTGCCACTTCTATTCCACCAGTACAAGCAAATTCACCTTTGTTATCTGTATCTGTTATTCCTTCTTCCAATGCTGCAGATGTTGTAACTAATTTAAATACAGAACCAGGTTCATATGTATCTGCTATTGCTTTGTTTCTCCACACAGCTTGTAAGCTTTTTGTTTTTTCCGCTTGTTCCATCTGTTCCCAATTTTGTTTTAGCTCATCTGTGTATGGTTCATATGGCTGGTTCAAATTATATGATGGATATGTTGCCATTGCTAATATATCCCCATTTTGTGGGTTCATAATAACAATGTTTCCACCATCTGTACACACATTGTCGATACAAGCTTCTTCTAAATATTTTTCTGCAATTGATTGTATTGTATAATCAATTGTTAGAACTAAATCATTTCCGTCAACTGCTGGAACATAGTTTTCTCCTTCTGTTCCAATCTCTCCACCTTTTGCATCTGTATGTCTTTGTATACTTCCTTGCTTTCCTTTTAGTTCTGTATCATACTTTGCCTCTATTCCATCTAGTCCTTGATTATCACTTCCACAAAATCCTATTATTTGTGCTGCAAAATTGCTATATGGATAATATCTTTTTGTATCTTCATCAATATTTATTCCTGCTGTTATATTATTTTGCTCCATCCATTGTCTTAAATCGTCCGTTTTTTCTTTTTCTACTTTTTTTGCAATTGTTTCAATTGAACTTCTCTTAGTTACCTTTTTTAAAGTTTTTTCATAATCTAATTCAAATAATTCTGATAGTTTTTTAGCTACTTTTTCTTTATCATCTTTTAGTATATTCCCTGGGTTTACTGTTACTGTTTCTACCGTACTGCTTACTGCTAACTCTTTTTTTCCTGTTGCGTCATATATTGTACCCCTTTTGGGATTTACTTTTCTATCCAATGTTTGTTGTTCATATGCTAAAGTTGTAAGTTCTCCTCCTTGTACAAATTGTATAAATCCTATTCTTCCTATTAGGCATAATATTATTAGGAATGCTATAAATAGCGTATTTCTCATTTTTCTTTTATTAGATAACTTTATTTCATACATAAAAAATCCTCCTAATCAATTTTATTAGGAAGATTCTTCTTTATTCATTTTATTTAAATATGCTATCTAGTATTTGTTCAAACCAATTCTTTTCGTCTTCTATTATAACTTCTTCTGATGTTGATTCTACATAGTCTTCTTTTGGCAAATTCATATAAACTGTTTGTTTATTTGTTAATTTTTGCATTCCTAGTTTTTCTTTTGCTATTTTTTCTACATTGTTTAATGTTTCGCCATTTTCTATTACAACTTTTAATTGTTCATTTTCTTTTTGTATTGTTGCTAATTGTTTCTTTTGAGTTTGTATTTCATTAAATTTTTCATTTATTTTAGAGTTTCTATAACTTATAGTTAGTAATATTGCAAATATCATTAGTACTAATAGTGTCAATTTAACTTGTTTTTTCTTTTGCATTTTTGATATCTTGACATCTTGTCTTGGTAAATCTTCTACTACTCTTAAGTTTCTTTTTTTAGTTCTTTTTTGTGGTTCATAATTTGGTTCTAATTTTCTTGGGGTAGTACCATATTCATATCTGCTTCTTGCCATAAGTTACTTAACCTCCTTCTTTTGTTATTCTTTTTCAAATATTCTTAGTTTAGCACTTTTGCTTCTAGAATTTTGTATTTGCTCTTCTTCTGTTGCTACAATTGGTTTTTTGGTAATTATTTTCCCTTCTGTTTTTGCTCCACATACACAGTATGGTAAATCTTTTGGGCAAGTACATTTACCTTTCGCCTCTATGTACGCATTTTTTACTGCCCTATCTTCTAAAGAATGGAATGTTATTATACATAGCCTTCCTTCTGGTTTTAGTATAGATATGCAGTTCTGTACTGTTTTGTATAATGGTTTTATTTCGTCATTTACTTCTATTCTGATTGCTTGAAAAGTTCTTTTTGCTGGGTGTCCATCTTTTTGTTTTGATTTTGGTATTGACTTTTCTATTATTTCTACTAATTCTTTTGTTGTTTCTATTTGTTTTTGTTTTCTGTATTCACAAATATTTTTTGCAATTCTTCTTGAAAATTTTTCTTCTCCATATTCGTAAATAAGATTTGCAAGTTGTTCTTCTTCATATGTATTTACAACTGTTTTTGCTGTTAGCTCTTGTGTTTTATCCATTCTCATGTCTAATTCGTTTTCACCCAAGTAACTAAATCCTCTGTTCTTTTCGTCTAGTTGATATGAAGAAACTCCCAAATCTAATAAAATTCCATCTACTTTTTCTATTTCTAGTTCTTCTAATATTTCTTTTATGTTATCGTGATTGTTATGCACATATTTTATGTTTTGGAATTCTTTTAAATTTTCTTTTGCTGCTTTTAATGCTTCTTCGTCTCTATCGATTCCAATTAATAGTCCTTTTGCAGATAATTTTTTTGCTATCTCTTTGCTATGTCCTGCTCCGCCTAAAGTTCCATCAACATAAATTCCGTCTGGTTTTATGTTTAAACCATTTATGCATTCTTCTAACATTACTGGTTTATGTTCAAATTTCAATTTAACACCTCTTAAGTCAAAAAAATCTTTTGTACATTTATCTTTTGTACATTTAATTTCTTTTGTGTGTTTATCTTTGGTTTTGTTTATCTTTTGTGAATTTTATCTTTTGTGTCTTCTGTCTTTTGTATTTTTATCTTTTGAATTTTATCTTTTGTGTATTCTTTTGTACTTTCTTCTTTTGTGCTTTTTTCTTTAGTGTTTTTATATAAACTTTTGCAAGTTATATACCTAACATTGTCATATTTGCTGCAATTTCGTCTGCAGAAATATTTTCATCACATTTCTCCCAAGTTTCTTTGTTCCATATTTCTAGTCTTGTTCCTACTCCTATTATTACTGCTTCTTTTTCTAGTTCTGCTGCTGTTCTTAGGTTTGCTGGTATTAGAAATCTTCCTTGTTTGTCTATTTCACATTCTGTTGCTCCTGATAGGAAAAATCTAACGAAGTTTCTAGCATTTTTGTCTGATAATGGTAGTGATTTTAATTTTGTTTCGAAATTCAACCACTCATTTTGTGAAAACGCAAATAAGCATCCATCTAACCCTTTTGTTACGATGAACTTTTCTCCCATGTCTTGTCTTAATTTTGCCGGCATTATTAATCTGCCTTTTACATCTAGAGAATGCTCGTATTCACCAATTAGCAATTGTTTTCACCTCTCTCCACTTTTTCACCACTTTGTGCCACTTCTCTCCACTTCACTTAAATTCTAATATAAGTTTTTATATTTTGCAAGCCTTTTTTGAAATTTTTTTATTTTTTTCATAATTTTTTACTTTCTTCAAAAAAAACAAGAATAAAAACTTATTTTTTATTAATAAAAATTTAAAAACTGCGTTTCGTAATCGATTTTTGCCCTTTCATTAGAACTTTTGATATCATTATCCCTACTTTTTCTTATTAACAGTTCGTTCTATTTTAACTCCCTACTTGCTATACTTTTATTAAAAAGTTCGGGAGGTAATATTATGAATACAGTAGAAAGAAATTTAAGAAAAAGCATAGGCAAAAAAATCAAACTGGCACGAACAAAATCCGAATACACCCAAGAACAACTAGCAGAAAAACTATCTTTATCACCCAGATATATCAGTCAACTAGAACGTGGTATAGCCTTTGGAAGCGCCTCAACCATAATAAACATATGTAAAGCACTCGATATCAATTCTGATTTTCTATTTAAAGATTTAATACAAAGTGATAACACTAACATAGATTTTGTTGAACAAGACTTTTTAGAAGATTATATAAAATTAAATACCTATAATAAAATTGTTATAAACGCAATTACACACGAATTAGTAAGAATTCAAAAAGAAGAAAATATAAAAGAAAAAATAAATTAACAAAAAGAGGAATCTCTTCATACTATATATAAAAAGTATGAGGAGGTTTTTCATTGTGGCGAAAATCCTAGTTTTTAATAATGATACTGATAGAATGGAAACTTATTATAGAGGTGAAAGTGAGCCTATGCCATATAATACCAATGGAACTTTAAAAGTTAGAGAATTCCGTGGTTCTAGCAACAGCAATATTTTATGGACTACAAAAAGAACTATGCAAAGTTGGAATAGTCAAAGATATATTTTTGGTGGCCCTATTCCTGTAGGCTTCGCATTTAAAAGGCCTTATGAGGGTCGGACATCGGAAATCAGAGTCAGCACTATGCAGGCGTTTCTTTTGATGTTGGTCAAACTTTAACTCCAGCTAGAAGGACTGCTTTGTGGAATAGCGCAAACAATTCTAGCATTTGGAGCTATGTAGAGCCTTTATCTTTAACACCAACATGGGTTCATTTTGATAAAAGATTTCGGAAAACCAGCTTGTTCATCAGGTGGCTTTCCACAAGTTAAAAGAGGTAGTATAAGTACCTATGTTTTAATTGCACAAGATGATTTAAATACTTTAGGTTTTAGAACTGGTGGTTTAGATGGAATTTTTGGTTCAGCAACTCAAAATGCAGTAATTGCATATCAACGTTCTCGTGGATTAGCTGCTGATGGCATTGTTGGATGTAATACTTGGCGTTCTTTACAAGAAGCTGTTGTTGGTACTGGACCAACTAGTACAACTATAAATTAAGTTCACAAAAGGCTAGATTGCTCTAGCCTTTACTATTACTCTTTCTTTACTATCATCTGTACAAGTAATTAAAGTTATTTCTCTTTTTCCATTTGTTAACTGTGATGTACAACTTAAATCTTCTGGTACAACTTGATATTTTGTATATATTGAATATTTTATCGTTTTTCCAGTATAATCTGTTATTTCTATAATATCTCCTTCAACAAGCTTTGGCACATTGCTGAAAAATTTTGAATTTTTATAATTGTGACCTACTATGCAGAAGTTTCCTATTTTATTTGGGTTTGGTCCCCAGAATTTTGTTGGTGAATTTTTTAGTAATGCTTCTGTTTCCTCTTCTGAATGTGTTTTTCCATCTGTAATTGCATAATTTACATTTATTTTTGGAATATTTATTGATGCTATATTTGTATATTGATATCCGTCTTTTGTAGTTTTTACTTCTAAGTCTGTTATTTTTTTATTTGGTGATGTATTTTGACTTGGTTGCTCAGTTGTAGTTGTTTGTTCAGATTGCTCTTGCGCACTTTCATCTATTACTACTAACATTATATTATTTTTTGCTATCGAGTCATCTTCTGGTATTTCAGTATTGAAATCACTTAGTATTGACTGTGATGTTTCCTCACTTTTGTTTTTATCATATTCAGCATAAATAGCTACTGAAATTAAAATGCATAATATAAAAATCGATAAAAAGAAGTCAAATTTATAGACTTTCTTTTTTCTTTTCAGTTCAGGCGTTATATATAACTTCTTAGTAACCAAAATCTGATTCATCTTTTTCTCCTTAAAAATACTTTTCTATATTATTATAGCATATACACTTGCGTTTTTGAATAGTTTTTACAAAATCTTATTAGCAATATCTGCAAAATCTTGTAAGCAAAGCATCTCAGGTCTTACACTTTCCTCTAATTTTAATTCTTTTAATATATTTATTCCTTCTTCCTTATTTAAAAATACTTTTGCATTTGTTAGTGAATTTAATAGTGTTTTCCTTCTTTGCATAAACGCACATTTTATTATTCTAAACATTACCTCTTTATTTTTCACTTCAACAGGAGCTTTGTTTCTTATGTTTAATTTTATTACTTTTGATGTAACTTCTGGTTCTGGAATAAACGAGTCATTTGGCACTTCTAGAATTCCTTCTGATTCTGCATAATAATATACTGTATATGTTATTGCACCAGTATTTTTTTCTCCAGGTACTGCAATTAGCCTATCTGCTACTTCCTTTTGTATCATAACTGTTATACTTTCTAAATCTAGCTCCTCTTCTAGTAACTTCATTATAATTGGAGTTGTTATGTAATATGGTAAATTTGCTACTATTTTTACATTTGCTATATTATTTTTTTCTTTTTCTTCTTTAATTATATTTTTCAAATCTACTTTTAAAATATCCTGATTTATCAATTCAAAGTTTTCATATAGTTTAAATCTATCTTCTAAAATCTTTATCATTTTTTTGTCTAATTCTACACATATTACTTTTTTTGCTTTCTCTAATAGATATTTTGTTAGTGTTCCTAATCCTGGCCCCACTTCAATTACTAAATCATTATCTCCAATGTTACTACTTTCAACTATATTTTCTACAACATTTTGGCTTATTAAAAAATTTTGTCCTAATGCCTTATTTGCCTTTATATTGTATTTTTTCATAATATATCTTGTTTCTTCTAATATATCTCCCATTAATCTTTCTCCACTTTTTATCTTGGGACAAAAAAGAAACGTCCCCAATTGTCCCTTTTATATTTTAGTATAAATATGTGAATTTTTCAAGTTTTTATTGCTTTTTGTATCTTTTTAAGATAAAATTATTTCATATATATTAAACAAAAGAGGCGTATTTATATGAAAAATAATAAAAAAACAAATATAGTTAAAATGAAAACCTCATTTGAATCTAAAAATCTAATTCATACAAAAAAGCTAAGAATAGCATTAATAATAACTATTTTGCTTTTTATAGCTCTGCTTATTAGAATTGGATTTTTACAGTTCGTAGAAGGAGGTTCTTTAAAAGAACAAGCATATAATCAACAAGCTATAAATCAAATTATCAGTCCTAAGCGTGGAAACATTTATGATTCGACTGGTAAGGCTTTAGCAATTGGAGCTCAGGTTGATACAATTACAATTAATCCTGCAAAGATTTCTAAAAGCACTGAAGAAGATACAAAAGAATATAAAGAAAAAGTAGCTAAAGGGTTATCTGAAATTTTTGAACTTAATTATAACGAAACTCTTGAAAAAGTTTCTAGTACTTCACAAGTTGAAACTATTATAAAAAAAGTTGAACAAGACAAAGTATCTGAATTAAAAGAATGGATGAAAGAAAATAAAATATCAGTTGGTATCAATATAGATGCAGATACAAATAGATATTATCCATATGGTACAGTTGCTTCAAGTGTTATAGGATTTTGTGGTAGTGATAATCAAGGTTTAAGTGGAATCGAATCAAAATGGGATTCTGTTTTAACTGGAACTCCCGGAAAAATTGTTAGTTCAAAAGGTGGAGACCAAAAAGAGATTCCAAACGCAGGTGAATCTTACATATCTGCTGAAAACGGTAGTGACTTAACTCTTACAATTGACTTAAATATTCAAACTATTGTAGAGAAATATCTAAAACAAGCAGTTGATGATAATGGTTGTAATCGTGGTGGAAATGTTATTGTTATGAACCCTAAAAATGGAGATATTTTGGCAATGGCCTCTTACCCAGATTATGATTTAAACTCACCTTATACACCAAATGCCACTTTAGCAAAGACTTATGACTCTCTTTCTAGTGAAGAAAAAAGTGAAGCCCTTTATAGAATGTGGTCTAATAAATCAGTTGCAGATACATATGAACCTGGTTCAGTTTTCAAAGTTATTACTGCTTCTATTGCACTAGAAGAAAATATTACTTCAACTGATGTTGCAGGAGACTTTACTTGTAAAGGATATGAGGAATTTGCTGATGCTTCTCAGACTCAACCTGTTAGAATTAATTGTTGGGCAACTACCCCTCATGGAGAATTATCTTTAAGAGATGCCTTAGCAAAATCTTGTAACCCTTCTTTTATGCAATTAGGAAAACGTATTGGAACACAAACTTTATACAAATATTATGAAGCTTATGGATTATTTAGATCAACAAACTCTGGACTATACGGAGAGCAAAGCAGTATATTTACACCATTAAGCAAAGTTGGACCTGTTGAACTTGCAACTATGTCTTTTGGACAAAGATTAAATGTTACACCTTTACAAATGATAACTGCTATTTCTTGTATAGCAAATGACGGTAAATTATTACAACCTAGAATTGTAAAAGAAATTAAGAATACAGATACTGGATCTGTATCAGAAATTCCAGTTTCTGAAGTACGCCAAGTAATTTCTAAGTCAACTGCTCAAAAAGTAAAATCTATGATGGAATCTGTTGTAACAGACGGTTCTGGTAGACACGCAGCAGTTCCTGGATATTCTATTGGAGGAAAAACAGGTACATCTGAACCACCTTATAATAAACCTGAAGAAGGATATGTTGCTTCTTATGTAGCAATTGCTCCTGTTGAAGATACTCAATTAGTACTTTTATTAACATTATATGACCCACCTGAAAACAACCATCAAGGTGGAAGCCTTGCAGGACCTGTAGTTAATCAAATGTTAACAGAAATATTACCATATTTAGACATTCCATCTAGTAATAGTGAATCTGGTAACTCAACAGATAACTTAATTATCGTACCAGATGTAAGAAATAAAACTGTAACTGAAGCTGAAAAAGTATTGAAAAATGCAGGATTTGAAGTTAAAACATATGTAAATGGTGACCCTAATACTCTATTGGTTTCTGACCAAACTCCAAAACCTGGTGCTTACTTAGCTAAAAACTCAATTATAGTTCTTTATGGGCAAGGTAGCGAAGTCTCAACTTCTGTTACTGTACCGGACTTAAAAGATTTATCTGCTTCTGCTGCAGCTAGCGCATTAAAAGCTAAAAACTTAAATATTAGCATTGAAGGTTCTGGTAATGTTATCTCTCAAGATTACGTTAAAGATGAACAAGTTCAAGAAGGTACTATTGTAAAAGTTACTTTAAAACAAAATTTAATTTATGCACAATAAAAAATCTGCCAAAGGGGACGGACCTTTTTGGCAGATTCTTATTTTATTAACTTAAACTATTATTCTAATACCAAACTAAAAAATCTGCCAAAAAGGTCCGTCCCCTTTGGCAGATTTTTTTAATTTGCTATGTAATAGCCAACTCCTCTTTTTGTTATTAAGATTTTTGGAGCTGATGTATCTTTTTCTATTTTTTCTCTTATTCTTCTTACTGTAACATCTACTGTTCTTATATCTCCATAGTATTCATATCCCCATACTTTTTCTAGTAAAGTTTCTCTTGTTACTACTTGTTCTGGTTGTGATGCTAGGAATTTTAAAACTTCAAATTCTCTTAAAGTTAAGTCCATAATTTCTCCCCTAACTTTTACTTCGAATTTGTCTAAGTCTAGTTCTAAGTCTCCTACAACTATTTTACTTTCTTTTTTCTTGTTTTCGATTGTTGCATTTTGTATTTGATTGCTAGAAACTGCTTCTACTTTTCTCAAATTTGCTTTTACTCTTGCCATTAGTTCTCTTACACTAAATGGCTTTGTAATATAGTCGTCTGCTCCTAGTTCTAGTCCTAGTATTTTATCTATTTCTGCATCTTTTGCTGTTAGCATAAGTATTGGAACATTTAAAGAATTTTTTATTCTTTTGCATACAGATAATCCATCTAATTTTGGTAGCATTATATCTAACAATATCAAGTCTGGTTTTTGTTCTAATGCCACATCTACTGCTGTTAGTCCATCACTTGCTGATATTGTGTTATAACCTTCTTTTTTTAAATTGTGTGCCAATATGTCTACTATTGGTTCTTCATCATCAACTATTAATATAGTTTTTACATTATTTTCTACTTTTTCGTCCACAAAAATTCCGCCTTTCTGATTTAGCTTTATTTTTATAGTATATTTATATCATACTTCAAATCTTTTTACAAGCTTTTTATTTTTTATTTTTTAACAATATTTTCACTTTTTATGTGATAGCTATTTTGTTTGGGCAAAATCTTCTTTTCTCAATTCAATGTGAACATCTTTTAATTGTTCTTCTGATACAACTGATGGTGCTCTCATAAGTAAGTCTCTAGCTCTTTTATTTTTAGGGAATGCAATTATTTCTCTTATATTTTGAGAATCTGCAATTAACATTACCATTCTATCAACTCCAGGTGCTGCTCCTGCATGTGGTGGAGTTCCATATTGGAATGCATTGTATAATGCTCCAAATCTATTTTTTACCTCTTCTTCATCATATCCTGCTATTTCAAATGCTTTTATCATCGTTTCTGGATTATGGTTTCTAACTGCTCCTGATGCCATTTCATATCCATTGCATACTAAGTCAAATTGATATGCAAGTATATCTAATGGGTCTTTTGTTTCTAAGGCTTCTAGACCACCTTGTGGCATTGAGAATGGGTTGTGACTAAAATCTATTGTTCCTTCGTCTGATAATTCATACATTGGGAAGTCTACTATAAAACAGAATCTATATACGCCTTTTTCAATTAAATCTAATCTTTTTCCTAATTCAATTCTAACTAGACCAGCAATTTTTTGAGCCTTTGTAAATTCATCAGCTACAAAGAATATACTTGAATTTTCTTTTAACTCAAATTGTTCTTTTAGTTTTTCTTTTATATCTTCTGTTATGAATTTTGCAATTCCCCCTACTATGTTTCCATCTTTTTCAAGTTTTGTCCAAGCTAAACCTTTTGCTCCAACTTCATCTGTTTGTGCAAATTCGCCCATTTTGTCAAAGAATTTTCTTCCTTGTTCTGCTCCATTTGGCACTATTATTGCTTTTATTGTTTTATCTTTAAAAGCATTAAAGTCTGAATCTTTGAATAATTCAGTTACATCTTGTATTATTAGTGGATTACGCAAATCTGGTTTATCTATACCGTATTTTTCCATAGCTTCTCTGTATGGAATACGTACAAATGGACCTTCATCAACTTTCCAATTCGTAAATTTTTTGAATGTATGTGGTATAACATTTTCCATTACTGCAAGTACATCATCTTGTGTAGCAAAGCTCATTTCATAGTCTAATTGATAAAACTCACCTGGTGCTCTATCTGCTCTTGGATCTTCATCTCTAAAACAAGGTGCTATTTGAAAATATTTGTTAAATCCAGACACCATTAGCAATTGTTTAAATTGTTGTGGTGCTTGTGGTAACGCATAAAATTCACCTGGATTTAATCTACTTGGAACTAGATAATCCCTTGCCCCCTCTGGTGAAGAATTTGCCAAGATAGGTGTTTGTATTTCACAAAATCCTAATTCATCCATTTTATCTCTTAAAGTTTTTAAAATTTTAGAACGAAGTAAAATATTATTATGCAACTTTTCGTTTCTTAAATCTAAAAATCTATACTCTAGTCTTAAATCTTCTCTAACCTCTTGGTCTGTATTAATTTCAAATGGAAGTATATTTTTACATTTTCCTAAAATTTCTAGTTCGTTTGCTATAACTTCTATTTCTCCAGTTGGAATTTTATTATTTTTATTACTTCTTTCCACAACTTTTCCCTCTATGTGGATACAGCTTTCTGTTGTAAACTCTTTTGCTTGTTCTTGTAACTTTTCGTCATTTATCACTATTTGTGTAATTCCAAATTCATCTCTTAAATCTATAAAAATCATTCCACCTAGGTTTCTTATTTTTTGTATCCAGCCACTAAGTTCTACATTTTCGTTCACGTTTTTTATATTTAATTCTCCACAATTTTTTGTTCTATACATATTTTTCTCCCTCTCATTTTTTGTACTTATATATATTACCACAATTTTCAATAAAATTCAATCCTGTTCTGGATTTTTTGGCCTGTCCCAAAAAGTTTTGACAAAAAAAATTTTTAATGTTATGATATTTTTAGATTATTCTAAGGAGAAAAATTATGTATAATGAAACTTTCGATTTTTATGATAGAACGACTTTAAAATCTTACAATTTGGACGAGTCTATGAGATATCAATTAAATATGCTAAGCACTCTTGATGTATTTACTTTAAAACATTGTGAAAATGTTGCAGTTCTTACCTGCAGGCTATGTCAAAGACTACATTGTACAAAAAGTTTTACAGAGTATTGCACTATATGTGCATACTTACACGATATAGGAAAATTATTTATCCCTTCAAACATTTTACAAAAGCCAGGAAAATTAACAGATGAAGAATATGAAGTTATGAAAACTCACACTACTTTGGGTTACAATATGTGTATGGCTGATTTAAAATTACGCCCATATGCTGCGGGAACTCTTTATCATCACGAAGCATTAAACGGTTCTGGATATCCAAATGGATTGACTAAAAAGGATATTCCTTATGAAGGTCAAATTATTCGTGTGGCTGATGAGTACGATGCTATTGTTAGTAAGAGACAATATAAAACACATATTGGTATTTCTGATACTTTAAAAATTCTTATTGAAAATGCACAAAATGGTAAGAATAATCCACTTATTGTTCGCAAATTGTGCAAAGTTGTTATTGAAGATATTGAGTACGAAATTTTCTTAACACAAAGTTATGTGGGTAATCTTGCAGAAGAAATAAAAAGACTTAAACAAGTAGAGAAGTATGAACATGCTATGAATAAAGCTAAGTCTAAAAATAATAAAGATTATTATTTTGAAGGTATGAAAGTTTTATTAAGAGCTGGTGAAACTCCTGAAAATTATCGTTCTTTTATTGAACAATATGAGGAAGCTTATAAGAATAAAAAAGCTGCTATCGAAAATTTATATAATGAAATCAAAATTATTAAAAAGTTAAAAGTTTAAAACTTTTAACTTTTTTTAATTTTATACACATTATTCTCCTAATCCAAAACTAACACCCAAGGCATTGTTTACTTTATCTATTATTTTTTCATCATCTATGTGTCCGATTCTTTCTTTTAATCTACTTTTATCAATGGTTCTAATCTGTTCGGCTAAAACTACAGAATTACTTTTTAATCCACTAGAAGAAGAGTTTATTTCAATATGAGTTGGTAATTTTGTTTTGCTTGTTTGTGATGTTATTGCTGCTGCAATAACTGTTGGGCTATATTTATTTCCTAAGTCGTTTTGGATAATTAATACTGGTCTAATTCCACCTTGCTCTGAACCAACTACTGGGCTTAAATCTGCATAAAACATATCTCCTCTTTTTATTTGCATATTATTCACTCCTAATATTACTAGATTGTCAAGTATATTTTGTATTATTTCTAAATATGGTTCAATTTCTTTTAGAAATTTTATAAGAGATGTGCTGTTAATTAGTGTCTAATTATTTACAGTTATCTCATTATATAATATGTAAATAACTGTTTTTTTGTTAGCATCTTGCAATTCCATTTTCTCAGGCTTACCATTTTGTCTGTTTATGTACAATATTCTTTGCCTTTTGTTTATATCCTGTGTTTGAGCCTGCATTATTATTTGTTCATTTTTTTCTTCCCAGCTTGCCTTTGGGTCTTGCTTATAATCTTTTACAAAACTACTTAAGTCTAGACAACTGTCTGCCACGTATTGATAGTTTTCAAATATTGATGTTAGGTTTAATTCTGTATTTTCC
Source organism: uncultured Clostridium sp. (assembly GCA_947648905.1). GTDB lineage: Bacteria > Bacillota > Clostridia > TANB77 > CAG-508 > CAG-269. The sequence goes on along the minus strand of CANSPP010000001.1, from coordinate 354,446 downwards.
AGTTTTAATGTATTGCCACTTTTCATTATCTTTACCCCTGCAATATTGCTTGGTTCCAATATTTCCTGGCAATTTTCTTCTTCTCCTTTATAGCTTTGTTTTATTATATATTTATTTTCATTTTTATTGCTTTGTATGTCAACTTCTATTTTTGCTTCATAGGAATTCATATTTAGAATAAAGTCTACAATTTCTTGACTAGTAGTATTATTTCCAATTTTGAAATTTTTAGCCGTATTATTTTTAAAAAATACTATAAAACACAAAATTGCAATCAAAATCACAGCAACTACCGCAATTATAATTATTTTTTTGTTTTTCAATTTTATACCTCCTAAAATAAAAAAATAGTGAATTTAGTTTAATTCACTACATTTTTATTCTATAAAGTTTTAAAATATTCTTCTAGCTTATCCAACAATTCTTGCTTTGTCTCAATTACATTTATACTATTTCTAAATTCACTAGAGTTTTTCAAGTTCTTTGTATACCACGCAATGTGTTTTCTAAGCTCTTTTACTGCTATATCTCCTTTTTCTTCAACAGCTAATTCTATATGTTGTTTCATTATTTCCAGTTTTTCCTTATTTGTTGGGCTAGGCAATTTTTCTCCTGTCTCCAAAAAATGTTTAATATTTCTAAAAATCCAAGGATTACCAAATGAGCCTCTACCTATCATTATCCCGTCTACTCCTGTTTGTTCAAACATTTTATATGCTGTTTCTTCATCTACTACATCGCCATTCCCTATAACTGGTATATTTACACTTTGTTTTATCTCTTTTATTATCTCCCAATCAGCTTTTCCTGTATAAAATTCACTTCTTGTTCTCCCGATGAACTGTTATTGCTGATATTCCAACTTCCTCTGCAATTTTTGCAACTTCTTTTGCAACTATATGCTCTTTGTCCCAGCCTTTTCTAATTTTTACTGTTACTGGCACTTCTGAATTTTTTACTACTGCCTCCATCACTTTTCTTGCTTGCTCTAAATCTAATAATAGTTTGCTTCCATCTCCATTTTTAACTACTTTTGGCGCTGGACATCCCATATTTATATCTATTATATCAGCTGATTTGCTTAAAACCTTTGCACTATAGCCCATTGTTTCTTCATCGCTTCCAAAAATCTGAAAACTTATAGGTCTTTTTTCTCCTTCTGTATTTAGCAATCTTTTAGTTTTTTGGTCATTATGAAACATCGCTTTTGAACTTGCCATTTCTGTGCATACCATTCCTGGCCCAAACTTTTCACATATAATTCTAAAAGGCAGGTTTGTTACACCTGCCATAGGAGCTAATATTAAATTATTTTCTAATACTACATTTCCTATTTTTAATTTTTTTAAATACATCATTTGACCTTTCTTATCTTGATACAAATATTGTTTTTTGCCTTTTACTACTTATGTTCAATAATATTCCAATACATATGAAATTTGTTATTAGCGAACTTCCACCATAACTTATAAATGGAAGTGGTACTCCCGTTATTGGTAGTAATCCCATTACCATTCCTATATTTTCTACCATATGGAATAAGAATATCCCTGCTATTCCAGACGCTATTAATGCTCCTACTTCGTCTTTAGCTGTTTTCGCAATATATATGCATTTCGTCACCAGAAATACATATAATATTATAATTGCTCCTGCGACTATAAATCCCATTTCTTCACCTATTACTGAATATATGAAGTCTGTTGTTTTAGGATATAAGAAACCTAATTGTGTTTGATTTCCTTTAAATAATCCCATTCCTGTAAGTCCACCTGCTCCTATTGCCAATTTTGATTGAATTATGTTATATCCTGCACCCCTTGGGTCTGATTCTGGATTTAAGAATATATCTATTCTTTTTTTTGCATGTTCTGGTAGCACAAAATTATATAATAAAGGAATTGATAAGGCTACTATTAATACTGTTACTATAATATATTTTTTATCTATTCCAGCTGTTATTAACATCAATGCTAATGCTACTAAAAATGCTGCTGCTGTACCATAGTCTGGTTGTTTTATTATTAACAACACTGGCAAACCTATAATTGCTAATATTATTAATAATTTTGTTGGTTTGTTAATATCTGTTACATTTCTTTCTTTTATTTTTGACATTGCCAATGCTAAAAATAATATAACAAATATTTTTGCAAATTCTCCTGGTTGAAATGAAAAGAATCCTATGTTAAACCAACTGCTTGCCCCATTTATTGGCGTTGTAAATAATACCGCTATTAGTAACAATATGAATAAACCATATAAAATTGGCGATATTTTTACTAACAGCTCATAATCTATTAGCATAAATGCTACCATAATGATTATGCTTATTACTAGCCATATGCATTGTTTATTAAAATCTGAATATTCTGACTCTTGTGTAGCAGAAAATAATGCTACTAATCCTATGATGCTTAGTATTATAACTGCTACTAGTAGCCCCCATTCTATATTTTTTAATTCTCTTTTTCTCATTAAACCACTCTTTTTCTTAATTAATTTTTTGATTTAATCGCTTCTTTTGTTTCAATTCTTTGTCTATTTTCTTGATTATTATTTGCTTTTTGTTTATGTACTTCTTGCTTGTTATTTATTTCTTTTTTTGGTTTTTGTTGTTCTCTATCTTTCGCTTCAACTTTTTTCTCATTTTGTTTATTTTCTTTTTGTTCAGTTTTTCCTTTTTCTACAATTTGCTTTTCTTGTTTTTGTTGTTCACTTTTTTGTACTTTTGTTTCTTCTATTTTTGTTCCTTCTGTTTTTGTTTCCTGTTCTATCTCTTTATTCTCTTTAATTTTTTCTTTTTTAGTATCTTCTATTTCATCTACCTTTTTTGCATCTACTTTTCTTGCTTCGTTTTTTATATTTATTATTGGAATATTTGCATATAGCGCCGGAGCACCATTTGTTCCATCTCCATTTTCTTTGTTTGTTAATCTTACATCTATTGCAGTTTCATCTACATCTATGTATTTTTTTATTACATCAATTATTTCTTGCTTCATTAATTCTAAGAAGTCTGCTGATACATTTGCTCTATCTTGCATTAATACTAAGTGTAACCTTTCTTTTGCTGCATCTTTTGAATTAGTTGCCATTTTGTTTTCATTTTTGTTGAACTTCTTAAAAAAGTTTATTATGTTTTCAAACATATTCCTATTTACCCCCAAATTGTTTATTATTTACTAAATAGTCTTTTTAATTTTGCAAAGAAACCTTTTTCTCTGCCAGGAATTGTCACTTCTATTTTTTCTCCTAATACTCTTTTGGCTATTTCAATATATGCTTTTCCAGATGGTGCTTTTTTATTTTGGATTACTGGTTCTCCCTTATTTGTTTGTGTAATTATATATTCGTCATCTGGCACTACACCTATTAGGTCTATTGATAAAAGATCAACAATATCATCTACATCCATCATTTCGCCTTTTCTTACCATATTTGGTCTTATTCTGTTTATTACTAATTCTGGATTTTTTATTTCTGATGATTCTAGTAAGCCTATTATTCTGTCAGCATCTCTTATTGCTGATATTTCTGCTGTTGTTACTACTATAGCTCTGTCTGCTCCTGCTATTGCGTTTTTGAACCCTTGCTCTATTCCTGCTGGGCAGTCTATTAGTATGTAGTCAAATTCTTCTTTTAATTTTCCTACTAAGTTTCTCATTTGTTCTTCATTTACTGCGCTTTTATCTCTTGTTTGTGCTGCTGGTAATAGGTATAGTTCTTTAAATCTTTTGTCTTTTATTAGTGCTTGTCTTAGTTTGCATTTTTCTTCTACTACGTCTACTATGTCATATACTATTCTGTTTTCTAGCCCCATAACTACATCTAAGTTGCGTAGCCCTATGTCTGTATCGATTAGTGCTACTTTTTTTCCTTCTAGTGCTAAGCTTGACCCTAAATTTGCTGTTGTTGTTGTTTTACCTACTCCGCCTTTACCTGATGTTATTACTATTACTTCTCCCATAATTTTCCTCCTTAGGATTTTAAAAACACATTTTTTAATAGCTTTATGATATAACGAAAACGCGAAAAAGTCAATAAATTTTGTACGAAAATGACAAAAATATTTCTAAAATGTTACAATTTGTTTACAAAATAATTGTCATCAAAATTTATTGACTTAATATCTCTGAAAAATATTCTATGCTATTCAAAGCTTCTTCTATATAATTACAATTCTCTCCAACTTCAATTAACACCGCATATTTAGACAAATCCTGATTATACTGTTCTTCCCTAACCAAAATTGGTTCAAATAATCCAGGGTACTTTTCTTCTGCTTTCTTTTGTATTTCAACAGCCCACTTCAAATCATAAATCCAGTTATTATCTTCCTTGTTAATACCTATAACAAATCTTAACGGAGCCACCTTTTTCCCTTCGATTTCTACTGTTTTAGCAGTATGTTCAACATCTGAGTATGCATCTCTATGAATGTCAATTATTTTATTAATATTTCGATTATCATTTAATATATTTTCTACACATTCTCTTGATTTTGCATATGTTTCTGTTTTTATTGGATAGTTGTGATATTCTTTGTTATGAATAGCTGTAACTCCCTTTTGTAGTAATAATTCTTTCAAGTATTCTCCAACTTTTATGACATTATAATTTTCATCTGTACTTTTATAGAACTCATATGTCTCATATTTTTCATCTGATTTATAACTTTCTGTTGCATGTGTATGGTATAATAGTATTTGTTCAGCTGGCTCTATTTTAACGTTCTCTAATTCTTCTTTATTTATTGAAACTTCTGAACTGTTATAAATTCTCACTCCTGATATATATCTTTCGTCTACTTGCTTAGCTCGTTCAAAAATATTATTTAATTCTTCAATATATTCTTGTCCATCTAATTTCTGATTTACTATACATTCTTCTAATTGTCTTTTTGTTTCTTCATATTCATTTAGTATTATATTATTAAATTTATATATTAGTTGATTATATTTTTCTTGTTTTCCCATTGCTTTTACAATGCTTTCAGAAACTCTAATTTTTTGTAAAATGCTTTGCGGAATATTTTTGTTTACTTTATCATACTGTTCAATTTTTTCATAATATTTTTCAATTTTTTCTATATCGCAGTCAGCTTTTAAGTAATTATTTATAATTTCATTATATATTATTAAATAATTATATCTTTCATATTTTAGTAATTCTTCATATTGGTCGCCAATTATTTTTTTACTGTCTCTATATTCTTGTGACACATTAACTAATCCATTCATTTCTAATCGTAATTTATCTATTTGAGCATTTTTATTATATATTCCTGAATTGGCAGTTAAATATATACTTCCACACAAGATAAACGCTAGCACTAGATTTGAAAAATACGATACCTTCGTTTTCTTTTCATTATTATGCATATTGCTTGATATCATTCCAAGCAATATGAAATTGTATATTAATATTGCCATATAATCCATACTCATATCTATTATACTATGAATATTCAATATTAAAAATGCGAATAGAATGGTTAATTCATTTGTTCTTTTTTCTTTACATAGTTTTGCTACTAGCCCTATTGTTATTACAATTATTGATATATAGCTTATTATTCCTATCGTTCCAAATTCTAGCATCACTTTTGCTGGATAACTATGCAATTTATTAGATATATAGTCATAGTTTTGTACTTCTATATACTTACATTTCCATGCCTCTCCGCCTTGGCCTAACAACGGATGCTCTTCTATTAATTTCATAGCATTTTTTATCATTTCTATTCGTTCTTGGGCCGTTTTGTAATTTATATTTATATTCGATATCTTCTTTACCAGTTTTGTTGGCAATAATTTATATTCTAGTGGTGTTTCTTTTTGATTAATCTTTAAACTTTTTATAGTTAACTTTTTTTGCGAATATGAATATTTAGACCTAAATTCTATTTTTATCTCTGATGTTGTCTCTTTTGTTACTATTTCTATTTTTTTAGTTCCTTCATATGTTCCAAATTTTATTTGTGTATTATCTATTTCTTGGTTTCGATTATTCCTTTGTATTAAATTTATACTATAATTTTCCTCTATGTCTTCTGGAGATTTGGCTTCTATTTCAAACTCAAATGTATATGGAGTACTAGCTTTTATCTTATCTATAATTTTTGCTCCATAATCACCTTCTACATCTTTTTTAAATACCTCATATTGGCCATAAATATTTAATCCAATTATTACATATGTAATTAGACTTATTCCCATAAATAATGATATCAGTTTTATGCTTTTTATTTCTTTTTCTGTTATTTGTAAGTTTTCTATTAATATGTTGATTATATAGGCTATTAGGTTTGTAATTGCAAACATTATCCATATGGATATATAGTCTTTATCGCTTTCTAGTTTTTCGAATAGTATTACATATATTATTGATATTATTGTTGATATCAATATGTTTTGTACTATTTCTTGTCTATGTTTTTTGTTTTTTATGGTTAATATATAAATTGGTAAAATAATTGCTACAACTAGGAATAAACCTTTGCTATATGTTAAAATAATTCCTGTTATTATTATTTGTGTTATTGTTTTATATATTGCTTTTATCTCTTTTTTATTTTGTTTTAAATATTCATTTATATTTAAAAATAGTACACTTGCTAAGAAAACCCCTAGTATATTTGAATTTCCTAATAGTGATGCCATTCTGTTTTCGCTATTTTCTATATTTCTAATACCTAGGTCTTTTAAAATATTTGTGAAAGCATTACTGCTTATTCCATCTAATCCAATTATAACAATGATAACCGTGACAATTATTATTGTGCTAGTTATCATTGTTTTTAGTATTTGTTTATCTTTTGAGAAAATTTCTCTAATTATTATATATATAGCTAATACACATATGTATTGCAGTATTGTTTGTATTGTTCCAAACAACGATACATATGTGTTTGCTATTATTGGAATTGCTGTTGATGTTATTAGTAGTATTATGTATATGTCTAGTTTGTTTTTTATTATTTTTATTGGCTTTTTTTGTATGAATTTTACTACTATATATGATAATAAAATTATATAAATGATAATTTTATTGTTCTCTGATAACATCTTTTGCTCCCCATTTGTTAGCTGGTATTTCTAGTGTGCTGCCTTTTTGAAGTGTTACTGTTACATTTGAGCAACGATCAAACGCGTCCGAGCTAATAGAAACAACACTATTAGGAATTATTACATTAGTTAAATCTTCAAAGCCAACATCACTACTTATTTTTTTTATAGTATTGGAATAAATAATTTCTTTTATCCCCAAAATCTTATCTTGGTTACCATGGTATCTATACCATTGAGTATCTACATTACTGCTCTCCAGTTTCCAACTTACTTCTACAACTTTCTTATTTGCTATATGAGATGGAATTTTCAATGTCTCTATTTCTGACTCTGCCACTATATTATATGCATATACCTGCAATTTAAAATCCCCAACTCCCGTAATAATCAAATCTCCATTAGAGTCTTCTTCATAAATCCAAGTTACATTAGAGCCTTCAACTCTATCTTCCGATGCATCATTATCCCCAACAGAAATAGTATCATTTTTCATAGACCAAATCTCAGTTGCAACACCACTTTTATCATAATAATTTAATAAATATTTATCATCTTTAACAATTTTATATACATCCTTTTCATTAGTTCCATTGCCGTAATTTGATCCTTTATCAAATACTTTTTTTATGTTTATTATTCCATCATCATCTATATAGCCTTTTGACTTCAAATATTCTATGAAATCAGTTTCATCTCTATACGATTCCCTTTGAAGTGCTAAAAACTCCATTCTCTCTTTCACTCCTAGATGAGTGGTTTTTAAATCTGCTTCATCTGCTTTTTTTATTATTCCGTTTCTTCCTTTTAGTGTACCTAATACAATTCCTGCTAGTATTAGTAAAATTACTATGGTAATAATTAAAGCTATTAATGTAATCCCCCTGCTGTTTGTTTTTTGTTCTTGTTCTTTCATTCTCCTTTTTAATCCTTTCTTTCGTTTACATTGCAATACATATAATATATTTTTTACATTTATACTGCTTTTATACCGAAATAATACCACACTCTTGATTTAAGTTCAACACTTTTGATTTGTTTTATTTCTTTTTTTAAAGTATGAAATATTATAATAGGAAATATAAACACTCACGTACTTTCGAGCGGAATTTTCTCTCACCTATTTGAGTTTTCAAATGCAATAAAAGGAGCTTTTTACAACCCCTTTTATGTTTGTTTATGTATTTTATTTTAATTTTTCTATTTCATCTTTTGTTAATCCTGTAATTTCTTCTATTGTTTGTATGTCAATTTCTTTTTTTAACATAATTTTAGCAATCTCTAATTTTTCCAGTTTCACGCCTTCTTCTATTCCTTGCTTTAGTCCCTCTTCTATTCCTTGTCTCAATCCGTTTTCTAAGCCTTGTCTCTTTGCCTCACTGATGCCTGTATTGAAGTCCCAAATTGCTCTTTGTCTTGATATGTACAAATTCCATTCTTTTTCATCCATACTCATTTGGTTTATTATATCTATGGCCTTATCAATTTCTTTATTATTCTTTCTAGCCATCTCTAATTTTTCCTCCCTTCCTGCTAACAACCAAAGCCATTGTTCCAGCTTTGTATTAGTTCCTGGATTTTTCTTTTCAAATTTTGGTATTTCTATAAAGTGCATTTCCAAGTCATTTGTTGCTAGTTCTTCTTCATCACTATAACCCATATTTACATATTCATTCTCTTTTGTTTTTTCGAATTTCATATGTGCTATGTTATGATAGCTGTTTCTTTTATAATATTCGAAGTTTAATAAGTTTATTGCTATAACTTTTTTAGCTTGTTTATAATCTTCGCCTTTTTTTATTCCTTCTGTCTCTAATGTAGCCATATAAACCAAGCTTCTTTTGTCTATATTGCCAAAGTCTTGTACCTGCATTTCTACGTCACATATTATGTTTTCGTCTATTTCTACTTTTACGTCTAGTACTCCGGCTTTACTGTCATATAAATTCTTTGGTAATTCTGGGTTCTTTACTATTACTTGTTGTATTGTTTTATCCAATATTGCTTCTAATAAAGCTTTTAATATATCCTCATTTCCTTCTTTTGAAAATACCCTTTTAAATACTATGTCACTTGTTAGTGGTAATTTTTTTCTTTCTTCTTTGTTTTTATTCAATAATGTTCATTCCTTTCTTATTATACACCAATATTTTGTCTTTGACAATACTTTGGTGTAAATTTTTATTTATTGGTAATGTTGTTGTTACTTTTATTGCTCTTTGTTTACGTACACGTATTTAATTTCTTACTTTTTTGGGTTTTAATTTCGATTTAGTTTTGATTATTTCGTTTTAAAAAATAACTTATATCAAAACTTATTTGATTTTAAATTTTAATCTTCTCAAAGTTGATTTAATTTATTTGATTTAATTTAAATTTTATTTTTCTAATTAGAATTTTATTGCAACATAAGTAGCAATATTATTACTTTCCATATAATACCAAATTTTTTTCTCTTTTGCAATAATTTTACGAAAATTTACAAAAAAACTCATCGCAAAATATGACAAATTTCGACATTGCTCTTCTCTCCTTTTTTTGTTAGTATTTACGTTTTTTGTATTGTCATACACTTAATTATATTTTATTTTCTTACTTTGTTACATTTTTTATCGCATAAACAAAGAGCTTACCTATTTTATTATTGGTAAACTCTTTATTTTATAATTTTATGGACAAAGCACTACACGCATTGGTGAATTTCTTGAATTATTAGCCGCTAAATGAAATATACCCGCCCCACTTTTACTTGTATAAATTCCTCCATGGCTATAAAACGGAAGACTTGTAGAAACATTACTAGGAGAATTATGAAACCAACTCCAATATAATTCAGTAGAACTTCCTGGCATTATTCCTCCTTGATTTACTTCTTTTGTATTATCTCCAATTTTTCCTGTTTTATGTATTGTTACATTCCCTACAAATGAATCTTCATCATTACTATATATTGTTATATATTTTGAACTCACATACTCTCCACTTGCATTTTTAGCAGCATTTGTCATATAAACATTGTTAGCAGATGTTAAAATATTTGGTGAACCTAATTTATTAAATGCTGCTGCTGGTTCGTCAGTACCACCAGACATATCATATATCCCATATACATTTCCTGTTGTACTCGCTTTTGCACCTATTACTGTATTATATGCATTTCTTATATCTGAACTTGGTGTTGCTTTTGAGCCAACCACACCACCACCATTTCCAGTTATAGAATTTCTATTATTGTTTGAATCTAGTTCATATCCGTTTCTTCCATATTGGCTATGTGCTAAATATGCTGCTGCTCCCCATTCACTATTTTTTATTAAATGACTTTCTTTTGTTCTATCATAATTATATGCATTTGCGTAACAATTCCCTATTTGTAAATTGAACCAAGATATTACATTAGGTTTACTTACTGCCCTTACTGAGTTCTTATTTGCATCTGTAATTTGAGTATTTTCACTACCACTATTTACAGCTGTCCAAGTAACTCCATTATTACTACTATTTTCTCTACTCATCTCATATTTTGCAAACCAAAATCCTGTTAAATCTTTATCCCATCCACCATTATCTAAATTAGTTTCAAATGCCGGATGCACTATATACTTTGTATTATTATACACAACTGTTTCTACACCTTCATCTAGCTTATATTTCACTGTACCGTCTGATGCTTTCCACATTCCCCATCCGTCATAATATCCTATTGGTTCTGTATTTGTCGCACTTTCGCAATATGTTATTCTATATGCATATCGTGGTATCCATACAAAATAACTTCCGTCTTTTGTATTTTTGGCATTTGCCCACCTACTAGATAAATTATCTTCTGTTCCAGTAGCTGGTACATATCCATACCAAGAAGATTTTGCATCTGTATCTTCAGTCCATGATATAATTTTTCCTTCGCTATCTGTTGTTTCTGTCCAAGTTACAGGTTCCATTGAATCTCCTAATATTGGTGGTTCAGGTGTTTCTCTTACATTATTATCTTTATCCAACCATATAACATCAATTCTACCATAATCTGTTTCAAACAATGTCGTATCAGAATTTGCAGCAGTATCCTCTTTCGGCATTTTAAAACCTGGCGCATCATCCTTCAAATACAACGCAACTCTAAAACCAGTATTTGCATTAGTATAATCCAAAGTACCACCTGCACGACTAGCCAAAGTCTTATAATTTGAGTCTGTCTTTGAAAAATCTCCACCTCTTATAACATAATTATTTTGGTTATAATTCTCCATAGTCCACTCACCAACATTACCAGCCAAATCATAAATATTTTTTACTTGGAAACTATCATTTGAACCAGTTTTTGCTGGTGAAGTACTATTAGAATAATTTCCAATCTGACTACTATCTGTTAAATATTTAGACAAATTATTATCTTTGCTAACCCAGTTCATAATAGCATCCCATTGAACACCATAACATAAAGTAGAAATCACATCTTTATCAGCACTTTTTGGATATACATTTCTTGCTAGTGCTACTGCTCCTCCTGTCTCGTCAGCATTTCCCCATTTTATTGAGCTGTAAACATTTTCTCCTTTTTTGCTTACAACTTGTCCTGATACTTGTCCTGCTTCAAATCTCGCAATGTAAAATCCTTTATTTTGTTTTACACTTCTATACATTTGCTCAACTTCGCTTCCTGCTGATACTCCGTCACCTACTGCTTCATAATATTTTGATGCTGTTTTTTCTGTATTTACAAAATTGGCATCTGCTATATTTTGTCTTCCAAAATCTTTTCTTACAAATTCGTCAAAGTCTTCTACTGGAACCCATACATATTGATTTCCCTTTTTACTATTTTGTATATCATCACCTTCAACATCAGATATAATTATTCCAGTATCTTTTTTTCCATCTACATAATAGAAACCTTCAGGTATTCTTACATTATCTATATATTTTAAATTTATTGGTGCTAAGTCTATATCTTCTGCAAGATAGTCTGTATAATACCAATCATTATCAATTTTTACGCCTTTTACGTAAAAGATATTGTGACTTGTTGAATTTATTATATATATATCTGTATAACTATTTATTTCTGTATCTGTTGAGCTTGGCGTAATTTTCTCATAATCTCTTCCATAGTTTAATGTTAAATTTTCTATTTTATCTAAATCTATGACATAAAATCTTCCACTATCATTTACTTCGCTTATTAATCCAGCAGATTTAATATTATTAATATTTTTATACTCGACATCAACAATAGGTATTGTACCAAATTTAGCATAATAGTTTGATACTTTATCCCTTAAATTTGATATATCAGTTTGTAGTGCTTTTAGTCTTTCAATTCTTAAATTGTCTGTTACATTAAGAATTATAACATTTGTTAATACTAATATTACCATTACTGCTATTGTCAAAGTAATTAAACTTATTCCTTTTTGACCTTTCAAAAATTTTTTTATCATTTGCTATTTCTCCTTTTTTATCTTTAGTATTAGTTTACTATTAATCGTTACGAATTTCAATAGTTTTTTGAATTAAATCTTGAATTTTATTTCTCCTTTTTTCTACAATATCTTGCTTGATATATAACCCCCAAAGAAAAATTATAATAATAAAAATCGAAATATTCTCCATATAAAAAACTGCTATGCTACTAATAAATGTTAGCATAATTAATATAACAAAAGAAATATTATTTGTATATCTTATAGCTTTTCTCTTTCCATAGCAAATATGTAAAATTCCTTTTAAAATTCTTCCACCATCTAATGGATATATTGGAATCAAATTAAATATTATAAGTAAAAGATTTGCATATATAATCATCAAACCTGAAAACAAACCTAATTTCACATTATTAAAAATAACAATCATCAATAAATTTGTTAGTGGTCCTGCTATCGCTACAATTATTTTCTTTATTTCCAATTTATTTGCACTTGCTATCTTTTTGTTATAATCACTTGGAAGCAATTTAAAAGATATACTTACTCCATATGGTTTTAATTCAATCTTTTCAGGTTTCATTCCCATTAACATTCCTGCTATTAAATGTCCTAATTCGTGTATTAATGCAAATATAATTATCAATACATAAGTTTCTATTTGCTTGGTAAAATAAAACAAAAGTAAAAACAAAAAAATTTTTAAATCAATCCTAAAACGCATATTTTTCTCCTTTGGGACATTTGGGGACGTTTCCTTTTTGTCCCTTTTGTCCTTAAAACTCCCTACAGTTCTAAAATATTTTGTGGGTTTATTGGCTTTTCTGAAAGTCTAATTTCAAAATGTAAATGTGGTCCGTGTTGAATTACCTGTACTTCCCACTTCTGCAATCTCTTGTCCCTGTGTGAGCTTATCTCCTTGATTTACATATATGTTATTACAATGTGCATATATGATACTAACTTCTCCAATTTGTACTTTGATGTGTTTTCCATATGCGCCTTCTTCAGACACCAATACAACTTCACCATCAGTTGCTGACTTTATTTTTGTTCCTAAATTTGCTGCAATATCTGTACCTGTATGGTTTTTAGTAATGATTGCATTCGTACTCTCTCTTTGTCCAAATCCTGAGCTTACAACTCCTTCTACTGGCTTTATAAAACTAGCTGTATTTTTTACTGTTTCTATTTCCTGTTCTTCCGGCGTTAGTTCTTTTGCCTCTTCAGTAGGTGTTTCAATATTTTGCATAGCTTCATCTGAACCACCTATAGCAAATTCAATATCAGTTTCAGCATTTGAGCTCTCCTGCTCACTATTTTCAGTTTGTTCTTGATTAGTTTGATTTTCTGTATTGCTTGGCATTATCCCTTGCATATTATCTTTTATGTTGTTATATATTTCTACAAAATTAGTATCATATGAAAGTATTTCATTTAATTTATTTGTAAAATCTTCTGAAAAAACATATTCATTATTTTGTATTGCATATATAACTAGATAAATTGCTATACATACTAGAATTTGAATAATCATTTTCTTTAATAGTCTAATATCTTTTTTCTCATCATTGTTTACATTAACCATTGCTATCGGTCTTGCATTTCCTTGCCTTCTTTTTTGATAAATCTCCTCAGCTCGTCTTATTCTTTCTTCTGTTGATATCGTTCTCTCCATAAAAAAAGCACCTCTTCCTTAGTTTCTTTGTAAACTATATGTTTGGAAAAAGTGTTTTATAACTTATTTTATTAATAAATATATGCTTTCTATTAGTAATATAAAACTTGTAATATATGCATAATTTCTAATCCTTCTATACTTTATTTCGCTTTCTTTACTCTTTTCTTTTTTTATATTCTTTTGTTCCTCAATTCCAGTGATGTAGTCTGATATCAACATTTCTGCTTCTTTTACAATATGTTCATTTTGTTTTGGCTTTTTTTCTTGTTCTTTCCCCTTTTTTCTTTTCTCTATTTTTTGCACTTTTTTTGCTTTTCTATTAGTTTTTAATATTACTATCGCTTCTTCTACTATGTTTGATGGCAAGTTTTTTAATACTATTATATTTTTTAAATTGTTTTGCTCCATATCTACCTCCTGTTTTTATTCTTTATTATATTTTTTCCATTTATTTCTTATTTATACAATTAATTTTGCAATTAAGAACGTGCCATTAGGGACGGACCTTTTTGGCATAAAAATATTATACTTGATTTTTGTAACTAATTATGTTATTATTATATAGTTGCACTATCGGTGTTACTTAATATTTCAAATTATTAATCTTATGAGGTGATATTTTATGAATGAAAATGTAAAACAAGAAATACTTAGTTTAATGAAAAAAGATATTTTAAGAAACATTGAAAACATTAATGCTACAGAGCTAATACAACTTTCTAGCAATTTATTTACGTTATGTCTTTTAAAAGCTCAATGCGTTGATAATCAAACAATTATTAATGAGCTAATGAATAGAAATGCCTTGTTTTTAAACTCTATGCAAACAAAGGGTGCGAAAATAAGTACTGAAAATTATAATGTTGAAATAGAGCTTTATACAAAGCTAAAAAATAAATACATTAAAATTATCAAATCTTATATATAGCTAATTCAAGCGATTATTCAATCGTGTTTTTATTTGCCCTCATCTTTCCTGTTGGTGTTTTTATTTTGTGACTGATAGACAGTAATAAATTTACTATAATTATGAAATAATACTATTAGGAATTTTTATAAAGACTAATGGTGTTGGAGGGATAATTATGAATGGTAACGAGTATACTGATTGAAAAGGTTTTGGGAGTAGACTTAAATATTCAAGAAAGAGTATTGGCATGACTGTTGAAAAATTAGCTGATAAAGTTGATAGAAGT
This sequence comes from uncultured Clostridium sp., assembly GCA_947648905.1. Classification (GTDB taxonomy): domain Bacteria; phylum Bacillota; class Clostridia; order TANB77; family CAG-508; genus CAG-269. The sequence goes on along the minus strand of CANSPP010000001.1, from coordinate 339,079 downwards.
GAAAATTTTATAAATAGAATTGAAAATGGTCAAAAAAGCTGTAGCATTCATACTTTGTATCAATTTTGTACGGCATTGAATGTTTCTTCTGATTTCTTGTTGTTTGGCGAAAGTGTTAAGTCTGATGATTTTTCTGATTTACAAATTGTTCATAATATTTTTGATAAATGTGATGAGAAACAACTTGCTGTTCTTAAAGATATTGTTGAGACTGTTTATCATAATTTTAATGAATTATCTAAATAATAAATTGACCTGAATTAAAAGTGTAACTTTTGAATTCGGGTCAATCTTTATCGAGTAAGTATTAATCTGTATATTTTTTATATAAAAACTTTTTATTTTCTTTATAGTATTTTTTTTGAAGTTTTTCTATCAAATATCCTCCTGCTTGAATTTCATTTGATATATATTCTAACATTTTCTTCTCATTAGGAATAAAGACCATTTCTTTTGGTAAGTCATCTTTTTGTGGTTCTGTATTTTTTACATCTATTATTGGCATATGTATTTCGTAAAAATATGGTAGCAAAGCTTCTATAATGAATTTTTGTTGTAATTCTATCATATCTTTATCAAATCTTCCATATTTATCTGTATGTCCATCTATATCTAAATACAATATTCTTTTATAATTTTCTTGCTTTTCTTGAGCAGAATATAATAATTCATAAATCGTTTTTGCAGATTCTTCTAGCCCCTCGTCTTCATATACCACATGATATATAGCTATTGTATTTCTGTCCAGTTTATCTGCTTTTATCTCTTCATTTGTTAACAAACTATTAGTATTACCTGTTTGCTGAATGGCCCTTTCCACTTGTTCATACCAATAGTCTCTCATTTGTCTAATTTGTTTTACAATATCCTGATTTCCCAAATATTTATGTGCACAGAAGTGACAAAGTAAAATCATATTGTCTTCTGTAAGTCCTCTGCTATCTTCCAATGCATAACATTGTTCTGCTTCTTTATGACAAATAGCACATTTACCATTTGATTTTTGCTTAAGTTTTTTCTCTATCTCTTCTAATTTCATCTATTTCCCCTCCTGTAAACACAATACTTCGCATTCATTATGCTTTAATTCTTCTTTTACGCTTGCCATCTCTTCTGGATTATCAAATATCATAAATTCTCCACAAGATAAGTTCTGTTGCTCTTCTGTATTTTCTATTGAAAGTAATGGTATGTGCAATGCGTGCAGATATGGCATCATACATTTTAATAAAAATTCATATTGTAATTCGAACATATCTTTATCATAACCACCTTCTGAATTTCTGTGTTCCTCTATTTCTACAATAAGTGTTCTTTCTACCTGTGGATATCTTTTTCCCATTTTATAAATTAAATGGTATATTTTTGTTGCTGCTTGCTCAAAATTTTCCTTTTTAGATATGTGACATTTTAAAACAATATCGTTATTTTCTTTAATAACTTTGCATCGTCCTTCTGCTTTTTCAACTTTTATATATTGAGGCTGTGGATTAAATTTTTCTTCTATTCTTTTATATGCTATTTCTCTTAACTTTATTAATTCTTCACGTTTTGAACTATTGCCACCATATATGTTATGACAGTGTGCACATAGAGCTACTGCATTTTCTATGGTGTCTTCCCCTTTCTCTGCTTGTGGTATGATATGGTGTATTTCTACTATTGGTGTGTTGCATACTACACATCGAAAGTCTGATTTTCTTTTTACTTCTAGTTTTGTTTCTTCATTAAATGGCATTTAAACCTCCTTTTATTTGTTTTTGTAGACTTGTGTATTGATAAGACAAAAACACTAGATTTTAATTTTCTAGTGTTTTACATAGTGAAACTATAATAACTTAACTTATGCTGATTTCAATTCTAAACGAAGCTTATCAGCAATCATCGCAATAAACTCTGAGTTTGTTGGCTTTCCTTTAGATGCTGAAATTGTGTAACCAAAGATATTTTCAACAGCTTCTTGTTGTCCACGTCCCCACGCAACCTCAATTGCATGACGAATGGCACGTTCTACTCTTGATGGTGTTGTGTTATATTTATAAGCTATTTTTGGATACAAACTTTTTGTAATTTGATTAATTACATCTATATCATTAACTACCATCATTATTGCTTCTCTCAAATATTGATATCCCTTAATATGAGCTGGAACACCAACTTCGTGAATAATATTTGTAACTAATGCCTCTAAATTTTCTTCCTTTTTGCTGTCATCTTTTGATATTTCTATGTATCTACCTCTTGATTGACTTGTAATAAAATTATTTGTCACTTGTGCTGGTTTAAAGAATTTTATTTCTCTAATTCTTTTTATTACCAATTCTATGTCAAAAGGTTTTATAACATAATAATCAGCCCCTAACATCACTGCTTTTTGAGTTATTTTGTCTTGACCTACTGCAGATAGCATAATAGATATTGGTTTTTTAATATTCATACCATTAATTTTTTCTAATACACCTAACCCATCAAGATGTGGCATAATTACATCTAGTAAAACTACATCTGGTGACATATTTATTATCATATCCACCGCTTCATTTCCATCTTTCGCCATTCCTATTACTTCCATATCATCTTGCATATTAATATAGCTTGATAGTGTATGACTAAAATCTTGATTATCATCTGCTATTAAAACAGAAACTTTTTCACTCATTTGTTTCTCCCTCCTAAAATTATCTACTGTAAATATTTTACAATTCGATTATAATACTTTATTCGTGGAGACGCAATATATTTTTGGAAATTTTTTCCATATTTTTTACAAAAGTCCTATTTTTCTATACTTTTCGTTATATATTTTTTAGATAACTCTTTAATATCAATTAAATTTATATTTTTTGACTTAAAATCTTTCATTAATCGCTGTTTTTGGGCTTCTTGCGCTTCTATTTTACAAACAATATTCTCAGAATATTTAGAATGGACAATATTTATATTGTTATTTTTACAATAATATTTAAAATTATCAAACTCACTATATATCAAGCATACGTCTAACTCTTGACCAATACACTTTTCTATCAATGTACTATTTTCAATTGCTTCAAGCAAACTATTTGAATAAGCTCTAACTAATCCGCCAGTTCCTAACAGAATTCCACCAAAATATCTAGTTACAATTATTAAAACATTTGCTAAATTATTTTTTTGCAGAATATTTAACATAGGTGCTCCTGCCGTGCCAGAGGGTTCTCCATTATCGCTTGACTTTTCTACAATTTGTTCATTTTCTACAATTCGGTATGCAATGCAATTATGTCTTGCATCAAAATATTTTTTATTTATTTGCTTTATTATTTCTTCCGCTTCTTTTACAGTTTCAACATAAAACAAATTCGCTATAAACTTTGACTTTTTTTCAACAATTTCGCTACTTACATTTTCCTTTATTGTTATAAAATCTCTCATTTTATCCCTTTCTAACCTAATTCTTCCCAGCCACATAGCCAGTAGAATAAGCTATTTGCAAATTAAAACCGCCAGTATAACTATCTACATCTATAATTTCGCCTGCAAAATACAACCCTTCAACTAACTTAGATGCCATCGTTTTAGGATTTATCTCTTTTATAGAAACTCCACCACTAGTAACAATAGCTTCATCAATTGGTCTAAACTGATTTATTTCTAAATTAAATTGTTTTAATAACTGTACTAAATTTTTTCTTTCTTCTTTAGTTATTTCATTTACTTTTTTATTTGGATTTATTTTGCTTTTTTCTACAATTATAGGTATTAATTTTTGTGGTAACAATTCATCTAAACTATTTTTGTATTGTTTGTTCTTTTGCTTATCAAAATCTCTTAAAACTCTAGCATCTAACTTCTCTTCTGATAATGCTGGTTTAAAATCTATTGATAAAACAATTTTTTTGCTTGCAAATTTCTCTTCAATATTTTTATATCTAACTAAATGAGCAGAAGAACTTAAAATTATTGGTCCCGATACACCAAAATGGGTAAATATCATTTCTCCTTGTTCTTCATATATAACTTTATTTTTCTCTATGTCTTTCAATTGGATTTTCACATTTCTTAAACTCAAACCTTGCATCTCTTGGCACACTTTTTTATTATGAGTCTCTAGTGGCACAAGTGATGGCTTTATATCTGTTATCGTATGACCTAGCTTTTTCGCCAATTCATATCCATCACCAGTAGAACCAGTTAGCGGATAGCTCTTCCCACCTGTCGCCAAAATGACCTTATCTGCATTTATTGTTTCGCCATTTGCTTTTACCCCAATAACCTTACTATCCTGTACCAAAATTTCCTCTACTGACATATTATACTCTATTTTAACATCCAACTCTTTTAATCTCTTAGTAAAAGCTTTCAAAACATCCAAAGACTTATCTGTTACTGGAAATATTCTATTTCCCCTTTCTTCCTTCACATCTAGTCCTTGTCTCTTTAAAAAATCGATTATATCTTGATTTGTAAACTCTTGATAACAACTATATAAAAACCTGCCATTTCCTGGTGTATTTTTTATGAATTCATCCATATCCAAAGAAGATGTAATATTACATCTTCCCTTTCCTGTAATTAATAGTTTCCTTCCTAATGAACTCATTTTTTCCATTAAAATCACTTGATTTCCCTGCTCAGCAGATGTAATTGCTGACATCATTCCAGCAGGTCCACCACCTATCACTATTACTTTCATTCTCTCACCTTCCTGCCATTGGGGACGGTCCATCAATTTCCCTATTTTGACATAAATTCAATCGCTTTCAATATTCCTAGTTTTCCATATTGATATGTTAATCCGCCTTGCATATAAGCAATATATGGCTCTCTTAATGGTCCATCACAGCTAAGCTCTATTGTTGAACCTTGAGTAAATGTTCCTGCAGCCATTATTACCTTATCTTCATAACCACCCATATCACCTGGATATGGTAAAACATTTGAATCTATTGGAGATCCCATTTGTATTCCTTGACAGAATTTAACTAACTTATCTTCTGAACCCAAATGAATTGTTTGTACAATGTCTGCCCTTTTTTCATTATATTTTGGTTCTACATTATAACCTAATTTTTCTAACATTCTGCTTGCAAATACCATTGTTTTAACAGCACTTGCTACTACTGATGGTGCAAAGAATAATCCTTTTAATAATAACGGATTTTGATTTAATGATGGGCCTATTTCTTTACCTACTCCAGGTGATGTTAGTCTCTCTGCACATAATTCTACTAAATCTTTTTTCCCTACTATATATGAACCTGTATTTGCAATTCCTGCTCCTAAGTTTTTCATAAGTGATCCCACTGCTATATCTGCTCCAACCTCAATTGGTTCTTTTTCTTGCACAAATTCACCATAGCAGTTATCTACCATAATTATTACATCCTTGTTAACTTCCCTTATTTCTTTTATTGCCGCTTCTATTTTCTCTATTGTTAAACTTTTTCTAGTTGAATATCCTCTTGACCTTTGGATTTCTACTAACTTAACATCTTGTTTTGATAATCTTTCTTTTATGGCATTTATATCAAACTCATTGTTTACTAGCTCTATTTGTTCATATTTTATTCCAAATTCTTTTAATGAACTTTTACTATTTCCTGAATTTCCTATAACTGTTTGCAATGTGTCATATGGTGCACCTGTTATGCTTAGCATTGTATCTCCTGGTCTTAACAATGCAAATAATGTAACTGCTAGTGCGTGTGTCCCTGATATCATTTGTGTTCTCACTAATGCGTCTTCTGCTTTAAATATATGACTATAAATTTCTTCAATTTTGTTTCTTCCTGGCTCATCTATTCCATATCCTGTTGATGAATTTAGATGCGCTTCTTGTAAGTCACACTTTTGAAATGCTTCTAATACTTTTTGACTGTTGATTTCACATATTTTTTCTATTTCTTCAAATATTGGTTTTATCTCTTGCTCTACTTCTTTTGCTAATTCTTTCATCAAATTTCTCCTTATTAATATTTTTTATTTCTGATATATTTTAGGTCTGTCCCAAAATGTATCAAAAATGTAAGCAAAAAATCAAGTCTATTTAGCAAGACTTGATTTTTCTATTTTTAGCCTACTAATAGTTCAACTATATTATAACACATATTTCTTAATTAGTGTTAGTCCAGAGGCTAATGTTATTAAAATTATAAATCCTAATGTAAAGTAAATTCTTATTTGTCCTGTTTTAACAGATAACATTACTGGTGCGTCGTCTATATCGTCTTCTCCTGGCTTTTTGTTGTCTGGTGTTGAGTCTTCGTCTGGCACGTCATAATCGTTATAGTCTTCTGATATTTCTGCTGTGTTTACTTTTAGTCCCATATTATTTTCGTTGTTTACCCATGTAAGTAATACTTCTACATCAGCATATTCTCCTGGTTTTAATAATGTGTTTTCTAGTAATCTTGTTGATATTACGTTGTTTCCTTCGTCTGTCCAACCTGGGTTATCTGCTGCTACAAATCTTAGTCCTTCTGGGATATAGTCTGTTACTTCTTTTGCGTATCCTTCTATATCTCCTTCATTTATTACTCTTATTGAATATCTGAATTTTACTGTTACTTGGCTTAAGTTCTTTTTGTCTAATTCTACTTTTACTATTCCTTCTGGGTCGTCATATGGTTGATGTCCTGTGTTTGTTACTGTTGTACCATTTTTGTCTGTTACTATTGCTTGTGTTACCCATTTTCTTAATGCTAAGTCGAATTTTTTCACTATTACTTTTTCAAAGTCATCATCATCTTGTTGTCCTGGAATATATTCTCCTGTTTCATCATCTTTGTAGCCTGGTAGGTCTTCATCTTTTGGTAATTCTACGTTGTTTTCTTGTGAATCCCTATCTTCTACTGGCTTGTGGTCTTCGTCTTCATATTTTGTTATGTCTGCAATGTTTGTAATGTTTTCGTTTCTTGGTGCTGTGTCTTTTACTTTACACATAATTGGTACTTCTTTATAGTCTAATTCATAACTATATTCATACCATAAAGCTGATTTTCCACCTACTATATTTCCATCTTCATCATATTCTGGAACAAAGCCTGTTGTTTTAGCCTCGCCTACTTGTTCTGGTTTCTTTATTAGGCTATCTTTTAAGTATGTTGTAGTTACTGTTCTACCGTCTTCAGATACTTCCCAACCATATTCTTTGTTAAATTCGCTATCTACAAATTCTAAATGTGGTGGTAAATGGTCTTTAATTTCAGCTGCATATCCGTCCATATCGCCTTCATTATACACTCTTAACATATATACAACTATGTCATTTCTTTGTACTAATACTGGCTCTTTTGTATGGTTATATGTTGCTGTTGTAATTAAATTTCCTTCATCATCTTTTGTATTCAATTTTGATGTGTCTACTACTGGTGCTCTTTTATATGAACCATCTTCGTTTTTTAAATATTCATTATCTTCTATATTTTCGTCTTTACTTACTGCAACAATGAATTTTCTTAATGCTAAGTCGAATTCTTTTAATATGATATTGTCGTAATCTTCGTCATCTTCATATTTTTTCCATTCTTCTGGTTTAGAATCTCTATCGTCTACTGGTTCTCCATTTTCGTCAGTATCTTCTGTAATTGCCGCTTCGTTTCTAATTATTGTTCCACTAATATTTTCAGAAATTACTTTAAATTTAACTGATACTTCTCTATAATCAAGGTCTTCTTCTGTTTTTGTTCCGTCATTTTGTCCAAAAGCCTTAATTAGGTTTTCTCCTGGTGTTTTTTCTTTATCTTTTGATAGATAATCTGTTGAGATTTGTGTTATTTTACCACTTTCATCTTTTACTTCTTTTCCCCATAATTGAGTTTTGTTAAATGCAATTGCTTCTTTTTCTTCATCTGTTGGATTTTCAGATGCTGTTTCGTCACATAAATACTCTAATCCTTCTGGTACATCTTCTGTTATTTCAGCTGCATAAGCATCTATTAGTCCTTCATTATATACCCTTAGTGTATATGTTACGATGTCACCTTTTTTTACTTCAACTGCTTTTTTATTTAATTTATAATCTGCTGTTGTTTTAGCATCTGTACCAGATATGTTTAGTTTACTTACATCAACACTTTCTATTCTTTCTGGTACTTCTTTATCATTTACTTCAACAATTCTTTTTACTAATTTCAAGTCTGCTTTATCTTTTACAGGTATAATTATTTTTTCAAAATCATCATCATCTTGTTGACCTTCAAAATAATTATTTCTATCTGTTAAGTCTTTTCCATTATTTGAAGTATTTCCTGTATAACCATTATCTGTTGTTATTAACTCGTCTTTAGTCTTTGTTGTTATTGTTGATGGTTCTGAGTCTCTATCTTGACCTCTAACATTTGTTATTGTTCTATTAGCATCTTCGTCAAATTCTTCTGATATCCAAGCTAAGTTTGTTAGAATTTGAGCATTTTCTGTTGATGCTTTCGCTGTTACTGTACATTCTATTTGAATTACTTCTGATGCTGGATTTGCATTTCCTGTATATGGTCCTAAATTTGTAGTATTTCCATCTGCTCTTTTTAAATTTAATGTATTTGTGCTTGTATTGTATGATTCTACCACAAAGTTTGATGTTATTACTCTATTAAATTCTAGTCCTGTTGGTAATTGGTCTACAATTTTTGTTGCTCTACCTGATTTTTCACCTTCATTGTAAATTGCAAGATTATAAATTACCTTTTCTCCTGTTTTTACAGGTACAGGGTCTTTTCTATGTTTATATGTTGCAGTTGTTCCATTATCTAAAGTTGTTCTATCTATTGAAGGAACTCTAGTTTCTGCACCATTTAACTCTTTTTCTCCTGCTTTTGTTATATATTTTCTTAAAGCTAAGTCAAATGTTTTTTCTCTATTTGGAACAGTTACTTTTATTGTATTTCCTTCAACAGTATGTGTTGTACCTGTTGGTACTGCTGAGCCATCAGCTTTTGTTAAGCTTTCTACTGTTCCTTTATATTCTCCATTTACTATTTGTTTTTTAACTTTCAAGATAATAGTATCAATTATCTTAGAATATCCTTTTGGTGCTACTGTTTCTTTTATTGTTATATTTTCTGTTCCAGATGCTGTAATGTTAATATCATTGATATTTAATGAACCATTTGCATCTGTTGTATATGTATTTGTAGTTCCATTTGCTAATGTTATTTCAAATTGTGCACCTTGTAATTTCTTTGTAGCGTCGTTTTCAGCAACTTTAATAAGTTGTATATTATAACTTCCTGTTGCTGGCTCAATTATTATTTTTTCGAAATCGTCATCATCTTGTTGTCCTTCAAAATAGCTCTCTGGGTTAGCTAAATCTTGACCTGCATTATCACTATTTCCTATATAGCCATCATCTGTTGTTACTAATTCTACTTTGTTTAATTTAGTTATTGTTGATGGTTCAGAGTCTATATCTAGACCTGGTTGATTTGTTATTGTTTGGTTTGTTTCTCCATTAACTTCTTCTGATATCCAAGCTAAATTTGTTAATACTTGTCTATTTTCAGCAGCATATGCTGTTACTGTACATTCTATTTGTATAGTTTCAGAGTCTAATGTCGCTCCACCTGTATATGCACCTAAATTTGTATTATTTCCATTTGCTCTTTTTAAGTTTAGTGTATTTGTTGTTTCATTATATGAGTCTAGTACGAAATTTCCACTTACTACTCTATCAAATCTTAGCCCTTCTGGTAATTGGTCTACTATTTTTGTAGCTCTTCCTGCTGCTTCACCTTCATTATAAATAGTAATATTATATACTACTTTATCATTATGTTTTACTACTATTGGGTCTTTTCTATGTTGATATATTGCTGTTGTAGCCAACAGCATTGTTCTTGCTGAACGTTCTTCCATTGGTGGTCTTATTGTGCTAACATCCACTACTGGTTCCCTTGATTTATCTCCTGTTAGTACTGTGTCTCCAACTTTTGTTATATATTTTCTTAAAGCTAAGTCAAATTTCTTTTGAGATGGTATTACTGTTAATGGTATAGACACATTTTCTTGTTTTCTACTAGGAACTAATATTGGCTGTGTACTTTCGCCATCTATTCCATCTGCTGTCCATAATATTTGAGTTTTATTTGTATATTTTATATCTGTTGTTATTTCTACTGCCCCTGTTGTGTCTACTGGCATAGAAATATAGAAATCTTTATCTACTAATCCACTACCTGTTGTACCAGCTTGTACTGGTTGTTTATTACTATCTAAAAATTGATACTCATCTGTTACAGTTCCATTGTTTTTTACTACGAATTTTATTTCATAATTTATTGGATTGCCTGCATTACTTGATATATGTATTGGTCCTATTATATAGTTTGTTCCAACTTGTTCATAATCTAAATAAGTTGTTTCTAATGTTGCTGGAGCATCTGCATTTGTAATATTTTGATATTGACTTGCTTTTGATTTTGCTGTTTGTATTAAATATCTATATAACATTTCTGCTTGTTGTTGTCTTTGAGCTCCATAAGAATCATTTATAGCTACATTTGTTGGATTATATTGTATTAAATTTTTATAAGTTGTTCCATCTTCTGTATACCAAAACCATCCTGTAGAATCTGCTGCTGTTTTATCAAAAGTAGTTTTACCTTCTTCATAGTTTGTAAAATACCATATTGCAGCTTGTTGTATTGCTCCTATTTCATCTCTTGTAAGAACTGAATCGTAATATTCTGGATAAATTCCTGCTGCATTTAAATAGCTTTCTTTTTCTGCATCTGTATCTTCCATTAAATATAACATATCTGTTAATGCTAATAATGCATTATATCTGCTAACCTGAACTACTGATGCTGTTGAAGAAGATTTATATGGTACTGTTCCGCTTACTAATTCTGCTAAAATACTGTTTTGATTTTCAATTTGGATTCTCTCAGTTTTCATATTATAGAAAACATCATATGTTGCACGTTTATTAACATTACTAAAACCAACTCCAGCCTTCAAGCAATAGATATTTTTGTTTCCATCTGCTTTATAAGTATCTGTACTATTTGGTCCTGTAAATTCTCTTAAGCTCCAAATTTTATTATTTTCACCTGTTTCTCCATTTGTATTTGGATCACCTATTGAATATCCTAAGTTTGGTGTATCATTTTCTCTTAATTCTGTAATTCCTATATACATCTTTTTGCTGTTATCTGTTACAAGTGTAGCATAAGATACCGTTTGTATAAATGTTGCAAGTATTAAGGTTATACAAATAATCATAAAAATTATCTTATTTTTTATTTTCATCTGTTCTCTCCTTTCATTTTATCCCCAAACTATAATACATATTTTTTAATTAGCACTATTCCTCCTGCTATTGTAACTAATATTGTAAATCCTAATGTAAAGTAAATTCTCATTTGTCCAGTTTTTACTGATAACATTACTGGTGCATCATCTATATCATCTTCACCTGGCTTTTTATTATCTGGTGTTGAATCTTTATCTGGTACATCATAGTCATTGTAGTCTTCTGATATTTCTGCTGTATTTACCTTTAATCCCATATTGTCTTCATTGTTTATCCAAGTAAGTAATACTTCTACATCAGCATATTCTCCTGGTTTTAATAATGTATTTTCTAACGCTCTAGTTGATATTACATTATTTCCTTCATCTTTCCAGTTTGGGTTATCTGCTGCTTCAAATTTTAGTCCTTCTGGGATATAGTCTGTTACTTCTTTTGCGTATCCTTCTATATCTCCTTCATTTATTACTCTTATTGAATATCTAAATTTTACTGTTACTTCGTTTAATTTCTTCTTGTCTAGTTCAACTTTAACTATTCCTTCTGGGTCATCATATGGTTGATGTCCTGTATTTGTTACTGTTGTTCCTGTTTTGTCTGTTACTATTGCTTGTGTTACCCATTTTCTTAGTGCTAAATCAAATTCTTTTACTACTACTTTTTCAAAGTCGTCATCATCTTGTTGTCCTGGAATATATTCTCCAACTTCATTTTCTTTATAGTTTGGTAATTTTTCATCTTCTGGTAGTTTTACATTATTTTCTTGTGAGTCTCTATCCACTACTGATTCTTTGTTTTCATCTTCATATACTGTTATGTCTGCAATATTTGTAATATTTTGATTTATTGGTGCTGTTCCTACTACTTTGCACATAATTGGAACTTCTTTATATGCTAGTACATATTCATCTTTGTCATTTTTCTCTGCTTTTTTGATTAAGTTTTCTTTTGAACTTAAATATGTTGTTGTAACTGTTCTTCCATCTTCTGATACTTCCCAACCATAGTCTTTATTAAATTTGCTATCTACAAATTCTAAATGTGGTGGTAAGTGATCTTTTATTTCTGCTGCATATCCATCTATGTCACCTTCGTTGTAAACTCTTAACATATATACAACGATATCATTTCTTTGTACTATTAATGGTTCTTTTGTATGGTTATATGTAGAAGTTGTAATCATATTTCCATTTTCGTCTCTTGTATTTAACTTTGATGTGTCCACTTCTGGTGCTCTTTTATATGAACCATTTTCATTTCTTAAATATTCATTATTTTCTATTGTTTCATCTTTACTTACTGCTATTATGAATTTTCTTAGTGCTAAGTCAAATACTTGTAATGTTATATTATCATAATCTTCGTCATCTTCGTATTTTTTCCATACATCTGTATGTGAATCTCTATCATCTACTGGATTTCCTTCTTCGTCTGTATCTTCTGTTATTGCTGCTTCATTTCTAATTATTGTTCCTGCTTCATTTTCTGAAACAACTTTCATTTTTACAGATACTTCTTTCCAAGAAATATCTTTTTCTGTTTTTGTTCCGTCATTTTCTCCAAATGCCTTTATTAAGTTTGGATTTGTTGTTGTCTCATTTTCTTTTGATAAATAATCTGTTGATATTTGAACAATTCTTTCTTTTGTTTCATCATCATATACGAATTTTCCCCATAAATATTTTTGGTTAAATTCAATTGCATCTTTTTCTGCTTTTGTTAGTGTTGTATCTTGTTCTAGTTCTTCTTCAGTTGCCCATAAAAATTCTAATCCTTCTGGTATATCTTCTGTTATTTCTGATGCATATCCATCTATTGTTCCTTCGTTATAAATTCTAAATGTATATGTTACAATATCTCCTTTTTTTACTCCAACTGGTTTCTTATTTAATGTATAATCTCCTGTTGTTATTTTGTTTCCTTCGCTATCTGTTGTATTTAATTTGCTAACATCTACTTTTTCAATTCTTTCTGGTACTGGTTTGTCATTTACTGCTACTATTCTTTTTATTAGTTTTAAGTCAAATGATTCTTCAACTGGTATCTCTACAGATATTTCTGCTGGAGTCCCTGTTGATTCTTGCTCTGGTATTAATACTGGTTGTGTTGTATTTCCTGGTGCTGTGTATAAGTTCAATACAGAGTTTGTATAGTTTATTTTTGTTGATACTGCAAATGTTCTTCCTTTAGTTTTTGGAACTGAGATATAGAAGTTTTGTCCTACTAAATCTTTTATTGTTGTTCCTTCTTCCACAGGTTGCTCACTTGCATTTAATATTGTATATTCATTTTTATCTATTTTGCTTCCATTAGCTTTAAATTCAAAATCTATTGTATATGGTGTTGTATTTCCTTCTGTTTCTGTTATATTTATTGGTCCTAATACATAGTTATTTCCTACTTCTTTATACCCCAAACTATTTGTTATAAGTGCTGCTGGTGCTGTTTCAGTTACTGGGTTTGCATAACTTGCTGAATTTTTCTTTGCTGTTTGTATTAAATATCTATATAGCATTTCTGCTTGTTGTTGTCTTTGAGCTCCATAAGAGTCATTTATAGCTACATTGGTTGGATTATATTGTGTTAAATTTTTATAAGTTGTTCCATCTTCTGTATACCAGAACCATCCTGTAGAGTCTGCTGCTGTTTTATCAAATGTTGTTTTTCCCTCTTCATAGTTTGTAAAATACCAAAATGCTGCTTGTTGAACTGCTGCAATTTCATCTCTTGTTAAAACTGTATCCCAATCTTCTGCATTAATTCCTGCTGCCCTTAAGTATTCTAATTTTGTCTCTTCTGAATTTTCAATTAGGTATAGCATATCCCCCAATGCTAATATTGAATTATATCTACCAACTTGAACCTCTGTTGCAGTTGAAGAAGCTTTGTATGGCACAGTTCCTTCCACTATTGATCTTAATACATCACTTGTTCCTGCTATTGTGTCTCTTTGAGTTTTCATATTAAATGACATTGTATATTCATCACGTTTATGTGTGTTTGTAAAACCTACCCCTGCTTTTAAACAATATATATTTTTTGCTCCGTCAGCCTTCAAACTAGCGTCTGTTCCTAGTCCTGTGTATTCCACAATGTTCCAAATTTTGTTGCTTTCTCCATCTGTTCCGTTTGTATTTGGATCACCTATAGAATATCCTAAATTTGGTGTATCATTTGTTCTTATTTCTGTTATTCCTAAATACATTGGTAATGTCACCGCAGTTACAGTATTAGGCATTGCCATTACTAATACTGCTAACATTATTACCGTCATAATTCCTATTAGTGCTATTCTTTTTACTTTTGAGCTCATTATTTTCTCTCCCTTACTTTTATATTATCTCCTATTACAATTTTACTCTCTTTTTAACAATAGTCAAGGGGCTTTTCTTCCAATATTTTTCCCCTTATTTTTTCGTCTTTTTTATGCCTACGGAGATTGGTTTGTGGTAGCTTGTTTAAAAATAGCCCCACTTATTACAATTATATTACATTTTTGTAATAAAATCAATATTTTTGGGGTGTTTTGATGCTTTTTTGCTTATTTCCGTAGCGATTTTTCACTTTTACATTTTGCATATTTATTTTCTTATTTTCATATATTTTATTGGTGATATTATGAATTTTAAAAACTTTTATTTAAAAACAATTTGCTTATGTCTAATTTTTTTAGCGCTCATAAGTGTTAGTTATTCTTTTGCAGATAATATAGAAGAAGATGAAGAAACATTATCTGTAATATCTGAAACAATTGCAACATCAAGTAATAGCACATCTCCATTAGAATTAAACGCTCGTTCTTGTATTGTTTTAGATAGATTAAGCAAAACAATAATGTATGGAAAAAATGAAGATGCTAAAGTTAAAATGGCTTCAACCACAAAAATTATGACTGCAACAGTAATAATAGAAAATTGCGATTTAAACCAAACCGTTGAAGTATCTAAAAAAGCAGCTGGCACAGGTGGCTCAAGATTAGGACTAAAAACTGGGGACAAAATAACCATTCGCGATTTACTTTACGGACTAATGTTATGCTCTGGAAACGACGCTGCCGTAGCATTAGCCGAAACAGCTGGAGGTTCTGTTGCTGGTTTTTCAGAAATGATGAACAACAAAGCAAAGGACCTTGGGCTTTATAATAGCCACTTCGAATCTCCACATGGGTTAGACTCTGATGGACATTATACAACAGCATACGAGCTTGCAATACTCACAGACTACGCACTAAAAAACTCAACATTTGCAAGCATAGTAGGAACAAAAAACTACACAATTACACTTAATGGTTCACCTAAAAACCTAAACAATACAAACGAATTATTAGGAGTTTTAAACGGTGTATATGGTGTAAAAACCGGATTTACCAATGGAGCTAACCGTTGTTTAGTAACAGCTTGCAAACGTGGTGATATGGATATTATCTGTATCGTACTTGGATGTGATACTAAAAAATTCAGAACTTCTGATAGTGTAAAACTTATTGAATATGCATTTAAAAACTTTGAATATGTAAATGTAGGGAAACTTGTAGATGAAAAATTTGAAGAATGGAAAACAGAAAATCATAATGAAAACAAAAATTACTTTGATATATATAAAGCTAGCAATTCAGCAAAATTGGAAATAAATTATTCTTCCTTATCTCAGCCTGTTATACCTGTTTTAAAAAGTGAAATTCCTTCTATAAAAATCGACATTGAAATAGCTAAAACCTTTGAAGCCCCAGTTTTACCTGATAATGTTATTGGTGGTATTTCTGTTTCTTCTGATAGTGGTTTTATTGATTATTGTAATATTTTCACAACTAATAAAGTACCTAAAAAAAGTGTTTCTGAATACTTTGTTGATTTGTTAAAATTTAATTTTTTTGACTATAGTTAAAATTATCGCCTACGGTGGACACAATGGTCTACCGTAGGCGATTACTTCTTATTTCAATTCCCAAGCTTTTCCTTGTACACTTCCGTCTTTTGTTGCATCACTTGTGTCTATTTGGACACTAGAGTTTAAAGTTACAATTGGGCGGACTGAATATGCATACGAAGCCGGAAAGGTACTGCCCATGCCACTATATTCAGTGTACAAGAGTTCGCAGTCCATCTTACCCTCTTTCACACAGCGGACATAGACGTCAAAGTAATCGGCTGTCACATTCTTACAATTAGAAGCCAGCCAAAAGAACACCGGAATACTATCCCCCGTAACGGCTCCCGAATACTCCTTTGTTTCTTCTATCAATGTATCATATAGCGGCATACTTTCACTAACTGTATAAGTATAAATCGGATTATCAACTGTTTCAGAATCAAATTCTGTTAAATTATTTATGTCATCAGCATTTATACTTCTTGCCGTTCCATACGTTGGATTTGCATATAATTTTAAACACAAGTTATCTAATACAGTTTTGGCATTTATAAACCCTTCGTATCCTCCCAAGTATAGACCTTTTCCGTCATCTGATAAAGTATTATTAACAGCTACTATTTCTACATCTCCATTTGCTTTTTTATTTATAACTCTCCACAATGTAGTTGTATTTGTATTAAATGTTTGTGATGTTTCATATCCTGTGTCTGGTTCTCCATCTTCTTTTGTTATATACGTTTGAGCTGTTAGTTTATCTCCATATTTTACATACTCCCCTACTTTTAAGTCTGACACTGACATTGCTCCACTTATACCTTCTAGTTTTCCATTATAAATCTCAGATACTTTTATTTTATATTTTCCTTCTTTTGTTGTTAATTCTAAAGTTGCTATATCTTCTTCTGTTATTTCTTCAGGTACATCTTTAAAATATTTATCTAGTACTCCTTTTAAATCTCCTATTGTTATTTTTCCATTTTTATTTGACTGAATTCCTAAAATATCTAATTTTGCATTTTCTATTACTTCTGCTCTTTCTGTCTTTTCCTTTGCACTTACTGCCTTTGTTAACACTCCATTATCTCCTGTTAGCGTTGCTATCGCTACACCCGCTAAAATTAGCAATACTATAATAGTTATTACTAAGGCTATTAGCGTAATACCCTTTTCCTTGTTTTGTTTCATTTTAAATCTCCCTTCTTTAGTTCTTTATTGTTCTTTTGTTATTATTTTCTATTTTAAAAATTAGTATTCGTTAGTTATATTTATTTTTTCAAATAGCACTTAGAACATTTACATTGTATCCATAATTATGTAATTAGTCAATATGCATTACAAATTTACTTTATTTTTGAGATGAAAAAATTTAATGATAACCTTAATGTTATTATAAA
Source organism: uncultured Clostridium sp. (assembly GCA_947648905.1). Lineage (GTDB taxonomy): Bacteria > Bacillota > Clostridia > TANB77 > CAG-508 > CAG-269. The sequence goes on along the minus strand of CANSPP010000001.1, from coordinate 321,586 downwards.
AACGCATAGAAGAAGCTTTATGATGTAATCATTGCTTCTTCTTTATAAAGTATTTTATTTGTTTTCAATTAATTTTTCAATTTCGTCTTTTGATAATTCTGTAAGTTCTTGAATGTCATTTATTGCTATACCTTTTTTCAACATCTTTTTAGCCATATCCTCCATTTCATATCTTCTTCTAGTATTTTCGTCATATCTAGCCATATCTCTCAAAAATTGTGCCCAGTCTTCTGCTTCGCTTAATTCTTTGTTTTCTTCATTTACTCTAGCTATATCTTCATTTCTTTGAATTGCCATTTCAATCGCCCCCTCATTCCCCAAAATTAGATTTAGCCAATCTGCTAATTCTCCTTTGGGATTTTTTATTTTTTTAAATTTTTTTAAGTCGATTATATGTACTTCTATTTTATCTGTTACATACTCATCTTCTTTTCCCTTTAATATTGAACTTACTATTTCATCCTCGTCTTTGCAATCTTCAAATTTTAAGTGTGCTATTTGGTGATATTCTTTTCTATTAAAATAACTAAAATCTATTATCGCTATCGCTATAACTTTATTGATTTGCTTATAATCTTTTTTCTTTTTTATATCACTAAAATATATTTTACATATATAAAATGTTATTCTCTCTCCTATGTTTTTCTCGTTCTTTACTTGCATTTCAATTGATGCTATTGTTCCGTCTGATAATTTGGCTCTAACATCTACAACTCCTAATTTTGCATCTATATTCTCTCTTGGAAGCTCAGAATTTTGTATTTCTAAACTATCTATTTTTATTTTTAAGATTGCCTGTAAAAGTCCTTTCAAATTTTCTTCTTTTCCATTTACTCCAAATAGATTTTTAAACATATAATCGTTTTTTGCTGGAACTCTTACTATTTTTCCGTTTTCATAAGTTATTCCATATTTGTCTTTTTCGTATATTTTTCCTTTCATGTATCTTCCTTTCTTATTTTACCATAAAGAATATGTTTATTCAAGAGTTAATTTATATTTTATGGTAAATTTTTTGTGAATTTTTAATTAGACATAAATTTTGCTATTTTGATTTAATTTTGATATGACTATTTTCTTTTAATTAACTGATATTTAGAATTATAAATTTTCATAAAAAAATTATTTTGATACAAATTATAATTTTATATTATCTTGGAAATTGTTTTAGATTTAATTTGAATTAATATTTTGTTTGCCTTAAATTTTGGCTTTTGAATTGTCATAAATATAAATAAATTCTTTATATAGTGGAATTATGACTTTCAGTTTTAAAACTCCTGAATTAGCATTTTTATGCTAATTAATTTGAAACTATATTACTACATTTTTACAAAAGTTTCAAGTATTTTTCACTTTTTTCTTATAAATTCAAAAAGAACGAAGTTATTGTTCTTCGCTCTTTCTTACTTTCTTATTTATTCAACATTTTCTTTTATGTAGTCAACTACATCTCCTACTGTTACAACTTTTTCTGCATCAGCATCTGGAATTTCAATATTAAATTCTTCTTCTAATGCCATTACTAATTCTACTATATCTAATGAATCAGCACCTAAATCATCTATAAATGATGCTTCTAATGTAACTGAGTTTTCTGCTACTCCTAATTGTTCTACAATTATTCCTTTTACTTTTTCTAATACTTCTTCTGAACTCATGACTTCGAGTCCACCTCCTCTCAAGTTTACTATTATATTTATATTCCATTTATATTATATGTTTGTATATTTGTCAAGTAAAATCGATATATTTTTTTAATTTATACTACTGGGTCGGTAAAATACTTGACTTTACTGACTTTCTTGCTTTACAAACATTTTTATTCTTGTGTGTTTTCTTGCTTTTTTATTTCAAATTGTTCTTTCATTTTATCTACAGCTTTGTTTTCAACGAATTTCTCTGCTTGAATTATTGTATATTCAAATAATATCTCGTCACTACTTCCATGTGCTTTTACAACTGGTTTCTTAACTCCTAAGAATAATGCTCCACCATATGATTTGTAGTCCATTGCTTTTGAAAGTTTTTTTATTGGTTTATGTGCTATTAAGTATGATATTTTTGATAGTAAGTTTGATGTAAAGCTTTCTGTTAATGTTCTTTTTACAAACTTTCCTAATCCTTCTGTTGTTTTTAAAAATACGTTTCCTGTAAATCCGTCTGTTACTATTGCATCTATTTTACCTGAAAATGCGTCTCTTCCTTCCACGTTTCCTACAAAGTTTATTCCTAGTTCTTCTGATTTTTCTTTTAGCAACTTGTAGCTTTCACGTACTAATTCATTTCCTTTTGTCTCTTCTGTTCCTATATTTAATAGTCCTATTGCTGGTTTTTCAATTCCAAATGTGTTTCTTAGGTATATTGTTGACATTTGTGCGAATTGTAAAAGGTTGATTGGTTTGCAGTTTGTGTTTGAACCTGCGTCTATTAATAGTAATTGGCTTTTGTATGCTGGTAGTATTCCTGCTAGTGCTGGTCTATCTATTCCTTTTATCCTTCCTACTATTAGTGTTGCTCCTGTTAATAGCGCCCCTGAGTTTCCTGCTGATATGAAAACATCCCCTTCATCTTCTTTTAACATTCTAAATCCTACTACCATTGATGAGTCCTTTTTATGCTTTATTGCAAGTGTTGGTGTGTCTTCCATTTCTATTGTTTCAGTAGCATTTCTTATTTTTAGTCTGTCTGATATTTCTTCCATTTCTTTTCCATAGAATTCTCTTATTTTGCTTCTGATTACATCTTCTTTTCCTACTAGTACTACTTCTGCTTTTACTTTGTTTATTGCGTTTACTGCTCCTTTTATGTTGGCGTCTGGTGCGTTATCTCCACCCATTGCGTCTAATATGATTTTCATTTTGTTTCCTCCAATTGAAGATTTTTAGGATTTGTTTTTCCTTTTCTTCCCCTTTATTTGATTATATTTTTAACATATATATTTTATTATTCTTTAGCCAAAAAATCAAGCAATTTTAAAAACTTTTAAGCATTACATTAAAAATCTTATTTGTCAAAAACAATCAAAGTGACAAAAAAGAAACGTCCCCAAATGTCCCATCAAAAAAGATGCTTGTTTGCAAGCATCTTTTTATAATAATTTGTTCAAACTATGCTAATATATCAGCAACAACTCCTGAACCAACTGTTCTACCACCTTCACGAATAGCGAATCTTAATCCTTTTTCGATAGCGATAGGTGTGATTAATTCGATTGTCATTGATACGTTATCACCTGGCATAACCATTTCTGTTCCAGCAGGTAATTCGATAACACCTGTAACGTCTGTTGTTCTGAAATAGAATTGTGGTCTGTATCCATTGAAGAATGGTGTATGTCTTCCACCTTCTTCTTTTGTTAGAACGTATACTTCTGATGTGAATTTTGTATGTGGATTGATTGATCCTGGTTTACTTAAAACTTGACCTCTTTCGATGTCTTTTCTATCAATACCTCTTAATAGAACACCGATGTTATCTCCAGCTTCTGCTTGGTCTAATAGTTTTCTGAACATTTCTACACCTGTTACAACTGTTTTTCTTCTTTCAGCTGATAATCCAACGATTTCGATTTCGTCTTGTAGTTTTACTTGTCCTCTTTCTACTCTACCTGTAGCAACTGTTCCACGTCCTGTAATTGTGAATACGTCTTCTACTGGCATTAAGAATGGTTGGTCGATTGGTCTTTCTGGTGTTGGGATGTAGCTATCTACTGCATCCATTAATTCTTTCATTGGTTTGTATACTTCGTCTTCTGGATTTGTTGAAGAACTTTCTAATACTTGTAATGAAGATCCTTTTATAATTGGAATATCATCTCCTGGGAAACCATATTCTGTTAATAGGTCTCTAACTTCCATTTCAACTAATTCTAATAGTTCTGGATCGTCAACCATATCACATTTGTTTAGGTATACAACGATGTATTTAACACCAACTTGTCTTGCAAGTAGGATGTGCTCTCTTGTTTGAGGCATTGGTCCATCAGCTGCTGAAACTACTAATACAGCTCCGTCCATTTGTGCAGCACCCGTGATCATGTTTTTAACATAGTCAGCGTGTCCTGGACAGTCAACGTGTGCATAGTGTCTGTTATCTGTTTCATATTCTACGTGAGCTGTGTTGATTGTGATTCCTCTTGCTTTTTCTTCTGGAGCTCCGTCGATTTGATCATAAGCTTCGTATTGAGCTTTTCCTAATAATGATAAATATTTTGTAATAGCTGCTGTTGTTGTTGTTTTACCGTGGTCAACGTGACCGATTGTTCCGATGTTAACGTGTGGTTTTGTTCTTTCAAATTTAGCTTTTGCCATTTTAAAATTCCTCCTTAATTTTTGGGGATTTCTCCCTTTTTTATTTTTAAAATTTAATAACTTTTTATTGTTACCCGCATTTTATAACATTTTTGTTAAAATTGCAAGTACCTTATTTAATTTAATATAAAATTGCTGTATTGTGCGTTTTGGATATTTTTTTCAAGCTGATGGTGTACGTGTGTACATCGAAGTTTGAAAAAAATAACAAAACGTGCAAGATAGTGATTTTAGATTAAATTAGTCTTTCTTAGCTCTTGAAGACACAATAGCCTCAAAAACTGATTTTGGAACTTCTTCATAATGAGAAGGTTCCATAGAGTAAGTACCTCTACCTTGTGTTCTAGAACGAAGTTCAGTTGCATAACCAAACATTTCTGAAAGTGGGATAAATGAGTGAATTTCTTGCATTCCATCTGCACCATCCATACCTTCCATTCTTCCACGTCTAGAGTTAACGTCTCCAATAACATCTCCCATATATTCTTCTGGAACTGTTATATCAACTTTCATAATTGGTTCCAAGATAACTGATTTAGCTTGTTTCATACCTTCTTTGAAAGCCATAGAAGCAGCGATTTTGAACGCCATTTCTGAAGAGTCAACTTCGTGGTATGAACCGTCAACTAAAGTTGCTTTAAAGTCTGTAACTGGGTAACCAGCTAAGATACCGCTTTCAGCTGCTTCTCTCATACCTTGTTCAATTGGTTTAATATATTCTTTAGGAACTGCTCCACCAACAATTTTGCTTTCGAATTCAATTCCTTTTCCTGGTTCAAGTGGTTCCATTTCAAACCATACGTCACCGTATTGTCCTTTACCACCTGATTGACGAATAAATTTACCTTGAACTTTTACTTTATTTCTAATTGTTTCTTTGTAAGCAACTTGTGGTTTACCTACATTACATTCAACTTTGAATTCTCTTTTTAAACGATCAACGATGATATCTAAGTGTAATTCACCCATACCAGCGATAATTGTTTGACCTGTTTCTTGGTTTGTATATGCTTTGAATGTTGGATCTTCTTCAGCTAGTTTTGCTAATGCAATTCCCATTTTTTCTTGAGCTGCTTTATCTTTTGGCTCGATAGCTATATCGATAACTGGCTCTGGGAATTCCATTGATTCAAGAATGATTGGGTGATCTGGATCACATAGTGTATTTCCAGTTGTAACATCTTTCATTCCTACTGCTGCAGCGATATCTCCTGCATATACTTTGTCAATGTCTTCTCTGTGATTAGAGTGCATTTGAAGAATTCTTCCGATTCTTTCTTTTTTGTCTTTGCTAGAGTTTAATACTGTTGAACCTGATTCTAGTGTTCCTGAGTATACTCTAAAGAAACATAATTTTCCAACAAATGGGTCTGTTGCAATTTTAAATGCTAATGCTGCAAATGGTTCTGAATCTGAAGTTTTAGCTTCTGTTTCTTCTCCATCTGGTGTTGTACCTTTGATATGGTCTATATCTAATGGTGATGGCATATATGCGATTATTGCATCTAATAATTCTTGAACACCTTTGTTTTTGTATGAAGAACCACATGTAACTGGAACTATTTTATTTGCTATTGTTCCTACTCTTAAACCTTTTTTGATTTCTTCTTCTGTTAGTTCTTCACCTTCTAAGTATTTCATCATTAATTCTTCATCTTGATCAGCTACTGCTTCGATCATTGCATTTCTGAATTTTTCTGCATCTGCAACCATATCAGCTGGAATATCTGTTTCTTCAATTTCTTTTCCAAGGTCATCTTTGTGGATGAACGCTCTCATTTTAATTAAATCAACTATTCCTTTGAATTGGTCTTCTGCACCTATTGGTAATTGGATTGGAACTGCATTTGCTTTTAATCTATTTTTTAATTGATCAACGCAAAGCATAAAGTTAGCTCCTGTTATATCCATTTTATTTACATATACCATTCTTGGTACATTGTATTTATCAGCTTGTCTCCAAACTGTTTCTGTTTGTGGTTGAACTCCACCTTTTGCTGCTAGAACTGTAACAGCTCCGTCAAGTACTTTTAGAGATCTTTGAACTTCTACTGTAAAGTCAACGTGACCTGGAGTATCAATAATGTTAATTCTATTGTTATCCCAGAAACATGTTGTACAAGCAGATGTAATTGTTATACCTCTTTCTTGTTCTTGCTCCATCCAGTCCATAGTAGCTCCACCGTCGTGAACTTCTCCTATTTTGTGTGTTTTACCTGTATAGAATAAGATTCTTTCTGTGGTTGTTGTTTTTCCGGCATCAATGTGTGCCATTATTCCTATATTTCTTGTTCTTTCTAGTGGGTATGCTCTTCCTGCCATTTCTTATTCTTCCCCCTTTCAATTTTACCACTTATAGTGAGCAAATGCTTTATTAGCTTCTGCCATTCTATGTGTATCTTCTTTTTTCTTGAATGCTCCACCGTTTCCAGCTACTGCATCCATAATTTCTCCGGCTAATTTTTGAGCCATTGTTTTTTCATGTCTATTTCTAGCATATGTTACTAGCCATCTTAAACCTAAAGTTTGTCTTCTTTCTGGTCTAATTTCTAGTGGAACTTGGTAAGTTGCTCCACCTACTCTTCTTGCTTTAACTTCAAGAACTGGCATAATATTTTCTAAAGCAGCTTCAAAAACTTCTAAAGGATTTTTTCCTTCTTTTTCTTTTATAATGTCAAATGCATCATATACTATTTTTTGAGCTACTGATTTTTTACCATCAAGCATAATATTGTTGATTAATTTTGTTACAACTTTGCTATTATACATTGGATCTGGTAATACTTCTCTTTTTGCTACATATCCTTTTCTTGGCACTATTCTTCCCTCCTTATATTTTTTGTAAGACTTTTTTATATTGTCTTTTAGATACTTTATTTTTGAAAGTATCATCGGTACTCTCAAGAAATTTCTTTCTTGCGCATAATGCTTATTTATCTATTTTAAATTTAAGTACCTTAAATTTTCGATAAAATAACAAGCACCATTGTTTTATTTATTTTTTAGGCTTTTTAGCCCCATACTTAGAACGCGCTTGCATTCTATCTTTAACACCTGCTGTATCTAATGTCCCTCTGATGATGTGGTATCTAACACCTGGAAGGTCTTTTACCCTACCACCTCTAATTAATACAACGCTGTGTTCTTGTAAGTTATGTCCTATACCTGGGATATAAGATGTAACTTCATAACCATTAGAAAGTCTAACTCTGGCAACTTTTCTTAATGCTGAGTTTGGCTTTTTAGGTGTAACTGTTTTTACAACTGTACAAACACCTCTTTTTTGTGGAGCTCTGTTGTTTGTTAATTTTTTATTTTTTGAGTTCCATCCATGTTGAAGAGCTGGTGCTGTTGATTTTGTTACTCCTGTTTGTCTTCCTTTTCTTACTAATTGATTAATTGTTGGCACTTAAATTTCACCTCCTATTTTTCTGTTTTGCTACGGATTTGCCCATTACAGGCAATTTACAATAACGTTAATATTTTATCACGTTCTGCCCTTAAAGTCAAGAAAAACTTGGAATTTTATCCAAGTTTTTCTTTTATTATTTTATCTTTCTTCTTCGCTGTCTTTTTCTTTACTACCATTATTTTTATTTTCTCTGCTCATTTTAAATTTTTCCATTTTTTCTTCAAGTGCTTTAGTATCATATTGTTCTAATAACTTATCTATCCTGTCTGCATTATCTACACGTAGATTTTCTTTGAATTTATCTCTAGTACTAGTAACTTTAGATGCAGGTTTGTCTTTTGGTTCTGTTGATTTATTAATATTAATTCCTGCTATAGCTTCAGCTTCTCTTGTTGCCTTTTGGCTTGCTGTTTCACCTACTGCTTTTGCATCTGTTCTAACAACAGGGTTAAATGTATTTTCCGTTTTTGTTGTTTTAATTTCAACATTTTCTGTTACCTCATATTCTTCTACCTTATCTAAAACATGGTTTTGCAATTCATTAGACATTACCCATCCTAAATCGCTATTTCCATCTACATCTAAATCAAGATTTTCATTTCCGTTTGGATTTAACGAAATATGTATTGGTGCATTATTTCCTGGCATAGTATATGTAATAATAACATCTAGATTATCTCCATTTTCTGTTCTATTTCCTGTAATTCCTACTGGTTGATCCATATCAGATGTATAGTAATATGTTAAATCTCCATCTACTGTTATCTCATCGCCTACTTGCAATTCTCCAACATTAACTGGTACTGCTTTTGTTTCTTTATGTGTTACAGTTTTTTCTTCTGTCTTGTCCACTTCTGTTTTATTTTCTATTACAGCTGGTCCAACTGCAGATGTTGCAACTCCTAATGCTAACGCAACTTTTGCAAATTTCTTTTTCACATTGCTCCATGCTTTTTTGCAGTTTTCTTTGAATTTATCCCATTTTGATACTTTCTTTAGAGCCTTCTCATCAAGTTCTGATATTTCATTTTGAGATATTGTTCCTGCTTTTTGTATATTCTCTTCACGTTTTTTATTTTCATTAATTATTTTTGGCTCTACTTCAGTTTTCTCTTCTTTTTCAGGTTCTTTTTGTTCTACCTCAGCCTTTTCTTCTTGTGGTTCTTTTTGTTCAGGTTCTTCTTTAACCTGAGAGCCTTTAAAATTAACCTTTAACTCTTTATATTTTCCTAGTTGTTCATATAATTCTTCTATTTGCTTTTCTGTTTTTTCTATCTCTTCTTGTTTCTCTTCCGCCAACTCTGGTTCATTGTAGCTATATACTTCAAGTGTCTTCTTTTCACCTTCTAACTTTCCTAGTTCATCTTCAAACATATCAATCTCTGCTAAGATTTCAGTAATCTCTTCCATTGGTTTTTCTAGGTTTTCTAATTCTGCTTTTTTTAGCTCATCTTCTTTTTCTTTCTCTTTATATAGCTCTTTTAACATTTCTTCTGTCTTTTCTATTTCTTCCTGTTTTTCTTCTGCTAATTCTGGATAATTATAACTATATACTTCAAGTGTCTTCTTTTCACCTTCTAATTTTCCCAATTCGTCTTCAAACATTTCAATTTCTGCATTTTTACCGCCTATTGAATTTTTCATTTGTTCTACATCGTTTAAGAATTGCTCCATTTTATTCTTTAATTCTTGTTTTTCTTCCATAAGTACCTCCCCATTTATAAAAGCCATTTTCTCTTATGTCACCATCTACATTATTATACCATTTTTTGCTAGTCTTTACAATGATTTTATGTAAAATTATAGTATTTTTAATATAACTGTAATATCTTTGTAAAATTTGTAAAATAAAAAGTCAACACTATGTTGACCTTTATTTTTATTATTTAAACTCTCTTAAGCTTCTATCCGCAAGCATTTGATATCTTTGTTTCTTATCTTTTATCTTCTTTCCTTCTAAAAGTGGCAAAATCCCAAAATTCGCATTCATAGGCTGAAATTTTTCATTTGGTGTAGAAATATACTTAGCCAAAGCACCAATTACTGTGTTTTCTGAAAATTGATGTTTTTTAGGACTGTTTCTAAATTCATCAATTGCATTTAAGGCTGAGACCATACCTGATGATATAGATTCCACATATCCTTCTACTCCAGTTATTTGCCCTGCAAAGTATATATTGTTGTTTGATTTTAAGTTGTATGTTTCGTCTAGTAATTTTGTTGAATTTATATATGTATTTCTGTGCATAACGCCATATTTAACAAATTCAGCATTCTGAAGTCCTGGTATCATACTAAATACTCTTTTTTGTTCTCCAAATTTTAGATTAGTTTGAAAGCCTACTAAGTTGTAAATGCTTGCTTGCTTATCATCTTGTCTTAATTGTACTAATGCATATGGTCTTTTAGCTGTTCTTGGGTCATCAAAACCAACTGGTTTTAATGGTCCAAATCTTAATGTATCAATTCCACGTTTTGCCATTATCTCAACTGGCATACATCCTTCAAAAATTTCCTTTTTTTCAAAATCGTGAAGTGTTACAACTTCCGCTTCTACTAGCGCTTGCCAAAATGCTTCGTACTCTTCTTTATTCATAGGCAAGTTAATATAACTTTGTTCATTTGTTTCTGTATTCGCTAATCTAGTTTTCCACTCTTCAACAGTTTCGTCCTTTTTCTTCTCTTGGTTATATCTATCACCATAAAAAGCTATATCAAAATCAATACTATCTTTATTAACAATTGGTGCAGCTGCATCATAAAAATACAATTTGTCTTCACCTGTAAGTTTTCCGATTTGTTCAGCTAACCCTTCAGAAGTAAGTGGTCCTGTTGCAACTATAACAATCCCGCTTTTTGCCATTTCTTCAATATCAGTTACTTCTTCATTGATAATTTCTATTAAAGAATTGTTTTTTAGTTCTTGTGTTACTTGCCTTGCAAATTCTTCTCTATCAACAGCCAAAGCTTGTCCAGCAGGCACACTTGTATTGTCTGCAATCTTTATTAATAAAGAATCCAATTTTCTCAATTCTTCTTTTAATAAGCCACACGCATTTGTTAGCAAATTAGACTTGAACGAATTGCTACACACAATTTCCGCCAAATTGCTATTTGAATGTGCTGGCGAAAACTTAACTGGCTTCATTTCATATAATTTTACTTTTATTCCTTGTTTCGCAATTTGGTAAGCAGCTTCGCTTCCAGCCAAACCACCACCAATTATTGTAATATAATCTACCATTTTTCCTCCGTTTCCAATGGCATAAATGTGTCCCAATGGACAAAAGTGTCCAAAAGAGAAACGTCCCCAATTGGACATCAATTAAACAACTCCATTATTTCTTCTCTTGAAAGCTTGCTAACAAATGTTGTCTTTGTGTCTAACATTTCATCTGCAAGTTTTGCTTTCTTTTCTTGTAGTTTGTATATTTTTTCTTCTATTGAATTTTTGGTTATCAGTTTATATACTTGAACATTATTTCTTTGTCCAATTCTGTATGCTCTGTCTGTTGCTTGGTTTTCTGTTGATACATTCCACCAAGGGTCATAGTGTATAACCATATCTGCTCCTGTTAAATTTAGTCCAGTTCCTCCTGCTTTTAAAGATATTAAGAATACTTTTATTTCTGGATTTTCATTGAATTCGTCTACTAATTTCATTCTTTCTTCTACTTTTGTTGAACCTGTTAGTTTGAAATACTTGATATTGTTTTGTTTTAATTCTTTTTCTATTATTTCAAACATTGATGTATATCCTGAAAATAGTAATATCTTGTGTCCTCCATTTACCGCTTCTTGCACTATTTCCATACATTGTTCTAATTTGCTACTTCCTTCGTTATAGTCTTTTATAAACAAGCTTGGATGACAGCATATTTGTCTTAATCTTGTTAATGCTGCAAGTATCTGCATTCTGCTACTTTCATATCCATTTAAATCTATTTGTTCTGTTAGTTCTTGCTTTGCTCTTAATAGATAATTTAGATATATATTTTTTTGCTCTTCTCCCATTTCATTGTTTAGCACTGTTACTGTCTTATCTGGCAATTCTGTTAATACTTCTTTTTTATTTCTTCTTAATACAAATGGTTCTATCAGCATTTTTAGTTTTGACATTGCCGCTTCATCTTCACCTTTTATTATTGGTGTTTCATATGTATTTTTGAATTTTCTATATCCAAATAAGTAACCTGGCATTATAAAATCAAATATTGACCACAACTCTGCTAGTGAGTTTTCTATTGGTGTTCCTGTTAGCGCATATCTTGTGTCTGATTTTATTTGCTTGATTGCTTTTGCATTTTGTGTATTACTATTTTTTAAATATTGTGCTTCGTCTGCAATTACATATTTAAATTGATAATTTCTTTCTTTGTATAAATCTATATCTCTTTTTAATAAGTCATATGATGTAATTACCAAATCGTATTCATCTATATTTTGTATTTTATTTTTTCTTTCCGCCAAACTCCCGCGAATTACTAATGTTTTCAAGCTATCTGCAAATTTTGTTGCTTCATTTTGCCAGTTCAAGCTTAACGAACTTGGTGATACTACTAAACTTGCTTTTCTATTTTCTTTATTTTTTTGCACATAGTCCACTATAACTGATAAAATTTGAATTGTTTTTCCGAAGTCCCATATCATCTGCTAGTATTCCACCAAATTTATAGTTATCTAATGTCTTTAGCCATCTATAACCTGTCTTTTGGTAATATCTTAGTATATTATTAAGCGCTTCTGGAACTTCCATATTCTCTTCTAATTGCTCTTTGTTTAAATTGTTTACTATATCTTTATATTCTTCGTTTTTTATTATTTGAGTTCCTTTAATGCCTTTTAATAATTGATTCAAATACAAACTTCTATATACAGGTAAATCAATTTCGCCCTTTTCTAGTTCTTTATAACTTATATCCATTCCAGTTACTAATTTATCTAAAAACTCTATTTCTTTACTGTTTTCTAAATCAATAAAGCTTCCATCTTTTAGTCTATGATATTTCTTTTTTAGTGAATATCTTTCCATTATTTGTTCTAATTCTTCTGGGTTTATATCTAAATCTTTAAGGTCAATCTCTAATAAATTGTTTTCTACCTTTACACCTATACTTCCTATTTTTGTTGTACGTATTTGCTTTCTTTTAAAATTGTCTGTTACTAACACATCAAATTTTTGCATATAATATTCTACTTCTTGTGTTAAAAATTCATAAATTTTATCATTATCTGGTAATATAAATCTTAAATTTTTAACATCTAGCATAAATCCTGTTTGTCTTAGTATATTTAATGCTTTAGTTTCCTTTAGTATATTTCTTGGAAAAGTCAATTTTGTTTTTTCATCTAGAGGATTAAATTCATTCTCTTCATAACAAAATTTGACATCTGCAATTAAATAATCATTTTTATCAAAATCTAAATATACCTTTATCACTAATTCTTTAGGTTTATATTTTTCTATTTCTTCTCCACTAATATTTTCAAATATAATAGCATCTTTTACCTTTGGCATTATTATTGAAAATAAATCTGTTAGTTCATCCTCTCCTAACTTCACTTCTGTCATATAATTTTGTCTAAATAATTCTAAAAGTTTTAATGTGGTATTTTCAAATTCCCTTGTACAGCGATATAATTTTTTGTCATCCAAAATATACTTATACTTTTTACCTTTTATAATATTTACCTTATAAATCTCAATATTAGGCATAATTATATATTGACCATCTTCTAGTCTCTTTAACTTAAACTCAATCTTTGGTTGCTCATTTGTAAACTCAATTTTTTCTTTATTATAATCTCTATTAAAATCTACAGTTCTTCCTTCAAGCACATCAAATAAATCGTCTATTGCACTATTTCCAACGATTATATTTGCTTCATTTAGAGCTTTACCATAATATTTAAAATTGCTATTTGAATTTGAATTCGCATATTTTATTATCTCTGCATATTTCATAATAAAATTTAATATCCCTTGACTATCTTGCTCAAACTCTGCCTCACTATGTATAAATTGCAACTTCTCTCCATAACGATAAAACTCTTGATTTATTATTCTCGTATAAAATTCTGCTAGATTTTTTATCTTATACATCTTTTTATTGCCCAATTTAAACTCAATCTTCATATCACCTACAAATTTATCATAATATATTTGTGGCTCAATTTTTATATCACCTAGCTTTTTTACACTCTCTTCATTAGTATTTATTTCATTTATCTCTTCGTTATAGAAGATATTTACTATTTGCTTAAAATTTCTATACTTTTCTTGCATCTCTCTATCTCACCTGGCATAAAATTATATAACACTTTTATAAAAATTGCAAGTCTGCCATTGGGGTCGGGCCTTCTTGGCAGATTTCTGCCAAAAAGGTCCGACCCCAATGGCAGGAAATTAAAAAAACTCTTTCAAAAATAATAAATACGTGATACAATGTTGCTAGAAATGTTTTAATTAGAATATTTCTTATTATTAATGCCTAAAATGGAGGTAAATATTTTGAAAAATTATAAAATTGCCGTAGTCGGCGCAACAGGACTAGTTGGTATGACTGTCCTAAAAGTACTAGAAGAAAAAAATTTACCAGTAGAAAAATATACTTTGCTTGCAAGCAAAAATTCTGCTGGAAAATTAATTAAATTCTTTAACAAGGATTATGTGGTTCAAGAGCTGAACGATAATTCTTTTGATGAGGGATTTGATTTTGCAATTTTTGCAGCAGGTGGAGATACTGCTAAAAAATATGCTCCAATTGCAGCTAGCAAGGGCTGCATTGTTGTTGATAACAGCAGTCATTTTCGTATGGACGAAGATGTTCCTTTGGTTGTTCCAGAAGTCAATTTCGAAGATGCATATTCTAATTCTGGAATTATTGCAAATCCAAATTGTTCTACAATTCAAGCAATGCTACCTTTGAAAGCTTTAGATGACAAATACAAAATTAAAAGAGTTGTATATTCAACTTATCAAGCTGTTTCAGGAGCTGGAAGGGAAGGTCTAATCGATTTAGAAAACACTGATAATTCTAAACCTTTGCAAAAATTCCCACATCCTATTTACAACAACTGCTTACCACATATTGATGTGTTTTTAGACAATGGGTATACAAAAGAAGAAATGAAGATGATTAATGAAACTAGAAAAATTTTACATCGACCAGATTTGAAAATAACAGCAACAACGGTTAGAGTCCCTGTTAAGAACTCTCATTCAGAATCAATTAATGTTGAGTTTGAAAATGATTTTGAAATGGACGATTTGCTAGCAACCTTAAAAAGTTTCCCAAATCTTATTTTAGTAGATGACCCTTCTACTAACACATACCCTATGGCTATTAACGCTAATGGTTATGATGAAGTTTTTGTTGGTAGAGTTCGTCGTGATGATAGTGTACATTCTGGTGTTAATCTTTGGGTTGTCGCTGATAATATTCGTAAAGGTGCTGCTAGTAATGCAGTACAAATTGTTGAAAGATTAATTAAAGATGCATAATGCATTTTGGGACAGTCCTAAAATGCATCAGAAAGGATAAAATTATGGAAAAAATAAAAATTGGAATTTATGGTTATGGAAATTTAGGAAAAGGAGTAGAAATTGCAGTTAAAAACAATCCAGATATGGAACTTGTGGGAATATTTACAAGACGTGAGCCTTCAAGTTTAAAAACAATTTATAGTGACTCACCTGTTTATAACGTTGTAGATGCTCCTAAAATGAAAGATAAAATAGATGTTATGATTTTATGTGGTGGTTCAGCAACAGACTTACCTGTACAAGGACCTGAAGTTTGTTCAATGTTTAATACTGTAGATAGTTTTGACACACACGCAAAAGTTCCAGAATATTTTGCTTCTATGGACCAAACTGCAACAAAGTCAAACACATTAGCACTTATTTCTTGTGGTTGGGACCCAGGTCTTTTCTCATTAAATCGTGCTTTAATGGAATCAATCTTACCAACTGGTGAAAACTATGTATTCTATGGCAGAGGCTTAAGCCAAGGCCATTCAGATGCTATAAGAAGATTAAATGGCGTAAAAAATGCGGTTCAATATACTGTTCCTTATGATGAAGCTGTTAGAAAAGTAAGAAATGGCGAAAATCCAGAATTTAAAACAGTTCGTGAAGTTATGTGGAGAGAATGTTTTGTAGTGTTAGAAGATGGCGCTGACCCTGAAAAGGTTGATAAGGATATCAAAGAAATGCCAAATTATTTTGAACCTTATAATACAGTTGTTCATTTTATTTCAGAAGCTGAACTTAAGGAAAATCATTTTGGTATGCCACATGGCGGATTTGTTTTAAGAAGTGGTAAAACAAGTGAAAATACAAATCAAGTTGCAGAGTTTTCTTTAAAATTGGACTCTAATCCAGAATTTACTGCAAGTGTTTTAGTTGCATATGCCCGTGCTATTAGCAAAATGAGCAAACAAGGAAACTCTGGTGCTATTACAGTTCTTGATGTACCTGTAGCACTTCTTTCTAATAAATCAAAAGATGAATTGCTAAAAGATATTTTATAAAATAAAAGATGTTTTTTGGGACAGTCCCAAGAAACATCTTTTATTTTCTATACTAAGCTCTTCATATCATACAATCCAGGTTCTTTAGTCACAATAAACTTGGCAGCATTAACTGCACCTTCGGCAAATACTTGCCTTGAATATGCAGTATGCGTAATTTCCAAAGTTTCGCTTTCTCCAAAAAACTTAACACTATGTTCTCCCACAATATTTCCACCTCTGATAGAAGAAAATCCGATTTCATTTTTGTTTCTTTTCTCTCTTTTTTGCATTCTGTCAAAAGTGTACCCTTTCTTCTCTGTTAAGACTTCGTTAATTGCATCTGCTAAAAGAATTGCTGTTCCACTTGGACTATCAACCTTTCTATTGTGATGTGTCTCAACTATTTCAATATCAGCATCTGTTAACACCTCTGCAACTTTTTGTATCAAGCTTGCCATTAAATTTATATCTAGTGACATATTGCTGCTTCTAAATACAGGAATTTCTGTTGATATTTCTTTTATCTTTTCTAATTCTTCTTTGCTAAATCCTGTTGTTGCAATAACTATTGGAGTTTTATTTTTCTTTGCATATTTCAAAATTTCAAATGTAGCTACTGGCACAGAAAAATCAATAATTACATCAACTTTTTCTGATATTTTATCTATAGAATTATATACAGGAAATCCATTTTGATTTGTTTCTTCTCTATCAAATCCGCAAACAATTTTGAAATCTTCCACTCTGCCTATAGCTTCTATTACTTCGCTTCCCATTTTGCCATTAGCACCACTTAACAATACATTTATCATAATCTTTCTCCTTTTATATCAAATTGTGTTTTTGCATAACTTGTTTAAGAACTTCTTTGTTTGAATCAGATAGTTCAATTAAAGGCATTCTTGGCTTTCCAAAATTATATCCCATTAAATTCAATGCGTATTTTGCTGGAATTGGATTAACTTCACAGAATAGCGCATCTGTTAAATCAATAACATCTAACTGCATTTTTGCTGCTTCACATACATTTCCCTCAAAATATTTATAACACATTTCATGTGTATATTTAGGCATAATATTTGATAATACTGATATTACGCCTTTTCCTCCTAATGATAATACTGGAATTATTTGGTCATCATTTCCAGAGTATATTGCTAAGTCATCTCCACATAGACTTGCAATTTTTGCTACTTGTGATATGTTTCCACTTGCTTCTTTTATAGCAACGATATTTGGAATTTTCGCTAATTCTTTGCAAGTTTCAGGTGCAATGTTTACTCCTGTTCTACTAGGCACACTATACATTATTATTGGCAATTTCACTTCATTTGCAATTGCTGTATAATGCATAATCAAGCCTTTTTGCGTTGTTTTATTATAATATGGTGTTACTACTAAAAGCGCATCAGCTCCCGCTTCTTCAGCAAATTTTGACATTTCTATTGCTGATTTTGTGTTGTTGCTTCCTGTCCCCACTACTACTTTTGTTCTTTTTGCTACTTTTTCAATTGCATATTTTATTGTTTCTTTCTTTTCTTGTTCTGTCATTGTGGCAGATTCTCCTGTTGTGCCACATACTATTATTGCGTCTATTTGATTTTCTATTTGATTTTCTATTAACTTTCCGAATTCTTCAAAGTTTACTCCGTCTTCTGTAAATGGTGTTACTATTGCTGTTCCACAGCCTTTAAATATTACTTCTTTCATTTAATACACTCCTATCTTATTATTTAATTAATTTTTTATGCAATTCTTCTATTATACTATCTTCAACATTGCTATTAACTAAAATCTCAATCTTTGCTTGTGTCAAATTCACGTCTTCAATATCAATTTCATATTTTTTTAAAATATCTATCACTTGATTTAGCACCGTATTATCTTGTGTAATGCCATATCCCACAATTGTTAACTTTACAATGTCTTTTTGATTTGTATCATATTCTGCATATGAACTTTCCAATATTTTGTGTATTTTGTTTTGTTCTACTTTTTGAATTCTAAAACTGATGCTATTTTCAGCTTCTCTTTGATACTTTTCTAAAATTATATTTTCTGCTAATAATGTTTGATATATTTCTAAAAATTCTTGTTTATTTATTACGTCACTTTTTTTCATTCTTATTTCGATTAGCTTTTCATTTTTCACAATGCTTTTTACTTCTGCTTTTTCAATTGCTTGGCATACTTTGGTTTCACCTGTTTCTGCAAAAGTTGATTTTGCAATAATATCACAATCAAATTTCTTTCCTATCTGTATACATCTGTTATGTAATACTTTTGCCCCTGCATCTGCAATTTCTTGCATTTCGTCAAATGATATCTCATCTAATCTTTTTGCCACTGTTATCATATTCGGATCTGCTGAATAAATTCCATCCACATCTGAAAATATGTAACATCTATCCGCCTTTAGAGCTGCTTGCAATGCTACTGCTGTTGTATCTGAGCCTCCCCTTCCCAATGTCGTTATATCTTGCGTTTCATCAAATCCTTGGAAGCCAGCTACTATTACAACATTTCCTTTTATTAATTCTTTTTCAATTCTTGCTGTATTAATTTCCTCAATTTTTGCACTTTTGTGCACATTACTTGTCCTAATTCCTGCTTGCCACCCTGTTAACGATACTGCATTTTGCCCTTTCCTGTTTAGTAATATACTTAATTTTGCTGCTGTTATTTGCTCTCCTGTAGATAACAGCATATCTACTTCTCTTTCTTGTGGTATTGCTGATAATTCTTGTGCTTCTTTTAATAATCTATCTGTTGTCTTTCCTTGAGCTGATACTACAGCCACCACATTTTTAACTTGCTTTTTTAAACTTATTATTTTTTCTGCGACAATGTTTAATCTTATATTGTCTGCTACAGAACTCCCTCCAAATTTTAATACTATTGTTTCCATTCTGTTCTCACCTTTTTAATTCGCAAACTTCGTCTAATTATAAACGATGTTATTTTATGCTTATTTATTATATTATATTTAGTCCTTTCTTTCAAGTGTTCAATATAAAAAAGAACTTTTTAAAAGTCCTTTTTCTTACTATTTTTCGATTTTTTATAATATTTGGCAATTAACTCGTCCAATTCTATACTTAATTGATATGTAACGCTATAATCGTCACCCTGTTCAATGCTTTTGTTTAATTTATCTCTTAATTTACAAATTTCATCATTTAACATTCTATTCTCTCCTTTTTGTTTTGTTATCTTTTGTATATTTATAAATTAACACATAATTCTTCTGTAGTCAAGTATTTTCAAGGGTTTTTGCCAACTTTCGTATGTGTTTATTCGACCTTTTTCGACATTTAAAAACAGTAAAAAACGGTAATATGTTCGTTTCTTGACAATTACCGTTTTTCTTACATTTTTCATAAATCTATTTTTATACATTTTATTTTAATTTTTCACAATAGAAATCACCATTTTATCTTCTTTAAAAACAAAATTTAACACTTGGTTCAAATATTCTACATTTATACCATCTATTTCTTCTAAATATTCAAAACTATTTATGCCTTTAAAATAATCTGATAAGAACATTCTTGCAATATCTTGCACATCATTATATTCTTTAACATATCTGCCATAAATCGTTTTCTTTATCCTATTAAAATCTTCTTCATTTATTCCATTTTGCTTGAATTTTCTTATTTCTTGCTTGAATTTTTCATATAGCTTGTCTGGTTCTGGTGACTGTCCAGTTATTAGAATATGCGCATAATTTTTCCCAAATTCATAATCTAAACTTGGAGCTCCAAACAAAATTCCTTCTTTATATAGTTCTTGATATAAACTTGAACTTTTTCCAAATAAAAGTGTTAATAAGATTTCCATTGCTATACATTTTCTTACTGTTTCGTTTTTGCTTTCAAGGGCATTTGTTTCCTTTATTTCTTTAATTCCAATTGTATAAAGAGGTTGACTTACTTCTAATTTTTGTTCAATTTTTTCTTGAACTATGCTTTCTGGTTCTTCTGGATAAATTCTTTTTATACTTGCTGAACTTTTTTTATCTATTAATCTTTTCTTTACTTCTTCTAATATTTCTTCCGGTTTAAAGTCCCCTGCAACTACCAATGCCATATTTGCCGGATTATAAAATGTGTTATAACATTTATATAAAATGTCTTTATCTATTTTGCTGATTGTCTCTATTGTTCCTGTTATATCTATTTTTATTGGATTATTATGGTACATTGCTTGCATTGTATTTAGATATACTCGCCAATCTGGATAATCGTCATACATCATTATTTCTTGACCGATTATTCCTTTTTCTTTTTCTACATTTTCATCTGTAAAATATGGATGTTGAACATAATCCATAAATTCATCTAATGCTTCGTAGAAATTATCTGTACATTCATATAGATATGCTGTATGGTCATTTGTCGTATATGCATTTGCATTTACTCCTAAAGCTGTTAGAGTATCTAAGCTATTTGTTCCATTTTCCTGTTCAAATAATTTATGCTCTAAAAAGTGTGCTACACCATTTGGAACTTTTGTTACTTTATCTTCCCCAGGAACTATGAATTCACTATCATTTGAGCCATAGTTTGTTCCCCAAATGATATATTTTTTCTGTATTCCTTCCTTTGGTATAATCATAACTGTTAATCCATTTTCTAGCTTTTCTATATATAATTTTTCTTTGACTTTTAAATTTTCAATAACTTGCATTTTATTTTGTATGATGGCCTTAAGCTATACACCATCTACTCTCCCTTCTTTTAGTCTTTTAAAAAATATATTGTATTTATATTCACATTTTTTGCAACATCTATAACTCCCTGTTTTGTTACATTTTGAATTTTTTCCATATATTGCTCTAATGATATTTTAGCATTTGTTAGCTCTTGTCCAAAATAGTACATTATTTGAGTATCTTGCTCATCATATATTGTTTTGATACTTGCTATAATTCCTTGTTTACTATTTTCCAATTCTTCCTCTGTGAAATCTCCACTTTTCATATCATCTATTTGCTTTCTTATCAATTCTAATGCCTTTTCATAATTTGAAATTTCTATTCCGCAATTTACAAATATATTATTTTTATATCTTAAATAACTTGAACTTGCAACATATGCCAAATGCGCCTTTTCTCTTACATTTTGGAACATTTTTGAGTTTGCATCTCCACCTAGCAAACTGTTATATATTAATGTTGTATATTTTTGGTCTTCATTATTTAAACTTACATCTAGCCCTAAAATTAGTTTTCCTTGTGTTACTTCCATTGATTCCGCAACTATATTTTCTTCTTTATTTTCTTTTACTTCTATTTTTGGCACTACATACTCAGGATTTCTTTCTTTTAGACTTTTGATAATTTCACTTTCTTCTATTATTGTTTTGGTTTTATCATCAATTATTCCAGATACAAATATATCGATTTTACAAGTATTTATTAACTCTTTATAGTAATTATATAAACTTTGTGAATTTAATTGCTCTAAATCCTCTTTAAATCCGAATTTATATAATCCAAAAGCCTCATCTTTATACATCTCTTCTATACATCTATCCATTGCATATCTTGCTTTATTATCAATTTTTCCATCAATTCTTTGCTTTATATTATTTTTTTCCTGTTCCAAATATTCTGATTTAAAACCTTCATTTTCTGTATATGGATTAAATGCTATTTCAAGTATCTTCTCAATACTAGTTTTCAACATTTCTCCACCTTGTTGTGGAATAAAATTATCATTTATAGTCTCAATATAAAACTTTATTACTTGATTATCTCCCGTTTTATCTAATCCACAGTCAAAGCTTGCCCCATACATTTCCTCCATTTGCTTACTTATATCTTCTTGGGTTTTCATTGTTTTGCTTCCACGTCTTAATAATGTTGAAATTAGTGCATTTTTAGTTACATTTTCTCTTGTCAATTTTGTTGTTAAAAACACAGCTATTAAATTTGTTTTAAACTTATCTGTTTTTATTGTGTGTAACTTTATTCCCTTTTTTAGTTCTTGTTCTTTATATTGCATCATCTCTCCTCCTTCACTTTTCCATAGTATTTCCATTTTCCCTAATTTTATGCCATTAGGGACGGACCTTCTTGGCACAAAGACATAAAAATTGGAAGTCTAAGTGGCATACTTCTACCCTTTTACTTCCAATTTATATGTTTTTTCTAGTTAAATTTTCTTTTTCTTGCTGCTTCTGATTTTTTCTTTCTCCTTACACTAGGTTTTTCGTAATGCTCTCTTTTACGAACTTCTTGTAGAACTCCGTTTCTTGCACATTGTCTTTTAAATCTTTTTAAAGCATCTTCTATATTACCATTATTAACTTTTATCTCTGACATTTTATTCCCCTCCTTCCGGCTCATACAAATATGTATGTGGGATTACCCTTATAACAGTCTATATTATACATTAATTTGGTATAACTTGTCAATAGCAAATTTATTAAAATGGTATTAAACTTCTAATAAATCCATTTGTTGCAGGTATAAACCATAGAACAATACCTAAAACTATAATAATCACTGCAGTTAATCCTGCTGCTATATAGTCTTCACGTTGTATGTTCTTAATATTGAATTTTTCTCTATTTCTTTTTCTAAAAAGATTTTTTAATATATTAACGATTGCCCCAAAGCTACCAATTGCTGGCATTTGTTCTTCTTCTATTTCTTCTTGTATTACTTCTCTCTTTATTTTTTGCCTTACTTCACGCTGTTTCTTTGGTCTTTCAACTTCTGGTTTTATATATGATTTTCTAGCACTCGCCTGTTCTTTTTCTAATTCTGCATTGTATTGCTCTCTTAAAAAGCTATCTGTTAGTATCTTATAGGCTTCGCTTATATCTCTTAACTTATTTTCTGCTTCTATTCTTTCTTCTCCAACATACTTGTCTGGTTGGTATTTCTTTTCTAGTATTTTATATGCATTTTCTATTATTTCATTTGAAGCTTTTGGATTTACTTCTAGTATTTCATAATAATTTTTCATTCTTTACCCCTTATTTAATATTTCTTTTGTTTCCACTCTAATTTTATATTAAATGTATCAAAAAATACACCTAAAAGGGACAAAAGGGAAACGTCCCCAATTGTCCCTTTTCATTAATTTCCAAAAATTGCTTCGAATTCGTCTGCTTCGATTTTTTCTTTTTCTAACAATATTCCTGCTACTTGATGTAGTTTTTCTATATTATCAGATAAGATTTGTTTTGCTCTGTTATATCCTGTATCAACTATTCTCTTTGTTTCTTCGTCTATTATTGCTGCAGTTTCTTCTGAATATTCTTTAGTTTGAGCAAAGTCTCTTCCAATAAATACTTCTTCTTGGCTTGAACCTAGCATTAATGCTCCAATTCTTTCGCTCATTCCGTATTTTGTTACCATACTTCTAGCTATTTTTGTTGCTCTTTCTATATCGTTACTTGCTCCTGTTGAGATATCGTTTAAGATAAGTGCTTCTGCTACTCTTCCTCCTAGTAATGATACAATATTTTCTTCCATTTCTGTTTTTGACATAAATGATTTGTCTTCTGTTGGTCTATACATTGTATATCCACCAGCCATTCCCCTTGGTACTATTGATATTTGGTGTACAGGGTCTTGTGTTTCTAAGTAGTGACTTACTACTGCGTGGCCTGCTTCGTGGTATGCTACTAACCTGTTTTCTTTTTCACTTCTTACTCTTGTTTTCTTTTCAGGTCCCATAGTTACTTTTACCATAGCATCTTCTATTTCTTTCATTCCTATTTCATTAATGTTTCTTCTTGCTGCTAAAAGTGCTGCTTCATTTAGCACATTTTCTAGGTCTGCTCCTGCAAATCCTGATGTGTTTTTAGCTATTATTTTTAAATCAACATCATCTGCAAGTCTTTTCTTTCTTGAGTGTACTTCTAAGATTTGCTCTCTTGCTTTTACATCTGGTAATCCTACTACTATTTGTCTATCAAATCTTCCTGCTCTTAATAATGCTTTGTCTAATACGTCTGGTCTATTTGTTGCAGCTAAAACAATTACTCCTTCGTTTTCTGCAAATCCATCCATTTCTACTAGTAATTGGTTTAATGTTTGCTCTCTTTCATCATGTCCACCACCAAGTCCAGCACCTCTTTGACGTCCAACTGCATCAATTTCATCTATAAATATGATACATGGTGCATTCTTTTTAGCTTGGTCAAATAAATCTCTAACCCTTGATGCTCCAACACCTACAAACATTTCCACAAAGTCTGAACCACTTATTATAAAGAATGGTACTCCTGCTTCCCCTGCTACTGCTTTTGCAAGTAATGTTTTACCTGTTCCAGGTTGTCCTACAAGTAATACTCCTTTTGGAATTCTTGCTCCCATATCTGTAAATTTCTTTGGATTTTTTAAGAATTGTACAATTTCTTCTAATTCTTCTTTTTCTTCATCTACACCTGCTACATCTTCAAATGTAATTCTATTCTTTTCTGCTGGTGTCATCATTCTTGCTTTACTTTTTCCAAATGATACATTTTTACCACCTGGAGCTCCATTATTAGCTCCTCCCATCATAAAGAACCAGAATATAAAGAATATTATTAATAATCCAAATGGTGTAAGTAGGCTAAGTATTGTTACAAATATTGACTCTGTTTTCTCTTCTAATGTAAATGCTCCTTCTTTTAAGTAGTCTTCAGTATATGCCATAAAGCTTTCCATATTTGGAATATTTACTTCTTTCTTTAGTTTATCATCTTTTAATGTTACTGTCGCTGTCTTTCCATTTGCCTCCACTTGTATAGCTTCCACATTTGATGCATTTATTTCTGACACTAATTCTGAATATTTCAATTTTGAATCGCTATTTTCTACTATTGTTGTTAGTAGTACTATAAAAATGACTCCTATTATTAGCCACATAGCTAATGTTTTTATTCCGTTTTTCAAAATAACTCCTCCTTATGCTTTCTTTTGCTTTCTTTATTTTAATGAATTTATAACACATAAATTGTGGTTTGTAAACATTTTTTATGTGTCTTTTTTGTGACAAATGCGTGTATTTGTAGCATTTGCTACGGCTACTTATATTTGCTTTATGAAATATATTTTATGATTTTTTACTAGCACTTTTATTTTTTTGTTTGGTGTTAAATATTTGTTACCTACATTATTTCCACAAAGCTTTATAATATCTTCTATATGTATTCTTTCAATTCCTTTTGAAGTATTAAAAAGCCTCGTTATAGTATATAACACTAACTTTGATTTTATGACTTTTTCTTGCTTATTAAATTTTTTTAAATCTAATACAATTTGACTGTCATTTTCTTCTAAAGCCAATTCTCCGTAAGCTTTTTGGACTTGTTTTTCTATATATTCTTCTTCCTCACAAACAAGTTTAGATAATCTATTTAACGTCTCAATTATATTTGGATTGAATTCCGCTTTAATAAATGGTATAGCAATATTCCTAATCTTGTTCCTTGTATACTCATTCTCAAAATTAGTCTTATCAATCCTTGGATTTAAAGCATATTGTTCACAATACTCTTCAATCTCACTTCTTTCGCACTCAATCAGAGGTCTAATATATTTACCTCTTTTAGCCTCAATCCCCTTCAAACCTGAAACTCCAGTACCACGCATTGCATTCATAATTATAGTTTCAACTTTATCATTTTTGTTGTGAGCAATTGCTATCTTATTAGCACCTGTCTTTTCTAAAACCTCATCAAAAAACTCATACCTTGCATTTCTTCCTGCTTCTTCTACTCCTATTTTACTATTATTGGCAATTTTTTGAATATCTATACTTTTTGAATAAAAATCAATCCCATTTTTTTCACAATACGCCCTTACATAATCCTCATCATCTTTTGCCTCATCTCTAATCATATGATTTACATGCGCAACTATTATTGCCACTGGAGTCGGACCTTCTTTGCAGTTTCTTAATATATTTTTTAGTACATTTAGCATGCACATTGAATCTGGTCCACCCGATACTCCTAGGACTAGCTTGTCTCCATTTTCTATCAATTTGTCTTTTTGTATTGTTTCTAAAATTTTATTCTCTAATTCGTTCATTTTACTCTCCATTTCGTTACTTACTAAGCAATACTCTTAATCTTTCCTTGTTTATTCCTTGAACCATAATATGAAAAAAAGATGAATTTTCTATTCATTCTTTTATCCCCAATATTTATATGAATCTTCAACAAAAATCATTTCCCTTGTCAATTTTCTGCCAAGAAGGTCCGTCCCCAGTGGCAGAAATCTGCCAAATAGGTCCGTCCCCAATGGCAGGCTAATCGTCATAGCGTCTTTCAAGGTTGACGAATTTTGTGTAGCTTCCAAGCCATAGTAGTTCAACTGTTCCTGTTGAGCCTCCTCTGTGTTTTGCTATTATTACTTCTGCGATGTCTTTTTTCTCGCTTTCTTTATTGTAATAGTCGTCTCTGTATAAGAACATTACTATGTCGGCATCTTGTTCTATTGCTCCAGATTCTCTTAAGTCTGATAGCATTGGTCTATGATCTGGTCTTTGTTCTGCCGCTCTGGATAGCTGTGATAGTGCTATTACTGGCACGTCTAGCTCTTTTGCAAGTATCTTTAGTGACCTACTTATTTCTGATATTTCTTGTTCACGGCTTCCTGATGCACGTTTGCCACTTCCTTGTATTAGTTGCAAATAGTCTATTACTACCATTCCTATATTTTTTTCTAATTTTAGTTTTCTGCATTTTGCTCTAATTTCTGTTATGTTTATACCTGGTGTGTCATCTATAAATATATTTGCTTCTGATAGTGGTCCTATTGACTCTGCAAGTTTTGTCCAGTCGTTTTCTTCTAGTTTTCCTGTTCTTACTTTATTGCTGTCTACCATTGCTTCACTACACATTATTCTGTTTACTAATTGGTCTTTTGACATTTCTAAGCTGAATACTGCTACTGGTGTATTAGCTCTTACAGCTGCATTTACTGCTATATTTAGAGCAAATGCTGTTTTACCCATAGCAGGTCTTGCTGCAATTAGTATCAGCTCTGAACCGTGGAAACCAGCTGTTCTGTAATCTAGCTCTGAAAAACCTGATGGAACTCCTGTGATGTGTTGTTTTCTGTTATATAGTTCTTCTAGCTTTGTAAAGCTTTCTACTAAAACGTCTTTTATTGGCGCATATCCTTTTTGATTTTTTTCTTGCATTATGTTAAAAATTCTTTTTTCTGCACCTTCCATTATGTCTTCCACGTCTTGTAGTGGGTCATATCCTAATTCTATTATTTCGTTTGCTGTTTTTATTAATCTTCTTAATGTTGATTTTTCTTCCACTATTTTTATATATTTTGAAGCATTTGCAGTTGTTGGAACTTTTTCAGGTAGTTCTGCTAAATATTCTAATCCGCCTACCTGTTCAAATTTCCCCATTGCTTCTAATTCTGATTTTACTGTTATGATATCAATTGGCTCTGCTCTATTATATAAGTTAAATATAGCTTCAAAAATTGCTTTGTTGTCTTCTCTGTAAAAGTCTTCTTCTCTTAGCACCTCTATTGCAGATATAACAGCATCTTTATCAGTTAGCATACTACCAATAATTGCTTGTTCTGCTTCTAAATCGTGTGGTGGTACTTTTCCTAATTCCATATCTTTCTCCTTATTTACTTATCACATCAACTTTTAATGTTCCTGTAACTCCTTCATATAACTTAATTGTAACTGTTCTTACTCCTAAAGTTTTTATTGTCTCTTTTAATTCTATTTTCTTTTTATCTACTTCTATTTTGTAATTTGCCTTTAATTGTTCAGCTATTTCCTTTGCTGATACACCACCAAATACCTTGCCGTTTTCTCCTGCTTTTACTGGTATTTTTAATTGTATTTTTGATAATTTCTCTGCTGTCTTTTTGGCTTCTTCTTTTTCTTGTGACTTTTTATATGCATTTGCATCTTGCTTTGCTTTTAGTTTAACCATATTGTCGTTATTTGCTTCTACTGCTAAGTTTTTTGGAAATAAAAAGTTCCTTGCATATCCATCTGATGCATTTATTACTTGGCCTTTTTTTCCTACTCCTTTTATGTCTGCTTTTAGTATTACTTTCATTTTATCACACGCCTTTCTTCTATCTGCTTTATTTTACACTATTTTTCGTATTTTTTCAATGGTTTTGCTTTAATATGAAAAATAAATTAGATTGCACAAATGGCACATTATACGCAAAGTGGACAAGAAACTCTATAACCCTTGCTACGCCTACAAGAGCTGGATATGTTTTTAAAGGGTGGTTCACAGCAACAAGTGGTGGAACTCAAATTACAAGTGCAACATCTATAACATCAAATCAAACTATTTATGCACAATGGGATAAAATAATTCCAATAGAAATAGGAGATTATATCAATTATACGCCAGATACTACAGCTCAGAAAGTATACTCAAAGAACAATTTAGTTGAAAACCTAACAGGATCAACAAACAATTCAGCAGACATAACTCAAGATAATTTGAATTGGCAGGTATTAAGAAAATATGATGATGGAAGTATGGACATAATAGGAAGTCCAACTACTCAATATATATATTTTAGTGATGCCACTGGATATAACAATGGGGTATATATAATGCATGATATATGCGAAAAATTATATAGTAGAACAGGAATAAAAGCTAGAAGTGTTACATTAGAAGATATGGACTACTGGATGACTAATACTGGAAAAACAACAAAAAATAACTATATAAAAAATAAAGTTTCTGAAGCATTGTCAGACGATTATGTAGTTAATGAAATATATGCAGGAGATTTAGCGAACAACGCAGTAACATACATAAAAGACTATTCATATTATCCAAATCTGTATGCAAGCGAAAACGGATCAGGTATAAACACAAGAACAGTAAAAACAAATGGAATAACTGATACAAATAAATCAACATTAGATAGAACAATACGACCAAACTCATATAAGCAGGCCAATAACTTAACAGTAACACAAACGTCATACAATATGGGAATAACTAATATAAACTATGGTGATGGTTCAAAAGTTTTGAATAATAGCAATAGATATTGGATTGCTTCACGTTCTGTAGAAATTGTAACAGAAGAAATGTATTGGGGAATGAAGTTTTCTATGGCTGGATTCTCTTTGCGCAGTGCTAACACACAGATGGGTGGCACAGCAATGTTTGATTCAAATTGCGTAAAATACAGCGGTGGCAGTTATCTTCGTCCAGTAATTCATTTAGGAGCTAATGTTAAAATAACACGAAGTGAAACAGCATCAAATGCCGGAACTCCACATAGAATAACACAATATTAAAATCTACCATACGAGGACCTAGGTCTTTTGGTATAAAGAATCTATCGAGGTTCATTACTTATCAATATTTGTTATTCCTACAAGAGAAGAATATTATGAAAAAATAAAAGATCTTAGAATTTTCTAAGGTCTTTTACTATGAGTTATTTGAAATAGTAATTAATTATTTTTAACTTATTATACACTTAATTAATACAAAGTCGAAAAAGGTCGAATTTTGCGGTAACTTTTTGTTAAATTTTTTATAAAAATATTTAATTTGTTATATTAGGATACGTACAAGGTATATATCTTATTTATTCAAAAAATTTAAATCAATAATTGAATCTTAAAAAATCCAAAAAGCAAATAAAAATAAGAAAAAGGGTGCTAGAGAAAGAAAGTATTTGAAAAACGAAAAAAACATTGCTTTTACCAATAAAAAAGTATTTACATCAAGGTAAATATTTATTAAAATAAAGATAGGAGAAGATAAAATAATGGTACTATTTACATACAAAGACTATTTAAAATATGCAAAACCAATATCATTTGGAATAAGAGAAGAATATATAGAAAAATTAAAAACAGCATAGGCAAAAGCAATCTATCCAAATCGTGATATTTCTTTTGCTATGCTTTTATAAAAAAAATATTATTGCAAAGTTTTAGTCAAAAATTTTATAAAAATATTGCAAAACCTGATAAAATCATATAATATATAGAAAAATAGGTAATTTTGAGGAGAAAAAATATGAATAATAAAATTTTAAAAGAAGAAAGAGCATCTATTACAGTTCTTTCTGCAGTAATAATGATTTTTATAATTATTTTTTTAGTATTAGCATTTATAAGTATATCAAATAAAAAATCTTCACAAATAAAGGAAATAGAACAGATAGAATCAAGTTATGATTCAGATATAGAACAAACATATAAACAAACAGTTGAAAAAGATGAACTAAAAGAAGACTAAGTATTCCATACCTAGTCTTTTTTGCTACGTAATAGGTTATTGTATTTAAGTAAGTAGTAACAAAATTAGGGGATTCTTAAAATAGAATCCCCTAATTTTTGTAGCATATGTATTAATAATTAACTCAATTTTTCTCTTACCTCATAGTCTTTTATTTCGTCTAAACTAAAATCTATATCCTTTGTAAACTTTAATGCAATACCAGACTCTGCACTTTTTATAGGGTTCATATGAACCACAATTGATGCTAATTCATTTTTATCTTTATCTAGAAAAACAACTTCATTTACTTTTGCATCAACATCTTCATATGTGTAATTATATACTTCTGCTATAAATAATACTTCGTCTCCCATTCTGCATAACTTAGTCTTTCTATATATAAGTCCATCTACATTTTTATTATTTATTACATTTTCCGAATTACAAAACTCCGATGCTTCTTCTTGAACATTTTCTATAAGTTCTAGTCCAGGTCTTATGAATTCATTATTAGCCATAATATCATCCATCTTGCTTAAACAATGTTTTTCCCATTCTGTTTGTTCACTTGTATTTACATTGTTATTAATATCAGTCTCCGTATCTTTTTTATTGAAAAAGATATGATAACTTAATATGCATAGAATAATTACTAATACAATTGATACTACTATTAAAACTTTTTTATTTTTCACTAATTTTGTCTCCTTTACTAATTCTAATATGCTCCTGGTGTTGGGCAAGGTTTAGAACTTCCTTCTGGATTATTTGGACATTTTGCTAGATTTCCTGCTGTATTTTTAGCACCACAGACTGAGCATATTGCGTGTCTACAAGTATTATGCCACTCTCCACAAGAGCTCCAGTAATAGTTGTATTGTGCATATGGATATGAATGTACGGTATTACAATAGTCGTTTGAATTACAAGTATGTGCTGGTGGAGCTGTAGCTGTTACATTTGCCTTAAGACCTGCTATTCCCACTTTAGAACCATTTATGGTTAAATATACGTGTGAATTATATTCTCCACTTTCATAATTATGATTACTTACTTTTACAGTTGCAACATATGCACCATATCCTTGAGATGTTGCATTTATCCATTCAATGTCATCTTGGTCATTTTTAGTTGTCCAAGTAGGAACTTCTACTTTTGTTACACCACTTCTATTAGTATATACCCTTACTTTATATCCTGTAGAACTTACTCCATATATATAACATCTTTCTTCATATGGGACATTTACTGTTCCTGATATTCTCATTGATGCTGCTGGATTATCATATATATGTGCAATATATTCTCCATACTCATAATTATGATTTGCCACATAAATTCTCTTCGACCATTTTCCGCCTCCGTTGTTATCTAATCCATGCCATACAATATCATCTTGTCCATTTGAACTTGTCCAAACAGCAGCTTGTCTAGCACCTGTAATGTTATCAGCTGAATAGTATTCTATTGTAAATCCATCTCTTGTTATATTTGTAAACCTCAAAGTATCTCTTTTTACAAATTTTAACGATACAGCTGTATATGCAGTAATTGTACCTGATACGCTTCCAGAATATACACCTTCATAAACGTAACCATTATTTGCAACAATATTTTTTATTTCGTATGTTGTTCCTGCTCTATATTGTTGATAAAAGTCAGTTACTCCTGCACTTACACGAGTTCCATTTATATAAACATCGGCTTTTCCGTAAACACCTAAATTTCCGCCATTTGTTCCATCTAAATTTCCGTTTAAATCTATATAATATTTTTGACGATATACTGTTACTTGTGTAGTTTTCGCACCTGTAACTGTATATGAAGTGATACTTGCTGCCTGATATGTGGCATCTGCAGCCCTTGACCAAGATACTGTTGAACCATAAGCATAGCTTGTATTTATTGCATTTGAATATCCTGTAAATGTTCCATCGACGTTTTCATAGCGAACTTGTACTGTTTGTGTATAACTATTTACTGTGCCCTGAGCATAGTAAGTTGCTTCTGCTGTTACTTTTAAAGTGCTTTCTACCTTAGTTCCTCCAGTTGCTGCTGTAAACCAACCATTGAATGTAAATCCTGGTATTGCTGGTGTTGGTAAACTACCTAATTCTGTATTATAAGCAATTGTTTCAGAAACTTTTAAATTTCCTAATTTTACAGTTGTTGTAACACCGTCATTTGCCATACCAAAGTTATAAGCAAAATATGTTGTAGTTGATGTGGCTTTAAATGTTATACTTAATCTTGTTATTCCTGATGCTGTAGTTGTTAAGTATTTTGTTGCTATTGAATTAGCCATATTGTCAAGATTTTCTACTTTTGATAGCACTTGATATCCAATTCCTTGATATCCAGATAGCGCTGTATATCCATTTGGATTTTGGTAATCAAATGATATTGTATATTCTTTTCCTGCTACAGTACTAATTGGAATATATGCTATTTCCCATCCACTATCGCCTGCAACTGATATATTGTTTAATTTAGTAGCAGCGTCGTAACTTATATTAAATCTTTCTCTATATATGAAAGACCATTTATTCATATCGTTCATAGTATTTAAATCAAAATTTACTGTATAAGAACCTTGTTGCCATTGTGCATAAATAGTTTGATTTTTATCAATAACAGTTGAGCTTGTTATTTGAGTTCCACCACTTGTTGCTGTGAACCACCCTTTAAAAACATATCCAGCTCTTGTAGGCGTAGCAAGGGTTATAGAGTTTCTTGTCCACTTTGCGTATAATGTGCCATTTGCGCTATATTTTGTTGTGCTAAAAGCACTTGTTATGTTACCATTTGCATTTATCAATTGATCTCCACTACCACCAGTAGCTGTATAATATCCGCCAAATGTATAGCTTGCTGTAGTGCTTGTACCACTTACAGTTCCACCATTAGCATTATATGTCAATGTATATGATCTACTTGGTTTTGTTATTGCATTTGCTGATGCTGTCATTTGGTTTGTACAAGTTGATTCTTTATATATACCTGTGCCATATTTTTCGTATACTGCTGTACTTCCTACACTTGTAGCATTTTGAGTGTTCAATGTTACTGTATATACATTTCCTGACCATTGCGCATATATTGTCGTATTTGCATTTATTGTAGTTGAAGTTCCATATTTAGTTCCTCCACTTGTCGCTGTATACCAACCACTAAATGTATAATTTGTTCTTGTTGGCTTTGTTGTAGATAATGTAATTGTTGCTCCTACTTTTTCTCCCTTATAGTTCATATATGCTGTTCCTGATTGTGCTGCTGGCACTCCAGTTGTTGTTCCATTTCCATTGTATGTTAATGTTACACCATATGAATATGACATATAATATGTTGTATTATTCATTATTGAAGCATTTCCATTTAGTGCTACACTTACTCCTGCATTTGCTGTATTACTTGTTGACCAATGTCTTGCTGTATATCCACTTGGTGGTGTTGTTGTTCCCAAGTTAATACTTGCATTTGTTTTTGAACCGTCATAATATGCATATGCTGTTCCTGCTGCTGTTGAACTTGAGTTGTTATATACATATTTTGTAGCTGTTACAGTTTTCTTATAAACTGCATAATATGTTGCTGTTGCTGTATTTGGTGTTGTAGCACTTCCTGTTTTACTTGTAGATACGTGAGAATATGTTGTACTTTCTACACCTTTACTTCCTGTTACAGCACTTGGTATTGCTATATTGGCTTGAATTGTATTTATTCCGCCACTCTTTGAAATATAGCTTCTTGTTGCACTAGCTGTTGCTGTTGCAGCAGCTGTTCCATTATAGTAATTAAACGTTGCAGTTACATTCTTTTGATATACTGCATATAAACTTTGTACTTGTGTTGCATTTGGTTGTCTTTGATAATCTGTTCCCGCTTGACTTGCATCATATGACCACCATTTAAATGTAGCTCCATCATATGCACTTGGTGTTGGTACACTATCAACTGTACAAACATAATTTGTTCCATTTGATCTTGCTCTTCTTGTTGTTGAAGATGATGTGTGAGCTGAGCCATTATAATAGTAATATGTTAAACTACAATCGTAAAATGCATAATATTTTGTATTAGCTGTTGTCGGAGTTACTGATGTTGAAGAATTTACTGCATTAGCTACACCTTTATATGCTGTTGTTAAATATGTTGAACTTCCTGTTACTGCTGTTGGTATTGATATATTGCCATTATATGTGTTAACTCCCCCACTCTTTGAAACATAATTTTTTGTTCCACTTGCTGTTGTACTTGCCTGTGTATTTGTCAAGTTATCCCCAGTATGATAATAGAATGTGGCTGTTACTGATTTTTCATATACTGCATATAACGATTTTTCAGCTGTTCCCGCTGGTGTTCTTTGATACTCAGAACTTATTTGAGTTGGACTATATGACCACCATTTGAAGTTTGCACCGTCATAAGCAGTTGGTTTTGGCTCTGTATTTACAGAAGCTGAATAAGCACTTCCATTTGTCGTTGATGTTCTTATTCCTGTACTTGATGTATGAGATGAACCATTATAATAATAATATGTTATTTCTACATTATATACTGCATAATATGCTGTATTTGCTGTTGTTGGTGTTACTAATGTTGCTGAACTTTTTGCATTTGAAACTCCTTTATATGTTGTTGATACATATCCGGCACTTGAGCTGACTGCACTTGGTACAGTTATATTACTTTGTTTATATGTACCTGCATAATTCATAAATCTTGTTGCACTTGCTGTTGCGCTTGATTGTGTAGTTGTCCAATTATCACCTGTATGATAGTAGAATGTTGCTGTTATTGTTGCTTGATATGATGCATAATATGTTGCACTTGAAGATAAAGTTACATTTGCTCCACTGTTTACATTTACTGGTGCATCTGCTGCATTTGATGTACTCCATCCTCTTTGAGTATATGTAATACTATCTTTTGAAGCATTTTCCAATGTTGGCGCTTTAATTGTTGCTGTTGTTGTCTTGTTGTAAATAGTTGATGAAACTTGTTTGCTTGTTGCTGCTGTTCCATTAAAATAGTTAAATGTTCCTGTTATTGTTTTACTATAAATTGCATATAATGTTACATTTCCTGCTCCCATATTTAATGAATTTAACTTTGTTGTTGCATCTTTATTTGTATTCCATCCAACAAAAGTATATCCATCTTTTGCTGCTGTTGGTGATAAATCAATTGCACTACCATAATTTACTGTTGCACTTGTTTTTGTTGCTGATTTTCCACCATTTTCAACAAAATTGTATGTTACTGTATATGGATTTGCTGTCCATTGTGCATAATATGTAACATTGCTTGCTGGTACTTGTGTTGATGTTTCTATCTTTGTTCCACCAGTTGCTGCTGTATACCAACCATTAAATGTATATCCTACTCTTGTTGGTGTTGGTAATGTTCCCATTTGACTTGCATATCCTTTAGTCCTTGTTCCTTCTGTTACTGTTCCACCATTTGCATTAAATGTTATTGTAACTCCTGGAACACTTGGTTTCGTCACAGCTATAGATCTAGCATTTCCTAAATTATCATATAAATATACATGCGTATTATATGCGCCATATTCATTTTTATGGTCTGTTACATTTACACGATATACCCATGTTGTTCCATCTGATTGTTTTACACCTGTTGCACTAGCACTTGTTTGCCAGTTACTTTGAATATCATCTTGTCCATTTGCATCTGTCCAAGTTGGGAATTGTACTCTGTTTACTCCAGAACCAGTTGAATCTGTTACCCCATAGATATATACATCATATCCTGTTGTTGAAAGATTTTTTACTTCAACACTTGTATATGTTGGGCTTGCTCTATCTACATAATTTACCGATACTTCCTTCTTTCCTATATTACCTGCTGCGTCTTTTACCCAAACATAATATTTTCCGTTTGCTGTCTTGGCATCAGATATACTTGAAATTTTACTTGTTGCCGTACATGTTGTATATGTTGGTTCTGTTGTACTATTTGTACTTACTCCATATCCAACAACTCCACTTCCAGCATCAGCTCCTGTATATATAATATAATTGCTTGTTCCCCATGCTGTAGTATCAAATATTGTAGCATATCCTACTTGCCATACTACTGGTGCACTTGCTGTTGCTGTACTTCCACCTTTTACATAGAAGAAGTTTGTTGTACTAAATGTTCCTGTTGAACCACATTTTACTCTAAATAAATATTCTTGCCATTTTCCTGTTCCTGCTTTTGAAGTTAAAGCTGTTATAGAACCACCTGTACCGTATGAATTTGAAGCCCATTCTATTTCATATCCTGTTGGTATTTTTGCTATAATTCTAGCTATATATTCTTTATTAGCTGCTGTTGAATGTCCAAAGTAGAATCCTCCATGACCTGGGCTAGCCGTTCCTGTTGTTTTGATTTCTATTCCATATCCTGAACCAGCTGGATTATCTGACATTGCTTTTCTAGTATGTGTTACAGTTCCATTAGCTGAGTTGTTATATACCTTTATACTATTATTTCCACTTGCAAAACTTGGATCTGTAAACATCATTGTTCCTGCATATGCTTCTATTGTTGGAGCTGTTGTGTCTACCCATTGTGCATATAATGTTACATTTCTATCATATGTCCATTTCCATGGTTTTCCTATCCAACTTGTCCAATCTGTTCCAGTACCATCTGCTTTTTCGTTCCAACCTTTAAATGTATATCCTGTTCTTGTAAAAGCATTTGCTTTTGTTGTGTAGTCTTGGTCAAATGTTACTGTATCTGTTGCCATTGTCCCTGTTCCACCATTTGCATTGTATGCTATATTGTATTTATTTGCTGTTCTTGTAAAGTTTGCTGTTACTGTTGTTGCAGCATTTACTGTTCCACTTGTTGGTGTCCAACCTGTAAAGTTCGTTGTATATCCTTTTGCATCTGTTTTTGTTGCAGTTATTGTTCTTCCACCGTCTAATGTTACTGTTGCTCCACTTACAGTATATTTTGAGCCTCTTACTACTAATCTATTTGCAACTGAAACTGTTCCATAGCTTCCATTATTAACTATAAATGTTACTGTATTTAAATATACTCTTACATCTGCAGCTGCTGCTCCTAATGTTCCACTAGCTGTATATGCTACACTTTCACCGTCTAATTTTAGTCCATAAATTTCCCAAGATGTACCATATGGATGTGCTGTATTATAATCTTTTACATAGCCCTTATCTGCACCACCTACTTTAAGCCCTACTGTTACTCTTGTGTCACCTGAATTATAGGCAGTTCCATCAATAGTTAAATTTAAATCTATATTATAATTATTTATACTCCAGTTTGCTGTATAATTTCTATTTTCTGTCGAACCTTTTGGTATTGTTACTGTTGTTTGTGGTGTTGTTCCATTGCTTCCTGTCCAACCTGTAAATGTATATCCTGTTTTTGTTGGCGTTGGTAATGTTATCTCGTTTGATTCTATATTATAACTTGTTGGTTGTCCTGAAATTGTTCCACCATTTAAGTTGTAGCTTATTGTATAGTTTGTTGCTGTCCAATTTGCAGTATAACTCTTGTTTCCTGTTGAGCCTTTTGGTATTGTTACTGTTGTTTGTGGCGTTGTTCCATTACTTCCTGTCCATCCTGTAAATGTATATCCGTTTTTTGTTGGTGTTGGCAATGTTATTGTTTCTGTTTCTACATTATAATTTGTTGGATTTCCTGTAATTGCTCCACCATTTAGATTATATGATATTGTGTATGTGTCTCTTGTCCATTGTGCATATAATGTTACATTTCTATCATATGTCCATTTCCATGGTTTTCCTATCCAACTTGTCCAATCTGTTCCAGTACCATCTGCTTTTTCGTTCCAACCTTTAAATGTATATCCTGTTCTTGTAAAAGCATTTGCTTTTGTTGTGTAGTTTTGGTCAAATGTTACTGTATCTGTTGCCATCGCTCCTGTTCCACCATTTGCATTGTATGCCATAGTGTATTTATTGGCTGTCCAATTCGCTGTATATGTTTTATCTCCTGTTTGACCTTTTGGTATTGTTACTGTTTTTTGTGGTGTTGTTCCATTACTTCCTGTCCAACCTGTAAATGTATATCCTGTCTTTGTTGGTGTTGGTAGTGTTATTTCATCTGATTCTATATTATAGTTTTCTGGATTCCCTGTAATTGTTCCACCGTTTAAGTCATAGCTTATTGTATAATTTGTTGCTTCCCAGTTTGCTGTATAACTTCTGTTTCCTGTACTTCCTTTAGTTATTACATCGTTTGGAATACCTACTGCTGTTCCACCTTTTTTATAGAATTTTAAATTTTTAGCAATAATCCTACTTTCTGAAAAAGATTCTACTTCCCATTCATAGCAATATGTTGCATTTTTTTCTAATTTCACATTAACATATGCTGTTATATCCTTAGTTGCTCCATTTGCTCCAAATCTAAGACAGTATTCCCCAGTATCATAGGTACTGACAAATTCTCCTGAAATCTTTCCACTAGTACTTTGATTTATTTGTACAAGATAAGTTCCTACATGAGCACTACCCTTTGTCCACAATTGCAATTTAAAACATGTAAATTTATTTCCACTTGTTGGATTTGGCATTATAAATTGATTTCCATTAATCTCAAACTCTGATTGAATAGTCTTTATTTTCCCTATTCCATCTTGATTCTCTGTCCAACCTGTAAATGTATATCCATTTTTAGTTGGATTTTTTAATGTTATTGTTTCTGTTTCTACATCATAACTTGTTGGGTTTCCTGTTACTGAGCCACCTTTTAAGTCATAGCTTATTGTATAACTTCCTTTTATCCAATGTGCATAATATGTCACATTATCCGCAGGTACTGTTGTTGCATCTGTTATTTTTGTTCCTCCAGTTGCCTCTGTATACCAACCATCAAATCCATATCCATTTCTTGTTGGTGTTGGTAATGTTCCTATTTGACTTGCATATCCTTTAGTTCTTGTTCCTTCTGTTACTGTTCCACCATTTGCATTAAATGTTATTACAACTCCTGGGACTTGTACTCTTTCGCTTACTTCACATTTTCTATTTCCAATATTATCGTATGTATATATGTCTGTTATATATTCTCCATATTCATTCTTGTGGTCTGTTACGTTTACACGATATACCCATGTTGTTCCGTCTGCTTGTTTAACACCTGTTGAGCTAGCATTTGTTTCCCAATTACTTTGAATGTCATCTTGCCAATTTGCATTTGTCCATGTTGGGAATTGTACTCTGTTTACTCCTGAACCACTTCCATCTGTTACTCCATAAATATATATGTCATATCCTGTTGTTGTAATATTTTTTACTTCAACACTTGTATGTGTTGGCGCTGTTTTATCTATTTTAACGACTGTTGTTTTCTCTTCTGATATATTTCCTGCATTGTCTATTACTCTAAATCTTATTGTTGTATCTCTATCTGCAGTATATGTTATTGTTCCTGTATTTCCATCTGTTGTTAAGTCTTTTGTTGTCCATTCTCCGTTTTCAAACCATTGGAATTCTTTTATTCCAGATAAGTTATCTTCTGCAACTAGTGTTACTGTTGTATCATCTTTTGTCCAGTTTCCGTTACTTGGGTTTGTTACTGTTTTTATTACTGGTGGCACTTTGTCTATTTTATCTATATCTATTGATGCTGTTACTTTATTTCCTGCCGGGTCTTCTGCTTCTGCTACTACTTTGCCATTTTCTGTCATAGTTACAATTGTTGCATTTGGTTTCAAGTCTTCACCTTCTGGACCTGCTTTTCTATTTTCTGTTAAATTATCTCCATATATTACTGTTACTTTTACATCTTCATTTGTCCAGCCGTCTGGTTCTACCTTAAATGTAATATTATCCATTGCATTGCTAGAATCTCTTACTATAAATGCATTACTTACTTTTGTATCTGCTCTGTTTCCGGCATGGTCTGTCACATTTAACCATAAATAATATGTACCAACTGTACAATCATTTTTTGTAAGAGTATCGCCGTCTGCAAAAGTTTGCCAATTAGTTGGCTCTACATCTTTTGATTGTGACCAAGCATATTTTAACTCATTTAATTCGCTTCCGCCCAAGTCACTTGCACTAACTCTTGTTTTAATAGTAGCCTTATCCCCTCCAGTTGGCATTACATAAGAACCACCATTTGTTCTGATTACTGCTGTTGGTTTAACTTTATCTATATTTTTTATTTGTAGGCTTGCAGTTTTTCTATGTCCATCTGTTGTGTAAGCTTCGGCATATACTGTAGCATTTTCTGTTACGGTCAAAGAAGTTGCATTTGGTGTATCTGCACTGCCTATTCCTGCTTTTCTATTTTCAGTTAATTGCTTTTCGTATTCTATAGTTACAATTACATCGCCGTTTGTCCATTCTGTTGTGCTTGGAGTTATCCTTATCCTTCCTATTTCAGATGTCTCTATAACTTCTTTATAGATTTCACCTATATCTTCTTTCGCTCCATATTCCGCTTCTATTTGCTTAATATTGCTCATTTGTGCTGATTTTTTATTTGATACGCTCATAAATGACAATGCTAAAATGACAATCATAAAAAGCATTGCAGCAACAACAAGCATTGTAATTGATCCTTTTTCTGAACTTAATATTTTTTTAATCTTTTGCCCCATAGCTTTTCTCCTACTTTAATAAAATAATTCTTCCTTTTAATCTTAACTAATTATTTTATAGTTTTCAACAGGTTATTTTTCCCATATCTTTTTATGTAGCTTGTAAGCTTACGGCTCTTCATTTTGCTAAATTCTGTTACAAATATTGTTTTTTTGTTACAATTTCGTGTCTATTAGGAATGTTTCCTTTTGGACATTTTGTACCATTATGGACACATATATAAAACTTTCTTTAGCCTGTCCCAAAAAATCCACAAAAAAAGACTAGGTTTTACTTATTTCCCTAGTCTTTTCTATTTTTTAATTAAGCGATGTTTTTTTCTCTGTCCCTCAAAAACACCAAAAAACATTATTCTATTTCTGAAAAATATTCGTGGATACGGTTTATAAGTTCTTGTTTTGTTTCTTCCATTGTCATCCCCTCAACCTGCGCACCCGCAAGAGTGATGTGTCCTCCGCCTCCTAATTTTTCTAATATTACTTGTACGTTTATATCTCCAATTGAACGTCCGCTTATACAAATTTTGTCGCCTGTATTTCCTAATACAAATGACGCTGTAATATCGCTTATTGTAAGTAGCTCGTCTGCTGCTTTCGCACAGATTAAACTTGCATCTTTTGTAGTCTCTTCATATGTTGATATTGCTATTCCTTCACTTACTATCTCTGCTTCTTTTACTATTCCTGCAATTAGGTTGAAACTTGTTAAGTCACTCTGGAACCATTTCTTTACTCTTATGATGTCAACTCCGCACCTGCGTAAGTATGCAGCTGCTTCAAAAGTTCTTACACCTGTTTTAAATGTAAAGTTCTTTGTATCCATCATTATTCCTGCATATAGACTTTCTGCTTCTATTGTTTTTAAATCTATTTTTACTTCTGCATATTGTAATAGTTCTGTAACCAACTCTGCTGCAGAAGATGCGTACACTTCTTGAAATATTAGTGTTGCGTCTTCTATATAGTCTGCACTTCTTCTATGGTGGTCTATTACAACTATCTTTTTAGCTTTTTCTAATAGCTCAGGTGTGTCTACATAGTTTACTTTGTGTGTGTCTACTACAACTAGTAAAGTATCTTCATCTATGTTTTCTAATGCTACTTCTTTGTTTATTATTACATCTTCATATTCTGGGTCTTTATCTAGTGTTTGCTTGAATGCACTTATTGCTGATGATGTAGCTTCGCTGTTTACTATGTATGCATTTCTATTTAGTGTTTTTGCTAGTCTATAAATACCCATACTTGAGCCAATTGCGTCCATATCTGGATTTGTATGTCCCATAATCATTACTTTTTTTGACTCTTTTATCAAGTTTTCTAATGCATGTGCTACTACTCTGGCTTTTACCTTTGTTCTTTTTTCTACTTCTTGTGCTCTTCCTCCAAAGAATTTATATATTTCATTTTCTCTTATAACTGCCTGGTCTCCACCACGTCCTAATACAACGTCCATTGCGTCTTGTGCAGCTTTATATTTTTCTTTGTCTGTTACACCTTCATTTGATACTGCTATACTTAATGTAAATTGTAATTTTTCTTTGTTGTCTATTTCCTTTATTTGGTCTAATATACTAAACTTATCTTCTTTTACCGCTTCTAGATATCTTTGCTCAAATAGATATACATATCTGTCACGGTCTGACTTTATTAATACCCCATTTGTTTTGTTTGCCCAGTCATACATCTTTTTATCTATTTCTGCTGTTACAAGTGGTTTTTCACTTGCATCTAGTCTT
Source organism: uncultured Clostridium sp. (assembly GCA_947648905.1). Taxonomy (GTDB): domain Bacteria; phylum Bacillota; class Clostridia; order TANB77; family CAG-508; genus CAG-269. Next base: position 278,773 of record CANSPP010000001.1, on the reverse strand, counting down.
TGCATTGTTTCTTCATAATTGTCTACCATTATTATTCCAAAACAAGACTTTGAATCTTTGTACTCTTTTTGTAACTTGATGTTTTCTGTATTGTCTATAAAATACATCATTACCATATAATCTTGCTTGCTTTTTTTATCCCTATTCTTTAAGCTTATATATCTTCCAACTACTTGGTAATCTTTGTTTCCTATCTTTACTTGCCTTACTACATCTTTTCTTGTCTTTTGCTGATTACTCTTTTCTTCATTATTTTTAATTTCGCTTTTGATATCAGCATTTAAATCCTTTACATATGTGTTTATATCCACATTTGCAAATTCTGTTGTAAACTTAGCACTTTTCCATATTACATTTCCATCTGCTTCTAATATAATTAGTGGAAATGGTGAATTTATTAGTGTTGTTTTTGCAGCTGAATCTACTGTTAGTGTTAGGTCTTGTAGTGTCTCTGATATTTCATTTTTCTTTTTTGTATTTGTGTAATAGCTGTATATTACTATCGCTGTGTATAGTATTACTGATGGAATTATCATTTTGTAATTTTCTATACATATTATAACTAACAATATAAATATTATTGCTAGATATATTTTTGTCCTTGATATTAATGTATCAAATATTTTTCTGTTGCTTTTTTGCATACATTTTCTCCCTTATACTTTCTCTATTATATTTTACTAGCATTTGCTCCATTTGTCAAGAAAAATCAGCCTATTGCTTTATTAAGCATTTGGCTGATTTTCATTAAATATGGGACATTTCTATTCTGTTATGTCTGTTGTTTCTTCAAGTTCTTGTTCTGTGCTGATGTGTATGTCTTGGTATTTTTTCATTCCAGTTCCTGCTGGTATTAGTTTACCAATTATTACGTTCTCTTTTAGTCCTACTAAGTCGTCTACTTTTCCTTTTACTGCTGCTTCTGTTAGTACTCTAGTTGTTTCTTGGAATGATGCTGCTGATAAGAAGCTGTCTGTTGCAAGTGATGCTTTTGTTATTCCTAATAGTACACGTTTTCCTGTTGCTGGACGTTTTCCTGCTTCTACTGCTTCTTTGTTTTTGTCTGCAAATTCGTACATATCTATTAGTGAGCCTGGGAACATATCTGTGTCTGCGTTGTCTTCGACTCTTACTTTTTTAAGCATTTGTCTTCCTATTACTTCGATGTGTTTGTCGTTGATATCAACACCTTGGTTTCTGTATACTTTTTGTACTTCTGAGATTAAGTATTCGTATACTCCTTCTGGTCCTTTGATTTCTAAGATTTCGGCTGGGTTTATTGATCCTTCTATTAGGGCCTGAGCTGCTTCTACCATGTCTCCGTCTTTTACTTTCATTTTTGAACCAAATGGTATTGTATATGTTCTTGAGTCATCTTTTCCTGTAACTATTACTTCTTTTTTCTTCTTTGTTTCTTTTATTTTTACTTTTCCGTCTATTTCAGAAATTATTGCTAATCCCTTTGGTTTTCTAGCTTCAAATAATTCTTCAACCCTTGGTAAACCTTGTGTAATATCAGCTACACCTGCTACACCACCAGAGTGGATAGTTCTCATTGTTAGCTGTGTTCCTGGTTCACCTATTGATTGTGCTGCTATAATACCTACTGATTCTCCTATTGATACTAGGTCTCTTCTTGCTAGACCCATTCCATAACATTTTTGACATACTCCATGTTTAGAGTGACATCCTAGTACTGAACGTACTTCTAGTTTTTCTATTCCTGCAGATACTATTTTTTCTGCTATTTCTTCGTTTATCATTGTGTTTGTAGCTACTATTAGTTCGTTTGTCTCTGGATGCATTACATCATGTACTGTATATCTTCCTATTAGTCTTTCTTGCATTTTTTCTATTATTTGTTGACCATCTTTGATGTCATATATAATAATTCCTTCTTCTGTTCCACAGTCGTGTTCTCTAACTATGATATCTTGTGATACGTCAACTAATCTTCTTGTTAGGTATCCAGAGTCAGCTGTTCTTAACGCTGTATCTGAAAGTCCTTTACGTGCACCATGGGCAGATATGAAGTATTCTAGGGCGTCTAGTCCTTCTGCAAATGATGATTTGATTGGTATTTCTACCGCTTTACCTGTTGTACTTGCCATAAGTCCACGGATACCTGCAATTTGTCTTAATTGGTTCATATTACCACGGGCTCCAGATTTAACCATCATATATATTGGGTTTAACTCATCAAAGTTTTCTTCCATTGCATTACTTACTTTTTTAGTTGTTGCTTCCCATACATTGATTACTGCGTTATATCTTTCTTCGTTTGTAATTAAACCTCTTGCATATTGTTTTCTGATTGTTTCAACTTGGTCATCAGCTTCTTTTAATAAATCTTTTTTAGCTGCTGGCACTTTAACGTCGTCCATTGAGAATGTAATTCCAGCTAATGTAGAATATTTAAATCCTAGAGCTTTGATATAGTCTATTACTTCTGCTGACTCTGTTAATCCATGTTTGCTTATTACTCTTTCAATTATTTGTCCCATTGATTTTTTCATAACTGGGAAACTTATTTCGTATTGGAACGGATCTTCGTTTCTGTCGATAAATCCTAAGTCTTGTGGTATTCCTTGGTTGAATATTATTCTTCCAACACTTGTTTCTATTTTTTGAGTTTTTAGTTCTCCGTCTATTTCCTTTGTTATTCTAACAAAGATTTTTGCGTGAATTCCTACTTCGTGATTTTCAAAAGCCATTATTGCTTCTTCTGGGTCTTTAAAGTATGTTCCTTCACCTTTTTCTCCGTCTAATACCATTGTTAGATAGTAACTTCCTAAAATCATATCTAGTCTTGGTACTGCAACTGGTTTACCATCTTGTGGTTTTAGCAAGTTGTTTGTTGATAACATTAAATATCTTGATTCTGCTTGTGCCTCTGGTGATAGTGGTAAGTGTACCGCCATTTGGTCACCGTCGAAGTCGGCATTGAAGGCTTCACATACTAATGGGTGAAGTTTTATTGCTCTTCCTTCTACTAGTACTGGTTCAAAAGATTGAATTCCTAGTCTGTGTAGTGTTGGAGCACGGTTTAACATTACAGGATGGTCTTTTATAACATCTTCTAATATTTCCCATACTTCTGGTCTTAGTCTTTCTACCATTCTTTTTGCATTTTTAATATTTTGTGCTATTCCTCTACCTACTAATTCTCTCATTACAAATGGTTTGAATAATTCTACAGCCATTTCTTTTGGTAGTCCACATTGATATATTTGTAGTTCTGGTCCTACTACGATAACAGAACGTCCAGAATAGTCAACACGTTTTCCTAGTAAGTTTTGACGGAATCTACCTTGTTTTCCCTTTAATAAGTCTGATAAAGATTTTAATGGTCTGTTTCCAGCTCCTGTTACGGCTCTTCCACGTCTTCCATTGTCTATTAGGGCATCTACTGATTCTTGTAACATTCTTTTTTCGTTTCTTACAATTATTTCTGGTGCTCCTAATTCTAATAATCTTTTTAATCTGTTATTTCTGTTTATTACTCTTCTATATAAGTCGTTTAAGTCTGATGTTGCAAATCTTCCACCATCTAATTGTACCATTGGTCTTAGTTCTGGTGGTATTACAGGTACAACATTCATTACCATCCATTCAGGTTTGTTTCCTGATATTCTGAATGATTCTACTGTATCTAGTCTTTTTACTAGTTTTACTCTTTTTTGTTCACTAGCTTGTTCTAATTCTTTTTTGATTTCTTCTGATAGTTTTTCTAAATCTACCTTTTCTAGCAATTCTCTTATTGCTTCTGCTCCCATTCTTGCTTTGAAAGAACCTTTACCATATTTTTCTTCTGCTTCATGGTATTCTTTTTCATTTAATACTTGGCATTTTTCTAGTCCTGATGTTCCTTTATCTATTACTACATATGATGCAAAGTATATTATTCTTTCTAAGTTTCTTGGTGATATATCTAGTATTAATGCTATTCTGCTTGGTATTCCTTTGAAATACCAGATGTGTGCTACTGGAGCTGCAAGTTCAATGTGTCCCATTCTTTCACGTCTTACTTTTGATTTTGTAACTTCTACACCACATCTATCACATACTATTCCTTTATATCTTACTCTTTTATATTTTCCACAGTGACATTCCCAGTCTTTTGTTGGTCCAAATATTCTTTCACAGAATAGTCCATCTTTTTCTGGTTTTAATGTTCTGTAGTTGATAGTCTCTGGTTTTTTTACTTCACCTTTTGACCATTCTCTTATTTTTTCATCTGATGCTACACCAATTTTTAATTTGTTAAAAACATCTAATTCGTCCACGATTTTCCACCTTTCATTTGGTTTTTTTTTATATATTATCTTGATCATTATCCATATTGTCTCCAGCTAAGTCGCTGTCAAATATCATTTCGTCGCCTTCGTCATCTAAGTCTTCGAATAGTTCGTCACTTCCGTCATCCATTGCTTCATCTTCTAGTAACATATCGTCTTCTGTCTCTTCTTCAAATCCGTCTAAGTCTCCATCTGCTATTATTTCTTCTGATATTTTTGTTTCTTGGCTAGGGTCGTATTCTATTCCTTCTTCTATGTTTTCTTTTAGTTCTAATTCTTGGTTGTCTTCTGAGTATAGACGTACGTCTAGTCCTAATGATTGAAGTTCTTTTACTAGAACTTTAAAGCTTTCTGGTACTCCTGGTTCTGGTACGTTTTCACCTTTTACGATTGCTTCATATGTTTTAACACGTCCTACTACGTCGTCTGATTTTACTGTTAGCATTTCTTGTAGTGTATATGCTGCTCCATATGCTTCTAGTGCCCAAACTTCCATCTCTCCAAAACGTTGTCCACCGAATTGTGCTTTACCACCTAGTGGTTGTTGTGTTACTAGTGAGTATGGTCCAGTTGAACGAGCGTGAATTTTGTCGTCAACTAAGTGGTGTAGTTTTAACATGTACATAACACCTACTGTGATTGGCTTGTCAAATTGCTCTCCTGTTCTTCCGTCATATAGTATTGTTTTTCCGTCTTCACTCATTCCAGCTTTTGCTAGTAATTCTTTTACATCGTCTTCTGTTGCACCATCAAATACTGGTGTTGATATTTTCCAGCCTAGTGCTTTTGCTGCTCCTCCTAAGTGTACTTCTAAAACTTGACCTAAGTTCATACGTGAAGGCACACCTAGTGGATTTAATAAGATGTCTATTGGTGTTCCGTCTGGCATAAATGGCATATCTTCTTCTGGTAATACTCTTGAAATTACACCTTTATTTCCGTGACGTCCAGCCATTTTGTCTCCTACTGAGATTTTTCTTTTTGTTGCTATGTAACATCTAATTATTTGGTTTACTCCTGGTCCTAATTCGTCTGAATTTTCTCTAGTGAATACTTTAACATCAACTATTGTTCCTGCTTCTCCGTGTGGTACTCTTAATGATGTATCTCTTACTTCTCTAGCTTTTTCTCCGAATATAGCTCTTAACAATCTTTCTTCTGCTGTTAGTTCAGTTTCTCCTTTTGGTGTTACTTTACCAACTAGGATATCTCCTGGTCTAACTTCTGCACCAATTCTGATTATTCCGTTTTCATCTAGGTCTTTTAAAGAGTCATCACCAATGTTTGGAATATCTCTTGTAATTTCTTCTGCACCTAGTTTTGTATCACGGCATTCGCAGTCATATTCTTCGATATGTATTGATGTAAATACATCTTCTTTTACTAATCTTTCATTTAGTAATATAGCGTCCTCGTAGTTGTATCCTTCCCATGTTGAGAATGCTACTAGTACGTTTTTACCTAACGCCATTTCTCCATTTTGTGTTGATGGTCCATCTGCTATCGCATCACCTTTTTTAACTTTTTCGCCTTTTTTAACGATTGGTTTTTGGTTGATACATGTTCCACCATTTGTTCTTTTAAATTTACGTAGTTTATGTACTACTGTTTTTCCGTTTTTATATTTTACTGTAATAGCGCTTCCTGTTACTTTTTCGATTACTCCATCATCTTCTGCAAGGATTAATATTCCAGAGTCTTTTGCTGCTCTATATTCAATTCCTGTTCCAACTATTGGACTTTCTGTAATCATTAGTGGCACTGCTTGACGTTGCATGTTTGCACCCATTAGCGCTCTCTTTGCGTCGTCGTGCTCTAAGAATGGTATCATCGCTGCTGCTATTGATACTAATTGTTTTGGAGAAACGTCTACATATTGAACTTTTTCTCTTTCAACTTCTATAACTTCGTTTTTAAATCTTACCCTTACTCTTGGGTGTACGAATTTTCCTTCTTCATCAACTGGCTCAGCTGCTTGAGCGATTATGTAATTATCTTCTACATCTGCACTCATATATTCTACGATATCTGTTAATGCATGTGTTTCTGGGTCTACTTTTCTGTATGGTGTTTCAATAAATCCATATTCGTTGATACTTGCAAATGATGATAGTGCTGAAATTAGACCGATGTTTGGTCCTTCTGGTGATTCTATTGGACATAGTCTTCCGTAGTGAGTATAGTGAACGTCACGTACTTCGAAACCAGCTCTTTCTCTTGTTAATCCACCAGGTCCTAAAGCTGATATTCTTCTTTTATGTGTTAATTCTGATAGTGGGTTAGTTTGGTCCATAAATTGTGATAATTGTGAGCTTCCAAAGAATTCACGAATTGCTGATGTTATTGGTTTTGTGTTTATTAATGTTTGTGGTGTTACTACGTCTAAGTCTTGAATTGTCATTCTTTCACGAACAACTCTTTCTAATCTTGTTAAACCAATTCTGAATTGATTTTGTAGTAATTCCCCAACACAACGAATTCTACGGTTTGCTAAGTGGTCTATATCATCTGGTCCACCTAGTCCATGTGATAAGTTTAGTAAGTAGTTTACTGATGCTAACATATCTTCTGTTGTTATGCATTTTGGTACTAATTCGTTCATTCTTTCTTGTAAAGCTTTTACTAAATCTTTTTCGTCTGTGTTGTCAACAATATTTTTTAACACATTGTAATTTACTAATTCTTTTATATGTAATTTGCTTAAGTCAACATTTGGTAATACTTTGTGGATATTTACTGTGCTGTTTCCTATTATTCTTACTGTTTTTTCACCTACAGTTATATCAACAACATTTATTCCAGAATTTTGTATTTGTTCTGCAACTTCTTCTGATATTATTTCTCCTGCTTGTACTAACACTTCTCCTGTTTCTGAATCTATGATATCTTTTGCAGATACTTTATCTTTAATTCTTGTTGCTAGCGCTAGTTTTTGGTTGAATTTATATCTTCCAACTTTTGCTAAGTCATATCTCTTGTTGTCAAAGAATAATCCATTAAATAGATTTCTTGCTGCGTCTACTGTTGGTAGTTCTCCTGGTCTTAATTTTTTGTAGATTTCTATTAAAGCTTCATCTTGGTCTTTTATTGTATCTTTGTTGATTGTTGCTTTTAACATTTCTTCTTCACCAAATAAGTCTAATATTTGTGAATCAGTTGTTAAACCAATTGCTCTTAATAGAGTTGTTACTGGAACTTTTCTTGTTCTATCTACTCTTACCCAGAATATGTCGTTTCCATCTGTTTCATATTCTAACCAAGCTCCACGTAGTGGCATTACTGTTGAGTTGTATGTTCTTTTACCTGTTTTTGTGTCGAATTCTTGTCCATAGTAACATCCTGGTGAACGTACTAATTGGCTTACTACAACCCTCTCAGCTCCATTTATTACGAATGTTCCACTATCTGTCATTAGTGGGAAATCACCCAAATAAATTTCTTGCTCTTTGATTTCTCCAGTTTCTCTGTTGATTAATCTTACTTTTACGTGTAATCTTGTTGAGTATGTTGCGTCTCTCTCTTTTGCTTCTTCTACTGTGTATTTTGTCTTCTCTTCCATGTAGTAATCAAAAAATTCAAGCACAAGGTTTCCAGAGTAATCTTCAATTGGGGAAATATCTTTTAACACTTCTCCTAGACCCTCTTCTATAAACCAGTCATATGAATCTTTTTGAACTTTGATTAGGTTTGGCATTTCAATGTAGTCGCCGACTTTTGCGAAATCTTTACGAGATGCTTTCTCGTACTTAACTTCTTTAATTTTCAAAAAAATCACTCCTATAAAATATTAAGCAGAAAAAATTTATACTTTTAAAAAAAGTCCTTCTCAAACCACAATTTGCTTGTCTAAACTATCCGCCTTGTCTGCTCTTACAAGCCGGTTTCGCTTAGTCCCTCCTTGCATTTGATTCCTCTTTTTTTAATTGATAACTTTTGATTTTTAAAATTTTGATTTAAACATACAATATAATATCACATTTTCTTAAGAAAGTCAATGGTTTTGGGGACATTTTGGGACGTTTCTTTTTTTGTCCAAAAATGTTTCATTGACGAATTTCAACTTTTGTAGTACAATACAAAAAGATTTTAAATTTTGGAGGAAAAAAACTATGTTATCAGGAATACCAATTGTACTAAAATACATACTTACAGGACTTTTAGGAGCCTTTCCAATTATAGAACTAAGATATTCTGTTGTCATTTCTCAATATTTATTTGACTTACCTGTACTTCCAGCATTTATTTGCGGATTAATAGGAAATATCATACCAGTTTATTTTATAGTAAAATATATCAAGCCTTTATTTAATTTTTTCGGAAAATTCAAACCTTTCAAAATTATTATTGATTGGGCTTCTGAAAAGGCTACTAAAAAAATTGCAGAGAATGAAAGGCTTCAAACTTATACTGCTTTAGCATTATTTTTGTTTGTTGCAATTCCTATCCCTACAACAGGTGCTTGGGTTGGTTCTTTGATTGCTAACTTTTTAGAGATACCACCTAAAAAGGCTGTTCCACCTATTATTGCTGGTGTTATTGTTGCCGGTCTTATTATGGCTTTTGCTAATGGTGGAGTTCAGTATTTACTTAATGGATAATTATTTTATAACGAAAAAAATCAACTCAATTAAGAGTTGATTTTTTAGTTTGTATTTATATTTTATGCAATTTTTTATTTGCCAATTTCATTTCTATATAATCTTCAATTAAAATTTTCACAACTGCCATTACAGGAACTGCTAAGAACATTCCTAACACTCCAAAATACGCTCCACCAACAGTTACTGCAAAAATTACAAGTAATGGGCTTATTTTCAATGATTTACCAACAATTTTAGGATTTATAATATTGGCATCAATTTGTTGTAATATAATCACAACAATCAACATCCAAATAGTTTGTGAAATTCCACCTGTAATCAAAGTAATTATCGCTGCAATTGCAATTGCGATTATTGCTCCAAAGTATGGTATCATATTAAATAGACCTATCATAAACCCTAGTAATGGTGCAAATTTGATATTCATTATACTCATAGCAATTGTTACCAAGACTCCCACTACAACTGCATCTAAGAATTGGCTTGCTATAAATTTGAAAAATATCTCATTTGAATGATTAAAATATTTGTCTATGTTTTTATAAGTTTTATCTTCAAACATCGCATTTGCGCATTTCTTTAAAAATTCTATTATCTGTGTTCTTTCCACTAAAATATAAATTGATACAATTACCGCAACAAACACATTAAATATACTTGTTACCGCGCTTACGGCCCCCATAACATATTCCAAAATTTTATCTAGTTTAAAATACTGCTTTACATCAATGTTTTGAATGTTAGAAATAGCTTCTTTTACTATATCTCCCTTTAATATTGAATTTTCTGGAAGTTCGTTATATTTATTAATTGCTGTCTCGAAATAACCTTGAATATTGTTTATTAAATCTACAACACTTTCTATTACTACTGGCAAAATAACATTTATTAAAATTATCAATAATAGTGCTGCAATCACATACACCGTAATTATACTTAGCGTCCTTGCCTTTTTCTTAATAAATTTAGATTTTGTGTTCTTATAGGTTTTTTCAATATTCCTACAAGGCATATATAATAGATATGCTATAAATATCCCTGCTAAAAATGGACTCAAAATACCAAACAATTTCTTAACACTATCTAGCACATCTCCGAAGTTGTCTAATGCTTTATACAGAACAATAATAGCTGCACCTAACAAAAACCAGTACACCCACTTCTTCCAATGGTTTCTTACTTCTTTCATCTTCTCTCCTCCTTTGGGACATTTGGGGACGTTTCCTTTTTGTCCCTAATATATTTTTATATTTCGATATCTAATTCTACTGGGCAGTGGTCACTTCCTAGTATTTCTGTGTGAATTTTCGCTTCTTGTATTTTGTTTTCTATTTCTTTTGATGTTATGAAATAGTCTATTCTCCATCCCACATTTTTCTCTCTTGCTTTTCTCATATATGACCACCAACTGTATATTTCTTCTTTGTCTGGATACAAGTATCTAAATGTGTCTGTAAATCCTGCTTCTAGTAGTTCTGTCATCTTGTTTCTTTCTTCATCTGTGAAGCCCGCACTTCTTCTATTTGTTTTTGGATTTTTTAAGTCTATTTCTTTGTGTGCTACATTTAGGTCTCCACACATTATTACTGGTTTTGTTTCGTTTAACTTTAGTAGGTATTTTCTTACTTCATCTTCCCATATTTGTCTATATTCTAGTCTCTCTAACTCTCTCTTTGAGTTTGGAGTATATATAGTTACCATATAGAATTTGTCAAACTCTAGTGTTATTACTCTTCCTTCTTGGTCGTGTTCTTCTATTCCTATTCCATATGTTACACTTATTGGCTCTTGTTTTGTAAATATTGCTGTTCCTGAATATCCTTTCTTTTGAGCACTATTCCAATAGCTTTTATATCCTTCAAATTCTAAGTCTACTTGTTCTGGTTGACATTTTGTTTCTTGTATGCAAAATATATCTGCATCTATTTTTTGGAAAAATTCTTTAAATCCTTTTTCTAGGCAAGCTCTTATTCCATTTACATTCCATGATATTAGTTTCATTTACACTCGTCCTTTCTTTTTTCTGCCATTAAGGTCCGTCCCCTGTGGCACGCTCTTATTTTACTATATTTTTGGCCTGTTGTCTAGTAACAAAAAAACTCTCTTGCTTAATGGCTTGAGAGTTTTATTTTTATTATCTTATTCTACTACACTTACTGGCAAGTATCTTACTCCCCATTGTAGTGCTGCTGCGTGTGAGCTTACATATATGTCTATTTTGTTTCCTTTTATTGCTCCACCTCTGTCTTCTACTGTGTAGATTTGTCCACCGATGTTTAGTTTTGTTCCGAATGCGAAGTTTGCTGGTGCTGCAACTGTTCTTCCTGCTGTTGCTTGTGTTCCTGATGCTGTTCTTCCTGTTGTTTTTCCACAACATTTTGCACATGAGCAGTATGCTGTTATTTTATATGTTGTTCCATTTGTTGGTACTGCTGCTGTTCTTGGTGTTGTGCTAGCTCTTGATGTTGTTTGTACTGTTTTTTGTACTTGTACTATTTTGTTTACTGGTTCTGTTATTACTGTTTCTGATATTACTGTTCTTTCAATTTCCACGTCGTTTTGATATTTTATTTTATATGTTACTTCTTTTAGTCCATTTTTTCCTTGTTTTAGTACTTTATTTGTTGTTCCTTCTGTTGATGTTGTTGCGTTTTTTGTAATTGTTTCATATGGTATTTCTACTTGTTCTGTTACTATTTTTTCAGTGATTGGTGCATAATTTTCTAGTAATTGTTCTAGTGATGTTGCTACACCTTCTTCTGATATTTTAGCTATTTGAACTTCGTTGTATGTTTTGTCTGTTATTTGTATACTTTGACCTACTGAGATTTTTTCGTCTAGGCCTGGTATTGTTTTTTGATTTTCTTCTAACACGATATTGTTTTCTTCTAGTATTTCTGCTACTGTTGATTTCCCTGTTAGTGTTGACATTTCATATCCGTTTTGTAGAATTATTTTTACATCTTTTAAGTTTGTGTTCACTGCCATAACGCTGATTCCTGATATTAAAATCATTATTATGCTTACACATATTATTTTCATAATGGAAATTGAAGCTTTTTCTTCTCTTTTCATATTTTTTATTACCTCCTTTTGGCAACGTCTTTATTATACTACTTTTTTTCAGATTTGTCAAATTTTGCCGTTCCCTTACGCTTTCATAGGTTTTGAAAGCATTTATTTTTCTATACAATTTGTCCTTTTTTCTCGAATCCCTTGTTTCCGTAGGCGATTACTATATAGTATATGTTTCATTTTTATAAATATTACTTTTTTATATTATTTTTTTACAATTTTCTTGTATTAATAGTTTGAATATGTTATTATCTATTTGTATATTATAAGAATAGGAGGATTTATTATTATGATATGGATTATATTAGCTGTTTTAGCTGTACTAATTATAGCTGTTATAGGAATGTATAATGGTTTAGTGCAATCTAAAGTAAAAGTTGATAACGCTTGGAGTCAAATTGATGTTCAACTACAAAGAAGATTTGATTTAATTCCAAACTTTGTTGAAACTGTAAAAGGTTATATGGCACACGAAAAAGAAACTTTTGAAAAGATTGCTGCACTTAGAACTTCTTGGGCTAATACTAACAGCGTTTCTGAAAAAGCACAATTAGATAATGAACTATCAACTTCATTAAAAACAATTATGGCTGTTTCTGAAAGCTACCCAGAATTAAAAGCAAACCAAAATTTTTCAGACCTATCTGAAGAATTAAGAAATACAGAAAATAAAATTTCTTTTTCAAGACAATTTTACAATGATGCTGTAACAATGTACAACACAAAATTACAAGTATTTCCTTCTAACATTATCGCTGGAATGTTTAACTTCACAGCTCGTGACTTATTTAAAGCCGAAAGTGATGAAGCTAGAAAAAATGTTAAAGTTGACTTTGGAAATTAATGTCCAATTTGGGACGTTTCCTTTCTGGACACTTGTGCCCAAAAGAAACGTCCTTTATTATTTTTGTCAAAGGAATATTTTTCCTGTGGCAAAACGTGCCAAAAAGGTTCGTCCCAATTGGTACAAAGAAAGGAATGAGCTTTATGTTTGAAAATATTAAAAGAAATAAAATACAATCAGGAATAATTGTTAGTATTTTTATACTAATAATTACCTTAATAATATATTATGTTTGCAACGCTTTAGATTTAGGTGTACTTTCAATTGTAATTGCACTTACAGTATCTATTGCATCTGCTTGGGGTTCTTACTATTATAGTGACAAAATTGTTTTATCACTTAACAGAGCAAGGCCTGCAACTAAAGAGGAAGATTTAAAATTGGTAAATATTCTAGATGCTTTAATGATATCTTCTGGCTTGACTACAAAGCCTAGACTTTATGTTGTAGATGATGCACAGCCTAATGCTTTTGCAACAGGTAGAAATCCCGAGAATGCTGTTATTTGTGTTACTACTGGTCTTTTAGAAAAGCTAGATTATTATGAATTGGAAGGTGTAATTGCTCATGAAATGAGCCATATTAAGAATTATGATATTTTACTTAGTTGTGTGGTTTCTGTTATGGTTGGTTTTATTGTTATGCTTTCTGATATGGTTTCTAGAATGCTTTTCTGGGGTGGTTCAGATAGGAAAAGTGATAGTGATAATAATAATGCAAATGCAATTTTGATGTTAATAGGCTTGGTTTGTTTAATACTCGCACCTATTTTTGGTTCTTTAATGCAACTTGCTTTATCAAGAAGAAGAGAATTTTTAGCTGATAGCACTGCTGTTGAATTTACTCGTAATCCTGATGGTCTTATATCCGCTTTACAAAAGCTTGAAAATGACCCTAATCAACTTGAAACTGCTAATAGCGCTACTGCTAATATGTATATTGTTAATCCTTTTAAGAGTAATACTGAAGAAGGTAAAAAGAAGAAGTCTTCTAGTATTTGGTCTACTCATCCTAGTACTGAAGATAGAATTGAAGCTTTAAGAAATTTGAGATAAATTTACTAAATATTTAAGCTAGGGTATATGCTATATACCCTAGCTTTTTATATTTATCGTTTCTTAATATTATATCTCGAAAATTCTCATAGCATTTTCATAAGTAATATCTGCAACTTCCTCCAAAGAAAGTCCCTTAACATCTGCAATCTTCTTTGCTGTTAACTTAACATTTCTTGGGTCATTTCTTCTTCCTCTCAAAGGCTCTGGAGAAAGATATGGGCTATCTGTTTCAATTAGCATTCTATCATTTGGCACAAGATTTATAATTTCATCTGCGTTTTTCGAATTCTTAAATGTAACTGGCCCTGCAAAAGAAATATAAAATCCTAGTTTTAAAGCTTCTTTAACCAACTCTCTGTTTAGTGGGCAACAATGAAAAATTCCTTTTTTGATAACTTCATTTTGTTTTAAAATTTCTATTGTGTCCATTACAGCTTCCCTTGTGTGAATAACTATTGGAAGTTCTAATTTATTTGCGATTTTTATTTGTTCGATAAAAGCTAATTTTTGTAATTCTTTATTTTCTTTGTTCCAATAATAGTCTAAACCAATTTCGCCAACTGCGACTGGGACATTTGGGGACGTTTCCTTTTTGTCCCTCGTAACATTTGTTGTTATTATTTGTTCAATTTCAGCTAAATCTTTCCACAATTCGTCTTCTGTTTGTGGAATGTCGTTTGGTGATATTCCACATATTGGATACATAAATTTATATTTTTTGCATAGTTCTATTGCTTTTTTTGAGCTTTCTATGCTGTATCCTGCTGTTATGAATTTTTCTATTTCGTCATCGTGTATTTTTTCTATTAATTCTTCCCTGTCTTCGTCAAATTTTTCGTCATTTAGGTGTGCGTGACTGTCAAAAAATTTCATTTTTACTCTCCTTATTTATAGTTCTAATATATCAAAAGGGTTGTTCCCCTTGGCATTGAAAAAGGGACAAAAAGGAAACGTCCCCAAATGTCCCTATTTCAAAAGCATTGTTACATTTGCTATTGCATAGTCTTTACAATGTGATATGCTTACATCCATACTTTCTATGTCATTTAAGTCTAAGCCTATTATTTTAAGTTCAGGCTTGCCTTGGGCGTTTACAACTGTTTCTATGTCTTTCCAGCATATTTGGTACTTGTCTTTTAATTTAAATGATATTGCTTTGAATGCTGCTTCTTTTACTGCAAATCTTGCTGCATAGCTTTGATATTTTTGTACTTTTTTGCTTTCGCAGTATTCAATTTCTTGTTTTGTGTATATTTTGCTTAAAAACTTATCTCCTAAATTTTCTATATTTTGCTTTATTCTGTCTATTTCTATTATATCTGTTCCACAGGCTATTTTCATAAAAGAGCCTCCTTATTTTTTCATTAAAACTATAAAATTTATTATATTCAACGCCAATGACGCACCTAGCATTATTGCAATAAAAATTATTAATTTTCTATTTTTATCTATATTCATATCCTTGTACAAAACATCATACTTACTTTTCACTTCTGCGTATAACTTTTCCAACTCCAAAGTATCTTTCATCTTCAAATCTAGCTCTGTACCCGTCTCATCTTCAGTTACCTCTTGTACCCAAAGTTTCTTTGTAAAGTTTGCAAATTGCTTTCTTGCTGAATTCACCTTTTTAGGATTTTTGAATTCTGCCTGCAATTTTTTTAGATATATTTTTTTATACAAGTTTAAGATATATGTGTAAAGATATTGATTTTCGTATTCTGCTGGTAGTATTGTGTAGTTGTTCATTTCTGCGCTTGATGATAATAGTGTTACTGATTGTTTTGTTAATGCTAGTTTTGCATATTTCCATTTTGATAGTGTTACTATTTTGTTGTTTTCCATTGCTTCTGGATTTATATCTTTATCCGCTGGAATAATGTTGGCATATTTTACAAAGTGATGTTTTATTTTTTCAAATTCGTTTGTATTGTTCCAAGCTTCTTGGTCTACACATACATATGAATATGTTAAAAATCGCTCTGTGTTTATGTCTAATTCCATTGCATCTACATTTGAACCAGTTATGTTTTTTATTAAGTCTTTAAATGTTTCTACATCTGCAAAATCTCCTGTTTGCAAGCGGATATTATCATATGAATCTAATAGGTTTCCTTCTTGATTTATGTCTCTAAATTTATAATTGAAGTTCAATATGTTTGCAAAGCTTGTTTCGTCCTCAACATTTGTTTTTATTAACACAAATCCTATTCCTGTGTTGAAACATACAACATCTATTTTTTGTATGTTGAAGAATATTCCTTTGCTTCCATCAACTTTTCCTTGTATATCTTTTTTTAGATTGTATTCAAATACATTGCATGGATATTTGCTAAGTAGCGCTGCTCCGAGTTTCTAGTGGTAATTCTTCTAAACTTCTTCTCTTTTCGTCATTTAGACTAAAGCTAGAAAATAAGAACTCTCTAGCTTTAGGTAAAAAGTATTGATATGTTTTTAAGTCTTTTTCTTTTTGAAATATTTTTAGTTCAAAGTTTTTGTCTTTTAACATTTTTTGTATGTATTTTTGATATTTTCCTTCTTTTATTATAAAAGGATGTATAAAGTATGTGTATTGATAGTTCATCTTTAGTTCCATTTCTTATCACCTTTCTTTTTATAAATACTATAATTGGTTATAATAGTTCATATTAAGGTCTTTTCCTAAGTGCCATCTTCCAACAAAGTCAACTTTTAAATAATCTTCTAGGTCATATGTTGGTTCTTGTACAACTTCTCCTTTAGAGTTTATTGCTCCCCATTTTCCGTCTTTTTTTATTGCCGAATATCCATAAATATTTTGATTTCCTGCATCGTCATATTTGTAGTCCACTACGACTTTTCCATCTTTATCTACAAAGCCATATTTTCCATCTTTCTTGCTCACAAATAATGTTGTTGTTGTAAATATGTCTGCTTCTTTTTTCTCTTCAAATTTAAAGTTGTAATATTTATATTCATTATTTTGTCTTAACTCTAAATATCCTTTTTCTTCATTTATGTCTGTTAATATTCCTGTTTGTTTTACTTCATATTCATTATTTAAAATTTCGTCATTATAATCTTCATCTTGTGCAATATATAAGTCTGCCTTTTCGTTATATGTTATTGATGTGTATTTGAATTCAACTTTTGTATTGTCTTCTAAGTCTATTATTCCATACTTATCACCTTTTTTGGCAATTAATATTCCTGTTTTTGCTTCTTTTAACTCGTCATATGTTGGTTTTATTGTATCCTCACCAGTTTGTTTCATTACACCATATTTGTTTTTGTATTTATAAATTACTCCGTTTTCTGCATTTTTTAATATCTCTGTTATTTCATCATAACCTTTGCTAAGTACTTCTGTTCCATCTTTTTTTACTAGTAATTGTTTGTTTCCTTGCATTACTACATATAGGTCACTTCCATATACTGTAGTTACTCCGTCATATTTTGCTTCTAATACTTGGTTATTTGAGAAGTCAACTATTCCAAATTTTCCATCTTCATTTTTAACAATAAATCCATCTTTATTATCTTTCCCTAGGTCTTCTATGTCTTGATATTGTGGTTCTATTATTATTTTTCCTTCATTATCTGCAATTCCTGCTTTATCGTCTTTTACTATTTTTAGTGAGTTTTTTACTCCTGGTTGTGCTGTTATTTGATCATATTCAAATGGCAATAACTCTTTTCCGCTTAAATTAATTGTTCCGTATTTTCCATCTTTTTTCACTCTTAGTACATTTTCTTCATACCAAGCATTGTTGTTCTTGTCCATATTTTGTATTGCTTCTATTTGCTCATAGTTTGTGAATATCTCTTCATTTTTACTGTTTAGTGCTTTTGTCTTATATGTTCCCTCTTCATAATCTACATCATATGTACAAATAAACACATCATTCTTGCTGTTTGGAACTACTATCATCTCTGCATATGCTGGGTCTATTACATAACTACCTGTTTCATCAATTACTCCCCATTTATTATCTTTATATGCTGCAAAGTAGCTTTTGCTTGTTATTCTTCCTTCATCTTTGCTCTTGTCAAATATCCCTTTAACTACAAATATTGACATTATTAACACTACTATTGCTAGTATTACTGCTATTACTTTTTTTATATTTAGTTTTGGTTCTTCATACCTTTTCCCTCTGCTTGTCCTTGCCATTCAACTCACTCCTTTTTCACGCTTTTAATATATCATATTTTTTACCTTATTGCAATCTGTTTTTTATCTTTCAATTATTCTAAATACGACTATACTCATATCATCTTTAGCAACGCCAAAGTTGTTGTCTATTGCTTCGTTTAATATTAGTTCTGATATTTTCTGAGTGTTTGTTGTTTCTATATCTTCAAGCATATATTTTACCCAAAGTTCTTTGTTTTTGTATTCTATGTTTGAGTCTAAAATTCCGTCTGAGCACATTAATATAATGTCTCCTGTTTTTATGTCTTTATCAAATGTTTCTACATCACTTGTTTCTACTATTCCTGTTGGTAATGAGCTTGATTTTATTAGTTGTACTCTTTTTTTGTTTTTTATGTATGTTGGACAAGCTCCGCTTTTTATGAATTCGATGTTTCCTGCATATAAGTCTATTATCGCAATATCAAGTGTTGCAAATGTTTCTATGTTTTTGTTCATTAATGATGTGTTTATTAGTTTTAGTGATGTGTCTTTGTCAAATCCTGATAACAATAAATTTTCTAGCATTTTTAATGCTTGTGTACTGCTTTTCTTTGCTTCTCTTCCTGTACCCATTCCGTCGCTTATTGCTACTAGGTATTTTCCGTCTTTTAGTCTGATGTTTAGTATGCTGTCCCCTGTTTGTTCGCTTTTACTTTTTGTTGCTGATGTCATTCCTAGTGCCATTTTGTATTTGTCGTCTGATAAGAAGTTTAGTATTTTGGCTGTGCTTGCTTCGTAATTTAGTACTATTTTTTCTTTTAATACTTTTGTTAGTATTTGTTCTATTGTTTCTATTTCTGATGTTTCTAGGTTTCCATCACAGTATATTTCTAGTATATATCTTGTTTTGTGTTTTATTGAAATGTCTTGTACTTCTATGTTCTTTTGACTTATTAGTTCTAGTATTTGTGATTTTTCTTTTTCATATTTTTCTTCTACTTGTATGTCGTCTTCTATTCCTTTTGCCATACTTTCTATTGCTTTTGATACTTCGTTTAGCTGTTTTTTAATATTTTTCTTGTTTTGTTCTACTTTCTTTTGCCAGATAAAATCTGATTTACTTACTTTGTAAGATAAATTTATAATTCTAACTATTTGTGAGATGTCGTCATCTAGTTTTTTACTGATATCCTCATCTTCAAATCCTATTATATAGCTATTACATTTTGCAAATGCTTTTAATAAGCTTGTTCTGTCAATTTCTTGTTTTTCTAACATATATTTGAATATCTCGTTAACTATTTCACCATCTGGGTTTGATAAGTCTTCAAATAATATATTTTCTTTATGTGAGTCTAGGTTATTTAATAATTCTGCTACAAATATTTGCTTGTTTTTAGCAATTACTTCTTCTTGTGGTTTGTCTTCTTCCACTTTATATGTTGTTGCCATTTCTTGAATTGCTTCTGATACATTATTTAAGCTTGTTGCAACTTCTTTGCTTTTATTTAAAGCTCTACTTGGCACTACTGGCAAGAATTTTCCATTTCCTATAAATTCCTCTAGGTCTATACTAAATGTTTTTGGCACTGCTAACAGCCCAATAGATGCTACTAATATTTCTTTAAAGTGGATTAGTTCAATCGTGTATCCATTAGATGCGTAAGCTAAAACAATATTTCCAATTGCAAATCCTACTACCACTCCTATTTTTCCAAATCTATTTAACATTCCTGCAATTAAACCTGAAATTGCATAAGCAGCTATCATAATAGGCTCTGTACCTGTAATTACTCCCAGTGCCACACCTATTGTTACTCCTGATGTTGCACCTACTAAAACTCCATTTTTCCAACCTAACACCATCACAATCAATATGCTTAATATGTTGCAAATATTAAGTCCAAATATACTTAAATCTCCAAATCCACATACCGCTATTGAAAGTAAAAGGCTTGCTCCTATTACCTCTTCTATTGAAAAAGCTCTTTGTTTGTAAAATTCCTGAATTAGTATTACTGAATTTACAAATATCTTGTAAAATACTAACGCAATTATTGATACTGTTATTGCTGACAACACATCATATAATGTAAATGTACTCATTACAAATTGTACTACTTGCACTAATAATGTTGATATAAATACGTTTTTACCTATTTTGATTTTTTCGTTTCTCTCTTGCTCATTGTAACGTGGCTTTATTATAAATAAGCTCGCAATTGCAACTAATGCAGTTAAGAAATATCCTAAAGCTCCTCCCATACCGAATTTTATTGCATTCCCTATAAATGATACTATTATTATCCCTAATAATGGCACAGAAGAAGCAAAGCATGCGCCTAACATACTTATACTAAATATTGAGAATTCCCCATTTAAACTAACTAATGATAGCATAAAAGATACAAGATATAATGCAATGTTTTCTTTTGTAAATACTTTTGAGAATAGGTTTATTTTGCTTTTTGCATTTCTTGTATTTTCATTATCTATCTCTATTGTGTCTTCATTAATATTTTGAAACATCCTTACCACCTCTTTATTTTTATAGGCTTATTTTACTACTTGTCCTTTGTGGTTTTTGTCTTTTTTAGTCTTCTTGCTAAAAAAAGTTTTCTACTTTTTTTGATTTATTTATTTCCGTTTTTATTTCTTATCTTATTTTGTGATTTTTATTTTATTACATATTGTCGAAAATTGCAATAATATTGCAGAAACTTTCAATGCTTTTTTGGGACAGAGGTAAAATGCATCACAAAAAAAGCGAAGCTATTTAGCTTCGCTTTTTAATTTTATTCAGGATCATTTTAATTTTTATCTATCAATACAAATTTTTTAATTAAAACTATTCCAACTCCTAAGCCTACTAGTGCGATTGCTCCTAGTACTATAATTATTACATAATTTGAATTTCCACCTGTATTTGGTGATACTGTAAATGTTTGTGCCATATCGTCGTCATCTTCTACTTGTTTTCCTGAACCTGGTACATAGTTTCCTGGTATTAGTTTTTTATTAGGGTCTTTTGTTTTTAATAGTCCACCACCTGTTTTGTATATCTTTATGATTTCTGCTTCATTGTCTAATTCTACATCATTATCGTTTATTGTTGTTAATACTTTTGTTGTTTTTAATGTTACTGGTCCTGCTGTCTCTCCTGTTGCTATTTCATCATCTTTTAGTTTTTCTGTTTGTAGAATTATTCTATCATTTATTTTTGTCTCTCTGCCTTGATATACTTCTTGAGCTACTTGACCATTTAAGTCTGCTTTTGCTATCTTGTTCCATCCTTCATCTACATATGAAGCTTCATTTTCATCTACTGCCCACTCTTTATCTAGGTAGTCTGTAATGTTTAATACCTTCATTTTTATTGCTTTGCTTTCTGCTGGTATTCTGCTTGTTCCATATGTATAGAATGCTTTATCCATATAGTCTTTTTCACTAGTATTTTCTACTGATAGGTAATATGTTAGTTCAAGTGTTGAACCGTGTAGTATTTCATTATCCATTTCTAGTTTTATTAATCCATTTGGATATCCTTGTGTACTTCCTGCAACTGGTGCCATAGATGTAAGGCTAGATGTTTCTTCTGGTATTATTTCATAATTGTCACCTATTCTTGCATCAACAAGCACTTGTCCATTTGATAATGTTACTTTTACATGGTCTACTTTCTTAGTTAATTTATAGTTTTGTCTTGGTCTTTCTATTATACCAAAGTCTAAATGTTGTATTGCATGTTCTCTTTGTGGTCCAAATACTACTTCATTTTCATCTTCTTTTACTTGTCCTTCTCCACCTTGTGCTGTTCCTGTTGGGTTGTATTCTACGTCTACCGCCATTTCTGGTGTTTCAGATACCATTACTTTGTCAGTATTTTCAGCTGTTTCAAAGTCTATACCATCTTTGTTTAAGTCATAATCTATTGTTTCTCTTGTATCTTCTATACTTCCTGGTATTAATTTCTCTCTGTCTTCGTTATCATATGTGTCTTTTGCGTCTGAATACCTTGGGTCTAATTCTTGATACCACTTATTAGCAAGGTCATTATGTTTTGATTCTTCAAATATTGTTGCCTTGTAGTTCTGAGCTGTATATTTCTTGTTTACATCTACAATGTGTTCTTTTCCTCCCCAAGTGTATCTTATTACATAGTCTCCTGCTGAAAAGTCTTTTATTGTATATGAACCATTTTCATCTGTTGTTGTTGTGTATTCTGGTTTTAATGTCCAATCCCCATAAGTTCCGTCTGTTCTTGCTTCTTTTCTGAGTAGTTCTACTTTTACTTTTGGAATTCCTGGCTCTCCATCATCTAGTATTCCATTACCTTGTCTTATGTTTTCACTTAATAGCTCATTAATTGGTAAGTCTTCAAATACATTTCCTGTAATACTTCTTTGTACATTATATTCTAGTCTTAGTGATGGCGCTGCATCTGTATCTGCTTCATATGTGTCTCTGTCTCCTGGTACTGCATTTCCTGGATTTGAGTTTTGGTCAATTCCTGCATATACTGCACCATTTTGGTCGAATATCGAGTATGATGTTATTTCTGTTACATTGTCTAATGGTTCTTGTGTTGTTCCCTCTTCTCCTAGAATTTCATATACTAATTCTCTGCTTAGTTTAAATTGAACGTATATTTCTTTTGATGATTGTTTTTCTATTCTTCCTAAGCTTGATGTGTCTATTTCCATTTTGTTATATTCATTTCTATTAACATTATGATTATTTCCTAAATCATTAAATGCTATTTCATTTGTTATGGTTGCATCGTCTGTTAGCCCTGTACCTACTTTGATTTCTGCTCCATAACTGTTTTCTGCATATCTCTTGTCATAGAAGTCTACAATTTGATTTATTTGTGCAGATAAATTACTTGAGTTATTCTTTATTCCTATTACATATGTTAGGTATACTTGTAATTCTCTATTTTTATCGGCACTTTCAAACGTCACATCTGCTTTATAAATTGGTCTTGTATATTTCATACTTCCATATTTATTTGCAAATTTTACACCTACATTGTAGCCGTCTCCGCCACTTTCATTCATATGAGAGAATCTCTTATCATATTCGTAGATTTGTCCTTTTCCATTTACAAGTATTTTTACATTTTTTATGTCTTTTTTAACTGATACGTCTGGTTGTTCTCTCTTATATAAACCTAAGTTTATGTTTGTTAGTTCAGTAATTTTTTCTTGTTTTATCTGTTGTGCTGTTTTTATTTTATCTAAACATCCATTGTATGTATCTCTTGTGTTTGCATTTATTAGATATTTATCTGCTGTGTTATTTATTGGATATGTAGCTCCAGTATATCCATATCTTGGATTTCCTTCAAAGTTTAGCGTACTTCTATGGTTTGTTACTCCATCGTATTTTAAGCTAATGTCTCCTGCATCTCCATTTGCATTGTTGTTTGTTATTACTTTGAATTTATTGTTAAATGTTTGTCTTCTTCCTGATTCTGCAGCTTTACTTGTGTTCCAAGCTGATAAGTTTATTAAACTTACACATTGATAGCTCATACCATTATAAGTAAATTCTATGTAATATTTATTTAAGTCATCTATTAACACTTTAGTAAATTGATATTGTCCATTACTATTAGTTGTCTTGGTATCTATTGTTCTTCCGTCAATATGTTTTAAGTTTACTGTTACGTTTTGTACTAATTTGTCATCTTTATCCTTTTCATTTTCTTTATATATTAGGTTACTTGATAATTCTTTTCCGTCTTCTATTAGTCTATCTTCCCATACAAAACCTGAAACTTTTATATATTTTTGTGTGTTATATATTGTTATTTCTGCATTTGCTCCTATTGCGCTAACAGTTACTTCTCCTACTTTTAGTGGTTTGCTTTTACTTACTTCTTCAAATCCATTGTCAGGTGCTCCTGGATGCACCACCTCATATATTACGTATTTCCCTTTTTTAGTAAGTTTTTCTACTGTTACTTCTCCTTTGCCATTTGTTGTATGTATTGTAGCATCATTTATGTTTGCTACATATTCAACTTTTGTGCCATTTAATCTTACATATCCTTTTGCCTCTTCTGAATATAGTACAAGTCCTATATTATTCATAGTTTCACCAGTTGCACTATTTTTCTTAATAATCTTTATTTTGCTTTCTCTTACTCCTGGTAATGTTAAATCAATACTTTTTGATTTTACATAGTTTTGCAACTCACTACCAGTTAATTCCTTTCCATAAAACACACCAATATTTTGAGCTCCACCTCCACCAATAGGTGATGCTAAAACTATTCTAGCTCTTATAAGTTTACTAATTGAATATGTTTTTTTCAAGTCTATATGGTCTACTGAACTTACTTCGTTTTCAGATACGATATAAAAGTCATCTCCAGAATAATCTTCAAGTGAACCTAAATTTTTTATATTGGTACCATTTGTACTACATAGGCTTGTTTTTATTTTTCCTCCTTCTCTTGTTGTTATTTCAGCTGTTTCTGATACAGTTCCGTTTTGATGATTTAAATTATATGGACCTATAAATGTATATTTCTTACCACTAATTGTTTTCTCTTCTATTGCTTGCCTTGCACCTTCTTCATCTTTAGATGTTGTGCTAAATGTTACTGTTGTTTCAGAATTTGTTAGTGAATTTGCATATGCATCTGCTTCTGAAAAATCATTTATAGTTGCATCTCCACTAGGTGTTTGACGATTTATTCCTAATTTAAGATATTCATTATCAAGCCAACCTCTAATGTGTTTCTTATAATTGGAAAGGTTGCTAGTTTCTTGATTTTTTGTGGCTTTTTCAACAAAGTAAGCTCCTTTATAATACCAGTTTTTATCTCCTTCATTAGTAACTATTTCGTATCCAGGTGTACCTACTTTATAACGTTTTATTTCCTCTCCTATATCTAAAACTGCAATCTCAACTTTTGACGTGTCTGTACCATATGCAGAAACGTGCCCAAAACATATTCCACCTCTAGAATGAATAATTGTTCCTATATCATCATCTGTATCCCACAATGAGTGTTGCCCTAAGAATTCACTTCCCCATTCTCCTGTATGGTTTCCTATATCTGTATCAAGCCAAGCATCTCCATATAATCTCATTGCATGCCATATTGCTCCTAATCCTCTATTCAACACACCGTAATCTGGATTACATTGTGAACAAGCAAATTCGGCTGCCATAGAAAATGTAGGCAGTAAAAATATCATTATTATCAACATAAATATTAATGTTTTAATTTTCTTCATATTCACTTGTCCTCCTTTATCCTATAATTACTTTTTTCTTTATAAAATATATTCCAATTCCCATTATAGAAATTGCTAATATTATTATAGAAATACATGTTAATATTCCACCTGTTTTTACTGATATAATAACATCTGCACCACTCATATCATCTTCTTTTTCATTTTTATTTGCTGGTTTAGAGTCAATATCTTCTATCATATATTCATTATAATACTTGCTTATTTCTGCTTTATTTATAATTGTTCCTGTATTATTTTGTGTCATTGCTTTTGTTAATACTAAAGTTACTGACTTCGTCTCTCCTGGTGATATTACCTCATTTTCTAGCTGAGATGTATATAAGTTTCCATTACTATCTTGTGACCATAGTGAATTTATACTTTTACTAAATTTTAAATCTTTTGGCATATAATCTACAATTTCGCTTACATATCCTGGTACATCACCTTCATTTGTAACTTCAATTACATATTCAATTGTAACATTAGAATTTGTAATTCTTTTAGCATCTATTTCTACTTTTGCTAGTTGAGACTTATCGTAAGATATAGTTCTATTTTCATTGTTGTTTTGTACTGTTATTTTGCTAACATATTTATTTAATTTTAAATCAAATATTTTAGCTTCAGTAAACCCTGCATCTATATTACTTAATACTTTATCATTTATTTCTAGAATCTTAGTTTTGGCACATTTTACTGCATTTCCATCTAACTTAATTTCAACACTTATTACATCTGAATTTAGATTTTCACTTACGCCTTCTTTTTGATATTGTGTTACATTATATTTTTTCGTATCATATATAAATGCCACAGTATATTTACCATTTTTTAAATTATTAAATTCATATGTACCTCTTTGATTTGTAACTGTAATTAAGCTATTACCATTTTTGTCTTCTGCAACATTATGACTTTCTTCATCTAACAACATTACAGTAATATTTGGAAGCATTTGCTCATTGCTTTCTCTATTTCCATTTCCATTTTCATCTAAAAATGCAAGTCCACTTATACTATTAGTATTTCTTGGATTATCTGGATTATTAGGGTCTTCTGTTGGATTTTTATCTTCTTTTCCTTTTATTGTAAATTCTATACTATTTGCTTCTATGCTTAATCCTGGAGAAGAGAAATTTATAGTATTTACTATTTTATTTCCATCAACTAATTTACTATCTAATGTTGTGTCTATTATTATTCTTACCTTATCGTTTGGCTCCATTGTTACTGATTTAGAGAATATATTATCTATTGTTTCTTCAGTTTCTTCTTCATTGTGAATTATTTTTACACCATTAACCTTTAATCCAAGTTGAATAATATCATTTATATAAACACTAGTAGCTACAACACCTTTATTCTCTAAGTCTATAATAAATTTAATGTTTTCTCCATTTTCTACAGTATTACCTTCTATATTAGTTGTTTGCTTAGCAACAATTTGTGCCTCACCTTGTAATATTGTTCTTTCTATTTCATTTGATATATAGGTTGTGTTCTCATTTGTAGCTGTAAAATATTCTAAAATCTTTGTTTCTGTTTGTTCAGCAGGTATGCTATTTGTTGGCAAAGCTATTAAGAACTTTGTATCTTTTCCCGCTTCTAATTTAGAAATTTTAAATTTGGCTATATTGTCTTTGTATTCTATAAATTCACAACCTTGCTCTTCATCAATTGTAATATTTTTTGTTGAAAAGTCTGCTTTATCAGATACTGGTAATTCTACAATTATATTTGTTAGGTCTTCATTTGTTATATTTTTCACTGTTAATTCCATTCTGAATAATTCTTTAGTATATCTATGCTCATTTTCTGGGTCTGCATATAATAAGTTTAATTTCAATTTTGCTTGTTCAATTCTATTTATGATGTTATCTATAGTATTTTTTTCTTCATTATCTACTATTAGTTTTATTTGTCCTGTTAAATTTTCGTTTTCTCCTTCTATCTCTTTTACAGAAATTTGATAATTTACTTCTTTTGTTTCCCCTGCTTTTAATTCTCCTATTTCTATTACTTTTGAAGTTAAACTTTCGTCTTCTACTAATTTAACCTTATCCATTATGTCTCCATTAACATTATCTTGATATTTAATATAATTATAATAAATTGCATTTGTATTTGTTGCTTCAAGAACTACATTTTGCATATCTTCATTAGTATTATTTGTAACCTTAAGAATATATTTAATACCTTGACCTTCTAATACTGTATCGCCTTCTTTTAAATATTTATTCCCTGTTCTTGCCATAACAGTTACAGATAAATCTTCTTTTCTTTCGCTTAACTGTGTTTCAATTTCTCCATTTTCTGGTTGTATACTTTCTACTTGGCTATCACTAATTGCCTTTTCAGGTATTTCTTCGTTTGCAACTATTCCTTCTGGTTTAGCAGTTATTGTAATTGGTGTTTCGTATACAAGTTGCTCATTACCTGAGTTTTCATTTGTATATAATAATTGTACTTTTTCTTCCTTGCTTGTAGCTGTATCTACTATATTTATATCTCCAATTAGAGCTATTTGAATTCCACCTGCCATATTATTAGCAAAATTTATTTGTTCCCCCTCTATTTGAACTCTTATTACTTTTTCGCCATTTTCTTTTGTTGCCATTCCTATTTTAGTAATTTGTACTTCATTTTCAAAGTTCAATTGAGCTGTTTGTTTTAAATCCATATCTAGTTCTTGTGGTAACACAATATCTACTATTGGATTTTTATATAGGTCATATTCTGGTCCACTACTTACTAAAGTAATTAAAAATTGTACATCTTCATTTGTTTGTGTTACTGATAAATTTGTATTGCTTATTTCCATTTTAGCTTCTGTTTTAGTATCATTTAAAATTACTTCTGTTTTACTTTCGTCTAAGTTTTGTCCACTTACTACATTGCAATTCAAACTTATTTTACTAAAGTTTTTTAGTTGCTCTTTTGTGTATCCTGTAATTCCCTTTATTGCTCTTATGTTTTGTATGTTAATATTTCCCTCGTTTTGTGGTTTCGTTGTTAATATTTTTATATATTCTATTTGTGTTTCATAGTTTATTGTAATATTTCCTGCTTCATCACATTCTGCTGTGTCTGTTATATTTGCTATTTCGTTATTCTGATTGTCTAATATCTTTAGTTCATATGCTTGCCCAAATATTCTTTGTAAGTCATTTTTGTTTACTTTTGTTGACTTATATATCATACTTGATGTTGCATCATAAGTTTGTTCATTTTTATCTATAAACATTTCATTTTGATTGTTTATTTCTATTGTTTCAATTTCTGATGCTTTTGATATTTTTATTGTATTATTTTCTGAAAATATCGTTTCATAATTTGAGTTCGCATACATATACCCTTTATAAAGGTTGTTTGTTGCTTCTTTTGTTATTTCTACTAGACTTCCTTTTGGTTCTATTTCTATTGTTTTACTTTCTTCTTTTGTTATTGTGTTTTGCTTTGTGTATAGTCCGTATTTCTACGGATGTTTGTAATTCAAATGTTCTTGCTTTTGCTGTTTCTTCTACTTCGTATATGTATATTACGTTATACTCATTTATAAAGCCTTCCCATTCTATTTCTCCATTTTCATTTAATGGTTTACTATTTATTATTTCTAAATTACCATTTTGTTCGTCATATCTTATTTTGTCTTCTTCTAGTTTTGCTCCATTTGCTACTACTATTACTTCTTTTGGGTATACTCCTTCTATTTCTTGCACTTTTGTTCTTATTATTTCTGCTTGTCTTGGTAATATATTATCTTGAACTGCTGTATAAATGCTTTGTTGAAGTAATATTTCTCCATTTTCTAAAGTCATATATTTATCAATATTTTGTATAAATGCTATTTCAGGTTCTTCTGTCCAATTTAATTTTACTTTTCTTTCGGAATTTACTGTTTCTTCAACTTCATTCACATATGTTCCTGTTAATGTTACTGAAATTTCTTTTTCAAAATAATCTGCTGTAAATCTGCTAGTTTTCTTAAATTCTATTGGAACTTTTATTGTTACTTCATTTGAATAAACTATAGAATTTAACTCTATTTCGTTATTTTGTACATCTATATGTTTTATATATTCATTTTCTAGTTCTTCTTCAACAATATTAAAGTTTGAGTTTTCTATATTTATTTTTGCATCGTTTAATACACCTTGGTCTTTAACATAAACATTTAAAACCAAAGTTTGTCTTTCTGATATATTTACTTGTTTTTCATATTCTTTATTTCCGTCTTCTGTCTCCAAATAAACATTATATTTAACATTTGCTATATTAGTATTTTCATTATATGCGTCTAATGCATTTGCTATTGTCTCTCCTAATATAACAATATGTGTTGACAGTAATAGAATTATTAAACTACATATCGTTGCTTTTTTTATTGCTTTTTTCATTTTCTATCCCCTCCGAAAATGTTGAATTCGTTTATTTTGCATAATAAAATATGTCCTGAAAGAACAAAGCTATTGCTCTGTTCTTTCAAGCTTGTATACTTTTATTCTAAGTCTTCTTTCTTTTTATCTATCCATACAAATTTTATAATCAAAACTATTCCTACTCCTAAGATTACTAATGCACCTATTCCTATTGATATTGGTACTACATAATTTAGATCTTCACCTGTATTTGGTGTTATAAAGAATGTTTCTGCTTTGTCGTCGTCTGGTTCTACTTGCCAGCCTGAACCTGGAACGAAGTTTCCTGGAATGATTCTTTTTCTTTGTTGAAGTTTTTCATCTCTTCTTCCAGTTTCTTCTATTAGTGTCTTTCCTTCAATATTTTCTTCTGGAACTCCACCTCCTGGTCTTTGTACTTCTATAACTTCTGTTTCATTTTCTAGTACAACGTCTGTAGAATTGATTGTCGTTAGGACCTTTGTTGCTACTAGTGTTAGTCTTTTATCGTCTTCTTCACTTACTTTTAATGCCTCACCTGGAGCTAATGCAATTCCATCTTCTTCAAGTTTTTTTGAATATAATATTATTCTGTCTTTTAGTTCGCTGTTTGAATCATTATATATACTTGCATTTACTGGTACTTCATCAGTGTCATCTCTTCCTGCTTTTAATACTTCTTCTGTTTCCTTTTTCCACGTTCCTGCATTTTCTGAGTTGTTTTCGTCTACTGACCATTCTTTATCTAAATAGTCTATTACTTTTGAAGGTGTTATTCTTATTACATCTTTTTTGTAGTTTGTTGTTGCATTTGTTCCGTGTTCATAGAAGTCTTGGTTTGCATAGTCTAGTTCACTTGTGTTTTCTATGTTTATTTTGTATGTTATTTCAAGTGTTGAGCCTTGTATTACTTCGTTGTCTATTTCTAGCTCGATACTTCCGTTTGGATATCCAGCTTCATTGCTTTTTCCTGTTAAGAAACGACTGCCTACTCGTGATAATGGCTTTAGGAAGTTTGTTACTCCTTCTAATCCCATTGAATATTGCATTCTTCTATCAGTGCCTATTCCATCTGGTTTTATTATTACATCTGCATCTACAAGTATTTGTCCATTTTGTAACGTTAGTTTTATATGGTCAACGTTTTTAGTTAGTTTATAGTTTTGTAGTGGTCTTTCTACTATACCAAAGTCTATATTTGTAATATCGTACTTGTATTCGTCTCCAAATACTGATGTACTTATAACGTCTGCATATTCTACTCCTATTGGTATTTCTGGTGTTGCAGATGTCATTGAATTTGTTTTTATTCCATCAGTTTCAGTGTTATATCTAAATGTAGATATTTCGCTGTCTATTTGTGTTCTTGTTTCATAGTTGTCCTTTGCATCTGATAATCTATTGTTTTCTCTATACCAGTAGTATTTTTCTGCTCTTTCTTCATTTCCGTAGGTTTCCGCATTTCGTTTATGTGCGCCTTCATCAAATATTGTTGCTTTGTAGTTCTGCACTAGTATACTAGGGTGTATTGCACTTGTTTCGTGTTTGTTATAATCCTTACTGTTTTCCCATTTATATGTTACTTGGTAATCTCCTGCTGCAAAATCTTCAAATTGGAATGTTCCGTCATCTTTTGTTCCGTCATCTTTTGTTCCTTCTGCTCCTGTTTCTTTTATGGTTTTCCATTTACCCATATCGTCGTAGTCTCTTCTTTGAAGTTGTACTACTACTCCTTTTAATGGTCTATCTCCTTCTTCTTGATTATAGCTTCCATTACCTTGTCTTATGTTTTTGTCGTTTAAGTCTGCTTTGTCTTCAAATACCAAACCATTTAGTGTTCTATTATTTTTTGCTACTGCTAATTTTACTGCTGGTGAATAGTCTGTATCATCTTCATATGTTGTGTCATCTCCTGGTTTGCAGTTTTCTGGGTTTGAATTTCGGTCAATTCCTGCATATACTGCTCCAGTTTGGTCTTGTATACTGTATGATTTTATTTCTACAACATTTTTTAGTAACTTATTCTCTGGTGCTTGTATTCCATTTTTTATATTACTTATATCTCCGTCACATAGTATTTCTACAACAGCTTCTTTATTTAATTTGAATTGAACATATACGTAATCTTTGCAAGCACTTTGTTTATCAATATATCCAAGTTTTGAGGTGTCAATTACTATTTTATTGTATCCGTTTACACTGGTTCCAAATTCTGTTATTTTTATTTCTTTGTTTGGATTAGGATTTATTGGGTCTGCAACATCACTTAGCTGAGTTCCAACTTTTATTTCTTCTTTGATATATCTTGCATCATAGTAGTCCACTATTTCGTTTATTTGAGCTTTTAAATTAGCTGAATTGTTATTTAGTATTATTTTGTATGTCAAATATACTTCTAGTTCTCTACTCTTATCTGGAGTTTCAAATTCGACATCTGCTTTGTAAATTGCTCTTGTGTATGGTTGTGCTCCACGTCTATTTTCGAATTTAACTCCAACATTGAACCCTCCTTGGTAATCACCTTCATTTAGATGTCTAGTCTCATATTTGTATATATGGTTATATCCATTTATTTTAATTTTTGCATTGTCTAGTTGTTTTCCATATTCATATGATTTTGTTTTTTCATTATATTTGCCATTTATTCCAAGGTCTGGTTGTTCTCTTTCGTATAGCCCTAAGTTTACATTGTTTATTACTTTGATGTCTTTTTCTCGTATCTCTTGTTTTGATTTTATCTGGTCTAATCCGCCATTGTATGCTTTTCTTGTATTTGTTGTTTGTTTACCATTCACTTTTTCATCATTTGGTGTCATTAGGTATTGTTCTTTTGTGTAGTTTACAGGGAATCTTGCCCCTGAGTATCCATATTTTGGATTTCCTTCAAATTTTAATGTACTTACATGGTTTGCAAAATCATATGACATTTCCAATTCCCCAACGTCGCCATTTGCATGGTTGTTTGTAATTACTTTGTATTTGTTGTTGAAGAATTCTCTTGAATTTGCTTCAAATTTTGTTTCCCATACGTTTTCTTCTATTGCTTTACTTGTGTTTGAAGTCGCTTCTGCTAAGTATCCGTTTTTTAGGTCGCTATATGAACCGTTTTTTAAGTCTATTGCTTTATAACTTAGTCCGTTGTATACAAATTCGATGTAGTATTTGTCTAAGTCTCTTATTAGCACGTTTCGGAATTCGTATTTTCCGTAGTATTCGTCTCCACTTCCTTCAATTCCTGTGTCTATTGTTCCGTCTACGTTTTTTATTCCGTCTTTTGTTTTTGCTTTAATGTTTTTGACTATTTCTACTTGTCCGTTTTCGTTTATGCTTTTTAGGTTTACTGTTACATTTCCTAGCAGTTTATCTCTTGTATCATCTGTTCCTTGAGTCTTTGTATTATATACGTAATTTCTTATAGCTTGTTTTCCGTCTATCATGTCTTCCCATACTAAACCTTTGATGTCTATGTATTTTCTTTCGTTTTTGATTGATATTTTGTCTGCTGGGCCTCCTATTCTTTCTGTGTCTTGTGATTTTTGCCTTGTTATTTTTACTTTAGGTAGATTTTTTGTTCCGTTACTGTTTACACTGTTTGACCATTTGTTGCCATTTGCATTACTTGACCATGTAATGTAGTTATCGTCTACGTCAAAGTATCTATTTTCTTCGCGTTTGTCTGCTCCTACTGATACTTCTTTTATTGTATATGTGTCTATTAGTAGATTGTAGATTTCTATATGTCCTTTGCTGTCTGTTATGAATTCTGTTGCTTCATTTTCATTGGTTGTTTTCTCTATATCTGTTAATAGTATGTATTCTTTTACTTTGTCTCTCTTTTTCTTGTCTGCTCCTGTTTTTGCTATGATGTATCTTCCTTTTGAGTCCATCAGTTTGAAACTGAAGTCTTCCAGTAGCTTTCCACTTTCTTTGCTTGTTTTTTCTATTACTAGATTTCCTGTTAGTTTTACATTCTTTTCTATTGGTGTTCTGTATTGTCCTGTTGCTACTCCTATGTTGTCTGATACGGTATCTATGTTGATTATGTCTGATGATGTTGCTAGGTAACCATAATTTGAGTTTGATATTTCTTTTATGCTGTATGTTCCTGGTCTTATGTTTTCTAAGTATATTCTTCCATTTGCGTCTGTTGTGTGTTGTCCTAATCCTGATATTTCAAATGTTACTCCACTTAGCTTCTTGTCGTAGTTGTCTGCGTCTACTTTTTCTATTTCTAGGGTTCCGTTGATATCTGTCCATTCTGTGTAGTCACTTTGGTTGAAGTATTCAGACCATTGACTTGAACCGCCATCTTTAGTTATGCACACTGGTTGCTCGCGTTTACATGTTATCGCCTCTGGTATTGGAATCTCAAGTTTTTCACCAAAAATATTAAATTCTATATAATTCCACCCTATTATTTCTACTGTAATACGACTATAATGATCCCTAACTATTTTCTTTTTATAATGAGTTAATTCCTGTTGCCCTGCTACATTTAGTTTTACTCTAGATATTCCGTTTTTGCAATTGCCTTTTGGAATTATTAAATAAAAACTATTATTCTCTCCGATTATTTAAAATTCCCGTACTACTTACACCTGATATCAGATTTCCACTATGGTCGTATACCTCATAAGAATAACTTGTTCTTATTCCATCAGCTTCATATGTAAATGGCCCATATACAAAATTGTTTCCATCTGAGTGCATTTCTATTTGACTATTAGTTCTTTCAACATATACATTTGTAGTTCTCGTTTGATATTCATATTCAACACTTTCTGAGCTATTAAGATACCATGTACCGTTCATCACTTAATATTGTACCATCTTCACAATATGCTGTTCCTATATCGCTACTCCAAGAATGTGTTGTTTGTGGGGTAAAATAAACATTATCTGCTGCCTGAGAAATGTGGGTAACTATTGTTGCTATAAAAGCTATTGCCAAAAATGTTGTTTTACCAAATTTTCCTATTCTTAATTTGCCTTTTTTAGTAAGGTATATAGCAATTGAACTAAGAACTGCTAATATAGAGATAATAATTGCTATATATACATATATACCCGTACTAATTGAGATTATAAGTTCTGCATTTGATGTGTCATTTTGTGAATTTGCATCTTGAAGTCCTGTTATACTTAATACATTTTTTATTGCTACTTCATTCTTAAAATTACCTACTGTGTCTGATGTCATTTTCTTTGTTGCACTTATTGTTAATGTTGTACTTTCCCCTGGTTCTATTTTTAAATTAGCTTTACTCTTATTTACAAATTCACCTTTTGAATTTCTAGGCCAATTCTTATTTGATTCATTTGAAATTGCAAATCCCTTTGGCAAATTATCACTTATCTCTCCTATTGTTCCTGCTACATTGCCTTCATTTGTTACTACTATTTTATAATCTACTGTAACTACCGCACCATTAATCTCTTTTGCTTTTATTTCTACTTTTGCAAGGTTCTCATTATTATAGTTATATTCCTTTACTCCACTTTCAGTTTTTACTGTAACTTTAGATATATATTTATCTATTTTAAAATCACAAAATTCTTTTTTTATCTGTTCTTTATCTTCATTGTTTGGTCTATCTGGTACATTTGGGGTATTAGGTCTATTGGGATCTTCAGGATTATCTGGTACGTCTGGTACATCTGGAATATCTGGTATATCGGGATTATCCGGTACATCTGGTACACTTGAATTTTGATAATTATATGGAAGTATTGTGTGAGAAATTTTATTACTTATTTTATTTTGTATCATTTCGTCGCTTTTTACTGTTACTACGTTTTCTACTGTTGTTTCTTCATACACAAACCCCGCTTTTGCTTTTATCTTTATATTAGCGGTTTCTCCTTGTGGTATTATAATGGGAACATCCACATCTGCTAATATATTTCCTTCTTCATCTCTCCTTTTCCCAGAAACACTTAAAATTGCGTCGTCTACTTTTTGTATTAAAATCTTCTTATCCTCTTGTTTATTTGGATTTTCAACAAATTCCCAATTATTATATATTACACTTTCTGGTTTAATCTCTTCTGGCAAGAAATCTACTACATTCACTTGTATATAATCTGAAATTTCTAAGTTATCTTCTGTTAAGCCTTTACCAATATTTTTTATTTTAATTTCATATTCTATATCTTCATTATATTTAACCTTTTTCCCTGCGTTATTAGATATCATAGTAACTTCTATATTTTTATATGCTGCTTCTATTCTATTTTCATTTGACATATAAACGCTATCACTTGTTTCTGCATATGCTGTTACGTATTCTTTTGAATTTTCTGAAGTCCCAGATATCTTTGATGCATCCAAAACTCCTAAAAATCTATAGCAATGATTTGTTTTTAGTTTCGCTGTAAGTATATTGTCTTCTGATATTACCACTTCTCCCAACGTATTAGTATTATTTATCATTTCTAATATATCTTTTAGCCTTAATCCTTCTACTTCCTTAACATCCTCTATTCCTTCGATTTTTTCTAGTTCTTGTAATTTATTAAAATCTTCCTCTCCTAACATTTCTTTTAAATCTTCTATGGTATATTCTTTTCTTTCTTGACCTTCTACATTTGTATAAACAATCTTCCCACCATCTATCTGTGAGTCAAATCTATCAATATCTTCAAATTCATCAACCATATATGTAATAAAACTTAATTTAAAGTTTTGTGGAAAATGTATTTTAACTTCTACCTCTTCTTGAGTATCTGACTTAATGTTTAAACCATATTGTTTACCACCATATTGAGTAAATGACCCTAGAAACAATTGTGTATCTGCTGAGTTTATCACATTTCTTAATTGATAGCTTTGAGCTAATTCTTCACCTATATATGAATTCACATTAGCAACAATTTCTTTTTCTATTTCTCCTTCAGGTAAGTCTTTAACTTTCACTTCATAGAAAATCTCTTTACTTTGTCCTGCTTCTATGGTACCTACTTCAATTATTTTCTCTGTAAGTTCTTCGTCAAAATTATAAAAATATGATTGTCTGAATTCTTCAAAATTCGAGTTTAATTCTCCATATTTCACACCGTCTGGTATTGAAGCAACTATTTTCACATTATCAATGTTTGCTTGAGTTTTATTTGTTAATCTAAAATTGTATTTTATATACTCTCCTTCATATACAATTCCGCCATCTTCAAGCTCTGCTCCACCCCTTGTAAGCGCAACCTCTGTACTTAGACTTTCTGTATTTGATGTAGTTAATCCTGTGGTTTTGTAAATAACTGCTTTTTTCTGTTCAGGCTCACTTGCAAATACAACACCATTGTTTTTTGTTTTTCCTAATAACGTTATACTTATTGCAGATGATATGCATAGTAATATCACTAATATTGCTAGCAAAATCTTCTTTCCATATTTTTTTAGTTTCAACATACGCCAACTCCCTAATTTATTAATATTTCTCTAGTATCAATGATACAATATTTTTAAATTTTTTCAATATCACTTTTTTCCATTGTTGCAAATATCTCTCTAACTTGCTTAGGGAAGGTTGTTCAAGGTTTTCTTTGTCTTTATGTTTACATTTATATTACATTTGTGTGTCTTTTCTCTTTTGCTTGTTTGAGATCTCTTTAACAGCTTAATTGCGTAGGGTCTCCTGCCAATGGCCTAAAAAGAACGAGATAAATTTATCTCGTTCTTAAACATCTCTATTTAGAACTTTTTTGGTCTGTCCCCAAAAATTTTTTTATCCATACTACGCCTAAGCCTAAGATTACTAATGCACCTATACCCACTGATATCGGTAATATGTAGCTTTGGTCTTCACCAGTATTTGGTGATACTTTGAATGTTTGTGCCATGTCGTCATCTGACTCTACTTTTTTACCTGTACCTGGTACATAGTTTCCTGGTGTTGATTGTTTGAATATTCCTCCACCGTCTTTGCGTAGAGCTATAACTTCTGCCTCGTTTTGTATGTCTATGTCTCCTGAGATTGTTGTTAATACCTTTGTTACTGTTAGCTCTAGTGGTTTTGTTTGTGTTGAAAGTCCTGCTACTCCTGATTTTTCTGCTACTAATCCTCCTTGGTTGTCTATTTTTGTTGTGGTTAGTATTATCCTATTTGTTATCTCAGATTGACTTTCGTCAAAAACTTTTTCCGCTACGTCGTTTGATTCTTTGTATTCGTTTAGTTCTCTTTTTGTCCAGCCTGAGCTTGTGTAGGTAGATTCGTTTTCGTTTACTGCCCATTGAGCGTCTGCATAGTCTGCTATTTCTGTTATGTTTATTTTTACTGGGTTTGTAGTATTTAGCTCTCCATATGTGTAGAATTCTTCGTTTCTGTAGTCTCTTTCACTTGTGTTGTTTACTTTTATTTCGTATTTTATTTCTATTGTTGAGCCTTGTAGTATTTCGTTGTCTATTTCTAGTTTTGCATATCCTGGGTCTTTGTCTACACTTCCTTCTGCTCCTTTTATAGCTGTAAAGTTCTTTCTTTGATCACCTACCGGTTTACCATCTTCGTCTAAGTCTGTATTTACAAGTTCTTGACCATTTGCTAATGTTACTTTTACGTGTTTCATTTCTTTTATTAGTTCTATACTTTGATGTGGTCTTTCTATTAGTCCAAAGTCTACGTTTGGTATATGGTATGTTTGTACTTTTTCGTATCTAACTTGTCCGTTTGCAGTTGTAATTGGTATTTGGTCACCATCTCTTGATGTTTCTATTACTGTTGGTGTTCTTAAGTTTTCTATATCTATTGCCATTCCTGGTGTTGATGATATCATTTTCTTACTTGTGTCTGTTGCTTTATCATGTCTTATTTCGTCTGCATTTAACTCATTGTCTAGTGCTGTTCTTGTTTCGTAGTTGTCTCTTGCATCTGAATATCTTGGAGTTGTGTCTTGATACCATTTTGTTCCACTGTGTTTTTCTGCGTTAAATATTGTTGCTTTGTAACTTTGTACTGGATATGTTTCGTCTCCCCATGTAAATCTAACTTCATAGTCTCCTACTGCAAAGTCATTAAATTTATATTCTCCGTCAGTTCCAGTAGCTTCGAGTGTTTTTATTAGTTCCCATTTGTTGTATTGTCTTGTTTCTGGGTCTACTTCTTTTCTCCAAAGTTCAACTTTAACGTTTTGAATTCCTACTTCGTTTGCATCTAATTGTCCATTACCTTGTCTTATGTTTTCTTTGGTTAGTTTATCAGCAATTGCTTGGTCTTCGAATATTTTACCTGATATTTCTCTTTCTTCTGCTGTTGCTTTAGCTTCTAATTGAATTGGTGGTGCCCAGTCTGTGTCGTCTTCATATGTGCTCTTATTTCCTGGCTCTGCTGTTCCTGGATTTGAGTTTCTATCAATTCCCGCATATACCCCACCATTTTGGTCTAATATGCTGTATGATGTTATTTCCATTACATTGTCTAGTGTTTCTTTTGAATTCATAATTTGCACTACCGCTTCTCTGCTAAGCTTAAATTGTACATATATTTCTTTTGAGTTTGATTGTCCATTTATACCATTAATTGCACCAATTTCGCTAGTATTTATAACTAATTTATTATAATTGTTATTATAGTTTTGTTTTGTAAAGCTTATTGGATTTGTTACATTCGCATTTGCGTCTACGTTTCTTCCTACAACAATTGAATCTTCTTCATATCTACTATCGTAGAAGTCTGCAATTTCATTTACAATTGCTTGTAGTTTGCTTGAATTATTTTTAATTCCTAGTTTATATGTTAGATATACTTTTAATTCTCTATCTTTGTCTGCACTTGTAAATTCGCTATCTGGTGTGTAAATTGCTCTTTTATATGACATGTCGCCATATTCTTTTTTGAATTTTACACCTATTTCATATCCGTCTCCACCGCATTCCTCTGGATTGGTAAATTTTCTGTCATATTTGTAAACTTGTCCACGTCCATTTATTGTAAGTTTTACGCTTTGTAGGTCTTTCTTTACAGATAAGTCTGGTTGTTCTCTTTCTTCTATACCTAGGTTGATGTTTTCTAGTTCTTGTGTTTCTTCTCTTCTTATTGCTTCTGGTGTTTTTATTTTGTCTAGATATCCACCATATCCGTTGTATGTTGTTGAACTTATCATGTATTTTTCTGCTACTCCAGTGATTGGGAAGTTTGCACCTTGATATCCTTTTTGTTGATTTGTTCCTTCTAGGTCTAATGTACTTGTATAGTTTTGTTCAAAATATTTTAATGTAGTGTTTCCTGCTCCACCGTCATTTGCATTATTATGTGTTATTACTTTAAATTTGTTGTTAAAGTTCGTTCTTTCATTTACTTGTTTTCCGTTTTCTGCTGCTTTGCTTGTATTTGCTGCTAGCATATCTTTTAATGGTATTGATTGATAACTCATACCATTGTAACTAAATTCTACGTAGTATTGTGTTATTTTGTCTATTTCTATATTGTAGAATTTGTATTTTCCTTCTTGTAATCTTTCTGTTTTTTCTACATTTTTACCATTCTCAAGTCTTGTGTATTTTAGTGTTTCACCTGTTTTTACTTGTTGTATAATATTTCCTTTGCTGTCTTTTAAACTTACTGTTACGTGATTTACTAATTTGTCATTTGCGTCATTTATTCCATTTGTTGATGTTTGATATAAGTAGTTCTTTATCCAGTCTTTTCCTGCTCCTTTGTCTTCCCATACAAGTCCTGATATTCTTATGTATTTTTGTGTGTTGTTTATTGTTATGCTTTTTGTTCCACCTACGGCTTCAAAGGTTACCCTTCCTACTTCTAGTGGTTTTTCTTTGCTTACTTCTTCAAATCCGTTTTCAAATGCTCCTGGATGTACTACTTCGTATATTATGTATGTTCCTTTTTTTGTAAGTTTGTTTACTGTGAATTCTCCATTTTGGTTCGTTTTAAATACTTGCGCATCGTTTATATTTTTTACATATCTTTGGCTTGTTTGGTTATTTGTGTTTACATATGCTTGTTGGTCTACTGAGTATACAACAAATCCTATGTCTTTCATTGGTCTGCCTGTTCCACTGTTTATTTTTTTGATGTTTAGTCTGCTTTCTGCAACTCCTGGAAGTGTTAGTGTTTCTTCTGTTTCTGTTTCCCTTGAGCCTGTACCATGAAAAATCGCTATTGATTGATTTGACATAAATACTGGTTCTCCTAATACTATTCTTGCTCTAATTACATTTTGTTTTAGTTTACTTGTTATCTTTATATTTTCTACCGAGTCTACTTCTCCTTCATATACTATATAAAAATTATCCCCATTATAATTTCCAAGTTCTGATAATTTTTTTACAGTTTTTCCGTCTGTACTATATAAATTTGTATTTATCACTGTTTTTTCTTTTGTTGTTATTC
Organism: uncultured Clostridium sp.; assembly: GCA_947648905.1. Taxonomy (GTDB): domain Bacteria; phylum Bacillota; class Clostridia; order TANB77; family CAG-508; genus CAG-269. The sequence goes on along the minus strand of CANSPP010000001.1, from coordinate 237,785 downwards.
TTGCTTGTCCTTCAATTCTTCCGTCTTCATGGTTTAAATTGTATGGACCTATAAATGTGTATTTTCCGTCATAATTTATTTGTTGTGGTTGCCCTTCACCATATTGTGATGTTGTACTAAATTTACCTGACTTTTGGTTTAGGGCTTCTTTCGCTTTATTTTGGGCTTCATTATATAATGGGCTTGAATAACTTGTATTATTTTCTCTAAGTCCTGAATTAATCGAATCATTATCTGTTCCTAAATTATACCCATGTTCTCCTAGCCAACATGCTATTTGGGCCTTCCAAGTTCCCCAAACGCTATTTCCTGATTCTCCTGCTGATGATTTGCTTATATAATATCCTAATCTATAATATTCAATTTTTTGGCCTGAATCTGTTATATTTTCAATTCCATTATTACTATGTTTTACTATTATGTCTTTACCAATATCTATAATATATTTTATTCTCATTCTATATCCACCAGCACCCTGACTTCTATGGCCTATACATTGAGCTCCAACATCCCATATTTCTCCACCTGGATTTGTTCTAGATTGTTGGTTAGTACTCCATAAACCACTTATGTCTGGAAGTTCAGAATCTAGCCATGCATCTCCCTGACGCTTTATTGCGTCAAATATACCATAGAATGATGGATTTTCATAATAACCCTCTGTGCTATAAAAGTATGCAGCTGTAGAAAATGCTGGAAGCATAAATATTATGGCTATTGCTATTAAAATTATTGATATTATATTCTTTTTCATATTTATCTTCCTCCTTTCTACCCTAATACTTTTTTCTTTATAAAATATATTCCTGTTGCAAGAATTGCAATTGATATTATTGTTATTGTAGTATAAAGTATTATACTACCTGTTTTTATTGATATAATAACATCTGCATTACTCATATCATCTTCTTTTTCGTCTTTATTTCCTGGTGTCGAGTCTATATCATCTAACATACGTTCATTATAATGTTTGTTTATTTCTGCTTTGTTTAATATTCTTCCTGTATTGTCTTGTGTCATATCTTTTGTCAATGTTAAATTAATTGTTTTTGTTTGTCCTGGTAAAATTACTTGGTTTGCTAATGCTGTTGTATACAAGTTACCGTTTGTGTTTTGCTTCCATCCTGAATTTGATTGATTACTGAATTTTAAATCATTTGGTAAGTAATCTACAATTTCATTTGCATAACCAGCAACATCTCCTTCATTTGTAATTTCTATACTGTATTCTATTGTAACTTTACTATTAGCTATTTTTTTCGCATCTATTTCAACTTTAGCAAGCTTTTCTTTGTTGTATGAAATAACTCTAGTTCCGTCGCTATTTTGTACTGTTATTTTATTTATATATTTTTCTAATTTTAAGTCAAATATCTCTGATTTGATAAATCCCGCATCTATATTTGCTAGATTTGTATTACTTAAGTTTAGCTCTTTTGTTTTTGCGCACTTAATTTTCTCATTTTTTAGTGTTATTGTAGCACTTACTACATCTGAGTTTTGGCTTTCTGCTACACCTTCTTTTTGATATTCTGTTATATAATAATTTTTGCTGTCATATATAAATATTACACTATATTTGCCTTTTTCTATTTCCTTGAATTCATACATACCATTTTCGTCTGTGGTTGTAATCAGTTCATTACCATTTTTATCTTTTGCAATATTTTGAGTTTTTTCATCTAACAACATTACAGTTGTATTTGGTAATCCTTTTTCTTGAGCATCTCTATTTCCGTTTTTATTCTCGTCAATCCAAGCTCTTCCACTTATGTTCTTTAGCTCTTTTTCAGTTGGGTCATCTGGATTAACTGGTTCTTTACCGTCTATAATAAGTTCTAAAGTGTTTATATTTGCAGTAACCCCATATCCATTTATATTTACGGTATTAATTATTTTGTTACCTTCTACTACGCTACTATCCAAAGTTGTATCTATAATTATTTGTATTTTTTCTTTTGGCTTAATATCTATTGTAGTTGAGAATATCCTATCATTTTCTGCAGGTATTTCTTTTCCATTTTGTATTGTTTTAATATTATTAATTTTCAATCCTTCTGGAATAACATCTGATATATTAATTCTCGCATCTATTATCCCTTTGTTTTCTATGTCTATTGTTATAATTATATTGTCTCCATCTCTTACTGTACTTTCTTGTATGTTTGTATTTTGAATGCCAACTATTTCTACTTTATTTTGTTTTGCCTCTCTCTCTTGATAATTAGATGTATAATTTATGTCTTCATAATTGACGTTAAAGTATTGTGATATCATCATTCCTAATTCAGTATTTGGTATAGTTTTAATATAAAATCTTACATAAATTGTTTCTGTTTGGCCTTCTGCTATTTGGTTTATTTTAAATTTTGCTATTCCATCTTTATATTCTAAAAATTCTCCATTTTCCACATAGGCATTTGCTGTAGAGAAGTTTAGATTCTCTGATACAGGTATTTCTACTATTACATCTCTTACTTCTTCTTTAGAAATATTTTCTACTTTAAATTCTAATGGATATGCGTCATCTCCATTTAATGATATATCTAGTGATGTTGTATCTGCTAATGTTAGTTTTAGTTTTCCTTTGTTTATTTTATTTGTTATGTTTTGTATTGTCTTCTCTTCCATTCCTTCTGCTGTCATCTTTATTTGTCCTGTTATTGTTTGGTTGTTGTCTGCTACTTCTTTTACTCCAACTTGATAGTCGACTTCTTTTGTTTCTCCTGCTTTTAGCTCTTCTATTTTTATTTGTTTTGAGTTTAAAGTATTGTCTTCCATATATTCATATCTTTTTTGCATTTGACCAAATACTTCCTCTTCATGCTCTACTTCCCCATAATAAATAGCATTAGTATTTGTAGCTTCAAGAGTCATATTTTTTATATCTTTACCTGTATTATTTGTTAATTTAAGCACATATTTTATAGCTTGACCCTCTATTACTGTATCATTTTCTTTTAAAGTTTTATCTCCACTCTTAGCCTGTATTTCAACACTTATACCATTAACATCTTGAGTAATTCCAGAAGGTTGTTCTTGTTCACTTTCTTCCGCGCTTAATCCCATAGCAGAAATTGTTGTTTCTTCGCTATCTTGATAATTGTACTGTAATTGTGTTTTTGTATATAAACTTTCCCCACTTTCCACATTTTCTGGAATGTATAAATTATATTCTGTACTAAAGCTTTCTTTTGGTTGTAATTCGTCTTCTAGTACAACTTTAAATGCTTTTACTGTATTTAGTTCTTCTGTTGTTGATTTCCATTGTTCGCTTTGTGCTTCTAAGTCACTTCTATCAGTAAAATATATACTTGCTTTTTTGTTTTGTGCTGCTATTACATTTTGTAAATTTGCTTCTATTGTTGTTTTAAATGTTTGGCTGTCTATTTCTTCTTCATCCCCAATTTTACCTAATATAGATACATCTTTTATTGGTTCTTCATAGTTGTTTATTACATTTATTGTTCTTTTTGCAAGTTTTGCTTCTTCATTTGTGTCTAATTTTGCCATAACTACTTTGTCATCATTTGTTTCTATTGTTTCTCCTGAGTTAGAGTAGTTCTCTAGTTTGTTTGTCATTAGCACACCATGTTTTGAGTTTATTTTAATTGGTACTTCCCCTGTAAGTGCTTCTGTTGGTCTATTTTCATTTGTATATAATAACTCAATTTTTTCGTCTTTTGTTGGTACTGTATTTGCTATTGTTATGTCTGCAATTATTGCTATTTGAATTCCTTGTGCAAGGTTACTTGCAAAGTTTTTTTGTTCACCTGATAATTCAAGTATTATTTCTTTTCTGCCATCTTTTCTGTTTTGTAATCCTATTTTTGATATTTTTATTTCGTCTTCAAAGTTTAGTTGTGCTGATTTTTTTACGTCTATATCTAATTCTTGTGGCAATACGATTTGTATTTTTGGATTTTTGTATAAATCATATTGAGCATCGTCACTTTTTAGTGTTAATACAAATTGTACATCTTTATTTACTTGTAATGTTGATAAATTTGTATTGCTTATTTCTAGTTTTGCCTCTGTTTTTGTATCATTTAATACAATTTCTGCACTGCTTGTAGATTGTTTATCTCCATTTGTTAGTGTTCCATTTAGGTTTAATTTAGTAAAGCTTTTTAGTTGAGCTTTTTTATAGTTTGCATTTCCTTTTATTGCTTTTGTATTTTTTATAACAAAGTTTCCTTCTGTTTGTGGCTTACTTGTTACAACTTTTATGTAATCAGTTGGTTCATTATAATTTACTGTAATATTTCCTGCTTCATCACTTTCTGTCTCATTTGTTATTTTTGCTATTTCATTATTTTGTTTATCTAATATTTTTATTTCGTAACTTTCGCCAAAAATTCTCTCTAATTCTGCTTTGTCAAATGTTGTAGCTTTATATATTGTTACGGCATTGTATTTTCTGCCCTTCTCATCTGAGAATGTTTCTTCTTGATTTGTTAATTCAATTGTTGCTACTTGTGTTGCTTTTGATATTTTTATTGTGTTGTTTTCTTCAAATATTGTTTCATTTTCTGGGTTTGCATACATGTATCCTTTATATAGGCTATCTGTGGCATCTTTTGTTACTTCAACAATATTCCCTTTCTCTTGTACTTGTACTTCTACATTTTCTGATTTTACTATTGCGTCTGCCTTTGTATATAATTGTGTTGATACTGTTGTATATAAGTTTACTGTTGCATTTACTGTTTCTACTTCATTGTATGTATAAATTACATTATATTCGTTTACGGCATTTCCCCAGCTTACTTCGTTGTTTTCATTTAATTCATTTGAATTTACTATTTCTAAACTTCCATCTTCTGAATTATATTTTATTTTGTCAGCATCTAGCTTTACTCCATTTGCTAATACTGTTACTTCTTGTGGATATTTTCCACTTATTTGTTGTGCTTTTATATTTATTGTCTCTTGTTTTCTTGGCAATATATTGTTTGGAACTTCTGTGTTTATATTTTGTTGTACTAAAATCTCTTTTTCGCCTAACTTTATAAATTTTCCAACTTCTTGAGTAAAACTAACTTCTGTATCTGCTGTCCAATTTAATTTTATCTTCCTTTGAGCTTCAACATTTGTATCTATCTCATTGTTGTATGTTCCTGTTAAATTTACATTTATCTCTTTTTCAAAATAATCCTCTGTAAAGTTGTTTAGTTTTTTCAACTTTATAGGAAGTTCAATTATCGCATTATTTGAATATATAATAGAATTTAACTCTATTTCATTTTTATCTGTATCAATTTTCTTTACATATTCACTCGTCATTTTTCCTTTGATGATAGTAAAGTTTGGATTTTCTATACTTATCTTGGCATCTTTTAAAACACCTTGATTTTTAACATTTACATTTAAAATCAAAGTTTGCTCTTCTGCTAAATTCGCACTTTTTTCATGCTCTTTACTTTCTTCTGAATTAAAATACACATCAAACTTAACATTATTTGCATTAGTATCTTCGCCTTGGCTCTCTATTCCTACTGAAAGTGCAATAGACATCGTCTGACCTACTATTACAAAATATGTTGACATTAGTGTAATTATTAAACTTATTATTACCGTTTTTTTAATTGTTGTGTTTTTGATTATTGTTTTCATTACAACGCCTCCAAACTATTAATATTATCCTATTATTAATGATACTATATTTTCTAAATTTTTCAATAGTAGTATTTTCCTTAATATAAAAATCCTGCCAAACTCCCTTACGGAAGGACATCTACCGCTTTTTGTATATGCTATATTACATTTTTATTACATTTTTGTTACAGCAGAGAAAAAGAACGAAGCAAGTTTGCTTCGTTCTTAAATATTATATTTTATTCTAATACTTTCTTTTTGATTAGTACTATTCCAACTCCTAAGCCTACTAGTGCAATTGCTCCTAGTGCTATAATTACTACATAATTTGAATTTCCACCTGTATTTGGTGATACTGTAAATGTTTGTGCCATATCGTCGTCATCTTCTACTTGTTTTCCTGAACCTGGTACATAGTTTCCTGGTATTAGTTTTTTATTAGGGTCTTTTGTTTTTAATAGTCCACCACCTGTTTTGTATATCTTTATGATTTCTGCTTCATTGTCTAATTCTACATCATTATCGTTTATTGTTGTTAATACTTTTGTTGTTTTTAATGTTACTGGTCCTGCTGTCTCTCCTGTTGCTATTTCATCATCTTTTAGTTTTTCTGTTTGTAGAATTATTCTATCATTTATTTTTGTCTCTCTGCCTTGATATACTTCTTGAGCTACTTGACCATTTAAGTCTGCTTTTGCTATCTTGTTCCATCCTTCATCTACATATGAAGCTTCATTTTCATCTACTGCCCACTCTTTATCTAGGTAGTCTGTAATGTTTAATACCTTCATTTTTATTGCTTTGCTTTCTGCTGGTATTCTGCTTGTTCCATATGTATAGAATGCTTTATCCATATAGTCTTTTTCACTAGTATTTTCTACTGATAGGTAATATGTTAGTTCAAGTGTTGAACCGTGTAGTATTTCATTATCCATTTCTAGTTTTATTAATCCATTTGGATATCCTTGTGTACTTCCTGCAACTGGTGCCATAGATGTAAGGCTAGATGTTTCTTCTGGTATTATTTCATAATTGTCACCTATTTTTGCATCAACAAGCACTTGTCCATTTGATAATGTTACTTTTACGTGGTCTACTTTCTTAGTTAGTTTATAGTTTTGTCTTGGTCTTTCTATTATACCAAAGTCTAGATTTTGTATTTGATGTTGTCTATTTAATCCATATGTATCCTCTTGCCCTTCTGTTTCTCCTTCACTTGGTCTATTATTCTCCTCTGCCTCTGGATTGTATATTTCTGTTGGGTTGTATTCTACGTCTACCGCCATTTCTGGTGTTTCAGATACCATTACTTTGTCAGTATTTTCAGCTGTTTCAAAGTCTATACCATCTTTGTTTAAGTCATAATCTATTGTTTCTCTTGTATCTTCTATACTTCCTGGTATTAATTTCTCTCTGTCTTCGTTATCATATGTGTCTTTTGCATCTGAATACCTTGGGTCTGTTTCTTGATACCACTTATTAGCTGGGTCATTATGTTTTGATTCGTCAAATATTGTTGCTTTATAACTTTGGGCTGTATACTTCTTGTCTACTCCTTCGATGTGTTCTTTTCCTCCCCAAGTATATCTTATTACATAATCTCCTGCTGCAAAGTCTTTTATTGTATATGAACCATTTTCGTCTGTTGTTGTTGTATATTCTGGTTTTAGTGTCCATTCTCCATAAGTTCCATTTGTTCTTGCTTCTTTTCTAAGCAGTTCTACTTTTACTTTTGGAATTCCTGGCTCTCCATCATCTAGTTGTCCATTACCTTGTCTTATGTTTTGATTTAATAACTCATTGATTGGTAAGTCTTCAAATACATTTCCTGAAATACTTCTTTGTTCATTATATTCTAGTCTAAGTGATGGTGCTGCATCTGTATCTGCCTCATATGTGTCTTTATTTCCTGGCACTGCATTTCCTGGATTTGAGTTTTGGTCAATTCCTGCATATACTGCACCACTTTGGTCAAATATTGAGTATGATGTTATTTCTGTTACATTGTCTAATGGTTCTTGTGTTGTTCCCTCTTCTCCTAGAATTTCATATACTAATTCTCTGCTTAGTTTAAATTGAACGTATATTTCTTTTGATGATTGTTTTTCTATTCTTCCTAAGCTTGATGTGTCTATTTCCATTTTGTTATATTCATTTCTATTAACATTATGATTATTTCCTAAATCATTAAATGCTATTTCATTTGTTATGGTTGCATCGTCTGTTAGCCCTGTACCTACTTTGATTTCTGCTCCATAACTGTTTTCTGCATATCTCTTGTCATAGAAGTCTACAATTTGATTTATTTGTGCAGATAAATTACTTGAGTTATTCTTTATTCCTATTACATATGTTAGGTATACTTGTAATTCTCTATTTTTATCGGCACTTTCAAACGTCACATCTGCTTTATAAATTGGTCTTGTATATTTCATACTTCCATATTTATTTGCAAATTTTACACCTACATTGTAGCCGTCTCCGCCACTTTCATTCATATGAGAGAATCTCTTATCATACTCATAAATTTGTCCTTTTCCATTTACAAGTATTTTTACATTTTTTATGTCTTTCTTAACTGATACGTCTGGTTGTTCTCTTTCGTTTACTCCTAAGTTGATGTTTTGTATTTCTGTAGTTCCATCTTTTCTTATATCAGCTGGTGATTTTATTTTATCTAGACATCCATTATATGCATTGTATGTAGTTGCATTTATTAAATATTTATCTGCTGTATAATTTATTGGGAATTCTGCACCATTATAGCCATATGCTTTTTCTGTATTTGTAATTTCATGATTTAATGTACTTCTATGGTTTGTTATTCCATCATATTTTAAACTTATGTCTCCTGCATCTCCATTTGCATTGTTGTTTGTTATTACTTTAAATTTATTGTTAAATGTTGGTCTAGCGTCACCTTCTGCTGCTTTACTTGTATTCCATTGTGTTAATCCTTTTAAGTCAACACATTCGTAGCTCATACCATTGTAAACAAATTCAATGTAATATTCACTTAATTTGTCTATCTCTACTTTTTCAAATTTGTATGTAGACTCTCCTTCTTCTAGCACTGCTTTTCCCGCTTTTGTATCTTGTGTCCTTAATATTGTATCACCTTGTTTTAGGTTTACTGTTACATTGTCTATTATCTTGTCTGCCGTGTCATCTTCATTTTCTCTATATATTCCATTTCCTTTTGTTGTTTCTTTTCCTTCTTCTAATGGTGTATCATCCCAAACCATACCTGATAAATCAATATATTTTTGTCTGTTTTTAATAGTTACTAAATTTACATTGCCATTTGTTGTACTTCCAGTATTTACAGAAGTTTGTCTTCCTATTTCCACTACTGCTGTGTTTCCTCTTCCTGAACCTTTGTTACTTGACCATGAAATATAGTTGTTGTCCACTTCAAAATATATGTTATTTCCTACTGATGTTTCTATTATTCTATATGTTCCTGTTAACATATTGTAAATACCTATATCTCCATTATCATCTGTTGTGAACTCTGTTGCTTCACTTGGATTTGCAGTTTTTTGCATATTTGTTAATCTTATATTTCCTGTTACTTTCTTTTTAACTCCACTACTATCTACTGCTATAATATAGTTTCCACTTGCATCTGATATTTTAAAGCTAAATCCTGATAACGCTTTTCCATTATCTTCATTTTGTTTGTGTATTTTTAAGTTTCCTGTTTGTTTTGTATTCTTTATTGTTGATGTTGAACATTTTCCTGATGTTATATTTACATTTCCTGTTGCTGTTGCATTATATCCATAGTGTGGCATACTTGTTTCTTTTATAGTGTAATTTCCTGGTCTTACATTGTTTATTAATATTTTTCCATTTGAATCTGTTGTATATTCTCCGTTAACACTTGGTCCTGTTATTTGGAATTTTACATTTGCTAGTTTAGTATTTGCATTGTCTGCATCTACTTTTTCTATTTCTATAATTCCATTGAAATCTGTCCATTCACAACTCTTTTCTTGTTGTACTTGGCTACTTTCTGTATATTGATTTCCCCAAACCCCTGGTATTATTACTGGTTGAGAAGCTCCTTGTACATAATGTGCTGTACCAGAATCTTGATATGTTGTTGTAGCAGTCTGATTTCCTATAGCTTTTAGTCTTACTTTTGATAATCCATCCGCACATTTCGCTTTTGGAATTTCTAAATAAAAGGTTCTAGTTCCGGTTAACTACATTATTCCAATAATCATCAACATGCCATCCATCTATCCTATTTCCTTTTCCATCAGTTACCTCAAGGTCGAATCTGGTTGCTCCAGAAGCAGTATATGTAAATGGTCCATATTTATATCTATCACCGCTATTAGTCATACCTATTGTTGTGTTATTTGCTTTTATAGATACTCCTCCGTGAATACGCAGTTCCTCCTATTTGATGCTTTGTAACATCTGAGTCATGTGACCAACTATACGCTCCACCATCACTTTCAATACTATGGTTATCACATACCCCGCTTCCAAATGTATAACTATGAAACCAACTAAATAAATTTCCTGGGAGATCTGGCACTTCACCATAACATCCTTCTGGCCATGTATAAGGACTTCCTCCGTCCTGCATGAGAATAGAACATTTCTATTCTATGATGCCATGCATTATTTATTGTCTCTGCTTTAACTACCGGATTATTAACAAATAACAATGCTATAAAAATTATACTTACAAATGCTTTTTTGCTAATTTTTTTAATATTTATTTTTCCTTTTTTAACAAGGTATATTGCAAGCATTATAAGTATTATTGCTACTATACCTATTATTGCTATATAAACATATTCACCTGTGCTAATTGCAATAATTAATTCTGCACTCGAAGTGTTATTTCCTGAATTTGTTTCTGATAGTCCTGATACGCTCATTGCATTTCTTATTGCTGCTTCATTTATAAAATTACCTACGGTTTCTGATGTCATTTGTTTAGTAGCACTTATTGTTAATGTTGTACTTTCTCCTGGTTCTATTTTTAAATTAGATTTACTTGTATTTATATATTCTCCTTTTGCATCCCTTGGCCAATTTCTATTTGATTCATTTGTAATTGCAAATCCGTTTGGTAAATTGTCAGCTACTCTTGTTATTGTTCCCGCTACTTGTCCTACATTTGTTATTACTATTTTATACTCTACTGTAACTGTTGCTCCATTTATTTCTTTTGCTTTTATTTCAGTTTTTACAAGCTTTTCATTGTTATAATTATATTCTTTTGTTCCACTTGTACTTCTTACTGTAACCTTAGATATATATTTATCTATTTTAAAATCACAATTTCCGTTTTGTGTTTGCCCATTATTCCCACTTGGTGTTTCTGGATTATTTGGGTTAACAGGATTCGTCGGATTTACTGGGTCTACTGGATCGACTGGTTCAACTGGGTCTACTGGATCGACTGGGTCTATTGGGTCTACTGGATCGACTGGGTCTACTGGATTTTCTGGGTCTATATAGTCATATGGTAATATTATGTGTGAAACTTTATTACTTATTTTGTCAGGAATCTCTGTCCCTGTAACAGTTACAAAATTTTCTACTGTTGTTTCGTTATATACCATATCTGCACTTGCTTTTATTCTTATTTTTGCTGTTTCACCTTGTGGTATTACAATATACACATCTACATTAGCAAGTTTATTTCCTTCTTCATCAAATCTTTCACTATCAATATCAATTGTTTTATCTTCTTCTTTCTCTAAAACTGCTTCCAAATTATCTTCTGTTATAATTTTCCAATTTTCATAAGTTACATTAATAGCTTTTAGTCCCTCTGGTAAAAAATCTAATAATCTTACTTGAGTATAATCTAATATTTTTCCCTCAGGTAGTTTTCCACCTATATTTTTAATTTCTATTTCATATTCGATTTCATCTTTATATTTAACTTTTTCGCCTTCATTATTTGAGCTCATAGAAACTTCTACATTTTGCAGTTGAACTTCCATTCTATGTTCATTTGACATAAATCCGCTTTCAACTATTTCTGCATATGCACCCAATGTTTCTTTTGTATTATTTTCATCTTTTCTTTCTATTTTTTCTAGTTCAATATTTCCATAAAATAGATAGCGAGAATTTGTTTTTAGTTTAGCTGTAACTACATTATCTTCTGTAATTTCTAGTCCAATATCATTTTGAACTTCACCATTATATTTATCGTCTGCAATTGTATACTCTGAAGTTCTATAAACATATGTAGCGTTATTTCCTGGTCCCATGTCAACATGGTCTATGTAGGTAATATCCGGATTATAATTATGAGTTGCACCCTCAACATATGCTACTGTTTTTAATGAAAATTCCTTTGGTAAATGAATTTTAACTTCTACCTCTTCTTGTTTATCTGATATAATATTTAATCCATATTGTCTTCCTGCACGTTCTACATATGCTCCTAAGAACATTTGAACATCAGAAAGTTGTACTTTGTTTGTCATTTCAAAACTTTGTACTTGTTCTTCTCCTACAAATGAATTAATATTAGTAACAATTGTTTTTTCTGCCTCATCTTCTGGCAAGTCTTTTACTTTTACTTCATAAAATATTTCCTTACTTTGACCTGCTTCTACTGTTCCTAATTCTATTATTTTCTCTCTAAGGTCTTCATTAAAGTTATATCCATATGATTGTCTAACTTCATAATCATTTGAATATACCTCTCCATATTTTACCTCTTCTGGTATTGTAGCTACTAATACAACATTTTCAATATCTTCTTCTGTTGTGTTTGTTACCTTAATATTATATTTAAGATATTCTCCTTCACGCACAACATCATTATTGTTTACTACAGCTCCACCACGTGTTACCACAACATCTGTTGTTAGGTCCGCTTGTTCTTCTGTAGCTTCTGTTGTTGCTACTTTGTCTTCTTTTGCTACTATAGTATCATTTTTACTTAGACTTATGCTTAACGATATGTTAGTCATAGTTATTAGGCATGTTATTATCGTCAATATTAAAAATGCGTTTATTAATAGCTTAGACTTTCCACTTACATTTCCGCTTCTCATATGTTTCCCTCCAAAATATCATTATTATCTAATATTAATAATACAGGATTTTTTATTTTTTACAATAGTAGTTTTTTCCTAATCTGTTATTTTTCTCTTCTAATCGCTTAGGGAAAGACGTTTGACGCTTGCTGTTGCCTTTATGTTTACATTTTCATTACATTTTTACAATTTTTTCGTCAATTTTCAATAAAATCTCCTAAACCTATTATTTACGTAGGGTTTTCTCCATTACAAAAAAATCCAACTCTTTAATTAAGAGCTGGATTTTTTATTTATTATTTCTTTTTGTCTAAAACTTCTCTTTTTATAATTACAATTCCTGTTCCTAGAATAATTAATGTCATAACTCCAATTACAACTGGAAGTAAGAATGATAAGTTTTCACCTGTGCTTGGTGCTACTATGAAAGTCTCTGCCATATCGTCATCTGTTTCTAGCTTATATCCTGAACCTGGAACATAATTTCCTGGTGTTGAGTCTTTTAGAGTTCTTCCACCTGTTTTCTTTAATTCAATAACTTCTGTTTCGTTGTTTAATTCTATATCGTTGTTATTTACTGTTGTTAATACTTTTGTTGCTTTTAATTTTAGTGGATTTGTTAGTTTTTCTCCTGGAGCCAATGTTATTCTGTCTTCTTCTAGTTTGTTTGTATATAATATTATTCTGTCTTTTATTTTTGATTGTTCATTTTCATATACTGAATTTGAAACATCATCTTTTATGTCATTTATTTCTTTGTTTTCCCACTTATTCTCTTTGTTTATTGCTTCGTCTTGTGCATATGCCCAACCTTTGTCTAAGTAGTCTATAACTTTTGTTGGCATCATTACTACTGGTCTTCTTTCTGGTATTGTTCCATATTTGTAGAATTCTTCATCTACGTAATCCAATTCACTTGTATTTGTTATATCGATTTCGTATGTAATTTCTGCAACTGCTCCTTGTGTTATTTCATTGTCTAATTCTAGTTTTACACTTCCATTTGGATATCCTGCGTCTACTCCTTTTAATGGTCCTAAATATACAAGTTTGTTTTGTGTTCCTGTTATTTTTCCGTCTTTTATTGTTGCATCCTCAATTACTTGACCGTTTTGTAATGTTACTTTTAAGTTTCTTACTTCTTTACTTAAGTCAAAGCTTTGTACTGGTCTTTGTATTATTCCAAAGTCTACATCTTTAATTAGATATTGATATTGGTCTCCTGTTGATGCTGTATATGCTGAGTCATATTCTACTCCTACTCCAAAGTTTGGTGTATATGAGTTCATTTTGTCTATTGTTGTTTTTGTGTCATGTCTTAGTGTCTTTAATTCTTCATCTATTGCTAGTCTTGTGTTATAGTCGTCTGTTGCGTCTGTTAATCTCTTGTCTACGTTTTTATACCATTTGTCTCCTTGGTGACTTGCTTGGTCAAATATTGTTCCCTTGTAGTTTTGTACTGTGTATTTTTCGTCTCCCCAAGTATATGTTATTACATAGTTTCCAGGTATAAATCCTTCAAATGAGAAGTCTCCATTTTCGTTTGTTGTTGTTGTTACTGGTTCTATTTTTGCATTTTCGTCTATTGTTGCAAGTTGTACTTCTACATTTTGTATTCCTGCTTCATTGTCGTCTAGTTCGCCATTACCTTGTCTTATATTTTGTTTTTCTAGCAATTCTTTTAATGCTTCATCTTCAAATACTTTTCCTGTTAATTTTCTTGCATGGTCCGCTACTTCTAATTGTAGTGATGGTGCATAGTCTGTATCGTCTTCGTATGTGTCTGTATTTCCTGGTATGCAGTTTCCTGGGTTTGAATTTTGGTCTATTCCTGCATATATTCCGTTTTCGTCAAATACAGAATATGATGTTATTTCTGTTATATTGTCTAGTGTTTCTCCTGAACCTAGTATTTGTTCTACCGCTTCTCTACTAAATTTGAATTGAACATATACGTCTTTTGCACTTTGTCTTTCTATATTTCCAAGTCCTTCAGTGTGTATAGCCATTTTGCTGTAGTCGTTATTGTAGCTTCCTAATAGTGTTGAATTTAATTCTCCTGTTATGTTTCCTTCTTCGTTTATTCCTGTTCCTACTACAATGTGGTCTTGTTCATATCTGTTATCAAAGTATTCCATAATTTCGTTTACTTTTGCTGATAAAGTACTTGAATTATTTTTAATTCCTATTCTGTATGTTATATATACTTTTAGCTCTCTACTTTGGTCTATGTCGTTTTTATATTCGTAGTCTGCTTTGTAGATTGCTCTTGTATACTTCATATTTCCGTATCTGTTTCCGAATTTTACACCTACATTAAATCCGTCACCATATTCACCTTGATTTACAAATCTTTGCTCATATTCATATATATGGTTGTATCCATTTATACTAAGTCTTACGTTTTTAATATCTTTTTTGATTGATAAATCTGGTTGTTCTCTTTTATATACACCTAAGTTGATGTTTCCTAGCTCTTCTGTAGCATTTTGTCTTATTTGTTCTGGTGTTTGTATTTTGTTTAAATATCCATTATATGCATTTTTTGTATTTGAATCTATTAGATATTTTTCAGCTGTATTGTTAATTGGTGCACTTGCTTCTGGATATCCGTATGTTGGATTTCCTTCAAAGTTTAATGTACTTGTATGTTCTGTTATTCCATCATATTTTATGTCTAATTCTCCATTGCTTCCATTTGCTTTGTTGTTTGTTATTACTTGGAATTTGTTATTAAATTTATTTCTTGCTTCTCCTTCTGCTGCTTTACTTGTGTTTGCTGCTGTTAATTCGCCTATTTCTACATTTTGATAACTCATTCCATTATAAATAAATTCTATGTAATATTTATCTAAGTCATCTATTAGTACATCTTTAAATTGATATGCTCCATTACTGTCAGTTATTTTTGTATCTATTATTTTTCCATTTATGTCTTTTAGGTTTACTGTTACATTTGCAACTAGTCTATCATTTCCGTCTGCTGTTTCTTCTCCTGGTGTGTTGTATCTGTGATTTCTTATTGCCTTTTTACCATCTATCATATCTTCCCATACAAATCCTGATAGTTTTATGAATTTTCTTTCATTTGGTGCATCTATTTTAGATGTAGTATCAGGTAGTACTGGTTTTTGAGGTGTTGTTGTAAATCCTTCTGTGTAAATTTCATATCCATAGTGTGGATTTTTTGTTTCATATGCTTTGTAGTCCCCTATTAGTAGGTTTTCTAATGATATTTCTCCATTTGCATCTGTTGCAAATTCTGTTGCATTATTTCTATCTTCTACATATGATATTGTTCCATCGCTTTGTTTTCTTACATATTTACCTGTAACTGTATTTTGAATTATAAATCCAACGCCATCTAGTCTTTCTTGAGTATCTTTATCAAATTTTATTACTACTAAGTTTCCTTTTAAGTTGTATATTGCATTTAGTTCTACTGTCTCATTTCTTTGTGATGGTTTAGCACTCATAAGTGTTTGGTAAGCATTTGAATATATATTTTTCCAAATCCATAGGTCTGCACCATTGACTGTTACACTTTGCTCTCCTTTTAAGTTGATTGTTCCTTTTTCAAAGGCTTCTAATGGTATTGATACATAGAAATCTTGTTGTGATTTTATTTGACTTACACTTATATCTTTACGTGTTGTTCCTTCATATACGCTATATACTGCTTCTGGTAGTTCTCTTTCTCCATTAGATACTGTTATTTTGTCTAATTTTTCAAAGTCCCATTTGTATGGTCCACTTACTATGTATTTTGCATTATTTCTTGTTTCACTTGTTATTCTAATGTTATTTTTGTTTGTTAAGTCTTTTATTTCTGATTTACTAAAGTTTGCTTTTGCTTCTTCTATTGTAAATATTTGATTATCATATGCTGTTAACCCATAGCCACCACCATTATGAATATAACAGTTACTTGCCCAGTTTCTATATGCTGGATTAAATTTTCCTAGCCAATCTTGAGCTTTTCTCCACATTGTTTTTTGTGTCTTTTGCATATTTTTAGCTACAATAGCATTTAAATCATATGTATTTGTTATATTTGAAGCATTGTTTATTGCATATGCCATTAATATGTTGTCATCATTTGTTACTGTTCTTATTGGTTGCATATTTTTATTGTATTCTGTTGCTTTATCGCCATCTATACTTATTTTAGTCATTATTTTGTATACTTGACCACCTGTGTAGTCTGTGTCCATTTGCAAACAGTAAATATAGTTATCTGTATAGTGTTTGTAATAGTCTATTGATATTGGAGCTCCGCTTCTATAGTATGAATCCCAGTCTACTTCTTGAGACCAAGTGCCTGCTAGTGAAGTTGTGTTTATTCCTAATATTGCTATTATTGTTATTATACAAATTGCTAATATGTTTCTTATTTTATTCATTTAAAGTATCCTCCTTTCGCCTATATTTTGAATTTCTTTAGGTCTATTTTATTTTTCTTGATTAAAACTGCTACTGTTCCTAATACTGCTATTGTTATTATTGCAATTATTACATATGTTACTCCACCAGTTCCAACACTTAGTATTACTTCTGCTTTACCAAAGTCGTTTTCTGTTTCCACTTTATTTGCTGGTGTAGAATTTATATCTGCTAGTCCTTGTTCGTTGTATACTTCTGCAATTTCTGCTGTATTCATTATTGATCCTGTATTATTTACTGTCATTCTCTTTGTAAGTGTTAATGTTACTTCTTTTGTTTCACCTGGTTCTATTTTTTCATTTGCTAAACTTGTTGTATATAGTGTGTTCTCTGTTTGATACCATGTTCCGTTTAGCTCTGAGTTAAATGTCATTCCTGTTGGTAAGTAATCTGCTACTTTTCTTACGTATCCGCTTACTTCACCTTGGTTTGTTATTCTTATTTTGTATTCAATTATTGCTGTTGTTTCTGCTACTTGGTTTTTATTTATTTCTACTTTTGCTAGTGTTTCGTCTGCATATTCGTTTGCTCTTGTTCCTTTTGAATTTTGTATAATTACTTTACTTACATATTTGTCTAACTTCATATCAAACATTTGTGATGTTACTAATCCCAAGTTAATGTTTTCTATACTTGTGTTTGTTACTTCAATTATGTCTGTTGATGCTAATTTTTGTTGTTCGTTTTCTATTAATAAGTCTTTTAGAATTGCATTTGAGTTTTGTGTTTCGTCTGCTCCTGCAACTTTATATGTTGTTAATGCATATTCTGTGTTGTCATATTTGAATATTACTATATATTCTCCACTTGTTATGTTGTTTAATAAATATCTTCCTTCATTGTCAGTTTTTGCTTCTAATACTTTTCCGTCTTTATCTTTTACTAGTTTGTTTGTTCTTGCATTTAATAGTTGTACTGTTATATTGTCTAGTACTTTTTCGTTTTTGTCTTTTCTACCATCTTGATTTTCATCTAACCAAGCTATACCAGAAATTGTTCTATCTCCATTTGCTATATTTCCATCTCCTGGTTTTATTGTTGGATTTTCTCCATTGTTTTCATCTGTTTTATCTGTATCTTTTTCTATTATGTATGTTTGTTTTGCTGATGCCACTTGTTGGTCTGCTACTTCTGCAATACTTTCTATTGTTACTTCTTGTGGCTCTGTTCTTGCTTCTGAGTAATCCACAATAGCTTCTACTTCAATTGTTCCTTTTGTGTTTCCTTCCATTGTACGTGTTATTGTAAATTTGTTTCCATTAATTGATAACTCTTCACCATTGTAACTGATTTTCTTTACAGTAAATTCTCCTGGTATTGTTGTTTTTGTTGTTGCATTTACTATAACGTCATCTTTGCTCATATTAGGTTTTATATCTATTGTAAATTTAACCTCATCTCCTGATTTTAAGTAAGTTGAGTTTTTACTTGATGTTATTGTCATTTCTATATTTATTGGTGTTAGTTTATCTTCTATTTCATTTGAACGATATGTGTTTTTACCTTCTGTTACATTTGCTGAAAATTTTATTGTGTTTGCTGTGTTGTTATTATCATTTATGTCACAAGAATATTCTAGTACTTTTACTTCTCCTGGTTCTAATTTTCCTATGTTTAGTTCATTTTTATATTCTATTGTTTCGTCTTGTAATTCTTGTTTTTCTGCTGTTCCTTTGTATAGGTACATTCCTACTACTTCAGCATATTCTGGTATATTTGTATTTACTACTACATTATTTTTTGTTTGATTACTTAGATTTTCTACTATTGTGAAGTAACGTACAAATCCACCTTTTGTATATATTGGGTTATTGCTTTTTGTTATCTTTTTAACTGTTACTCTAATATCTGCCTTTTGTGTTGCAACTGTTAATTCGTTTGTTTCTTTTTCTGCTTCATCATATTGTACTTTTGCTTTGTTTACTAGAGTTGTTTCATTTATGTCTTTATTTACTCTTATTTCATATTCTTTTTCTATTGTTTCTCCAACTTTTAGTTTTTCTATTTCTGTTTGATATTCTGCAGTTTTTAGTTCGTTATAATAAACCGCCCCTGCATATTCAAAATCTTCTACTGGTTCTACTAAAAGAGCTCCATTGGGTATCTTGCTTGATATTTTTACTTTTTCTATATCTACTGAGCCTATATTTGAAACTTTAACTTTTAATTTTAGTACTTCTCCAGCTTTTATTGTTGCTCCGCTTTCCACTTCTTTTCCACCTATTGTGGCAGATAAAGATGTTTCTATGTCTGGTCCTATTCCTGTTCCTAATCTAATATATGTGGCATTTAGTTTACTTCTGTCTCTTATTTGTTGTTTGCTATATTCCACTTTGTATCCAATATATGCTTCTTGGTCATAAACTAATTGTTCTGGTATTTCTACATCATATGTAAATCTAATGTTTTCTCCCATTTCTAGTTCTTTTGAAACTATTAAGTAACTTCTTATTTCTAGCATATTGTCTATTTCTTGTGTCCATCCATTTTCTGCATCTTCTAAGTTGCTTGTTGCATTTGCATTTTTAGAATAATATACTTCTGCTTTGTTTTCATCTACTGTGATATTGCTTCTAATGATTGCATTTAAGTTGTTTTCTAAAGTTTCATCATTTAGCTTTAATTCACCATTTGTTGGAAATCTTCCTAATATTGCTGTATTATTTATAGTTCCTTCTGTATTGTTTATAACTTCTGATGTAACTCTAACTAGTTTGTTTTCTGCTCCTACGTCTAATGTTGTATTTACTTTTGTTTCTTCACCTACTGTTTCAATATTTAATTCTTCAATGCTGTTTACTGTAATTATTTCTTTTGGTGATATTACTTTAATTTCTCTTTCATTTTGGCAAGTAGTTTCATTATTTGTTACTACTGCTTTTATTGTTTTTGTTGCATTTGGAGATTTTTTATTTAGTTTCATATTTGCATTTAATACTAATAATGCTCCTTCTATTCCCGCTTCTTTGTATGTTGTTTGTTCACCTTCTAATTCAATTACAATTGTTCTTCCTTGTATTTCATAATTTGCAATTTTTAGTTCTGTTTCGTAAAGTAGGTTTATTGCGTTTAGTTTGATTTCTTCTACTTCTTCTGGTAATTCTAGTGTAATTCTTGGATTTTTATATAATTCATATTGGTTTCCATTTGTTTTTAGTGTTACACTCATTTCTATGTTATTTTCTATCATTGTTGATAGGTCTGTTTTATTTAGTTCTAGCTTTACTTCTGGTTTTGTATCTAATAATTCCATTTCTATGTCATTATTTAAGTCGTTTAATTTTATTGTTTCTGCTAGTTTTTGTATTGATTTTAATTGTTCTTTTGAGTATTCTGTGTTTGATTTTATTGCTTTTTGATTTTTTATTTCTAGTGTTCCTAGCTTTTCTGGCTTTGAAGTTTCTATTACTAATTTGTTTACATTTTCATCTTCATAGTCTATTACAATTTCTCCTGCTTCATTTGTTTGTGAATTTGCATCTATTATAATTTCTTTATCTTCGTATTTTATTGTTATTTTTCCGTCTTTTCCTAATACATCTTTCATACTATCTTTTAATATTGTTGTTTGTTTGTAATATGTACTGTTGTTTGTAGGATATTCTATTTCTTCTCCTACAAATTTTTCTGTTTCGTTTGTGATGTTTAGGGATTCTAAGTTTTCCAAGTCTGTTATTTCAATTTGATAGTTTTCTTCATATGGTGTTTCTTTTTCATTTACTTGGTTTAAATACCCTTTATAAATTTCTTTTGTCATTTGCACACAAAAAGAAACATTATCACTTTTTTGTTCAAATGTTTTCATCTTTTCATCCTCTTGATTTAGCGCTGTTTCCTCTTGGCTATTTTTGCTAGTGTCTTCGGCTTCAGCTGCTTGAGAGATATTAGCTCCTACTAATAAAAAGTCACTTGATAATAGTATAGTGGCTATCATTAATATTAAAAATTTCTTCATTGTCTTTTTCATAAATACATTCCTCCCATTTTTATATTTTTTACTATTGTATGTCCATTTTTTTATTTATTTACAAAATTGTATTTTGTATAAAATGTCTCTACTAATTATTATACTCCTTTTTTCCATATTTTTCAAGGTTTTTAAGGTCTTTTTTTAACTTTTTATGTCAATTTTTAACTATAAATTTGTGTCTTTTTTTATTTATCTTGAATATATTTATTTAGAGGTGATTTTTTTGGATAATTTTAATATTGATGCAAATATGGTTAATAAATTGAAAAGTATGATGGACAATGGCGAACTTTCTGATGTTATTTCTAAAATTCCGCCAGAAATGATGCAAAATTTTTCTTCTATGATGAATAATGGAGACAATGCACATAAAAATAATGGGAATTCTAGCGGAAATAATAATTCTGGCAATTTTGATTTTAGTAATATTGATATGAACACTATTATGAAAATGAAGTCTGTTTTAGATAAAATGAATTCTAAAGATGACCCTAGAACAAATTTACTTCATTCTTTAAAACCTTATTTAAGAGATGAAAAGAAAGAAAAAATTGATCAATATGCTAATTTGATGAATGTTGCTAAAATTGCTGAATTGTTAAAAAATGATGGCAAGGAGAATAATGGCAATGGTTTATTCTAATTATTACTATCGTTATAATAATTATTATAATCATAGAATGCAAAATAATAATTTGCAAAAAATAGAAAAAATCGAAGAGCCTGAAAAGGTTGAAGAACCTGAAAAAAGAATAGCATCAAAACGAAATTCTTTTGCCAATTTGAATTTTTCTAATTTGTTTTCTTCTAATTTAGAAGAACCTATTTTAGAAATTCTTGGCATCAAATTATATTTTGATGATATTCTTATTCTTGGTTTATTATTTTTTCTTTATACAGAAGGTGTTAAAGATGAAATTTTGTTTATTAGTTTAATTTTGTTGCTTTTAAGCTAAAATTATTCTATCACAATTTTGTCTTCTATTACGCTTATGTATGCTTGTTTGTGCATTGGCTCTTCGTCTCTGTTGATTTCTTTTACTATATTTGCGATTCTAATTTGCACAGCATCAAATAGTCCGAGCTGCTACTATTGCTTGTTTATTTCCTTTTGCGCCTGCATGTGCCAAGCCTCTTAACGCTCCTAATACTACAATATTGTCTGATGCTATTACTTCTGCTCCTGAGTTTACATCTCCTAGAATTACTAAGCTTCCTTCTGTTTCTAGCTTTTGCCCTGAACGAAGTGAACCTCTATGAAATTTTGTTTCTGATGTTGCTATTTCTCTATCATATGTTCTTCTTATGCTGTGTAGCCCTAGTGTTTTTGGCATATCAAAGTTTATTTCTACATCTATTGTTGATTTTATTAGGTCTTGTATTTCGTCTATTTCCTTATTTTTTAGTACTTTTCCTACTACTCTTATTGGAGTTTTTTCGTTTTGGTATAATTTTTTTAAGTCTGGTAGTTTTTTCTTTAGTCTTCCTACTATTTCTCTTTGTTCCACATCTTCGCTTAATTTTATTATTATTTCATCTTTTCTTAAATTAATACTAACACTATTTCTCATTTTAACATCCTTTCAAATTAATTCATTATTTGTACATATGGTGTTGCTGTCATATCTTCTTCTACATTTTGTGTGTTCATTCCGAAGTATTCTGACATTATATTTCTTACTACTTCTGCTGTATAGTTACCATGTGAACCATTTTCTACCATAACTACTATCGCTATTTCTGGGTTTTCAAATGGCGCAAATCCCACAAACCACGCATTTACTTTGTTACCTGGTGCTTCTGCAGAACCTGTTTTTCCACCTACACTTATGTTAAAGTTCCTAAATATTGAATATGCTGTTCCTGAACTATCTGATGTAACTGACCTCATTCCGTTTAGTACTGCATCTAGGTAATTTTGGTTGATATTTAACTCTTCTGTTTCTTCTTCTTGTATTCCTAATTTTGCGTTTACAAATTTATCTATTTCTTCTCTTGATACTTCTGTTCCGTCTGCACTTCTTATTGTTTTTATTATTGTAGGTGATATTCTGTGTCCGCCATTTGCAAGCATACTTATGTATCTTGCCATTTGTATTGGACTAAACTCATTATCTCCTTGTCCAATTGCTGCATTTAAGCTATCTCCAGGATTCCAGTTTGGTGAGTCTGTGTGTATTTTTGCTTTTGATTCTCTACTTGCTAATACTCCTGCTGTTTCACCTTGTAATTCTATTCCTGTTTTTCCTCCTAGCCCAAAATATTTTGCTACTTGAACTAATTTATCTATTCCCATTCTGTCTGCTGTTTCGTAGAAGAAATAGTTACAAGATTGCTCTATTGCTTGTGATACGTTTATGTTTCCATGTCCTCTGTGGTAGTCTGTATATACCCAACAATTCATTGTTATTCCAACTTTTGCATATTTTGTGTATACACCTGTGTCATTTATTCTTGTGTTTAGGTTTATTACTCCAGATTCTAATCCTGCTATTGCTGTTATCATTTTGAATGTTGACCCTGGTGAGTATGAATTTTGTATTGCTTTGTCTACTAGTGGTTTTGCTTCGTCGTCTCTATATTTTGCCCAATTTTCTGAGCTTATTCCGCCTACGAAGTCTGCTGGATTGTAGTCTGGATAGCTTGCCATTGCTAATATTTCTCCACTTTTTACATTCATTACAACACAAGTTCCAGCTTTTGCATCATATACTTTTCCAAATCCACCTGTTGATATTTTTTGTATATTATTTCTTAATGCATCTTCTGTTACCTTTTGTAAGTTTGCATCTATTGTTAGCACTACATCTGAACCTGCTATTGCTTCTTCTGAAATGTATTCTGCTGTTGTGCTTCCATCAACACTCATATCTATTTGTTTTGTTCCTTTTTTACCTCTTAGATATTCTTCAAATACATATTCTATTCCTGTTTTTCCTATTAGGTCATTTTGATCATATGTATTCTTTCTTGTTTCATATTCTTCTGAACTTATCTGTGATGCATATCCTAAGATGTGTGATGCTAAGCTTCCTGATGTATAGCTTCTTACAGGCTGTACTACTATGTTTAGTCCTGAAAACTTATTTGAGCTTTCACTAAATTCTGCAACAGCTTCTCTTGGTATGTTTTTTGCTATTGTTATTGCTTTTGTACTACTATATCCTTTTTGTGATATTTCATATCTTATTGCTATTATTTTTCTTAGTTCTTCTATATTGTTAGTATTTTGAATTTTATATTTATTTACAAATTTGTCAAAAGCTTCTTCTGCTGTTATGTTTGGGTCCAAATTGTTTGATTTCTTCCAATTAGCAAGTGCTTGTTCTGAAATTTTAAATTCATATGGATTTATGCTAATTGGAAATGAATCTACATATGATACTTCATATTTTTCTAAAACTTGTACCATATTTAATATATCTTCATTTAGTGTGTTGTTGTCAACTTTTGTTTTGTACATTTCAAGCGAAAATCTCATTGATGATGTAACCAGTGGTACTCCCGTCTTATCTAGTATTGCTCCCCTTGCCGCTTCTAGTGTACTTTCTCTTGTTAGTCTCGTGTTTGATTGTTCTCTATATTCGGCTCCATGTACTATTTGAAGTGAAAATAGTTTGACAATCAATATAATTCCTACTATATATATTAATACTGTTAATATATTAAATCTTAAGTTAACATTTGCTTTTTTTGCACTTTTATTTTTTCTTGTCAAACTTCTTCCCTCCTTTTTTAGAAGTATCTTGTTAATATTTTGTTTCCTTTATATTCGTTTTCTATATAATACCCCGCTTTTTGTATTAATGGATATAATATAATTGTTAGTATTACATTAAACACTATTTCAATTGCAAGAATTATTGCAAAGTTTACTATTTCTACTTGACTTGCTATAAATATATATTTTAATATCCAGTTTAATATTTCATATATAGCTGTTGCTCCTATAGACATAACCATTATTGTCATTCTGCTATCTTTTGAAAAATTCTTATCAAAAACTCCTGCTAGAAATCCAACTAGCCCTAGTGATACAGCATATATTCCAACTTGTTTTCCTAATAGTAAATCTACTACTATTCCTATTCCTATTCCATATGCTGTTCCTGTTGTTTGATTTGCAAATAATCCTATAAATAAAACTAGTATAACATACAGATTTGGCATAACTCCTGCAATATTGAACCAACTAAAAAAGTTTGATTGTAAATAATATATAATTAGTGCTGTTATTATTAATGCTATATTTATTATTAACTTTTTCAATTTGTTCACCTCTACTTTATTTCATTAATTTTTTATTACTAATACTGTATCAAGTTTATCAAAATCTACTGCTGCTTCTACAATTGCGTATCTATCTGTCATATTTTGTGTATTTGTTACTTTTTTTACTGTTCCTATGTGAATTCCTTTTGGATAAATTCCACCTAACCCTGATGTTTCTATACTGTCTCCTTGAATAATGTTGCTCTCTGTTGGGATATACATTGCTTTTAATGCTGATTTTTCGTCTAATGTTCCTTTACATACTATGCTGTCTTTTGTTGTGCTCATTGAACAACTTACTGAACTTGCTGTGTCTATTATTGTTTGTACTTTTGCTGTTGTTTCTGTTACTGATATTACGTGTCCAACTAGACCTTTGTCTGCTATTACTGTCATATTTTCTTCTATTCCATCTTTTTTCCCAATATTTATTACTATTGTCTTTGAGTAATTACTTATTTCTTTGTTTATTACATATCCTGGTATTGTCTTGTATTCTCCATATTTCTCACTTAGGTTTAAATATTCTGTTAGTGTTTCATTTTGGTTTTTGATGTTTTCTAGTTCTCTTAGGGATTGCTCTAGTTCACTATTTTTTTGTTTTAATTTCTCATTCTCAGATTTTAGGTTGTTTATGTCTGTAAAAAATGTGTTGTTTCCACCTAGTTTGTTTTTTAGGTATGTTAGTCCATTTTGTATTGGCATTACTAGGTTTGTTGCAGCATTTTCAAAGAAGTTACTATTTTTTTCTCCATTTGAAAATATTACAATTAATATTAATAGTATTATTGTTATTATAATTCCTATTATTCCGCCTTTTTTGTTTTTGTACATTTTCTACTCCTTCTTTTCCTTTATTTTGCGTTATTCAACTTTTGTTGCCTTTTTACCTTATCTTCTAGATCTTGCATTTTGAAGAACAACTTTTAATCTTTCTAAATCTTCTAATGTTTTTCCTGCTCCTCTTACCACACAGTCTAGTGGTTCTTCAGCAATATATACTGGCATTCCTGTTTCTATGCTTAATAGTTTGTCCAAATTTTTTATTAGTGCTCCTCCACCTGCTAGTACTATTCCTTTTTCCATTATGTCTGCTGCTAGTTCTGGTGGTGTTTTTTCTAATGTTACTTTTACTATTTCTACTATTTTACCTATTGATTCTTTTATTGCTTCTTCTATTTGTGCTGAACTTATCATTACTGTTCTTGGTAGTCCATCATTTAGGTCTCTTCCTCTTATTTCCATTACACTTTCTGTCATTAGAGGCATTGCACATCCTATTTGCATTTTGATTTGCTCTGCTGTTGTTTCTCCTACTGCTAGATTCATTTCTCTTTTTATATAATTTACTATATCTTCATCTAGTTCGTCTCCTGCTATTCTTAGTGAATGGCTTACTACTATTCCTCCTAATGATATTACTGCTACTTCTGTTGTTCCTCCACCAATATCTACTATTATATTTCCACTTGGTTCTCCTACATCTAATGATGCTCCTATTGCTGCTGCCATTGGTTCTTCTATTAGATATACCTCTTTTGCTCCTGCTTGTAATACAGATTCTTCTACTGCTCTTTCTTCTACTTCTGTTATTCCTGATGGTACTCCTACCACTATTCTTGGTCTTCCTATATTGTATTTTTTAGCTACTTTTTGTATTATGTTTTTTAACATTAGTTGTGTTGCTGTAAAATCTGCTATTACTCCATCTTTTAACGGTCTTACCGCTTTTATTTGTTCTGGAGTTCTTCCGTAACATTTCTTTTGCTTCATTTCCTGTTGCCATTATGCTTCCAGTTTTTCTATCTATTGCCACAACAGATGGCTCTTTTAATATTATTCCTTTTCCTTTTAGTGCTACTAATATATTGGCTGTACCTAAGTCAATTCCTATGTCTTTTGATCCTAATGTAAAAAATTTAAACATTTTCATTTTCCTTTCTTTTTTTATTATCGTTCTTTTGTTGTCCTTCATTTATCATTTCGGTAAATATGCTCTTATAGTTCATATTTCCTATTACAACGTGGTCTACTAGTTCTATTCCTAAGAACATTGCTATTTCATATAAATTCTGAGTAAATTCCTTGTCTTTCAAGCTTGGTGTTGGGTCTCCACTTGGATGGTTATGAACTAGTATTATTTTTGGTGCTTTCATTTTTACTGGTTCTGATAATATTTCTTTTATTTCTGCATTTGCAAAATTTGACCCTCCTGATGCTATTTCTTCTATTTTTAATATTTCGTTTTTTGAGTTTAGTATTATTACTTTTATTACTTCAGTTGTTTTGAATCTCATTTCGCTCATTAGCATTTGTGCTATGTCTTTTGGATATTTTATTTTTGTTTTTTTATAATTCGTTTTTTGGAATGTTCTTTTGGCTATTTCTCCTACTGCTTTTAATTGTATTGCTTTTACTTTCCCAATTCCCTTTATTTGCATTAGTTCTTCTATTGTTAGTGTTTGCAAATAACCTAGGTCTTCTTCTGTTGTGTTATTTAGTTTTAATAATTTTTGTGCTAGTTGTACTGATGTTTCTTCTTTTGTTCCTGTTTTTATTATTATTGCTAATAATTCTGCATTTGACAGAGCTTTTTCTCCATATAATTCTAGTTTTTCGTATGGTCTTTCTAATTCTGGTAATTCTTTTATTTTCATAGGCAAATTCTTATTGTTCCTTTCTTAATGTTTTTTGCCCCTATTTTTTCGTTTTCTATATTTTTTTGTATATGAATATTGCTAATACCATTCCTATTATACTTGACACACTTATTTTAAACATTAACGCAAATGTTATTTGCATTATACTTAAATCTAGTGTTACTGGACTTTCTAAACCAAAGCTTTGGTTATATGATAACCACCATAACCAGCTTACTCTTGATGCTAATTCTCCAAGTAGTCCTCCTATTACAAGTCCTGATAAAATGAATATTAATAAAATCCATATATTTTTTTCTTTAGTTGCCATATCTTTTTCTCCTCCTAAAAGTTTAATTTTTCCTTACGGATATTACTTTTTTACCACGTTCCTATTATATCTTGAATTAGTAAAATTTTCAAGTATATTTGGGTATTTTTTACATATAATTTTGTTACCAAATTTTGTGGATTTAAATATAATGCTATTAGTAGTATAATATAATTAATAAGTGTTTTAAGGAGGCCATATATTTATGAAAATAGAAAGACTAACAGAGAATAAAATTCGAGTACTTATTAACCCCTCCGATTTTAACATCGAAAATCTATCTCCTAAAGCTTTTATTGCTGAGGCTTTAGCCGATAACTTATTGTTAGCCGACATTTTGAAAAAAGCAGAATATGAAGTTGGTTTTAATACCGATGGTTGCAAACTACTAATCGAATCATTCTCTTCTACTGAGAATATTGTGGTTTTTACTATTACTAAATATTCACAAAAAGTGGAAAAAAAGAAATTAACTGTAAAAAGAAAATCTCCAATGCCTATAACTTCAAACGCTATCTTTAAATTTAACAACTTCGAGGACTTTTGCCTACTTTGTGAGCAAATAAATCAAATAAATTCATTTAATATAAAGAAACTATCTAAAAATATTGTTTTATATTTATATAATGATACATATTTTTTACTTGTTAAAAACATTAATGTTTGCCATAACTCTATAAAACCTCTTTATTTTCTAATCACAGAATTTGCTACGCCTTTGCCTACTGCGTCTACTTTCGAAAGCAAGCTTTTGGAGCACGGCAAAGTTATAATTAAAAACAATGCTATTTTAACAGGAATTAATTATTTCGCACATTAAAATATCCCCCGATTTAGGGGGATTATTTTTTTGTGTTTTTTGGGACTGTCCCTAAAAACATCATATTAATATACGTAATTTTGTGGATTATATGCAACTCCGTTTACTCTTACTTCTAAGTGTAAATGTGGTCCTGTTGAATTTCCAGTAGAACCTACTGCTGCTATTGTTTGCCCTTGTGATACTTGTTGCCCTGCTGTTACATATAAGCTAAGACAATGGGCGTAATATGTTTGAACACCGTTTCCATGTGATATTACTACCATGTTTCCGTATCCGTGTGAATTCCACCCTGAAGATACTACCGTTCCAGCTGCTGCCGCTTTAATTGGTGTTCCTTGTGCTGCAGATATATCTAGCCCTGTATGTGCTGAAGTTCTTATCTTACTTATTGCACCAAATCTTGATGTTATAATACCTGATACTGGTCTAATTAGGCTTATTCCTATACTAGCACTTCCACCTGACATTGTGCTTGTTATATTCACATTTCCAGTAGATTTATATGTATTTGTTTTGTTTTTAGCTACTGTAACTACTTTTGGTTTTTCAACATATAGTTTTGCTACTGCGTCTTCACTTGATACTATGTCTGCCATTTCTGTTTCATATTTTTCTAAAATTGTTATATCCTCAATATTATTGCTGTTTTTCTCTTTTAATTTATTTACTACACTTTCTGCTTCTTCAAAATTTAAAACGTATAGTTTCTCTTCTCCCTTTTCTGCTATTGCATAATATCTATAATAGGCAATTCCGTCTTCTTTAACTTTCCCTAGTATTTCCTCATCATTTGATACTATGTCTTTTTTCAATAAGCATAGCTTGTATTCTGGAAGTTTATTTACTTGCACAAATGCAATGTTTTCATCTCCATCACCACTTTCAACATATTCATTTATTGTATGTTGTAGAGTTGACTTGTTTTCTGTATAACCTATTTGCTCATCCCCTAACCATACACTATATGTTGGTTTATATAAAAATGCTATTGCTCCTACAATTAGGAATACTGCAATTATAAATAATACTATAAATTTTATACCTCGTCTTGTATGTACTAATAGCTTCTTTAACATACTTACTTTATCTCCTTTGTATTTTGGTTTTTTATAATATTTCTTTTGTAATAATATTGTAATATTTCATTTTTTGCAACAATATGGCTTGTTTGTATTTCATAGTTTTCCTTCATTTTGTTTCTATTTACTCTTTTTTTCTCCGTTTATCTCTCATTTTCATATTTATAATAAAAAGGCAGTCCTTTTTAGCAAAATATTGCCATTAGAGACTGTCCTTTTATAAAAAAATTTTATTCTAATATTTAATTATTGTTGTAATTCTGTTTTTACTGTGTTAATTTCTGTTACAGTTGCTTTTTGCGCAGGTTGATAGTATCCTTTTGATTGAGCTATTTTGAATAGTTCGTATTGGAAGCTTTCGTCACTATTTCTTATTTGTTGGAATGTTTGTCTTAGTTGCATATTTTCTGATTCTGATATAGCTGTTTGATATGCTACTAAGTCTGATTTTACTCCAGCTAAGATATCGTTTACCATTACCTTTTCATCCATTTTGATTTCCTCCTTATTAATTATTTAAAAAGTTCATTAATTTTTGTTTTGTATTTAATGCGTCTTGCGCTGATTTCGCAAACACTTGCTTTATTTGTGGGTCTACCGCTTGTGAAGAATAAGTATTTAGTTTTTGATATACTGTTTCGTGTGCTCCTATTAGATGTCTTAAGTGTTGTAATTCTGTTTGATTTAAATCTGCCATTCGTATCATTCCTTTCTTTTTGTTATTCTTACTTATTCTTTGCTTATTTTGTTTTTTTATGCAAAATCTTTTAACTAAAAAATAAAAAAGTCTTAACTTTTATTTTTTCAAAGTTAAAACTTTTTTACTTTTTATAAATTTCAAAACTTTTTTGGGTTGTCCCAAAACGTTTTAAAAGTTCTATTCTATTATTTGTAGATTTGCAAATTTAGCCATAAGTCTTTTATGTCCTACTTTTTCAAAGTCTATGTCTACTTTTAAGTCTTCTCCTTCTGCTTCCACTTTTCCTATTGTTCCTTCACCAAATTTCTTGTGCATAACTTTTACTCCTGCTTTGTATTTTGAAAGGTCTACATTGCCCGTTCCGCTCTTTGTTAGGTTATTCAAGAAACTTTCTGCTGTTCTAAACATAAATCCTGAGTTTGAACCTTTACTAATCGCTGAAGATGCTGCAACTGCAGGTTCTTTTTCATTTATTTTGTATGTTTTTATTCCACTATTATTACTATTGTTGTTTTTGCTACCATATGTCCAACTATAAGGAGAATCTTTAAATAGTTGTTCCTTGTTTGTTGTTTCTCCAAATGCTTCGTCATATCCTTCTAGTAGTTCTGAAGGTATTTCTGTTAAAAATCTTGATGTTGGGTTATAGCTTGTTGAACCAAATATTGTTCTTTGTTTACTGCATGTTAGGAATAAGTTTTCTTTCGCTCTTGTTATTCCTACATAGCATAGTCTTCTTTCTTCTTCTAGTTCTCTTGGTTCTGATATTGATTTATACCCTGGGAATATTCCTTCTTCTAGTCCTACTAAGAATACTGCTGGGAATTCTAGTCCTTTTGCACTATGCAAAGTCATCAATGTCACATAGTCTTCTGTTTCTTCTAAATTGTCTATATCACTAGATAATGTTATTCCTTCTAAGAATTGACTTAGTCCATTTTCCGCTTCTTCTTCTTCAAATTCTATTGCTACTGTTAAAAGTTCGTCTAAGTTTTCTATTCTATTTTCTGCTTCTATGGTGTTCTCTGCTTCTAACGCTTTAGTGTAGCCACTTTTCTTTAATGTTGCTTTTATCAATTCTGATATTTTCATATCATCTTTTTTAGCTTTTAGTTCTTCTATACAATTTACAAATTCTCTAGAGTTTAGGTATACTCTATTTAATCCGTATTGTTCTGCATTTTTTATTACTTCATACATTGATGTTTCGTTTGCTTGTGCTATTTGTTCTATTTTATCTAAGCTTGTTTTTCCTATTCCCCTTTTAGGTTCATTGATTATTCTTTTCAAGCTTAGGTTGTCATTTCCATTTTGTATTAGTCTTAAGTATGCTATGGTGTCTTTTATTTCTTTTCTTTCATAGAATTTTAGTCCACCTATAATTTTGTATGGTATTCCCTCTCTTCTAAGCATTTCTTCTATTGCTCTTGATTGTGTATTCATTCTATATAGTACTGCAAAGTCTGAGTATTTGTAGTATTCTTCTCTTTTTAAGTGATTTATTTGTTCTACTATGTATGTTCCCTCGTCATATTCGTTTTGTGCTTGATATACTTTTGGCAAGTTTCCTTGTTCGTTGTTTGTCCATAATTCTTTTTTATATTTTACTTCATTATTTTTGATTACGCTGTTTGCAGCTTTTAATATATTTCCTGTACATCTGTAATTTTGTTCAAGTTTGATTATTTTTGTTCCTGCAAAATCTTTTTCGAAGTTTAGTATGTTTGATATATCTGCTCCTCTAAATGAGTATATCCCTTGGTCGTTATCTCCTACAACCGTAATGTTTCCGTGTTTTGATGCTAACATTGTTACTAATGTAAATTGTGATTTGTTTGTATCTTGATATTCGTCTACTAGTACATATTTGAATTTATTGCTATAGTATTCTAATATGTCTGCATTTTCCATTAGAATTTTTATTGTGTAATTTATAATATCGTCAAAGTCTATTGCATTATTTTCTTTTAATCTTTTTTGATATAACTCATATACTGTTGCTATTTTTTCTTTTCTAAAGTCTCCATTTGCTCTTGCTTGATATTGTGCTGGTTCTAACATTTCGTTTTTTGCATTACTTATTTCTGATAGAACTGCTCTATCATTAAATAATTTGTCGTCTATGTTTAGGTCTTTTAAGCATCCTTTTACTAATGTTTTTTGGTCTGATGTATCAAATATTATAAATGATGTGTCAAACCCTATTCTATCTATAAATCTTCTTAGTATTTTTACACAAATTGAGTGAAACGTTCCCATCCATAGGTCTTTTGCTGCTTCTCCTATTAAATTTGCTATTCTTTCTTTCATTTCGTTTGCTGCTTTATTTGTAAATGTTATTGCTAGTATATCCCAAGGCTTTGCACCTTTTTCTTCTATTAAATATGCTATTTTGTGTGTTAACACTTTGGTTTTTCCACTTCCTGCTCCTGCTATTACTAAGCATGGTCCTTCTGTTGTTACTACGGCTTCGTGCTGTTTATCGTTTAATCCTTCTAATATGTTTTGCATTTGTTTTTTCCTTTCTTTTCTGTTTCCTTTTGACTGTTATATTATAACAACATTTGTTCTCTTTTACAATGGCTTTTTGAAATTTTTATTAATATTTTATTTAAACTATGTAAATATCCCTAAAATGAATAAAACTAAAGAATAAAAAATAAAATATAGTAAAACAAAATAAGGAGTTTATCTATGGAAATATTAAAAACAACATTACTAGGATTATTCTTTGGAACTTTTGGAACGACTTTAGGTGGAATAATAGGAGTAACAATAAAAAAACATTCTAACAAATTTTTGAGTTTTATACTAGCATTTGCATCTGGACTAATGATGTCAGTAATATGTTTTGACTTATTACCGGAAGCCTTCGGAATAAGCAAAATAGTAACAGTAGTATTAGGAACAATACTAGGAATAATAGCAATGATAATTTGCGATTTAATAGTAGAAAAGAAATTTAACAGCAAAATTAGAAGAGGTACAAATGACCTATTAAAAACAGGAATAATAGTATCAATAGGATTAGCTTTACACAATTTTCCAGAAGGATTAGCAATAGGTTCGGGATTTGAAGCATCAATTAAGTTAGGCCTAAGTCTCGCAATTGCAATTTGCCTTCACGACATACCAGAAGGAATATCAATGGCAGTACCAATGAAAAATGGAGGAATGAAAATAGGAAAAGTTATATTTTATGTTGTTTTGTCAGGAATAACAACTGGAATTGGTGCTTTTTTTGGAGCAATAGTTGGAGGTATCTCACAGGCTGTAATAGCATTTTGCCTAAGCTTTTCAGCAGGTGCAATGCTTTACATAGTATCTCGGAGAATTAATACCTGAGTCAAATAAATTGTATCAAGGAAGAATGACTGCAATACGGTAATATGATAGGGTTTATTATAGGAATATTTGCAACATCAATTTGATGCCAAGTAAAATATTCTTAAAATATTGCTAAGTTATATAACATTAAAAGGATAAGTTAAAATTAAATTCAACTTATCCTTTTAAAATCTATTCTTCTCCTTTTAATCTTTCAGCTCTGTCTGCTGCGATTAAGTTATCTACCATTTCATCAATATCTCCATTTAGGAAGTTTTCCATTTGATAGATACTCATTCCTATTCTATGGTCTGTTATTCTTCCTTGTGGGTAGTTATATGTTCTTATTTTTTCACTTCTATCTCCAGAACCTACTTGTGTTCTTCTTGCATTTGCAACTGCACTGTCTTGTTTTTCTTTTTCTATTTCATACAATTTTGTTCTTAGCATTTTCATTGCATTGTCTTTGTTTTGGAATTGTGATCTTTCTGTTTGACATTCTACTACTATTCCTGTTGGTTCGTGTATTAATCTTACGGCTGATGATGTTTTGTTAATGTGTTGTCCTCCTGCTCCTGATGCTCTAAATACTTCCATCTTTATGTCTGCTGGATTTATTTCTATTTCTACATCTTCTACTACTGGCAATACTGCTACTGTCGCTGTTGATGTATGTATTCTTCCACTACTCTCTGTGTCTGGAACTCTTTGTACTCTGTGTACTCCACTTTCAAATTTTAATCTACTATATACACCTTTTCCTGTAATCATAAATGATATTTCTTTGTATCCGCCAAGCCCTGTTTCATTTTCGTTTAATACTTCTAGTTTCCAATGTCTTTTTTCTGCATACATTGAATACATTCTAAATAATGTTCCTGCAAATAAAGCTGCTTCATCTCCACCTGCTCCTGCTCTTATTTCACACATTATATTTTTATCATCATCTGGGTCTTTTGGTATTAGTAGGAACTTTAATTCTTCTTCTAATTTTGGCATTTGCTCTTTTGAACTATAATATTCTTCTTCTGCAAGTTCTTTCATATCTGGGTCTTGCATTAATTCTTCTGCTTCTTCCATTGATTGTTTTACTTTTTTATATTCTCTAAATTTTTGTACAATTTCTTCTATGCTTGCATGCTCTTTCATTAATTTTTGCCATTCTGAATTGTTTGATATAACTTCTGGGTCTGCTATCATTTTTGTTAATTCGTCATATCTTTTTTCTACTGCTTCTAGTTTTTCAAACATATATACGCTCCTTTTTTGTTAATTTATTCCAAATTATTATACTACATTTTATACTGTTTTACAAGTACATTATGCTTAATTGAAATGTGTTTCAATTTTTACAAATATTTTTCTATTGTTTCATCAATTATAATATCTCCAAATAATATTTTTAAAATTATATCTTTTTTAGTTATATCTTCACTATCTAAATTTATATTTTTAGCATATTTAGTAACCTTATCTATATATTCTAAAATTTCTGGGCTAAAGCTATATGCAAAAACATTCTCATTTTTAAGTAATATTACACTTACAGCTATATTTGCAACAGCTCCTATAAATAATAAAATATTAATTATTCCTAGTCCAAACCATGTTAAAACACTACATATAATATTTATTATCAATATAATAGCAAATGTTTTATTTTTACTCTCTTGCATTATATTTTGATTGTTCAATTCATGCACTACCATTTTTTCTAGTAAAAATTCACACATTTCGCCTCTTTCTTTATAATATCCGTTCTTTGCCTTTTTTATTAATTCTCTTAAAGTTATTTCGTTTTCAAATGGAAATAGTACTTTTGTTACAAATAAATTTTCATATGCTGGAATTCCATTTTTAGAATATGAATCTATTTGATTTTCTTCTATTCCTTCTATACCATTCATTCTTGTAAATACATCACTTTTTAAAGTCATTATTGTTCCATTTTCTTTTTTATTTATTTTTAATAAATCTCTTTCTATTAGACTTTCACATTCTGCCAATATTAAATTGATATTTGCTGTCACTTTACTTTCTTTAAAAAATTGAAGCATAATAGGATTATACGTTTTATCTTCTTTTAATTCTACTTCTTTTTCAGATATTTGTTCATCGTCTTTTTTTAACATTAATATTACTAGTATTATATTTACTATTCCTACTAAAGAATTTATTATTGTTTTTATTATTTTATTTATCAAAAATAAATCTGTAAAAATAAATATTACTGAAATTATTAAATTTGTTGCTATTAAAACTAATAATAATTTTTGTATATTTTTTTTATTTTTTTGTTTTAAATTTTTTATTATATTATTTATTCTTTCCATTATTCTCCCTTCTTTTTATATTAATTCTATTTTATTAAAATTAATATTTGCATTTTCTAATATTTCCTCTTCTCTATTTGTACAAGTAAAAATTATTATTTGATGATTTTTAAATTTTTCATTAATATATTTTAAAATATTTTCTAATCTTTCTGTATCATAATAAGCAAATGTTTCATCTAAAATTATTGGCATATTTTCTTCTGATAATTCTTCCACCATTGATAATCTTAGTGATAAGTATAATTGGTCTATTGTACCTACACTTAATTTAGATGCTGGAACATAATTGCCATCCTCTAATTCTACTATTAATCCCACTTCATCATTAAACAAAATATTGTTATACTTCCCATTTGTTATTGTAGAAATATTCTTTGATAGCTCTTGTGTAAACTTAGGGGTTACTGTGTTTTTCATTTTTTCATAAGACGTGTTTAAAATTTCTTTTGCTAATTCAAAACTTAAGTTTAATTTTTGCAAAGTTAACATTTTGTTTTTATTGTTAACCAATTCTTCTTCTATTTTTGATAAATCGTCTAGCTTTGGTTCTATATTTTTCTTATCCAATTCTAAAGAATGTAATTCTATTTTTTTATTATTTATTTTATTTTGTAAATTTTCTATTTCGTAATTTTGATTTTCTGAATTAATTAAATTATTTATTTTATTTTTTTCTATTTTATTTAAATAATTATTTTTTATTTTTTCTTTTTCAAAATTAATTTTTAAAATTAAACTGTTTTTTAAATTATTTATTTCTTTTTCTAAATTTATATTATTATTTTCTAATAAATTAATTTCATTGTTAAAATTATTTATTTCAATATTTATCTTTTCTAAATTAATTAAATTGTTTTTTTCTTTATTTTTTTGTTTTTTTATTTTTTTATTTTCTAAAAATATAGAAAAAATTAAAAACGTTGGTACTGTAAGAAGAAAAATATATTTAAAAATATTATTTTTAATAAAAATAAATTGTAAAATATTTATTATAATTAATAAAATAAATGTTAAAATTAATTTTTTATTAATTTTATATTTTTTACTAGTTATTTTTTCATTATTTTTTTCTAATATATTTTTATTTTCTTTTTTTATTTCATTTATTTTATTTTTTATTAAATTTATTTTTTCATTATTTTCTTTTTTTATATTTTCTTTTATTTTTATTTTTTCATTTTCTAATTCTTCTTCATTTTTTATTTTTCTTATTTCTTTTAATAAATTATTTTCATTTTCTAAATTATAAATTTCTTCTTCTAAATTATTTTTATTTTCTTCTATTTCATATTTAAAATTTTTATACTTGTCTAAATTCTGTTTTTCTTCTTCTAAATTTTGTATTTTTCTCGACATTATGTTGATTGGTTTTTCTCTCGATTTAGATGTTCCAACTTCATCTAATTGTCTTCTATTTATTCTATCAATTGCTCTTTTGTATGAAACATTGTCATCTCCAGTTCCGACTAAATTAGCTATTTTTTGTACCAATATGTTTTGTTCTTGTTTCCCTAGCTTTACATCTTGTTGTCCAACCACCACAGTAGACATAAACAATTCCTCGTCTACTTTTGTTTGCTCATAAAAAAACTGATTACCTAGTGTTTTATCTATATTAAATTCTTTTGAGATGTCTTCTTTTTTATCATTAAATAGTTTTGGATTTTTCTTTTTGAATTCTCTGTAAACCTCATATTTATTTTTATTATTTAGTTCATATTCTATTTTTCCAGAAAATTCTTCTCCTATCCATGGAGTGTATTTTTCAAAATCAGAATATTCTTTTCCTTTTTTATTTTTGGAAATTCCATAAAATGTGTTTACTATAAATTTTAATAATGTAGATTTTCCTGATTCGTTTTTTCCAAAAATAATATTTATTCCATTTTTTAATTCTATTTCTTTTTCTTTTAATTTTCCAAATGAATTTATTTTTATTTTATTTATTTTCAAAAAATTTATCTCCTTTTTTATTTTTCCAAACTTTTTAGGTTTTATTCTAATGCATCAAATGCTATTTCTATTGCTTTTTCTATTATTTCTTGTTCTTCTTCTGTTAAGTCTTTTTGCTCGTATTTATTTAGTATTTCTTTTGCAAATAGTCCTTTTAGTGTTGTTCCGTTTGCTAGCTTTTTTAAGTCATATGCTATTTTTGTTTTATTTTTTATTTTTATTATTCTTTCATTTTCTATATATTTTATTATTTCATATGTATTGATTTCAAAGTTTCTTTTTCCTTTTAATATTATTTCTACATATTCATTATTTTCTATTTTTATTACATTTATTTTTTCTATTAATTCTTCTTTTGAGTTTATTTCAGTTACATCTATTTCTTTTTTTATAAATTCTTCATCGTCTAATGAAATGAATTTTAACTCTATTTTTGTTTCTTCACTATTTTCTTGCTTTTCGATATTTCCTACTATCATTCCATGTTCTCCAGGCTCGTCAAATCCTAAAGCTATTGTTGATCCTGGATATACTATTTTGTTTGTCGCATAGTTTGGTTTATGTATGTGCCCCAATGCCACATAGTCAAATCCTATTTCTTCTAATTTTCTTGTTGTTATTGAGTTGTATTGCTTTTCTTCTATATTTGCCCCATCTAATGTTCCGTGTATTATTAGTATTTGTGGTTTGTTTTTATTTTCTATTTTTATTTCTTCTATACCTGAGTTTGTGCAATAAAAGTCATCAAATCCATATCCATATATGTCTGCTTCTAATGTTTCTATTTTTTCTATTTTTCCTTGAAATATTTTTACGTTTTCATTCCATCTGTATTTATTATAATAAGAATTTTTTAAGTATGGATCATGATTTCCTGGAGCTATGTATATTTTAGTTTGTGGTATTTCTTTAAATAGATTATTTATATATTCGATTGTTGATTGTTTTATATATTTATGCTCATATAAATCACCTGAAATAAATAGATTTTCTATTTTTTCTTCTTTTATGTATTCTATTATTTTTTTTAATATTTTCCTTTGTTGTAGTCTTCTTTTGTCTCCTAATAATTCTTTTTCTGATAAGTTTATGAATGGACTATCAAAATGCATATCTGCTATGTGTACAAATTTCATTTTTTTCTCCTTGTTTTATTTTCTTTTGGTTTATTCTACTATAGTTTTTATTTTTTTTCAATAAGAAAAGTGACTTTGTCATCTTTTCTTATTGCCGATTTGAGTTTTCGAATATAATGAGAAAAACTCAAAGGCAATAGCGATTGTAGCATTTTATGTTATAGGAAAGTTCGTCTTTCCTATAACATAAAAAGCGAAATCTCTTTCGCTTTTAATCCTCTTCTATTGGTCCAAATAATTCATCAAATTTTGCTTCCAGTTCTTTTTGTAAATCATATTCATCTTCTTCTGGCTCTTGCTCTTGTGGCAATGTTGGTGCTAATATTTCTTCAAAATCGTCTTCAAAGTCCATTAAGTCTAAAGTTTGAATTTGTGGTTCTTCTATTTTCTTTTCTACTTTAGGACTTGTTTCTATCTTTTTTTCTTCTATTTGTGGTTCATCTTCAAACAAGTCATCTAATGATTCTACTTTTAAGTTTTCTACTGCTTCTTTGTCTTTTTCTTCTACATATGGATTATATGGGTTATATTTTCTCCATGGTCCTCTATCTATTGTTCCTATATCATTGTGACTTATCTCTAACTCTGCTAATTTTTTTGCCATCGGAGTTTCAAAATAATAAAATTTTCTTGTTTTTACTGGTTTTAATCCTTTTACAAAGATTATACATTGGTCTATATCCATTCTACGTAATTCGTCTGGTGTCATTAACGCTCTTGCCATTACTTGGTCTGATACAGATTTTCCTGTTTTCCAGTTTTGCCTATCTCTATTTATTGATATACTGTCTCTTCCTATTGTTTTTTCTCCTAATTGCTTAGAGAAATATTCTACTGTTTTGTATGAGTTACTTCCTAAAAATAAGTGAGTATCACAGTTTCCCATTATTGTTTCATATGATTTTTCATATACCGCTTCTAATTGGTCTACGTTTTGTAATATTACACTAAATGATATTTTTCTACTTCTTGATGTTGATATTTTTTTATCAAAGTCTGGTATTTTTCCTATGTTTGCAAACTCATCTAATATAAAAAATGTTTGCTCTTTTAGTGCTCCACCATTTTTATCTGCATAATCATATAGTTGTTGTATCATTTGCGAGAAAAATATTGTTAATAAAAAGTCATATGCTGTATGTGTATCTGATGATATTACATATACTGCCGTTTTCTTATTTCCTATATCTTCAAAATTTATTGTGTCTGTTGATGTAAGTTCTGCAATTTCTTTAGAATCAAATTTTCCTAGTTTTGATTGCAATGAACTTAGTATACTGCTATATGTTTTTTCTGATGCTATTTCTATTGATTTGTAGTTCATT
The DNA here is from genome assembly GCA_947648905.1 of uncultured Clostridium sp. Taxonomy (GTDB): domain Bacteria; phylum Bacillota; class Clostridia; order TANB77; family CAG-508; genus CAG-269. The sequence goes on along the minus strand of CANSPP010000001.1, from coordinate 196,825 downwards.
CTTGCTGGGTGGTCATATGGTAATTGGCTTATTAATTCTGTTAATAAGTTTCCGCCTCCGTTGTTATTTGCTGCTCTTACTAGTTCTGCACAACTTGCTAAGTTTTGTTCTTCTTCTGGTCTTGTTGCTATTAAATAGTAAATTAGTGCTTTTAATAGCATTTCTGCCATATCGTCCCAATATGGGTCTGAACCACTTGATTCTTTTTGACCTTTTACTATTGTGTTTGCAATAACGTCTACATCTAGTTCTGAATTTATGTGTGCTAATGGATTATAACCATCACTATATTCTGGTCTTACTAAGTTTAATACTTTTATTTCATATCCTTTTGATTTTAAATATCCTGCTGTTCTGTCATATAGTTCCCCTTTTGGGTCTGTAAATACATATGAACCTAAGCATTGGTATGCATTTGGTATTGAGTATGATGCAGATTTACCAGAACCTGAACCGTCCTACTACTAATACATTTACGTTTCCTCTTTTATCTACTGGTAAGTAGTTATCTTGAGCTAGTATTATACCTTTATTTTTACTTAATATTCTGTATTGTTCTCCACGTTGGCTCCAATCACTTGAGCCGTGTTCTATGTCTGTATATTCATTTTTTGGCGCTGATCTTACAAATCCTATAAAGAAAAATACTGAGAAAAATATTGTTGTTACAAGTAAATGTGATATGTAGTCTCCTACTACACCATTTTTAAATATATTTCCTAATGCTCCAAATGGATTTGTTATTGATGTTCCAAATGTTTCTATAAATGCTACTACGTCAAGTTTTCCACTTAATCCAGCCATATAAATGCTATTTGTAAGTGACGGAACAAATACTATGGCTATAATTATCCATAGTATTGCAAATATTATAAAGTTTTTTCTATTTCTTCTTATTGCACCTTCTATTTTGTAATTCATATTTTTCACCTACTCTTTTGTGTTGATTATTTTTCAATACCTTTATTTTCTTGTTTTTTATTTTTATTGTTCTCCAATGGTATTGTTAATGTTAATTCCTCACGACCTTTAAATCTGTATTGGAATGTTTTTTCTGGTGGCCAATATAATGTCATTCTTTCTCCTCCTTAATTAATCTGCAATTTTTGGGCTTCCCCCAACCAAATTAATTTTTCCCTCTTCTTCTCTCATTTCAAATACGAAATAAGATTTATGAGGTCTCAATTTACATTTTCCTTTTACATCATTTGTTTCTTCATCAAAATAAAGTGTTGGCTTTATTTCTTCTGCTGTTTCTGGGTCTATTATAAATATTGGTCTTTTTAAGTTAGGTGTGTATGTTACATTTTTGTATTCTTGAGCTTGATCTGAATATATAGTATCAAATTTAAAGGGCATTGGTTTTTTTGATATTCTAACTTGTTCTGATTCTAGAATACCATTATTAATAACAACTTTATCTTTTCCAAAAGATAAAATAAGTATTTGATTTTTATGTCTGTTTACATCATCAACATAAAAAGTCTTCTTTTTATAATTACCGTACAATTTCTTCTGAATATTCTAGTCTTTCTGCTGTGTACTTTGGCGAATCTTTTAAGAATTCTTTTTCGGTTTTATTAACTTGATATATTACTGTTTTTACTCCCTCTGGATCTGTTATACTAAAATGTTTTCCTTGTATAGCATCCATTCCTTTCACACCCCTATTCTATGTATAGTTCATAGATTTTCATTCGCTTCATTGCTGTTCAACATTATAACTTATATTGCAATAATTGTCAATATTTACCTTATGTAAAGTTGCTCTTTTATTAATAAATTTATGCTCTTGGATTAAAATTTGATATTTCATTCAGTTTTGTATAAATTTGTTTTTCTTCTTCTGTTAAATTTTTAGGAACTACTACTTTTACTTCTGCTATTAAGTCCCCTCTTGTGTCTTTCCCTGTTTGATATCCTTTATTTGGTATTCTTATTCTTTCTCCAGACTGTATTCCTTGCGGAATGTAGACTTTTGTTTCATCATCTATTGAGTTGACTAACACTCTTGTTCCTAGTGCGGCTTCCCAAGGTGTAAGTAATAAATCCGTATAGATGTCACACCCTTTTAATTTAAATCTTTGATTATCTTCGATGTTTATTTTTATTAATAAATCTCCATTTTTTCCGCCGTTTTCTCCTTGCTTTCCTTGTCCAATTAGCCTTATTTTTTCTCCATTTCTTATTCCTTTTGGTATTGCTATTGTTATTGTCTTTTCTCTTCCATTGGCATCTCTTAATGAAATTTGTTTGCTTCGACCATAAAATGCTTCTTCTAGTTTTATGGTTATCTCTGTTTCTATATTTTCACCTTTTTTTGCTATTTGCTTTTTTGTTTTTCCATTTTTATTTAGTTTTTCAACATCTCCTAAGAACATATTAATTATTGTCCCTGTTCCTGTAACAACTGGTCTTTTTCCAAATTTAGAATTCCAAATTCTATCATATTTTCTTTTTGATGCTGGAACTGATAATGTTCTATATGCTTCATTTATATCTTTTATTCTTTCTTCTGCTAGCTTGTCCCCTACATTTAAGTCTGGGTGATATTTCTTTGCTGCTTGTCTATATGCTATTTTTATTTCATCTATATTAACTCGGCTAGTTTCTAAGCCAAGTATTTTATAATAATTTTTAAAAACCATTTTTAACATCCTCCCAAAATTAGGTATAACTATTATACCACAAATTTAAAAAAAATCCATAGCTTTTATGGATTTTTTTATGCCAAAAAGGTCCGTCCCTGTTGGCATGAAATTTAAAAATTATTTGTTCCTAATTGAATAATTTTATCTAATAGTTCGTTGTATGATACTCCGCTTTGGGCAAAAAGCTGTGGATACATACTTATTTTTGTAAATCCTGGAAGTGTATTGATTTCGTTTATATATATTTCTGATGTGTTTTTGTCTACAAAAAAGTCTACTCTGGACAATCCTTTTCCATCTATTGCTTTAAATGCTTTTATTGCTTGTTTTTGTATTTCTTCTGCTGTTTCTTGTGGTAGTTCTGCTGGAATCTCTGTATGTGATTCTTTATTTTTGTATTTTGCGTCATATGAATAGAAGCTCTCTGCTGATTTTACTTCTCCTAGTACTGATGCTTCTATTTCTTCGTTTCCTAGTACTGCACATTCAATCTCTCTTGCATCTATTTGTTCTTCCACAATAATTTTATTATCAAATTGTGTTGCATATTCTATATATTCTTGTAGTTCTTCTTTTGTTTCCGCTTTGTTTATTCCAACACTTGATCCTGACCTAGATGGCTTTACAAATACTGGTAGCCCTAAGTTTTTTATGATTTTTTCTACTGCTTCTTGTAGTGTAATTATCTTTTCATTAAATCGTTTATCTACATATATATATTTATCTTTATATTTTCTTATATATTCATATTTTGCTTGTTTTAATCCTGCTTGTGCAAAAATTGCTTTTGTATATACTTTATCCATTCCTACACTAGATGCTAAAATTCCACATCCTGCATATGGTATTTTTAGTAATTCCAGTAATCCTTGTATTGTACCATCTTCCCCATAAAGTCCGTGTAATACAGGAAACACAACATCTAATTGCTTTAAGTATTCCATTATGTTTTCTATTTTTTCTTTTTCTCCTTTGTCTTTCCACCAATTGCCATCTTTTGAAATATATATAGGATAAATATTATATTTTTCTTTGTCTAAGTTTTCTAGTATCGAATTTGCTGATAGCTCTGATACTTTATTTTCTGTTGACATTCCTCCAAATATAACTCCTAAATTTTTCTTTGACATAGGCACTTTCCTTTCTATTCTATTTTTTGTGAATTGCTATAAACTTTTCTGCTATTTCATAAAATTTCATAGAATTTGATGCTTTTATTAAAATTACATCTTCTGGTTTTACTATTTTATTTAATTTTTCTATTACTTGTTCTCTATTTTCTAATTTGTAAATTTTTTCTTTTGACATTCCTTGTCTTTCTGCTTCTTCTACGATATATTTTGTTTCCTCTCCTTGACAAATTAATATATCAATTTTGTTTTTTACTACCGCTTCTCCTACTTTTCTATGTAAGTCTTTTGAGTATTCCCCTAGGTTTAACATATCTCCTAACACTGCTATTTTTCTATTTTCTTTACTACTTCCTAAAATTTTTAATGATGCCTTCATAGATTCACAGTTTGCATTATATGCGTCATTTATAACTTTTATTCCCGTCTCTAATTCTGTTATATCCATTCTTTGTTTAGTTAATTCAAAACTTTTAATTCCTTTTTCAATTTTTTCATTGCTTATTTCTAATACTTTTCCAATTGCTGTTGCACATAAACTATTTAGCACAAAATGTTCTCCACCAACAGGCACATACATATTTATTTTTTCATCATTTAAAACACAAGTATATTCACTATTTTCTATAGTTAGTTTGATGTCTTTTGCCATAATATCACTTTGATTTTCTATTCCATATGTTATTATATTTTTATCATTTTTATTTTGTTTATACCATTTATTTAGAAATTTATCGTCATTATTAATAATTATTGTTGGATTATCTGCTCCTTCTAAGATTTCTAATTTTGCTTTTAGTATGTTTTCTTGTGACCCTAAAATTCCAATGTGTGAAGTTCCAATGTTGGTAATTACGCATATGTTAGGTCTTGCAATTGTTGATAACAAACTGATTTCTCTTAAGTGGTCCATTCCCATTTCTAATACCATTGCTTCTTCATCTTTTAATCTTAATATAGTAAATGGTAATCCTATGTTATTATTGTTGTTCCCTAAGGTTTTTAGTGTTTTATATTTTTGTGAAACAACATTTGCAACCATATCCTTTGTACTTGTTTTCCCTACACTTCCCGTTATTCCGATTACTGGAATATTATATTTATTTCTTTTATAGTTTGCTATTTTGTATAGGGCTTCTAGTGTGTTTTCTACTTTTATTATGTTCTTTTTAGGATATTGTTTTTTGTCTTCTTCTGTTATTTCTACATTTTCTACTATTACTGTGCTCGCTCCTTGGTCTAGTGCTTGTTTCCAAAATTTACTTCCATCAAATGATGCTCCTTTTATTCCTATGTAACAGTCCTCTTTTTGTATGCTTCTTGTATCTTTTGAAAAATTTATACATTCATATTCTTTATCTCCTTGTATTAATTCTCCTTCTGTTACTTTTATTATTTCTTCTATTTTTAGGTTTTTCATATTTTTTACCTCTCTATTTTTTCTTTGGTAAATTATATGCTTTTTTTTTATTTTTTGCAACTAATTTGTTTAAGTATTGAATATTATTAAAATGAAAGTTGTTCTTGCATAAAAAATATTTATTTTTTACTTTTTTCTATTTTTTTCGACAAAAAATATGATATAATAAAATGGAGAGTTTACAAAGGAGAGTTCATATGAGCATTAAAGAAAAAGATAAAGAAGCGACAACAGTACAGAAGAAAAAAATAAACAGCATGCTACTAGCTACACCAGAAAATGACACTAACTTTGAACAAGACAAAATCGAAGAAAACAATAGCTTAGTTGCTGAACCACCAAAAGACTTTGTCCCAACAAATAATAATGATAATATAAAATATAAAAAACCTAAATCAATTTTAGTAATATTAGTAGGAATTATAATTACAATTTTACTTGTAATTACTTTAATATTTGTAGTTTATAATACAGTAAATCAAAATATAATATCAGGAGTATCAATAAAAGGCTTAGATGTTTCTGGCTTAAGTGTATCAGATACACAATATCAGCTTAATACTTATTTATCGCAAAAACTTCCAGAAGAAATAACTGTTAAGCATGGAGACTTTGAAACTACTATTTCAGTTTCTCAAATAAATGCTAAATTTGATACTAAAACTGCTACAAACAGTGCATTTAAAGTAGGTAGAAATGGAAATTTTCTAGAAAACAATTTTTATGTATTGTCTGCAATGTTTGGAACTAATATTAATATAGAACCTATTTTAAAAATTGATAAAAATCAAATTACAAAAAATTTAGAAGACATTTCTACACAATTACCTGATACAGTAACAGAAAGTAGTTATTATATTGAAGGTAGCAATTTAATTATTACTGCTGGAAAAGAAGGTTGTGTTGTAGATATAGAAGCCAGTATAGAAGCTATAAAAACTGCTATATCTAACTTTTCAGCAAATGACCAACCTATTGAACTTGTTGTAAAAACACAATTACCAAAAGATATCGATATTGATACCATATACAATGAAGTTCGCAAAGATCCAAAAGATGCATACTACACACAAGAACCTTTTACAATTTATCCATCTGAAGATGGTGTGGATTTTAAAATCTCAATTGATGAAGCAAAAGCTCTAGTAAGTGATAAAAGTGCTAGTGAATACACTATTCCTTTAAATATTATAAGACCTAATGTTACAACTAATATGATAGGAACTGAAGCCTTTCCAGATTTACTATCAACATTTTCTACAAGATACGTAGCAAGCAACAGAAACAGAAGTACAAACTTAATGCTAGCAGGTAATAAAATAAATGGAACTGTTTTAATGCCAGGCGAGACATTTTCATATAACAAAATTGTTGGGGAAAGAACTATTGCCGCAGGATATAAAGAGGCCCCTATATATGTAAATGGTAAAGAAGTTGATGGATTAGGAGGCGGAATTTGCCAAGTTACAAGTACTTTGTACAATGCAGTAATTTATGCTAATTTAGAAATTGTTCAAAGAACAAATCATCAATTTATACCTAGCTATGTACCTGCAAGTAGAGACGCTACTGTAGTTTATGGACTTACAGATTTTCAATTTAAAAATAATAGAAATTATCCAATTAAGATAGTATGCTCAGTTGCTAATGGTGTTGCAAATTGCCAAATATTTGGTTTAAAACAAGAAGACGATTGCCAAATAGAAATTTCTGCTTATCAAACAGGAGTAACCGCTAATGCTATTTATGCAGAAGCATATAAAATTGTAAAACGCGATGGTGTTATTATTAGAAGAGAATTACTATCTAAAGATACTTATAAAAGACATTAATTCATAATGAATTTTGGGACAGAGATAAAATACATTTACCTCTGTCCCAAAATTGTTTTTACATTGTTAATGTTCCGTTTGGAGTATTAGTAATTATTAAAACATCTTCTTCTCTTCCATTCTCGGCATTAATATAAACTAAAAATTCTTTATCATCAACTTTTCCTTTAAATTCATAGCAAAGAATTTCTGATTCCCACTCAGTTGGAATAACTGCTAGTCCTTCACTTGCTATTTCTAAATTTTTGTTTAAATTTTCTTTTGCTTTTTCTTTACTTATTTTCACTTTGCTTGTGTCTCTTTGTGTATGATTGTTTAAATACCCTGTTGTTTCCATTCCTAAAACTTCTCCATTATCTAATGCAACTTTAACTTTTATTAAGTCTGGATACATTACCACATCATTTTGTGAATATGCATAATTTATTGTAACTACCCCTTCTTGCTTCAAATAGTAAGTTTCTTTCATAGAGCTAAATCCTTTTGACTCTAAAAATTCTTTTGCCTTTTGGTCTGCTTCTTCTTGTGATATTGTTTCTGCATTGACCTCTCTATTTGCATTCATCGAAACTATATGCCCACCTTTTTTAGATATTGATATATTTATTGTTTCGTCATTTTTGTTTGTAATTGAAAAGTCATATACTGGAATTGTTGCATTTTCTGAAAATCCTAAGTTTGATATTTCTTTTATATTGTCTTTTCCAACGAATTCTTCTGCTTTTTGTTTTGCTTGATTTTCATCTATGTCATCTCCTGTAAGTCCTTTTTTCTCTCTTCCTGTTAAATGCTCTGAAAATGCTCCATCATAAATTAGTCCTGAATATTCGTGGAAGTTTTCTTCTAAATTAGAAAAACTTTCTTTTGATATATTGTCTACTTGTTGTGCAAATGCTATTGTTCCTTTTTTTGTTAGTTCTCCCCATTCAAATCTTCCGCTATTTAAATCTTCTGATAACTGATTTAATGTGTTTTCTAACTCTACACTATATGTGTGTAATTCTTTTAAATTTTTAAAGTCTTCTTCGCTTAATCCTTCATTATATATATTTTTTCTAGATAGACTATAACTATAATCACTTACTTGATTTAAGAATTTTTCTGTGTTTTCTAATTCTTGGCTTTCTATTGGTAACATACTTAAATAACTTTGTGCTAGATTTGCTTCACGCCATAGGTGTGTTAAAGTTTCTGCTCCGTGTTCTGGAGTTGATGATATCATGGATTTAGCTAAATATGTTTCTACATTTTGTATATAGTCTACTAGTTCATAAAAAGACCTATTATAACTATTTTCTGAAGCTTGTCTATATTCTCTTTGTTTCTGATAAAGCATAAATCCTAGAGCCGCCACTATAATTAGCAATACACATATTACACTTAGCATATGTCCCTTTTTTAATCTATTTTTCCAGTCAATTAATTTATTCATATTTCTATTTTCCTTTCTTTTTTATATTTACTTAACTTTTTCTTATGCATATAAATTTTATTTACAAAATCTATGCTTTCCTATAGTTTTTACAAGTGGTCTTGACCAAATCCATTTGTTTGTAGCTGTTGCAGGGTTAAAATAATATACACATCCACCTGTTGGATCCCAACCATTTTGAGCATCTTGTGCTGCTTTATATACAGTAGAGCCTTCTGCTATTGGTTGATTTATCTGTCCATCTGCTACTGCTGTAAATGCTCCAGACTGATAAATAACTCCTGATATTGTATTAGGAAATCTTGAATCTTTTACTCTATTTAATATAACTGCTCCTACTGCCACTTGGCCTTCATACGGTTCTCCTCTAGCTTCTCCGTTTATTGCTCTTGCCATTAATTGTACATCTGATGTTTTTGAACTTGCACCATAACTTGTGTTATTACTAGTTTCTATATTGCATACAATTACTATAGCTGTTGTCATTGCAATTAAAATTATTGATAAAATTAATATTTTTAATAAATTTTTCAAATTATCACCTTTTCCTTTTTTCTTTATTTTGTATTATTTTTTAAAAAAATATTCCATATTTTGAATTTTTTTTAATAATATGTTAGAATATGCGTGAAAGGAAATTATTAATATGAAAATTTTAATTTTTTACGCTTCATATGGAGGCGGACATCTGAATGCAGCAAAATCTATTCAAAATTGCATTATAGAAAATTATAAAGATATTGATGTTGAAATGATTGACTGTATGAAATATGTAAATAAAACAATAGAAAAAGTTACAACTGCAGCATATAGAGAAATGGCAAAAAAAATACCTTGGGCTTGGGGTAGAATTTACTCTGACTCTCAAAAAGGACCTTTAGCGCATATCTCTTCTAGGTCTAATAAAATTATGGCAATTAAATTGCTAAAATTATTACGAGAAAAACAAGCAGACTTAATAATCTCTACACATCCATTTGGTAGTCAAATGTGTAGCTATTTAAAAAGAAAAGGAAAAATAAATTCGAAAATTGCAACAATAATGACAGACTTTGCACCACATGACCAATGGCTTGTAGGACATAACTATACAGACTATTTCTTTGTTGCAAATGATAAGATGAAAAATTATTTAATTAGCAAAGATATACCTGAAAGCGAAATATTTGTAACTGGAATTCCTATTTCTAATAGATTTTTAAAGGAATATAATAAACAAGAAATTTTTAAAAAATACGAATTATTACCAGAAAAAAGAACAATTTTATTTTTCGCTGGAGGCGAGTTTGGTCTAGGGAAAAGCAGAACAGCCGAAATTTTTGAAAATTTTATAACATCGAATTTTGATATACAAATTATTGCTATTGCTGGAAGAAATCCTAAAATGAAAGCAACCTTTGAAGAAATTGTTGAAAAAAACAATAAATCTAATAGTGTGAGAATTTTAGAATTTACAAATGAAGTTCCAGAATTAATGGCTATTTCAGATTTAGTTGTCACTAAACCTGGCGGACTTACAACATCAGAAAGCTTAGCTTCTCATCTTCCTATGCTTGTAATTAATCCTATTCCAGGTCAAGAAGAAGAAAACGCTGAATTTTTAGAAAATAAAGGTATTGCAGTTTGGCTTAAAAAATCTGATGATAGCAAAACTGTTATCCACAATTTGTTGTCTGATAGTGGAAAACTTGCTTCTATGAAAGAGAATACTAGCCTTTTAGCTAGACCAAATTCTACCGCTGATATTTGTAATACTTTATTAAAATAAAACTTTTTGGAACAGTCCAAAAAGTCAAAAAAAACCTGCCAACAAGGTCCGTCCCCATTGGCAGATTTTTTTAAATTTCTCTTCTTCCCTCTAATGCTTTTGTCAAAGTAATTTCATCAGTATACTCTAAATCTCCACCAACAGGAATACCGTGAGCTATTCTTGTTACTGACACTCCTAATGGTTTTATTAATTTAGATAAATACATTGCTGTTGCTTCTCCTTCAACTCTAGGGTTTGTTGCAAGTATTACTTCTTTTACTTGGGTTTCTTCTCCGCATTAATCTTGAAAGTAGCTCTTTTATTTTTATATCGTCTGGACCTACTCCATTCATTGGAGATATTGAACCGTGTAAAACGTGATATACTCCTTTAAATTCGTGTGTCTTTTCCATTGCTATAACATCTCTAACATCTTCTACTACACATATTATGCTTTGGTCTCTTTTTGGATTTCCACATATGCTACATGGATCTGTGTCTGAAATGTTGTAACATTTACTGCAATATTTTAAGTTTTTCTTTGCATTCACTATTGAAGAAATAAATTCATTTGTTTCTTCTTCTGAGGCATTTAGCATATGAAATGCTAGTCTTGCCGCTGTTTTGTGACCTATGCTTGGTAGTCTTTCAAAACTTTCTATTAATTTTTCTATTGATGGTGAATATAATGACATTTCTACTTCCTCCGTTAGTGCTATATCCTATTACATAAGTCCTGGTATATTAAATTTTCCAAGTGAATCTGCTTGTGCTGAATCTACTTTTCTTAAAGCTTCATTAACACATGTTAACATTAAATCTTCTAACATTTCTACATCTTCTGGGTCTACTACTTCTGGTTTTATTTTTATTTCTTTAATCATTTTTTCTCCAGAAACTTTTACTGATATTGCTCCTCCACCTGCTGATGCCTCAAATTCTTTGCTTGCTAATTCTGTTTGTGATTTTTCCATTTCTGCTTGCATTTTTTTTGCTTCTTTCATTAAGCTGTTTATGTTCATTCCGCCAAATCCTCCCATACCTCCTGGGAATCCACCTCTTTTTGCCATTTTATTTTCCTCCTTATTTTATATAATATTAAATGGTATATCAGACTCATTTGCTAAGTTTTGTAAACTTTCTTCTTGTGATATTTGATGTACCTGATTATTTTTTTCAATATATTTTATTTGCATTTCTTTTCCACACGCAATTGAAACTAAATTTGATATTTCCCTTATATTTTCTTGTTTTTCTAATACTGTTTTTCCAAAAGATGTCATTCCGTTTGGAAATTCAATTCCAACTGTCATATCATTAATTTCTTTTGCGGTTGTTCCAAGTAAATTTGTATATAGAACTATTTTCCCACTTTGTTTTAAATCTGTTACAATTTGTGGCCAATATTCTTCTGATTTATTTGAAAATTTCTTTGTCGTTTGTGTTTTTGTCGCTCTATTTGTATTAAAGCGAGGTGCCATACTACTCCTTGGAGCTTGCGTTGTAACTCTAGGCATTTGTGGAACTGCATTCATCTGTACTGCTACGCCTGCACCCATTGCAACATTTCCACTTTTTAAATATTTTTCTATTTTTGTAATTCTTTCTTCTAAGTCTTCGCCTGTCTCTGCTTGTTTATTACATAGTTTTATTATTCCTGCTTGGAATATAATTGTTTTTTGTGTTGAAAATTTGATATCATTTTCTAATTCTGAAAGTTTATATATTATATCAATCAATTTTTCTTTTGGTACTTTTCCTGCAATTTCTTCTATTTGTTTTAATTCTTCTTGACTGTATAATTCAAGTTTTTTAGATGTTTTATATACTAAAATATCTTTTGTATATTTTATCATTTCCCATAATAAATTTGTTATATCTTTTCCTTCATTTAATACAATATCTAAACTCTCTAAAACACTATCAATATCATAATCTATAACTGATTTTATTATATTGTGAATGTATGTTATTTTAGGAATTCCTACCAAATCTTTTACTTTATCTTCATCAATTTTGTTATCCCCATCTTGCACACATCTTTCTAGTATTGATAGTGCATCTCTCATTGCACCATCTGCTAGTGAAGCTATTATATTCATTGCTTCTTTTGTAATTTCTATATTACTTCTTTGGCATACAATTTCTAACCTTTTTATTATACTTTCATTTGATAATCTTTTAAAGTCAAACCTTTGACATCTTGACAAAATTGTTGCAGGCAATTTTTGCGGTTCTGTTGTTGCTAAAATAAATTTAACGTGCTCTGGCGGCTCTTCTAATGTTTTTAATAATGCATTAAAAGCCCCCGTTGATAGCATATGAACCTCATCTATGATATATACTCTATATTTTGCTTTTGTTGGTAGAAAATTTACTTCTTCACGAATAGCTCTTATGTCCTCTACACTATTATTTGATGCAGCATCCATTTCTACTATATCTGTTAGTGAACCATTTATTGCTCCTTTGCAAATTTCACATTCATTGCATGGTTCTCCGTCCTGTGGATTTAGACAGTTTATTGCTCTTGCTAATACTTTTGCTGCTGATGTTTTTCCTGTTCCCCTTCCTCCATTTAGTAGATATGCGTGCCCTACTCTTCCTGCTATTATTTGATTTTTTAGTGTTCTTGTTATATGATCTTGCCCTACAATTTCTTCAAATGTAAGTGGCCTAAATTTTCTGTAAAGTGCTGTGTACCCCATTTTTTCACATCCCTATACTATAAAAAATGGTAGATGCTTTAATCTCTCTATGGAAAGCATTCCACATAAAGATTTACTACTTATTGCTGCTTCCTTCCGGACCTGACAAGATTCATAGGTCTTTATTGGTATACTCTCCATACAAAGATTAAGCACTTACCATTTGTATTATATAATGAATTTTATATTTAATCAAGTAAAAAATATAATTTTTAATTATTTTTAATTCTCTTAAAAACAACATCTGTTAAATCTGTTATTTCCAAAGCTGCTCTTCCACTTTCTACCAGTCCTTCCACTGGTACATCTAATTCAATAGATGCTTTATATTCCTTACCAGATTCTATTTTTATATTTAAATCAAATGTAATTTTTTGTTTCAAATTTTCCTCTGTTTTTCCTGCTTTATTTAGTAATTGGCTATGGTCAATCACTTCTTCATTTGAAACATATTCTGCAATATTGTTATTAGCGCATCTAAAAATTATAATTCCGCCTTGGTTCCCAATTTTTAGATTTTTAAGGTCTGTTTCCATTGCTCCTTGATATTCTATATTTTCAACCAAGTTTTCTCCACTATTGCTAAATGTGCTTCCTGTTTCATTTATATTAGGTCTATAAAAATTTGTTGTCCCGTTTTCTTCTTGTTTTTCTACTTTTATATTGTCAATTACAATGCTTTTTATTACTTCTTGTTCATTATAATTTTTATTTTTTTCTATATATAAATATATATCTGCATTTTGATTTATATTAAATGCCCATCTATTTTCACCAGCATCTTTTTCTGTTCCTTCTGATGAACTTATTATAATTATTTTATTTAGATTGAATGGCATATTTGTTTCGCCCTCTACACTATATTTTAATATTGTAATCCCTAAGAAAAATAATAGTGCTGCTACTATTACAATTATTGCACAAGTATGGAATGATTTTTTTCCAATTATATATTTTATTTTTTCTTTCATTTATTTTCTCCCTGCATTATTTTTTCTTTATTTTTCTAAGCATTTTGAAAAAATCTTTTAGTAAATTTTCACATTCTTCTTTCATAATTCCTTTTTCTACTTCCACTTTATGATTAAATGTGTAATCTTCAAATAAATTTAACACTGAACCTGCTGCCCCTGTTTTTTCGTCCAAAGTTCCAATATGTACTTTTTTTATTCTTGAATTTATTATTGCTCCTGCACACATAGAACAAGGTTCTAATGTTACATACATTTCACAATCTATTAGTCTCCAGCTGTTTAGCTTCTTACTTGCTTTTTGTATTGCTAGTATTTCTGCGTGTTTTGTTGTGTCATATTTTGTTTCTTTTAAGTTATGTGCTCTTGATATTATTTTTCCATCTTTTACTATTACTGCTCCTACTGGTACTTCTAGTTTGTTATATGCTTTTTTTGCCTCTTTTAAGGCTTCTTTCATATATTTTTCTTCCATATTTGTTCCTTTTTACATTGATTAATTTTAGTACTCATTTACAAAATATTAAAAATGTTCGACTAAAGTAAAAGACTAGAGTTAGCGGCTCTAGTCCTTTTTGTGCCCTTATTTGTGGGTCAAAATCTTAAAACACTTTTTACAGATATTAGAAGATTATTTTTTCTTTCAATCTGCATTAATATTATACTAGAGTTTATCAAAAAAAATCAATACTTTTCGCCTAATTTATTCGTTTTTTCCATTTTGGTATGCCCAGAGGGACTCGAACCCCCATCGGTCGCTTAGGAGGCGACTGCTCTATCCTGCTGAGCTATGAGCATGTATTGTTTTTCTCCAAAAATATATTACTCTATTTTTATAATTTTGTCAACTTTACTAAAATACGCACGTAAAAAGAATGCCATTACTGACATTCTTTTTTGTTTAAACCAATCTAACTATTGACATAAACTTTACGTTTTAATATCATAATTTCGAAAGGGGGGAAATAATATGGAAAACAAGGAAATAGCAACAGTTGGAAAAATAACTGGAGAATTAATTGGAGGATTTTTCCTTTATGGAATATTATTTGCTATACTTTATAATATAGTATATTCATTTATAGTACTTTCACTATCATCAGCTTCAAAACTTTTAATAGCATTTATAGCAATTATCCTTCAAGGATTAGCTGTATTTTGTATATGGAGATGTAGTATTTCTACCACATTTAAAAAAAGAGCAATTGATAGAAATGATGTATCAACAGTAATTAGAAATCTTTTAATTTTTACAGTAATCGTTTGTATTATTAATGGATTTTTTAATTTTTATGATGCACATAAAAAGTTTGATAAAGCTATTAGTTCAAATACAAGTTTAACAATGCTTGACCAATTTGCAGATTCTCTATATAGTACAGACCAAAAAGCTCAATACCAAGCAGAAAAAGAAAAAGCTCTTAACGAAGCAAAATCAGAACTCACTACATACATTATAATTTTAGAAGTTGGGCTATTAATAGTTTATTTAGGAGTTGTGCCTTTACAAAAAAAATCAATTTTGAAACATGCTGTATAATAGATAATTTATGACTAGTAACAAATTTATTGTTATTAGTCTTTTTTTATCCTCTACACTTGACACATCTGTTATAATAAAATATAGAAGTTCAAACTCAAACAAAGAAAGGAACAAATTAAAAATGCAAAAAATATTAAGCCATATGAGAAAGGCTATAGAAGAATATAAAATGATAGAAGAAGGAGACAAAATTGCAGTTTGTTTATCTGGTGGAAAAGACTCAATTACAATGCTACACGCATTTAAAGCTTTACAGAGATTTTACCCTAAAAAATTTGAAATTATTGCGATAAGTATAGACCCAGGATTTGAATTCTTTGATACAAAACTTTTACAAAAAATTTGTGACGAAGTAGATGTTCCTTTGTTTATAGAGGAAAGTCACACTCAAGAAATAGTTTTTGACATAAGAAAAGAAAAAAATCCTTGTTCATTGTGTGCAAATTTGCGTAGAGGAATTATTAATTCCATAGCAATTAGAGAAGGTTGCAATAAAATTGCTTTAGGACATAATCAAGATGATGTACTAGAAACCTTTTTACTAAATCTTTTGTATACTGGTAGTATAAATACTTTTGCACCTGTTAGCTATATGGACAGAAGTAAAATAACTTTAATTCGTCCATTTATCTATACTACAGAAAAGGATACTAGAGGATTTATTAAAAGACATAACATTACTGTTATGCCTAAGGCTTGTCCTATGGATGGTACTTCTAAAAGAGAAAGTATGAAACAACAAATATTTTTGTGGCAAAAAGATATTCCAATGATTCGTGCCAACTTATTTGGAGCTATCCAACGTAATATCCCTGGTTGGAAAAAATAAAAAATCTGCCAAAAAGGTCCGTCCCTTTTGGCAGATTTTTTTATTTTACAATTGCTACCATTGCTTGTTTTAATTCTTCTAATTTTTGTGTTGCATCTTCATTAGATGTTCCTTTTACTCCCATATATAGTTTAATTTTTGGTTCTGTTCCTGATGGTCTTACACAGCACCAAGCGTCATCTTCTAATGCATAATATAATACGTTTGATGTTGGAAGTCCTGTTTTTGTAATTTCTCCTGTTTCCATATTTTTAACTATATCTTCTTTTATATCTTTAAATGTTAATACTTTGTAGTCTCCTATTTTTTCAACTAAGTTACTTCTCATATTTGTCATCATTTCTTGAATTTTCTTTGCTCCGTCTGCACCTTCTAATACTATTGATACTTGCGCTTCTTTATAGTATCCATATTTTTTGTATATGTCTTGCATTGCATCCCATAGTGTTTTTCCTTGTTCTTTGTAGTAACATGCCGCTTCGCAAAGTGCCATTACTGCTGCAATTCCGTCTTTGTCTCTTGCATAGTCTCCTATTAAGCAACCATAACTTTCTTCATATCCAAACACATATGTGTTACTTTTTGTTTCTTCTGCTTTTCTTATAACTGCTCCTATATTTTTGAAACCTGTTAGAGTTTCTTTGCATTCTAAGTTGTAGTATTTACTTATTGCTTTTGCTAATTCTGATGATACTACTGTTGTTATGAACATTCCGTCTTCTGGTAATATTCCTTTTTCTTGCATTTGTGATATTCTATATTCTGCTATTAATAGTGCTGACATATTGCCTGTATATTCCATATATTCGCCTGTTTTTGTGTCTTTTGCGAATATTCCTAAACGGTCAGCATCTGGGTCTGTTGCTAGAACCACATCTGCATCTACTTTTTTAGCTAATTCTAATGCTAATTTAAATGCTTTTGGGTCTTCAGGATTTGGATAATCAACTGTTGGAAAGTTTCCGTCTGGTTCTTTTTGCTCTGGTACTACATATACATTTGCTAATCCAATTTCCTTTAATAGTCTTTCTGCTATCGTGTTTCCTGTTCCGTGTAATGGTGTATATACAACTTTTAAGTCTTTACCTTGTTTTTTTACTATTTCAGGATTTAATACTTTGCTTTTTAATACTTCTAAATATTTGTCATCCATATCTGTTCTTACAATATGGAATAATCCTTTTTGTTCGGCTTCTTCTCTTGTTATTGTTTTTATTTCGTTATAATTTGTTATTGCTTTTACTTTTTCAATTATTTCTTGGTCTCTTGGTGCTATTATTTGTGCACCATCATTCCAGTATGCTTTGTATCCGTTATATTTTGGTGGATTATGACTTGCTGTTATCATAACACCTGCTGTGCATCCTAATTCTCTTACTGCAAATGATAATTCTGGTACTGGTCTTAGGTTCTCAAATAAATATGTTTTTATTCCATTTGCATTTAGTATTAATGCTGTTTGCATACTAAATTCTTTTGACATCTTTCTAGAGTCATAGCTAATTGCTACACCTTCATCTTGTGTTCCTTGCTCTAATATATAGTTTGCTAGTCCTTGTGTCGCTTTTCCTACTGTGTATTTATTCATTCTGTTTGTCCCTGCTCCAATTACTCCACGTAATCCCGCTGTTCCAAATTCTAATTCTTTATAAAATCTGTCTTCTATTTCTTTTTCATTATCTTTTATTTCTAATAGTTCTTTTCTTGTCTCTTCATCAAATTCTGAACTTTCGCACCATTTTTTGTATTCTTTTAAATAATCCATATATTTTCCTCTTTTCTTTTTTCTATTTCTTTAAATATTATTTCTTTCATAGATGCTATATTCTTTTAAATTTAAATTAGTTTTAGTCTAAATGATAAAATGCTTCGTATAGTTTTCTTGCTGTTCTAGGGCAATCGACTCCTGCTGAATCCATATTTTTTACAGGTGCAAATTCTTCTTCTCTTCTTACTCTTAGTACAGCCATTTCATCAACTTCTCCAAATGCATCAAATAAAAATGCTTCAAATTTATATGCGTTTGGTGTATCTGGCACAATTATATTTCCGTCTTTATCCATATATGATGCTTTTTTATATGCTATATGATATGGAAGTGGATTTGCTCCCATTCTTTCTATTGCTGATATGTTAAATAAGTTACTTAAAATGTGAGATTCCCCATATAATAATTCACCGTTTTCATCTGTTGCGTTTGCCATTTCATCTGTTATTTCTGTATATTCTATTACATTTGGTTTTCCGTTCTTTTTGCAAAATACTCCAACTTTTTCTTGTGGATTTGCTTTTACTATTGATTTACAAGCTACTGTTACCTTTTTGTCCTCTGCTATTCCCATAAGCACAGGATCTACCATTTTTATTAAACAGTTATCTACGCCTGCTATGAATACCCACTCTATTCCCATTTCTTTCATTTTATTTGTCATTCCATTTTTTACTAGGGCTTCATAAGTTCCGCCATGTCCATCTGCTGCAAGCTTTATTAGACCATCTTCTCCGATTAATATTTTTCCTTCTGTGTCCATCATTGGAAGTTCTCCCTGATTGAAGAAAAATATATTTTTGTCTTTTTGATATCCAAAAAATTTATTTTTTCTAAAAAACTCTACTGTTTCTTTATTATTTTGTCTACTTGTCATTACAAACCATGGGATTGTTACATCATATTTTTTTGCTTCTTCTTTAATTCCATCACATAATAATTCAAATAGTGATTTATGTGAGGCCAACCCAATATCGTATGTTCCTTTTGGTCCATCATGTCCTAATCTTGTTCCTTGCCCTCCTGCCATTGTCACTACAGCTAGTTTTCCTTCTTTTATTTTTTTCTTTCCAATAGCTTCATAATATTTGTATTTTTCATTCAATTTATATTTATCTAAATATTCAATTGGCGTTATTTCGTCTTTGCTTTTCTCTTCCTCTTTTTCTGCTTTTCTATATAGACTGTTCATTAATTCAAAGTCTATATTTTTTATTTCTTCTAATAATTTTCTTTTAGACATTTCGTCTAATTCCTCATAGTGATTTAAAAGGTGTTCTTGTCCATATTTCTTCAAAATAGCTTTTATTTCTTCTAATTCCATTTTTATAAGTTCTCCTTTTCATATTTAAAATGCTACTTTTAGTTTTAACTTATTTATATACTATTTATTCAAAAATATCAACCTTTTAATTATATTTTTTCTACTTCCTTTTCTCCTGCTGTGCTTAATACCGTATTATATCCATTCATAATGTCATCGAATCTATCAGAAATTTCTTCTAAATCGTAACAATCCACTAATTTTATCTTTTTGCTTTTTTCTATATATCTTTCTATGTTATTATTTATGTTTTTTATATAATTTTCTTTTCCTTTTATAAATATTATTGTTTCTTTTTCGTTTTCTACTAATTCTTTTATTTTCTTTATTTTATTTAAATCGTCATTTTTCCAGTTTATATTTAATATTTTTACTTTTTTCTCTTCTTTTAAATTTATTTTTGATATTACTGTATTAATTGTTTCTTCTAAATTATTCTCTGTTAAAATTATTACTTGATTATCTTTTTCTAGTTGTTTATTTATATATGGTAAACTTATCATTTCAAAATGATAATCGCTTGCATAAAATGCACATACCTTTTCTTTTGTCTCTTGTTTTTTATTCATTTGAAACTTCTCTCCTCTTTTAATATATAAGTCATACGGAAATCTAGAATTCCGCTCTTTTGGCTTACTGGTAAATTTTACCATTTTATTTCAAATATGTCAATTATATTTCAAAAAAACTTATCGACATTTTTCGCGAATTGTATAAATATTTTCTAAATTGGTAATAATTAAGTTAAAGAATATTTTAGAAAAAAAGTTTTTTGGAGGTAACTTATGAAAAAAATATTAAATTTATTTAAAAATTCCAAAGTAAAAATGTTTCTGATTTTAAGTTTCTTAATCTTTATATATACAAGTATTTGTGCTTTTTCTTATGCCGAAAATGTATCCACAGATATTGCAAATAGTGTTTTTAGATTACACGTTTTAGCAAACAGTAACAGTGAAGAAGACCAAGCTTTAAAATATAAAGTACGTGATAATCTACTTAAATATATGAATGAACTTTGTGTAAATTGCACAACTAAACAAGAAGCAATTGCAAAAGTTCACGAATATCAAGATAATTTCAAACAAATTGCTTTAGAAACAATTAAAAGTGAAGGTTATTCTTATGATGTAAATATTAACATTGGTAATTTTGAATTTCCAACTAAGCAATATGGTGATATTTCTTTACCAGCTGGTTTTTATGATGCTTTAAGAGTAGAGATTGGAGAAGCAAAAGGTCAAAACTGGTGGTGTGTAATGTTTCCTCCTTTATGCTTTGTTGATATTAGTTCAGGTGTAGTTCCAGAAGAATCTAAGGAAATGCTTGAAGATAGCTTATCAGAGGAAGAATTTGCTTTGGTTTCTGAAAATTCAGACCCTAAAATTCAATTTAAATTTAAATTATTAGAATTTTTTACAGGCAATGGCATAATTACTGCAAAAAAATAGTTGCAAACATTTTAACTTTATGTTATATTGAAAAAAGATAATATAATACTGGAGGTAATATAATTGGAAAAACTAGTAGTAACAGGACCTACCCCTTTAAAAGGAGAAGTAACAATAAGTGGAGCAAAAAATGCAGCAGTAGCAATTTTACCTGCAACCTTATTAATAGATGGTGTTTGTACCATTGATAACTTACCTAATATAAGTGATATTAAGATATCTTGTGAAATATTAGAAAAATTAGGGGCAAAAATAACTTGGAATAATAAAAATAGTATTACAATAGATACAACTAATATAAATACAACAAAAGCTCCATTAGATTTAACTAGCAAATTTAGAGCTTCTTACTATCTAATTGGTGCTATGCTAGGCAGAAAAGGTGAAATAGAAGTTGGTATGCCTGGTGGATGTAAATTAGGTGCAAGACCTATTGACCAACATATAAAAGGATTTGAAAGATTAGGAGCAAACGTAATTGTAGAAAAGGGTACAATATCTGCAAAGGCTAAAAATTTAACAGGAAATTCAATATATATGGATATAGTTTCTGTTGGAGCTACAATTAATGTTATGCTATCAGCAGTTTTAGCAAAAGGAACTACTACAATAGACAATGCTGCAAAAGAGCCACATATAGTTGATGTAGCAAACTTTTTAAACACTATGGGTGCTGATATAAGAGGTGCTGGAACAGATATGATTAAAATCAACGGTGTTGAAAAATTAAATGGAAACGCTACATATTCTGTTGTCCCTGACCAAATTGAAGCAGGTACATTTATGTTGGCAGCGGTCGCAACAAAAGGAGATATAACTTTAAAAAATTGTATTACAAAACACTTAGAATCAATTACTGCAAAAATAATTGAAGTTGGTGGAAACGTAGAAGACTACGGAGATAGTATTAGAGTTTGGTGTAAACAAAGACCTCAAAAAGCAAATATAAAAACATTACCTTACCCTGGTTTTCCAACTGACCTACAACCACAAATGGGAGTAGTTTTATCTCTAGCAGATGGAACTAGCATTATAAATGAAAGCATTTGGGAATCTAGATTCCAATATACAGACGAATTAAACAAAATGGGTGCTAAAATAACAGCTCAAGGAAAAACAGCATTTTTCGAAGGCGTTAAAAAATTATCTGGAGCACCAGTTTATTCAACAGACTTAAGAGCAGGTGCAGCATTAGTGATTGCTGGAACAGCTGCTAGTGGCTCAACTGAAATATATAATCTTGAACATATCGATAGAGGATATGAAAACATAGAAGAAAAATTCAGAAACCTTGGAGCAAAAATCGAAAGAGTAACAGAATAGAAAGAAGAAGTAATATTATGCTAAACTTTTGTAGTTTATACAGTGGTAGCAGTGGAAATAGTCTTTTTGTAGAAACAGATAACACAAAATTATTAGTTGATGCAGGTGTCAGTTGTAAGAAAATTGAATCTGCATTAACTGATATCAACATTAATCCTAGTGAATTAGATGGAATATTAGTTACTCATGAACATATTGACCATGTACAATCACTTGGAACACTTTCAAAAAAATTTGATATACCTGTTTTTGTTAATCAAGAGACTTTAGACGCTATGCCAAAACAAAAAGATAAGATTTCAGAAAAGAATGTAAATCTTTTTAAAGTAAGTGAAAAATTTGAAATTGGAGATTTAATAATTAATCCTTTTTCAATTCCACATGATGCCGCAAATCCTTGCGGATTTAATATTTGTAATGATAATAAAAAATTAAGTATTGCAACAGATATTGGACATATGACAAATAACATATTAAAAAATTTAGAAGAAAGTCTATTTATAATGTTAGAATCAAATTATGACCCAGAAGTTCTTAGATGTTCTCGTTACCCATTTCAATTAAAATCTAGAATTGCTGGAAATTTGGGTCATCTTCCAAACGAAATGGCTGGGAAAACTATATCTCATCTTTTAAAATCGGGTTTAAAAACAGCTATGCTAGGGCATTTAAGTAAAGAAAGTAATTTCCCAGAATTAGCTTATCAAACCGTTTTAGATGAATTGATTTCTAATAATTATGATGAAAATAGCTTATCTCTTAGTGTTGCATCAAGAGATGTACATAGCAAAATAATTAAACTTTAGGGACATTTGGGGACGTTTCTCTTTTGTCCCTTTGATTATTAAGGAGTAAAAATGTTAAATATTAATATTATATGTGTAGGAAAAATTAAAGAAAAGTATTTAAAAGATGCAATAGAAGAATATTCAAAAAGGCTTTCTAGATATTGCAAATTAACAATTACTGAATTGCCTGACGAAAAAATTCCAGATAAATTAAATCCTAGTTTAGAAAAGGAAATTAAGGAAAAGGAATGTACTAAAATTATAAATCATATAAAAAAAGATTCTTACGTTATTGCTTTAGATTTAAAGGGAGTTCAGTTTTCTTCTGAAGAATTTTCTAATAAAATTGATAATTTATCTATGGAAAATAGTAACTTGACTTTTATCATTGGTGGTTCTTTAGGCTTAACCGAAAATTTATTACATAATTGCAATTTAAAAATTTGTTTTTCAAAAATGACTTTTCCACATCAGTTAATTAGAGTTTTCTTATTGGAACAGATTTTTAGAGCTTTTAAAATTTCTAATGGTGAAACCTATCATAGATAATTTATATTTGGTATTGTAGAGAAATTGAAAACTTTAAAAATAGGGGCTAATCTACTTTCAGAGATATAAAAAATAAATATTTCTCTACAAAATTAAAAACTAAAATATTGAAATAAATAAAATTATTTTGTCATTCTTAACAAGTCTTTTTTTGAAATAATTTGTCTTATTATACTTTGCATTCTTACATCTGTCAAGAAAAACTCATCGCAAAATTCGACATATTTCGACAAATGCTAATAAAGAATTTTTTTCCTAAAAATATCTACAAACTAGTACACTTACAATCATTCCAACAATATCTGCTGTTAGGGCCGCAATTAAAATTCCTCTTGTCTTTTTTACTTTTATACAACTTGTGTATATTGCAATTGTATATAATGTAGTTTCTGTTGAGCCCATAATTGTTGATGCCATCATACCAAGGGCAGTATCTACTCCAAAGTTCTTCATTATATCCGTAGCTATTGCGACAGAACCACTACCTGATACTGGTCTTAATAATGCAAGTGGCATTAATTCGTTTGGAAAATTTATTAAATTTAATATTGGACTTGCAAGATGTGTAATACAGTCTAATATTCCAGATGCACGTAATGCTCCAATTGCCACAAACAATCCAATTAATGTTGGAAATATTTGTATTGTTGTTTTTATCCCCTCTTTTGCTCCAATTAAGAAAGTATCAAAAACTTTATTTTTTTCTTTTAATCCATATGCTACTATCAATAAAATAATCATTGGCATAGCTAAGTTAGAAACAAAACTTATAGTTTTCATTTTATTCACTTCTTTCTTGTATTTATTATTATTATTTTTGTCATAGCAACTCCTGCTATTGCTGCTGCAATTGTTGCAATCCATACTGGAAATACAATTCCTGTTGGGTTACTTGACCCTAACGAATTTCTAATTGCAATTACAGTTGTTGGTATTAATTGAATTGATGCTGTGTTTAATACTATAAACATCATCATAGAATCAGTTAAAGTATCTTTTTCTTCATTTTCATCTTGCATAGATTGCATTGCTTTTAGCCCCAGAGGTGTTGCAGCATTACCTAGCCCTAATATGTTTGCAATTACATTCATTGATATTTCTTTTTTTATTTTTTTATTATTTTTTAATTTTGGAAATAAAAAGTTAATGGCAGGATTTAAAATTTTAGTTAATTTTTCTATTACACTTGTTTCACTTGCTATTTGCATAATTCCATTCCAAAGACAAATTGTTCCTAGTAAACTTATTGCTAAATTTATTGCATCAGATGTACTTTCAAATATTGATGAATTCAATTGTTCTAAATTTCCAGAAAAAATTGCAAAAGAAAATGATATTATTATAAAAATTGGCCAAACTATATTTAACATACTATACTCACCTAGAAAATTTTATTCAAAATTTACATTTTTTAGTACAAATTAATTGACCAGACTTACATTTTATGGTATATTCTATATACATAGTGAAAAATATTAACTTATAGAGGAGGTAAAGCCAATGAAATCAACAGGAATTATAAGAAGAATGGATGAATTAGGAAGAGTTGTTATTCCTATAGAAATAAGAAATCAATTCAAAATTGCTGAAAAAGATCCGATTGAAATATATGTAGATGGACCTTCAATTGTCCTAAAAAAATTCGAGTCTAATTGTATTTTCTGCGGAAACACAAAAAACTTATTAACATATAATGATAAATTAATATGCGAATCATGTTCAAATAAAATTGGAAATTTAAAACAAGATAAATAAAAAAGTCTAGACTTATTTTCTAGGCTTTTTTATTATATATTAAATAAAATTTTTATAAATTTCATTTTTATTTACATTTCTATCTTTTGCAATTTTTTTAATTATTTCTTTTTTATCAAATCCTTGCTTTTCATAAAAATTGTAATGTTCTTCCAAACTTAAATTATTTAACTCATTTTCTTGTTTTTTATTGCTTCCTTCAATAATTATTACCATTTCACCTTTTAATTCTTCTGCCTTATCTATTAATTCACTCACTTTCCCCCTAATAAATTCTTCGTGTATTTTTGTAAGTTCTCTTGCTAAAACAACATTTCTATCTTCTAAAATTTCACTTAAATCATTTAAAGTATTTTTCAGTTTATGAGGAGCTTCATATATAATTATTGTTTTATTTGAATTTCTAATTTCCTCTATTTTTTCTTTTCTTGATTTTTTATTTAATGGCAAAAATCCCAAAAAATTAAATTCTTTTGTATCAATTCCTGAACATATTAATGCATTTATCATTGCACAAGCTCCTGGTATTGGAATTACTTTTATATTTTCCTCTATGGATTTTTTTATTATTTCTTCTCCTGGGTCACAAATTCCTGGAGTTCCTGCATCTGATACTAATGCTATATTTTTTCCTGATTTTAATTCTTTTATTAAGTTATCACATCTTATTTCTTCATTGTGCCTATGACAGCTTATCATTGGTTTTGATATTTCTAAATGATTTAATAATTTTAATGTATGTCTTGTATCTTCTGCTGCAATTAAATCTACCTCTTTTAATATTCTTATTGCTCTTAGTGTAATATCTTCTAAATTTCCTATTGGTGTTGCAACAATATATAAAATTCCTGCTTTATTTTCTTCCATTTAAAAACTCCCTTTTTCTAATTTATTCTATTTTTTTCGATTTTATTCTAATTTATTCTATTTTTTTCATATTTTTTATTTATTTAATTAATTATTTATTTAATTATTTTTTATTATATATTTTTAAAATTTCATCTGTATAATTTCCTTCGTCATTATAAATAATTAAATTTTTTTCTATTTTTAAAAATGGTTTTGCATTTTTTATTCCTTTAATTAAAATTAAATTTGGTTCTTTTTTTGAATTAGAACATACAAATTTTAAAATCTTTGGTTCAATTTTATATTCTCTCATTAAACTTAAAATATCTACTAATCTTTCTGGCCTATGTACCATATAAAAAGTACCTTTATCTTTTAATAAATCTCTTGATATTTTTATAAAATCTTCTAGGGTTGCTGTGGTTTCGTGTCTTGAAATTATTTTCTTCTCAGTTTCATTTTTTATTCCTGTATCTCTTTTTTTATATGGTGGATTTGTAACTATTGCATCAAAAGTTTGGTTATTATAAATATTTTTTAAGTTTAAAATACTTTCATTTAATACTTCAAATCTATTTTCTAAATTATTTAATTTAATTGTTCTTTTTGCCATATCTGCTACTTCTTTTTGAATTTCAATTCCTATTATTTTATTTAATTTTGTTTTTCCACATAATAAAACTGGAATAATTCCTGTGCCTGTTCCTAAGTCTAAAACATTACTTCCTTCTTTTATTTCTTTTGCAAAATCAGATAAAAGTACGCTATCAATTCCAAAACAAAATCCTTTCGTATTTTGTATTATTTTTAATCCTTTATATTCTAAGTCATCTATTCTTTCATTTTCTTTTAATATTTCTTCCATTTTTATTTCCTTTTTATTTTTTCCTACATATTATATAATAAAACTTAAAAAAAATCAAAATTATGGGGATTTTTATGGATAATAATTTAATTTATAATAATAAAAGAGGTGATAAAAAACCACCTCCAAAAAAATTTGATTTTAAATGTTGCAAAGATAATACTATAAAATCATTAAATGATGTTGAATATTTTTTAAATAATTTAAATAGATTTTCTAGATATATGCATTTGTATAAATTTTTTAAATAGTATATGTATCACTAAACTCATCACTTGGGTTTCCATCTATTAATATTTTTACTTTATTTACTTCTGTTAATTGAGTTAAAGTATTTACTATACTATTTATTAAATTTTCTTTTCCTTTTTCATCTGTTTTATCATAATTTAAAAATTCAGCTGAAAAATCTAATGTTATAGTATCTGCTTCCATAAAAGTTTTTAGTAATTTTGTGTCATTAGGAATTAATTTTTCTTGTTTTTCACTTTTTGGACCTGCTATTAATAAATTTATTAATGTATCATATGGTGCATTTACTATTTCTTTTATATTTACAAGTCTTGCTTCTGGTACTAATTCTTTTGTTTCTTTATTTAGAAAATATAAACTTACTATAGTTTGCTTTGATTGTTCTTCCGAAATTTCTTCTTGTGGTGTGTACTCTTGTTGTTCTTCCTCCGCCTTTTTTTGCTCTTTTGCATATTTTATTGCAAAAAATCCTCCTACTAATACTATTATTAATAATATTGAAAATATTGTAATTATTTTTTTGTTTTTCATATGTTCCTCCTTAATTCGTTTTATTTATTATCAATATTATTATTTGTTTGTCCTTTTTAGAACTATTTGCCTTAACTTTTTAACAGTTTTTACCATTTGACAAAATCGCATTTTCCATATACAATTAGGGGTGTTAGACGTAATGATTATATGTCCAGAAAAGGAGACTTTATTATGAATGAAATATTACACGTTGGACTAGATGTAGGTTCAACAACAGTTAAAATTATCGTTATGGATAAAAACAAAAATACAATATATAAAAACTATCAAAGACACTTCTCAGACACAAAAAATACAGTATGCAATGTATTAGAAGATTTACTTGCAAAATACCCACTAAACACATTTACAATTGCGCTTACTGGTTCTGGAGCAATGTCAGCAGCAAAATTTTTAGGAGTCGACTTTATTCAAGAAGTTGTTTCTTGTAAACGTGCTGTTGAAAAGTATATCCCTAAAACAGACGTTGTTATAGAACTTGGTGGAGAAGACGCTAAAATTATATATTTTGACCAATCAATTGAGCAACGTATGAATGGAACTTGCGCAGGTGGTACAGGAGCATTTTTAGACCAAATGGCTTCGTTATTACATACTGATACAGCAGGTTTAAACGAGCTTGCTAAAAACTATAAAACAATTTATCCAATTGCATCACGTTGTGGAGTTTTTGCAAAAACAGATATACAACCTTTAATTAATGAGGGAGCAGCAAAAGAAGATATTGCAGCTTCTATATTCCAAGCAGTTGTAAATCAAACTATAAGTGGACTTGCTTGTGGTAGACCAATTAGAGGAAATGTTGCATTTTTAGGTGGTCCTTTAAATTATCTATCTGAACTACGTACTAGATTTATTGAAACTCTAGAACTAACTGATGATGAAATAATTGTACCAGAAGAAGCTCACCTATTAGTAGCAAAAGGTGCTGCATTAGATTCTATAAATAGTGAAGAAATTACACCTGATGAGTTATCTAAAAAAATAGAAACACTAAAAACATCACATGATAACACATCTAAACCATTAGACCCATTATTTAAAAATGCAGATGAATATGAAAAATTTAAAGAAAGACATAACAAAAATACAGTTAGTAAAAAAGATTTAGAAGGTTATGAAGGAGACTGTTATTTAGGAATAGATGCAGGTTCTACAACAACAAAATTGGTTTTAATTGATACAGAAGGAAACTTATTATATTCATTATATGGAAGCAACGAAGGAAATCCATTAAAAAGTGTTATGAATATGTTAAGAAAACTATATGCAGTTTTACCAAGCACTGCAAAGCTTAGGTATAGTGGAGTTACAGGATATGGCGAAAAACTAATTCAAACAGCTTTAAACGTAGATTTAAATGAAATCGAAACAATTGCACACTATACAGCAGCAAAAAAATTCGAGCCAAATGTTACAAGTATTGTTGATATTGGTGGACAAGATATGAAATATATTAGAATGAAAAATGGTTCTATCGATAACATCATGTTAAACGAAGCTTGTTCTTCAGGTTGTGGTTCATTTATTGAAACATTTGCAAAAAGCTTAAATATAGAAATTTCTGAATTTGTAAAAGAGGCAATAAAATCAAAAACACCTGTTGATTTAGGTTCAAGATGTACTGTATTTATGAATTCAAAAATAAAACAGGCTCAAAAAGAAGGATATTCAGTTGGAGACATTTCAAGTGGACTTTCATATTCTGTTATAAAAAATGCTATTCAAAAAGTTATGAAAGTTAGAGATGTTGAAACACTTGGAAAACATATTGTTGTACAAGGTGGTACTTTTTACAATGATGCCGTTCTTAGAGCATTTGAATTAATAGTTGGAAAAGATGTTGTAAGACCAGATATCTCTGGGCTTATGGGAGCTTATGGTATGGCTCTACTTTCAAAAGAACAATATGAAGCAAACTTAGATATGGAATATTACTCATCTATATTAAAATTAGATGAATTAGATAAATTACAAATAAAAGTAACACATACACGTTGTAACAATTGTGAAAATCATTGTAAATTAACAATTAATAAATTTAGCAATGGACAAATTCACGTTTCTGGTAACCGTTGTGAAAAGGGTGCTGGAATTGTTACAAAATCAAAGAAATTACCAAATTTAGTTCAATATAAGTATGAAAGAATATTTGATTATAAACCTTTAGAAGAACAATATTCAATACGTGGAACTATCGGTATCCCTAGAGTTTTGAATATGTATGAAGATTATCCTTTCTGGTTCACATTCTTAACTAGCCTTGGATTTAGAGTTATATTATCAGAAAAAAGTAATCGTGCTACATATGAAAAAGGAATGGAATCTATGCCATCTGAATCTGTTTGCTACCCTGCAAAACTTTCTCATGGTCATATTGAAAGCTTATTAGAACAAGGAATTAAAACAATTTTCTATCCTTGTATGCCATACTCTAGAAAAGAATATGAAAAAGCTGACAACCGCTACAACTGCCCAATTGTAATATCTTATTCAGAAGTTTTAAAAAATAATGTAGAAGGATTAAAAGACTCATCAATAAAATTCTTAAATCCATTCTTGCCTTTTGAAAAGAAAAATCTAGTTAAAAAATTGTTAGAATTAGACGAATTTAAACAATATAACTTTACAAGGAAAGAATTAGAAGAAGCAGCTGATAAAGCAGAAGCTGAATATCAAAAATGTAAACACGACATACGCACAAAAGGATTAGAAACTGTTAGATACCTAGAAGAAAATAACTTAAAGGGAATTGTTTTAGCAGGACGTCCATATCATATAGACCCTGAAATAAACCATGGAATTGACACTTTAATAACATCTTTAGGTTTAGCTGTTTTAACAGAAGATAGCATTTCTGATAAATCAGAAGCAAAACGTCCTATAAGAGTTGTTGACCAATGGGTATATCACGCAAGGCTTTACGCAGCAGCAGACTTTGTAGGAAAACACGATTGCTTAGAATTAGTACAACTTAACTCTTTTGGATGTGGTGTTGATGCTGTTACAACAGACCAAGTTGAAGAAATCTTATCAAGCTTCAACAAAATGTATACATTAATAAAAATAGATGAAGTAAACAATTTAGGTGCAGTTAGAATTCGTATCCGTTCACTTATTGCAAGTATGAAAAAACGTGAACAAGAAAAAGTACAAGAAAAAGCCGATGGGGACTACGGATTAAAGAGAAACATCTTTACAAAGGAAATGAGAAAAGATTACACAATTTTAATACCACAAATGGCTCCAATACATTTTGAATTACTAGAATCTGCTGTGGAATCTTCTGGATATAAAGTTAAATTATTAAGAGAATGTACACAAAAAACAGTAGAAACTGGATTAAAATATGTAAATAATGATGCTTGTTATCCATCAATTCTAGTAACTGGGCAATTTATAGAAGCTTTACAATCTGGAGAATATGACTTAAATAAAACAGCTTTAATTATGTCTCAAACAGGTGGAGGATGTAGAGCAACAAACTATATTGGTTTTATTAGAAAAGCTCTAAAAGACGCAGGCTTTGGACACGTACCAGTAATTTCATTTAATATTGTTGGAATGGAAAAAATGCCTGGATTTAAACTTACAATTCCTATGGCTGATAGACTTTTAAAAATGGTTGTCTATGGTGATTTACTTCAAAAAATGTTAACAAAAAATAGAGCATATGAAGTAAACAAAGGCGAAACAAAAGCATTATTTGATAAATGGATGAAAAAATGCAAACAATTATTGAAAAAATCAACAAATAAAGAATTTAAACAAAGTATTTATGACATTGTAAACGACTTTGAAAAAATAGAACTAGACACATCTGTAGAAAAACCTAGAGTTGGTATAGTTGGAGAAGTTTTAATTAAATATCATCCATTTGGAAACAACTTTGTTGCAGACCTTCTTGAAAAAGAAGGAGCAGAAGTAATTTTACCAGACTTTATGGGATTTGCTAAATTTATGTGTACTCATAAAATTACATTTAATAGCTTATTAAACACAAATAAAACATCATCTAAATTAATGAAAACCGCTATTAAATTAATAGACTTATTAGAAAAAGACGTAAAAATAGCATTAGCTAACTCTAAGAAAAACTATTTACCACCTTGTGATATATGGCACTTAGAAAGCAAAGTAAAAGACGTATTATCAATTGGAAATCAGACTGGTGAAGGTTGGTTCTTAACAGCTGAAATGATTGAATACATCGAACACGACATACCAAACATTATATGTGTTCAACCATTTGCTTGCTTACCAAATCACGTTGTTGGTAAAGGTGTTATAAAAACAATTAGAAGTAAATATCCAGATGCTAATATCTCTCCTGTCGATTATGACCCAGGAGCTAGCGAAGCTAACCAAGCTAATAGAATTAAACTTCTTATGACTGTAGCTAAGGACAATTTAAAAACTAAAACTAATGCAAAAAAAGCTTTAGAGAAAGAAAATACATCAACGACTGATAGTACTTCTAAAAAAGAAGAAATAAAAGTAAATTAAAAATAATAGGGACATTTGGGGACGTTTCCCCTTTGTCCCTATTTGCAAATGTCCAATTGGGGACGTTTCCTTTTGGACATTTTGTCCAATCTGGGACACATCTTTAATTAAAACTTTTTTGCTCTGTCCCAAAAAGTTTTATATATTTTTTTGTCTCTTCATATCCTAATTTATATAACTCATCAATTTTACTCATATCTAAAAGTCCAACTTTATTGCTTTTTATTTTAACTATATAGTCTTCTCCTTGCATCTCGTAATTTGATAACTCTCTACAAAGTAAATTAATCGACCTACTAGCAATTTCCACTAAGTTCTTGTCTTGATTAGTATTTTCTTTTTCTTCAAACATAATACTAAGCACTTTATCAGCCCCAAGAAATTTAAGCTCTTTCCAAGGTACATTTTCTCTAATTCCTCCATCAATTAATTTAGCATTTTTATATGTACATGGTGCAAACACAACAGGGTAACTACAACTTGCTCTTACAGCCTTTCCTATTTCAACATTATTTACAAATTTAGTCTTATCTGATGTTTTATTTCTAAATTTACAAGAAGTAAAACAAATTACTTCCCCACTTTCTAAATTTACACTTGGTATCGCTAATGGAATTTTTATATCTTCTATATTTTTTATTCCTTTTTGATTACAGACATTATTTATCAATTTTTCTATTTGCCTTCCAGAATTTAATCCTTCTATTGTAATTTTTCCTGTAAATATTAAACCTAAAATTAATTTAATAATATTTAATGGATCTACATATTTAATTTTTTTACAATACTTTTTAAAAATATTATACATTTCATCTGATGTAAAACCGCAGGCATACAAACATGCTACTATACTTCCTGACGATGTTCCACCTACATAATCAAATTTTATTCCCGCTTCTTCTAATGCTTTTATTGCCCCAATATGTGCAGCTCCTTTTACTCCTCCACCTGCTAAACACAAACCATTTCCCATACTATCACCCCTCTATCTTATGCATATTTTTTAATTCTTGTTATAACATTGTAATAATTTTTGATGAATTTTTCCGCTGTCCCAAAATGCATCAAAATTGCATTGAAGTTATTTCCTTTTTGTGTTATATTATTTCTAAAGGAGTATTCTATGAAACAAAATTATTATGAAATATTAGAAGTTGATAAAAATGCTTCTCCTGAAATTATAAAAAAAGCTTATACTACTTTAGCAAAAAAATATCATCCTGATTTACAAAATGATGATGTGAAGCATTTATATGAAGAGAAATTAAAGTTAATTAATGAGGCATACGAAACTTTATCTGATGAAGAAAAACGCAAAAAATATGACCTAACTATTGTTGATAATTATGCTATGTTGGAAGAAAATCTTTCTAAATTATCTAAAGAAAATGAATTTTTAAGAAATCAATATGAAAATTCTTTTACAGAACAAAAAAACTCATATAATGAACCTACTAATGATGCAACATCACAAAACAACTATAAAGAGGAACAAATTAGAAAAGCTAGGGAACAAGCTTATCACGATGCGTATATTCAAGATTTAAAAAATAGAGGTTATAGAATTAAATATAAGAAAGAGCCAAAAGATTATTTTAAAAATTTTATAGCAGCATTACTAACTATTTTAATTTTATTATTCTTATGGCAACTTCCTTTTGTAAGAGATTTTATTTTAAAAAATAGTATTATACAAGAAATAATTAATATTTTTTAAATTATTTCTGAAAATAACTTTTTTATATTTTTTTTAATTAAAATATTTATTATAAAAAATATAACTATAAATAATAGCAACTGTATTCCTAAAGCACAAATAATATTAACTTCCCCTAATATCTTGGCCAAATACATTAATCCTAATATCATAATAATCATAAACACATATTGAAATATTTTATTAGGATTATTTTTTGTTATCTGATATTCTGAATCCCAATTTAGTATTGGTCTTTTTAAATCTACTACTAGCATAAGAAAACTATTTATAAAACTCATAAATATGGATATTGCAAAAATAAGTAAAATTTCTATAATACCTATTTGGGAAATTAATAAATATATTATTCCTAGTACTACTACTGAAACAATAAAATTTAAAATAATCTGCAACGTGTTTTTATATATGAATTGTTTATATAATTCCATTGGCATATATTTTAGATATATAGCACTTTTTCCTTCTCTTGAAATTGCTGTTAAAGACAATCCAGACATAGAGAAAAGAACTTGTAATACACATAAAACAATACATATCATAGTTGTATTAACTTCTATACTACTTAAAGCCTCTTTTATTGTTTCATCACTTTTTATCATACTGTCTATAATAGGTATGATAAAGCTTCCTATAATAATTGCAGATATTAATATTAATACAACTGGTAATATTAATTGCATAAAAAATGTTGGTGTTCTTAATAGTTGTTTAAAATCTTTTTCTACATATGCTCTCCCCATTTTTTTATTTTTATTTTCATATTTAATTTCACTATTATTTTTTTTATTTGATACAATATTTGTCGTTCCAATTAAAATATTTTTTAAATATACTTTTTTTCCTATTAATAAAAATATTAAAAATCCTATTAAATTATATATAATTAATTTTCCAAAATTAAATAAAACATTTATTGCTTTATTTGGCGCTATTAATATTTCTATTGAAGGATTTACTATTAAAAAGCCTTCTCCCATTTTATTGTACATTTCAATTGCTTGTTGTTCTGAATATTCCTGATTAGTATTTTGCTGTTCAACTTCTATTGTTTTATTAACTGAAAATGTATTCATAATAATGCTCTCAAATACTAAAACTAAAAGTAATAATAAACTAGTAATTATTGTTTGATATATATTTTTATTTTTTATAATTCTAAAACATCTCATTAATACAATTATTATAGTACTAATAATTGTAACTAATAAAGCTGGAAATATCATTAATACGATAGGCATTACTAAAAAATATAATAAAGAGATATGTGTCATTAGTCCATAAATGGTTAATGGAACAACTGCAAATATTAATTCTGTTATATATGTCATCACTAAAAGAACAGCATATTTTGCGAGTAATAATTCTACTGATGAAATTGGCATTGGCAACACATACTCTAATTCTTTTGAAAAGAAGAGCACGTTCATTGCAACTAATATAATTTCAAATAATAAAAATATCGTTAAAATAATAAAATATAAAGTTAAAAAAATTCTAGGTTGTCCAATTGAATTAAAAAATTCAATTGCCCTATAGCTCAAAAAAGCTACTGCTATTGCTATTATTATAATCATCCAAAAGAAGTTTGAATTTTTTAATTTTTCTTTCTTTTTTTTATTAAATATTCTAAAATCTTTATCTATATTTTTTAAAAATACCTTTGTTAAACTAGTTATTTTTCTTATCATTTTTTGTTATCTCCATAAATATTTCTTCTAAAGAAGTATTATCTTTAAATTCTTCTTTTATCTCATTATAATCACCTACAAGAATTATTTTTCCATCGTTTATTATTGCAATTTTATCACATAACTTTTCTGCAACTTCTAATACATGTGTAGAAAAAAATATTGTATTTCCCTCTTTTGCATGTTGTTTCATTTTTTCTTTTAATTCAAAAGCTGCTTTGGGGTCTAAACCTGTCATAGGTTCATCCAAAATCCAATTTTTAGGATTATGTAATAACACTCCTATAACAATAATTTTTTGTTTCATTCCATGAGAATATGTTTCTATTTTACTATTTAACGCATCATACATATCAAATTCTTTTGATAAAGCTACTATTTTCTCTTTTCTTTCATTTACTGGAACTTGGTACATATCTGCTATAAAATTTAAATATTCAATTCCTTTTAATTTTAAAAACATTTCAGGATTATCTGGAACAAAACCTATCTGTTTCTTTGCTTCTACTGGCTGTTTGGTTATACTTTTACCGTCTACCAAAATATCGCCTTTATCTATTTCTAATATTCCTGTTATCATTTTTATTGTAGTTGTTTTTCCCGCTCCATTAGGCCCTAAAAATCCAAATATTTCTCCATCTTCAATTTTTAAATTTATATTATCTATTACCTTTTGTCCTTTTTTATAACTTTTTGAAATATTCTTTAATTCTATCATATAAAGCCTCCTATTTTTGAATATATTATAATATAATTACATACAAATATGCAAGTAGGAGATTACAAATGATTGTAATCTCCTATAATTTAATCCATACTAAATGACATAACAAAATCTGTTTCCTCTTTTAGTTGCATAATAACTGTTAAATTCTTTTGTTCTGACTGCTCATTATTAGCATCTTTTACAGCTAATTTATAAATAAATGTATTTCCTTGTTTTTCTACATCATTGTGCTCTAAAGAATTATTTTCATACATATTATTTTTAATATAATTTTCAAAATCTTGTTGAGTTGGCATATTATTTCTTTTAAACACTTCGTCTAAATGTTCATATCCATATTTATAGTCTTGCTCGTTTATTGAATTTATAAATTTCTCTATATTCATTCCTACTTTTTCTTGCTCTTTTGCTTTATTATATTTTTCCAAAAATTCTGGTAAGTCAGCTGTATATGTATCTAAGAAAATTGCTACATCTATTACTGTTTCATCTCTGAAAATACAATATCTTCCGTAATTATCTATACATACATATTGTGTATAGCCATCAAGTTCATCTACTTTATATTTTGTAAGATACATTGTTGATATCCTTTGATAATTATCTTCTATATATTGAACATATCCTTGATAGTTCCCAAATTTTTTATTTCTATATTCTTCGTCAAACATATTATATAATTTTTTACTTTTTCTTTGCATTAACAATTTTAAATTGTTGAATTTTTCCATTACTAATTCTTGTTGATTCATTATACTTGGTTCAAAATTATTATTATTATTTTTTGCTATTTCTTCTTCAGAATTATTTATTTCAATCTTTTCTTGTGCTTGTTCTTGTTCTGACATTGGCTCTATAGAAAATGTTTTATTTTTATGGTCTACATTTACAAAAAGCTTAATTTCTGAATATTTTTCTGTATCAAGAGTGTAAATTAAAGTTCCACTAACTAAATATTTATCTATTCCCATTCCTTCTGAAACTTCCATCTCATCTGGTACAAATGTTACTGTTTCATTTATATCTGGTACATAGTCATATATTTTTTCTACTGTTATATTTTCTCTTTCAATATATTCCTTACTTATTACATTATATATGCTTTCCTTAACAGATTGCTCTTCTGCAAAACTTTCTCCTGCTCTTGTCATATAATTACTTTTATTTAATAATCCATAGTATCCTCTTACTAATTTAGCAATATCATAATATTCAGATTCGTCTATATTTAATTGCTTTTTCACTTCTATATCTTTATCTTTTTCTTCTGTCTTTGGTTCTTCTATATATGTTGAATTACTTTTTTTATTATTATTAAGCATCAATATTACTCCCGCTATAATAACAATAATAATTATCACTATGCTTATTACCAAAAGTATTATTTTACTTGATTTTGATTTCATAAACTCCCCCTACTTATAGCTATAAAATTCATATGTATTTTCGTTCAATTTAATATCTACAATTATATTTGTTTTATACATATCATTAGCTTGTAATTTTAAAGTAAGTATGTTTTCTTTTTGTCTTTCTTCTATTAATTTAAATGTACTTTCTCCATAATTTACAAAATTATTTTCATACGCATATTCTTTTAATTTTTGCTCAAACTCTTTTATGTCTTTTATTTTTTCCTTTGTTTCTAAAGACATTCCTTCTATTGACAATTCAATTCCTTTTACATTGTTTTGATATACTTCTTCTTCTGATATTTTATTTTCCAATGTATTAATTTTTTGTCTCTTTTTACTACTTATTAGTACACATAACAAACTAATAATTATAACTAGCACTATTATTAATACTATTAATAATTTTTTCTTCATATATACCTCTCTTTATTACCCTATTATAGTAAAATTAAAGTTTTTATG
This sequence comes from uncultured Clostridium sp., assembly GCA_947648905.1. GTDB lineage: Bacteria > Bacillota > Clostridia > TANB77 > CAG-508 > CAG-269. The sequence goes on along the minus strand of CANSPP010000001.1, from coordinate 158,583 downwards.
TGGCCATATATAATTTCGTAAGCTGTGCCATTGACTACCTGGACTTGTTGGATGATTTGGATCACGTACAAATGTATTTCCATTTTGATAGCCTAGTAAACATACATAATGGCTTCCAGAATAGAATACAGTTCCAATTAAAGGTGCTGCTACTACCTTTCCGTCTTTTAATGCTTGTTCTACTTCATCTATTGAATTAGTGCTCTTAGCATTTAGCCCCCAATTCTTTGCGCAAGCTTCTATCGCCGCTGATCCACAACCATACATTCCTCCAGAATTATACAAACCTTTACTATATGCATATTGACATGTCTGGTCAGGAGTAACTTGTTTTCCTGTAAGTGCTGTAATTGCAATAGCTGCTGTTGTTGGACCACATCCTGTATTTGCTACTGTATGTCCTCCAAATCTCATTTGTGCCCAAGTACCTTGCCATTGACAATAATTTGGTGAACTTTCAACATTTCCTATTTTACCACCAGTAAATGAATCTAGCGCTCTTCCTTTAAATTGATCGTAATAACTTCTTGCATCGGCTTTTCTTCTATCTATATGGTTTATACTAGAATCGTAGCTTGGTCTTTCGAATAATGCCATAAATGCTACTGCTGCTGTTTCTGGTGTACTAGCATTCTTAAAATCATTTGCATTATAACTTCTACCATCATAAGCTGATGATGATTGTCCTGATAATTGGTATGATGCATATCCGCCCGCTCCACCACCAGGAGTTAGTTCTGCTATTAAAAATTCTATCTGAATATCTATATCTGATGCAGAAGCACCTTTACTTGCTGCATATGCTTCTATTTGGGTCCTTCTTCCAAAAGACCATTGTATTAATCCAAATCCTATTCCATTTCCGATGTTCTATTAAGTCTGGATTAAATCCTGATTCATTTTGGATATTTCCTAATACTCCTGCTGCCGCTTCTTCACTAAATCCTGCTTTTCTTAAAGCATACCATACTTTTTCTTGTGGAGTATTTCCCATTATTCCATCTACACTACTAAACGTTGCTGGATCAAATATAGAAAAGTCAAACTCTGTTATTCCATAGTCTATACCTGTTGCTTTATATATCAAATATTTTGTCAAATCAATCATTTCCACAGTATCTTCATTATTTTCTAGCATTTCAAATAGCCATGACGCTGCATTTAAGATATTTCTTTTTGCTTTTTGATTTGATATAAGCAAAGTAACAAAATTCTTTTCTTTATATGCAAATCCATCTTTGCCTCGTTCAGATTTTTTTAGATATACTTTATCTGTCTTTTCTTTTACTTCCGAAATATCCGAAACATATTTTGTTGTTTGTGTAATTACTGTATTTTCCTGCACATTATTAATTGCAGTAGTCGTATATCTTGTTCCTATAGATTGTATTTCTTTACATTCAGCCGCTGCTGAAATTAATCCTAATGGATCACTAGTATCATTTACTACTCTAGCTTGTCCATCTCCCATATTCGTTGTACTTCCTGATGATGTTGCTTCTCCTTTTTCATATTTATAATTTTTACTATAATCTACAATCCATACATCTGCTTTTGTTAACGCCACATCCAGTGTATTAGTTTGTGTAACTACAGTTTTTACAGACTGATAATTTACGTCGTCACTACCATTAGCATGTGATATATATCTTTCTCCGTTTTCTTTCCAACCTCTTAGTATAGAATATATACTTGTATGGTCTGTATATGAATGTACAGTTATATCTTGTGTTGTTGTTAAATTATCATTAACAGTAATTACTATGTTACTATTATAAACTAAATCAGCTAATCCTAATACAAAATCTATGTCTTCACTTAATACTAATAAATCCCATAAATAATTAAATGGCATTGTATATGCTTTTACCATATCATAATAATTTATACTTTGTTCTGTCATCTCATATTGAACAAAAGAGTAAGGACTTTCACCTGGAATATTAGTTTCATATGATGTTGCTGTTTCTTTCCATGTAGCAACTTTTACAACATATTTACCACTACTTGATGATGTAGCACTTCCACTAAAAGATGGTGCATTTTTTGGATTTGCAAATTGAAGATTTGTAGGATATCTACTTCTAAACTCTTCTATAGAACAAGTTGATCTTGCCCATTCTTGTCCATTGTAATTACCTTCTTGCGTAGTAATTGTTTTTCCATCATATGCAACTACAACTCCTACGTGTCCAGCAGAACTTCCTGCCCATCCACCTTGTCCACAAGAGAAAATTGCTCCAACTCTTGGCTCTGTTTCTAGAACAAATTCATCTCCGATGATTTGCTATTAATTCTTCTGCATTTGTACATCCATTTCCTCTAAATCCAGGGTCATATCCATAAATTTCATAAAATTTCCCCCAAGCAAACCATGTACATTGTCCTCTTAATCCCTCTTGTGCAAATGGATTTAAAGAACCATATGCATCTGAGTTGATATTTGGATCTACATTTAAATTTGCATTACTAGTTGTTGAATTTTTATCATTCCCACTAGTTTTATTTGATGCTCCAACAATTTGTGAAGAAATATTTTCTACCATCTTATCATATTTTGCTATATGTAATCCATCTCCAGCTGACATATCTGCTGATAAATATCCATTCTGATCTATATATCCTGAAGTCGTATCTATATAATAAACTTTATCTTTTCCATCACAATAGTCTTTAATCGTTCTATTATATGCACTAATTGTTTCATTCATATATTGAGAAGATTGATAAGTATATGCTTGACCTACTGGAAATACTCTTTGTATATAAATATTTGTATTACTGTATTTCTCAGTCAATTTGTCAATTAATTGTTTCATACTACTTGTATCGCTAGGATTATTAACTCCTAGTAATACACATACACCTTTTACTTGTCCAGCATCTGGCAATGAAGAAAAGTTATCAAGCCAATATCTAGCAGTTTTTCCTATTTCTGCTTTATATGTAGCACTACTTAATGCTTGTTTGTTTGTATCATTTAATTCTGCTTGACTTAATCCAACTGTTATTGAATCTCCTATAAATAAGAAATTATCTAGTGAACCAACTTTTGTAGCACTACTACTTGAACTTGTATTTTTTTCTATTGTAAAATGTGATAAAGCCTTTTCTCTTGCTTCTTGAGAACCTGTTTTTTTATATTCTTCTATGTAGTTTCTAAACTCCTCTGGTTCTACATATGTCATAGTTATATTTTTAGATTTATTTTTCCAAGAACCTGTATTATTATCTTTTATATATCCTTTTTCATTTAACCATTTTTCAAAACCTGATCCATCATCCTCTTCTTCTGTAGTTTCAGTAATATCTGATTGTGTATTATTTCCTTCTGAATATGTTGAACGTACTTGCTCATATATTTTTTTAGCTTCTTCATAATTAACTTCGCCTTTTGCTATCTTTGCTTTTCCTATTGTAATAGTTCTTTCTTCATCTATTCCTATTAGTACTTCTTTGCCATTTTCAATTTGTGAAAAATTATATTTAGAAAAAACATTATCTTTATCTACTGTTGTATTACCTATTTTATAACTGCCATCTTCATTTGCAGTAACTTTACATTTATGTTCTCTCTTTCCTTCTACACTAAATATAATATCTTCTACCTTACTAAAATCCAAGTTCCATTCAGATTTAGAAATTGTTACATCTCCTATCTGTATTTTTTCAAACCCTAACCATTTTATTGTTATTTTCTTATCTGATTCAGCATATGTCTTAAAAGCATCATCAAATGGTGTATGTTTCAAGTTTTCTGCTTTTCCTATATTATAACTTCCATCATCATTTTTAGTTACTGTATATTCATATAGCTCTTTGTTTGCGTTTGCTATCTTAGCTGCTTTTTCCTTTTCTTTTCTTTTTTCTTCTCCTTCTTCTTTCATATATTGGTCATATTCTTTTTTAAATTCTTCCAACATTTCTTTTGTTAAACTATAATTACCTTCAATTATATTTCTTTTAAATTTTATAATTCCTTGAAGTGTTTTTTCATCTGGATTTAATATTTGTGACCAATTAATTTTAGTGTCTGGATTCTCTCTCGTATCTGGATATTGTGTTATTATTTCTGCATTCATTAATTTTGCTAGTTGTTTTGAGTCTTTTAAATATGTTACAACTCTACTATTATTTGCTTTTAACTTGTCCCACAACTCTTGTGCTGTATACTCTGATGTTAACATTCCATCCTCTCCTACTGTAACACCATTCGTATATTGCCTAGCTCCAAACATAGGGCTTGACCAGTCATCTTCTTTATATGTTCCATCATCTACAGTAATAAAATACACACACGCTGCTAATAACACTATAACCATAATAATACATATTATCGGTATTATTATTGGTACTAGTGCTGCTTTTATTGCTTTTTTTACTACTTTTGCCATCTTTTTTACAATTTCTTCATCCATAGCCCTCTCCTATATTTTTATTTTAAATGTTTTTGCTCCTACTGCTCCATCATTTAAATATCCATCATAATTCAAAATTACTCCTGAAAAAACTAAACTTTTTATATCTTTTGTAGAAGCATATCTACTATAGTATTTTATATCTATCGTTTTTTCTACTCCTCTATCTAATATTAGTAGCTCCTTTGCTATTTCGTGTGTATAAGCTGGATATTTTACTTCATTTTTATCTTCTATATACATAGTTCTTTCATTATATAAATTGTCTAACGCAATATTAGTATCCCTCTTGTTTTTTACAGTCATATTATATGTTTCATATTCTATATATGTATCCACATAATTTACAGTTATAATAATATCTTCTTGCTCTGCAGTCTTTTTAATTTCTTTTCTTCCAATATAATTATTAATATTCAACTTGTATTCATCGTTTACTTTTTTTACAGTTATATAATCTTGTTTTACTATTCCATCATTTGATTTTCCTGTTGAAAGCATATCTGGAATTATATTAACTTTATATGTATTATTTATCCAATTTTCTACTTCAAATGATACTCTTCCACTTTCAAATACATTCTCATAATAGAATTCTCTAAAGTCTTCTACTGATGCGTACATCTCTTCTTTGCATTCATCTGTTAATATATTATACGCTTCCTCAAATTTTTGGTCTTTACAATTTTCTAAAAATCTTGTTATTGTACCAACTTCTGTGTCTAATTTTGTTTTAGATACTCCATTTCCTGTTAATGCTGATTTATCACTACTTAATTGTACTTGGTTATTATTTCCACTACTTACATTAATATTATTTGTTGGTACATCTTCATTCTTTTCTTCTTCTGTTCTTTTCACAAAATAATTTGTTACTTGTAATATTATAAGAAAGAAGGCTATAATTATTATAACCCACCATATTCCTTTCCTGTTTTGATTATATAGTCGCCTTAGATTATTCATAATTTAACCTTCTTCCTACTTATTATTCTCTCATTTTTCTTATTTGTTTTTGGAATTCTTGTGCATTACCTATACGTCTTTTAGCCTCTTTTTCTACTTCTGCGTCAGTAATTCCTATCTCATCTTGTTCGTTTTGAGCCTTTACTCTTTTTGCTATCTTTTTTTCCATTTTCTTTGCTGATTTACTATCTGTAATTTTACCTGCTGCCTTAGCAGTCCATACACCTTCATCAACATTGTTTACTTTGTTTTCATCTATAAATTTATCAATTAGTTGTACTTCTTGTGGATTTGATATACCTCTATCAATACATTGATCATAAATTCCTCCATCTTTCATAAGTTCATTTGCTTTTTCTTCTCCCACATTGCTTACTAATTGCTCTCTATACATACTCTTAGTTTCAGCACGCTTACCTTCCATATAAGCATCATAGCTTTCGCCTTTTGCTTTATTGTATAATGTTTCAGGAGCTATTAATTTATCTTTTGAAGCTATTTTATTGTCTAACGGTCTAGATATCTCTTTTGATATTCGTCCACCTATTCCATACCCCGCTGCTGTAGCTGTTGCTCCATATTTTATTGTATTATCTAAGCTTCCTGTTGCCATTCCAGCTGCCGCTCCAATTGTTGCTATTCCAGCTGCTCCAACAGCTTTTCCTGTAAATCTTATAGTTTTACCTGGTACTTTTCTAGCTCCATTAATAACTGCTCTACCTGTAGAATGTCCTATAGCTTTTCCATATCTTCCTACTTGTCTTCTTTGCTTTCTCCACCAGTCTGGAGTAAATCTTGTATTTTCCCTTTCTTTTCTTTCATTTTCTAGTCTCTCAGCTTCTTCTTTCTGCTCTATCTGCTCTCTTTCCATTCTTAATTTTTCTAATTCATCATCTATTTTTTGTACTTCTTCTGTATCATTTTCATCACTTGCCGTTTGTCTAAGTTTATTATACTCATCTTCATCTTTTTGAATTTCCCCTAAACTTCTTCCCATTAAATCATTATTCTCAGTATCAGAATCTTTTCCATCTGGAATATTAGCCTCTTTATGTCCTTTATCAGCAGCATTTCCATCATCTAGCATTCCAACATTATCCTTCTGTCTTATATTGCCTTTTGTATCTGAAGCATTGACTTTTTCTTCTTTCTTATCTTTACCTGATGCTAATTTCTTAATTGCATTCATTCCTTGCATTCCTAATGCTAATCCTGCTGCACCACTTAATGGTCCCGCTGTTTTAGCTTTTTCAAATCCAAAGAAGCTTCTTAATATTTTTTCTGCCGGTATCATAAATCCCATTGCTACTAAAGAATACAAAACATTTGTTGAAGATAACTCTATTGCTGATGTTATCAACACATAATATAATAATAAGTGCATTGGTTGAAGCAACAAGTTAAATATATATTCTTTAAACCATTTATCAAAACCTTGTGCTTTTCCATCTGAAATTTTATCAATTGGATATGTTACAGCAACTAATGGTGCTATTAATGTTAAGAAAGCCATATATAGTACCCTTTTCATATATGTAAATATAAAAAATAGTGTAAAAAATACCATTATAACAAAGCATATTCCATATCCTATAAATTCAGATCCCCAGTTTGTTAATTGTGCTTTTAGTCTTAAACTTCCCATAAGGTTAGTTGGCCATACTATTATTTCATTTCCGCCATTAGGATTAGTTTGTACAAGACCCGGAGTCTCTTCGCCATTCCCATCGCCAAATCCAGAGTCTTTAACAAATTGTGATAATTTATGGTCATCGTCGTCTTCCATTTGTATGTAGAAATTAGTTGAGTCTATACTACTAGACACTGTCTTCGTTATATTATTTACTATTGCATTTGAAAATATCATTATATAATGCACTGAGAATAATAAAAACATTCCTATAGCCCAATCTTTTAACATCTCTTTATATTTAGCTTTGTCACTAGCAAGAGTTGATAATAGTATTCTTATACCTATATATAATAATACTATCATCATCATAACTAATCCAATATTTCTTAATGAAACATACCATTTACTTATTGTTGCACTTAATTCTTGTCCTAAATCTTGTGGTGATGTAGTTACTTTATTCCCTTCTTCATCTTCATAAAAATATTTCTTTATACTTCCATCGTCATCGGTTTCTGCTTTTATTTCTTTTCCTTCTCCGAAGAAATCTACATTAAATAACATTATTTTCCCTTGGAATATCTCTTCAGGACTAATTGAATATGCTGGTAAGTACATTGTTGTATTTAAATTGTCCTTTCCAAAACTCATTGTTGCCCCAATTGGATTACCGATTATCATCCGTAGAGAATGCATCTGACAGCAACGATTTTGCATACCATGTTCCTACTAATGCTGGTATTACCGCAGTCCATCCGATAAATACTAGTGCAGCAATTGCAGCTGCGGCATATATAATAGTAGAAACAACATTACAAAAAATTTCCCACCAGCTATCATTCAAATTTGCTTCCAGCAGAGCTTCGGATGTTCCCATAATCGATGAATGAACAATTTCCATAACTCCGTCGCCTAATGCTATAACAAAAGAAACGATTGGTGATACTAATTTACCTCCAAACTCTAGCATATCCATTGCGCCTAAAGATGGCTTAGATACAACAAATTCAAATACAAGTATAAATATGAGCACTATAATTATTTTAGTCCATATACTTTTATTCGTAAAAAACTTCATAAGTTACCTCCGTTTTAGTTTCTATTTATTTTCGCTAATTGATTTAAATTTGTCTCTACAAATTCAAATTCTTTTCTCGTTGGTGTAATCTTTAAGATAGCTGTGTCAGCACCTACCTTTAATAATCCTTCTCCTCTTTGGCATGTAACTAAGAAATTAGCTTCTCCTTCTGAAAGCTTAAATACTTCCTTTAAGTATTGTATTTCAGATTTATCTTGTGCTAAAAATAGCTTTGTATCTGATGAAGTTAAAACAGCTTGTGCTTCAGGTTTTTCGTAAAAGTCTTGGAACCTTTGGGAAATGATAGCTAACGATACATTTCTTTTTCTCGCACGTCTGGCCATTTTATTCAAAAAGTCTACGGCCTCTGGATATGGAAGCAACATCCAAGCTTCATCCACTAAAACCCTTTTTTGCGTAGCTTTCTTTCTATCTTCACTATTTTTCTTAACAAATTTTTCCCATATCCATGAAAGTAAAATTTGTTGTGCAAGTGGTCTTGCAAATCTCTCTTCCAATTGTGATATATCTAAGTTAATAAAAGGCGCACCTTCTAACAACTCAAAAGTTGATTGTCCATCAAAATATGCCATTTGTCCATCATATTCTCTTATGTATTGTTTCATAACTTTTAATAAATAACTGTAATTGTATTGATAGTCTGGATTTTTATTTTCTTGTGCTTTTACTTGAATTCTTTTATACCAGCTTCCAATTGTAGGCATTTTTTTCTTTCTTTTTGTAAGAATTTCTCCTCTCATAATTCCTGCAGTATCTTGTTCATACAAACTATTTGGATTACTTGTTATTCCTAAAGCAGCATATTCTTCTGCAACAGCTTCAGCTATAATTTGTTTTGTTAATTCGTTTACTTCTGTACTTCTTGTACTACCTTTTGCCATTGTAAGCAATCCTTGTGTTACGTCTTCTATCTTATTTTCAATATTTAATACTGTTCTGTCTTTTCCTGTAATTTCATCTTTAATAATTTCTGTCTCTATATCAAATATGTTTATAATTGTTTTTGAAGTTGGGCTAATTACTACGTTTATTCCACCTAAGCTTTCAGCAACAATTGTATATTCTCCTTCTGCATCTAATGCTAAACTTTCTATTCCCATTAATACTGATGATCTTGATACTAATGTTTTCATTGTAACAGATTTTCCTGCTCCTGATTTAGCAAATATAACCATATTGTAGTTTGTTAATGAGCTATGGAAGTTATCAAATAAAATTGGTGTTCCTGTCTGCTTATTAAATCCTAGGGGTACTCCTGTTGGATGTCCTATTTCTGATGTTGTAAATGGAAATACTGTTCCCATTGACGCTCTATCAAATGTATGTGGCTTGTCTATCTTTTTATCCATAAGTGGTAAATTTGTTTGGAAAGCTTCTTCTTGTACTCCCCATGCTGTTTTTATTCCAACTAATGTTTTTGACATTTCAGATGCTAACATTTTTGTATATCTATCTAAATCTTCTAAATTATATGCAAACAATGTTGAAACTACTGTAGCTTCAAATAATTTGTTAAAACCTGCTGCAATTTCGTCTCTTAATTGCTCTGCTTCAAGTCTTTTTTGTGAAATTGTACTTTCTCTGTTTATATTTCCTCTGTCTGCTGCCACAATTCTTTCTGTTTCTAATTCATTTATAACTTTATTTAACTCATTTTGTGATCTTTCTTCTTTTATTGGGTTTATGTATATAGATGTGTTAACATCTCCAAAAAGATACATATCTCTAAATAATTCAGGAAAAGTAGTCATTCTTGGAAGTGTTGAAACAAAAAAGCTTCTCGCATATCTTTTAGTATTAGATATTATTTCTAAATGATCAATATTTGAAACGTCAATTCCAGATGGTGCTATTAAATCTTTTATTGTACTTCTTCTTAAGAAGTTTGATTCTTGTTGTTTACTAACAGTTTCATTTTGAACTTTTCTATTTCTTTTCATCTTTTTCCTCCTTTGGTTTTCTTCCCCTTTTTCTCTTTTCTATTTTTTCTTCTGCTTTATTTGCTAAATCTTTTCCTACTATACTTGCGTTTTCCTTTATAATCATTTTAGCCATTTGCTCTATTAGAGCATCCATTTCTTCTTCTTTTTCTCTTACTCTTTTTTCTTCTTCTCTTTCTTCCATTGCTTCCATAACTAAGTCATTTGCTAATCTTTGTGCATCCATCTCTATTTTCTTATCTATTTCTCTCATTCTTTTTTCTAAAACATTTGGTGCAGTTGTATACATTTCGTCATATCCTGCTCTTACTGCTTTTTCTAAATCATAAACTTCTGCTTCGTCCCTATTATATGCTACATATAATAATTCTACTAATTCATTCGAATTCAATATTTTTCCGTTTACTCCACATACCGCTAATGAATTAATTATATTTTGAGCTTTTGTATATAATTCTGAAAATGCCATACTGCTAACTTCTTCTTTTGATAAGTTACTTGTATCTTCTGGTGTATAGTCAATTATCACATAGTAATATTTTCTTAATATATTTCTATTTAAACTCATTCTTTGAGTAGAGTTTATTATGTCTAACCCATATTCATATAGATTTCTTTCTCTTGTTACTTCTAATTTTGCTTTGTTTAGTTCTTCTTTACTATATTGCAAACTTTCTTTTTTTGCATATTCCATTTGTTTTTTAGCTAATCTGTCTTTTATGTTATTTACTCTATCTTTATATCTTACTATTCCGCTTTCTAGATTAACTGTTCTTGTTTGTACATATAGTTGTATTGGATATCTTATTGTGTTTAAGAATTGTAAAAATCCTTGTTCTACACTGTTTTTTTCTAATCCTGACATTAAATCATAATTAACACCTTGACATTCTATTACCATTAGAAACTTATTTCCATTTTTTCTTACAATCATATTGTCTTCAATCTTATCAAATTCTAGAAAAGAAAAAACTGATTGTTTATTATATGCAGTTTGGTTAATTGTATTATTTTCTTTGTCTTTATTTTCATCTAACTTAATATTTTCATTTGTTGCTTTTGTTCCTTTTTTTGATTTTAATAATAGCACTACAAAAATTACTAATAATACGAAAAGTATTGACCCCATTACCGCTAGAACTATCATAAGCATATTTGTTATTTCATCGTTACTCATCTTTTGTTTCCTCCTTTAGGTATACATATATTTTATTTTTTTGCATTTTAAATTTAAACCATCTTTTTATTACATCGTCAATTGCTTCTCCACCTGTTTTTTCAGTTATTTTAAATCTCTTGCTATCTGGCATTTTTAAAGTTCCTATGCAAAATCCAATTCCACCAAATATTAACACAAACCATATTCCTATTGCTTGTAATCCTATTATACTAAGTATAAGGTAAAATAGGCCTCCCACTGCTGCTCCAATTCCTGTATATATTAAGCCTTTTATTGAGAATACATAGAGAATTCTACTTTCTCCTTTATAGTCTCTTGGTATTTCATGAATTTGCATTATTTTTCCTCCTTTGTTTGAGCCAAATCTCATAATTTCTCTTATTTATAATTATAACAAAAAAACGCAGAAATTGTAACTATTTTGTGGAAAAAAGTTGCATTTTATTGAAATTTAATTTTTCTTTAATACTTCCGTAATACTTGCGTAATATTACATTTTTATTACGTTTCTATTACAAAAATAAAAACAGGAAACTTTGATTGTTTCCTGCTTTTGTTTTTTGTTTTTATTATGATTGAATTCCTGTAAAGAATTGGAATATAACTTGTGCAAATGCTGATGCTGCAAATATTAAAGCTGCACCTACCACATATGGCATTAGTGTCTTTTTGTATTCTGCTTTTTCTTCAGCACTTCCCATCATATATTTAATACCAATTACAATTAATACAACAACTGATAATACAATTCCTACTACTTGAAGAATTCCTATAATAGAATTACCTACGTTTTGAATTTGTTGAGTTCCTTGTGCATTTTGATTTCCTTTCATTTCTTCTGGTGTTAATGCAAAAGCTGTTGCTGCAACAGAAATCATCATAATTGCCATTAATACTATACTTACTATTTTTACTAATTTTTTATTCATAATAGTATCTCCTTTCCATTTTCTTATATTAAAAATCTCAATTTATGAGAATATTAATAACATTATTACATATTCATTATAACACTCATTTTTATTTTTTTCAACTATTTTGTCACAAATTGGTACTTTATTTATAATCCATTTGCAATTTTATAAATTATATTTGGTACTAGAGAACCTGTAAATACAATTGCCGCACCTATTACATATGGCATTAAAGACTTCTTGTATTCTGCTTTTTCTTCTGTACTTCCTAACATATATTTAATTCCTATTATTATCAACATCAAAACTGATAAGACTACTCCAACTACTTGTATTATTCCTAATGTATTATTTCCCATTTGTTTTATAGTATTATCTGCATTTTGCGATTGACTTCCTGGATTAATATCTCCTACTCCAAATGCATATACCCCCACATTAATCATCATTACTATGCATATAAATATTGATATTACTTTCATCATTTTTTTCATTTTATCACCTACTTTATACTCCAGAAAAAACTTCTGCTACTAACTTCCAAATTCCAAAAGCTCCAAATATAACTACACATCCTACTGCATATGCTACTAATGTTTGTTTTAAATCTGCTTTTTCTTCTACACTTGCAATCATATATTTCATTCCTAAAAACATTCCTACTAGCACGGCAACTATAATTCCTGCCCCTAAAAATATATTGTATAGTAGATTTGATGTTTTTTGTAATTGCCCTTGGTTTATATCACTACTGTTTTCTCCATTAGCAATAAAATCTTTTCCGTCATTCATATATCCATCTATTGTATCAGATGATTTTCCAGTGTAAGTTTTTCCTTTAGATGTGCTTCTTGATTCTTGAGGTGCAACTTTTGTTTTGTTCGCATTTTCTTGTTCTATAGGATTTGCTGGATTACCCTGTTCCATTGCTCCTGTTTGCTCATCACAATACCCACTCTTAGGAAGCACTATACTAATTGTAATTATCAAAAATACTATAAGCAAAACTTTCATTAGATTATTTATTTTTCTCATTTTACCACCTACTTTTATATATTTTTTATGATGGTATATTTCCAGCTACTGCTGAAATAATTTGAATAACTGTTGTTATTCCAAATACCATTATTGCGCCAACTAAATAAGGAAATAGTGTCTTCTTGTATTGTGCTTTTTCTTCTACACTTCCTAGCATATATTTTATTCCTATAATTGAAAATGTTAGAACAGCTAAAACTGAAGCTATAGACATTACTGTTCCCATTATTTTACTTCCTGCTTTGGCTAATTCATCTCCATTTGTTACTTGCGTTGTACTATCTGGTTCATAATCATCTGGATTAAAAGTACCAGATCCACCATTTGTAGTACTGCTAGACCCTTTGTTATTTTGATATTGTTGTTTATACTCATTCTTTTGGTCTCCTGGAGTTGTTCCTGAATCTCTTGCATATGTTAATGTAGGTTGCAAGATAAAACAAGTAGACGCCAGTATTATCATTAATATAACTGATATAATTTTTACCTTTTTCATAATAAAATTCCTTCCTTTCTTGCTTTATTTAGAAGGCATATCTAAGTAGAAAAAATCACCTTTTTTATTAATTCTACTCTCCTATTAACATTATAACTTATTTCAACATTTTTTTCAACTTTTTTAACATTATTGTAAATTTTATATATAGCTTTTTTAATAATAAATCAAGTATTTTCGTAATTTTTCACGCTTTTTATTCTTTAAATCTTTTAATATTGATAAAGTTTCTGACTATTTTTACTCTAAGTGTTTGACATTTTACTTTAATAGCGCTATAATTATTTCTATTACATTATTTTAAGTAACTGACATAAGTTACTTTATATGTAAAAAGGAGATTTTGAGGTATTACTTAAAAGCAGAGGTTTAATTGGAATTGACAGGAGAAAATTTTTATGCATTTTAAATCATCTTTTTGGACTAATATTTCCATAATACTAGGTAATATTAATAACAAAATAGTAAAATACTTGTTGTGGATTATTTTAACAATAGCCCTGATAATACTGATAGGTATTTTTGAATTTCAAGTTGTTCTTGATACTCTTAAGGCTATTGGTTTAGTCCTATTTTCGTTCCTTTTTGTTTTTATAGGTATTTGTATTAGCGAATAAAATTATCTATATGCCCAATGCTGTAAAGTAAAAATACTATTAATCTTCTAAAAAGACACCTTGTTGGTGTCTTTTATTTTTAGTCATTTGAACATTTTTATGTTATAGGAAAGTTCTCCTTTCCTATAACATAAAAAAAGTAGTAGCTTAAAATATAAAAGCCACTACTTCTTTTGGCGGAGATGAGAGGGTTCGAACCTCCGCGCCGTGTTACCGACCTAACTGTTTAGCAAACAGTCCCCTTCACCACTTGGGTACATCTCCATTTATAAATAAAAGTTAGATATTTTTATATTGTTAATACCTAACTTTATTGTTTGGCGGAGAGGGTGGGATTCGAACCCACGGTACGCTATTAACGCACGCCAATTTTCAAGACTGGTGCCATAAACCAACTCGACCACCTCTCCATATCTTAGACAAATGTCTAGCGACAGTATTTATCTTAGCATTTTTATAGACATTTGTCAATAGTAATTTTTAACTTTTTTATTTTAATTTTTGAACCCCATTTGATTCCATAGCTTTTTTTATTGCTTCTTGTTCTTCTTCAGAAAGAGTATAATTTGATTTTCCATTTTCAACTGGTTTTGCATATATGTTTGACATTTCTCTTGAATAAATTCCATTTAACACTATACCATTATCATTTTCATCTAGCATTGCAAGAGTAAAACTCAAGTCACTTCCAACGTCTTTAAACGCATTATATCTAACTATTCCTATTTTTTGAATACATTTTTCCAAGTCACTATCCATTGTTTTTATTATGCTGTTTATTTCGCCGTTTTGCTTTTCAACTCTTTCTACCCTATACATATAGTTTTCTAAGTCTTCTTCTATATTTTTTCCATTTCCTAATTTTTGCATAAATTCTTTGTATTTTTTATTTAATTTAGACATTTTTACAACTACAACTAAAAATGCTATTAATAATATAAAAGTTATAGCTAGTAATAATATTATTATATTGTTAATCCCTATAGCGTTTATTATTTCTTCCATCTAATCAACTCTTTTCTTTATTATTCTGTTATTGTATTAAACCTAGTATTCTTTCCAAGTCATCGTTTGATGTATATTCTATTATTATTTTTCCACGTCTTCTTCCTGCGTCTAATCTTACTTTTGATCCAAAGAATCCTTGGAATGTATTTTCTATACTTTTGTATAGTACGTGATTTCTTTTTTGTTCTTCTGTTGTTTCTTTTATTTTAGCTTTCTTCTCTATTTGTCTTACTGTTTGATTTCTGTCTAGCATATGTATTGCTGTTTGATATTGTTTTTCTGGGTCTGTTATTGCAAGTAGTGCTTTACAGTGTCCTTCTGTTATTTTACCCTCTTTTGCCATTTCTAATACACGTGGCTCTAAATTTAGTACTCTTACCCAGTTAGCTACTGTGCTTCTACCTTTTCCTAGTTTTTTTGCAACTTCTTCTTGTGACATTCCATAGTTATCTATTAACATTCTTATTCCCATTGCTTTTTCTACTGGGTTTAAATCTTCTCTTTGCATATTTTCTATTAATGATATTTCTGAGTTTATTTTCTCGTCATCTTCTCTTATTATTGCTGGTATTTCTGTTTTTCCTGCTAATTTAGATGCTCTCCATCTTCTTTCTCCTGCTATTATGCTATAATATCCATCCTTTTTTGTTACTACTATTGGTTGTATTAATCCATATTCTGATATTGATTGTGCTAATTCTTCTAGTGCTTCTTGATCAAATCTTTTTCTTGGTTGATCTCTGTTTGGCTCTACTTCTGTTATTTTTAGTGTTTTTAGTATATCATTTTCTTGTTGTTGTTCTTCTTCTGGAGCTGGTCCAAATAATGCATCTAAACCTTTTCCTAGTCCTGTCATTTTTGCCATTGTTATTCCCCCTTAAATTATTTATTTTACTTGTTTAATGGTTCCCTATACCATATGCTTTGCTTTTCTTTCTTCGTCATTTTCTTTTAAGAATTCTCTTGCAAATTTAACATAGCTTTTTGCACCTTTTGAACGCGCGTCATATTCGGTTATTGGCATTCCATAACTTGGTGCTTCGCTTAGTCTAACGTTTCTTGGTATTACTGTCTTGTATACTTTATCATTAAAATATTTTTTTACTTCTTTTACTACTTGGTTTGAAAGGTTTGTTCTTGCGTCATACATTGTCAGTAATGCACCTTCTATTTGTATTTCTTTGTTTAGATATTTTTTTACTCTTTCTATTGTATTTAGTAGTTGTCCTAATCCTTCTAATGCAAAGTATTCACATTGTACTGGTATTAGCACACTATCTGATGCTGTAAATGAGTTTAGTGTTATTAGTCCTAATGATGGTGGACAATCTATTAGGATATAATCAAATTTGTCTTTTATTTCGTCCAATTTTGACTTTAATCTTTGTTCTCTTGACATCATTGAAACTAGCTCTACTTCTGCTCCTGCTAGGTTCATATTTGCCGGGCATACTTTTAAGTTTTTTATTGATGAGTCTTGTATTGTTTCTTCCATTGTTGTGTCATTTACTAATATATCATATGTTGTGTTTTCTACTTCTTTTTCTACTCCTAGTCCGCTTGTTGCATTTCCTTGTGGATCTGCATCTATTAACAATACTTTTTTACCTTTTTTTGCTAGTATAGTTCCTAAGTTAACTGTTGTTGTTGTCTTTCCTACTCCACCTTTTTGATTTGCTACTGATATTATTTTTCCCAATTTAATTGCCTCCATTTTGTTTTAGTTAATATTTACTAATTAGTTTCTTCATTCTCTACTACTATAATATATAAATATAATAAAAAAGTCAATAAATTTCGTGAAATTTATTGACTTTTTTTCTAACTTTTTTGTATTTTTATTTTATAGGTTCTTTTGCTGGAGTTCCAGGCTTTCTAGGATATTTCGCAGGTGTATTTTTTATCTTTTTTATTATTACTAAATTTCTTTTCATATCACTATTTGGTAGGTTAAAGCTTTCTTCCTTTTCCATTTTTCCACCAAGAATTTTAATTGCATTTTTGGCATTTTCTACTTCTTCTTTTACTTCTGAACCTTTCATACATATTATCTTTCCTTCTAGCTTTACTAGTGGTACTAAATATTCAGATAGTGTTGAAAGATTTGCTACTGCTCTTGATGTTGCTATATCAAACTTTTCTCTATATTTTTTATTTTGACCAAATTCTTCTGCTCTTGCGTGTACTGTTGATATTTCTCTTAATTCCAATTCTTTAATAACTTCATTTAAGAAATTTATCCTTTTGTTTAAAGAATCCACTAATGTTATTTCTATATCATCTCTTAAAATTTTAAGTGGTATTCCGGGAAATCCTGCCCCCGTTCCCATATCTACCAACTTTGAGCCTTTTTTTATATATGCTGATATTGTTAATGAATCTACAAAATGTTTTAATATTACTTCTTCTGGCTCTGTTATCGCTGTTAAGTTTATTTTTTCATTCCATTCTAATAACAAGTTCATATATGTATAAAATTGTTCTATTTGTTTTTTTGACAACTCTATATCTATCTTTTTCAAATAAGTTTTTAAAATTTCTTCAAATTTTTCTATTTCCATTTTATTTTGAATTTCCTTTCATTTGTTTTAAATATACTAATAGTACTGATATATCAGCAGGCGAAACCCCTGATATTCTAGAAGCTTGTCCTATTGAACGTGGCTTAAACTTGTTCAATTTTTGTCTTCCTTCTAGACTAATCCCTTTTATTTCATCATAGTCTAGTTCTTCTGATAACATTTTTGTTTCTAAATTCTTAAATTTTTCAACTTGACCTTCTTGTAATTTGATATATCCTTCATATTTTAATTGTATTTCTACTTCTTCTTTCTCTTGTTTTGTAAGCATTGGTCTTTCACTATCTATTTGTGACAATTTGTCATATGTTAATTCTGTTCTTTTTAGCAATTCCGCCATTTTTGTACCTGTTGTAAGTTCTGATGTTCCGTTGTTTTTTAATAATTCATTTACTTCTTTTGTTGGTTTTACTGTTAATTCTTTTAATCTTTCTATTTCTTTCTCTATATTCTTTCTTTTTGTTTCGAACTTTTTGTATCTTTCTTCTGATATAAGTCCTACTTTGTATCCTATTGGAGTTAATCTTAAATCCGCATTGTCTTGTCTTAGTAATAACCTATATTCCGCTCTAGAAGTCATCATTCTATATGGTTCATTTGTTCCTTTTGTAACAATATCATCAATTAAAACACCTATATAGCCCTGTGTTCTATCTAAAATAATTGGTTCTTCTCCTTTTATTTTTCTTGCGCTATTTATTCCTGCAATTAAACCTTGGCAAGCCGCTTCTTCATATCCAGAAGTTCCATTTATTTGCCCTGCCATAAACAATCCACTTATTCCTTTATATTCTAATGATAATTTTAAGTTTGATGGGTCTATACAATCATATTCTATCGCATATGCGGGTCTTGTAAACTCAGCTTTTTCAAGTCCTGGAATTGTATGATATAAAGCTATTTGCACATCTTCTGGTAACGAAGAACTTATTCCTTGTATATACATTTCTTCTGTATCTAATCCTACTGGCTCTACAAAAGCTTGATGACGTGGTTTATCGCTAAATCTTACTACTTTATCTTCTATAGAAGGGCAATATCTAGGCCCTGTACCTTCTATCATACCTGCATATAATGGTGACCTTTGCAAGTTTTCTCTAATTATTCTGTGTGTTTCCTCGTTTGTATATGTTAAATAACAATCTACTTGTTCAAAATCCTTAGGTTCGTTTTCAAAAGAAAATGCCTCTATTCCTTGGTCTCCTTTTTGCACTTCCATTTTACTAAAATCAATACTTCTTCTATTTATTCTTGCAGGAGTACCTGTTTTAAATCTAATTAACTCAATTCCCATTCTTTTTAGAGCCCCAGATAACTTATTAGCTGCAGCTACTCCATCTGGTCCACTTTCTTTTGAATACTCCCCTATGAAAATTTTGCCTTTTAAATATGTTCCTGTAGCAACTATTACAGTCTTAACATTATAAATTGCTCCTAAATCAGTTTTAATTGCCTTAACTTGTCCATTTTCAAGTATGATATCCACAATTTCTCCCTGTTTTACTTCTAAGTTTTCTTGTTTCTCTAAAGTATGTTTCATTTCTGCTTGATATTTTTTTCTATCAGCTTGAGCTCTTAACGAATGTACAGCTGGTCCTTTTGAAGTATTAAGCATCTTTATCTGAATCATCGTTTTATCAATATTTTTTCCCATCTCTCCGCCTAAAGCATCAATTTCTCTTACTAAATGTCCTTTTGAACTCCCGCCTATATGCGGATTACAAGGCATATTTGCTATTGCCTCTAAACTTATTGAAAAGATAAGTGTTTTCATTCCTAATCTTGCTGCTGCAAGACCTGCTTCACATCCTGCGTGTCCCGCACCAATTACTGCAACATCATAATCTCCTGCAAAATATTCTCCTTTTCCTAATTCCATTTTATTCTTCCTTTCTAATTTTTACACACGCGTGCCATTGGGGACGGACCTTTCTAGCACAATTTTTGTATAATTTATTTTTCTTGTTTTAATATATACCCAATGTTCCACAGAAATGTTCCACTTCCATATGAAACAAAAAATACCGTTTGTTTTTCTACAAAATAAATGTTTACATTTTAGTTCCAGAGTTTCATTGTTCAAATCATCTCCACAATTCTTAGAGTATCAGTTGTTTTGTTCGATTTGTCGAATTTTGTCGAAAGTTCAACTAGAACTAATAGTACTTGTTTTGATTTATGTAAATGTGTGTTTTTTGTTCGCTTTTATCTGTTTGTTTGCTAAAAATTATTCTTTTCTTTACCAAAATACCCTTTTTACTTTTATTTATTTTCAAAATCGTCATATTTCAATTTTTGCGTTTCAAATGTAAAATTACATTGTTTGTGTATAAAAACCTTTTATTTTTGATTTTCGTGCGTCTATTTTGTGTTATTTTCCTAAACAAAACTTAGCAAAAATTTCGTCAATTATATCTTCAGTTACAACTTCTCCTGTTATATTTCCTAAATCCTCTAAAATGTCTTTTATAAAAATAGCTATAATATCTAATGGCATTTGATTTTCAATTGTCTCTTTTGTCTTTTTTACATTTTCAATTGCTTTTGTTATTAAATTTTTATGTCTGATATTCGTAATTACTATTTCATTATCCAAATTTATTTCATTTAAATTAAATAAATTTGTAATTTCGTCATATAATTTTTCAATTCCTATTTTATTTAAAGCTGAAATTTTAATTATGCAATCACTTGCTGCTTTTAATTCAGGAGTTTCTTCATTTATTTTTGTCTCTAAATCTATTTTATTTAATATTATTACGGATTTCTTGCTTTTAGCTAATTCTAATATTTCCAAATCTTCATCTGTTAAGTCTTTTGAACTATCAAATAAAGCTATTACTAAATCCGCTGTTTCGGCTATTTCCCTTGATTTGGCAACTCCTATTTTCTCTACTTCATCTGATGTTTCTCTTATCCCTGCTGTATCTATTAACTTTAGTGGAATACCATTTATATTTACAAATTCTTCGATAGTATCCCTTGTAGTTCCTTCATATTCTGTAACTATTGCCCTATTTTCCTTTAAAATAGCGTTTAATAGTGATGATTTTCCTGCGTTTGGCCTTCCTATAATAGCTGTTTTTATTCCCTCTTTTATTATTTTACCATTATCAAAGCTCTTTTCTAACTTCTTTAATTTAGCTTCTGTTTTTTCTAGCATTTCTTTTATTTGATTGTTTGTAACATCGTCTACATCATACTCTGGATAGTCAATTGCAACTTCTATGTTTATCATAACATCCATTATTTCTTGTTTTATATCAGCTATTTCTTTTGATAGAAATCCTTCTAATTGCTTTATTCCAGTTTTTGCTTCTTTTTCAGATTTCGCATTAATTACATCTATTACAGATTCCGCTTGTAACAAGTCTATTCTTCCATTTAAAAATGCTCTTTTAGTAAATTCACCTGGTTCTGCCAATTCAGCTCCATTTTTTAAACATAATTCTAAGATTTTTTTTACAATTATATTTCCACCATGTGAGTTAATTTCGCACATATTCTCTGTTGTATAACTTTTAGGTGCTTTAAAATATGATACTAGCACCTCATCTACAACCACTCCGTTTTCCACTATATTTCCGTATTTTATGCTATATCCTTTTATTTCTTCTATTGGTTGTTTATTTTTTTGTTCAAACATTTTTTCTAATATTTCGAAACATTTTTCTCCACTCATTCTTATTATTCCAATTCCTCCAATTCCGAGGAGCCGTAGAGATTGACGCAATTGTTTTTTCCATTTTTCTCTCCTTTCTATATAAAAAAAGTCAAAGATAGAATTTACATTATTACTGTAAAATCCGACCTTTGACCTCCGATTTTATTTATTTAATTATTTTTTAGTGATATCACTATTCTTCTATTTGGCTCTTGTCCTTCGCTTATAGTCTCTATTTTAGGATTTTCTTGCAATTTACTGTGTATTATTTTTCTTTCATATGCTTGCATTGGCTCTAATTTAACTGGTTTTCTTGTTCTTATTACTGTTTTCGCTACTTTCTCAGCTAAATCTTCTAGTGTTTTTTCTCTTTTTGCTTTATATCCTTCGATATCTAATATTACTCTTACTCTGTTTTGGTTACCTTTGCTTGCAATTGCTGATAATATACTTTGCATTGCATATAAAGTTTCTCCCCTATATCCAATTAAATATCCTAAATCTTTGCTGTTTAAGCTTACTTCAAGCCCTTTTTCTGTTTTTTCTATGCTGTATTCTGTATCTTCTGGTAATTCTTGTTTTAATTCTTTTAAAAATTTTTCTACATTTTCTACTGCTTTTTCTAGTTCCTCTTGTGTTAAAATTATTTCTTTTTTTGGTGCTATTGCTTCTTTTTGTCTTTCTTTTATTCCTTCTTTTACTGTTAATTCTACTTTTACAACTCTTGGTGCTAAAATACTGAAAAAGCTACGCTTTTCTTCATTTTCTAAAACTTTTATATCTACCATTTTTTTAGAAACTTTTAATTGTTTTAGCCCATTTTCTATTGCTTCATTTGTTGTTTTTCCTTCTGAAATAATACTTTTTGCCATTAAATGGTACCCCCTTTAGGCTTCTTTTATCACTTTATCTAAAACTATTCTCTCTATTATCATTAGAATATTATTCATTAGCCAATATAATGCTAATCCTAATGGTGCTACAAATGCTATTGAAATAGATAGTATTGGCATCATCCAAGACATCATCTTATTTGTTTGCATAACTGTATCCATTTCGTTTTCTTCCTGTGGTACTAACTCTTTTCCTGTTTCTCCATCTATTATTGGTTCTTCTTTCTTAGCAGATTTCTGTTGTTTTTGTTGCATTGCTGTTGTTAGTCTTATAGAAATAAATGATGATAATATGTATAGTACAGGAATTATATATACTGTATAGTCTGACATATTTTGTTGTGGTATTTTACTTAAGTCTAATCCAAATAAATTCATTTGAATATTCATTTTTTCTAGATTTCCGTCTTCTGGATTTTTTTCTTTTAAGAATTCATATTCTCTAATTAAATCTATTTCTGGATATACTTCACTTACTGGTTTTTCTGCCTCTTTTAATTGTTGTACATATGTATTTATAGTGTCTTGTGGCATTTTTTCCATAAATGTTAATGGACTTCTTACCAAGTAGAAAATTGATAGTAATAATATCATTTGAATTATTGCTGTTAAACATCCACTAAACGGATTCATTTTTTCCGTTTTATATAATTCCATTATTTCTTGATTCATTTTTTCTGGATCATTTTTATATTTGAACTGAATTACTTTCATTTTTTCTTGTAATTCAGCACTTTTTTTCATTGTTTTTTGTTGTTTTATTGATAGTGGTAATAATAGTAGTTTTATTACTACTGTAAATATTATTATCGCTAATCCATAGTTATTTACTAGTGTATAAAGTAATTGTAGTAAATAACCAAATATGTTTGCAAATAATTGAAACATTCATTTTCCTCCTTGTTTCTATTTTAATGGATCATATCCACCTTTTGAAAAAGGATTACATCTTATAATTCTAAATATCCCTAGTCCTAAGCCTTTTATCACACCATATTTTTCTATTGCTTGTTTGGTGTATTCTGAACAACTAGGATAGAATTTACAATTTATATTTTTACTTTTAAGCCATTTTGAAATGTGTTTCTGATATTGCGTAATTAGCCATATAAGTAATTTTTTCATTATTCTTCCTCTACAAAAAGTTTTGCTTTACTAAAGATTTTGTTCATATCTTTTTTTATGTTTTCAAAAGTTGCTTGATCTGTATTAACTTTCTTTTTCCATAGAAACACTATACTTTCTCCTGTTTTTAAGCAATTCTCATAATTTTTATAGTTTTCCCTTATTAATCTTTTTATTTTATTTCTTTTTGTTGCTTTTGCTATTTTTACACTTATTGCTATCCCTAAAAGATTTATATCTTTTTCTTTATTTGTTTTTATAAACGCTTCGATACAGTTTCCTGAATAGTATGCCCCTTTTGTTAATACATTTTTAAATTCATAATTTTTCTTTAACATTTTTGTTTTTTTCATTATTCTTTTTCCCTTCTTTTAAGGCTTTTTAATGAAAAAATGTTATTTTTAGTTAAATTATGTATTAAAAGGCTCGCTGTTATGCGACCCTTTTTTTACGAATTTTTTATCCATAAAACATAATTTAATTAAGCACTTAATTTTTTTCTACCTTTTGCTCTTCTTGCTTTTAGTACGTTTCTTCCTGCTCTTGTTTTCATTCTTTTCATAAATCCGTGTTCTTTTTTTTCTTGTCTGTTTTTTGGTTGGAATGTTCTTTTCATTCTTTAGCACCTCCTATTGATTTTATTTATAAAATTCCATTTTGTTTGGAAATTATTTTTTTACAAAATAACAAGTATATCGATTATACTCCAAAAAGCCTATATATGTCAAGTGATTTTTATAAAATTTTTTCAAGGTTTTGTAATATGTTTGTAATATTTATTAGGTTTTCCACAGTTTTTTTTCAAATTATCCACAGAAAAAAATTTTTTTCCACAATTTTATTGACTTCTTGTGTATAAATTTGTTATTATGTGAAAGTAAAAAATAATTAAGCTTTTTATTGGTAATACTTAAATTTTTGTTCGTATAAGTTTGTTTCTTTTTTACATAAATATTACAAAGTTATCAACAGTTGTGGATAACTTTGTGGATAACTTAATTTAAGAAAGGATGATATGAATGGCTATCGATAAAGAAGAATTGGTTGCTAAAATAAAAGAAGTTTTAAAGCCTGAACTAACTCAAATATCTTATGAAACTTGGATTTTGCCATTAGATATTAGAAGTATAGAAGGTAATCACATAGTTTTTACAGCTAATTCTGAATTTCAACAGGATTTTATCGAAAACAAATATAGAAGTCTTGTTTTTAATACTTTACGATACATTACAAACAAAGAATGGACTTTTTCTGTTGTCGATGTTTCAAAAGAAAACAATTCCGAAGAAAATGAAGTAATAATTAACGATTCAAATGTTTCTTCAGCAGAAATCGAATCTAACAAATCTACTTTAAATCCAAAATACACATTCGAGACCTTCGTTGTCGGAAATAATAATAGATTTGCACATGCTGCTGCTTTAGCCGTTGGAAATGAGCCTTCAAACTCTTACAATCCGCTTTTCCTTTACGGAGGCGTAGGTTTAGGCAAAACTCACTTAATGCATGCAATTGGAAATAGAATTCTTGAAAATAACAGAAATGCAAATGTTTTATATGTTACATCTGAAAAATTTACTAATCAATTAATCAATGCAATAAAAGATAATAAAAATGAATTTTTTAGAAACAAATATAGAAGTATTGATGTTTTATTAATAGATGATATTCAATTTATTGCTGGAAAAGAAAGAGTTCAAGAAGAATTTTTCCACACATTTAACGCACTATATGAAGAAGGTAAGCAAATTATACTATCTAGTGATAAACCACCAAGAGATATTCAATTCTTAGAAGATAGATTGAAATCTAGATTTGAATGGGGGCTATTGGCAGATATTTCTTGTCCCGATTACGAAACCCGTTTAGCTATTTTAAGAAAAAAAGCTCAAGACGAAAATATCATTATAGAAGACTTTATACTTTCAAATATAGCTAATAAAATAGATTCAAACATTAGAGAGTTAGAGGGAGTTTTCAACAAAATAGTTGCTAGAGCTTCACTTACACATAGTCCAATTACTATTGAGTTAGCAGAAAATATAATTAATGAATTTAAGTATGAAAATGAAAAAGTAATATCTTGTGACTTTATAAAGGAAACTGTTGCAAAATATTTCAGTATTAGTAAAGAAGATTTATCAGGAAATAAAAGATCAAATGATATCGCATTTCCAAGACAAATTGCAATGTACCTTTGTAGAGAAATTGCAAATATGTCTTATCCACAGATAGGAGTAGACTTTGGAGGAAGAGATCACTCAACAGTTATGCATGGATGTAAAAAAATTGAAAAAGAAGTAAAAGAAAAAAATAATACAAAGCTAATTGTGGATAGTGTGAAAAACATCATCATTGATGGAAAACAATAAGAGCAAAAACAACTTCAAGTATTTTTTGAAATTTGTGTTTGTAAAAATAATTGTTCGAAAAATGTAATCGCTTCTGTTACTACGGAAGCAATGCATTCGTTATCCACATAGGGATGTTTATAACCTGTGTATAAACTGTGTATATCTCAAGTTTTACACAAGGACTGTTTAAAGCTGTGGATTATTACTTGAGTTATCCACTAAGTTATAAACAGTAATTTTGTTAGGGGTTGTATGTTTCCACATAGTTTTCCACAGTTTCCACAGCACCTAATACTACTACTACTAAAAAATATTATATATATATAAAGGAGGAAGCAAAATGAAAATAGTTTGCTACAAAGATAAAATCATTAAAGCTATCAATTCCGTAGTTAAAGGCGTTGCTTCTAAGACAACAATGCCAATATTAGAAGGAATATTAATTCAAACTAATGATAATGAAATAAAATTAACAACTTATGACTTAGAAATAGGTATAGAATATGTAATGGAATGTGAAGTAAAAGAACAAGGTAGTACAGTTGTTAATGCAATAATGTTTAGTGAAATTATTAGAAAATTACCAGATACAGAAATACACATTTCTATAAATGACAAAAATTTATTAGAAATTGAATGTGAAGGTTCATTATATAAATTAGCAACAATGAATCCAGATGAATTTCCAGAACTTCCAAAAATAGAAGTAGAAAATTCAATAGAAATAGACCAAAGTGTTTTAAAAAATATGATTAGAAAAACAATTTTTGCAGTAAGTTCTGAAGAAAGTAGACCAATTTTTACTGGATGTTTATTCGAAATAGAAAATAATAAATTAAACCTAGTAGCAGTTGATGGATTCAGATTGGCATTAAGAAGTATTTATTTAAATAAACAAACAAATAATTTTAGTGCAGTAATACCAGGAAAAACATTAAATGAAGTAAACAAAATAATATCAGATTCTTTTGAACCAATAAAGATAGGAGTTTCAAAAAATCAAGCATTATTTGAAATGGATAATTGTAAAATTGTAACAAGAATATTAGATGGAGAATTCTTAAATTATAAAAATGTAATACCAAGTAATTGGGAAACAAGAATTAAAGTAAATAAAAATAATATTCAAAATAGTTTTGAAAGAATTAGCTTAATATCTGCATCTAGTGTAGAAAAAGAAAAAAAATATCCAGTTAAAGTTCAAGTAGATATAGGAAAAATAGTAATTTCTTGTACAAACCAAACAGGAGATGCAAAAGAAGAACTATATATTGCAACAGAAGGAAAAAATTTAGAAGCAGGATTTAATCCAAAATATTTCTTAGATAGTTTAAAAGCAATTGATGATGAAGAAGTTTATATAGAATTTGGTTCAAGTATTTCACCTTGTTTAGTAAAATCTACAGAGAATAATGATTATACTTATATGATTTTACCAATTAGATTAAAAGAAGAATAAAAAAGTAGGGGAAAGGTAGAAGAAATTCTACCTTTCAAATTTCTAAAAAAGTTATCCACAAATAATAAATGAATTGTGGATAACAAAATTAAAAAGTGGAAAAGTATAAAAATGAAAAAAATAGTAAAAAATAGAAAAAAAAAGAATAAATTAGATAAAAAAAGATTTTAAACAAAAAACAACCTGTGGATAACTTTATTAAAAAATAATTAAAATAATTAATTATTTTATTATGAAAAAAATAGAATAAATTAGAATAAAATCGAAAAAAAAAGAAAAAAAGAGATTTTGAAAATTTAATAAATTGATTAGTATAGCAAAGATTTATATTTTATAATTAGTATTTTTTATTAGAAATAAATAATATAATAATAAATTGAAAAATAATAAAAAAATAAAATAATTAAATAAAAATTATAATAAAATAAAAAAATACATAAAAAATTAAAAAAGTAATAAAAAAGTGAAGCGCGAAAATCAAAAATAAGCCGATTTAATTTTTAATTAATATAATTTTATATTAAAAAAATAATAAAAAATACGTAAAAAATCGAAAAAATTAGAAAAAAATAGTATAAATTAGATAAAAAAAGAAAAAATTATACACAAATGGAGAATAATATGTGGATAAGTAAAATAAAAATAAATAATTTTAGGAATTATGAATTGCAAGAAATTAATTTAGAAAAAAATATAAATGTATTTTATGGAGAAAATGCTCAAGGAAAAACTAATATAATAGAATCAATTTTTTTGTGCAGTATGGGAAGATCATTTAGAACAAATAAAGATAAAGAAATGATTAAACTAAATTCTGAAAATGCAATTATAGAAATTGAATATCAAAAAACAGATAGAGATGGAAAAATAAAAATAGAATTGGGAAATAGAAAAAATGTATTTATTAATGGAATAAAAATAAAAAAACTTAGTGAATTATTAGGAAACATTAATGTAGTAATTTTTACTCCAGATGATATTAATATTTTAAAAGGTGGCCCACAAAATAGAAGAAAATTTTTAGATATTATGATTAGTCAATTAAAACCAAATTATATGCATAATTTAAATTTATATTTAAAAACATTAGAACAAAGAAATAATTATTTAAGACAAATAAGAGAAGAAAATAAAGATGAAAATTTATTAGAAATTTGGGATGAAAAATTAGCAGAATATGCAGTTACAATTTGTAAATATAGAAATGAATATATAGAAAAAATAAAAGAAAAAATAAAAAAAATTCATAATGAAATAACAGATAATAAAGAAGAAATTGAAATTGAATATATTACTGAATGTGATAATAAAGAAAATTTTTTAAATTTATTAAGAGGAAGAAGAAAATTAGATATAATAAAAGGTTTTACAACAAAGGGTGTACACAGAGACGATTTTGTGATATATATAAATAAGAAGAGATTAGATATCTATGGTTCACAAGGTCAACACAGAACAGCAATACTTTCTTTAAAATTATCAGAACTAAATATTATTGAAGAAGAAATTGGAGAATATCCTATATTATTATTAGATGATTTTATGTCTGAGTTAGACCAAAAAAGGAGAAATCATTTTTTAGAAAAAATTGATAATACTCAAGTAATTATTACTTGTACAGATAAAATAGATATTGAAAATAAAAATATTTTAATATATAATGTAAACAACGGAAACGTTTTTAAAGGAGGAAAATAAATGGAAAAGTACGAGCACAAGTATGGAGCAGAACAAATTCAAGTATTGGAAGGTCTTGAAGCCGTAAGAAAAAGACCAGGTATGTATATAGGAAGTACATCTGTAAGAGGATTACATCATATGGTTTATGAAATTGTAGACAACTGTGTAGATGAAGCTTTAGCAGGATATTGTACAGAAATAAAAGTAGAAATAGAACCAGGAAATATTATAAGTGTTGAAGATAATGGTAGAGGAATACCTGTTGAAATACATCCAAAAACAGGAATTTCTACAGCAGAAACAGTTTACACAGTATTACATGCTGGTGGAAAATTTGGTGGAGATAGTGGATACAAAGTATCTGGTGGACTTCACGGAGTTGGTGCATCTGTTGTAAATGCTTTATCAAATTGGACAGAAGTTACAATTAGAAGAGATGGCGGATTATATCAAATGTCATTTGAAAAAGGAAAAACAGTAAAAAAACTTGAGAAAATAGGAAAAGCTAAAGGAACAGGAACAAAAGTAAGATTTTTAGCTGATGATACAATTTTTGAAAGTTTAGATTATGAATATGAAACTCTAGAAAAAAGATTTAGAGAAATGGCATTTTTAACAAAAGGATTAAAAATATCAATAGAAGATAAAAGAGAAGAAACACCAAAAAAAGCAGAATTTTGTTTTGAAGGTGGACTAATATCATTTGTAGAATTCTTAAATAAAAATAAAGAAAAATTACACAAAACACCAATATATATAGAAAAAAATGGTGATATTCCAGTAGAAATAGCAATTCAATATACTACAAGTTATTCAGAAAATATATATACATTTGTAAACAATATCAATACAATAGAAGGTGGAACACACTTAGAAGGATTTAAAAGATCACTTACAAAAGTATTTAACGACTATGCAAGAAGCCATAATATATTAAAAGAAAAAGATAACAATTTACAAGGGGAAGACATAAGAGAAGGAATAACAGCAGTTGTATCAGTTAAAGTAAAAGAACCACAATTTGAAGGACAAACAAAAACAAAATTAGGAAATAGCGAAGTAACAGGTGTAGTACAAAGTATGGTAAACGAAGCATTATCAACATTCTTAGAGGAGAATCCACAAGTTGCAAAAGCAGTACTTGAAAAATGTATTAGTGCATCAAGAGCTAGGGAAGCTGCAAGAAAAGCAAGAGAATTGGTAAGAAAGAAAAACTCACTAGAAACATCAACATTACCAGGAAAACTAGCAGATTGTAGTAGTAAAGTAGCAGACGAATGTGAAGTATATATAGTAGAGGGAGACTCTGCAGGAGGAAGCGCAAAACAAGGAAGAGACAGAAAATTCCAAGCAATATTACCATTATGGGGAAAAATGCTAAACGTAGAAAAAGCAAGAGCAGATAAAATATACGGAAATGATAAACTAAACCCAGTAATATTAGCAGTAGGGGCAGGAATTGGAGCAGACTTTGACATAACAAAAATAAGATACGGAAAAGTAATAATAATGGCGGATGCCGACGTAGACGGGGCACACATCAGGACACTATTATTAACATTCTTCTTTAGATATATGAGACCATTAATAGAAAATGGAAATGTTTATTTAGCACAACCACCACTATACAAATTATCAAAAAAAGGAATGAAAGACGTATATTGCTATACAGACGAAGATTTGGACAAAGCATATAAAGAATTAGAAGAAAAAGGAATTGCAAGAGACCAACTAGGACTACAAAGATACAAAGGTTTAGGAGAAATGAACCCAGAACAATTATGGGATACAACAATGAACCCTGAAACAAGAACATTAGTAAAAGTAACAATGGATGATGCAATAAAAGCAGATGAAATATTTACATTACTAATGGGAGACGAAGTAGAACCTAGAAGAGAATTTATCCAAACAAATGCAAAATATGTAAAAAATTTGGATATATAAAACAAGTTGTGTCCAATTGGGGACGTTTCCTTTTTGGACATTTTGTCCAATTTGGGACACATCTAAATTTTTAATAAAAATTTAATGGCAGATAAGCACTATGCTTATCTGCCATTAATCTATAAAGCCAATAATAATCTCCACTAAAACTAATATATCTAATATTAAAACCTAATATATATTGCTATATAAATAAGCCCTAATGCCACATATATTAATCCTTCGCTCGACCATTAATACACCACGAGTAACCATATTCATCCCGAAGGGACTAGTAATAACCACTATAAATTATTAGATATAAGAATAATCTTAGCTCGAATTTAGTACCTATAATTTGACCATATATTTAATATTAAAAAATATTTAAGAAATAAATTAAAATAAAATATAGCCTACATACAAATAATAAATTCTTATCGCCGACTTATTATAATATATGAAAATACACTATAATAAATCTTTGCTCGAATAGTAATAAACAAAATGTTATCTATTAATATTCTTCGCTCAACTATTATCAACCTTATAATAGTATTATGTTCAAATTTGAAAATAATATTCAAAAAATTAAAAAATTTTATATTTTTTATGATTGATAAAAACAAAAAATGATGTGAGCCGAAAATTTAGAGAATTCTTAATATTTGTCCTAAAAAGGAATTAAATTAAAGATTGTCGAATTTTGTCGAAAAATTTTTCTTGACAAATGAAAAATAAGAGTGTAAAATTTAAAAACAATAGGAGGTGAAAAAAATAAAAAATAAAACAATACAACAATGGCTACCAATACAAGAAATTTATAATGATGGAATTATAAAATTAAAAAATAATAAATATATAAAAATATTAAAAATAATTCCAATAAATTATAATCTAAAATCTGATTTAGAAAAAGAAGCTATTTTAAATTCTTATAAAATTTTTTTAAAAACCTGTAATTTTGATATTCAAATTTTAATTCAAAGTAGTAAAGAAGATTTAACTCATAATATTTCTAATATTCAAAAAAATATTTCAAAAAAAGAAAATAAATATCTTGAAAATATTGCACAAGATTATATTGATTTTATTAATAAATTAAATCTAAGTAAAAAATCATCATCAAAAAATTTTTATATTATTATATCTAGTAAAAAAAATAACAAAAAAGAAAAAGTACAATTTGACGAAATTATTAAAAGCGATTTAAAAGAAAAATATTTTAAAATCAAAGAATGTTTATCTCGATGTGGAAATTCAGTTATAGAATTATCAAATAAAAAAGAAATAGAAAAATTATTTTTTTCATTATTAAATACCAAGAAAAATAATAATAAAATAATAGAAGTGGAGGAATAAAAATAAAAAAAGAAATTATAGAAAAAATAAAAAATAAAATAAATAAAAGAGAAAATTTTTATGATGGAAGCATAGATGAAAAAGATAAAATATCTCCATCATATATAAATATGCAAAATCCTAAATTTATAGAAATTGATAATTTATATTATTCGGGATTAATTGTTGTAAATTATTATAGGGAACAGACAGACATTTTATTAAAAACTTTAATTGAAACAAATATTAATATGAATATTTCTATTTTTTATGAAAAACAAGATTCATACAAAACAATAAAAGATTTAACATATCATATTGGAAATGTAGGAGTTGAGTTAAAAGATAAAAATCAAAATAGAGAAGATATTGATATTGCAGCGTTTACATATAACGACGCAAAATACATAAGAAAAGAGATACAAGTGAACAACGAAGATATTTATTTCCTATATATTTATATTAATATTTATGCAGAAGATATAAATAAATTAGAATATTATTTAAATAAAGTTGAAGGAATAACACAAAGTAAAGGAATGCAAACAAGAAGAGCAAATTTTAGACAAGAAGAGTTATTTTTATCTTGCTTACCAGTTATGGAAAATAATGAAAATATAAAAGAAGCTGCAAAAAGAAATATATTATCTTCAGGATTGCTTGCAACATATCCATTTATATCTTCAACAATATTTGATGAAGATGGAATTTTTATTGGGACAAATATTTATAATAATTCATTAGTTTTTATTGATAGATATAATAGAAAATATAAAAATGCAAATATGTGTATTTTTGGAACTAGTGGAGCTGGAAAATCTTTTTATACAAAATTATTAATATTAAGATATAAATTATTAGGAATAAAACAATATATTATAGACCCAGAAAGAGAATATAATAATTTATGTAAAAATCTACAAGGAGTACAAGTAAAAATTGGTCCGAATTCAGATACATATATTAATATTTTAGAAATTAGAAAAGAAAGTTTAGAAGAGGGAGAAAGTGGATACTTAGCAACAAAAATAGGAAAATTAATAGGATTTTTTAATTTGATTTTTGGAGAATTAAATGAAGAAGAAAAAGCTTTAATTGAAGAAAAATTAATAAAAACATATAAAATTAAAAATATAGATTTTGATGATAATAGTTTATTTAATAAAATAGAAAATAATAACAAAATAAAGAAAGAATTTAAAAGTGCTAAAGATATGCCGTTATTAGAAGATTTATACAATGTATTGGGTGAAGATGAAAAAACAAAAAAATTTAAAACAAAACTAATACCTTTTGTAAAAGGTTCAATGAAATTTTTTAATGAATATACAAATATAGAATTAAATAATGATTTAATTATTGCAGATATTTATGATTTAGGAGAAGAAAATTTAAAATATGGAATGTATTTATTTACAGACATTTTTTGGGACAAGATAAAAGAAAATAGAGATGAAAAAAAGGCAATATATTTAGACGAGATTTGGAGACTAATTGGAGTAACATCTAATAAAGAGGTAGCAGCATTTATATATAAAATATTTAAAACAATAAGAAAATATGGTGGAAGTGGTGTAGCAATAACACAGGACATTTCTGATATATTTAGTTTAGAAAATGGAACATATGGAAGAAGTATTTTAAATAATTCAAGTATAAAAACATTTTTTGCATTAGAAGAAGAAAATATAAAAATACTTTCGGAATATTCTAATTTATCAGAAAAAGAAAAAGTAGAAATAAAATCATTAAAAAGAGGAGAGTGCTTAATGTTTGTAGGAGACGACCATATACTAACTAAAATAGAAAGTTCAGAATTAGAAAAAAAGATACTAGAAGGAGAACAGCAAAATGAAAAATATAATAATAGCTATGAATAACAATTATCTTATAAATAAAATAAATAATTATAAAGGAATTAGTTATAAAAATTTACAATATAGAGAAGCTATTTTAGAAATATTAGAAAAAAATAAAAATATAGATTTAATTTTTATAGACGAAAAAATTCCAGGAGAAATAAATATAGAAAAATTAATAGAGAAAATAAAATTAATTAATAATAAAATAAATATTATATTTTTCCTAGATAAAGAAAATAATCAGAAAATAAATAAATTAAAAAAATTAGGAGTAGAAAATATTTATATAAATAATAAAATAAATATAGAAAAGGTTATTAATAATTTATTAAAAAAAGAAAATAAAAATAATAATATAAAAAATAATAAATTAAATAATGAAATAAATAATAAATTAGAGAGGATAATAAAAAATAAATTAAATAAAAAAGAAAGTGATAAATTAAAAAATAAAATAATAACAATAGAGGGAAAACCTAAATCAGGCAAAACTACAATAACAATGTTAATAATTAACTATTTAATTATTAAAAATAAAAAAATATTATTAATTAATTTAAATAAAAAAACAGAAAAACATTATTATAAAATTTTAAAATTAAATAAAAAATCAAATTTAGAAAAAAATAACTACAATTCGGAAAATAAAAAACAAATAAATAATAAATCAAAATGCGAAGAAATAAGAGTTAACAAGAATTTAATATTTATAAATGAATTTCAAAAAATTATAGAAAACAAGACCACCGAAAAATTAAATAAATTTTTTAATAAATATACTAAAGAATACGATTATATTATATTTGACATAGGAGACAGAAGTAATAATAACTACAAAAAACAAATTATAAAAAATAGCGATAAAAATTTAGTGGTAATTAATTCAGATATATTAGATAATAAAGAATTAAAAAAAATAAAGAAAAATAAAAAATATATTATATATAATAAATATAAAATTTTATCAATTAGTAATTTAATTTTCTTAAATATTATTGGAAGAAACTTTTATTCTAAAATTCCATTTAATAATAATTATAAAAGACTATCAAAACAATTTTATAAAAATAAAAAAATTTTTATAGATAATAAAATAAAAAAACAATTAGAAAAAATATTAAAATAAAAAAAACAATTTTTTATAGTTAATATTTTAAAAGCAACAAATAAAAAATACATATCTTAATCTAATAAAAAACTAAAAGTAGAAGGAGTAAATCTATAATAGGTAAACAATAAATATTGAGTAAAAAAGAGAGAAGTATAAAATTGATAATAAAGAATTTTATAAAAGATTAAGTTTCATTATTTGATAAATAGGTAACTAAGAAATACTAGAAAAAAAGGATAAAAGTAATCTGGAAAAATATAGGCGTTATGCAGAAAGAAGACATTTTTTATAAAGGATAAATTGATTGAAATTAGTTTACATATAGTAGAGATAAATTGATACAAATTTTTAAGATTTTGTAACTAAGATAAAAGGATGGAATAAAAATATAGCATACTAGTTATATAAAATTATAATACACAAACAGAAAGGAATAACAAAATATGAAATTTAAAAGTTCTAATATAATAAAAAAATTATAAAAAAGAAAGTTTAGGAAAAAGTAAAAATTATTTTTTCATACAATAAAGTAAAATAATAAAAAATATTTAATAAATAAAAAATTTTAAAAAGTACCAATATTATTTTAGATAAAAAATATATTTATTAAAGTAATTTTATAAATAAAAAATAAATGTAAATTAATATTAAATAATAAATTAAAAAATAAAATTAAAATTATATTAAAATAATATAAAAATTAATTTAATAAATATTAAATAAGAAGTAAGAATTAAATAAATAAATAAAAATTAATAATAAATAATTAATATAAAAATATTAAAGAAAAATAAAAATTAATTATTAAATAATTTAATATATAAAAACAAAAAATATGAAATAAAAAAAGAAAATAATTTTTTATAATTGATATTTTAAAGGTAACAAATAAAAAAATACATATCTTAATCTAATAAAAAATTAAAAGAAGAAGAAATAAATTTATAATAGGTAAACAATAAGCGTTAAATAAAAAAGAGACAAGTAGGAAATTGAGCATAAAGGATTTTATAAAAGATTAAGTTTCATTATTCGATAAATAAGTAACTAACAAATATTAGGACAATAACAATAACAGTAAGCCAGAAAGATATAGGCGTTATGCAGAAAGAAGAGATTTTTTATAAAGGATAAATTGATTAGAATTAGTTTACATATAGTGGAGATAAAGTGATACAAATTGCATCTAAAATATAAGTCTGAAATAAAAAGATAGTCTACTAGTTATATAAAATTATAATATTTAAAACAAAAAAGAATAATAAAATATGAAATTTAAAAGTTCTAATTTTATAAAAAGAAATTCTAATAAAGAAAGTTTAGAAAAAAGTGAAATTTATTTTAGAAATAATAAACAAAGTAGTAGAAAAATATTTAGTAAATAAAAAAATATTTATTAAAACAATTTTATAAATGATAAATAAAAAATAATGTTAAATTAATTAAAAATATTTATTAATATAAATTAATAATAAATAATTAAAAGAAAGAGGTAATAAATATGGAGATAAATAATTTAGAAAAAAATAAAAATATAGAATTAAAAAATATGACAATAAATGAGAAAACACAAAAGGATTTTTTAGAGACGACATTAGGTAAAACAATAAATACAGCGATAGATATAGGAATAAGAGCTATATTACCAGAATTTGTAGAAGACCAAATTATAAATGTAAAAAATAATTTATTTAATTATGGATTAAAAGATGGAATAACAAAAACAATTGATGATGCAATAGATTTAGGAAAAAGTGCTGTTGGTATGGTTACAGGCAATTTTGAAAATGTTGTACAAATGCAAAGTGTAGTTAAATCAGGAGGATTAATTGATGGAGTTTCTTTATTAATTGATACAGTTCTAAATAAAGTCAAATATTCAGGTGCACTTGACAATAATGTAATTAACATTATAAAACAAGGAAAAAATTTAATATTAAATAATGTAGAAAGCAATATTGAAAGAAATTTCAATAAACAATATGAAACTATAGAAAATATGGACAAGTATATTAGTAAATGGAAAGATTATTATCAAAATCAGGACTTCAATGGTATGGAGAAGGAATATAAAAAATTGGAGAAACAAATAAAAGATATTGTGCCAATTGAGAAGACAATAAATGAAGCTAAGACAATAGAAGTATTACATAATTTAATTAAGAATAATGGACAAAATTTTAATTTAAGTAATGAAGAATTAGAATTGGCCGAAAAATTAAAATAAAAAATTGAAAGGATATAGATTATAGAAAATTATTTTATAGAAGTGAAAAGTAAAAATGAAAAGCAAAATAAATATAAGTAAATATAATCAAATTTTTGAAAACATAAAACAGGAAGTAGTAAAATCACAATATAAGGCAATGAGAGTAGTTAATAAAGAATTAATTCTTATGTATTGGCATATTGGAAAAATTATATTAGAAAATAGTGAATGGGGAAATAAATTTATTGAGAATTTATCAATAGACCTGAAGCTAGACTTTCCGAATTCAACAGGATTTTCAGTTAGAAATTTAAAATATATGCGAAAATTTGCAGAAGAATATTCTGATTTGAAATTTGTGCAACAAGCTGTTGCACAAATTCCATGGGGACACAATATAATTCTGTTAGATAAGGTTAAAGATATGGAAGAAAGACAATGGTATATAAATGAGACGTTAAAAAATGAATGGTCAAGAAGTATGTTAAAAATGCAAATTAATGGAAAAGTATATAATAGACAAGTTATAGCAAAGAAAATAACAAACTTCCAAAGGACATTGCCGAATGTCCAAAGCGATTTGGCAATACAAACTATGAAAGACCCATATTTGTTTGACTTTATATCAATAAAAGGTAAAGTTAAAGAACTTGAAATTGAGAAAGCAATGATAAATAAAATAAAAGATGTCCTTATTGAATTAGGCAAAGGATTTGCCTTTGTAGGAAGCGAATATAAAGTTATAGTGAGTGGAAAGGAATATTTTATAGATTTATTATTTTATCATTTAAAACTAAAATGTTATATCGTTGTGGAGTTAAAAGCAAAAGAATTTGAACCGACAGATGTTGGACAATTAAATTTTTATTTATCGGCAATTGATGATTTGATAAAGGACAAAGATGATAATCCAACAATTGGGTTATTACTATGTAAAAATAAAGATAATTTTACGGCTGAATATTCATTAAGAAATTTAAAAAGTCCCATTGGAGTAAGTGAGTATAAATTATTAGAAGATATACCAGAATATTTACAATTACAACTACCAAAAGTAGAAGAAATTGAGTTGCATATAAGAGAGATGAAAGAAATAGAAGTTGTGGAGAAAAATAATAAAAGAAATTAAAAAATAAAATATGTAAATAGATCTTTCAAATAGTGAATTCCCTAAACTTTTTAATGATTTTTATGTGTTTTTACTTGCATATTTTGCAAGGGTTTAGTATAATACAAATGTAGAAAAATAAAGGAAAAGAGGGAATAAAATGGAAGATAGACCACAAGAAAGAAATGACGGTAAAATAATAGAAAGAGACATCGAAAAAGAAATGAGAACAGCCTACATTGACTATGCAATGAGTGTTATAGTTTCTCGTGCGCTTCCTGATGCAAGAGATGGTTTAAAACCAGTTCATAGAAGAATTCTTTATGCTATGCATGAAGACGGAATAACTGCAGATAAGCCATATAGAAAATGTGCTAATACAGTTGGTTCAGTTCTTGGTAGATACCATCCACATGGAGATAGTTCAGTATATGATGCTATGGTAAGAATGGCTCAAGACTTCTCTATGAGATATATGTTGATAGATGGACACGGAAATTTTGGTTCTGTTGATGGCGATGGAGCTGCGGCAATGAGGTATACAGAGGCTAGAATGTCTAAGATTTCTCAATATATGTTAACAGATATTGAAAAAAATA
Source organism: uncultured Clostridium sp. (assembly GCA_947648905.1). Lineage (GTDB taxonomy): Bacteria > Bacillota > Clostridia > TANB77 > CAG-508 > CAG-269. The sequence goes on along the minus strand of CANSPP010000001.1, from coordinate 119,364 downwards.
CAGTAGATTTTATGCCAAACTATGACGATAGATTACAAGAACCAACAGTTTTACCAGCAAGAATACCTGCGTTATTAGTAAATGGTTCTTCAGGAATTGCGGTTGGAATGGCAACAAATATACCACCACATAATTTAACTGAAGTAATTGACGGAATTATAAAAATAATTGATGAAGACGAAGTGACAGATGAAGATTTAATGAGTGTTATAAAAGGACCAGACTTCCCAACAGAAGGAATTATTTTAGGGCTTGAAGGAATTAAACAAGCATATAAAACAGGTAGAGGTAAAATAACATTAAGAGCAGAAACAGACATAGAAGAAATGAGTGGAAATAGACAAAGAATTATTGTTTCTTCATTACCATATCAAGTTAATAAAGCTAATTTAATTAAGGCAATATCAGACCTTTCAAAAGAGAAAAAAGTTGAAGGAATTTCTGAATGTAGAGATGAATCAGACAGAAAAGATAAAGTAAGAGTTGTTATCGAATTAAAAAGAGATGCAAATGCACAAGTTGTATTAAATCAATTATTTAAACATACACAAATGCAAACAACATTTGGAATTATAATGTTAGCATTAGTAAATGGAGAACCCAAAATATTAACATTAAGACAATGCTTAGATTGTTACATAGATCATAGAAAAGATGTTATATTAAGAAGAACTCAATTTGATTTAGACAAAGCATTAGCTAGAGCTCATATATTAGAAGGGTTAAAAATAGCTCTTGATTATATAGATGAAGTAATTCAAATAATTCGTTCTTCATATGATGACGCAAAAGAAAGATTAATGGAAAGATTTGGACTTTCAGATATACAAGCACAAGCAATATTAGATATGAGATTAAAGACTTTATCAGGATTGCAACGTGAAAAGATTGAAGAAGAATATAGACAATTAATGGAATTAATAGAACATTTAAGAGCAATATTAAATAGCGAAAGATTAGTTTTCGATATTATTAAAGAAGAATTATTAGAAATAAAAGATAAATTCGGAGATGATAGAAAAACTAAAATTGTTGCAGCTGAAGGAGAAATAGATTTAGAAGATTTAATAAAAGAGGAACAATGCGTTGTAGCTTTAACACATTTTGGATATATCAAAAGAATGCCAATAGATACATATAGAAGCCAAAGAAGAGGTGGAAAAGGTATTACTGGAATTGCAACACGTGAAGAAGATTTTGTTAAACAAATATTTACAGCTTCAACACATGATACAATATTATTCTTTACAAATAAAGGAAAACTTTATAAATTAAGAGGATATGAAATACCAGAAGCAGGAAGAACTGCAAAAGGTACAGCTATTGTAAATTTATTAAGTTTAGATCCAGGAGAAAAAGTATCAGCAGTTATTCCAATTCAAAATTTTGCAGAGGGAAAATATCTTCTTATGGCAACAAAGAATGGTTTAATTAAGAAAACAGCGTTAAAAGAATATGATACAACAAGAAAAACTGGATTACAAGGAATTACTTTAAAAGACGAGGACGAATTAATTGGCGTTAGATTAACAGATGGAGAGGATAATGTAGTACTTGTTACTAGAAATGGACTATGTATTACATTTGACGAAAAAGATGTTAGACCAATTGGAAGAGTTTCACAAGGTGTTATTGGAATTCGTTTAGATGATGACGATGAAGTAATTGGAATGGAATCAGTAATTGTTGGTGGAAAAGCAACTTTACTTGCTATTACAGAAAATGGATTTGGAAAAAGAACAGAACTTGATGAATATAGAGTTCAAAAAAGAGGCGGAAGAGGAGTAATAACTTATAAAATTACACCAAAAACAGGAAAATTAGTTGGAGTTAGAATAGCAACAGAAGATGATGATGTTATGCTAATTACAGATACAGGAACAATTATTAGATTAAAAGTAAAAGAAGTAAGCATTTTAGGAAGATCAACACAAGGTGTTACTTTAATGAGAACTAATGATGGTGGAAAAGTAGTAAGTATTGAAACTTTAACTCCAGATATGGAAGAAAAATAAAACGTAAATAAAAAAGAATTGAATTTACTATAAAATGTAAAATTCAATTCTTTTTTGTTAATATTTATTTTTTAAATCTTAAATCTTCTCCAAAGAAATAATAAATATCATAATATCCAACAATTCTAGAACCAATACGCTCTTCATAATGATTAAAGATATCATTAATATTTAAATTTGTAGAAATAATTGTTTTAGTAACTTTATTATTCAAATTCAAAAGTCTAGCATTTAGTATAGTAAAAAGTTCACTAAGTTTCATACTATTCAAACTTTCAGTTCCTAAATCATCAATAATAAGTAAATCTGCTTCTAATACAGATTTATAGAAATTATTTTCTGTATTTTTTTGTTTACTCATCTTATAATCTATTACGCTTTCAAGCAAAACAGGCGCTGTTTGATAAAGTACGGTTCTACCTTTTTTTAGCAATTCTCCAGCAATACAATTTGACATAAAAGTCTTACCGTAAACCGGTATTGCCGACAAATAGAAGATTTTTTTGTTCAATGTTATCAAAATTTTCAACAAATTTTATACATTTATTTCTTATGTTAGAAATATTAGTTCTTGGTGATATATTAAAATTATATTTTGAAATATCTACTTCATTTGAAAATATATCTTCGTTAAAATTATTAAAATTTTCTTTTTCTAAATTTGATATATTTGATTTATTAAAAGAGTCATTTAATAATTGTTGTTTTAAACAGTTACACATTGTTGTTTTGTAATCTTTAGACATAATGTATCCAGTATCATTACATAATTTACATTCGTATGAAGGTTTTAAATAATCTTCTGATAAATTTAGTGAAGATAAAATTTCTTGTTTTTCTATTTTTAGTTTTTCTGCTTTTTCTTGTAATTCTGCATATGAATAATTACTATTATTTAATATGTTTTTTGCAGTAGATATAGCAAAATGATTTAATTCATTTTCTATTTCTTTTAATTTTGGAACTTTTTCATATAGTTCTTCTTTTCTTTTTTCTGCTTGATATTCTGCTTTTATTTTTTTTTGCTCATATTCTTTTAATAAAGAATTTAAAACTTCATTGGCCATTTAATTCCCCTCGTTTTCTACAGTATTATTTGCATATAGAAAATCTAAGTTTGTATATTTTCTTTGTTCATAATTTGCTTTATTTACTTGCGTTTTTAAATCTTTGGTGTTCTTTTCTTGTTTTTTTCTTTGTTCAACAAATGCAGTTATTTCAGAAGGTGTTTTTAAATTTCTGTCATGCCAATCTGTAATAATGTTGTTTATATATTCAAATGTTGGATTTTGTTTAAATGTTGTTCTTTTTAATGCTATTTCTATAATAGACATATCGTATCCAAAATTTATAATCCAATTTTCTATGTATGCTTCTTCGTATTGTGTAAGTCCGTTGTATTTACCAAGTTTTTTTGCTATTGATTTTTTTATTTTGTTTAGACTTTCTTGTTTTTCGTAGTATTTGTCTAGGTCACTCCAAGTTTTTACTTTGTTTGCAGCCCAAGCGTCTGCAACTGTTTGGATATAATTTCTATGTAATGCACTACGTTTATAACAATAATCAAATAAAGCAATCATAACTTGTTCATCAAAATTATATTTTCTAAACCATAGGTCTATGTCATTATACCAAGATGGACCCATTATTCCTTGGAAATACATATTGTTTATATGTTCTATAGCTTTTGCATTAGATTTATTTTTTGCTGTTTGTTCTACTTTTTCTTTTGACATTGTTAAATTAGGAGTATATAAATTGTGAAGAGTTTGCTCTTGTAAATCTACTATTATATATCCAGTTGTTTTTTTCGTAACTAATTTTTGGTCTTCTAAAAATTTCATCCCATCATTAATCGTTTTTAAAGGTATGTTTAATTTTTTTGACAAATCAGTTAGTTTTATGTCTTTTCCATATTTTGATAAAAATATGATATACATATAAATTTTTAAATAATCTCCTGGAAGTTCAGAAAGGTGCTCTGAAAAAAATATGTCTGGTATCATTGTTTCTGAAAATAATAGTGATTTGTCATTTTGTTCTAACTTCATAATAATCTCTCCTAAAAAGTAATGTTGTAATTCAAATTATAACTTTTTTAGACAAAAAATTCAAGACAAAATGATTAAAAGTTTTTCTTTATTTTAGAATAGAAGATTAATTTTGGTTTTAATATAAATTTAAGCATATATTTAAAAACCACAATAATATTTTCACCATTAAAGCCAACAAAGCTAAAAAGGAATAAAGGAAAACAAAAAGATATAAAAACAACTACTTTAATATTAATACTAGAAAATAAAACATTTACCAAAAGGAAAACAAGAGCATACCAAATAACATTAGCAATAGCAGTTGAATAATCAATAATACCTAATAGTTTATTTTTAAAATTATAATTTTGTGGAAAAATAAATTTCATAAAGCCTCCTTTCAAAAATTGATTAATTTTTAATAAAGTTATTCACAGCTTGCGAAACATTTGTGGAAACTCCGCCAATAAATTCACGTACAAAGGAATTTGCTTTTATTAAAGAATAAATTCCACCAACATAAATAAATTTGTTGAGTAAATTTGCAGAAGAAAAATCTAGAGAAAATAATATAAGAAGAACTAGAGAAACTATAATTTGAATAAATAATAAAGAAAATAAGTTTTTTAACCACGATTTAAAGAACCAACTTGTGGAGTTTAGTGTTAGGGATAATAGGGCAAAAGGTGCTAATAGTACAAACACTTTTATTGTTATATATCTAATTGAGTAAGATAAAACTAAGTTTAAAAGTGAAAGACTTAGAGTGCTTTTTATTAAACCATCTATTGAAAAAATGTTTATAGAATTTGTATTAATTGACATACTGGTATTTATTGTAGAAATTAATTCTGAAAAACATATATTTTTTCCAAAGAGATTTTCTCCTAAATTCCTTATAGCAAGAGATATATTGAAATTTAAATCGAGAAACATTTGAACTAGGAAAAATGAGAAGTTCATACATATTCCAAATATGACCATCTTTATTATAAAGCTAAAGGGATGTTCTACATTTTGATAAGTGAGATGTGACATAAGATAACGGATAGCATAGTATAGTAGAAATCCAAGTAGCAAAGAGTTTGCGATTAATAAAATTCCATTTGATGCAGATGTTCCAAAGATTTTTTCAAAGTTTTTGTCTGTTAAAATATCAGAACCAACAAATGTAATATCATCTAATACAGAATATAGATTATTATCAATAGATGATAATACATTTTCAAAAATTGTGTTGATTGTGTCGATAATAGTTTGAGTAATGTTTGTTGTGTTTTCCAAAGTTACCTCCTAACTTACTAGTGATTTAATGGCAGATAAAATTAAGTCAATTGCAAGGATAAATGCATATGAAAAAAGTGAGCCTTTTATAATTCTTTTACCTGTTCGTATTTTTTCTTCGTCACCAAAGCTAAATTTTTTCATAAATACACCACTGCCAACAGCTACTGCGGCTGCAGGAGTTGATAGTTTCAAAATCCAACTTTCTATGCTTTCAAAAGCTGAGTTTATTTTTGTTACAATTTGTGGATCACCCCAAGCGGAGAATACAGAACTTGATAGGCTAAGCAAAAATATAAGTGCAAATATAGCTATAAAAATTGTATAATAGATTTTTTTATTCAATAATATCATTCCTTAATTTTATTTAGGTTTTATGGAAAGCCTATAAACCAGTATTTTTAAAGTGTGGAAACATTCTTAGTTTTTTTGGTGTGCAAATTTTGTTTCCATCAGACAAAAATGTAAGGGCGGTGAATGTTTCTAGATTTTGGGTAAAAAAGTTAGTCTCAAATGCGAAATCGTTTTGTAAGTACGTACTAAATGTTTCTGATATATTAGAATTTTCAGAATTTAGAGTGTTTGTTATGTAGTTAAATCTTGTTTCTTTTGCACTTTCAGAAATACTTTTAGAAACTCTTTCTTTTTCTTCTTTCCCTAGTTGCTTTTGTGCTTCTTCAATTGTGAAAATGTCATCTGTTCTAAACCATATTTTATTTATAAGGTTTTGGGTTATTACTTTGACGGTAGCTTCTTCTTTTAGTATGGATTTTAAAGAAGAGTAGCTTTGCATACTGACGATATTAATACATTTGGCTTCTCTACTTAATGAAAAGAATTCTCCATCAGTTTTACTTGCAAATTTATCATATTCATCACATATAAAGGCTGTAGGTCTAATATTGTTCTTAGATAAATTGGTCATAACCTCTGTTTGAAAATCTAATTTTAGATAAGTTGCAATTATTCTTGAGAGCATATTGTATTCAAAGATATTCATGTTAAGTACAACTATTTTTCCAGATTTTATAACTTCAGAAAATCCTGTAAAAGTAAGTTTTTCTTTAGGTGGACAAAATGTTCTCATCACATCATAGTCAGAAACAAATGTATTTGTAATTCTAGTTATTTCTGAAATTAAAATTCCTTTTGTTCGTTCATCTAAATTATAAAATTCTTTTTCAAAAAAGTTTAGGCTGGCATTTAATTCATAAATTTGCTCGTGTGATAGTTTAGAAGAAATGAATAAATTTCTTAACTTTTCTATTTTTTCTCTATAATAATTTGGAATTGTAATTAATTTGTGCAATTCTAAAAAAGTAACGTAACCATCGTTGTATAAACGGCACAATTTTATGCATTCGCAAATTACTTGCTCTGCTTTATCTAACCAATAAGATTCAGAATTATTTTCTGAAAATAAAAGCAATATAGTTTTTATTCTATTAGCTAGAACCTGTGGTTTTAAGTTTGGTTTGTGAAGTGGATTGTAAAATACTTTTGAATTTAAACTAAGTACAATTAAATTATTTAAAAGATTAAAATTTTTTGCATATCTTTTTACTTGCCTAAAATAATTTCCTTTGACATCTAAAATTAGCATTCCAATTTTTTTCTTTGGATTTTTGCTATTAAATTGCAGTAATTGTCTTGTAAATGGATACATAGCACTAGAGGTTTTACCAGAGCCAATAGTTCCAGTTACTAAAAAATTTTGATATAGCCCAGATTCTGGAATATATATTTTTGAATTTGACTTTTCATCTAGTCCAATTAGTAAATTTAGCGAATTTTCTGAATTTTTAGGATGAGATATTTGATTTTCTTTTGTGACAGAAGTATTTTTATAGGATTTAATAAAGTCTATTAGCTTTAAAATTATTCTGGTATAAATAAAATTGCTAATTATTAAATTGGAAAAGATAAATGTGAAAATGTATGTTGTTTTAATAATGTTCCATAATTCTGGATTATTAGAGCAAATGTCAAAAGGATGTATGCCATAAGGAATAATTATTTCTGTTGCTGTAAAAATTGGATAAAAAGTAATAGTTGATATAATGCTAGAAATAATAAAAAAAGTCAAGATAAATAAAAGTCTTCTAATTAATTTTAAAATATTTATGCCTCCTTATTTGGAAATTTTCTTTTTGATTTCTAATTTTGAACCTTGTTTTCTGTGAAATAAAATTATATAAAAAAATGAATATAACGAATATAAAGTTATAAAAAGATTAATACTAAAGGACAGAAAAAATAGATTAATTATGTTAGAAATAAATATCACCGCCTTACAATTTTTATCATAATACAATATTTTTTTTGATTTGTCTATACTTTTTTTGAAATTTGTGATAAAATTAATTTTGTAAAAACGAAAAACAGGGATAAATTCAATTAAAACAAGATATAAAAATTTATCTAAAAAAGTAATTTATAAAATAAATTATGAGTATATTATTTGAAAGGAGAAGAATTATGAAATTCAACAAAGATACAAAAATTGGTGAAATATTAGAAGTTGCACCAGAAAAAGCAGATATATTACTAGAAATAGGAATGCATTGTTTAGGATGCCCAGCTTCTCAAATGGAAACTTTAGAAGAAGCATGTGGTGTTCACGGAATAGATGTTGAAGAGGTTTTAGAGAAATTAAATGCCTAAAAAACACAAAAAACACAAAAAGTTCAATTTTTTTTTCACAAATGTATTGACATTTGTGAAAAAATGTTGTAATATATAAAGGCGTTGTGAGTATCACAGTTATGTGGGCTATTAGCTCAGGTGGTAGAGCACTTGACTTTTAATCAAGTTGTCCCGCGTTCGAGTCGCGGATAGCTCACCAAAAGAACTAAATAATGCAACATTATTTAGTTCTTTATATATAAGGCCCGTTGGTCAAGCGGTTAAGACACCGCCCTTTCACGGCGGAGACATGGGTTCGATTCCCGTACGGGTCACCAAATTAAATAATTGCCACTTTAGCTCAGTTGGCCAGAGCACCGCACTTGTAATGCGGGGGTCCCCAGTTCGAATCTGGGAAGTGGCTCCAAATTGTCAGTAGCTTTGAATAATCTTAGTTATTGGCTTTTTTTTGATTTTTTTAAATAAAAATGTTACAATAAAATCGTCAAAATATAAAAATAAAAAAGGGGAAGGTAAAAAATATGAAAAAAGTTGCAATAGTAACAGGAGCATCAAAAGGGATAGGAAGAGAAATTGCAAAAATGCTTGCAAGAAAAGATATACAAGTAATAGCAAATTATAATAAATCAGAACAAGAAGCTTTAAAATTACAAGAAGAGCTAAAAACAGAAAATATTCAAATAGATATAAAAAAAGCAGATGTCTCAAAAAGAGAAGAAGCCAAAGAATTGGTAAGTTATGCTATAAAAACATATGGAAGAGTAGATATTTTAATTAATAATGCAGGAATATCAGAATATAAATTATTTACAGATGAAACAGATAGTGACTGGGAAAAAGTAATTAATACTAATTTATATTCAGCATTTGCGATGTCACAAGAAGTAATTCCAAATATGGTTCATAATAAAAATGGATGTATAATAAATATATCATCAGCTTGGGGAGTAGTTGGTGGAGCTTTGGAAGTAATTTATTCTGTTTCAAAAGCAGGTATGGATGGATTAACTAAAGCACTAGCAAAAGAGCTTGGACCATCAAATATAAGAGTGAATTCAATTGCGCCTGGAATGATAAATACTCAAATGAATTCTAAGTTTAGTGAAGAGGAATTGAAGGAAATAGAAGAAGAAATTCCACTAGAAAGAATAGGTAGACCAGAAGATATTGCTAAATGTGTAAAGTGGTTAATTGAAGATAATTATACAACAGGTCAGATTATTTCTGTAAATGGTGGTTGGATTATAACATAATGGGTAAAAAAAGAAACGTCCCCAAATGTCCTGGGGCGTTTTTTATCCGTTATCTGTATTTGCTTGTTTCGTTCTATAATTTCCAGAGATTATTTTTGGAAGATATGTTATTATTTTATAAACTGCTAAACGAATTTTTTTGCTCCATAAATAAGATCTTCTTAGCTTTCTAGCACTACCAAGAGCTACAGGTTCATCATCTAATACTAGTAATTCTGTAGTGACTTTTTCTAATGGAAATACGTAGTTTTGACCATTGTTGTTGTCCCAATTGTTGTTTCCATCTTTGAAGCAGAAGTTGAATGTTTCGCCTTCTAATAAATTTATTTCAGCTTGAAATCCTAATTCTGTTTTTTCCATTTTTATATCTGTTACATTGTCCCAATTGTTACCAAAGCCATAATGTATGGTTACTTCTTCAGAGGCATTTTTAAAAAGCTCTCCGATATATGAGATTTTTACTTTACTGTTTTCTACTAATTTGTCTGTGTTAAAGAATATATTCTTTGTTAACTCCATTGATTTTCTCTCCTTATTTATCTTTTGCTTATAACATTATAATATTAAATTCTACAATGTTCAAGTATTTTTATGAAAAATTTTGACAATTTTTTTAATTTTTAAAAATAGTAATAAATAAAAAGCTTAAACATACCATTAAATAGGGAATTAGAGCGATTATATTAAACTATAAAAAAGTAGTAAAAATATTGTCAAAAAAACAAGTTTATGATAAGATAAAAAGAGAAAATGAAAAAGGAGATTTTTTATGGAGGAGAAAGTTTTAACAAAAAAAGAAGACAAACCTAAAAAAGCTGAAAATAAAAATAAAGAGAATGCTAAAAAAGAAGAAAAAAACGATGCACAATTTAAAAAAGTTAAAGAAAGTCCTAAAAAACAAGAAAAATCAATTAAAGATATGGGAGAAACCGAAAAGCCAAAAAAGAAAAAAGGACTAATTATAGGAATTTTAATAGCAGTAATAATAGTAATAGCAATAATAGTTTCAACAATTTTTGCATTATTCGCCCTATCTAACGAAAAAATAGTAAGTGGAGTATCAATATCAGGAATTGAAGTATCAGGATTATCAAAAGAAGAGGCAAAAGGTAAGTTAGAAGCAATATATAATGAGAAAAAGGAAAAAGAAATTGATATAAAATACCAAGAACACGAAACAAATCTAAATCCAACAATAATGGAAGTTAATTACGAAATAGACAAGGCTGTAGAAGAAGCCTACTTAATTGGTAGAAAAGAAAACATCTTTATAAGCAATTACGATATTCTATTTACTCTAATTGGGAAGAAGAATGTAGATGTAAATATGACATTGAACGAGGAAATAGCAAAACAAACAATAAATGATATTGGAGTAAATTTGCCAGGGATAGTTTTAGATTCAAGCTATTCAGTCGAAGGTGATGAATTAATCATTACTAAAGGAAAAAAAGGTGTAGTAATAGATACAGACAGTCTATTTGAAAAAGTAAAAGATAGACTAAAAGATATAAACTTAACTGAAGAATACATTGAAATACCAGTAAAAGAAAAAGAACCAGAACCAATAGATATAGAAAAAATACATGATGAAATTTGTAAAGAAGCACAAGATGCATATTACACAAAAGACCCATTCACAGTTCACCCAGAAGTAGAAGGAATAAGTTTTGATTTAGAAACAGCAAAAGCAATACTTGCAGAAGATAAAGAAGAATATGTAATTAAATTAACAATTACAAAACCAAAAATTACATTGAGCCAAATAGGAGATGAAGCTTTTCCAGATAGATTATCAGTATATACAACAAGATATGATGTAAGCAATGTTGATAGATCAACAAACTTAGTTATAGCTTGTCAAAAAATAAACGGAAAAGTAATTTTACCAGGAGAAACATTTTCTTATAATAAAGCCCTAGGAGAAAGAACGGCTAAAGCAGGATATAGAAATGGTGCAATTTATTCAGGAGGAGAAGTTGTTGATGGAATAGGCGGAGGAATTTGCCAAATTTCTTCTACTTTATATAATGCAGTATTAGAAGGAAATCTAGAAGTTTTAGAAAGAAGAAATCATCAATTTACAACAGCATATATACCAGTTGGAAGAGATGCAACAGTCGTATATGGAGTTACAGATTTTAGATTTAAAAATACAAGAAAATATCCTATAAGAATATCAGCAAGTGCAAGAAATGGAATTGCAACAGTAGCAATTTATGGAATAAAAGAAGCTGAAGAATATACATTTTCATTTAGTACAAAAGTACTTTCAACAATTGCCCCAACAACAAAATATGTAGAAGATCCTACTTTACCAGTAGGAACAGAAAAAGTAAAGCAAAAAGGTGCAAACGGACAAAAAACAGAAACATATATTACAAAAATGCTAAACGGAAAAGTAGTTTCAACAAAATTATTATCAAGAGATACATATGATGCAATGCCAAGAATTATAATAAAAGGAACAGGTGGAGCAACAACAAATAATCAACCAACAACAACTCCTACTGAGCCAACAACACCAGTTCAACAACCAGAAACTCCAACAACTCCAGAACAGCCAACAACACCAACAGAACCAACAGGAACAGAAACACCAACAGATACTGGAAACGAAGGAGAATAGAGATATAGCCAAATAAAAGAGAGTAAATTTATTTTACTCTCTTTTGATATTTTTAATTAGTCTAACATATCTTTTTTCTTTAGCCACCAAGAAACACCTAGTGTTAAAAGAATTGAGATTACAACCATAACAGCAAAACCAAATGGACTATTTTGTAATGGAAGTCCAACATTCATACCCCAAAAGCTTGAAATCATTGTTGGTACTGCTAAAATAATTGTTATTGATGTTAAAAATTTCATAACGCCATTTAGATTATTTGAAATTATAGATGCATATGCATCCATTGTTCCATTCAAAATATTACTATATATTTGAGCCATTTCAATAGCTTGTCTATTTTCTGTAATAGCATCTTCTAGTATTTCTTCGTCTTCGTCATATAGTTTTACAATTTTTCCTCTTAATGTTTTTTCCATAACTATTTCGTTAGATTTTAATGATGTTGTGAAATATACTAAACTCTTTTCTAAGTTTAGTAATTTCAAAAGTTCCTTATTTTTCATAGAATTTTTTAATATATATTCTGCAATTTCAGTTTCTCTATTAATTTGTTTTAGGTATGTTAGGTAGTATGAAGCATTTTGATATAGTATTTGGAAGATAAACCTTGTTTTTTTGTATGTTTGAAAGTTCTTTATTTTTGCTTTTTCAAATGTTTCTATTATTTTATTTTTTCTTAAAGATACTGTTACAAAAAAGTCATCTCTAACTACTATCATACCAAGTGGCATTGTTGTAAAAACTTCACTCTCTTCTTTTCTTTCAATAATAGGTACGTCTACTATAAAAAGCGTTGTGTTGTCGTCTTCTTCTTGGTCAATTCTGGCTTTTTCTTCATAGTCCAAAGAATAACGAATAAAATCTTCTTCTATTTTTAGATTTTCACATAGTCTTTTTATTTCGTTTTCCGATGGATTTACTAAGTTTATCCATGCTCCTTTTTTGAATTCTTTAATTTCTTCTAATTCATTTGTTTCTAAATTTGTATTATATATTTTTAGCAAATCCATCACCCCTTATTTTATTCAATACTATTATTTTAGCTCTTTTTAAAGATTTTGTCAATTTATATTATTTTACCACAAGCAATCTTTTTACCAGAATTTCCACTAGGTTGACTTGTAAAGTCATCTGGAGATTCATGAATAATTACTGTTTTTCCTATTATATCTTTGACTTTAAAATTATTTGTTATAACAGTCATATATGCATAGCCATTATTTGAAAATAATGGTGGTAAATCGCCTGCATGATAAGGATGTGGGCAATCATTAGGGTTGTAATGTGCACCGCTATTTGCAAATTCATCTTGTGCGTTTCCTGTACAAGATGACCCACTATGAATATGGAAACCAAAGAATTTACCGCCACATTTACCTTGTGTTTTAGGTAGTCCATTAATTTTTGCTGTTAGCAGTACACCTTGTTTTGTTTCTTTAAAGGTCACAGTTCCGTTTATTTTTGGATTACTCTTGCCACCTTTTATAGTTGCTTTTGCTGTATTAAAGATTTTTTTTAACATATTTTTCACCTCTTTATATTTAGTGTATATTATTATTGTATTCTTAAAGGCTATATTTGTTAAATAAAGATATTTTTTGGCGTTTTTTGGAATTAGGAAAAAATAAAAAAGAACAAGGCTTTTTGACTTGTTCTAATATATTTAATTGGTGGGTCATCGGGGGGTCGAACCCCGGACCTTCGGATTAAGAGTCCGCTGCTCTACCAACTGAGCTAATAACCCATATACACAAAAGGTACAATAAAAATTATAATACCTTTTGCAAAGATTGTCAAGAGTTAAAATCCATTTCCCACAATACTAACAATTTTATTTAGTTGAGTTTTTAGCAAATTATATAGATTTGTATCAACAGCACCTTCTTGCATTGCATCATAAGTTTCAATTGCTTTATTAATATCAATCAATTTCATACCTTTAACTTTTTTACTTGCATCATTATACATATAAATAGGAACATATTTTGCATTATCAATACTAATTTTTCCATCAAGATGTTTTGTTATAGTTAAATTCAAAATAATAGAATTTCTAGTGTTATCTAGCCTTTGGTCACATATAAAATTACCTAAAGCATAGATTACAAAACACTCTTTAGTAGTGCCATCTTCTAAAGTAACAGTTCTTTTTTCCATAGGTTCCAAAACGTGAGGATGATTTCCTAAAATAATATCAACTCCATTTTGGAATAGAAAATCAGCTAATTCTTCTTGCTCTTTATTTGCAGTTGTTCTATATTCAGTACCCCAATGCATACAAGCAACTATCATATCAGCATTTTGGCTTTTTGCAGTTTCTATATGTTTTTTAATTAAATCTCTATCAATTAAATTAACACAGAAATCTTTATCTTTTGGAACAGAAATTCCGTTGGTTCCATAAGTATAATTAATAAATGCAATTTTTACACCTTTTACATATTTAAATAAAACTTGGTCTTGTTCTTCTTGAGTTTTGTAAGTACCAAGATGAGATATATCAGCATCATCTAAAACATCAATAGTTCTAGACAAACCGCTAAATCCCATATCTAAACAATGATTACCAGCAGTAGAAAGAACATCAATACCAATATCCTTTAAAGAATAAGCTAATGCGTCAGGAGTATTAAAAGATGGATAATTGCTATATCCACGTTCTTGGCCAGCAAAAGAAGTTTCTAAACTTCCAACAGCTATATCAGCTGTTTGGGTATAAAACTTTATTTCATCAAAAACATAAGAAAAATCATATTCCTTCGTATCTGCATTGTAAGCATCTCTAAATTGAGTGTCATGGCACATTACATCTCCAATTGCAGTCAAAGTAAAAGTCGTATCCGTCTCCTCTGTAGCATTTTCCTTTTCTTTATTTTCTCTAGCTTGTTCTTCTAAACGTTTCTCGTTTTCAATTTCTTGCCTAGAAGTTTCAATTATTTTTTTGTATATACCAGTATTTTTGAAAAAATAAAATGTGCTAACAATAATAAGCAAAACAAATAAAACAATAATTATAACACTTAATTCTTTTCGTGCTGCTTTGTGGTCAATATCTTGCTTTTGCTTGTTTCTTTTATTTCGATTTCTAGTATTTCTTCTCAAAATAAATCACCCCATTTTTTATAATAACAAAATATCACAAAATTCGACAAAATTCAAGTAAGATTTTTTGGGACAGACCTAAAATGCACCACTTATAAATATTTTTTGATTTGTCACTCAAAAGCCTCCATTAAAAATGTCCAAGAAAGAAACGTCCCCAATTGGACACTTGAAAAATAAGGAAAAATAGTGTATAATACCAAAAGTTAAGGAGGAAGAGTAATGTTAAGTGCAAACAATGTTACAGTTAGATTTGGAAAAAGAGTTTTATTTGAAGATGTAAATATAAGATTTGGAAAAGGAAACTGCTATGGAATAATAGGAGCGAATGGAGCAGGAAAGTCAACTTTTCTAAAGGTTTTATCAGGAGAGATTGAACCAAGCAAAGGTGATGTTTCTATAGATAAAGGAGAAAGACTATCAGTTCTAAAACAAGACCACTTTGCTTATGAAGATTATACAGTAATTGATACAGTAATTATGGGAAATAAAGAGTTATATGACATAATGAAAGAAAAAGAAGCTATATATGCAAAACCTGATTTTTCAGAAGAAGATGGTATGAAGGCTGCAAAATTAGAAGAAAGATTTGCAGAATTAGATGGATGGAATGCAGAGTCAGATGCAGCAATACTTTTAAATGACTTAGGAATTATTCCAGAAAATCATTATAAATATATGAAAGAAATTGAAGCAAGGGACAAAGTAAAAGTTTTATTGGCACAAAGTTTATTTGGAAATCCAGATGTGCTTTTATTAGATGAACCTACAAACGATTTAGACTTAAAGAGCATTAACTGGTTGCAAGACTTTTTAATGGATTTCGAAAATACTGTAATAGTTGTATCACACGATAGATATTTCTTAAACAAAGTTTGTACACATATTGCTGATGTTGACTTCGGAAAGATTAAAGTATATCCAGGAAATTATGATTTCTGGTATGAATCAAGCCAATTAGCTTTAAAACAAGCAAGAGAACAAAACAAGAAGAAAGAAGAAAAAATTAAAGAATTACAAGACTTTATTGCAAGATTTAGTGCAAATGCTTCAAAATCAAAACAAGCAACATCAAGAAAGAAAACATTAGAAAAAATAGAGTTAGACGAAATAAAACCATCAAATAGAAAATATCCATATGTGGACTTCAAGCCAGATAGAGAGCCAGGAAGAGAAATACTACAAGTAAAAAATATATCAAAAACAGTTGATGGAGTAAAACTATTAGATAATATATCATTTGATGTAAAAGAAGGAAACAAAATAGCGTTTTTAGCAGATAATGAACTTGCAAAAACAGTATTATTTCAAATAATAGCAGGAGAAATTGAACCAGACGAAGGAGAATTAGTATGGGGAACAACAATTACTCAAAACTACTTCCCAAAAGACAACAACTATTTATTTGAAACAGATGAAAATGTAACAGAATGGCTAAGAAAATACTCAAAAGACCCAGATGAAACATATGTAAGAAGCTTTTTAGGAAGAATGCTATTCTCTGGAGATGAAGCATTAAAAGAAGTAAAAGTGCTATCAGGAGGAGAAAAGGTAAGATGTGTATTATCAAAAATGATGCTATCAGGAGCAAATTTCTTAATCTTTGATGAACCAACAAACCACCTAGATATGGAGAGTATCACATCAGTAAACGAAGGAATGAAAAAATTTATAGGAAATATCTTATTTACATCACATGACCACGAACTAACACAAACTGTTGCAAACAGAATAATTGATATTAAAGAAGATGGAACGGTTGTGGATAGAGAAGTTTCATATAACGAATACTTGGGAGTTGAGTAAACATTTTTGGAGCATTTTTGGGACAGACCAAAAAAGTTTTATTAGCGGACGTTTCTGGCCTGTCCCAAAAAATTTACCAAAAAATTTAAATCAAAATTTTTAATTTTTTATAAATTTAACTAATTTTATACAATCAATTAAATAAAGTATACCAAAAATCAAAGAAATTATGTCAAGTGAAATTATTAACAAAATAGAAACAACAATTCCACAAACAGGACCATATATCATTTTTTTGCCACATCCAATAGCAGTTGCTAACAACAGAATAATTTGAATGCTGTATGATACAATTTTAATAATATTTTGACTTGGAGAAGCTACAAAATTAAAAATTAAAACAATTATAGCCAAAACAAGTAATCCTATAGCAAACCATTTAGCATTGCTAAAAGCTTTATCTTCATTCATTGTGAATCCCCCTTTCATTTGTAAAAAATTAATAAAATAAGCAAATATAATTAATGCTATAGTTATTATACTGGTTATATAACCAATAGTCAAGTATCCAATAAAAATATATAATTTATTTATATTTTTAGGAGATAAAATATGATTAGGGTAAATATAGAAAAGGGAGTATATCTATTTAAGTTAGAAGATTTATTGAAAGATAGGAAAATCAGCATAAATAAGTTGATGAGAGATACAAATACAGATTTTAAAGTTTTAAAACGTATAATAACAGGGGAATTAGTGAGGTTTGATATATTTGTGATAGCAAGATTATGTGACTATTTGGAATGCACAATAACAGATATTATAGACTATATTCCAAATAAAATAAAATAGACGTTTTGGGACATGCAAAAAAGTTTTGGATAAAAATATAAAAATAGGGGCTAAATAAAAAAGGAGATGATTACAATTCCAAGAATTGCAAGAGATAATTTAAATAGTTCCTTTTTTCATGTTATAATACAGGGACATAGAAAGGAATATATATTTCAAAAGAAAAAAAATATAAAAAAATACATAGAAATAATAAAAAAATATTTAGGAAAATATCAAATTAAAATAATAGCATTTTGTATTATGAACAACCATGCACATTTTCTAATCAAAGTAGAAAAAATTGAAGAATTATCAAAATTTATGCATCAAATAAATTTTAGTTATGCAGCGTATTATAATTATATGGAAGAAGGACGTGTTGGTCACGTTTATAGAGATAGATTTCTGAGTGAACCAATTACAACAAAAAGATATTTAATTCAATGTATTAAGTATATTCATTTTAATCCAGTAAAAGCGAAAATAGTAGACAATTGTAAAGATTATAAGTATTCATCATACAACTATTTTTGCAGAAGTTTAATTCAAAATAAATTCATAGAAGAATTATCAAAAGAAGACTACGAAAATATATGCAAAAATATAGAGTATAACATAACTTTTTTAGATGTAGATAATGACATCAAAGAGAAGATTTTGTTATCAATACAAGAATTTGTAAGAATTAAAGAATGCAAATTATATGAAATTTTTAGTAACAAACAAATTTTAAAAGAACTAATAGAATATTTAAAAAATAATAAAAGTATAAAATATGTAGCTATAAGAGAATATTTTGAAATGACTAAAAATTCAATGCAAAAAATTATGAAAAAAGAAATCTAAAACTTGAAATTTGCAAAAAATAAGATATAATAAGACAGTAACCAAACAAGTTAAAAATATAAAAAATGTCCAAAACTTTTTTGGCCTGTCCCAAAAAGTTTAAAAGAAAGGAAATTAAATATGGATAAAATTATAAAAACAATAGCAGAAGAACTAAAGATAAGAGAGAATCAAGTAGAAAATACAATAAAATTAATTGATGAAGGCAATACAATACCTTTTATTGCAAGATATAGAAAAGAAGTAACTGGAGGATTAAGTGATGAGACTCTTAGGGAATTAGGCGACAGGCTAGCATACCTAAGAAATTTAGAGAAGAGAAAAGAGGAAGTTATTAATTCTATTGATGAGCAAGGAAAGCTAACAGATGAAATTTTAAAAGCGGTTGCTCTTAGCAAAACTCTAGCGGAAGTAGAGGATATTTATAGACCTTACAAGCAAAAGAAAAAGACAAGAGCGACTGTTGCTAAAGCTAAGGGGTTAGAGCCACTTGCTAATATTATAATTGAGCAAAAAGAAACAAGAGATATTTATGAAATTGCTAAAGAGTATGTAAATATTGATAAATTATCAGAAGAAGATAAAAAGAATAAGGATAAGGTCGTAGCGACTGCGGAAGATGCGATTGCAGGTGCTTTAGATATTATTGCAGAAAATATCTCTGATAATGCTAAATATAGAAAAGAAATTAAAAGACAATGTTATAGAGAAGGTTTAGTTGAAACTAAAGCAGCAGACCCAGAAGCAAAATCTAATTATGAAATGTATTATGAATATAAAGAAGCAATTAAATACATACCAAGCCACAGAATTTTAGCGATAAACCGTGGAGAAAAGGAAGATTTCTTAAAAGTTAAATTAGAAAAGCCTGAAGAGAAAATCTTAAAATATATTGAAAGAGATGTTATCAAGGGAGAAACACAATTTACAGATATGTTAAGAACAACGATTGAAGATAGTTTTAAAAGATTAATTGAACCTTCAATTGAAAGAGAAATTCGTTCAGATTTAACTGAAAAAGCAGAAGAAAAGGCAATTAAAGTATTTGGTCAAAATTCAAAACAATTATTATTAGGAGCTCCAATAAAAGGTAAAACAGTTATGGGATTTGACCCTGCTTATAGAACAGGATGTAAAATTGCTGTTATAGATGAAACTGGAAAAGTTTTAGACTATACAACTGTATACCCAACAGCGCCACAAAATGATGTTGAAAACGCTAAAAAGGAACTTTTAAAATTAATAGAAAAACATAAAATCGATATGATAGCAATAGGAAACGGTACAGCTTCTAGAGAATCAGAAATGTTTGTTGCAGATATGTTAAAAGAAACCAAAAGAGATGTATGCTATGTAATTGTAAGCGAAGCAGGAGCATCAGTTTATTCAGCATCTAAGCTTGCAACAGAAGAATATCCAGACATAAATGTATCAATAAGAGGAGCAATATCAATAGCAAGAAGATTACAAGACCCATTAGCAGAATTGGTTAAAATTGACCCAAAAGCAATTGGAGTTGGACAATATCAACACGACGTAAATCAAAAAAGATTAGCTGAAAGTTTAACAGGCGTAGTGGAAGACAGCGTTAATAAAGTTGGAGTAGATGTAAATACTGCAACACCATCACTACTTTCATATGTAGCAGGAATTAACAACACAATAGCTAAAAATATTGTAAAATATAGAGACGAAAATGGAAAACTTAAAAATAGAAAGCAATTACTAAAAGTACCAAAATTAGGGAAAGTAGCATATGAGCAATGCGCAGGGTTCCTAAGAATATTTGATGGAGACAATCCATTAGAAATAACAGCAGTTCACCCTGAAAGTTATGAAGCGACAGAAAAATTACTTAAAGAAATAGGCTTTGACGTAAACGACCTAAAAAATAAGGAAAAATTAGAAGACTTAAGAAATAAACTAAAACATATAGACATTGCCAAAACAGCAAAAGAACTAGAAATAGGAGAAATGACATTAACAGACATTATAGCAGAACTTAACAAGCCAGGAAGAGACCCACGTGAAGATATGCCAAAACCAGTTTTAAGAAGCGATGTTTTAAAACTAGAAGACTTAAAAGAAGGAATGATATTAACAGGAACAGTTAGAAATGTAATAGACTTTGGAGCATTTGTAGATATTGGTGTAAAACACGATGGACTTGTACATATTTCAGAAATGAGTGACAAATTTATTAAAAATCCATCTGAGATTGTTTCAGTAGGAGATGTTGTAAAAGTTAAAGTTATTAAGATAGATATGGAAAGACAAAAAGTTGGACTTTCTATGAAAGTATAATATGATGAAAAATGGGACAGACCTAAAATACATTATCAATTAAAAAGGTGATGAATTTTGGGTCTGTCCCAAAAATGTTTATTTATATTTTTCTTGAATTTCCTTAATTTCATCAAAGTGATTTTCTAAAATATCTAAGAAAACATCAGCTAATTTAGGGTCAAACTGAGTTCCTTTGCATCTTTTAAACTCTGAAATAACAACATCCATAGGCAAAGAGTCACGATAAGTTCTTCTAGAAGTCATAGCATCAAAACTATCTGCAATAGCAGCAATTCTAGCTAAGTAAGGAATGTTTTCTCCTTGTAACCTTCCTGGATAACCTGTTCCATCATATTTTTCGTGATGATGTTTTACAATTGGAATTATATCGTGGAAAATCGTTGCAGTTGATAATATATGAGCACCAATTGAAGGGTGATTTTTTATCTCAGAATATTCATCATCAGTTAATTTACTTTCTTTTTGTAAAATACTATCAGGCACACCAATTTTTCCAATATCGTGGAATAATCCACCAATACGTAATGTATTAAGTGTCTCCTCTGGAAGATTTAAATATTTGCCAAGCAATACAGAGTATTCTGAAACACGGTCAGAATGACCACGTGTATAAGAATCTTTTGCTTCAACAGTATATCTTAAAGTTTGAACACTTTCTAAATAAGCTTTTTCTAATTTTTCATATGTATCAGATAATTCATTATTTATTTTCTTGATTTCATTCATCTGTTTTATAGATTTAATACCAGATTCAATCAATAGTAAGAGCTGGTCAAATTTATCACTTTTTTCGCAATAACCTTGAATATCAAGTCTTCTGATTGTGTCTAGTGGAGGAGCTAAATCTTTATGACCAGTTAGCAATAAAATATAAAGTTCTTTATCAAATTTACGTATTTCCTCAACAACTTGGTCTCCATGAATTGGCGTCATAATAAAGTCTAATATCATTAAATCAAAATGTTCATTTTTTACCATTTCTATAGCTTGCTCTGGATTAGTTGCACCAACAAAGTCATAACCAGATCTTTTTAAGAAGATTGACAAAGAATCAATAATTCCTTCTTCATCATCAACGGCTATAATTCTGTAGTTTTTATTTTCATTATTTTCTAAATTTTGCAATCCTTTTCTCATAGAATACCTCTTAAATAAAATTTTAGTATTTTCTACATTATATTAATAAAAAAAATAAAAAGCAAGTATTTTAAACAAAAATCATTTAAAAGCTTGCTTTTTAAAAAATTTATAAAGGTAAAGTAATTGTAAATGTAGTGCCTACGCCCTCGGTTGAGTCAATAGATATATTTCCATTGAAGTGTGCTCTAATAGTTGAGTAAGACATATATAGTCCAAGTCCTGTACCGTTTTTTCCTTTTGTTGTTATCATTTCTTTAAATAGTTTATCTTTGACCTTTTTAGGTATTCCAGGTCCATAGTCTTTTATAGAGATTACCAAGTTGTTGTTATTGTCTTTTTCAACGATTAGGTCTATGTTTTGCTCAGTTTTTCCGCCATAGGCTTGAATAGCATTGGATATCATATTGTTTATTACTTGTACTAAACTATTAACATCTCCTCTAATTACTAGGTTTTCGTTAGTTTGCATAGATATGTTTAAATAAGTGATAGAGTTTTTAAGCTCGTGTTTCATTAATATATTTACTCTTTTTAATAGTTCTCCGATTGTGAATGATATGTCTTCTTCGTTTGATAGGTTAACAGCTTGACCTTTTACTGCTGTTATAACGTCTGACATATATTCAGTATGTGTTTTGATTTTAGAAATCCAAGTGTTCATATCGCTTGCAATTTCGTGGTGGTCTTGACTGTTTACTTCTGGGTCATCTATTGATGAGTCATATTCTTTTACTAAATCGTGTAATCCTTCTGCTGCACCAGAGATTGACATTATAGGTGTTTTTAGGTTGTGTGCAATTCCACCTATTAGTTGTCCTAGTGATGCTAGACGTTCTTTTTCCATTAGTGTTTCTTGGTTATCGTGAATTTGCTCAATGTTTTTTATAGTCAACTCTCGAATTTTGTTGTAGTAGTATGCTAAGTCACCAAATTCGTCATTTGATGCAACTGGCAATATCATATTTTTATCAATATTTTCAGTGTCTACAATGTTTTTTAGGCTATTTGTTGTTTTTATTAAGTTACTAGATATATTACGTGACCATATTAATAATAAGACAGAGTATATAACTAGCAAAATAATTATAAGTGTAAAGTAGTATACAAGTAAATCCATATCCACAACAGGATATTTGTAACCGATATACCAAGTTTGACCATTCAAATCTGTTAATTTCATAGCATATAGTTGTTCATCTATACCAAATTTTTCATATAAAAAGCCATTTGTTTCATCATAAAAATAATCTCTATAACTTAATACAAAATCACTAACAACTCCATCTGGAGAAGATACATAGATATCCTCGTCATTTGGTGAAATTACAAAGTAATAATGTGATGGGTCCTGAAGTGGTATTGTAGATAGAATTTGTTTTAAGTTTTCCATATTTACTTGTGATGGTGCAATATTTTTTGATTCCATATATGCTCTATAATAGTTACCAGTTGAAAATCCTTCTTGTTGAACAGCTTTTGAATATCCAATTAAGGATATAACAATTAATATTACTGCAATAAAAGGAACCATTTGGAACAATAAGTTTTGCGAATTAGTAATTCTATATCCAATATTTTTTTCGTATTTATTAGAGACTTCGTATGTTGTTAAAATAACACTATACAAAAATTTCTGTGATACAATTAACAAAATAATTGAGATGATAGAAGCAATAGCAATAATCATCAATGTAAATCTTAATATCGCAAAAGCAGAAGCTAGCATTATAAAGTTAAACAGAATTCCAATAGATGTAATTGTTACCATTTGTACAAAGAAAACTTTATACGGAATATTGATACAATCTTTTCTAACCTGTTTAATTTCTGCATAAGAAATTGGTTCTTTACGGTAATGCTTATTCAAATACTTATATATTCTTTTCATTAATATAGAAAAAGAAAGTAAATGAACTGATATACCAAGTATATAAACAACTGTGTATTGCTGTATATGAGTAAGTGGTTGTACTTCTTTTTGGAAAGCAAAGTTCTCGGAAAGTGGCGGGAAATTTTGCACCAAAGGCATAATAAAGTAAACAACTACAACAGCAATTAAGTCAACAAGCAAAATCATTGTTATAAATTTTAATTTAAAATTTTTTAATTCTTTTGTGGATTTCTCTTTCAAAATATCACATCCCTCTAATAATATCTAAAATTTTTTGCATATAATGAATATCAATAGAAGACCAGTCTAAACTAAGTTCTTCTAATTTTGATAAAGTAATATCTTGAGAATACGTATTTAAATTAGTACCTAAAATATATTCTTTTGTATATTCATCTGCATTTTGTTTCATTTCCTCAATAAAAGTTTTTAAATCAACATCTAATAAATCACAATTTAAAAATTTAAGAATAGTCTTTAATTCAGCTACAGTAATTTCTTTATTACTCAAAATGTGATAAATAGAATTTGATGAACTATTTTCTAATAAGCCTAAAATTATATCAGCACATTCGTCAACAGGACTAAATTCCAATTTTAAACCAAGTAAGTCTTTTGCAACTACTTTGCTATCAATGATAGCTTTAAGTGAAGCCAAAAATACATTTTGATTAGAATTTTCTTGAAAAACTCCATCACTAGCTCTTGGCATAATATTTCCTAATCTAAAAATAACAGCGTTTAACCCATTTGAAGTTGCCTCTAATATTTCCTTTTCTGCTTCAAATTTAGTAACTAAATAAGGATTATTGTTAAATTCTTGATTTATAAACAAAGTATTTTCATCAAAAACTTTATTTTTAGTTAAGTCACCTTTATAACCTGCGATTGATAAAGTAGAAATATGCGCTAAAGATATTTTATCTTCGCAAAAATCAATTAGATTAATAACACTTTGCACATTATCTATATAAATTTTGCCAGGTTTTGCAAAATGTTTTACATTAGCAGCACTGTTAATAACGCAAGTTACGTCTTCCTTAATTTTAAAATATGTATTTTGATCTAAGCCTAATTGGTTTTTTGTTATGTCACCATTTAAAATGATGACTTTTTTATCAATTAATTTTAACAGATTTTCATCAGAAGCAAAATAGAAATCAATCATTTTTTGCAATCTAATTTTACCATTTAAATTAATTTTATTCCTTATTATACAATAAATTTTTTCAACTTTTTCATTTATAAGTAAATTCTTCAACAAGTGAATTCCTAAAAATCCTGTAACCCCAGTAATTAGAACAGTACTTAAATCAAATTTTTTTACATTATTTAAAATTTGAATATTTTCGATATTAGTTAAATCTGGTTTAGCTTCGCTAGAAGAGTTGTTTTCAATAAAGTTTGCCAAGTCTTTTATATTAGAATTGTTGTATATATCTTGAATTAAGATATTATATTTTTCTAAATATGTATAAATAGCAGTTAAAGATAAAGAATCAATTCCTAAATCTTCAATTAAATCATCAGTTATAGAGAACTCATCTATTCCAACTAACTCTTTTACATAGTTATAAATATCAATTTCTAAATCTGTTTTTGGCGCAATACGTTTACTATTATTTTTCTCTAAATAGTTAAGTGCCAAATTTTCTAACTCTTTTCTATTTATTTTGCCAGAAGAATTACGAGGAAAGTCATCTAGCTCAATAATTTTTTTAGGTTTCATATAAAATGAAATATTACTGTTAATGTAATTTTTTATATTATATAAATTGATATTCTTTTCTTTTTTTGTTAAGAATAAGTAAATTGCTTTTGTATTCTTGTATGGTATGGCAACAGGGAATACCTCAAAATTATTTCCAAGTAATTTTTGAATTTTATTTTGAACTTCGTTTAATGCAACCAAGTATCCTCCATTAACCTTTACAACATCATCATTTCTACCAATAAATTCAATATCTAAATCTTTACTAATCTTTGCTATATCACCTGTTCTATAAGCTTTAACAGTTTTACCTAAAATAGGATGATAAATTTGCACAAATCTAGATTCTGTTGCTTCTGGCAAGTTTAGATATCCCTTAGCAATATTTTGTATAGAATTTTCGTCTTCGTAAACTACTAATTCTCCTTTTGTGTCAATTGGCATAACTTCTAAATTAGAATTAATAACTAAAAGTCGAGAGCCATAAATAGGTTTGCCAATTGAAGTATGATTATTTTTTATTTCATAAACGCTTACTTCTTTATAAGTTGTAAACATTGTTGTTTCTGTTGGTCCATATAAATTTAGAACTTTTAAGTTACTATATTTAGAAAGTAAATTCTCTATAATATATGGTTTTAGAGTCTCGCCACCAGTTCCAAGAATTCTAAGAGAAGATAAATCTGCATCTAACAATTTATCTTGTAAGGCAATATGCTCAACCCATTTTGGAATTAGAAAAGACCTTGTTACTTTTTCTTTTTCCATAATTCTAATAACTTTTTCTGGATTTAACTCATCTTCTTTCTTTACTAAAATAAGTTTACCACCAAAAAGCAAAGAACTATAAATATCAATTCCAGATGCATCAAAAGAATATTTTAAAAGTGACATAGATACATCTTTACTAGTTGATTTTAAAATTGCATCTTTTTCAATTGAAGTTCTTAATCCAGCAATATTTTTATGCATTACCATAGTACCTTTTGGGTTACCAGTAGAGCCAGATGTATAAATTATATAGGCTGTGTCCTCTGGAGAAGGCCTATTTTCGCTAATATCATAAAAACCATTAAATCCATAGTTGTCTAGGTTAATAATAATAGCTTTTGTTGGAATTTTTGTGTCATAATTTTTGTGCGTTAAAACACATTTTGGTTTACAATCATTTAAAATATACTCAATCCTAGAAGCGGACTCGTCTGGTAAAATCGGTACATAACAACCACCAGCCTTTAGAACAGCAAACATAGCTATAATCATCTCTATGCTTTTATCTAAAAATAGGGCAACTGGTGTATTTTTCGTAATTCCTAGATTTATTAATGCTTTTGCTACATTATTTATTTTTTTATTTAATTCAGAATAAGTTATTTCTGTATTATCACAGCAAACTGCAATATTATCAGGATATTTTGCAACAATATTATCAAAAATTGAAACTACAGTTTCATTTGAATTTTCGATAGTTCCTGTCAAGTTAAAAGCAGTTAAAGTTGAAACATCTTCATCTGTTAAAAGTGTTATATCAGATAGATTTGACTTTCCTCTTAACACTTGAGAAATTATATGTAAAATAAATGAATTCATTTTTTTAATTTCTGCTTCAGTAAAACAGGTAAATAAATAGTCATAATTTAAGACTTTGTCATTATTTAAAGTTGTTAGATGTATAGTAAGGGGATTATTTTGTTGACCTGAAAAAAGCCAGCTACATTCGCCTAAA
The DNA here is from genome assembly GCA_947648905.1 of uncultured Clostridium sp. Classification (GTDB taxonomy): domain Bacteria; phylum Bacillota; class Clostridia; order TANB77; family CAG-508; genus CAG-269. The sequence goes on along the minus strand of CANSPP010000001.1, from coordinate 92,198 downwards.
TCATTATTTTCCATAGCATTTTCTTGTTTATTAATTTGATAAGAAAATCCAATTTCGTATAAACCAGAATTGTCTTGTGCCGTATTGCAATAAGTTTCTTGTATTTTGTGATATGGATATCCAGAATGTTTGAATAATGACATATTTGTTGAAGATATTTTTTTGCACAAAGATAAAAAGGTATCATTATTATCAATTTCTACCAATAAAGGTAAAGTTGAGACAAACATACCAGTGCATTCAAGCTCCTTTAATCTTTTTTGACGATTCAAAAAAGGAGTACCAAATGTAACCTTTTGCAAATTATAAATTTTACTAAAATAAATAGACAATATTCCTAAAAAGAAAGAATATTCTGTAATCTTATTCTCTTGACAATAAGTAGAAATAGAAGTAAATAAATTGCTGTCAAGTGGCTGAATATAACGCTTTCCATTCTTTTTTAGGTAATCAGAATTTTGAAATAACTTTGTAGAAGGTATATTTGCTACATAATCAATCCAAAATTGTTCATCTATATTAAACTTATTACTCTCATAATAAGTTTTTTCTCTATTAATAAAAGGAAGATAACTAGGTTTTTCGAAAGCCTCTTCACTCTCATTCCTTTGTAATTTCTCATAAAAATCTTTTATTTGCTCAGCAACTTGGGACATACTCCAAGCGTCAGCAATAATATGATGTGATTTATATAAAACATAAGAAGAACAAGGTGTGAAAACTAGGCAAATACTAAAAAGCTTGTTTAATGAAAGCTCTAAATTTTGATATTCTTCAATAGCAACGGAAATATCATCTGTATCAAAGTGCTTGGTTTCAATAGGTACATAGTGATACTCATCAACATATTGATATAAATTTGAGCCATCCTTAATGAATTTTAAATGGAAAGAATCATTTACTTCGATAATTTTGTTCATAGTTTTTACTAATAAATCTTCATCCAATTTTCTGTTAAGCTTTAGCACTGACATAATATGATTTATTGGTGTTCCATCTCCATTTATTTGTTCTAGTTCCCATATATTCTTCTGTGGGTTTGTTAATTCATATACTTCCTTTTTCATATTTTTCTCCAATTAAGTTTTATAGTCAAATTATATAGTTTTTTGCCTAAAATTGTCAAGATAAATGAGAGATGTTTTTCTGTCAAAAAGGTCCGACCTCATTGGCAGAAAATTTGTTTAAAAAGATATAATTTGGAAAGAATGATAAAGAGGTGAAGTAATTTGAAAATGAAAAAGAAAAAAAGCCCAACAAAGTTTATAGTAATAGCAATTCTTGCAATAGCATTGTGGATTTTTGGATTTTATTTATATTTTACATACCAAAAAATAGAAATAAACAACGAAAACTACACAGCAACTAAGACACTATCCACACAAAAAGAACAAACTGTGGAAGAAGTGGAAGAAAACAGCACAAAAGTAGCAGATATATTAGAAAAAACAACCAAAAGTGTAGTAGGAATATCAAAATTAAAAAATACAGGAAGTAGTATTTTATCAAAAAGTACAGAAGCGGAGCTGGGATTAGGTACAGGATTTATTGTTACAGAAGATGGATATATAGTGAGTAATAGTCACGTAACAGGTGAAAAATATAGCAAATGCTATATCACTTTAGAAAATGGTTCAACATATGATGGGACAGTAATATGGAGCGATTCAGATTTAGATTTATCAATTACAAAAATAGAAGCAAAAAACTTAGAATATGTGAATTTGGGAGACTCTGAAAAAATAAGAGTGGGTGAAACAGTTTACGCAATAGGAAATCCAATTCGGATTTGAATTTAGAAGAACTGTTACATCTGGCATTATAAGTGCAAAAAACAGAACTATAAAGATAGAAGAGGAAAATAAAAGTTCATATATGACAGACCTTATTCAAACAGATGCAACAATTAATCCAGGAAATAGTGGTGGTGTATTAATATATCCAAATGGTGAAGTAATAGGAGTAAATACCGTAAAAATCTCTACGGCAGAAGGAATCGGTTTTGCTATACCTATTAATATTATAAAGCCAATTATAGATAGTTTAAAGCAAACAGGAGCTTTTGAAGAAGCTACAATTGGTATTTATGCTTATGATAAGGAGGTCGTGCCATATATAGAGAACTCAGTAAAATCCAATTTTAATAAAGGAATTTATGTTGTCCAAATAACTAAGAATGGTCCAGCTGATGAGACAGATTTAAAGGAAGCAGATATTATTACTTCCATTGATGGTGTTTCACTAAATACTATGAATGATTTGAGACAATATATTTATACTAAAAAGCCTGGCGATGAAGTTGTTTTGGATGTAACTAGGGGAAAGGTTAGTAAACAGATTAAACTGACTTTGGGCAAGAAATAAATTTAGGGTGTTTTTAAGGACTGGCCCCAAAAACACCCTATTCATTAAAGTTTTCGTCCATAAAATCATATTTTCTAGAATAATCTTTACTTTCTTTGTTGGACATATAGACCTCAGAACAATTACGCTTCAAAAATTCAACAATTTGATAAACATCAATCCAAATTTCATTAGGGCTATCAACTTGAGACTCATCAAAAATAAGTTGCATACCAAAATGCAAATGAGGAACATTAATATTATTCACATTTTCCTTTGTACTATAACCGGTCATACCAAGATAACCAATAACATCCCCAGCTTTAACAACCATACCTTGTTCTATACCTTCAGCATAAGGATGATTCTTTCGCAAATGTGCATAATAGTAATATCTTTTTGTATCAAAACTCCTGATACCAATTCTCCAACCGCCATATTGGTTCCAACCCAAATTCTCAATAACACCAGACTCTACGGCTATAATTGGTGTACCAATACTTCCCATTAAATCATTTCCTAAATGAGTTCTTTTAAAACCATAAGACCTAGAATTACCAAAGTCATCATAGTGACTAAATGAGTAATTTTTGGCAATTGGAAGAAAAGCTTTTACCCCATATTTCTCTTCAAAGTTAGAAAGACTTTCTTCATTTGAAGTGTCTTCATCTTCTATAATATCCGCTTCTGAATTAGATTGACTTTTAGGTTTTTCGGTTTCAATAGAATAGTTTCCAATAAATCCAGAAAGAACTGCACTATAACTCTCGTAATAATAGTCATAGAATTTTAAATCTTGAGTTAAACTTTCAATTGTTTCGCCGTCTTTAATTTTAGCAATTAAAGTGTCCAAATCAGTCTTTTTAAAATTCTTAAAATCCCCACCGTTTTTACAAGCTAAATAAGCCAGCAGTTCTATCCAATTATATTTTATTTCTTCGTTTTTAGTATGCGAGTCTATATCAAGTTTTGCGGTCAAATTCATAGCTTCTGCTGTTACATTGAAGTCGACCCACTTTATAAAGTCTTTTTTGGTTTCACTTTTTGTGTCACTTTCGATGTTTTCACTGTTCGCAAATGTGTAATATATTGTTATTGATGCAATTGTTACTAATAACAGGATTGCACTTATTATTAGTTTTTTATTGATTTTTAGAGTTTTTATTATCAATGTATTCCACCCCATATATTTATATGAGGTGTTTTAGGTTTATATGTCTAATACTTCATATAAAAACTTTATTGCTTCATCTTGACTTAATCCATCATGTCCCTTTTTCTCTTCATAATGCAAAGTAACTTCGATATTATTATATTCTGTAACATTTTTCATTGTTTCAATTCTTTCCAAAAATGGAGCTAACTGCATTGAATTATCTACTTTAGAACATAAATTTACATGAAGATAGATTTTAGGAACATAGTTGTGTTTTATAAATGCTTCTACAACATTAAATCTTTCAGGATATTTTAACGCTGTTCCTATATTATCAAAACAATACTCCATAACATAATCCACAGCGCTAATAAAAGCCCAATTTGATACATCTAATTGTGTGTTATCTGCAACAACTTTTGCACCTTTTAGATAAATTCCCATAATGATTGACAAAAAGCCACCAGCAGAAGTACCATATATAACAGTATCTTCTAGTTTTATATTCATTTTTTGAATAATTGTTTTTAAAATTAAGCTACTATTTTCCAAATAATAATTATCATTTTTTCCAACACCCCATCCAACAGACAAATCATTTACATATAATGTTGGATCCATACAAAATACAGAAGATGTTTTAATCATATTTGCCCAGCTATGTCTTTGGAATACTGGAACTTTTACATTTCCACCTGCTATTGCTCCATTATTAAATACAATCAATTTATCATTATCTGTTTTTCGGTTTATTAAATATTCATATTTAACATTATCCTTTTTTACTTCCAAAATATAAAGTAAATTTTCTTTTATTTTATAATTTTCTAAATCGTAATAATCAATTTTCTCCACTGGATAAGGCAATTTTTTCATTTTCGTTTTTCCTTCTGCCTTATCTATGGTATCATCAATTACTTGCATTGTTTTTTCTAATTCTGTTTGAATATCAAATTCGTCTTCAATGCAAAAATGTTTTTTCTCTTTGCTATTATCATTTTGTTCCATATATTTTAATAGCACATCTGCTAATTCTCTTTCATCATAATTGATAAGTGTTCCACAGTCATATTTTTCAATTAGTTCTTTTGCAATTCCAACATCTGTTGAAATAATTGGTGTATCAAGTATGGCGCTTTCAGCCAATGCTAAACTAAAACCTTCGCTAAAAGATGTCAATACAGTTGCCACACTATTTTTAATATAAGGGTATGGATTTTCTTTAAATCCTAATATTTGTACATTTTCTTCTAAATTATTTTCTTCGATACAGCTCTCTAATTTTTTTCTATCTTCTCCATCACCTAGTAAATAAATTTTAAAATCTTCTCTATACCTCTTTGCTATTTTAGCTGCTTTCAATAAAAGAATTTGATTTTTATTGTTATCTAATCTTCCAAGTGTAGTAAATAGATGACCTCTTGGTAATTTGATTTTTTCATTACTCAATGCTTTTATTTTTTCTATATCTACTGAATTTGGTATTTCATATATATTCTCTGTTATTCCAAAATTATTTTTTAATGCTTTTTTTACAACTTCTGATATAACTACAATATTGTCAAAAGTTTTTAATACGTTTTTTTGCATATTATACTCTTGTTTTATCCCTGAATATTCAACTGTAGTAGGATTAAAATTATTGTAATTTAATTCGCTCATATCGCCACGAACCCATACTACTTTTGGTGTATTATTCATATAAGATGCAAAATAGGATGGTGCATTATGATTACAAGCAATTACACAGTCATATCTATCTTTTAATAGCTTATTAAATTTTAATGGATTTGCTAATATTGAATAATAATAATCCATGTCCTTTTTTTCATCACGATTTTCTTTTGTATAATCTATTAATGGTTCTAAAACCTTTATATCACTACTCAAAATATTGTTTTGAGAATTTTTAAATAATGGTAATACATCAATTGAATATTTGCTCTTGTCCATTTTATTTAGTATATCTGCTAAAGACTTTTCTGTTCCATATCCATAAGAAATACTCCATGTTATAAATAATAATTTTTTCATAATTTAATTCACTCCCTTTTTTATTATATGGGGAAGTTGAAAATTATGTCACCTAGGTTTGGAGCCCTAAAAACACAAAAACAGATAATTAACTAATAATTATCTGCTTCTACACAATTCAATATATTTTGAATAATGGTGTGCCTGGAGGGACTCGAACCCCCGGTCTCGAACTTCGTAGGCTCGCATTTTATCCAGCTAAACTACAGGCACATATATAAATACTTTAATATTATAACGTTTTAAACGTTATTTTTCAAGAGAAATTCAAAAAAATTCAAAAAATGTTAAAAAAATATTGCAAATTGATTAAATTTGTGCTATTATATATAAGCGGTTAGAAATAAAATGCATATCGAGGTGTAGCGCAGTTGGTAGCGCGCGTGGTTTGGGACCATGAGGTCGCAGGTTCGATCCCTGTCACCTCGACCATATAAAATCGTTAAAGCTTTAGAGTTTTAACGATTTTTCTTTTTCAAATAAAATTATCAATATTATTAAAAATATTCTTAAAACTATTGTAAACAACACTTGAATCATCATTTTTATAATCTAATAATAAAAACCTATTATTCAATTCCAATTGAAAACAAGGAATAGTACATTTATTAGAAATATAAGCAGAAACAGTATTAGGATTAGCAGCAGAAAATGGACTATCAACTAAAACTGTTTTTAATCCTGTGGCTTTAAATGATTCTACAATCATATCAGAAATATCATATTTATTTAAAATATTTTTGCCCGAATTTATACCAACACAAACATCTACAGGTCTTTTATAATACATACTATGAAGGTCGAAAAGTAATTTTACATTATTTTTCAATATAAAGTCCGCAAGTTGCTCTTTGTATGTAGAGTTTTCATCCCAATTTGGATCATTATTGTAGAATTTAGTTTTATAAATACACGAACAGTTAAAATCTTTAGATAACGTTTCAATTAAAACACTAGTTTTAGGTTCGGCACTTTTAATTTCACCATTTCTAAGTTGTGGAAAACAATGTGGAGCGGAGAACATTACTTTGGATTTTCTATCTTCAATATTAAAATCTTCAAAAACATATTTCATATCAATACCTCATACAATGATATTATACGACAAATTATAAAATTGTTCAATATAAAAAACACAAACAAAAAAGAAGTCTATTATAGACTTCTTTTTTGCTTTCATTTTAGTAATGGTTTCAGATAGCTTTCTTCTGACGAAGAAGTTCTTCAACATATCCAGCAACATAATTATTAGCGACACTAGACCGAATAATCCGTTTCAATAAATCACTATCGCTTGAAATGCAAAGTTTTTTTGCATATTGAGACATACTCAAGTTGCTTTTAGCAAAATCAATAGTGATTCGCGTAGCTTCTTGCTGAGAAGGAAGATAAATATTCCTTTTCATTATTAAATGGTTATAGTGTTTTAAAGAACGTGCTGCAGCAGGAACACCAGCATGACCTGCAGAGTTTCCACTAGCTTTCCGCTGCATATAGTCTACTGTTTTCAAATCAACAATACTTTCTACAACAGCCTTATCTAAAAGCGTATAAAAAGTATTTTTGCTGATTTTATATTCTATTGAAAAATACTCAGCAGAATACCGCAATGGGGTGGTTGCATATTGCTCGGCAATATGTTTAATCTGAGACCGGGAGAAATCGCGTGCTGTTCTTTTACTCATAAAGTATTCTCCTTTCGCACATATGAAAGAACTTAAAAAGTTCATATACTAATTATACAATTAATTTTACATAATGTCAAATCAACAAAAAGTATTTTTTAGACATCATTATAAAAATTTGAACAAAAAAAGAACTAGATTCTATAAAACGGAGAAATCTAGTTCAATAAACAAAAAATAAACATATAAATATATGATTATTATAAAAGAATTGTAGCAAAAAAAGAGCTGTAAGTCAACAAAAACAAACAAAAAGTCCAAAAATTTTCAAAACTTTTTGGGACAAACCAAAAAGTTTAAGATGTTTTTGGGAACTGACCCCCAAAAACACCCAAAATTAATCTAAATCATAAGTTTCTAAATCTCTAATAGCAGGGTCATATAAATTTTTACCAGAAAAATCAAAACGAGAGCCATGACAAGGGCAATCCCAAGTTTTATCAACATCATTCCAAGAAAGTTGACAGCCAAGATGAGTACAAATAGGCTTAACTGCAAATATCTTACCATTAGGGTCTTTATAAATACCAACTTTTTGATTATTAATTTCAATTATACTTCCAGAATCATTAGCAATTTCGTCAAAATTCATTTGAGCAGGACGCAATTTGTTGAAAAGCAGAGAGTTTGCTGATTGTACTAATATATTTTTAAATTCATCTCTGTTTTTAAAGGCAGATAGGCGAGATGGATTAAATAAATAAGCATATTTATTTTCTTTTTGAAGAATTTCGTCTACAACAATATTTGCCGAAACATTAGACAAAGTCATTCCCCATTTCTTAAAACCAGTACCAACAAAAACTTGTGGCATAAGAGAAGAATATGGTCCTACATATGGAATTTTATCTAGGGAAATGCAGTCTCGTGTATCCCAGCGAAATAGTATTTCACAATCTGGATAATATTTTTTTGCAACAGCTTCTAAAGCACCATAAGTATATTCGTAAGAAGGAGGTTCACCAGTTTTGTGTTCTCCACCACCAATTAATAATAATTCTTTTCCATTATATTTTGCTGTTCTGAACGAGAAAGCAGGTTCTGATGCTGATATATACATACCATTAAATAAAGTTTTTTTAGTATCAACCGCAATTAAATAAGAGCTTGATTGATATATTTTCGTAAAATAAAGTCCAGGAAAATTTATAAAAGGGTAATGAGTTGCTACAATTACATATTTAGACTTTACTTTAAAATCATTACAAAAGGTAGTATAAGTGTCATCAAATTTTTGCACGTCAAAAGCAGGCGTTCCGAGTAAAAATTTCGCCACCTTTAGAAATAATAGATTTACATAGACCATTTAAATACTTAATGGAATTAAATTGAGCTTGATTTTTAAAGCAAAGAGCACCTTGAACTTCAAACGGTAAACCAGTTTTTGTAACAAAATCAGAATTAAATCCAATATCATCTAAAGCTTGTTGCTCCAACTTTAAAGCCTCTAATTCTGTGTCCGTAGTAGCATATACATAGTTATTTTGATACTCAAAATCGCATTTTATTTTTTCAGTATCAATAATATCTTTTATATTTTTAATAGCTTCTTCATTTGCATCAAGATAATCCTTTGCAAACTTTTTATCATAAGAATCAGTTAAATATCTGTAAAACAATCCGTGTTGACTTGTAATTTTTCCAGTTGTATGACCTGTTGTTTTACTTCCAACAAAGTCTTTTTCTAAAACAGTTACTTTAAAACCTAAATTAGTTAAATAATAAGCGCAAGTAATTCCAAAAATACCAGCTCCTATAATACATACATCAGATTCAATGTCATTTTTGTTATTTATATTATTCTCAAAAATTTTTGAATTTGTTAGCCATAAAGAATTCATAAAATCATTCCTTTCTTGACTTAGTATAACCAATTTTTTGGAATAAATTATAAAAATAGTGGAAAAATAAATTAGATAGTGATATACTACAAAAAAATACGAAGGAGGATAATATGGAAGAAAATTTAAAAGAAAAATTATTCAAACCAACAAAGACAGGATGGGAAAAGGCAGATGAGAGAGAAAGAGAAGCAATTTTTAACTTTTCTAAAAAATATATGAACTTTTTAAATAAAGGAAAAACAGAAAGAGAGTTTATAAAACAAGCTAGAAAAATGGCTGATGAAAATGGTTACAGAGATATAATAGAATTTGATACTTTAAAGCCAGGAGATAAAGTTTATTTTGTAAATAGAGAAAAAAGTATGTATCTAGCAATAATTGGAGAAAAACCAATAGAAGATGGACTACATATAATTGGTTCACACGTAGATTCACCAAGATTAGACTTAAAACCAAACCCATTATATGAAGATACAGGGCTAGCATATTTTAAAACTCACTACTATGGGGGAATAAAGAAATATCAATGGACAACAATACCACTTAGTATGCATGGAGTAATTGTAAAACCAAATGGAGAGAAAGTTGAAATTAATATAGGGGAAGATGAGAATGACCCAATATTTACAATTACAGATTTATTACCACATTTAGCTCAAGACCAAATGCAAAAGAAATTAAAAGATGGAATTGATGGAGAAGCACTAAACCTATTAATAGGAAGCATTCCATATGGAGATGAAAAAGTTTCAGAAAGAGTAAAATTAAACATATTAAATATATTAAACCAAAAATATGGAATAACAGAAGTTGATTTTACAAGCTCAGAAATTGAGCTAGTTCCAGCATTTAAGGCAAGAAGCTTAGGATTTGATGGAAGTATGGTTGCAGCATATGGTCAAGATGACAAAGTATGTGCATTTACATCTTTACAAGCAATGATGGAATTAGAAAATGTAAAAAATACAGCAGTATGTATTTTATCTGACAAAGAAGAAATAGGAAGTATGGGAAATACAGGAATGGAATCACATATGTTTGACTTCTTTATATCAGAAATTCTAAACAAATTAGGAGTAAACAGACCAAATTTACTAGACAGAGTATTTTGTTTCTCAAAAATGTTATCATCAGATGTTGATGCAGCATTTGACCCAATTTATGCATCTGTATCAGACAAATACAATGCAGGATTTATAGGAAAAGGAATAAGCCTTAACAAATATACTGGTTCAAGAGGAAAATCAGAAGCATCAGATGCAAATGCAGAATATGTAGCTTGGGTAAGAAATATATTAGAAAAAAACGGAATAGACTATCAAGTGGTAGAACTTGGAAGAGTTGACGTTGGAGGTGGCGGAACAATAGCCTTCATTATAGCTAACAAGGGAGCAGATGTAATTGATTGTGGTGTACCAGTACTTTCAATGCATGCGCCATATGAAGTAACAAGTAAATATGATGTTTATTCTGCATATAAAACTTATAAAGCATTTTGGCAAGAATAATGAACAAAAAAACTGTAGTTTTAAATTTAAACTACAGTTTTTTGCATTTATAACAAATCTATAATTGAAGAAATTAAGGTTTTATTTTCTTCAGACAGTTTGTCTATCTTTTCTGACAATTCAATAGAATCTTTAATATCAGCATTTGTGATAAATTCTTTATATAATGTATTAGGAGTAATTCCTAAAATATTCATATATTTAATTAGTGTTTGAGTTTTAACACCATTATTACCATTTTCAATTCTTGAAATATATTTTAAAGAAATACCTAACTGTTCAGAAAGTTTTTCTTGAGTTAGCCCAGACTTTATGCGATAATCCCTTAACAATTTACCAAAAATTTTATCAATATTTGATTTAGAAACAGAGTCCATTTTGGCGCCTCCTTTATGTTTATAAGTGTTAGTAATAGTATAACAACGTGAAATTAAATATTGAACATAGTAATAATATGATAATAAAACAGATAAAAAATTCAAAAAAACGAACAAAATATTTAAAAATAGATATTTTGAATATTTAGAATGTTATAAATATGGTTAACAATTAGTGCACCAATGTCGTTTAGCATCATTACTTTTGTTGCAAATAGAAAAAATAAAAACCGTTATACTAATATGTATAACGGCTTTTATGGTGAGCCAGAGCAAAACTATTGATTTTATAGTATCTATGCTGTATGTATATTGTATATTTAAAGCATATTTAAGTACTACTATTTCAATAAAATATGGTTGTTATATGTTTATAAGATATACGATATATTTTAATAGTATTTTTGTATTGCAGTATTTATTGCAGTAAAAATTCATATATAATAAAAGTAAACGAAGCGGAACTACTAACCGCTTCGTTTTAATTGCTAAATAAAAAGGTAAAAAATAGGTACTAAAAAATAAGACAAAAACAAGACAAAAAGGAGACTAAAACAAGACCTTTTTTTTATATTTTTCCGACACTATAAAAAGACGGTAAAGAAGCGGTATATTGATATTATAAAAAGGCAGAAAAAGTGGAGAAAAAGGACAGTAAAACAATAGAAAAAGTTATTGAAAAAGAAAGTGAAAAAATATTAAAAGCAAAAGATGTTGCAAATAATTTATTAATAAAGATAGCACAAGCAAACAATGAACTTAATACGCATTTGGCAAAAAGCAAGAAAAAGACAAAGACAGTAAAAATTGTTAATAAAATTGAGCGAGAAGCGGAACGAATAACAATTTTTATCAAATGTTATAACCCCATTAAAAAACTTTTGACATAAAAAAGAAATTATAGGTAACGGGGAGCTTTTACATATAAAGAAATTTTTTGCGATTTTCACGTAAGGGTGGGTAGACACATAAAATTCAACAGTAGCAATAGAAAAAATGCAAAAAGGGTGGACAGAAAAAAGGTTCAAAAAGAGTTCAAAAGAGGTTCAAAAATTATAGAAAAAGTTATTAAGGAAAAAATAAAAATTAAAAAATATACTTCAGATATCCCCCGCATTTTTATATCAAATTTCAATACAACAAATTAACACGTACCGCATACATTTGCTTTAAAAAAATTCCCAAAATAGACTTTTTTAATAACTCGAAGTTTTATAAAGAACAACATCTCCTACAGCATAAAATAAGTATTAATATAATTGATAAAATATTAAAAAGTTTTATTATAAAAAGAGCGACAAATGGGAAAAATTCGAACAATATAAAAAGGACTAAAAGAGTACAAAATAGGTACTAAAAATAAGACAAAAATAATAAGTTTTTATATATTTTCTTACAATATGGAAGGATTAAAACAAAACAATAAATAACAAGTAATAACATATTGGAAAAATCTTTTGATAATTTAAAATATATGATAATATAAATAAAGACATATTAAATAATAAACTTAAGTAAAAATAGTAAAGCTATGAAAGGAATGGTTTAAGTGGTATTTAATCCTGGGTGGTTATTGTGGTTATCAGATGAAGAAGACGAATATGGAAATAGAACTAAATTGAAACCAGATACGCCAGAAGACATAAGAAAAGAATATGAAGCACTTGTAAAAGAAGAACAGAAAAGTATAAGAAAAAATAAATTAAAGAAAACAATATTTTAATACTAACGAAGCCCTATTGAAGTTAGAGAAATTTTTTAGTAAGTAATAATATTAGTGATATCTTGACTTTTTTGACTCCTTAAAAAAGGGTAGGGGTACTTAAGAAAGTATCTAATAAGAATAGGAACAACGGTGTCTGGGGTGCGTTGTAGAAAAAATTCCCCAAATAGAAAATTTGCAAGTTTTATAAACTACATTAAAATAAGATAAATCCTAGCATTTCTTATAATATGAATTTTAATTATTTTTAATTTTTTAAAGGCTTTAAAAGACTAGCAAGCATTGATATACCAAGAAAAACTACTGAAACATAAAAACAAAGATTAAAAAATAGAAGCGGAAGTTTAACCGCTTCTTATTATGGAGTAATTCTTCATTTTCTTTTAAAAAAGGAACAATCTTATCATCAAAACAGTTTTTTACAATATCTTCATAATAAATTTCATATTTTAATATCGATTCTTCTAAAAAGTGGGTTACATATTTATTAAGTTTAAAAGAGCAAAATTCATACTTCATAGCAAAATTACTATAACAATCTTCAACAGAACACCATAATAATTCTCTTTTATCATAAAGAGTATTTTCAAATTTGTTATCTTTCTGATTGCTACTGTTAAAACAGCTATCTCTATAATCGCTATATGTAACATCTAATTTTCTAAGTAGTGAGAACTCTGGTTCATACAATGGTTTAAAAAATTGTATTTCTTCCATTAGTTTATCAAAATATGAAAATAATGTTTTTAAGTTACTATTTTGCTCTTTTATATATTTTAGAATTAACTTATCCATATAAAGTAAATAAAGAAAAGATACTATTTTTTTATAGAGTTTTAAGTTTCTTTGTATTGCTTCTATGTCAAAAACTAAATTATCAAAATCATTAAAATTTTCAATAAATTCATTAAAAGCAAGTGATAAATAAGGAACCTCCCCTTTTCTATTATGTTTATAAGAAGTTTTTTGTAAATTTTTAATTTTTTCTATAGATTTGTCTGACAAAAGAAGTTCTTTACCAATATTAATATTGGTAGTGGTTTTGTTTTCACATTCATCATCTAATAAGTATTCATAAGTAACGTTATAATATTTTTTTAACTGTTTTAATTGGACCGTATTAGGTAGTCTATTTAAATTTTCATTTTCATAATTTCTTAAAGTAGTAATACCAATTTGTAAATCTTGTGCGACTTCTTCTTGTGTTTTCCCTTTTAATTCTCTTAAAAGTTTCAATTTTTCGGATAATTTCATTGTAACTCCTTCCATATTTATTAAATATAATTTTAAATGCGAACAAACAACATTGTGTATATTTATTGACATTTGATACAATATTGTGTTATAAAAAGCTTATCAACATCATTGTGTTTATTACTATGAATATTATACATCTTTGTGGATAAGATGTCAATAAAAATAACAAGAAAAAAGAAAGGAAAATTAAAATATGGAAAATCAAGAAGAACTTGCCTTATTAGAATTAGCAAGAAAATTAAGAAATCAAAAAGCTAAAAAATGGAGAGATAATAACAAAGACAAAGTAAGAGAAATCAACAAAAGATACTGGATAAACAAAGCAAAAAAAGAACTCGAAAAGAAGGGAGAATAATGTATGACGAAAGAACAAAAGCAAATAGTAACTACAAGTTTAATAATGCTTGATATGGAAGATGTACAAGAGTTAACGCGGTTGGTGTGAAAACGTAGTACGAAATACATTCGCATATGACGAAAACTTTCCAGCAATAAAAAAAGGCAAAAAGTATCAAGTAGAATTAGGAGCACTTAAAGAATATCTAAAAACAAGAAGAACAAATAAATCAAATTAAGGGGGAAAGAACAACAATGAATGAGTTACAAATATTTAATAATCCAGTTTTTGGAGAAATGAGAATAATAAAAGTTAATGAACAACCGTATATATGCTTAGCAGACGTATGTAAAATATTAGATATTAAAAATGCAAGAGATTGCAAAACACGACTTAATCAAGATGGGGTCGTTACTACCGACACCCTTACTAAAGGCGGAAAACAACAAATGACTTTTATAAATGAAAGTAATCTATATAAGGTAATATTTCAAAGTAGAAAACCAGAAGCGGAGAAGTTCACAGAGTGGGTAACAAACGAAGTATTACCAAGTATTAGAAAAAATGGAATGTATGCAACAGATGAATTACTAGATAACCCAGATTTAGCAATAAAGGTATTTGAACAGCTAAAACAAGAAAGAGAAGAAAAAAAGAAACTTCAATTGAAAAATGTACAGCAAAAGCAATTAATAGGCGAATTAAAACCTAAAGCAAATTATTTTGACGAATTAGTTAGTAGAAAATTATTAACAAGTTTTAGAGATACCGCAAAAGAATTAAAAATTAAAGAAAAAGACTTTATAAAATATCTAATAGACAATGGATATATTTATAGAGATAAAAAAGGTAAATTACAGCCATATGCGAATAAAAATAATGGATTATTTGAAGTCAAAGAATGTTATAGTAACAATAATGCCTGGGTAGGGACTCAAACACTTATTACACCGAAAGGAAGAGAAACATTTAGGTTATTATATGTATAAAGGAGATTATTGTAAAATGAATATAAATAAAATAAAGAAGCAAGATTTTTTAGACCTTCCTGAAACCTTTAAAATCCCGCTTCCAACTAATAACTTATATAAGCTATCTATGTTTATTTTACTCTATTTTCGTGATAAAAGCAAGTATAAGCAGGTGGTATTGTATGAGTAGAGGGCTTAAAGCACCATTTAAGGAATATGAAGGAATAAAGAGCAAAGACAAGCATATTAGA
Source organism: uncultured Clostridium sp. (assembly GCA_947648905.1). Classification (GTDB taxonomy): domain Bacteria; phylum Bacillota; class Clostridia; order TANB77; family CAG-508; genus CAG-269. The sequence continues at coordinate 76,712 of CANSPP010000001.1, read as the reverse complement.
ATAACAAAAAGTATGATGGATAGTGAAAATTTTAGAAGTTTAAAGCCTTCTACTGTCAAAGTGTATATGTATATGAAATTATGGGCTAATGGAGAAAAGGAATTTGACTATTCTAAGTCATTAGGTTGTAAGGTAGTTTCACAAATGACTTTTGCAAATGCAATTAAAGAATTGATAGAGAAAGGTTTTATAGAAAGAATATATTTTTCAAATGGTGGTGGTCATAAATCAAACCGTTATAAATTTTCTAATAAGTGGGCTAAAAATCTCTCTTTATAGAAGGCTGGTATGGTAATATATAATATTGTGTATAAAAATTATATACCTAAATAAAGCAAGAAAAAATAGTAGAAAATGGTCAAAAGTATTATATTTTCAATAAAAACAAAGAAATGTAAGGGGTATAAAAATTATATACCTAATTAAACATAAAATGTAAAAATAATAGAGTAGGTATATAAAAATTATACACATAGATGTATAAAAATTAGATACCAAAAAATATATACCTAAAATCATTAACTAAAAAAATTAAGAAGCGGTTAACATCAAATTAAAAGGAAAGGAAAAATAAAAATGAAAATAAATAAATTTTATAATACGCCATTAGAAGAGCAAGAAACAATAATAAATATAGATTATAGCAAAAAAGAAATAAATTGTTATACAAGTAGATATGCAGTCTATAACAAATTACTTGCAAAATTAGGAGAACCAACAGAAAAATTTTATACAAGCAAAAAAATAAGTGGAGCAAGTTGGACAATACCTTTTATGGATAAAAAAATGGCAAACATTATATTTTCAAAAACTGTTGTGATAGGTAATATGTAATTTGAATAATTTAATTGCTATGGTGTAACATATTTAATTATACAAAATAAAAAAGTCAACAAGGGGTAATTTGTCACATATAAAATAAATTGCCCTAAAATTGACATATAAAACACGATAAGTATAATAAACAAAGATTATTAACAAAGCTATTAATAAAATGTATTTTATAATGCTAGAAATTTAACAGAATACATCTATAAAGATTTTCAATATAAAGTACAATAATTATATATTTCTCAAAATAAAATCGTTTTAAAAGGAACTTAAAGACAATAAAAATATTTCACTATTTTATATAATAGTGAAATATATAAGAATAATATTTATAAAAGCACCAGCAAAAACTATTTGCATTATAATACAGTGTTATTCCGCTTCTTCTAATCGTTTTTATATTCTACTATGTATTCATTTTTACCATCTTTTGATATTGTTTTTACTTCACAACCTAAAAACTCTACTATACGTACGAACTCGTTTAGCGGTAAAGTATCTCTATATAACTTGTTACTTAAAACTTGAGCAGAATTATATCCCAGACCTTCAGCAACTTCTTTTATAGATATGCCTTTATATGCAAGTAATTGTTTTATTATTCTAGCACCTGTATTTTTTGTGTTTTCTTCCATTATTATATTCTCCATTTCTTCTTTATTATACTAATATTATACAATATAAAAACAACACCGTCAATATATTATAATAAAAAATTATTATAACAATAATCAAAAATGTATTGACAACATAAACGAAATGTATTATAATCATAATAACAAAAGATTTAAAAACAACGTAAACAATTATATTGAAACAGGAAAGGAGAATTACATATGCGAATAAGAAACAAATACAAATTTATTAGGGGTATAGCAATATTATTATTTGTTTTAATAGGAGTATTTAATATTAGCATTGCAAAAACAGACAATAAAGAAGCGGAAATAATAAGTTATACAATAGAAAAAGGCGACACACTATGGAACATAGCAAAAGAGCATACAATAAACAAAAAAGAAATAAGGCAAGTCATATATGAAATAAAAAAACTAAACAATATGAAAAATAGCAATATATATGAAAATCAAATTATAAAAATAAAAAAAGGGCAATAACAACAGCGAATTGTCAAAGCCCAGTATTTCCAATTAGGAATATATACTACTAAAATTATAACATAGAAACGATAAAATAATCAACAAAAAGATAAAGAAATGTCAATTAAGAAGGGAGAATAAAATGGCAAATAATATTAAATTTAGGCAAGATTTAGAAGATTTTATAAGAGATAGAATTGAAGAAAGTTACAAAATAGTATCAAACAAAAATACATATAAAAAATTAAATAGTAAATATAAAGAGTTAGAGAAACATTTTATTGAAATGCTAAAAGAAAAGACTATTAAGGAACAATACTACATTATTAGAGATATTAGAATGGAACTAGATAGTCAAGAATTACAAGAAGCTTATTTGATAGGTTTTAGAGATAATAGCAAAATAATTAATAATGAAATTTAGGAGATATAGAAAAAATGCAATTAAAAGAACAAATTAAAATAGAAAAACAAAGTTTACAGGATAATTACTTGCAAGAAGTAAACGAAATTATAGATTATACAGACACACATTTTTATATAGATGTAGCAAGCGACCCTATATGTTATGGAGTACGAGTAAATATAAAAGACAAGAATCAAATGAAAGAAATGATAAAACAGGTAAAAATAGAAAGAAAACAACAAATAGAAGGGTGGAATAAAGAACAATGGCAAAGAAATATAATGGCAAAAACGAATATATAAGAGTAAAAGAAGGGTGGTATAATTTTGTTTTAAAAGAACCTTTAGAAGGTGCAGAAGGCAAACTAATTCAATACATAATTGAAGTAAATGGAAGTTATGGCGTAGCAAGTATAAGACCACTAACAATAGAAGATATAGACAATATTAACTTAAATGAATGGGAGTTCAAACAATTTTCAAAATTAGAAAAAGAGTGGGAAAATAACAGAAAAGATAAAATATTGTAATAAATACAAAAATAGAAGCGGTTATATATTTAATAAACATATAAAAATACAATCGATATAAATTCAAAATACTTGTATAAAAAGTGGGAGATAAAGAAATAAACGAAAGGAAGTGAAACGTATGAGTAGGAAAAGGGGAAATGGAGAAGGTAGTATCACATATCATAAAGCAAGCAATAGATATATGGCACAATATACAACAACAGACGGACAAAGGAAAACAATGTACCAAAAGAAAAATGAAAGTTTAACAGCTTTTAAAAAAAGATTTACAAAAACAATAAATGATATAAACCAGGGTACATATATAGAAAAAGTAGGAAAAACATTCATAGAAATATTAAAAGAATATGTACAAAATAAATATGATACCAATAAAGTAAGTGCTAGAACACACATAAGAGATAACAATACAGTTAAGCAAATAGAAAAAACTTGTAAAGATATAATAAATATGCCTATACAAAAAATAACAGTTAGCCATATAAGAAAGGTATTGCCTAATTTAACAATATATAGCAACAACAGTATTGATAAAATATATAGATTTATAAATAAAACATTTAAAATAGCAGTGTCTGACAGAATAATATCGTTTAATCCTATGGAAAATGAAAGTGTAAGCAAACCAAAATCAGATATACCAAATAAAGAAATAGAAGCATTAACTTTACAAGAACATAAAAAATTGTTAGAAGCATTAGAAAAACAAGAACATAAATATAAGTACATCATTTTATTACAGTTATATACAGGTATGAGAATAGGGGAAGTATTGGCATTATCTAATAAGGACATTGACTATAAAAATAATACAATTACTATAAGGAGAACATTAACAAGAGATGAACACGATAAAACAATTATGGGAGATACTACAAAAACAGTAAATTCTAAAAGAACAATTTTAATAGATAATAAGGTTAGAAGTATATTACAACAGGCACAAAAAAAGCAAATAAGTAATATAAATGGATTATTATTTTATGATAATGTAAAAAATACATATATAACGCCAACTGAAGTAAATTGTTATTTAAGAAGGCTTAATAAAAAAGAAAATATTACAAGCAATTTACATACACATATGCTAAGACATACATATGCAACTAGATGTATTGAAAGTGGTATGCAAGCAAAAGCATTACAAAAAATATTAGGACATAAAAAGATACAAACAACACTAGACACATATACATCAGTATTTAAAGAATTTAGCCAAAATGAACTTGATAAGGTAACACAGTATTTTGAAGCACAAGGACTATAAAAATATCCGTTGCAGTAAAATTGCAGTAAATACAAATAAAAAAACCATACAGACTATTGATATTTCAATAATTGTATGGCTTTTATTATATGGTGAGCCAGGAGGGATTCGAACCCCCGACCCCAGGCTTAGAAGGCCTGTGCTCTATCCAACTGAGCTACTGACCCATAACTAAATGACACTAACTATAATAACACAAAAAAAGAGAAGTGTCAACAATAAAATGGCAAAAAATCAAAAAAACACACAAAACAGTCCAACTAAACCAAAAACAACAAAAATAACATTAGACAAAACCTCAACAAATTTAGGATTAAACCTATTCCCTAAAAACCTACCAAAAAACAAAGCAATAGAATTACTACCAACCATACCGCAAATAGAACCAGCAATCAAAGAAAGCTTAAACTCAGGATACTGTAAACCAAGACCCAATGAAGCCAAAAAAGTCTTATCACCAAACTCACCAACAATAATATTAAATGCAATCAAAAAAACATAATTCAACTTAAGATTAGAAAGTTTCTGTAACAAAGAAACCTTAGAACCAGAAGAACTATCTTTATCTCTCTTAGGAATAAATCCCCAAATACCAAATAAAAGAAAAGACAAATAAGTCAAAATCTCAGCATAAAACTGAAAAGAAGCATTTTCAAAAGAAGCAAGTTTGCTACCAAACAAAATAGCCAAACCATGACTAAAAAAAGTACCAATAGCAACACCCAAAAGTACATTTCTTGCTCGAGACTTTGTTGAAAAAGACAAAACCAAAAGTTGAGTTTTATCACCAAGCTCTGATAAAAAAACCATAAAAAAGCTAACCAAAAAAGGATAAACAAAAGCCATATATTATCACACTTCTTTCAAAACAATAAGTATTAAAAACTATTCAACAAATCAAAAAATATACCAATAAAGAGTGTCCCCATTGGCAGAAATCTGCCAAAAAGATCCGACCCCAATGGCAGAGGTCCGTAAATGAATGTGAATTTTTTGTGAATTACTTTACATTGAAAAAATATAATGATAAACTTGATAAGGACTTAAGCTAAGAGAAAAGAGAAAAGGAGGAATTTTTTGTGATAGAAGTTAAAAATGTTACAAAAAAGTATGGTAAATTCGTTGCAGTAGATGACATCAGCTTTAAAATAAAAGAAGGAGAAATAGTTGGATTGCTACGGACCAAATGGTGCGGGTAAGAGTACTACAATGAATATGCTAACAGGTTTTATTGAACAGACAGAAGGTGAGATAATAATAGATGGCTATAATATGTTAAAGAAACCTAAAAAAGCTAAAAAAGAGATTGGATATATGCCAGAGGGAGTGCCACTTTACGCAGATTTAACTGTTAAAGAGTTTGTGAAATATATGGCAGAGATTAAAGGCATAGATAAAAAAGAGAGAAAAGAGAAAGTTGAAAAGATAATAGAGCAAACAGGCTTAAAAGAAGTAGAAAATAAATTAACAAGAAATTTATCAAGAGGTTATAAGCAAAGAGTTAGTATGGCAGGGGCTTTAGTAGGAGAACCAAAAATTCTTATTTTAGATGAGCCAACAGTAGGTCTTGATCCAAAACAAATAACAGAGATTAGAAAATTAATTAAAGATTTAGGGAAAACACATACTGTAATATTAAGTTCTCATATCTTATCAGAGGTAAGTCAAATATGTAACAAGGTAATAATTATAAACAAAGGTAAAATTGTTGCAATAGATACACCAGAAAATTTGGAAAGTAAAGTGTCAAATGATAATAGTATATATGTAACAGTTGAAGACCCAGAGAACAAGATGGAACAAGTGAAAGATAAAATTTCTGAGATAAAAAGTATGAAGTTAATTAAAAATAATGAGGATGGAACAAAACAATATGAAATTACATCAAAGGGAAATGAAGATTTAAGAAAAGTATTGTTTTCAGAATTGGCAAAAGAGAACATTACAATATTTGAAATGAAAAAGGTAGATTCTAGCTTAGAAGACGCCTTTATGAAATTAATTGGAGGAGGAGAACAATAATGTTAGCAGTTATAAAAAAAGAATTCAAATCTTACTTTTGTTCACCAGTAGGATATGTATTTGTAGGGCTATTTTTAATAATGTTTAGTATATTTTTCTATATAGATGTATTTTCTTATCAGAGTACAAATTTTGAATACATATTTTATTCAGGTGCAACAATATTAACATTTATAGTACCAATACTTACAATGAGAACTATTGCAGAAGAAAGAAAAACTGGAACAGAGCAAATATTACTAACATCACCAATTAGTATAACAAAAGTGGTTTTAGGAAAATTTATTGCGGCAACACTGATTGTTGTAATAACAGAATTATGTACGTTTATGTACTTTGGAATATTATGCTTCTTTGGAGCACCACACATTACAACAGCATTAGTTACATTATTAGGATTTTTATTACTAGCAATAAGCTATATATCATTTGGAATATTAGCATCTAGCATAACAGAAAATCAAATTATTGCAGGAGTTGTTACAATAGGATTTTTTGTATTAACTTGGTTTTTACCACAATTTAATAGTATATTTAATAACTTCTCTTTGATAAATATGTTTTCAAAATTCCCAAGGGGACAAATTGATATAGCAGATACAGTAACTTTTGTTACCTTTACAATTTCTTGTATATTGCTAACAATAATTGCAATGCAAAGAAGAAAAAGTGTAAGGTAGAAAGGGGGAAGCAAAGTGAAAGAAAATAAAAAGAAGAACGAGAATAAAAAAGCTAAAGAAGACAAGAAAACAAATAAATTTATTGAGACAATAAAGAAAAAATGGTTAATTGATAGTTCAAAAACAATTTTATTAGTATTAATTATAGTTGCTATATTTATTGGTATAAATGTTTTAATGCAAAAACTAGAGTTGACACCATTAGATTTTAGCCAAGAGAAACTATATACATTAACACAAGAAAGTAAAGATAAAGTAAAAGATATTAATAAAGATGTACACATATATTTTGTAGGTTCAACAGATGAAGATGCGAACCTAGAATTAGCAAAACAATATAAAAATGTGAATGAAAAGATAGTAGCAGAAGCTATAGATATAAACACAAGACCTGATTTAGCTTCAAAATATGGTATAGAAGATGGAACCCAAGGAATTATAGTAGAATGTGGAGAAAATTCTAAAGTACTAACATCAAGTGATTTGGTTACTTATGATACAACAACATATGAAACAATAAGCATTGCAGAAGAAAAATTAACAAGTTCAATATTAAATGTAACATCTGATGAAATACCAAAAGTATATTTCTTAGAAGGATATAGCGAATATACATTAAATACAAATATGAGATATTTAAGTATGTTCTTAGCAAATGAAGTAAATGAAATTGACACACTAAACATATTATCAGCAGGAAAAGTTCCAGAAGATTGCAAAGTGCTAGTAATAACAACGCCAAACAAAGACTTTGATGATACAGCTACAAATGCAATAAAAGATTATATAAATAATGGAGGGAACATATTATGGCTAAATGGTGTAATTGCTGAAAAACAAGATTTACCTAATGTAAATAGTGTTTTAGAGTTATACGGAGTCAACCCATTTGATGTTGGAATGATATTTGAAACAGACTCTAGCAAAACAGTATCAGGAATGCCTTATGTTATTTTCCCAACTATTGGATATTCTAATTTAACAAAAACATTATACAATACATCTGATGTATTATTAATAAATCCTACAAAAATCAACATAGAAGAAGACAAATTAGAAGAACTAAAAGTAGCAAAAACTGAATTGTTAACAACAGGAGAAACATCATTCTTTAGAGAAGATTACACAATTTCATCATCAAATAAACAAGAAAATGAAGAAGCGGGAACATTTGTAGTAGGAGCAGAATTAGAAAAAACAATTCAAGAGGCAAATGAGGAAACAGGTGAAAAAGCTAAAACTTCTAAATTAGTAGTAATAGGTGAAAACACATTTATAACAGATTATACATTATCACAAAACTCACAATCACCAATAATAACACTATCTCGTAATAGAGATATGGTTTTAAACTCAATTGCATATTTAGCAGAAAGACCAGAAGACATAACAGCAAGAAAGAGTACAGGTACAGTAACTTATACTCCAACGCAAGAACAAGATATGCTTGTACAAGTTGCAATATTCGGAATTCCAGCATTAATTATATTGGCAGGAATTGTTATATGGATATTAAGAAGAAGAAAAAAATAGAATAAAAATAAAAAAATCCCATAAACTAATATGGGGTTTTTTGTTATGAAAAATATATTTAAAGTTGTATTTGTAATCATTGGAACACTAATAGGCGCAGGATTTGCATCAGGTCAAGAAATGTACTTGTTTTTCTTTTCTTATGGAATGAAAGGCTTAATTGGAATAGTTGTATCCTGCACATTAATGGGATTAATCATATATAAAGCATTATGCTTAATTGACAAATACAACATAAAAACATATAAAGAGTTTTTAGAAATGTTCATAAAACCAAAACCAAATGAGAACTTTTTTAATTTCAAAAATGTTGTAAACATAGTCATAAATATATTTATTTTAGTGACGTTTTTTATTATGATAGCAGGTTTTGGAGCATATTTTGAACAAGAATTAGGAATAAATAGTTTAATTGGAAGCATTATACTCGCAAGTTTTTGCTTTATAATATTTATGACAAGTATAAAAGGAGTTGTAAAAGCAAGCGAAATACTAGTGCCAATACTAATAATATTTGTCGTAATAATTGGAGTTATGAATATAGTAGAAATTAATTTGCCAGAATTAGACAAATATATAATAAGAACAAACTCATCAAGTTATTTACTTAGTGCAATTATATATTGCAGTTACAACAGTATTTTATTATTGCCAGTTCTAATAACTTTAAAAGATTATCTACGTAGTAAAAGACAAATTGGCTCAATCGCCGTAATTTCAACAGTAATTAGCATAGCACTATCTGTTATAATATTTTTGCTTTTAGTTAGAATTGATGTTGATATATCAAATTTAGAAATGCCAGCTGTTTATGTGGTTTCACATATGTTTAAAATACTAAAAGTTGCATATGGATTTATTATCTTAGGTTCAATTTTTACTACTGCTATTTCTTTAGGCTCAAGTTTTTTACAAAATGTGAGCAAATCAAAGAGAAGTTATATACAGATTGCGGTTTTTATGTGCATAACTTCTGTGCTGGTTTCGAAAATTGGCTTTTCTAATTTGATTAATTCTCTATATCCTATTTTTGGGTATTTGGGAATTGTCCAAATTTTGTCTTTAGTGTTTAAAAAAGCACGTTGAACGCAAAAAGAAAACAACGACACAACTGTTGACGTAATTCCTTTTCGGACGATAAAATAATTAAAACAGAAGAGAAGGAGAGATGAACAAATGCAAAATAAAGCAAAGGGAATTACGTTAATATCACTAGTAATAACAATAATAATTTTATTAATCTTAGCCCGGAGTAACAATAGCAACACTAACAGGAGACAATGGAACAATAGGAAAAGCGGGAGAAGCAAAGTTCAAAACAGAGCTTTCAGCGGTAGCAGAGGAATATGAAATATATTTAACAGAGAGATTTTCTAAAGACAGAAACTTTGAAGAAGGTGCATTATATGCGGGAAAAAATGCCCTAATATATGACTCGATTCAAGAAGAAGGGAATATATATACAGTTTTAAAAAATTCAAACAAAAAATACGTAGATAATTTTGAAGTAATAAAAGGGGAATTATATTATTTTGCTCAAAATGAGCAAGAGGGAAAATGGGCAGAAGAAATAGGGATAAAAGTAAGTCCATATATAATAATAGATGGAGAATTAATGTCAGCAAAAGATAACTTAGGGTTAATGGATGAAGCAACAGGTTCAATAATAATACCACAAGCTGTAACAAAAATTGGAGAAGGAGCATTCTCGAATTTAGAAGGATTACGAACAATAGTAATACCAGGGACAGTGAAAGAAATAGGGAAAAATGCATTTAGATATAATAACACTATAGAAAAGGTAATTATACAAGAAGGAGTAGAAATTATAGGAGATTCAGCATTTCAAGAGTGTGGACAACTTAAGGAAATAAAGCTACCAGAAAGTATTACACAAATTGACCAGGGGGCATTTTATATATGTAGCAATCTTAAAGAAATAGAAATTCCAAGCAAAGTAACAACAATTAGTCGTCTAGCATTTTCGATGTGTAGGAATCTATCTAAAGTGACCTTTAGAGGAGACGAGGTAACAAGTATTGACGTTGAGGCCTTTTTTGGAACAATTTTTTCTGAATTTCATATTACTAAAAATATGACATCAATTAGTGTAAGTGCTTTTTCTGAAAATAGCAAGTTAAAAGATATAACAATAGATGGAGACAACTTTTTTTATGAAGAAGGAATGCTGATACCAAAGGATAGAAAGAGTGTAATATTTTTATCTCAGAGTTATTATAAAGAAAAAACAGAACTAAAAATTCCAGAAGGCATAGTAAATTTTGAAACATCATTAAGCAATTTATATAATCTAAAAAAATTAATTATAACAAAAGATGTAACTAGTATAACAACAAGCAGACACTTACCACCAAACATAGAAACAATAGAAGTGCAAGACGGAAATAGCAAATATGCAGTAGAAGAGAATTGTTTATATACAAAAACTAATCCAAAAACATTAGTATTTTGTTATTCAAAAGAAGCGACCATAGAATTGAAATCAAATTATGAAAAAATAGGAGATTTTGCATTTAATGGCGCGCAAAACGCTACAAAGGTTATTTTAAATAAAGAAGTGAAAAGCATAGGAGGTCAAATTTTTAGCTATGCCTATAGAGTAACAGAATTTGAAATAAAAGACGAGGTTAATTCTATAAATCCGATGTTCTGTTTGCAAAAGTATGGAATAAAGGTAACAATAGATAATAATAATAAAAATTATATGGTAGAGAATAATATTTTATATAGTGCTGATAAATCGAAACTAATAACAGTAATTTCTCAAATAAATGGAGAATTTATTGTTGATAGTAAAGTAAAAGAAATTAGCATAAATTCGTTTTATCTTCAAAGAAGCATGACAGGGATTAAATTAAATTCGATTGAAAAAATAAATGATGCTGCTTTTTATGAGTGTAATAATCTAAAGAGTATAGAAATCCCAGCGACAATAAAAGAAATAGCCACAAATGCTTTTTTATCAACGAAAAATTTAGAAGAAGTCATAATACATAAAGAAAAAGATAGTATAAAAGGTTATCCTTGGGGAAGTCCAATAGGAAATAGATTAGAAGTTAAATGGGAGCCATAGAACCGACCTCGCTGACAGAAATCTGCCAAAGAGGTCCGTCCCCAATGGCATAAATCTGCCAAAAAGGTCCGTCCCTAATGGCAGGAAAAAAGCAAGAAAAATATTTCTTGCTTTTTATTAATTGGTATAGTAAAATAAAGAAAAAACCAAGGAGAAAAAAGAGATGAAAGATGTTTGGACACAAGAAGAAATAACGCCAACCAAAAGAAAAATAAATATCAAAAAAGTCATAATAATTACAGTTGCAATAATAGCAATAGTAACAGGTATAATAGTAATCGGAATATACAACACAAATAGACAAGCGCGAAACTGGATAGATATAAACATATTCAGAAAAGAAGTGCTACAAGACAAAGTAGCAACAATAGAAATAAATGAAAGCGAAGTAGCATCAATTTATGCCTTTAACAAATACATAGGAATTTTAAATAAAACCAAATTTACAATCTATGGAAACACAGGTGATAAAGAAAAAGAACTAGATATCCAAATATCAAACCCAATATATAGCTCGGAAAATAGATTCTTAGCGATAGCAGAAAATAAGGGGCAAAAGATATATTCAATATCTGACAAAGAAATTTCTTGGGAAGCATCAGTAGAAGGAAATATTTCTCAAATACATATAAATAAAAATGGATATGTTGCAGCAGTAATTGTAGATACAAGTTACAAAACGGTTATTGCAATGTATAATCCAAATGGAACACCAATATTTAAAACATATTTATCCTCAAGAGTAGTAGATGTCAGCATATCTAATGATAACAAATATTTAGCAATAGCAGAAGTTGATACAACAGGGACAATTATTCAATCAAATATAAAAGTAATAGCAATAGACAAAGCCGAAAAAGAAAAGACAGATTCAGTGGAAAATGCGTACCAAAGTGAAGCTGGAAAACTAATAACAAATGTAAAATATCAAGATAGAAATAGACTAATATGTATGTATACGGACTCTATTATGGAAATAGAGAATGGTCAAGCAAAAACACTTGCAGATAACCAAAGTAAAAAAGTAATTTTTCAGTCATTAAATTTAACGAATTATGTATGTTCAGTAGAAGAAAAGTCTTCTGGATTATTTACAGCAGATTCTTTAGTGAATTTGGTTAATGTAGAAAATCAAGAGAAGAGGGAATATATTGCAGATTCAGTTGCAAAAGCGATATACACATATGGAGATATAATAGCGTTAAACTTGGGCACAGAAGTAGAGTTTATCAATACAGGAGGATGGTTAGTAAAAAGATATGTTGCTAACCAAGAAATTACAAACATAGTTGTCTCAAACAGCTTAGCTGGGGTTATATATAGAGATAAAATTGAAATAATTAATTTATAGGAGGTATGGAATATGGGACTTATAATAGATGGTATAATAATTTTATTTATACTAGCATCAATATTTTTTGGTTATAAGAAGGGCTTAATATCACTAGGGATTAGCTTGGTAGCATTTATAATTACAATTGTTGCAGTAATGGTATTTTACAGACCAATAGGAAATATCATAATTAACACAACAACAATAGACGAGAAAATTCAAGAAACAATTGAAGAAAATGTTGGAGAATTAATTAAAACAGAAGGAACAAATGACATCACAGGAGGATTAGTTGAAAGTGCAAAACAAGGAATGTTACCAGAAGCTTCAAGAGCACTTGCAATGAACATTGTGTATGGCGCAACAATGCTTATATTATTTATAGTTATAAGAATTGCTTTAATATTTGTAACAGCTATTGCAAACTTTGTTGCAAAACTGCCAATATTAGACCAGTTTAACAAAGCGGGGGGAGCTTTATATGGATTATTAAGAGGATTTTTAGTAACATATGCAGTCTTAATGATAATTAATTTAATTGTAACAATGAATCCAGCAGGAGCACTAGGAGAGGCTATGAACACTTCTTATGTAGCAAAGGCAATGACTACATATAACATATTAAATATATTTTTCTAAATATTAAAATAAGTGATTAAATTTATTAATTGTAAATTTGGTCACTTAATTTTATAAAAAAAGTTGAAAAATTTTTAACTTTTTGATATACTTGCTGTATGAATTTTTAGGAGTGAATAATTTTGGGAAATAGAGAAAAATATGCCAAAAAAGGTGGCAAGAAAAAAAGAAAAGTATGGAAAAAAATATTATTAATAATACTGATAGCAATAGCTATAGCAGGTGGTGTATTTGCATATAAAGTACACAAAAATGGTGGCGGAATGTCAGGAATGTTAGCAACAATGGTTGGACATGACGAAAACACTAAAAAGAACTTAGGTGAATTCAAATGCTTAGTATTAGGAATTAGTACGGATTTAGAGGGGTCAAGCCTAACAGACACAATAATGGTAGCATCATATAATCCAAATACACAAAAGGCAACATTACTATCAATTCCAAGGGACACATACACAGGAAAGAATTCAGCCAAAGCAACAGCATATGAAAAAATAAACGCTTTATATGGAAGAAAAAATAGACCAGACGAAACTTTAGAAGCTGTAAATGAAATTACAGGTTTAGATATAAAATACTATGCAGTAGTAAAAACAGAGGCATTAATAGAATTAGTTGATGCAATAGGTGGTGTAACATTTAATGTTCCAATAGATATGGTATATGACGACCCAACACAAGACCTACACATCAATCTAAAAGCAGGAGAACAACTACTAGATGGAGATAAGGCAGAACAACTAGTTAGATTTAGACACGGAAACTGGGACCCTAAAACAAAAACATATCCAACATATCCAGCAGAATATGGAGACAACGACTTAGGAAGAATGAGAACACAAAGAGAATTCATAATGCAAGTTATAAAACAAACAGCAAAGGTAGAAAACATATTTAAAATAGGCGAAATACTTGACGTTGCAAAAAATAACTTAATAACAAATATAGATTTTGATGTGGCAAAAGATTACATTCCATACATTGTAGAATTTGATACAGCAAACATACTAACAGCAACATTACCAGGAACAGTACCAAACCTAAATGAAACAAACAATGTAAGCATATTCGTATACAACAAAAAGGAAACAAAAAATCTAGTTCAAGAACTATTTTTAGATAGGGACAAAACAGAAGAGGACTTAGAAGAAGAAGGGAACTTAATAACAAAAAAATCAGAAATTAAAATACAAGTACTTAATGGAAGCGGAGACAAAGAAATATTAACCGATGTAGTGGACAAGTTAAAAAAAGAAGGATACAAAGTGAGCCAAAAAGACACTACAAACGAAACTTCTAAAACAGTAGTTATAAGAAACAAAGACGTAAGTTCAGAAATATCAGAAGACATTGTAGAAACAATAGGAGCAGGAGTTGAACAAAGTAGAGAATCTACTTCTGCTCAAACTAATATAACAATAATTATAGGTAAGGATTTCAAGTAGAAAATAAGGGCTTGAAGAATATTATTTCAATCAAGCCCAAGATTATATTAAATTAATTCAAATTTTTTAAATCAACCAAATCATAGAAACTATTTATTTCTCTAATCAGTAGGAGAAACTGAATTATTTTTATTAATTAAAAAAATCACATAGAATACCAATAAAGAAACGATACAAATGCCAATAGCAAAATATATGGAATATATAATAAGCCTTGACTCTTCTACATTGTGGGAAGCAATTAAGTCAGTCGTATATGTCACGCCATTTATTTCATATATTGCTTTTCCGAGAACAGTACCTTCCTCAAGTGGAGCAGATATTGGCTCATATAAAATGATTTTAGGATTAAGGGTTAATGGAGACTCTTCATTATTCATTAATGCTGAGATATCCTCGACTGCAAGCAAATCCAAATCTCTTGAAGTATATTTAGCATTTTTTACGTGTATATTAGTCACTATAGCATCTTTGTTAACAACTTTCTGTATTGAATAATTTGAATATCCATATTGATAAAGCTTTCGTGCATCTGAAAATCGATTATCACTTCCAAGAACAACTCCAATTAATTCCAAATCATCTCTGTAGGCAGAAGAAACCAAACACTCTTTAGCTTGAGATGTAAATCCAGTTTTTCCTGTAAGTAAATATTTGTAGTAATTTGAACTTTCAGGAATTAAAAGTTCATTAGTAGAACTATAAATTCTCGGTTCATACAAATTCGTTGCAGGAAT
Source organism: uncultured Clostridium sp. (assembly GCA_947648905.1). Taxonomy (GTDB): domain Bacteria; phylum Bacillota; class Clostridia; order TANB77; family CAG-508; genus CAG-269. The sequence goes on along the minus strand of CANSPP010000001.1, from coordinate 61,093 downwards.
TGCACAAGATGCTTTGCCAGCAAGCTTTCTAAAAGTTTCATTTTTCAGACAATATTGCATAAGGTAAGCTAAATCGTGAGCAGTAGTATAATGATTATCATCGTGTAATCCATATGGATTTGTAAAATGAGAACCAGTCAAATTTAAGTCATTCAACTTTGTATTCATCATAGAAACAAAACTATCAATCGAACCGCCAGTAAACTCTGCTAAAACATTTGCTGCATCATTTGCAGAGTGAATTAACAAAAGCTCTAAAAGTTGCTCAACAGTAAGTTGTTCTCCTATTTGAATATTTGCAGTTGAATATCCTTCTGGAATACTCATAACTGAATTATAACTTGCTGTTACAACATCATTTAAGTTGCAATTCTCTAAAACAATAATTGCAGTTAAAATTTTAGTTGTGCTTGCAGGATAGACTTTTTCGTTTTCATTTTTACTGTATAAAACTGCATTTGTCTTGTTATCCATTAAGTAAATAGCATTAGCAGTCATATCAGGAATATTTTGACTTTCGCTAGATGCTATAGTACTTTCAGCATTTCCGGTTTTGTGAATTCATTTCCGCCTCAGAGTTTCCGATTTTGTACATCTGTTTCTACGTTAGAACTTCCGATTTGCGAATTTGTCCCGCCAGAAATTTCGATTGCAAATACAAAGTTGCAACTAGTTAATAAAATTATAAAATTAATTAGTAGTATTATTAGAAAATTTTTTATTTTCATCTTAGTCCTCTCTATAAATATTATGGAAATAATATATCGCATTTTAACAAAAAATTCAATAGAAATAAAATTTAATTACATTTTATTAAAGAAAATAATAAAAAATAAGCAATTGTTCTAATAATTGTAAAAGAAAGGATGATTTTATGAATAGATTAAACAAAAAACAAAAAATGATAATAATAGCAATTTCAATAATTGCAATATTAAGCTTTGGCTATTATATATATGGTAAAGAAGGCTCTTTTGCCGCAGGTGAAAGCTTAGAAATTGAAAGTATAGAAAAACCAGAGGAAATAACAAATGAAGGAAGCGAAAAAGAAAACATAAAAGTTCATATTTCTGGAGCTGTTAACACTGAGGGATTAATAGAATTAGAAGAAAATAGTAGAGTTGCAGATGCTATAGAAAAAGCAGGAGGAGTAAAGGAAAATGCATATATGGAAGAAGTTAATCTAGCATATGTCCTAGAAGACGGAATGAAAATAAGAATTCCAACAAAAGAAGAAGTACAAGCACAAAAGAATCAAAACGCTCAAAGTATAGAAAATTCAAATAATGAAACAGAGCAAAAATATATTACAAATGTAAAAACAAATTATCAAAGCACAAATAGTGTAAGCGCAAAAACTAGCACAGAACAAAAAAATAAAACAACAAGCTCAAAAATTAATATAAATACAGCAAACCAAACAGAGCTAGAAACTTTACCAGGAATAGGAACTACTACAGCCTTAAAAATTATTAATCATAGAAAAGAAAGCGGAAAATTTAAGGCTATAGAAGATATCAAAAAAGTAAGCGGTATAGGTGATGCCAAATTTAATAGTATTAAGGAGTTAATAAGCATATAAATTTTGATTATATATGTGTAGTATAGTTATCAAGAAAAAGAAAAAGACCAACGAAAAGTTAGTCTGTTTAATATAGATATAAAGTATCTTCAATAACGTATGATACAGGTAAAACATCATCTGTATCGGTAGTAACTGTAAAATATGGCTGTCCAGTCTTATCTTTATAAACAGTAACTGTTACCGTTCCACATTTGTTGTCTGCTTCTTCAGCATTTTGCATAAATTTCACCCCTATTGCTATAATTTTTACAACGCCACCCATTATACACCTCTTGAAGAAATAAGTGTTAATATGTTACGTAAATATATAAAATTATTATATGAAAATTTTGAATTTGGTTTTCATAAAATAAAAATGTTTATAAAATGTAGCATATTTGTAATTAAATATGCTACAAATGCTATTGCCCTAGAGAGTTTCTTATTACATTCCGAAACTCTCTAAGGCAAATAACAAAGGATGACATAGCACTAGGGTCTAATAATTGTGTAATATTTATATAGTTGGACAATAGTTGGTTAAACATAAAAATAAAAGATTTGCAAAAAATGCAAATCCCTTTATATTATTGGTTGCGGGAGCAAGACTCGAACTTGCGACCTTTGGGTTATGAGCCCAACGAGCTGCCAACTGCTCCATCCCGCGATGTAATTGACAATATTTATTTTACTATATTATGTGAGTGTTGTCAATACCTTTACTATAATTATATGAAAAAAACTAGAAAATATTCACTTATAAATAAAAATTATACATCTAAAGTATAAGCATTAAGAATATTAAGCAAAGACATAAATATTTTCTAATCTTATAATAAAAATCAGCTGATACAAATTTTGAAAAAATTTTAGCATTATGATATTAAATATATGGGTGAAAAATATGAAAAAAAATACAAATAAACTAGAGAAAATTATAATTATATTAATATTTACTGTAATCTTGGCCATAGGAGGATTTTCTAATGTTGAAAAAGAAAATAAAACAGTCGATACAGTTAATAAAACAGAAAAATCTTATGAAATATCTGATATACCAGAATATAATGGAGAAATATATGTTGAAATAAATAACAATATACCTGAATTTACTACTGAAGATATGAACATAGAAGAAGACTATTATTCCACTTTAGAAGACGGTAAAGTTCGGAAAAGCCATGATAAAAACTAGCTGGAAAAAAGCCAATGAAGATGACAAAAAAGACGATTACTCTTCAATTACACCATCAGGTTTTAAGCAGAAAAAATATGATACAAGCATTGTACCTGGCGGGTATCTATACCATAGATGCCATCTAATCGCTTGGAAATTAGGCGGAATAGATGTAGACAAAAGAAACTTAATTACAGGAACTCAAAGTTTTAATGTAAAAGGAATGAAAAAATTTGAAGACAGCGTATATAATTATCTAAAAGAAAATCAAGAAAATCACGTATTATATAGAGTTACGCCACATTATGAAGGTGAGAATGAATTAGTCAATCGGTGTAAATATTGAAGCATATTCTATGGAGGATGACGGAGAACTTAAGTTCAATGTATATGTATATAATGCCCAAAGTGGAATAGATATTGACTATGCAACTGGGAACAGTAAATTGTTAGAATAGGAGGAAAAAGATTGGATTTAAACTTTTTTAGAGACAGAAATGTAACAAATAAAAATTTCGAAAATAATAGCATAAATACCTTTATTGACGAATTATCAAAAGCTTTAAAAAATATGATAAATATAAATGAAAATAAAAATAATCAAACTAATGAAATAGATGAATATGCTCTATATGAGAAAAAGAAAATATTTCTAGATAATAAAACTAGAAATGGTAATGATTTAGCTTGGATTATGGACGACAATTCAGTTTGTGTGTCAGAAAGTGGTGATGGTGGACCGGTTTCTATTGATGAGGTTGATTTGCCAGTGGATAGGAAGGCTGGAGAAGTTTATGAGAAGGTTGATGGTCGCTATGTTTATAATTCAGAGATAACTAGAGCTGTTGATGCGATTGTAAAATAGAGTTTGTTTAGCTGTTAGATGAATAGTAAAATTTTGAGTTTTATAGATTTATAGAAATTGCTTGGGGTTGCTCATAACCCGAAGGTCGTAAGTTCGAGTCTTACCCCCGCAACCAAAGAATTAAGAAGCACTTGCTAGGTTTTAGCAGGTGTTTTTTTCTTGCGTTCTTAGGCAAAATTGTCACACTTTGGTCACAGTTAGGGCGAGACTTGGCACGATTAGACAAGTTTTAACAGGAAATAGCTTTAACTAATTAATATAATGTGATATAATTTTTAAAATAATATATATGCACATAATTGAAATAAAATAGGAGAAAGAAATGAATAAAGTTTTTATTAGTGGAACTGCAGTTGGAAATGAGTTGAATTTATGCAAACCATGTTTACTAGACTTTTCATGGTTGATTAAAAAGCCTGATACTTTGATATGGGCGGATAAAATAGTAATAACAAAAAAAGCTTTAGATATGTATTTATCTAAAAATAATACTAAAACAGAAAAAACTATAAAATTAATATTAGAAATAGCAAAAGATAATAATATATTAGAAATAATAGAAATCAATGAAAAACTAAAAAAAAGTGCAGAGCCATATTTTGAAAAGGGTGTTGAAGACTTTAAGATGTTAAGGAAAACATTTCCAATAAAGGATAGCAGTATAAAAAAAGACAATGTAGTAGAAGAAATTAATATAGGAAATGAATATTATTGTTTGCCATATGTTACATCATTATATACACAGATAGGGATTGCAAATGAAATTGGTGCTAATTGCTTATTTGGGGAAAGAGATTATACATACTTAAAACATATAAGCAAAGTAGACAAAGCAAGAATATTTAATGAAGTTTTTAGTATATATTTTCCATGTGAATTAATACATAGTTATGCATTTGAAGAAGAAAATAGATGTCAAGAATGTTCTAGGGTGAGACTATGTAAAGATAGCTATTTAAAAGAAACGGAAAATAATATGCTTGAAATTTTAAAATGGAGAGATTATGATGAAATATGTATGGCAAAGAATGAAATAGATAAAATAATAAAGTTGAAAGAAAAATCAAATGATAGTTATGATGTTGAAGAAATAAAAAAGGAATTTATTGAAAAACAAAAAAAGATTAATAGAAACATTAAAAGAGTCTTTCCAAAAATAAAAAGATGGACTAATTTAGCGACAGTTATATCTACTCCTGCTACAATATATTCTGCAGCAAATAGCAATATGACAGCAACTATACTTTCTGCTAGTATCGGAGGAGTATCAAAGGCGATTGAAGAAGGATTGAAATATTATGAAAATAAAAATAACTGGGTTAGTTTTATAAATAAAGAATATAAAACATAGGAGAAGTATTTATGAAGGTATTAACTATAAAACAGCCATGGGCAACATTGATAATGCAAAAAGATAAGAGGTTTGAATTTAGAAGCTGGCAAACTAAATATAGAGGAGATTTACTAATACATGCAGGAAAAGGTATAGATAAAGAAGCAATGAAAAGATTATCAAAATATATTCCAGAAGATTTGCCAGTAGGAAAAATATTAGGAAAAGTAACATTAGTAGATTGTGTGAAAATGTCACTGGAATTTAAAGAGATGTTATTAAAAGAAAATAAAGATATATACACAGATAGTTCTTTTAAAGAAAATTATGGTTGGCAGCTAGAAAATGTAGAAGTATTTGATGAGCCAATAGAAGCAAAAGGTAAATTGAGTTTGTGGGAATATGAGATAAAGTAGTTACTAAATGTAATTACTTTATTTTTTAGTATTGACAATATTGTATCACTGCGATACAATAAATGTATTGAAACAATACAAAGGGAGAAATAATATGAAAAAAGAAGAAATATTTAAGGAATTTTATGCACAAACTAAAGAAGAAATTATCGAAGAGTTTAAAAGTCATTATACTTATTACAAAGAAAATGATGATTTGGAAAATCAATCTAAAGAGCATAAGACTAAATATTTAAAATTATGCAAAAAATTTTTAGAAAAATTAGAAGAACTTAATTTACCAGAACTAACAGATGATTGGTGGTGCTATAGCTATTTATTAAAAAATGATTCTATCGATTTAGGGTTAACTCTTTGTACTGAATTAGAAGTAGAGGATAATGAGGTATCTAGTGCAACTTTTTCTGATGAATACATATTATTAAGTGTAAAAAGTGATTATATGACTGTTAGTGAATTTGCCAAATTATATAATGTTACAGATATTACGGTTAGACAATGGATAAGAAGAGGTAAAATAAGAAGTGCAAAAAAACAAGGAAGGGATTGGATAATACCAGATATTACAGATAAACCCAAAAGAGGATTTCAAGATGTTACATATATGTGGAAAGAACTAACATCTGAAATTGAAGACAAATACCCTTTTTTAAAAGGATATAATAATATGTTTATATTTCAAAATGAAGATGATAAAGGATTGTACAATGTAATATTAAGTAATTATAAAACTAGAATTAGAGAAAAAATTCAAATAAGTAATATAAAAAGAGAACAACTAGAATTAGAATTAATAAGTAGTGGCTTGGTAGAAATAGAGGAACCTAAAATTTTTCATATGTAAAAATAGAATAGTAATTACCTCATATGGTAGTTACTATTTTTTACTGTGATAATCGGGATAGAATAAATAAAAGTATTGAAACATAAATAAAAAATACATACCGAAAAAGATAAAGAACACCCCCGCCTCTAATCTCTAGAAAATAAAGAAGGGGGAACGGCGAGGGGAGTCAAAGAAATTATTTCGGGAAATACATAGGGGAGGGGGTAACTTATTTGTTAGATATCGCTTCTAACACTAAGGATATAGCTAAAGAAAAACCCTCAACAAATACTTCTTCCATTTCAATAGCAGACAATTCATTTTGACACTCTAAAGTCTTATCAATTAAAGCAAAAGTTTCTTTATCTACCAATTGAGATAATTTTTCTTGAAGATTAGTGCATTTAGATAATGCTTTGGTATATTTGGAATCTTTTGGGATAGGTTTTTCAATACAGGTATATTCTCCATTGTATAGAGCTAGTATAGATTTTGAATTCATATTTTCACCTCCAATCGGTTGTGTATTTAAACTTAAAGATTCATAAATAGCAAGTAAAAATTATATGATTTTTTAGAAAATTTTATTGAAAAAAATATATATTTGTAGTATAAATAAGTAGATACGATGCGCAAAAAGGAAATGGAGGAACAAATGGAAAAACTAGATATAAATAATAGAAGATATTTAGGTAGTAAAAACAAATTATTAGGATTTATAGAAAAAATAATAGAAGAGAATTGTTCAGAATATAATTCATTTTTAGATATATTTGGTGGAACTGGTGTTGTAGCAAATGCATTTAATAAGGAAAATAAAAAAATATATGTTAATGATATATTAAAATCTAATTATTGTTCTTATAAAGCATGGTTTAGCAATGAAGAATTTGATTCAAAAAAAATTGAAAATATTATATATAAATATAATGCAATAGATGATGTAAAGGACAACTACTTTTCAGAGAATTTTGGCAATAAATATTTTAGTATGGAAGATTCTAAAAAAATAGGAATGATTAGAGAAGATATAGAAACTAAGTTTAAAAATAAAGAAATAAATGATAGAGAAAAAAGTATTCTTATTACATCATTATTATATTCAGCAGATAGGATAGCAAATACAGTGGGACATTATGATGCATATATAAAAAAGGATAAAATAAATAATTGCTTTAAAATGATACCTTTAAATATAAAAGAAGATAATAGGAATATTGGAAATGAAATATATAATATGGATTGTAATGAGTTGGCAAAAAAAATTAAAGCAGATATAGTATATATAGATCCACCATACAATTCTAGACAATATTCAGATGCATATCATTTGTTAGAAAATCTAGCTGAGTGGAAAAAACCAGAAGTATTTGGCGTAGCTAGAAAGATGGATAGAACTGGACTAAAAAGTGAATATTGCACAATTAAAGCGACAAAAGTATTTAAAGATTTAGTAGACAATTTGGAAGCTAAATATATATTGGTTTCATATAACAATATGGGAGAAAAAGGTGTTGGAAGGTCTCAAGCAAAAATTTCTGATAAAGAAATAATAGAAATATTAGAAAGCAAAGGAAATGTGAAAGTATTTGAAACTAACTATAATACTTTTACTACAGGAAAGACAAAGATAGAAGATCATAAGGAGAGAATATTTTTCTGTGAAGTAAAGAATAAAAATATAAAAAAATTTTTTATAGATACAGATTCGAACAATAGCCTAAATAATGTAAAATCACCTATTAATTATACAGGTGGAAAATATAAATTGTTAAATCAAATAGAACCATTTTTCCCAGAAAATATAGACACATTTGTAGATATATTCTGTGGGGGCTTCAATGTAGGAGCTAATATAAAAGCAAAAAAAATAATAGCGAATGATAATCAAGAGAATTTAGTAAGAATTTTAGAGCTAATGAAAAATAACAGTTATATAAATATAATAGATAATATAGAAAATATTATTGAGAAATATGGATTAAGTAATACATATAGAAATGGATATAAATATTATAATGCAAATAGTGATAGTGGACTTGGAAAATATAATAAAACTCAATTTGGACAATTAAGAAAAGACTATAATTGTATAAAAGAAGATAGTGAAATTAAAGATTATATGTTTCTAACACTGTTAATATATTCGTTTAATAATCAAATTAGATTTAATAAGAAGGGAGAATTTAATTCACCTGTTGGAAAAAGAGATTTTAATAATGCTGTAAGAAAAAATCTATTACATTTTAATGAAAGACTTGCAAATATTAATGTTGATTTTATAAATAAAGACTATAAAGATGTTGTAAAAGATATAAATAATAAAATGTTCTTCTACTTTGATCCACCATACTATTTAGGAGAAGCAACTTATAATGAAAATTCTGGGTGGAATAGAGAAAAGGAAATCGAGTTATTGGATTTTATAAAAGAAATAGATTCTAAAGGAAACAAATTTGCTTTATCAAATGTACTAGAACACAGAGGCATGAAAAATGATATATTAATTGATTGGTGCGAAAAAAACAACTTTGTTATTCACAATCTAGATTATAATTATAATAATTCAAATTATCATAAATTAAATAAAAATGATTCAACAAAAGAAGTTTTAATAACAAATTATAGGAGGTAAAAATGGATACTTTATGGAGTATGAGTACAACAATAAGAGAAGCTGAAAGAATAGAAGGTTTTTTAAAGACAGCAACTGAATTAGAAGGAAAAGAATGGAATCAACTTACACAGATGGAATTTCAAATTCGTCTTATAAAGAATAGACAATATTTAAATAATTCTGATAATGCGCAGACATTTAATAAATTAAATGAAAAACAATGTAATATATTGAGAGATAAAAGTAAGGAAATGACCTTTGAAGAGGCTAAAGAAATTTTTGAGGCAAAAAAATATGAAGATCCTCCTATGAGAGGTAGACAGTCAATGTCTCCACTAGTAAAATTAGGATTAGTATATATAATAGATGGAAAAGTGGCAATTTCAGATGTTGGAAGAAAACTTGCAGAAAACAAGATAGAGTTTGATGATTTTATGATGGATAGTTTACTAAAATTCCAATACCCAAATCCATATGAAGGAGGGTTTAAAGATTGGAATACAAAACCTTTTATAAATACATTAAGACTTATAAAAAGAGTAAATGAAAGATGTAATGATTTAGGAATGAAAGAAAAAGGAATATCTAAACATGAATTTGGAATTTTTGCATTATCCTTAAAATCATATAAAGAAGTTAATATGGTTGCTGAAAAAGTAATTAAATTTAGAGAAGAATATGAATCACTAAGAGAAATAGAAAGAGATGATTATGTAAGAAATTATGCAAAGAATTATTTAAAGAATTTTAAAAACCCTGAAAGCAATACATCTGAATATACAGATAATATGATAAGATATATGAGATTAACTAAGTATATCTATATAAGAGGAAAATATAATTATACATATATAGACTTAGAACCAAGAAGAATGACTGAAATAAATTCAATTTTAGAAACAGATGATGGACATGCTTTAGAATTTACAGAGGAACAATGGCGAAATTATATGGGAGTATATGGCGCTTATAAATTGCCATTTGAAACAGAAGAAAAGTTGAAAAAGATATTAAGAGAGATTACATCAGAAATAAATGAATTAGAAAAAGAACTAAACATCGAATCTAGTTCAATTTCAATTGAAGATGAATATGACATGGATAATATAAAATTAAGAATAAAAGAATACAGAGCATATAGAAGAGAACTACAAAATCAAAAGATAAAAAAAGAATATCATGAAAACACTAATAAAATTGAAGAAGCTATACAAGCACTAATAGATATTAGAGATAGAAATAGAACAAATCTTGCAAAAAAATATTCAATAGAGCTTGAAAAATGGTCTAATGTAGCACTTAATATAATTAATGACTCGCTTTTAATTAAACCAAATGCTCCAGTGGGTGATGATAATGAGCCAACATACACTGCACCTTCAGGAGTTGCTGATATAGAATGTTACTACAAAGATTTTTCATCAATATGCGAAGTAACAATGCTTTGCAATAGAGACCAATGGTATAATGAGGGACAGCCAGTTATGAGACATTTAAGAGATTTTGAAAACTCAAATACAGAATTGCCTAATTATTGTTTATTTATAGCGCCATCATTACACCAAGATACAATAAATACATTTTTTAATTCAGTAAAGTTCCAATATGAAGGTAAAAAACAGAAGATAATACCAATTACAATAAACCAATTAATTTACATATTAGAAACTATAAAAATACTACAAGAAAAAGGAAAAACTTTAAAACATCAATCGGTTATGAAGTTATACGAAGCATGTAGTGATGATGAAAGAATAGAAAATTCTATAATGTGGAGAGAATATATAGAGCAGCAATTAGAATTATGGAGAAAAGAATTAGTAGCATAAAAATAAAATGAGATGTACAAATGAAAAGTGACCTAAATAATAGGGGTCACTTTTGTGCATTTAAAGGAGGAAAGAATGTATAAAGTAATAGAAATTTTAAATAGAATATTAAAAACAAAAAACAACTTACCATACAGTAATTTATCCCCAAAGTCAGATATAGAAGATAAAGAAAAATATTTCGAAGCATTAAAATGGGCAATGGATAACAATAAAGAAATTCACAATATAGCTATCACAGGGCCATATGGAGCAGGAAAAAGTAGTATAATAAATTCATTTTTTCAAAAAAATAAGAGAATTAAAAAATTATCCATTTCGATGGCTTCATTTAATGGAAAAAATATGACAAAAGAAGAAATCGAAAAAAGCATTTTACAGCAACTATTTTATAAAGTGAAGGATAAGAAGATACATTATTCTAGGTTTAAAAAGATTAACAATGAAAGAAAAATGAAAACAGTAGTTACTATAATAGTAACATTAATATTATTTATAGCGATAGGGTGTTCTGGGTTAAAATTATTTGATCCTACAAGATATGGGGATATAGAAAGTTATTATAAGTATTTAAAAGATATATACAAAGCAGAAGAATTGACTATATATACATTAGTATTTATTATATCTTCATTTATAGTTATATATAGTAGTATTAGATATATAATTAAGAGAATAAAATTATCAAAAATAAAGATAAAAGATGTGGAAATAGATATAGAAAAAGGTAGTAATGAGTCAATATTTAATAAATATTTGGATGAAATAATATATTTCTTTGAAGTAACAAAGTATAGAGCAGTTATATTTGAAGATCTAGATAGGCTGAATAATAAAGAAATATTTATTAAATTAAGGGAACTAAACAATTTATTAAATAATTCAGAGATAGTAAGAAGAAATATTACATTTATATATGCAGTAAAAGATGATGTTTTTTCTAATAGTAATGAAAGAACAAAATTTTTTGATTTCATATTACCAATAATTCCATTTATTAATTCAAATAATTCAAAAGAAATTCTTATACCAAAATTAAGAAAAATAGGAATTAATATAAATGAGGAATTTGACGCAAGTTTTTTAGATAATATTTCAATATATATTAATGATATGAGAATATTGAATAATATATGTAATGAATTTTATACATATAAAAATAATTTATTAGATTCTACAGAATTACAAAAACTATTTGCAATAATAGTATACAAAAATTTATCGCCAACAGAGTTTGAAGAACTTCAAAACAATGGAGGAATCATATATAATATATTCCTAAATAAAAGTAATATTGTGAAAAACTTGACTAGCGATTTAGATAAAAAAATAGAAGAACTAAAAATTAGGAAAGAGAATATTGAAAAAGAAAGTATAGAATCATTACAAGAGTTAAAAAAATATATTATAGGTGAATTAACAATAAAAGTTGGTCTATATCAAGATAGATTCTCAATAGAAAATACAGATTATACAATAGCTAAAATTATGGAAAAAAGTTTTGATATTGAAAATTTAAAAAATAGTACAATTAAAAAGTATGCTTATAATACTCCAGCTTGTAAATTTAATGAATTATTAGATGGAAAGATTTTATCAAGAATAGAGAATATAAAAAACAAAGAAGAGAGTGCTAAAAACAAATTATTAGAAGAGATAAAGCTTAAAACAGAAAATAGTAATAAAATAGCAGAGATGAAAATTAGTGAATTGATTCAAGAATTTACATTCGATGATGTAATAAACAAAAATGAATATGGAGAAATTGATGACTTAACAAGATATCTTATAAGCAATGGATATATAGATGAAAATTATGAAGATTATATTAATTATTTTCACGAAGGTAGCTTAAATAAATCGGACAAAGTTTTTGTACAAAAAGTTAACGCACAAAGAAAAATTGAATATAATTATCCAATAAAAAATAAAGAAAACACAATAGATATTATAGATAAAACCCAATTTAAAAATAAGAGCATTTTTAATTTTGATATATTAGACTATTTATTAAACAACACTAACTATAAAGATAAAAAAGATATTCTAATAAATAATATCATTGATGAAACTGATGAATCAAAAGATTTTATAATACAATATATGAAACATAATAAAAGTATAGATGTATTTATTAATGAAATTTGCAAAAAATGGCATACAATATGGAAATATATAGATACTAATGATGACTTTATGGATAAACTAGAATATCTAATCAATATTCTGAAATTTGCTGATATAAGTGATTTGGTTAGTATTGATGAAATAACACCATTAAATAAAGTTATAAATGAATATCCTGATTTGATTGGTTATTTTAAAACAAAAGAAGAAACAGATAAACTAAAAGAGATATTTAAGAATATTGAAATAAAAATTTCAAATATATCAGAGAAATGTGTAAGTCTAGAGATATTTGATTACATAAAAAATGAAAGATGTTATGAAATAAACATTAAAATGATTAAAACTATCCTAAATAAAAAAATAATAAACGGTATAGAAAATATTGATACACAAAATTATACTTGTATATTAAAAAGTAACGATAATATTTTCATATTAACTGTAGAAGAGAATATAGAAAAATATGTAAAAGAAGTATTTCTAAAATTAAATACTAACACAAAAGAAGATGAGGATAGTATAATTAAACTTATTAACAATTCAAAAATAAGTGAGGAATTAAAAGAAGAAATATTACAAAAAGAGGAAATAGTATTTGAAAATATATCTGTAATAGAAACAAAATACTGGAAGTTATTATTGCATAAAAGTAAAATTAAACCTACATGGAATAATATTATAAAATACTACGAACAATATGAGATGGATAATGATTTGATAGAATTTTTAAATACTAATACAGAAATATCAGTTAACAAGATAAACAGTAGTAATGAAGAATTAAATAAAAAAATATCATTAGATATAATGAATACTGAAAATCTAAATGTAGAACTAGTACAAGCTATAAAATATACATATAATAGATTTGATTTTTCAAAAATATCAAGAGAAAGAAGCAAAAAAATTTTAAAATATGGAAAGATAAATTGCACATTAGAAACTTACAACTCATTAAGGGAAAATCATAAGGAGATGATAGGTGAATTAGTAAAAAATGATATATATAGAATATCTAAAGATAGTAAATATGAATTTGATAATGAAGATATTTTTGTGATATTAAATAACAACATGATTGGACTAAAGGATAAAGTAGAATTAATAAAAAATAGAGAAAATACTATTGAATGTAGAAGTAAAGAAGAAGCAGAAAGAATAGCTGATATTTTGCTAAAAACAAAAAGTCAATATATTCCAACTGCAGAATTATTGAACAAAGTATTCATTTATAGAATACCACAAGACAACAAAATTAAAATATTAACAAAATATATAGAAAGTTTAATAGAAGAAGAAATAGGAACTTTATTAAGCAATGCAGGATATCCATACAGTGAAATACCACAGAAGAATAAAAATCCATATATACAATTGAATGATATATTATTAAATAAGATTAAAAAATTTAGTTATGTTTCTAAAATAAAACCAGAGAGAAATGGATATAGAATATATAAGAAAAGGGAGAATTAATTTCTTCCTTTTCTATAATGAGATAATATCCTTAACCAACATATCCTCCAACAATTCAGCACTTGCCTTATCAGTAGATTCTAAATCATGCACATAAAAATTCATTGTAGTAGTGGCACTAGCATGACCTAATTTATGAGAAATAGTCTGAACATCAATATTCATAGAAATAAGTAAAGTAGCAAAAGTATGCCTCAAATCATGGAATCTTATATGTGGAAAATTATATTTCCCTAAAAATTCAGAAAACCACTTAGGACCAGTAGAAGGATTCATAATATTTCCATCATCAGTAGTAAAAATATTTTCAGAACCATGCCACTTATCACCAAGAGCTAAACGAATTTTGCCTTGTTCAGCTCTCCATTGTTTTAATAATTCAAAGCAAATTTTAGGAACAACTACAGTTCTAACACTAGAATCAGTTTTAGGAGTTTTTTCATTAACTCCATTACCACTTAAATAATAAGCAGATCTATTAATCGTTATTTTATGATTTTTAAAATCAATATCATTCCAATGCAATCCAACAATTTCGCCTCGTCTAAATCCACCTAAGATTGCTAATATAATGAAACATTTATATTTAATAGGTGCTTTTTCTAATAAAGTATTTATAAGTCTTTTAGATGTTTCTTCATCATAACAAGTCATTTTAGTTCTTCTATATTTAGGTTTAATAACCTTCGTGCAAGGATTATAAGGAACCAAATCCCATCTTGCAGCATTGTTAAACATACTTGATAAGATTTCATGTACCCTATGAATACTAGTCGGAGATAGAGTTTTAAATCTACCATTTTCATCTTTTCTATTAGTAAGCTTAGTAGATAGCAAATTATATAAATTATCGATATCTAAAGGCTTAATTTTATCAAGTCTTTTACCACCTAAATAAGGCAAAATATGCATATCCAATTTTTCTTTATAACTTTGATATGTAGTAGGTGATAAATTAGGCTTTACATATGTTTCTAGCCATTGTTTGCTAAATTCATTTAATGTTAGTTTATTAGCAGAATAAGTACATCCGCCATCAATAGATGTAATAAACCTAGCAAGTTCTTTTTCAGCTTCTCTCATTGAAGAACAGCTAACAGTCTTATTGTAGTATTTTTGTTTACCATTTATATCAAATGAATTACTAACACGAAGTCTATATTTGCCATTATCCATATCAATAATATTACCAGCCAAATGAAATTACCTCCTTTGCAAATTAATCCAGTTTATAAATTCATCTTTAGTAATCTCATTATTCTTAAACTTCAACCTTTGTTCTTTATAATTTTTCTTCCAATCTTCATGCTTTTTCCTGTATATATCGATATCAGGATTTCTTTTAACTTGCATTGAAAAATATGAGCTTGTTTTTCTAATTAAGGTTTCAACTTCGTTATCTTTTACTTTATTATTATATGAATTAAAAGCACCAACATCTCGACATGTCTTTTTAGAGTTTAATGAAATATAATTAGTACAAAATTTTTCATTACTCTTAGATATTGGAATAAAATACTTACCACAATTCTCGCAAGTTTTTATTTCTAATCTTTCTATATTCAAGATATTTATAAATGATAAAAATAAGGCATTTTCCAGTTTAGTACATAAATAAGAATAAGGTAAAAAAGCAAAATTTTTATCAGATACCTTTTTGATCAGCTCTTTATTTGTATAATTCCCTAAGGTAACATCTGTTGTAAAGAAGGATTCAAAGTCTATAGAAATACCTTTAGAATATTTTTCAAGAGAAGGAACATAGGTGAATAAGGCATTTCCATTACATGTGTGATAAGATAAGAAATATTTTTGCATACTTGTAAGTAATCCTAGACTTTTATCATTATTAAAATAGCAAAAGTTTATGCAATTTTTGAAGTCATTTTGAATTTTATCCAAAGTATTTTTGGTAGTTTTATAAAAATTCTCAAAATGACTATTAAATTCTTTTGCAGTATAAGCTAAATAAGCAGGTAAATCCTTTGATTTATCTAAATTACTAATAATATTTAATCCATACTTAAGTATAAAATTCTTTAAATATCTGGAATTGGATAAGTCAATATTAATAAAATCTAAAAGTAAAGAGTCAATAGGTTGAATTAGAATATCTAATTCAGCATCATAATCAACCAACAACTTTTTGACTATGTAGTTGATATATTCAGAACATTGGAATTCACTTTTATCGATAATGTGATATGGATTAGTATCTTTATCTATATTATAGTAATCTAAAATATCAGCGTCATCAGTATCAACTATATAGCATTCTTTTAATTTTCTATATTTAATTATTTCTTGTTTCTTTTGTAAATCAAAGTATATGTAAAAATTACCGTTCATAAATTTCCTCCGTTAACAATTTAAATTAAGAAAAAGTATTCTTGGAAAATCAACATTTTTCTTTGTATACTATTGCAATATTCAAAAATACAATATATTATACAAACAATGTTAACAATAACAATAAAAATTTAAGATAGTTTAACATACTATTAACTTATTGTCAACAACAATAACAATAGGAGGGAATATAATGAATAATCTAGACATTAGAAAAGCTATAGAAACTAGCAACTTTAAGTATTGGCAAGTAGCAAATAAATTAGGGATGACAGATGGAAATTTTAGTAGAATGCTTAGAATAGAATTAACTAAAGAAAATAAAGAAAGAGTATTAAATGCTATAAATGAATTAGAGGAGGAAAGAGAAGAATGGAACAAAATGAAACAATCTACACCAAGAAAGATGTAATAGAAAAATATAAACCAATGTTTACAGAGTGGTCTCTTTCTAAATTAATTAGGCAAGGCAAAATAAAATATGTGAGAATTGGTAGAAGAATATTCATTACAAAACAAGCAGTAGAAGAATTTATAAAAGAGCAACAAGACAATAGTATAAATAAAAAAGAAACTAATTTACACATTATATAGAAAAGGAAGAAACAAAGTGAACATTTATGAAGAAATAAAGAGCAAATTAACAAATAAGGAAGTAGCAATTCATTATTTGGGACAACCTAAAAGAATATCATCTAATTATGCATTGTTTAGTTCTCCATTTAGAGAGGATATACATCCATCATTTTCAGTAAATGAAAAGGGGTATGTGGATTTCGGAAACAATAAACATTTTGGAGATATGATTCAATTTGTAAAAGAATTAAAAGGATACCAATATCCATATCAAGCAGCTCAAGAGATAATAGAAGAATTTGGATTACAAATTGAGATTCCAGAAAAAGCAAAAAATGTAAGAGAGAAAAAGAGCAAAAAGAAGACAAGCGAATTGTGTTTTGAAAAAACTGATAAAAATAATAATGTAATATGTATGTTTGATTCTCAAAAATATGCTTCAAAACCACAAAAAGAACAAATTGCATATATAAAAAGTAGAATTCCAAAATTAAGAATGCAAGAATATTCATTACAAGAAATTGAAGATAATATTGTAAATGGAATGACAATAATACCAAGTGGAATAAGAGGTCAAGCAAAAGAAAATTGGAAGAAACAGCAATTATTTTTAGTAGATTTTGATAACACATATGAAGGAAAAAAATTATATAGAGATGATCCAAAACATACAACTCCAGAAAAAATATTAGAATATTGTAAAAGTATAAATTTTGAACCAACATTTATATATACTACTTTTAGTAATACAAAAGAACAAAGCAAATTTAGATTAGTATATGTGATGGAAGAACCAATAACTGATTATTTAGTAGCTTCTCAAATTCCACAGATGTTATTACAAATTTTTAAAGATTTTCATCCAGATACATCAAAACAAAACTTAGCAGATATGTTTTTTGGAGGACAAGAAACAATTTACAAATCAAATATTTTTTATAAAACTAAAAGAAGAGATGTAGAAATTGAGCAAGTAGAATACCAGGAAGTCAATGAAGAAGAGAAACTATCACATAATGTTATTGCTAAGAGATTATTAGAAGAAAACGAAATTAGAGTATATGAAAACACATTATACATATATGATAATGGAGTCTATAGAAAAAACGAGAAAAGTATTCATAGAAAAATAATTGAAATGTATCCTAAAGCAACTATTAGAATGCAAAAAGAAGTTATATCATATTTATTAACAATAGCTCCAGAAGTAGAGATAAAATGCAATAATATAATAAATTTTAAAAATTGCTTATTTGATTTGAAAACAAACCAAATGATAGAACATTCATCAAAATATTTTACAATAAATCAAATTAGAGCTAATGCAAGTAAAGAAGTAAAAAGAGTGGTTGCAATAGATAATTTTTTAGATAGAATTACATGTAATAATACTGAAAGAAAAAAAGCAATATTAGAAATGATTGGATATTCTATGACAAATAATGTAGAGCAACAAAAAGCATTTGTTTTATATGGTAAAACTGCAGGAAATGGCAAATCTACATTATTAGACATTATAGAAACACTAATTGGAAAAGAAAATGTAAGTCATGTCACATTACAAGATTTCATAAGTAATAGATTTAGTATTTCAGAAATAAAAGGAAAGTTAGTAAATATAGTATCAGAGATGACAAAGGAATTTTTAAAAGATAGTAGTGTTTTCAAACAAATAGTTACAGGAGATACTATAACTGTTGAAGAAAAGTTCAAAGATAGATATACAATAAAACCTTATGCCAAGCACATCTTTACAGCAAATGAATTGCCAAAAGTCGCAGATACTAGTAATGGATATTTCAGAAGACTTTTTATAATTCCATTTGAAGCAGTATTTACTGAAGAAGAAAAGAGAAAATTTAAATTTAATGAATTGGTAACACAGGAAGCGATAGATTATTTAGCAGCAATATCATTAAATGAATATGTAAAAGTTAGAAATACTAATAAATTTTCAAATGAAAAAGAAAGTGCTGATATTATAGAAACTTATAAATTGGATAGTAATACAGTAATGTCATATCTATATGATAAAGATAGAATGAGAAGCCTATTAAGAAGCGGAAGAGTTAGAAAAAGAAACGAAGTATTTGCAGACTATGTAAATTATTGTAAGGATTCTGGTTATATACACAAAGGTAGGAATAAGTTTTATGAAGAAATTGAGTCAATAGGAGTAGTAAAAAAAGGTGTATATAATGGATATCAAACATATATATTTGATAATTCACTAATAAAATAATAAAGCTCACTGATAAATAACTAAGTAATATAAGTAGTTACAGAAAATTTTAGTGGGCTTTTTTATTTTTTTAGAGTATAACTATATGTAATCTTTGTTGTATATAATTGTAAAATATTAAAAATATAAATGAATATACAAAAAATGAAAAACATCACTAAATGAAATTTACACATATTTGTATTAAAATGTGGAAAACAGTTATAAATAATGGACATATTTAAATTTTACTGATATAATAGGCAAAAGTGAGGTTAACATGAGTAAGTATATATTTTTAACAAATGAAGGTTATACATACCAACCAGATTCAGAGAGCATAGAGCCAGATTGTGAAAACTCTCAACTAATTGGAATAGCCAATGGTAAAACTCAAGAAGAGGCATTTGAAAATTTAATGAATGAAAAAGAATACCTAAGACAATTTAATTTTAATGAAATATATTGCTATGAATTAGCAGAGGACTATGAAGAAAGCCAAAGGTATTTTTATATAAAGAATAAATGATACCGAAAGAAAACAAGAGTCTTTCGGTATTAGTTTTATATAGTTATTAGAGGAAGGAGTATTATAAAATACAAGATGTACAAATTAGTTAAAACATTAGGTCATATAGCAACATATTTTATATGTGCTATAACAATAGATAAAATAGATGTAACAGAAAGTTTCTTTTTGAATTATTTTATAATATCACCAATAATTAATGAAATGTTGTGGGCATTATCATATTATACATGTAATAAAGTTGTTTATCAAAAATTAGAGATTAATAACTCAACTGCGGGAAGTATAGGCTATACAATTTCTTATATTATTTATGCATTAATTTTGTTTGGAATCTTAATAGTACTAAAGAAACTAGGAATAATTCCATTTGCAAATGACTTTGATACAACATTAATAAATGGAATTATACAATATTTTAATAATTTAATAATGGATTTTACAAATAAAATAGTAGAAGTATTACAAGAGACTAATTAATAAAAAATTGAAATATGTCGAAAATTATATTTTTCTACAAGGTTCGACAAATTTTTTAATAATGATATGTTAAAGTTAAGCAGGGGTATAAAAATGGTAAAAGATATTACATATCTGGAAGATTATAAACTAGTTAGTGAATATATTGAAGGTAATGAAGAATGTGGTATAATACTATATTCAAAACTTTTTGAAAACAAAATGCTTGAGAAATTCATATATAAATATACAGCTAAAAGTAATCTATCAATAGAAGATAAACAAGAAATATTAGAAGAAACACTGATGGAAAGTGTAGAGAATTTGTGGAAATATAATGGAAATTCTAAATTTACAACTTTTGTTATAGGATTTGCTCAAAATAAATGTAGAGAAAAAATAAGAAAGAAAAATAATATTATAGAATTAGAACTTGATGAAGAACAGATAATTGATGAAGATTATAATTACTATAATCAAGATCCATCAATAATAATTATAAAGAAAGAAGAAGCTAAGAAAATAAATACTGCAATGAGCAGACTTGAAGAGGAAGATAAACAAATAATTCAATTAAGAATTATAAATGAAATTACAGCCAAAAAGATAAGTGAAATGACAGGTGAAAATATAGAAGCCATTTATTCACGATGTAGAAGAGCTTTAAAAAAATTTAGAAAAATTTATGAAAAAATGTGACCAGTTTTTTGAAAAAAAGACATATATAAATAGGAGGAGAAAAAAATGATTAGTATAGAATATGCTTTAGATAAATATACTGATTTAATAAATGAAAAGGAAACTATAGATTTTGAATACTTTAAAAATGAATTGCTACCAGATGATTACATAGAATTTACAGAAGAAATAAAATACATAAATATGATAAAGTCAAACAGTGTAACAAAATCGTTTAAACAGTTATTTGAAAAAATAGATGAATACAAAAATGAATTATATGCAGTTGATAGTGCTGTTAATTTTAGAAGTAAAGGCAAAAACGATGAAACTATAAAAATGATAGAAGAAATATTCAAAGAGGAATTTAAAGATGAATAATTTGCATAAAATAATAAATGAATTGATATATGAATATAATTTAAATACAGAAGAAGCAATTGACATAGAAGATTTAATAAGAAGGATGAATATAAGATTAGTGATTGCTGACTTGCCAGAAGGAATACTTGGAGCTTGTAAAGTAGAAGGGTTAAAAAGACTAATTGTTGTATCATCAAAAGTATACAATGAAGAACAAAAAAGATTCACACTAGCTCATGAATTAGGACATATATTAATACATAGAGGAACATATTATTTTTCTAAAGAGGATTTTACTACAATATATACAAATAAACAAAAAGAAGATGAAGCAGATAGATTTGCAGTAGAACTACTGTTGCCTAGTAAAACTATCAGAACGATAATTAAGGAAAATGATGTTAATTTTGAATTAATAAAACAAGTAGCACAAAGATATAAAATGTCGTTGATATCTACATCTATTAGAGTAACAGAATTAACAAACGAAAATATCATTATAATATATCATAGAAATAACATTATAAAATGGTGGCACAAATCAAATGGAGAAATCTTTTTCAATGAGAGATATGAAGGTATAGATTTAGCAAGAATTGAACAAGAAAAAGATATACCATCAAGAAATGTAGAATTAAATTTATGGTTATCCGAAAATGAAGATTTATATTCATGTTATGAAGAAACCATATATTTTAATAAATTAAATGAATATATAACTTTAGTTCAAATCATATAAGGTACAGTTTAAAACTGTGCCTCTATTTTATGAGGAAAGGAGAGAAAATGAAAAGAATATTAAATCTTAACAAGAAAATATTTTTAATATTAAATAAGTTTTTAATATGAAAGATTAAAAAATAAAAAAGGAAAATATTGAATGAAAGGAATGAAAATGTAAAATGAAAATAAACAGAAAAAGAATAAGAAATCCAAAAAGGTATTTAGCAGAATTTAAAGAAAACGAAAAGCTAAGAGTAGGAGTAAAGATAACAAAAGAAAATAAAGAAAAAGTTGAAAAAATGGGATTTGACTCTAGAATTGTTGTTGGAGAAATAGTAATACCAAGTTCTAATATTTCGAAAAGCACATATGAAAACGCAGAGGGGAAATGCATTATAAGAAAGGATTTACCAAAGGAAACTGCAGAGAGATATTGGGAGTGGTCGTGGGAAGACTGGGGCCATAATATACATACCGACTATAAATATATTCCCTATGAAAGATATCAAAGAGAATATTTGCCACCAAGAGCATTAGAATTTATGATAGTAGAAGATAATGAGAAAAATAAATGGGTAGTTTCAAGAGAAATAAAAAATTTACAGGAAAATTATGAAGACATTAAATTATTGATTAATATGCTATTAAGTATATTTGGTGAATGTGAGACAATAAATGTAAATATGGAAGAACCAATAAAGACCGTAAGGTCAGTAAAATGGGAAATACTAAGGCCGGGAAAGCAAACTAAAGAAATAATAAAAAACATCATAAGAGAAAAAGTAAGTCAAAACAGAGAAAGTATGTACATTAGAAATTTAGACAAGCTTATTGAAAATAGTAATGAAAATATAGCAGTAGGAACACAAGAGTTTAAAGGCTATATAGTATTTATTTGTGGTAAATATGCAATTTTAGAAAGTTTAATGCCTAATAATGCAACATATATATTAGATAAAGCTTGGGAAGAAATCTCAAAATTAACTAAAACAGAGGTATTAAATAATAAGTTGCATATTGATAGAATTTATCATTATTCAAATTGGGAAGAAAAGATGAATAAATATATGAAAGGAGATGAAAAATATGGCAAAGACCAAAAGTAGTAACTCAGGAAAACAAGAAAAGAAGATAGTACCAGTAAATGGCTATACTAAAAAAGATGGAACAAAAGTAAAAGGTCATCGTAGATCAACACCAAATTAAAAATATAGCTCCAAAGTTTAAAAGACTTTGGGGTTTATTTTTTTCGGTTTCTTTGTCACACTTTGGTCACACTTATCACAAAAACAACCACTTTTAAACCAAAATTAACACCTCGAAACAAAAACGAAAAACACCGATTAACTTACTCCAACAACACATAACAAAATTACACGAACTTCAGCAATACCAACACTTACACGCTCATAACCCGAAGGCACTATCGTATTAACAGTACTACACACAATAAATATCATAAGCGAAACTATTTATTTTTCAAACAACTAATGATATAATTATTACAAATAGAAAAAAAGGGGGGCTTTACCATGCCAAATATATCTTCAGGAATCAACTTAGATTCAAATTTCTTAAATCTCAAAGCTATGGAGATAAAAGATGTACGACCAGAAGTATCAAAACTATTAGTAGAAGGCGAAAAAATAATGTGTGCATTTAAAACAATAAGAGATCAAGTTATATTTACCAATAATAGGATCTTTGTAGTAAATGTAAAAGGAGTAACAGGTAAAAAAATTGCGTATTTTTCTTATCCATATTCCAAAATTCAATATTATGGAATTGAAACAGCTGGGTTATTAGATATAGATAGCGAATTATTAATTACATTTAGCAATGGACATATATTACAATTCGATTTCAAATCAAATGTAGATATAAGAATGATAAATTCGTTAATATCAAAATATGTTTTATAAGTATAAGAAAAATAATAAAAGACAATCCACAAGTTATGGTATAATTGTGGAAAAGGAGATTAAAATGAAAAACATATTTATAGAATATCCAAAATGTTCTACCTGTAAAAAAGCAAAAAAATGGTTAAACGACAACAGCATTGAATATAAAGAAAGAAACATAGTCACAGAAACACCAACAGAACAAGAACTAACAGAATGGATACAAAGAAGCGGAAAAGAAATAAAAAAATGGTTTAACACAAGTGGACTAAAATATAAAGAATTAAATTTAAAAGAAAAACTAGGAGAAATGAGCGATAAAGAGAAAATAGCGTTGTTAGCAAGTGATGGAATGTTAATAAAAAGGCCTTTACTAATATCTAGCAAGCACATTTTCATTGGATTTAAAGAAGAAAACTGGAAAGAAATAATATAAAATAAAAAGGCGAGAGTAAATGTAGTGAAATTAAAAGTTCACTACAGCTACTCTCGTCTTAGATATTGCAATATAAAAGAAAATGTAGTACTAATTAGTATTATTTAATTTTTGACCCACATATTTTATAATTCCAAAATAGCTAGGAACATCTCTACCCACATCTAAGGAATATTCAGAAGAGATAGAAATGGTCTTAAAATCACTAAATAGTTCTAAGATTTCTTCTTTAGTAAAAAAACTAACATATGTATCATTAATTTTATTATGCAAAATGTTATTTTCTAAAACTTCAAAATCGGGAGACATTGAATGTTTTATCAATTTAGGGTCTTCAACTGAAAAAACATAAATGTAGACCAATCCGTTTGTCTTCAAGCCGTCTTTTATATTTTTAATTACTTCAGAAGTATCATTTTTATGGAAAAAGTGCAAGACACATCTTGACGAAATTAAATCGTATTTATTTTTCTCTATATTAAAAGTTCTAATATCACTTTGAATTAGATTTAACTTTGAGCAAGTATTTTTACATATTTCTAAACATTTGGAAGAATAATCGACACCAGTAACATTAAATCCTAATTCTGCTAAAGGAATAGAGTTTCTGCCTTGGCCTATTCCCAAGTCTAAAACTTCTTTTCCCGGAATTAGACTTAAATATCTTTTTAAATCCCAATCAAATTTTGCAGGGAAAATTGGGAAATTGGATTTATATCTTTTATCATAATCAATAGCATTACCAATCATAAAATACTCCTATACTTATATTTTTTATTTTTACTATTTTACTACAATATTTATCATTACACAAGTATTTGTTTTTTGGTAAAATAATGATATAATAAAAAAGAAAAAAGGAGGGATTTATATAATCAAAATATATAATCTTTTAGACAAAATAGAATTTTTAGAAGAAGTTGCAAAATTAGAATATGAAGAAAGTACAGATGAGAAATTATACAAATTCGAATTATAAAAATTATATAATATTAAAAATAAAGAAAGGATAAAAAATGAAAATAATACTAGCATCAAAATCACCAAGAAGAAAAGAACTATTAGACTTACTAAAAGTAAAATATGAAATAAAAGTAAGTAATGCAGAAGAAACTTTAGAAAAGGGCCTAAAACCAGAAGAACAAGCAAAAAAACTAGCATATATAAAAGCAAAAACTGTATTTGACGAGACAGAAGGAGATAGAATAATAATCGGTTCAGACACAATGGTAGTAAAAGATGGGAAGATATATGGAAAACCAAAAGATAAGGAAGATGCTCTAAAAATACTAAAAGAGTTAAATGGGCAAAAACATGAAGTAATAACAGGGCTAGCAATTCTAGTTCAAAAAGGAAATAAATATCAAGAACATATAACTTACGATAAAACGCAAGTAAAAATAAAAGATATGAGTGAAAAAGAGATAATAAATTGGATAGACACAGGAGAAGCTTATGACAAAGCAGGTGCTTATGCAATTCAAGGCGAATTTTCTATATTCATCGAAAAGATAGATGGAAATTATTCAACTGTAGTAGGATTGCCTATTCATAAGGTTTATGACATATTAAAAGGAATAGAAAAGTAGAGCATATTTATAAAAACTGGGACAGATTAAAATATTTTAATTAGTCCCAGTTTAATTATTTAACAGCTATAAATTAAGACTTACAGCTGGTTAAATAATTATTAGAAATTTCTAGTACTTTGTCTACTTGTTGACCTACAATTTCGCTACTAAAATTTTGCTTAACTCGATTTGCAAAGGTTTCTAAATAATCTTTTGTTTTTAAAAATCCCAAAGAAAAGTCGAAATTAAAGTCATAAATGTATGCGTAAAAAGCAAGTATTACATCAGCGTTTGACTTTATATCAACATAGTTAATTGAATGTTCATTTATAAATTGATTCATAATAGTATCACTAATTTTTTCACAACTAAAATCCGGATACCAAAAGATACTTTCAAAATCATATTCACATATTGTATAGAAAATATCAAGTTTATCAGCGTCTCTAATTATTTTTGAATAAAGTAATTCATCACCTGTTAAAGATGCACTTATTCTAGGTTTGTTGTGGTTTAAGACAGCTACTTTTATTATTTTTTTATATTTATCATCAATTTTAAAATTATCAATTAAATTATCATCAAATAAAGTTTTTATGCTTAATTCAGCGTGATTTACAGAGTCTTTGTCACTAAATGTATTAAAAAGTGCTACTTGTTTAAATCTACCGATATCGTGGAATAAACCTATTATTTCAGCTAATCTAATATGTTCCTCATCTAAATTTAGAGTAGTAGCAAGTTTTCTGCTTATGTTCGCTACTCTTTTTATGTGCTCTATTTTTAGTTTAATTCTACCTTCATCAGGGTTAAATTGTGAAACGTATTTATCAAATTCTTTTTTTGCTAATTCTATATCAATCATTTTTTACCTCACTACTTTATTTATATAACAATATTATAAAAGAATAACTAAAAATATTCAATGTAATTTAAAAAAATATTGCAATATTCTACAAATAGTGGTAAAATCTTACAAAATATGTAAAAGGAGGAACAGAAAATGGACCTTACGATTGACATAGAAGATTACAAATTAAATGTGAGAGCAGCAGGGATAATAACACACAATGGCAAAGTATTATTACACAAAAACCAAGAGGAGTCAAACTATGCGTTACTAGGTGGAAGAGTGACGATAGGGGAGAATTCAGAAGATGCAATAAAAAGAGAGATTGCAGAAGAAACAGGAAAAGACATAGAAATTACAGGATATATATCAACAATAGAAAACTTTTTCAAAACAGAAAAAGCAAAATATCATGAGATAATGTTTGTATATCAAGCAGAATTTGTAAATGAAGAAGATAGGAAAATAACAGAAACGATAAAAAATATAGAAGGAGAAGATTATGTACATTATGAATGGATAGACATAAATGAAATGGATAAATATGATGTAAGACCAGCAACAATTAAAGAAATTCTTAAAGAAAAGAAATTTCCAGTACATAAAATAAATATAGGATAAGATAGAAGAATAAAACCTTATTATTTGCATATAAATGTGAATAAGGAGGTATTGCAAATGGAAGAAATGCAAAAAATATGGATGAAAATAAAAACAAGCAAATTATTACAAATAGAAATCGGAGTAATAATCTTTTGCTTGTTTTTTGGCACAATACTACATTTTTTATACGGATGGACTGGAGAAAATGCATTTATAGGCAGTTTTTCGGCAGTTAATGAAAGTGTATGGGAGCACTTAAAACTGTCATTTTATCCAATGTTAATAGCAGCAATAGTTGAATTCTTTTTTGTACGAGAAACAACTAACAACTATATTGAGGCAAAAACAATTGGAATTTTTGGAAGTATATGTATTACAACAGTTACATTTTTTACATACACAGGAATAATTGGAACCAATTTTCTATTAATAGATATTTTAATATTTATATTAAGTATAGTTATAGGAGAATTGATTGCATATAAAATAATGAAAAAAGAAGAACAAAGCACATTACTTACTAAAATTTTATCAGGAATAATTGTCGGATTTTTACTAATTTGTTTTATAGTATGCACATATTGTCCACCAGAAGTGAACTTCTTTAGAGATTATGAAACAGGAAATTACGGAATACAAAAATAATTATAGAAGATATGAGGAAATAAGCTCAGAGAGCAACTTTTGCTAGCAAAAAAAGTTGTCCAAAAAGTTTGTTTCTAATAGGCGTATTGTCGAAAAATGTCGAATTTTGCGATGAGTTTTTCAAGAAATTTTAAAAAAAGTATTGCAATAGGTGAAAAATTCTGTTAAGCTATAAAAGATTTACAGCTAATCACTTATTGCAATAAATTTTTATCAAGTAAATTTTAAAATCAAAATTTAAATCGAAATTAATCAAAACAAAAACAAATAAAATATGTTTGGATATCTGAGGTCATTACAATGGTTTAACCCCTTTTTATTAGTTATTCATTTAAATTCCCTATATTAAAAGTTATAATTAAAATTTTGTAGTCTTGCATATCAGCAATTTTCAAAAATGTGATATCAACACTCTCTCTGCCAATTGTAATGGCTTCAGACATCCAAACATAAATGAAAGGAGCTTAATGTTAGCAACAGTACAAAGTATGTCGCTGCAAGGATTAAATGGATATCTAGTATCAATACAAGTTGATATATCGTCAGGACTTCCACTATTTGAAATAGTTCGGTTTGCCAGATACAAGTGTGAAAGAGTCAAAAGAAAGAGTAAAAACAGCGATAAAAAATACACAAGGAGAAATGCTAAGTAGAAAAATAATTGTAAATCTAGCACCGGCAAACACGAGAAAGGAAGGTTCGAAATTTGACTTGCCAATAGCATTAGGAATTTTAATTGCAAGTAGACAAATATACAATTCATATTTGGAAGAATTTTTAAAGGAAACAATCTTTATAGGAGAACTTTCATTAGATGGAAAAATAGAAAAAGTAAATGGAGTTTTGCCAATCTGTATAGAGGCAAAGAAACTTGGAATAAAAAGAATAGTTTTATCAAAACAAAATGAAAAGGAAGCACAAATAGTTGATGGACTAGAAATAATACCAATTAACCATTTAAAAGAAATTATAGAATATCTAAATGGAAATACATATATTGAAAAAACAAAAACAAAAAAATTTAATTCACAAAATCAAGCAAAGTATAAGTTTGATTTTTCAGAAGTAAAAGGTCAAGAACTAGTAAAAAGAGCATTAGAAGTATCAGCTGCAGGAAGCCACAATTGTGCATTAATTCGGAGTTCCCGGTTCTGGGAAAACAATGTTAGCAAAAAGATTTCCTAGTATATTGCCAGATATCAGCTTTGAAGAAGCATTAGAAGTTACCAAAATTCATAGTATAGCAGGATTATTATCAGAAGAAAACCCAATTATCTTAACAAGGCCATTCAAAAGCCCACACCATACAATAACAACAACATCTCTAATAGGTGGAGGAAGGACACCAAAACCTCGGAGAGGTCAGTTTAGCTCATTATGGAGTGCTATTCTTAGACGAATTACCAGAATTCAACAAAAAAGTTATAGAAGCATTAAGAGGACCATTAGAAGATAAAAACGTAACAATCAGTAGAGTGAATATGGCAGTTACATATCCGTGTAAATTTGTACTTTTAGCAAGTATGAACCCGTGCCCGTGCGGATTCTATGGTTCAGATGCACAAAAATGTAATTGTACAAAAGAACAAATAAGAAGATATATGAATAAAATAAGTGGACCACTCTTAGATAGAATTGATTTACAGATAGAAGTAAGTAGAGTACCATATCAAAAATTAGATTCAAATAAGAAAGAAGAAACATCAGAGGAAATAAGGAAAAGAGTAAACAAAGCAAGAAGAATTCAGTTAGAAAGATACAAAGGACAAGATATATTTTCAAATTCTGAGCTACCACCAGCATTAATAGAAAAATACTGTAAATTAGATGACAAAAGTAAAAAAATTTTAGAAGATGCGTTTGAAAAATTAGGATTAAGTGCAAGGGCATATGAAAGAATTTTAAAAGTAGCAAGAACAATAGCAGATTTAGACGATTCTAAAGATATAAAAGCATATCACTTAGCAGAAGCAATACAATATAGAAGTTTAGATAGAAAATATTTTGAAAACTAAATATAAGTAAATCTAGTAAGGAGAGATGTATATAATAAAAATCACTATAAAAGATAAAAAATATCCAAAACAGTTAAAAGAAATAAAAAATCCACCAAAACAACTATATTTAGAAGGAAATGTAGAATTACTAAATGAAAATATAATTTCAATTATTGGCTCACGAAATTGTACCACAAATGGTATAAAACTAGCAAAAAAATTTGCAGCAGAATTAGCAATGCAAGGATTAGTAGTAGCAAGTGGAATGGCAAAAGGAATTGATACTGCAGCACATATAGGAACAATGGAAGTTGATGGAAAAACAATAGCAGTATTAGGAAATGGATTTAATCATATTTTCCCAGAAGAAAATATAGAATTATATAAAAATATCATCAAAAGAGGTGGACTTATAGTAAGTGAATATCCGCCAGAAACAAAAGCCAGCTCAAACTTATTCTTAGAAAGAAATAGAATAGTAAGCGGATTATCTATAGGAACATTAGTAGTTGAAGCGGCATACAGAAGTGGAACAAGCGTTACAGCAGAACTAGCAAAAGATCAAGAAAGAAAAGTATTTGTACTACCACATGAAATAGGTGATAAATATGGAGTTGGAACAAACAACTTAATAAAAAAGGGAGCTATTTTAGTTACTTCTACAAAAGATATCATAGATAAATATAATTTTTTGAAATTTTTAGATTTTAAATACATAGAAACAGAACAAAAGATAAAACAAAACTTGGAATTAAAAATTAAAGACAAAGCAGAAAAAGAAGTATATATCCTAATTAAGAACGGAATAAAAGAAGTAAATGAAATAGCAAAAAAATCTAATAAATCCATAAGTGAAATTACGAACATTTTACTTATGTTAGAATTAGATGGGGCTATAAAGAAAATAGCGGGAGGGTATAAATGTATATAAATCAAGAAAAAGGAAGAATTGGCGAAAACTTAGCCTGCCAATACTTAGAAAAAAATAATTATAAAATAATAGAAAGAAATTTTAGATGTAGACAAGGAGAGATAGATATTATCGTTCGTGATGAAATAAAAAATGAGCTTGTATTTGTCGAAGTAAAAACACGTTCTAGTCTAAAATATGGAAGACCAAGTGAAGCTGTAGAACAACTAAAACAAAAACATATAAAAAATGTAGCTAAATATTATAACTACAAAAAGAAAATTAAGAATACAGCAATTAGATTTGATGTAATTGAAGTATTTTTGAATAATAGCAATTATAAAATAGAACATATAAAACAAGCTTTTACATAATACATATCAGAAACACCTCTAAATAATAGATAAAATATGTCATAAATACTTGAAAAAACGAATATTGTAATATATAATGATAGCAAATTCTAAGAATATAATTATATTTTTAGTTACCTTAAACTAGAAAGAGGTAGTATTATGAAAAAATTTTTATCAAATTACAAGTCAACAATTATTTTATTAGTTGCTATTATTGTTGGCGCTATTGTAGGAATCGTATTCCAAGAAAAAGCAACAATTTTAAGTCCGTTGGGAGATTTATTCTTAAACCTATTATTGGTTATCATCGTACCACTAATATTCTTAACAATAACCACATCAATTGCAAAAATGAAACAACCTAAAAGAATAGGAAAAATTATGGTTACAATAATTGGAGTATTTATATTTACATCAATTATTGCAGTAATTGTAGGATTTGTTAGTACATACTTTGTAAAACTAGTAAACCCAGAAGACGGGCAACAAATTAGAAATTCGCTACAAGAAATAACAGATGGCGAAGACAGTACAGCAGACGAAGGAGAATTAACAATTGCAGACAGAACAGTTAATTTATTAACAGTAAATGACTTTTCAAAATTATTATCAAAAGAAAACATTGTAGCACTTTTAATTGCATCAGTAATCTTTGGAATTGCAACAAATATGGCAGGAGAAAAAGGAAAGCCAGTATATGACTTTCTAGTATCAGCAAACGAAATAGTTGCAAACATAGTAAAAATCATAATGTACTTTGCACCAATAGGATTAGGATGTTACTTTGCATCACTAGTAGGAAGCTTTGGAGCTTCAATAGCAGTAGGATATTTAAAAACATTTGTAGTATACACAATTGTAGCAATAGCATTTTACTTTATTGTATACACAATATATGCCTTTATAGCAGGTGGAAAAAAAGGAGTATCAGCATTTTGGAAAAATGCAATACCATCAACACTAACAGCCCTTGCAACATGCTCTAGTGCAGCATCAATTCCAGTAAATGTAGAATGTGCTAAAAAAATGGGAGTACCAGACGACATAGCAGAAACAACAATACCATTAGGAACAAGCTTCCACAAAGATGGCTCTATAATAGGATCAGTATTTAAAATAATGTTCTTGGTATGCCTATTTGGAACAAGTCTAGCAACAGCTGGAGACGTTCTAGGAATAGTAGGAGTAGCTTTACTTGCTAATCTTTTAATAACAGCAGTGCCAATAGGTGGAGGAACAATTTCAGAAATGCTAATTTTAACTATGCTTGGCTACCCTGTAGCAGCACTTCCAATATTAACAATTATAGCTACAATTATTGACCCACCAGCAACTATGCTTAATGTAGTTGGAGATACAGTTTCTTCAATGATGGTTACAAGAGTTGTTGATGGAAAAGAATGGATAAATAACAAGAAATAGGAGAAACAAATGGGAAAACTATATGTAATAGATGGAACAGACGGAAGCGGAAAACAAACGCAATTCAAAAAACTACAAGAAAGACTAGCAGAAGACGGAATAGATTACAAAGTAGTAAGCTTTCCAAACTACGAAAGCGAAAGTTCAGCGTTAGTAAAAATGTATCTATCTGGAGAATTCGGAAAAAACGCAAAAGAAATAAGTCCATACATAGCATCAACATTCTATGCAGCAGACAGATATGCAACATTCAAAACAGGATACCAAGAATACTACGAAAACGGAGGAATAATATTAGCAGACAGATATACAACAGCAAATATGGTACACCAAGCAGGAAAAATATCAAATCCAGAGGAAAGAGAAAAATTCTTGAAATGGTTATGGGACTTTGAATTTAATCTATATGGATTACCAATTCCAACAGAAGTATTCTTCTTGAATATGCCAGTAGAAAAATCATTAGAGTTAATGGCTAACAGAGAAAATAAGTTTACACACAACGCAAAAAAAGATATACACGAAAGTGATACAGAACACTTAAAAGATGCATATTCTGCAGCATGTGATGTGGCAAAAAAATATGGATGGTATGAAATAAATTGTGTAAAAGATGATAACATTAGAACAATAGAAGATATACACGAGGAAATTTATGAAGAGATAAAAAAGAATATCTAAAAAAGAGGAAAAACTCAAATGGCTTGGGCCAAAAAGGAAACGTCCCCAAATGCCCCAAACTACAAAAATGAAAAAGTGAGATAAAACGAGATAAAGCGAGAAAAAAAGAGAATAGTAACAAAATAAAGATTTATAATTGACTATCAAACTTAAATTAAGACTAAAACAGACTTAAAATAAAGTTGGAATATTTCGCCAAAAATTGTATAATATATATCGATGGTGCATTATTCTAGTCATACAAACTTTACGAGGGTGGGGCTAAAAATCCACTAAAGGGCACATCGTTGAAGTTTCTTGTTTATGCGCGAAATGCCAGTTTTGTGTGTATTCAGGGAGTAAAGAGGTTAGGGGAGTATGTAATGGCATACATAGTGACCCTGATTTCGCGGAGGCTTAAATAAAATTTAAGTTAAACCTATGTTGAGTGCCAAGACACAAAATACATAGAGTAGCCTGTCTCGAGTGACTGTATTGGGATTAATTTTTACATAAGTAAAAGTGAAATTAGGCCAATTTTATTTTACTTTAGATTATGAAATTTCAGTTGCAAAAAAGACTAGTAAAGTTAAAAATGTATGTTAAGGAAAACTTCTAGAATGTTTGCTAAAATGTAGCATAGAAGTCTAGGGATTAAGGTACAGATTTAAGTGGCGATCTGGTGTCTACCAAATGGTAGATGTTCTCCTTAAATGGAAACAGCTCTAGTAGTAATACTAAGCGGAGAACAGAGAAATTCGACTAGACCTAAACTGTAAAATTTACTTAGACTTTGACCATCTTAACCAATAAACTAATTAAAAGGCAGATATAATCTGCCTAAAATTATACAAAAAATTAAATAAAAGGAGAAAAACGAAACAAAAATGAGTAATACACAAGAAAGCAAAGAAAATCAAAAAAATAAAAAAGAACACTCGAATATTAAATGGTTTATAGAAGTATTTGTTATTACATTTATATTGTCGATGATATTTTCATATATATCAGCAAATGGAGTGTCACACTTAAACTTAATATCTGCAATACTAATTTTAATATTAGTAATCGTAGTAGGAATAACTTTTGACATAATAGGAGTAGCTGTAACAGTTGCAAATGAAGACGAATTTCACGCAAAAGCAACCAAAAAAGTAAAAGGTTCAAAAGATTCCATTAGATTGATAAAAAATGCACCAAAAGTGGCTAATATATGTGCAGACGTAATTGGAGACATTTGTGGGGTATTAAGTGGTGCAATAAGTGCTTTAATATCAATGAAAATAACAGAACAATTTGGGTTACACATTGATTTACAATTCTTGCTAAGCGCATTAGTAGCAGCACTTACAGTAGGTGGAAAAGCAATAGGAAAAGGTGTTGCTAATAGCAAATCAACAAAGATAGTGCATGCAGTTGGAATAGTTTTAAATAAATTTTCGAGAAAATAAAAAATCTGCCAAAGGGGACGGACCTTTTTGGCAGATTTCTGCCATGGGGGGACACTCCTTGACAAAATGTTGTATAATAAAAAAGAGGTGATTTTAATGAAGGCAATAATAACAGGAGCATCTTCAGGAATAGGAAAAGATATGGCAAAAATACTAAGTCAGAAAGGATATGAACTAGTGTTAGTAGCAAGAGATGAAGAAAAATTAAATCAAGTAAAAGAAGAATTATGCAATACAAAAATACAAACCATATCAATGGATTTGAGTGAAGAAGAAAATTGCAAAAAATTATATGAACAAGTAAAAAATATAGATATATTAATAAACAATGCAGGCTTTGGAGATTGCGGAAACTTTACAAAAACAGATTTAGAAAAAGAAATGAAAATGATAAAAACAAACATAACCGCATATCACATTTTAACAAAATTGTACTTAACAGATATGAAAAAAGCCCAAAAAGGAAAAATATTAAATGTGGCATCAATTGCAGGATTTATGCCAGGACCATTAATGGCTACATATTATGCAACTAAAGCATATATAGTAAGATTATCAGAAGCAATTAGAGAAGAATTAAAACAAGAAAAATCAAAAGTACAAATTAGTATTTTATGCCCAGGTCCAGTAAACACAAATTTTAATAATGTAGCAAATGTTAGGTTCCATATGAGAGAGGCAAACAGCTATGATGTAGCAAAATATGCTATAAAGAAATTAGAAAAAGGCAAATTTTATATAGTACCAGGAATAGATGTAAAACTAGCTAAAGTTGGAGCAAAATTGACACCTGCATCCTTAATTTCGAAAATAACATACAGAATTCAAAAAAGGAAAATAGAAAGATAAAATAATCCTAATGAACAAGAAACGCTAATAATTAGTGATAAATTGTACATTAGGAATTTTTTTATAAAAACCACTTGACAAACACGAACAAATATTCTATAATAGCATTGGTGATAATATGAAGAAACAAATATTACACGTAGATGTAAACAATGCGTTTTTAAGCTGGACAGCAGTAGATATGCTAAAAAAAGGAAACAAAATAGATATAAGAGAGATACCAGCAATAATAGGTGGAGACGAAACAAAAAGGTCAGGAATAGTACTAGCAAAAAGTATGAAAGCAAAAGAATGTGGAATAAAAACAGCAGAAACAATATATCAAGCAAGAATAAAGTGTCCAGGAGTAAAAATATATTCATCAAACTTTAATATATACAGAGAATATTCAGACAAACTATATAACCTATTACTAGAATATACAGATAAAATAGAAAGATTTAGCATTGACGAATGTTTTTTAGATATGACACAATACTTAATGAAAGATACACTAATAAACAAAGCTAAAGAAATAAGTAAAAGAGTAAAGGAAGAACTAGGCTTTACAGTAAATGTAGGAGTAGCACATAACAAATTACTAGCAAAAATGGCATCTGACTTCACAAAACCAGACAAAATACACACACTATATGAAGAAGAAATACCTAGAAAGATGTGGCCTTTACCAGTATCGGAACTGTTTATGCTAGGTAAAAGAACAGTCCCCAAATTATACAATATGCAAATAAGAACAATAGGAGAACTAGCAAAAACAGACATAAACATACTTAGTAAAAAATTTGGGAAACACGGAATACAGATGTGGGAATATGCAAATGGAATAGATAATTCAGAAGTACAATATAAAAAAGAAAAACCAAAAGGAGTTGGAAATTCAATAACATTACCGCAAAACATAAATGAAATAGAAAAACTAGAGGAAATATTATTAGCATTAACAGAACAAGTAACATATAGACTGAGAAGATGTGAGCTATTAGCGACAACAGTAAATGTACAGCTAAGAACAAAAAACTTTACAGATACTTCGCATCAAGGTAAATTGCCAATAGCAACAGATTCAACAAAAGAAATATATGCGAAAGCAAAAGAACTACTAAATCAAATGTACAAAAAAACAAGTGAAATAAGATTAATTGGAGTAAGAGTAGACAATTTAAAAGAAAAAGAGGAAGAACAACTATCACTGTTTTATAACAATAAAAATGAAAAGCAAGAGAAATTAGATAAAGTGGTAGACGAATTAAAAAACAAATATGGATATAATGCAATAACCCGAGCAGGAAAATTAAATGCAGGAGACGTACTAAAATTAAAAGATATAAAGAAATAAAACCACAAAAGCACTTGCCTAGAAGGAATATTTAGTTTATAATTATATAGAACAAGAAACTAGGAGAATATATAATGTGGAAAAGAAAAGAATTAAAAGCTAGAGCTAAAGAAGTAGTAAAGAAGAACTACTGGACGGCAATAGTAATATGTTTTTTACTTGCAATGTTAACAGGAGAATTTGGCACATCAATAGTAGGTTGGCTACAAGGAGAAGACACATTAGATCCAACTTACATAGTTAGGCAAGAGCAAGTGTTAACAGACGAAGATGTTGATCAAGAAAAAGTAGAAATAATACTAGAAAAAATCACAGAAGCAGAAGAAAAAATAGGAATAGAAAATTTAACAGACCCAGAAATGAAAATAATAGAAATGGTAAAAGCAAATGTAAATAGTGCAACAAAATCACAGAAATACATATTTAAAATATTAGACGCAATAACATCATTTAACATAAACCAAGCCTTTTTAGGAGTTACACTTTCACTAACTGCATTAATATCATTACTATTTGTAATAATGATAGGAGACCCATTAATAGTAGCAGGAAGAAAATACTTTTTAAAAGCAAGAGAAGAAGATGCAAGGATAACAAATATTGCAAAAGATATATTTAAAAAAGGCAATTGGATAAATGTTGCAATAACGATGTTTCTAAGAAATATATATAATATGCTATGGTATTTAACAATTATAGGTGGACCAATAAAAATGTATGAATATAGAATGATACCATACATATTAGCAGAAAATCCAAAAATAAAAAGAAAAAAAGCATTTAAACTTTCAAAAGAAATGATGAGACATAACAAATGGAGAGCATTTATACTAGACTTATCATTTATAGGTTGGGAAATAGCATCAATTTTTACATTTGGAATGATAAACTTACTATATGCAAATCCATATAAAGCAGCAACATCAACAGAATTATATGTTGTGTTAAGAGACAAGGTGATAGAAGATAAATGCGAGTACTATGAAGAACTACAACTTAAGGAAGAAGAACAATAGAAATTAAATTTGCTAAATAGAGATAGTAGTAATGAAAAATTACTACTATTTTAAAATAAAATGTTAAAATAAGAAAATAAATTACGATTAAACTTAAAGTTAAATATAGGCCTAATCTAATAACATTTTACCAAAATTAAAGAAAAAAATCTATCGAAATTTGTCGAGTACAAACAAGAAAAAAGCAAAAGCAAAAACTAATATGTCGACACAAAACGAAATATGTAAAAACAAGCAAAAAAGTGTAAAAAATTGCGACGAAAAAATCTTGCAAACCCTTGAAAATAGTAGTATTATAATTTTTGTTTAATACGAAGGAGAGGGATAAAAATGAAAAGATTTTATGGAAGTATATTTATTGAAAAGGAAAAATTAAAAGAGGCAGGCGTAGAAAATCCAATAAAATTGGAGTACTACAAAATAATAAATGAAGACGAGTTTGTAAATAAATCAAATAGTAAATATGGAATAAAAATTGTAAAAACACAATACTTAGAAAATGACACAAAAACAGAAGACAAAACAATCGAATACTTATCTAATAGTGAAGAAAAAGTAGACGAAATTTTAAAAATATTAAAAGACAATGAAGTTACACCAGTTTGTGTACAAGATGTTATTTGCGACTTATCAAAGAGTTCATATTTACTATAGTTCCAAAAAAAGCTTGCAAAATATAGCAAATTAAGCTAAAATAACATATAGCGACAAAGTGTAAGCACAATATAAGGAGGAAAACTATGGCAAGTAAATTAATAATAGTAGAATCACCAGCAAAAGCAAATACAATAAAAAAATTCCTAGGAGGTAACACAAAAGTAGTAGCATCAATGGGACATATAAGAGACTTACCAAAATCAAAACTAGGAGTAGATATAGAAAATGATTTTGAACCTGAATATATAAACATTAGAGGAAAAGGAGACCTAGTAAAACTATTAAAAAAAGAGGCAAAGCAAGCAGACAAAGTATATCTTGCAACTGACCCTGACCGTGAGGGTGAAGCAATAGCATGGCACCTAGCAACAATACTAAAGGATGAAGAAGCAAAAATAACAAGAGTAACATTTAATGAAATTACAAAAGGGGCAGTACAAAAGGCAATAAAAGAGCCTAGGGATATAGATATAAACTTAGTAGATGCACAACAAGCAAGACGTGTATTAGATAGAATAGTAGGATACAAAATAAGTCCACTACTTTGGAAAAAAGTAAGAAGAGGTTTATCTGCAGGACGTGTACAATCAGTTGCAGTAGAATTAATAGTAGAAAGAGAAGAAGAAATTGAAAACTTCAAACCAGAGGAATATTGGAACATATATGTAGACTTAAAAGACAAAGAAACACAAAAACAATTCCAAGCAAAATTCTATGGACAAAATGGAAAAAAACTAGAAATACATAGCAAAGAAGAAGTAGACAAAATACTAGAAAAAATAGAAAAAGAAAAATATATTGTTGAAGAAGTAAAAAAAGGAGAAAAGAAAAGAACGCCAGCGCCACCATTTACAACAAGTACAATGCAACAAGAAGCATCAAGAAAATTAGGATTTACACTAAAAAGAACAATGTCAACAGCTCAAGGACTATATGAAGGAGTAAAAATACCAGAAAGAGGCACAGTAGGTTTAATTACTTATATGAGAACAGACTCTACAAGAATATCAGAAGAAGCAAGAGCTGCAGCAAAAACACACATAGTAAATACATATGGAGAAAATTACTACGAAAACAGATATTATAAAACTAAAAAAGACTCACAAGATGCACACGAAGGTATAAGACCAACATATGCAGATTTAGAGCCAGAAAGTATAAAAGATTCTTTAACAAAAGACCAATACAAATTATATAAATTAATATATAACAGATTTATGGCAAGTCAAATGGCAGCAGCAGTTTATGACACAATGTCAGTAACAATAAATAGTGGAGACTATAATTTTAAAGCAAATGGCCAATTACTTAAATTTAAGGGATTTATGACTTTATATGTGGAAGGAACAGACATACAAGAAAAAGAAGAAGAAGGAATGCTTCCAGACTTAAAGGAAAAGCAAGAATTAGCCTTAAGTAAAATAAATCCAAAACAAAGCTTTACAGAACCACCACCAAGATATACAGAAGCAAGTTTAGTAAAAGTATTGGAAGAAAAGGGAATTGGAAGACCAAGTACATACTCTCCAACAATAACAACAATTTTAGAAAGAAGATACATAGAAAAAGAACAAAAGCAACTAGTACCAACAGAATTAGGAAGAGTAGTAAACAAACTATTAACAGAAAACTTTACAGATGTAATAAATGTTGAATTCACTGCAAAAATAGAAAATGAATTTGATGAAATAGCAGAAGGAAATGAAGAATGGAAAAAAATGCTAAGAGAATTCTATGGACCATTTGAAAAAGAATTAGCAAGAGTAGAAAAAGAGTTAGAACACGTAGAATTAAAAGAAGAAGTGTCAGATATTCCTTGTGATAAATGTGGAAGAATGATGGTATACAAATATGGAAGATACGGAAAATTCTTAGCTTGTCCAGGATACCCAGAATGTAAAAATGCAAAACCAATAGTAGAAACAATAGATGTACCTTGTCCAAAATGTGGAGCAACAGTACAAGTAAGAAAAACAAAAAGAAAAAGAAACTACTACATATGTGAAAACAACCCAAAATCTTGCGATTATATTTCTTGGAACAAACCTAAAAAAGGTGAAAAATGGAATCCAGAAGAAAAAGCAGAATTTGAAAAAGAAACCAAAAAGAGAACTACCAAAAGAAAAACTAAAAGTAGCAAAAAATAAAAAGCAAATTATTTAGGAATAAAAACAAAGAGTAAAGCATATTAATTAATATAGACTTAAAAATGATTAATCGCTCTTGACATTTTATATAAAATTTGTTAATATAATAAATGCGTAAACACACGCATTTATATATGCAGGTATAGTTTAGT
This sequence comes from uncultured Clostridium sp., assembly GCA_947648905.1. Taxonomy (GTDB): domain Bacteria; phylum Bacillota; class Clostridia; order TANB77; family CAG-508; genus CAG-269. The sequence continues at coordinate 20,000 of CANSPP010000001.1, read as the reverse complement.
GGTAAAACATAACCTTGCCAAGGTTAAGTTACGGGTCCGATTCCCGTTACCTGCTCCACAATATTTCTTTTTCGAAGAAATATTTTAAGTTAATGGCGATATAGCCAAGTGGTAAGGCACGAGTCTGCAAAACTCTGATCCCCGGTTCGAATCCGGGTGTCGCCTCCAAAGGGAAAATGAGAAAGTATTTAAATATAAATGCTTTCTCATTTTCATTATCCAACCAAAAAACGTTGACAAATGTCAACGTTTTCTATTTATATATTAATTTAACTCTCTAAAAAACTTAAACTCATCACCAGAAGTAGTAACAGTATTATTAGTATAACCATTAAAAATACCGCCATCGTCACCACCAAGATTAACATCAAGTTTCATATTATAAGCAAACTTCTGACCAACATTATTAACAATATGAATAGTAAAACTCAAAGAATAATTAACATCGTCTAAGCTAACGCCAGCCTCTTGTAAAACCTTACCATTAAAAGAAACAGAATTAGCATCAGAAGAAGCAGAATAATCAGTTAAAATATTCTTATTCAAAAATCCTAAAGTAATAGGATTAGAGCAATCTGTATAAAAAGTAGGTTCATCATAATTAGTATTCTCATTTTGCTCATTAGTTCTTATAATCTTAAAGTTAATTCTATCAGTAGAATCTAAATCTTTATAAGTAGTAAAATCCAAAGGATTCTTATAATTTAAAATTTTAGTTCCCTTATCAGAATTAGCTGAGATTTTAATGTTATCAATATAAAGTTCGCTAACTGTATTTTCAGCAGTTAAATCAGAAGAAGACAAACTATTATCAAGATATATAGCTAAGTCAGAAAATTGAGAAATACTCATATTCTGTAAAGAACGATTATCTTCTTCATTAAAGGCATCTGCACTACTATATGTAGTAATTTTTTGAATATTAAAAATAGGATTTTCGTTTTCACTAGCAATTTCTAACATTTGATTAGTAAATTCATTTTTCTTATTCAGTCCAGAAAATACGAAAACATTATAAAGTACAAGGACAATAAATGCGGATATTACTAATAGCGCAAATGCTAATTTTACATTTTTTATTTTAAATTTCATTTTATTCATTTGTTACTCCTATCGAAAAAGTTTAAATTAAAGTCTGTTATATAACATCTCCATATAATTATATACTTTTTTATGCCATTCTTTATCTGAAGCATATCTCTCATTAACGCCTGATAATGTCGGACCATTAAAGTACCAAGCACTAGCAGTCTCGCCATCATATATTTTAGTACCAGCAGGGTTTAAATAATACTTAACTAAAGATTTAGCAACAGTTTCGATTCCTTCAGAATAATCAGCAAATTCAAAAGAAGATTCATAAGGTGTACTGTCATAAGAACCATAACCAAACAAATTATGTTTTTCTTGTGATATTTGAGAAGTACCCCAACCACTTTCGTGAATTGCCATAGATGCCAAGAAAATTCCGTTTATGTTATATTTCTTTTCAATATTGTAAAATACTTGATAATTATTTTCAAATACCTTGTTAGTATCATTTTGTAATCCTGTAAATATCTTTTTATAATCATTTAAAGTTAATCCACTTACCTTATTAAGTTCCATATCTATATTAACTTTAAGTAATATTCTTTGAATTCTATTTTTTTCAACTATATTTGGTGTTGAAGCAGCTGATGTTAAACTAGCTGTTGGAACATATCCTTCTATACTATCAAAAGAAACTTTTGCCCAGTCTTCGTTTGGAAGTTCTAACAATGTAACATCTAAACTTTGTTTAACCTCTGCAACATCAACAGAAGAATTGTCAGCTTCTTGTTTTAATTTAGTAGCCTTTGTAAAGTACATAGTATCTTTTAAATGAACTTTGTGTTTAGCCAAAAATTCAGAAGTACCAAGTTCAATTACTTTTGGAGTTGGCTCAGTTATTTTAGTTCTATTTAATAAAATTTCTTCTACAAATTCACCATTTTCATAAGTTTTTACAGCTTCTACTCTGTCCTTACCAAGAACACCTTCTTGTGTAACAATTTCTTCACCTTTTGGAAGAGTTCCATTGTTATTATATGTAGTTTCAAACTCAACATCACGTTCTTCAACAACTTGCTCTTTTACTCTATCCATATTTGAATTCTCAGAGATAATATTTTGTATATTAATTCTATGTCTGTTTAATTCAAATTCAGACATACTTGCTAGAGAATCTGATTTAGCAGCATAACTTGCATTAAAAGAAGTTGTTTTTGGGAAAAATATAACTAAGGCTGCAATTAAAATACTGCAACCAATAACAATATGAGATAAAGATAAGTCCTTTGATTTACCATATATAGTAGTTTGAGAATTATCAGTATTTCCCCAATTGCTAGATTGCCAAGAAATAGTTTGCCCAGAATTAGGTTGAGTATAATTATTAACTTTGTGATTAGTATGTTTTGACTTTGTTTGCTCTGCAATAGAGTCATTTCTAATCGCTTCTAATTCTTTAAAAACTTCAGATAAATTTCTATTTTTATATTTATCATCTAACATAAAATTTTACTCACTTTCTAAAATAAAATAATACATAATTATTATATAATAAGAAATTTAGTATGTCTATAAAAAAATAAAAAAAAGTCGAATAAGGGAAAATTTGTTGCAGATAAAAAAATATGCCAAAAAGGTCCGTCCCCAATGGCAGAAAAACTTACAAAAACCTTGCAAATTTTGCAAAATAGTATATAATATAAGAGACAAAAGTGAGGTGAAGAAATGAAGCTAGAAAATGTAGAGAAAAGCATAGGATATACATTTAAAAATAAAGAATTACTAAAAAAAGCATTAACACATACATCATATGCATATGAAAACAATTTAGAAAGTAACGAAAAACTTGAATTTTTAGGAGATAGCATTTTAGAATTTATATCTAGCAAATACTTATACAAAGAATATCCTAAACTAAGAGAAGGAGAAATGACTAAAGTTAGAGCAACAGTAGTATGCGAAAAAAGCCTATACAAGATTGCAAAATTGCATAATTTTAGTGATTTCTTGTACTTAGGAAGATCAGAACAAAAAAGTGGCGGAAATCAAAGACCTGCAATATTAGCAGATAGTGTAGAAGCGGTAATTGCTGCAATATACATAGATGGAGGAATAGAAAAGGCAGAAAAATTTATAATAGATAACCTAAAAGATGAAATCAAAGAAGCAACAAAACACGTAGGAGATAAAGACTATAAAACAGTTTTACAAGAAAAACTTCAAGCAAATGGAGATGTAAAAATCGAATATGAAATACTAGAAGAAAAAGGTCCAGACCACGACAAAATATTTGAAGCACAAGTAAAATGCAATGGAAAAGTGTTGGCAAAAGGAGAAGGAAGAAGCAAAAAAGAAGCACATATGCAAGCAGCTAAAAAAGCTTTGGAAAATTTAAAATAGAAAAGAGGTAAAATCTATGAAAAAGCAATACATAATACCAATATTTGTACCACACCTAGGATGCCCAAATGATTGTATATTCTGCAATCAAAAATCAATAAGTGGACAAAAAGAAAAAATGACAAAAGAAAAAGCAAAAGAAATAATAGAAGATTACCTAAAAAGTATAAAAACAGAAGACGCACAAATAGAAATAGCATTTTTCGGAGGAAGTTTTACAGCAATAGAAAAAGAAAAACAAGAAGAACTATTACAAGTTGCATACGAATACATAAAAAATGGAAAAGTAGAAAGTATAAGAATATCAACAAGACCAGACTGTATAGATAAAGAAACACTAAAAAGGTTAAAAAAATACAAAGTAAAAACAATAGAATTAGGGGTACAATCAGCAAATGATTATATTCTAAAAAGAGCAAATAGAGGACACACATTTGAAGATGTAAAAAAAGCATCAAAAATGATTAGATGGTATGGTTTCAAGTTAGGACATCAAATGATGGTAGGCTTGCCAGAAAGCACTAGAATTGACGAAATAAACACAGCAAAAGCTCTAATAAAACTAAAACCTAAAATGGTAAGAATATACCCAGTTCTAGTAGTAAAAAACACAAAACTAGAAAAAGAATATGAAAAAGGAACATATCAGCCATTATCAGTAGTACAAGCAGTAGAGATCTGCAAAGAAATAGTAAGGCTTTTTGCAGACAAAAAAATAGATATAATAAGAGTAGGACTTCAAAATACTGACGAAATATCAGAACCAGGAAGAAAAGAAAGTGAAGTAGTAGCAGGACCATATCACCCAGCATTTAGGCAACTAGTAGAATCAGGAATGTGGTATGATGCAATAGTAGGAAAAATCAAAAAACTAAATATGAAAGTAAAAGAAGTAGAAGTTACAGTATCACCAATAGACGCAAATAACGTAATTGGTCATAAAAAAGAAAATGTACAAAAATTAAAAGATACATATGATGTAGACTTAATACTAAAACAAGATGAAAAAATGAAACAAGGAAAATCAAAAGTAGAAATAACAAAAACATATGACAACTAAAAACGAATAAAATCACCTAGATTTACAAATAATTGTAATAAAGGTGATTTTATGTATTTAGAAGAGAAAATCAATATAAAAGAAATATTAATAGAGATTGGTGGAACGATATTAGGAGCATTCATAATTGCTTTAGGAGTATCGCTATTTTTGTTACCCAACCAACTATCAACAGGTGGAGTATCTGGAATTGCAACAATCACTTACTATTTATTTAAAATACCAATGGGAACAATGGTATTACTAGTCAACATTCCATTATTCATAATTGCAATGTTCAAAGTAGGAAAAACATTTTTTATAAAATCAATAATTGGAACAATAGCACTCTCAGCATTTATCGATATATTAGATAAATTTGAGCCATTAACACAAGACAGGTTTCTAGCCTGCGTGTATGGTGGAATAATAACAGGTTTAGGAACTGCAGTATTGCTAAAGTGTAGAACATCAACAGGTGGAAGCGATTTAGTTAGTTTTATAGCAAGGGCATATAATCCAACAATAAGAACAAGCAATATAATAATTATAATTGATGCAATTATTGTAACAATAAATATGCTAGTTTTTAAAAAAGTTGAGATAGGTCTATATTCTGCAATTGCAATATATCTGATGGGAAAATTGATTGATATTGCTTTTGAAGGAATTTATTTTACAAAGTTACTTATTATTATTTCTGATAAAAATGAGCAAATAGCAAAAGAGATAGAAGAAAAAGTTCGTAGAGGAGCAACAGGGCTTTATGGAAAGGGAATGTATACAAATCAAGAAAAGTTGGTACTTATGTGTGCAGCTTCTAGACGAGATGTTTCTAGAATTAAACTTGCTGCAAGAAAAATAGATCCGTACTGTTTTATGATTATAACAAATTCTAGAGAGGTTGTGGGACTTGGGTTTAAAAAGTTGCAGGAATAAAATATCATATTGACAGCAAAGCAATTACAAGAGGGATTGCATTTTTCCAATCACAACCTATGTTATTTTGAATAATTTTAAAGTTTCTTTCTTGAAAAACAAGCATATATATTGTAAAATAAAAAAGAGGCGATAAACAATGAAAGAACAAAAATATACAATAAAAAAAGAAAGCTCATTTGAACTAAAAGACATATTTGACTGTGGGCAATGCTTCAGATGGAATAAGCAAGAAGACGGAAGCTACACAGGAATATTCAAAAACAACGTATTAAACGTAAAAAAAGAAAATGAGCAAATAACATTTCAAGGAATATGTGAAAATGACATAAAGGAAGAAGTAGAGAACTACTTTGACTTAAACAGAAACTATGAAGAGATAAAAGAAAAGTTAGCAAAAATAGATGACAATATGAAAACAAGTATAGAATATGGGCAAGGAATAAGAATATTAAATCAAGACTTGTGGGAAACAATAATATCATTCATAATATCAGCAAACAACAACATACCAAGAATAAAAGGTATAATAGAAAGACTATCAGAAAAATACGGAAATGAAATAGAATTCAACGGAAAAAAATATTACACATTCCCAACACCAGAACAACTAAAAAACGTAAGTATAGAAGAATACAGAAAACTAGGGCTAGGATTTAGAGACATCAGACTATACGAAACAACAAAAATGATATTAGAAAAACAAGTAGACTTAGAAAAAATGAAGCAAAATCCAAATACCATAGAAGTAAGAGAGGAACTACTAAAATTATCAGGAGTAGGACCAAAAGTAGCAGACTGCATATTACTATTTTCAGACTTAAAAAGATTTGAAGTATTTCCAATAGATGTATGGGTAAGAAGAGTTATGAATGACTTATACATAAAACAAGAAGACGAAACAAAAGTAAGTAAAAAACAAATAGAAAAAATAGCACAAGAAAAATTCGGAAATTTAGCAGGACTTGCTCAACAATACTTATTTTATTGGAGAAGAGAAGCATAGGGACAAAAAAGAAACGTCCCCAAATGTCCCAATGTAGCAAAAGATAAAAGGAGAATGTAAATGAGAAATCAGATAAAAAAACTAATGTTAATAATAGTGGTAGCAATAGGAATAATACTAATTCAAAATAAAGTAGAAGCAAAAAGCTACCACATTGAAGATATGGATATACAAGCAAATGTAAAGGAAGATGGCTCAGTTGCTGTAGAGCAAACACTTACATATAAATTTAATGGTCAATATAATGGAATATATATAACAGTTCCATATAACAAAACAAGTAACGAATATGCAGACATAATAAAAAACAACAAAATAAATAACAACTTATACACAGGTTCGGGAATAACTGTGGAAAGTGTAAGCAAAATAGCGGGAAGTAGCGAAATTGAATATAATAATTCGTCATATGGAAGAAATGGACAAGATGGAATTTACACAATTGAAAATACATCACAAATATACAAAGTTAAGGTGTATTCACCATCAGAAAACGAAACTAAAACGTTTAAAATAAAATATACAATAAAAAACTTATGTGTAAGACATAATGACACAGCAGAATTATATTATAATTTTATTGGTGGAGACTGGGAATGTGCCATAAATAGCCTAAATATAGATATATACATACCAACAAATAAATCAGAAATAAAAGTATGGGGACATGGACCATATAACGGAAAATCAGAAATAATATCAAACACTCACGCAAATTTTAAAGTGAGAAATGTACAGGCAGGAGAATATGTTGCAGCAAGAGTTTTGTTTGACAATTCAAACATACCGAATTCAGTAAAAAAATCAGGAATAGAAGCAACCGAAATAGTGCGAGAAAATGAAAACGATATAATTGAACACAAAGAAGAAAAACAAGCTTTTACAAGAAATGTAATAATTATGGGAGTATGCCTATTAATTTATTGGATAATTTTATTGCTAGTATATGAAAAAGACAAAAAATATATGGTAGAAAATATAGAAGAAGATTATCTATTTGAGAAATATAATGCAATAATGGCTGGATGCATTCAAGGAAGTAGGAACATACTTGCGAGAGACATCATAGCAGAAATACTAAATTTAATAGACAAAGGAAATATAAAATTAGAAATTAGAGATAAATTAACTGGTGGAAGATACTTATATGGAATAGAAAAAGTGCCAGAAAAAGAATGTGAAATGGACAGTATGCAAAAATACGTCTATGACTGGGTATTTGATAAAAAAGATTCAGTAGAATTGTCTGACAGATTAAAAGAAATGCCAAAAGAAAAAGACGCAAATACAAAATTTAAAGAGTTAAACAGACTAGTAGAAAGTAATATGGCAAGACTAGGAGCAAACAAGCAAAGCGTACCAAAAGTATTACGAGTATTCAATATGTTTTTATTCATAATAGCAGTAATTGTTGTAATAAAACATATAGGATACAATGGACTAAATATGTTCGAAACACAAGCGTCAATCTTTATGATGTTAATATGTATTTGGCCATTAGCACTAGGATTAATAAGTATATTCTTGAATGTAATAATTATGATAAGGCATAGTTTAAACAAAGCAGTCCAAAGAGTATCAGGACAAAAAATAGTAACAACAACAATAAGTCTATTAGTACTTTTCGGAATAATAATGCTAGCAACAGGAATATTAACAAAAGGAAGTTATCTAGTAGCAGACGAATTCTTAATATGTATTGCTACAATACTAATACTAACAGACAACCTAATGTTAAAAAACAATGCAAACCTAATAGGAGATTACAGCAAACTAAACACACTAAGATACAAACTAGAAAACACATTACTAGACGAAAGAGATGTAGAACACGTAACACTATGGGAAAAATACTTAGCATATGCAGTAAGTTTTGGAATATCAAAAAAGATAATAAAAAGAATAAAAGGACTAAACTTAGACGACGACTTAGAAAATTTATTAGCAAACGAAGAATTATTAGACCTTATAACATCAGACTATAGCACATTCTATATGTACGCAAGTTTAGACAGAAGATTTTTAAGAACATATAACGAAACACTAGGAAAAGCAATGAAATCATCTGGAGGCGGATCAGGCGGAGGATTTTCAAGCGGTGGAGGCGGTGGCTTCTCAGGAGGCGGCGGATTCTCTGGCGGAGGCGGTTCACGGCGGAGGCGGTGGAGCATTCTAATTGCATGTTTTAAGAAAGGAAGTGGCGAAATGGCGCTAAGAATTATATATGGAAAACCTGGTAGCGGTAAAAGTAGCTACTGCTTTTCTGAGATAGCAAGTTTAATTGAAAAAGAGAAGAAGATTTATGTAATTACACCAGAGCAATTTTCTTTTACAGCAGAGCAAAAGCTGATGGATACTTTAAGGACAAATGCTGTAATGAATGCAGAGGTTGTTACTTTGAGTAGAATGGCATATAGAGTGTTAAACGAAGTTGGTGGAAGTAATAAAACTAGTCTTTCTAAGTGTGGAAAGGCAATGCTGATATATTCAATTTTAAGTCAGTATAAATCTGACTTGAAGTTTTTAGGTAAAACTGATGAGAATATAGACTTAAGTATGAGAGCGATTACAGAGTTCAAGAAACATAAAGTGAGTGTAGATGTTTTAAAAGAAGAAGCAACTAACAATGAAGATGCATATTTGAGAACAAAGTTAGCAGATATGGCATTAATTTACGAGAAGTTCGAAGAAAAGATTGTAGACCATTACATTGATGAAACAGATTTATTGGATTTTCTATCTAATAACCTAGATAAGACCGATATTGTAAAAGATAGTATAATATATATAGACGAGTTTGCAGGTTTTACAAAACAGGAATATGAAGTAATAAAAGAGCTTGTAAAACAAGCAAAGCAAGTAAATATAACAGTTTGCGTAGATAATTTGGAAACAGATACAAATCCAGATAAAGATATATATTATTCAAATAAAATAACAGTAAGAAAATTGCTAAATTTATCAGAAGAAAATGCTTTAAAAATAGAAGAGCCAGTAAACTTAGAGAGAACATATAGATTTAAAACAGAAGAATTAAAACATTTAAGTGAAAATATCTACAATATAAAATCCACAAAATATGAAAAAAATGTGGAAAATATAGAGTTGTTTTTAGCTAAAAATGAGTATTCAGAGATAGAGCAAGTTGCTAAAAAAATAAAAAAGGCAGTAAGAGAAGAAAAACTAAGATATAAAGATATTGCTATAATTACAAAAAATATAGAAAACTATTCTTCACTAGTTAGAGCAATTTTTAATCAATATGATATACCAGTATTTATAGACGAAAAAAGAGATTTAAACCAAAACATAATAATTCAATACATATTAGCAATACTTGAGGTGCTAAATAAAAACTTTGCAAATGAAGCGGTATTTAGTTATATAAAGTTAGGATTTTGTAACATAGAAAATGACGAAATATTCAAACTAGAAAACTATTGTAACAAATGGGGAATAAAGCAAAATAAATGGAAAAAAGATTTTATATATGAGTTAGACAATGAAAATAAAAAGCAAGAAGTCGAGAGACTAAATCAATTAAGAAAAGAGATTATAAACCCATTATTAAAATTGCAAGAAGAAATAAAAAAAGAAAGAACTGCAACAGGAATTACAAAAGCAATTTATCAATTTATACAAACACAAGAAATAGAAGAAAAAATATTAAATAAAATACAAGAATTAGAACAAAGAAATTTGCTAGATTTAGTAAATGAATATAAAATGAGCTATCAAATAATTATGGACATTTTAGATGAAATTATATTAATTTTTAAAGATGACAAAATGACAATAGATGGCTACAGCAAAATATTAAAAATAGGACTAAAAAATAGTGGACTTGGAAAAATCCCAGGAACTCAGGACCAAGTAATATTTGGAGATGTAGAAAGGTCAAGAAGCCATAAAGTACAAGCTGTATTTATAATAGGACTAAATGATGGAGTATTCCCAAGCGTGAATAAAGACGAGGGATTTTTAAATGATGCTGACAGAGAAAAACTAAAAGAGCACAACATAGAGCTTGCAAAAGGTACAATTGAAAATTTATATGAAGACAACTTCAACATCTACAAAGCATTCACAACAGCAGAAAAGAAGTTATATCTATCATACACATCAGCAGACAGCGAAGGAAAAACGCAAAGACCATCAATACTATTGAATAAAATAAAAAGAATATTTCCTAAACTAGAAGAAAAAAGCGATGTAATAAATAAAAATTATGAAGTTGTAAACACTATAATTACATACGAAGAATTAATAGAAAATATATCAAAACTAAAAAACAAAGAAAAAATAGATGACATTTGGTACGAAATTTATAACTATTATAAAAATCAAATAGAATGGAGTAACAAATTACAAGAAGACCTAGAAGCACTAAAATACACAAATATACCAAAAGATATATCACAAGAAAATATTGATAAACTATATGGAAACACACTCAACACAAGTGTATCAAGACTAGAAAGATACAGAAGTTGTCCATTTTCATATTACTTAGAATATGGGCTAAACCTAAAAGAACGAGAAACACTAAGAGTACAAAGCTTCAATACAGGTTCATTTATGCACGAAACAATTGACCAATTTTTTGATCAAGTAAATGAAGAAGGCTTAAATTTAGCAGAATTAGAAGAAGAGCAAATTGCAAAAATTGTATCAAAAATAATTGACGAAAATTTAAGTTTAAGTAAAAACTTTGTATTCACAGCAACAGCGAAATATAAAGTGCTAGTAAGAAGACTAAAAAAGATAGTATCAAAAGCACTAAAATATATAATACAAACAATTATATATAGCGACTTCAGCATATCAGGAACAGAAATAGAATTCGGCAAAAAAGGCGAATACAAACCAATCATCCTAGAATTAGAAAATGGCAAAAAGATTGAAATAACAGGAAAAATAGACAGAATAGACACAGCAAATAGCGAAGACCGGAAAATACTTAAGAATCATAGACTACAAATCATCAGCAAAAAACATTGATTTAAATGAAGTATATGCAGGCTTACAAATACAACTACTAACATATACAGACGCAATATGCAAACAATCAGACATAATGCCAGCAGGAATTTTCTATTTCTCACTATTAGAGCAAATGGTAAAAGCAGACAAAAAAATGACAGAAGAAGAAATAGAAGAACTAATCAGAAAAAACTTCAAAATGAAAGGTCTAATAATAGCAGACGTAAAAATCATAAAAATGAATGACAACACACTAAAAACAGGAAGCTCAAAACTAGTACCAGCAGCACTAACAACATCAGGAGCAATCAACGAGAAATGGACAAATGGAGTAAAACAAGAAGAATTCAAAATCTTGCAAGACTATATTTACAAAACAATAAAAGACATAGGAAAAGAAATTTTAAGTGGTAAAATCGACTTAAAACCATATAATAAAAAAGGAAACACACCTTGCGCATATTGTAAGTATCACTCAATATGTGGATTTAATTCGAAACAAAATGACAACAAGTACAATTATATAGACCAAAAAACAAAGGACGAAATATTATTAAAAATGTCTAATTAGTGTCCAATTAGGGACGTTTCTTTCTTGGACAAATGTCCAGAAAAGAAACGTCCCCAATTGGACAAAAAAGGAGAGAAAAGATGGATTTATCAAATGAAAATGTTATTCACGTTAAGAAGGACGGAACTGAATTTTTGCAGTTTAGAAAATTGCTAGAGTATAAAGATTATATAAATCATGCATATAGTTTAGGAATAGACAAAAATTATAGAACAGCAAAAGTAAACAAGCAACAATTAGAAAAATCTGAATACGAAAAAGCGATACAAGATTATAAAACATTAAGTTCTGCAATTGGTTCAGATTATACACATTTAGTAAAAACAAACCAAGAGCATACAGATGAAGTAAAAGTGATAACTAAAAAAATAAATGAAAATGAACCGGATTTCAATTTAGAACAATACAGTAAAACAGATGGAATGGTAACTAAAAATAAAGATTTAATGCTTGCTACAACAAATGCAGACTGTATTTTACTTTTGTTTTTTGACCCAGTAAGAAAAGCTATTGGTAATACACATTCTGGATGGAAGGGAACTTTGCAAAGAATATCGGTAAACACAGTAGAAAAAATGAAAAGTGAGTTTGGAAGTAATCCAGAAGACATAATTTGTTGTATTTGCCCAAGTATTAGAAAATGCCATTTTGAAGTAGATAGAGATGTAAAGGAATTATTTGAAGATGAATTTCAAGATTTAGATAATTTAAACGAAATAATTGAAGAGAAAACACCAAATGCAAAATGGAACATAGATACAGTTCTAATTAATAAAACAATACTAGAAAAAGCAGGTCTAAAATCAGAAAACATTATAGATAGTGGTATTTGTAGTGTGTGTAATTCAAGTTTAGTTCATTCTTTTAGAGTTGAAAAACAGGATTATGGATTATGTACAGCTTTAATTGAATTAAAGTAAATTGATAAAAAGAAGACAACTCTCTAAAAACACTTGACATAATTCAAATACTAATATATAATACATTATGTCAAAAGTAGAAAGAGAGGACTTCTTATGCAAAGCCAAAAGATTAACATTATGTGTACTACGCGGGTTGGCGAGATACTTCAAAGAGCGATAGAACGGTATTACAAAAAATATGAAAGGTATAATGTAACAACCGAATTTCTATTATTTATTCTAATGGAAGAAACGACTACACTATTATCTCAATATATGTATGATGAGGGATTGTTCTCATGTTATATTGACAAAAGTGATTTAGAGACGTGTATATTTGAAGAGGATGAAGAAGACTATTGCTATACTCTATTATTAGAAATGATTGAAGAGGGAATTGATATTCTAGAAAACCAGTATTATATTAAAGAAGATAGATATTCCATTACGACACCTCTAATAAGAGTTTTTCTGTATGCAAAAGATATTGCAGATAGAGCAGGGAAGGAGCTAATCGACGAAGAAGTTCTAACAATTGCAATTGTGCAATACAATAATCCTATTTGGGAAATGTTAGATGTATATGATGTTAATGATATAGCAAATGCTATGATACTATCACATTTTTCTGAGGACAATATGACAGAAGACGGATTTTTGGAAGAACCAATTAATTGTGAATATGGCTATAACTAGACTACATTTGAAAAACCTCGAAACCAGTAAGAATTCTTACTGGTTTTTTATGTTATAGGAATAATACTTGACAAAATATGTAAACCGTAATATAATTGGTTTGCATAAAATGCGAAAGGAGAGTTTTATGAACCAGGGTACAAATCTAATTAAAGTATGGATTGAAGAAAACATTTTCGGAAATTATGCTAACAACTTTGAACCAGTAATTCGGACCGAACAAGAACTAAGAGAAACTGCGTTTCACGAGGCTGGACATTTTATAGTAAATCGGGCCTTACATATGGATTACATGCCAATAATAGTTATAACAATTGTGCCTACAAAGGAACATTTTGGGGTGAATTATTCTGACTATATTGAGAAAAGTGTCAATAAGGATGAAAAATACTATATAGAGAGAGTCGCATATGCTATAGCAGGAAAGATTGCATCAGGGCAGATGGGATTTGAGCCTGTATTTTGGAAAGGTGATTTCCTAAAAGCTATTGACATAGCAGAAGAGTATATTGAAAAATATTGCCCAGACATCAATAACAAGGAAGAGAAAGAAGAAAAAATTATAGAGCTCTTTTGTAAAGCAGGAGAAAAAACAAAAAGAGCAATTTCAGACAATAAAGAAAAGCTTGAAATAATAGCAGAAGCTTTATTATTTAGAAAGATTCTACTGGGAGAAGAAGCGCAAGCTCTATATGATGGAACTCTAACTCTTGAAGAATTAGAACCTTTGGAACTAGATTAAGGAAACTCTAAAAAACGAACTAGCAAGTAATTCTTGCTAGTTTTTTATGACCTATATACACTTGACAATTAAAAACAAAAAATGTATAAAACATATAGAAAAACAAAAAGGAGGTCAAAATGATAATTCCGAAAAAGATAAGAAAAGGAGAGACAATAGGAGTAGTAGCACCATCAAACCCAATAATAGGAGAAAACATAGAAGAAATAGAAAGAGCAAAAGAAAAAGTAGAAAAAGACGGATTTAAAGTAAAATTTTCAAAAAACTTCTACTCAAACACAAATGGATACAGCAGTACTGCAAAAGAAAAAGCAGAAGACATAAACGAAATGTTCAAAGACCCAAACATTAAAATGATATGGTGTGCCAAAGGGGGAGAAAATTCAAACACTACATTCGAATACTTAGATTATGAGGCAATAAAAAATAATCCAAAAATAATATGTGGATATAGTGACATCACGTCATTAACCAATATAATAACAGCAAAAACAGGATTAGTAACATTTAGTGGAACAAACTTTAAAACAATAGCAACAGACGAAACAGACTATAGCTATAACGAAGCAATAAAAAGATTTGTAGAAGGAAGCCTAGAATTAGGAAAAGAAAACGAAGAATATAAAACAATAAAACAAGGCAAAGCACAAGGAGAATTAATTGGTGGAAACTTAAGCTTAATTAGAGGAATGATTTCAGGAAAATATAGCTTGGATTTTACAGATAAAATTTTGTTTTTGGAAGAATTAGGTTTTGAAACATCACCAACGCTTGCAAGCAACTATCTATACTATATGAAACAAAATGACGTATTCAATAAAATAAAAGGATTGTGGATTGGTAACTATGAACACGAAAGTGGAATAGCGCTTGAAAAACTAATACTAGATTGCATAGGAAAAGAATATCAATTTCCAATTATCAAATCAAATAACTTTGGACATATAGAAACAAAAACAGTAATTCCTATAGGAACTAAAGCTGAAATTGATACAGATAAAACCGTAAAAATAAGATTAATAGAAAAATGTGTTAAATAAACTTTTTGGGACAGGCTAAAAAAGTTTTGAAAGAAGATGTATTTTTTTAAAAAAGGTTGACGAAATATGTAAACTATGATATAACATAAATGCGTAAAGCTAGAAAGCGAGAGCAAAAAGATGAAAACTAAATTAAATAGGGGCGTGGTAGTCGAAAAGTCAAGGCAAACTGTTTTGGAAAAAGAAGTAGAAAAGATGTATAACGAAATGTATCCTACAATCAGAATGCTAATGCGGAAACATAAAGTAAGCGTTAGTAAGGAAAGTTTTTTACAAATTGCAACGTACTCATATATATATGATCTTGTTGCCGAAGTTGAAAAAGAAGAGACTTCTAAAGAAAATATCATTAATAGATTAGAAAATGCAATTATCCTTACGAAAAATGAAGGAAAAAAGAAACTAAGTTCAATTGATAACGTAAAAGTTTTTGAAGAAGAGATTAAAAACTTTAAGGAAATTAGGTCATTAAACAAAGAATATATAAAAACAGTCGCTTATCATGAAATAGGACATTTTATTCTTAATACAGAAATGGGAGAGGTTGACGGAAAGACACAAAGTATATCAATTATTGCTCCTTTCGAAGGAAGTGTTGGTGGAGTAAACGTAACTTCAGAAGAAATAGGAAAAGAAGATAAGATATATACATTAGAAGATACTATAAAAACAGTTGCTGTGGCCTTAGCAGGCGATATTTCGTGTGAAGTATTTTTAAACCAAAAGGATGAAGGAATTCTAGAAGACTATGAAATAGCAACAAGAAAAATTCATGTTATGCTTTTGGGAACAAGAATAAGGACAAAAGGTAAATATTTAGGCAACATGGGAAGTTATATAATAAATGGAAACATTAATTATACAGTACTTACTGAAAAACAAAGGGAAGAACTAGCTAAACAAACAAGTAAGATTATGAAAAAATCTGAAAAGCTAGCTAGAATAACTTTAAAAAAGAAACGTAAGCAGGCAAAAATTCTTGTAGAAGCTTTAATAGAAAGAGGTGCGCTAACAGGAGAACAAGCGAGACAACTATACTATGGAAAGACTAAACTTTCAGATTTGCCACGAGCAAAAATAAATTATATTAAGTAATAATAGTTTTCGTAAAAACCAGTAGAACAATTCTACTGGTTTTTTAAAACTTTTTGGGACAGGTCAAAAAAGTCCAAAAGTTCAAAATGAATATGCAGTCAAAGAACTTGACGAAATAAAAATAAAATTATATCATATAAATATCAAAAAAATAGAAGGTGAAAAAATGTATGACAATTGGGAAGAACTAGAAGAAGCAATAAAAGATTGTAATAAATGTAAACTATGCAAAACAAGACAAAACATAGTATTTGGAGTAGGAAATAAACAAGCAAAAATAATGTTTATAGGTGAAGGACCAGGAGCAGACGAAGACAGGTTGCGGAGAACCATTTGTAGGAAAAGCGGGAAAGTTGATGGACCAAGCATTTAAAATGGTAGGAATAAAGAGAGAAGAAGTATACATAGCAAATATAGTAAAATGTAGACCTCCAGCAAATAGAAACCCAGAAGAAGACGAATGCACAGCATGTATGGATTACCTACGAAATCAAGTTGTATTAGTAAAACCAGAAATAATAGTATTGCTTCGGAAGTGTTGCACTAAAACACATATTAGGCAAAGAATACGGAATTACAGCATCAAGAGGAAAATGGGTAGAAAAGAAGGGAATAAAATATATGCCAACCTGGCACCCAGCAGCACTATTAAGAGACGAAAGCAAAAAAATAGATTTTATAAGAGACTTAAAGCAAGTTATTAGAGAAAATTAGAATGAAAATAGGAAGGGGACAAAAAGGAAACGTCCCCAAATGTCCCAAAAGGAGTAAAATATGGAAAAGGCAAATTATTGTTTAAATTGTAAAGTAAAACCTTGCTCAGCAAAGGGATGCCCATTGCAAAATGACATACCAACATTCATTGGGCAGGTGAAACAAGAAAATTACAAAGAAGCATATAAAATACTAAGTAGAACTACAGTTTTACCAGGCATATGTGGAAGAATTTGTCCACATCAAAAGCAATGTCAAGGTTCTTGTATAAGAGGAATAAAAGGTGAACCAGTTTCGATAGGTGATTTAGAAGCATTAGTGTTTGACAACGTAATGGAACAAAAAGTAACTTTAAAAGATTGCTGGGCAGATGAAATCAAAAGCAAAGACAATAAAAAAGTAGCTATAATTGGTGGAGGACCAGCAGGATTAACAGCTGCAGCATTTTTAGCAAAAGAGCGGAATTAAAGTTACAATATATGAAAAATATAATTATTTAGGAGGACTGCTAGTACACGGAATCCCAGAGTTTAGACTAAATAAAAAGATAGTAGAACAAACAGTAAGTAATATATTAGACTTAGGAATTGAAGTAAAATATGAGCAAGAATTAGGCAAAAATTTAAGAATAGAAGAACTAGAAAATCAATATGATGCAATATTTTTATCAATAGGAGCAAATATATCTTCAAAAATGGGAGTAGAAGGCGAAAACTTGCAAGGAGTTTATGGAGGAAACGAATTGCTAGAATATAAATTACATCCAGACTATAAAGGAAAAAAAGTAGCTGTAATTGGTGGCGGAAATGTTGCAATGGATTGCGCAAGAACTATAAAAAAACTAGGTGCAGAAGCAGTAAAAGTAATTTATAGAAGAGCAAGAGAACAAATGCCAGCAGAAGATAAAGAAATAGAAGAAGCAATGGAAGAAAATGTTGAGTTTCTATTTCAAAATAACATAGTAAAAATATTAGGAAATGAAAAAGTAGAAAAGGTTGAACTGATAAAAACAGAATTAAAACAAAAAGAAGGCGAAACAAGACTAGTGCCAGTAAATATAGAAAATAGCAATTATGAAATTGAAATTGATTATATTGTAATGGCTTTAGGTTCACAACCTGCACCATTTGTAAAAGATTTAGGTTTGGAATTAAATAAGTGGGGAAATATTGAAATAAATGAAGATTATCAAACATCAAATCCTAAAATCTATGCAGGAGGAGATTTGGCAGGGATAAAAGGAACTGTTGCTTGGGCTGCAAATTCAGGAAGAGAAGCAGCAAAAAGTATAGTGCAAAAATTATAGTTATTAACTATAATAGTGAATAAAAAGAAGTAAAGATATATTATAATAATATATCTTTACTTCTTATATACAATATTTATTTTTTTGATTCATCTTCAAAAGCACCTTCTGGTGTTTCGTGAAATAGTAATCTTTTAATAGCTTTAAGAAAAGCTACAAATTTATTTTCCTTTTTAGTAATAACTTTAAGAGCTGTAACAATTGGTTCACCATTTTCTAGGGCATTATATCTTTCTTCCAATTGTTCCATTTTTCTCACATAATAATCATTAAAGAAAGTATAGCCGTCAACATATCCTAAGTAATCTTTAAAAGAATATAATTTTTTTCTGTAATTTTCAACTTCTTCTAAGTTTGTAATATTATTAAATGTACTATCGAAATAGCTTGAAATAATAAGGTTTTGTGTTCTCATAAAAGTCAAAGCGATTTCGTTTTTTAATTCGTCAATTTTCTTTAACATTGCATCAATTTTTTTATTTCTATCGTCAACTGCAGCAATTTTATTATTTAATTTTATAATATCTTCTTCTGCATAAATGATATCATCAATAGCGCCTTGAATAGACAAGAAAACCTTTGGAGAAGTTATTTGAGAAAATTTAATTTGAAAGTCATCGTCACTATTTAAAGTACTTTTAAATAAAAGATTTTCTCCTACTAAATAAGCCATTTGGTTTACTAAACAACATTCCAATGGATAGTAAGATGGACTGTTTGTTTCAAAGCTTATTCCAAAGTATTTTACAAATTCTTTTGGAATTTTATTAACTTTAGAAGCCATAAGTTGGACAGCTGCTTCATTTAGTCCTAATCCATAAATTTTAAATTCTGTGTAATCGCAAAGTCCCATTCTAATTAAAGTGTTCTTTTTATCTTTTACTTCTTGAAGATAATGAATACATTCGTGAATTGCAAATTCTTCTAAGTCTTCGTCTTGAATGTGTTCATTGAAATATATTGAAGTATTTTTGTAAAAGTAATTAGCTTCTGCCATACCTTCAGGCATTTTTGCTCTATACATATCTAATCTAGATAATTTTATAAATAACTCATTTTGATCTAAATTAAATTCAGGAAATGTATCACATAGTTTGGTAGATACTCCTTTTGCTAGTGAATTAATTCTTAATGTATCTAATTTGCTTACTACCTCTATTCCATCTTTTTTTAAATCTGCTTCTACATTCATTTATAATTCTCCTTAGTATAATCTAACGTTATTATACTATAAAGTGACAATTATTGTGTTTCAAATGTGTTAAATCTTAATTACAATTTAGTTACAAGTTAAAAAAATCCATACAACGTATTGACTAATTACATAATTATGGATAGAATATAAATGAAAAAAGTTGCAGTAACTATTAGAAAAAATAAAGTAATGGATATTATTTTTTGAAATAGTAAATACTAACAAAAGAACAAATAAAAAACGAAAGAGAGGAGAAATTTTTTATGCAAATAAAAAATAGAAAAGCAAATAACAAAGGTATTACATTAATAGCATTAGTAATAACAATTATAGTGCTACT